>CAWFVJ010000011.1:0-100560 GCA_963819175.1 uncultured Acidobacteriota bacterium
ATCAAATCAACAACATACCTTGAATTCTGGTCGGGTTTAACACCCTGGGATTCCCAAAAGGGTGCCCATTCAACGCCATTTCCGCCGTTGGGGAGGTCCTTCAACGGAGTGGCGATCGTCTTCATCTCCTTTCCTTCAGGTTCGGCGAACACGGCTTCAACAACCCTTGTTACCGCGTCCACGCGTTCATCCCACCAGGTCTTCGAATACACGTCGAGGGTGATGCTGCCCGTGCTGCCGGCGTGACCCATGTTGTCGCGGGCGACTTCCAGACGCGCGCCGAGGCGGCGCATCAAGCTCGCGTGCATGGTACGGAAACTGCGGAAGTCGACTTCCTTCGGCAGCCCCAGCTTTGCCGCAGTTTTTATTCGGCAAGCGGTCGCCATTATTTCCCATTGGTTCACAATCGATAAGAACAAGGAATTGGACAGCAGGTATTGTGCGGCATATGTTAAGCAGGACGCAAACGCTTAGGCTGACGCTGACCCGTGGTGATCCGGCTCATCCGTCGGACCGCCGTGGCCGCCAATGCCAGCCGGAGTGAAGGAACGATCTTAGCTTTCGCAAAGGGAAAACTGTGGGATCAACAATCACGGAAAAGATCCTGGCCAATGCCGCCGGTGTAGACAGGGTGACGCCGGGAGAGATTATCACCGCCAAGGTCGATGCGGTGATCGGGCACGACATCACAACCGCGGCGTTCCGAGAGTTGGAGAAGATGAAGGTCGACAAAGTGTTCGACCGAAGCAAGGTCTATTTCACGGTGGATCATTTTGTCCCCAGCCCGACCCTGGAGGCTGCCGCTCAACTCAAGGATCTCGGCGACTACATCGCGAAGTACGAGATTGAGAACTGGTTCGAACAGGGGCGCGGCGGAGTCTGTCATGCGATTTTCCCCGAAGCGGGGTTGGTCCGCCCGGGCATGGTGATTGTCGGCAGCGATTCGCACACCTGTACCTACGGCGCACTGGCGGCCTTTTCCAGTGGACTGGGCGCCACCGATGTGGCCGCCGCGATGGCCCTGGGAGAGCTATGGCTGAGGGTGCCGGCCTCTTTGCGGTTTGTCTTCGACGGTGCGCTGCAGCCGATGGTGACGGGCAAAGATGTGATTCTGCATACAATCGGCCAAATCGGCGTCGATGGCGCGCTTTACAAGGCGATGGAGTTCACTGGCGAGGCGATTCGCTGTATGCCCATCGACGAACGCTTTACGGTTTGCAACATGGCGGTCGAAGCCGGGGCAAAAAACGGCATCATTGCGCCTGACGCGGTCACCATGCAGTACCTGGAGGGCCGGGCCCGGGGGTCGATCCTCGCCTTTAGCAGCGATGCTGATGCGGCGTACGAGGCTGAGTTCCGCTGGGATGCTTCTACCCTCGAACCGCTGGTCGCGCAGCCGTTTTTACCGTCGAACGTTGCGCCCGCCAGCGCAGTGAAGAACGTCAAAGTCGACCAGGCCGTTATCGGGAGCTGCACGAACGGGAGGATCAGCGATCTTCGCGCGGCCGCCCAGGTCTTGAAGGGAAAGAAAGCAGCTCGCGGCGTCCGATTGCTTATCTTCCCGGCGACCCAGCAGATCTATCTTGAAGCAATGAAGGAAGGCCTGCTGGAGATCTTCGTGGAAGCGGGAGCGATGATCTCTCCGCCGATCTGCGGTCCGTGCCTTGGCGGCCACATGGGCCTGTTGGCCGACGGAGAAGTGGCGGTCTCGACGACGAACCGCAACTTCGTGGGTCGCATGGGTCATAAGAACAGCAAGGTGTATCTGGCTTCCCCGTACACTGCAGCAGCTTCCGCTGTAGCGGGCTACATTATCGACCCAAGGAAGGTGATCTAAATGGCCGGCAAAGCATGGAAGTTCGGTGACGACGTCGATACGGATGCGATTATTCCGGGAAGGTTCCTGGCAAATTGGAACAAGACTCCCGAGAAATTGAAGGAGCATTGCTTCTCGGACATGAGCCCCACATTCGCATCGCAGGTACAGGCCGGGGACATCGTGGTGGGTGGCAGGAACTTCGGCTGCGGCTCGTCGCGCGAAGCCGCACCCATCGCGATCAA
Organism: uncultured Acidobacteriota bacterium; assembly: GCA_963819175.1. GTDB lineage: Bacteria > Acidobacteriota > Terriglobia > Terriglobales > Acidobacteriaceae > CAWBRT01. The sequence continues at coordinate 2,062 of CAWFVJ010000011.1, forward strand.
GATGACAGGCGTGAAGGTGGTCATCGCTCAATCGTTCGCGCGCATTTTCTTCCGAAACGCGATCAACGTGGGCCTTCTGGTCCTGGAGTCGCCTGCGGCCGCGGCCGGGATCGCCCCCGGGGATGTGCTGGAGGTCGATACCGCGGCGGGCACGATCAGGAATATGACCCGGCAGCAGACGTACAACTTCAAACCAATTCCCTCGTTCTTGCAGCAGATTCTCGATCTTGGCGGATTGGCGCCTTACGTGAAGAGACGCCTGGGGATCGCTTAAACGGCGAAGTCCGCAAAGCCTAGGAACGTGGAGGAAAAGCCCAATGCAGGAGATTGAATTTCCGTTTGGAAAAGGTTTTGTCACTCTCAGCCTCGACCTGAAGCCGCCAGCCGAAGTTCTCCTGCCCGAACTGGTCCCGGGTGTGGCGGATGAACTGGCGGCAATCCGCAGTGCGGTGTCCCGGCCGATCGGCAGCCGGCAATTGCAGAATCTCGCTAGGGGAAAGAGCTCCGTCGCAATTGTCATTAACGATATAACCCGGCCCTCGCCGACCGAGGCAATGCTGACGGTTCTGGTGGAAAAACTGGCGGAGGCCGATGTCCCGCCGTCCAACATCTCCGTGCTGGTGGCGACCGGGAATCACGTGCCTCCCACGGAAGAAGACCTGAAAACCATGCTGGGAGTGTGGCGTTCGAAGCTCAAGATCGTCATTCATAATTGCCACGATAAGGCTTCGTTAACGTACATGGGCACCACCGGAAGGGGAATGCCGGTCTATGTGAACACCGCGTATGCCCAGGCGTCGCTAAAGATCCTTACCGGGGTAATCGCGCCTCATCAGTCCGCCGGATTCGGCGGTGGCCGGAAGGCGGTCGTGCCCGGCATCTGCGGCATGGAGACCTTGCGGACACACCACTCGTTCCCCATTCGTCCCGCGACTCCGATCCTGGGGATCGTCAAGGGCAATACGTTTCACGAGGAGGCAGTCGCCGCCGCACGGATGGCGGGAGTGGACTTCATCGTGAACGTGGTCAAAAACCATCGCGGGCAGGTTGTGGAAGCAGTCGCCGGCGATCTGGAAGCCGCTCACATGGCGGGCGTCGCCACCTGTGAGAAGTCCTGGGTGCGCAAATTCAACCAGGCCTACGATGTCGTCTTCGTGAGCCCGGGGCGCTATCCCAAGGATATCGACCTTCATCAGGCGCAAAAGGGAATGGCGGTAGCCGAGCAGATCACCCGTCCCGGCGGAACGATCGTGTTGATTGCCGAGTGCCGCAATGGCGTCGGGAAGTTCGGCAAGGTTCTGAAGGAGGCGAACAGCGTCGATCAGGTCATCCGCGAATTCTACGAGCAGGGCTTCACTCCGGACCAGAACTCCAAGGCCTACATGTTTGCTCGCTGCTGCAAGGACCATAGGGTGTTCGTAGTGAGTACCGGGATCGACCCCAAAGAAGTGGGGGAGATGTTTATGACCGGCTTCACTTCGGTCTCCGAGGCTGCGGCCGCTGCTTTGTCTTCCTACGCCCGGCCCTCGGTTCTCTGTATTCCTTATGCGGGAGATTGCATTCCGGTTGTGGAGTCGGCGGCAACGGCGGCCAGCAGTAAAGCCGCGGCGCGCGGCGCGTCCATGCCGGGATGACCGATCGGGATCGGCTCCGGCAACGAATTTCCGAAGCAGGCGGCCGGTGACCTTGAAAGGACAGAAGAAGACTGATGGAAGGCAAACAAACTGCATTGCTAAGCATGTCTGAATCCGAACTTGAAAGCATTGCCAGGAACCTTCTTCCTGGTTCCATCGATTTCCATATTCATGGCGGCCCTGACGTCAGGCCCCGCAAATTGTCGGAGCTCGCTGTCGCGCAAGCGGCCAAGCAGGCCGGGATGAAAGCCGTCATCATCAAGAACCATGTGACTCCCACAACTTTGCGCGCCCGGCTGATCTCGGAGGTGCTGGGCGGATTCCCGGTGTTTGGCGGCTTGGTGCTGAACAGGCAGGCGGGAGGACTGAATCCAGCCGCGGTGGAGGCAGAACTTAAGCTCGGGGCAAAAGAAATTTGGCTGCCGACGATCTCGGCGGTTGCCCAGGTTCAACTGAGCAAGGGAAACATGGCGAATGCCGTGCCCATCACCGACGAGCGCGGCGCGTTCCTGCCGGCTCTGATTGAGGTGATGGATCTGGTCGCGAAAGCGGGAGCGATTCTCGGAACCTCGCATCTGGCAGCCGACGAGGTTGAAAAGGTGGTCTGTCTGGCCCGCCAGAGAAAGGTCGAGAAGATCGTAATCACTCACCCGGAAAACGACCCTCCGGCCATACCGCTTGAGATTCAGAAGCGGATCGCTACGCAAGGTGTCTTCTTCGAGCGGACCTTCGTTTCCACCTTGCCTCCCAGAAAGATGACGGCCGAAATCCTCGCAGGACACATCAAGGCTATCGGAGCGCAATCGACGATCATGGCGACCGACCTCGGCCAGGCGGAGAACGAGGAACCGGTCAAGGGCTTCCTTGTATATATGAAGTCCATGATGGCCCTGGGCATTCCAGCAGACCAGATTGCAACCATGGTGCAGAAGAATCCGGCCCAACTACTGGAGTGCTGAGCTCACGCTGAAGCGAGGGGAGACGCTGCCTCCGCTGATGTGAAGGCAGCAGTCACTCCATTCGCTTATGAGAACTGGTACAGCTTCGCCGGATTATCGACCAAAATACGATTCCGCGTCCGCTCATCTGGGGCCCATTCGGAAAGCAGGTCCAGCAGAATGGCATCGTTGGGTTTCTCGCTTCCCGGAGCGGTCGGATGCGGCCAATCGCTGCCCCACACCAGGCGCTCTGGTGCTTCTTTCACAAAGGCCTTTGCGATAGAGCTGGAGTCCGCATAGCTTGGCGGGCCCGATTTGGAGAGGATGTACGCGCCAGAGAGTTTTACCCAAGCCTTTTGCTTTTGCATCAAATCGGCGATGAAGCCAAATGCCGGATGCTGAATGCCCATGGGCAAAGGAAGCCGTGCGAGATGATCGAATACGAGCTGGCAAGGAACCTGACTTAATAGTGCCTTGTGGGCGATCACGTCGTCGGCCGGCGAGTTGATCTGCATATGCCATCCCATGGTCGCGAATCTCTTCGCGAGGGGAGTCACCATCTCCCAGGTGGTTCCGCCACCTTGGGCTAAGTTGAAACGGACACCGCGCACTCCCACGGCATCCAGTTGTTTCAGCTCCGCATCTTTTACGCTGCTGTCTACCACAGCGATGCCGCGAGTTGTCTTGGTCCCAAAGACTTGAAGCGACTCCACAAGCAAGCGATTGTCCAGACCATACGTCGAAGGCTGAACGATGACGTTGCGCGTGGTGCCAATTCGCTTTTGCAACATTCTGTAATCGGGAATAAGAGCGTCCCCCGGCCGCAAGTGGGAGGCGGGATCTGCCGGGAAGCGCGAATCGTAGATGTGGTGATGACAGTCGGCCGCATTCGGCGGCACCTTGAGTTTAGGTAGTTCCGTACCGGATGACCATTTGACACTCTGTGTCACCGGGGCGGATTCGCCTTGTGCCAAGGTGGCAACGCCAACCACCACCAGAGGAATCGCCGCCATGAACTCGCGGCGACTACAGTCCTTGTTCGTCATTAGCTTCCCCTCCCATAACTGCCACTAAAGAATTGTGCAAAACTCTGCCTGACGCTGATGATAGTTTTCCGGAAGGCAACACACACGGGCCGTTCGCATCACTCAATCGCCTGTCCGAACGAGTGCCACGCGCAATATCAATCAGGGAAGACGAAAGCGAAGTATACAAGCTCTAGCAGCTTGCAGGGTAGATCTTTTGCTTTCGCAGAAGAGCCTCTGGGGATTGGTTAATCCGGCAAAGGGGTTTATGGGCATTCCATCTCCGGTAATTAGCCCGTTATCCTCTTCGCAAATACCATCTAAGCCGCATCTGCCCCGGAAATAGTATTGGCTTGGTAGGCGCATCGGCGTAAAGTGTACTTCGTCATTACTACTGGCTCGATGGCGTGCCAGCTTTCCAAGATGGATGTATTTGCCACGCTTTCGCAACCCCCACTTCGTGCGCTCGCCAAACGCCGAACTGATACGCGGCCAGCGAGGTCGATGGGCTTCGCTCGCAACTAGGAGGGAATGAACATGCCTGCCACGATGATCGATTCCGCCCTGTTTGGCGATCTCTTCAGCAATACGGCCATGCGCGCTGTCTTCTCCGATGAACGCCGCATTCAGTACTATCTCGACATCGAGGGGGCGTTGGCCCGGGTGCAGGCTCGGTTGGGAATCATTCCCAAGGATGCGGCAGAGGAAATCTGTCGTCACTGCTTCGTCGAGCAGATTGACATGGCGAGACTCAAGAAGCAGATCGACGCCATCGGTCACCCCGTGCTTCCCGTCGTGCAGCAACTGGTAGGGCTCTGCTCCGGCGGTCTGGGCGAGTGGTGCCATTGGGGTACGACCACGCAGGACATCATCGATACCGCAACCATCATGCAGGTTCGCGACGGCCTGAACCTGGTAGAGCAAGACCTAATGGCGATCTCCGATTCGCTTGCCTCGCTTGCCGGGCGCTACAGGGATACTCCGATGGCCGGACGCACCAAGACGCAACAGGCTGTTCCTATCAGCTTCGGCCTGAAGATGGCCGTGCTGCTCGCAACCTTTGAGCGCCATCGTGCGCGGCTGGGAGAGCTGCGGGCTCGGGTTTTGGTGGGGCAGTTCGCGGGCGCGGCCGGCACGCTCGCTTCGCTGGGCAAAGATGGACTGCGCGTGCAGGAAGCGCTGATGGTGGAACTAGGATTGGGGCAACCCGAAATCGCCTGGCACACCATGCGGGACCGCTTTGCCGAGGTTGGCTGCTTCCTCGGGCTTGTCACCGGCACGCTCGGAAAAATTGCGACGGACGTCAACCTGATGGCGCAGACCGAAGTGCAAGAGGTTTCGGAGTCGTTTGCTCCGGGACGCGGCTCCAGCAGCACCATGCCGCAGAAGAGGAATCCCGTCTCTACCAGCTACATTCTCGGCTGTACAGGGGTGGTTCGCCAGCATGTGGCTGCGCTGCTGGACGCGATGGTGGCAGAGCACGAACGCCCGAACGGCCCCTGGGAGATCGAATGGATCGTTGTTCCGGAGATTTTTCTGCTGGCATCGGGAGCACTCGCACACGCACGTTCCCTGATCGCCGGCTTGCAGGTTGACCCGGTACGCATGAGCAAGAATCTCGACTTGACCGGAGGCATGATTGTTGCCGAGGCAGTGATGATGGGATTGGGACCGCATCTTGGCCGCCAGCGCGCTCACGATCTCGTCCAGGAAATCTGCCGTGCCGGAATTGCCTCGGGGCGTCCGCTGCTTGATCTGCTGGCGGAGAATCCCGAAATCTCGCGGCATGTCGACCGCGCGGGGCTGTCAAAGCTCACCGACCCGGCAAACTATCTAGGCGTATCGGGAGAGATGATCGACCGTGTGCTCGCGGCCTACAATCTCCGAAAGCAGCGAACACAAGCGGGTAACGCCACCCCTAGCGGGATGACTTACTGAAAATCAATCTGCCGGTAGACAATTCGTCCGTCCAGAATCGTCATCTGCGGAACCAGCATGTTTTCGCCGACGATCGAATCACCCAGGACATCCTTCACTTCCAGCTTCTTCTTTCCGAGGCGGAAGACCGCAACGTCGGCCAGCGCTCCCGGCGAAAGCGTCCCCAGCCTGCCTTTCATCCCGATCAAGCCAGCTGGAACGGAAGTGCATGCGGCGACCACCTGTTCGAGCTTCATTCCCATGTTCAGATACTTCATCATGACGAATGGCAAACTGAAGACAAAAGCTCCGTAAAGAGTTTTCTTTACTAGGTCGCTACTAATGACGTCGGGCAGGAAACCCTCCGCCAGCGCGGCCTGCGCAACCTTGAAGGAGAAGTTGTTGCGCCCGTTGGAAGCGTCGAAGACAACGCCAGCCTTTTGCGCGGTGTAGAGCTCGGGCCTGATTCTTCCATTCGCGCCGAGGATCGTCTCGCCTGCACCCTGGTGCGCGTGGCAGTAAACGTCACCGGGGCGCAACATGCCGGCAATCTTCTCCGGTGCCGCCACCGGGTTGGTGGTATGAACCACAACCGGGCACTTCAACCGCTGCGCAATCTCCAAAGTAATTTCGAGTGGTTTGATTCCGAACTCTCCGCAAATCTCTTTCGATGCCCTGACCTTGATGCCGAGCAGTTGTCCCTGGTAGCGGCTGAGCAGTTTACCGATCGCAGCCTCGTCGTAGTACTTGGGGTCGAGTTCCTCGGCATACCGCGTTGCGATCAGGCCCCCCGGAGAGATATTGACGAAGCTGAAGATACGGGTCGTGCTGGTCGCGACGGTCGTGCGCATGAATTGGTCGAAGTTTGCCGATCCGCAACTGCCCCCGTCAACGCCGGTCGTAACTCCCATCGGGAGGAGAGCGATATCGGCGTCAATGCCTGATTCCGTGCCTTTATCAAACAGATGAGCGTGGAAATCAATGAGTCCCGGAAGCACCAGACATCCCTGGGCGTCGATCGTTCTCTCCGCCTGTACGGCTTCTCCGTCGGTGGTCCCACCGACAATTCTGTTTCCACGAATAAGGACTTCCCCGGGGCCGCTGATGCCTCGCTCCGGATCTATGATGGTTCCGCCACAAATCCTCAAATCAACTTTCACGTCAGCACTCCTCCTCGTGGAAATCATGAAGCCGCCGGACGGTCAGCCCGGCGGTGGTACCTCCGGAAGACACTTGCGCTGAAAGCGACCTAGCTCGGAAAATCGTAGAGCTCAGCCGCATTGTTCGCCAGAATCCGGTTTCTTACCTTCACATCAGGAGCCCAGGTTCCAAGTAGATCCAGCAACCCGGCATCCTTCGGCACCACAGTCTTGCAGGACTGATGCGGCCAGTCGCTTCCCCATACCAGCCGCTCGGGAGCAGCCTCCACCAGCGCCTTTGCCATCGGAGCGACGTCATCGTAAGGGAAAGCTCCGGCCGAGGTAAGATATCCTCCCGAAAGCTTTACCCAGCAGTTGCCCTCGCGCAGCAGGCCCAGCAGAGCCTGAAACCCCGGATTCGAGACGCCAAGATTTGCGGGCACGCGTCCGATGTGGTCGATCTCGACGCGCACCGGTAGCCGCCGAAGCCGCGGAGCCAGTTCCACAAGGTCGCGGCCGTCCGTCAGCAGTTCCAGATGCCAATTGAATGGCGCGATCAGTTTTGCCAGCGGCTCCAGCGTGTCTACCGTGACGCCCCCCTTGTAGATCAGATTGATTCGCGCACCACGGAATCCAGCATCGTGCAGCCGTTGCATCTCCTTCGTCGGGGTGTCCGGATTCAGCACGGCGACAGCGTGCCATGCTCCACCGGACTGAACAATGGCGTCGTAGGTGCAACGATTGTCGGTTCCGTAGAAGCTGGGCTGTACAATTACGGCGCGCTGCAATCCGAGCGCAGTCAGCATCCGCTGATATGCCTCTCGGGGTGCCTCGGGTGGAGTGTAGCTGCGCCCTGCCGCAAAGGGATACTGCGCGCCCGGCCCAATGATGTGGGCGTGGCAATCGCATGCATTCGGCGGAACGACGATCTTGGGCTTGCCTGGATCGGGGTTGAACCCGTCACTGATTCGCGCACTGCCTGCTGTGACATTCATGAAACCTCAGTTCCTTTCTGCTGGCTTGTACTGTCTATTCCCGAGATAGGGTCCGACTGCGCTCGTGCCAAAACCTGACTCCAGTGAGCCACGCCTCACTTGCCCGCCACGGTTGTGGAGATCACTGGGGCAAATGCGGCTGGATTGGCCTCACCAATGCTCCGCAAGTCTCGCCCGCGTGTTTCTGGCAGGATGAGTGCCGCAATTACCACAAGCACATAGGCACTGAGCGCGCAGATTCCCATTGCTGTCCCCAGCGCCATGCTGGCGCTCGCAAGGCCCACCATGGTCGGCATCAGAGCTCCGAATGCACGGCCCGCGTTGCCGCAAAAGCCCTGCGCCGTGCCGCGAATCTTCGTCGGAAACAGCTCTGAAAGGTAAGCCCCCGTGCCCCCAGCCATCCCTCCCTGCATGCACCCCAGCACAAAGCCGAGCATGAGCGTAATGTTGGCGGTGATCGGGGCCAGCGTATAAACGGCGACGGTTGCGGCCTGACAAAAGGCACAGAAGATAAAGGTCTTTCTTCGGCCCACCCAGTCGGCCAGGTATCCGTTCACAAAGGCACCTGCGAACGAACCGAGTATATTGATGGCCAGGTATCCGCCGGTATGCAGAATGGAGAGATGCCACACGAGCCTCAAGTAGGCCGGCAACCAGGTGATCATCACATAGTTGCCGCCGTAGATGCCGCTCGTCAGCATCGTGGCCTTCAGCGTCACTTCAAGATGTTCGCGGCGGAAGATGTGCCACAGGTTCGTCTTGTCGGCTTGTGACGCCGCTCTCCTGTCCTTTTGCGCATCGACGAATACCTGGGATTCATCGACCGACCGGCGAATCCACAGCACGGCGAGAGCGGGTAACAAACCGGTGAAAAACAATATCCGCCAAGCGTAGGCCTGGGGCAGCCAGGTGAACAATCCGGTCGCCAACAGCACCGCAGCGCCGTAGCCGAAGGCCCATCCGGCCTGGATGGCGCCCACTACGCGCCCGCGTACTCGCGGATTGATTGTCTCGCTGAGGAGCACAGCGCCGGCAGCCCATTCACCGCCAAATCCCAGTCCTTGCAAGCTTCGCGTAAGCAAGAGCTGCCAAAACGATTGTGTAAAGCCGGAAAGAAAAGTAAACGCCGCAAACCACAGGATGGTCCACTGCAATACGCGCACGCGACCGACGCGGTCGGCAAGCACCCCCGCCATCCATCCTCCGACCGCGGCGACAATCAGGACGACAGTGGCGAGAATTCCCGCCTGTCCTTTGGTCATTCCCCATAGCGCGATGAGCGCAGGAATTGCCAATGGATACATCTGCGTATCCATTGCATCTACGCTCCAGCCCCCGAGGCACGCCCAGAAGGTTCGCCTCTCCCGCTTCGTCAGGTCCGTGAACCAATCGAACATGGCATCCTCCTACCGCCGGCTCGCCCTTCTCCGCTCCAGTTGCCCAGATGAAAAAGCTCCGCAACACGGGGATCGTCGAAAAGAAAAGGAGCGAGCTCGGGAACAGACGCTTGACCCGACATCCGGCTCGCTCCATTTCCAGTGCAGCTATTCGATGATCTTCTTAGCTCGGAGCGTATTGTCGATATCGGGCTTGAAGATTACACCGGACTCGATTTCTTTCACACGTTTTAACTCGCGCTCAAAAACAACTTTGGTTTCCTGCAGAACATAGGCGGCATCGGCCTTGGGCACAACAACGATCCCGTCCTGGGATGCGATCACGACATCACCTGGCATAACTACGACGCCACCGCACTGAATCGGGAAGTTGACTTCGCCCGGCCCATCCTTGAAGCAGCCGCTGGCGACGATCGTGCGGGAATACACCGGTAGTCCGAGCTCCTTAAAGTCCTCGACATCGCGGATTGCGCCATCGATGATCAGGCCGGCAATGCCGATCTTTTTCGCGGCGCGCCCCATGAGCCCGCCGAAGCCTGCGCCAGCCATGTGACCAAAATAGTTGCCAACGATGACATCGCCCGGCTTGGCCAATGAAAGGGCCTTGTGAAACATCAGGTTGTCCCCCGGCGCGCACATAACCGTGACGGCGGGACCGGCGACGAAATCGCCTTTGTTCGCCGCCTTCATTCCGGCATCCATCACGCGGAAGCGATTCATTGCGTCGGCGATGTTGGGGGTGGGATACTTCGCCAACTCTGCGATCAGAGCAGGATCAGCCCGTTCGATCACCGTCTGGAAACGAAAGCCGATCTTGCCAAACACGGTAGAAGTAGCTGCCGCGGTAGTCGTCATTTTCATATCCTCCTAATTCTTTCCTGCGTAATTAAGCAAGCCGCCCTGCAGAACGATGTCGACCTGGCGGGAAGTAAGATTGTGAACAACCGTGATCTCGCTTTGTTGAGTCTTGTTGATGACAACGAATTCGCTCTTGCGGAGATCACCGGGAGTATCCGCGATCTCCAGTTCGTCGCCGAGCTGAATTCCGTCGTAATCCTCACCGTTCTTGAACGTCAGCGGCATAATTCCGAAATTGATCAGATTTGCCATGTGAATACGCTCAATGCTCTTGGCAATCACGGCTCGCACTCCGAGATACATTGGACATACCGCCGCATGCTCGCGCGATGATCCCTGACCGTAACTGAGACCGGCGACGATGACCGATGCCAAGCCCTGTTTCTTAACGTCCTGGCAGCGCGCGGCAAAGTCCGCGTCGACGTTCTTAAAAATGAAGTCGCTTGACTTTGGAATATTCGACCGGTAGCGGCTGACGGAACCGGCAGGGATGATGTGATCGGTGGAAATCTTGTCGCCCAGTTTGATCGCCACCACTGCCCTGAGATCCTCCGGCATCGGCGAATTGCTGGGCGGCGTTCCGATAATCGGGCCGCGGAAAATCTCGCCGGAATAGGATGGCTGAATGAACATGCTGTCGTCGACGAAGAACTGCTTCGGTTGCTCGATCAGGGGATGCGCGCAGCCTAGTTGGCGCGGGTCGGTGATCATCCCGGTGAGAGCGGCCGCAACCGCGGCCTCCGGGCTGACAAGATAGACCTTGGCGTCTTTGGTCCCGCTTCTGCCTTCGAAGTTCCGATTATTGGTGCGAACGGAAACCGCGCCGCTATGCGGTGACTGCCCATAGCCCACGCAAAAACCGCAAGCCGATTCCAGGATGCGTGCGCCGGAATCGACGATGTCGGTCAGCGCTCCATTGGCGGTGATCATGCGCAGGACCTGGCGACTGCCGGCGACGACTCCGAAACTCACGTCGGGATTGACCTTCTTTCCCTTCAGCAGTGCGGCTACGGTCATCAAGTCCTTATAAGAAGAGTTCGTGCAACTGCCGATCAGCACCTGGTCGACCTTGATCCCCGCTACCTCCCGGATCTTCTTTACGTTGTCCGGCGAGTGCGGCAGCGCCACGTTCGGCTCTATGGTCCCGAGGTCGAGGTCGATGACGCGGTCGTAGTGGGCATCCGGATCGGGTTTCAGCTCCATCCAGTCCTGCTCGCGCGCCTGTGCCCGGAAGAACTCCCTGGTGACCTCATCGCTGGGAAAGATCGAGGTGGTCACACCGAACTCTGCGCCCATGTTGGTGATGGTCGCTCTTTCGGGAATCGTGAGGCGCGCAATGCCCGGGCCGCCGTACTCGATGACCGTGCCGACGTTGCCCTTGGTAGTCAGACACTTCAGCAACTCAAGGATGACGTCCTTCGCCGTAACCCAAGGCTGAAGCTCGCCGTGAAGGTTGACGCGCGTGACCTTTGGATAGGTCAGGAAAAATGCGCCTCCGGCCATCGCGACCGCTACGTCCAGGCCGCCGGCACCGATGGCCAGCATTCCGACCGCACCCGCCGTCGGGGTGTGGCTATCGCTGCCGATCAGGGTCCACCCCGGCCGGCTCAGCCGTTCGAGGTGAACCTGATGGCAGATTCCATTGCCCGGTTTCGAGAACAGGACTCCGTACTTCGCGGCCACCGTCTTCAGATATTTGTGATCGTCGGAATTCTCGAAGCCCTCTTGCAGCGTAAGGTGGTCGACATACGATACGGAAAGCCGGGTCCGGACTTTTTCGACAGCCATGGCCTCGAATTGCAGATAGGCCATGGTGCCGAGCGAGTCCTGCGTCAATGTCTGGTCGATTTTGATGCTGATCTCGCAACCCGGCTTCGGCTCTCCAGAAACCAGATGCGAGGCGATCAGCTTTTCCATCAAATTCAAACTCATGCCGAAGCGCCTTTCTCAGCTTTCTTTTTGTCAAGAGCGGTCAAAATTTCGTGAAAATCCTTCGGCGGCACACCTTTGAAATACTCCTTCAGCCCCAGTTCCGTACACCATCTTAGCTTGGTCTTGGTGGCCTTGGACATGATCGCGTCGACCTTCAAGGTATCGAGCGTTGCAATGACTTCATCCATCTCATGCTCGCGCCTTGCCGAGTGAATCACGCCCCGGGCAACGAGGCCATTGATCACTTCCAGCATCGGGCCTCCGGTCAGCGTCTCCTGGACGGAAGCCAGCACGTCATCCTCAACTCCATAGCTGTGACCGGCAACCAACATCTCCAGCAACAGAGTGACAAAGCCTTTCATGAAGATGCTGCGGAACATTTTAGAAGCCGAAGCGGCTCCAGCGGGCGCATCCATGAAGGTGATCTTCATCCCGTAGGGCATCATTTCCTCCATGAAACGCTTGGCGCCCTTGCCCGAAACGGAGACCGGAACTTTATGCTTGTAATTGGGTACGGGCCCCATCACGGCGCAGTCCACAAACAATGCCACGGGAGAAATAATTGCGTCAGCCTCTTCCTTAGTCATGGGGGAAGTAGCGTTCAGGTCAACGTAGAGTTGGGACTGCTTCAGGAATGACTTTGCGGCCTGCGCCAGCGGAACCGACATGTTGGCACTCACTGCGGACATGACGGTTCCAGAGCTCTCGACCAGTTGCTGCATGCTGGGTACAAGCATCACCGAAGCTTCAGCCGCTCGCTTGGCGACCAACTCACTCTGGGGAGCGACATTCCAGAACTTGTCGTAGGCGATAATGCCATCAAGGCCTTCTTGCTTCAGGCCCTTCGCAATATTGAAGGCGGCTTCACCAAAACCTATAAATCCGAGCTTTACCATTCCATGCCTCCGATCGATTTCGCTTGTGCAAACAGAGCTGCCGGACCGACGGGCCTGATTGAATTGAAGATTCAAGCAGCGTTCGATCCGACCATTTCCCTCTTACCTTAAACTCCTAGAGCGCGCTTGCGTGCCCGTTCCAGAGCGTACTTCAGGATAGCTGCGGAGCGGTAGAGACCGTGCACAAATTTGCCGTACGGCAGCATCAGGAACAGCGTCATCACTATGCCAAGGTGAATCACCAGCAGTGAACCCATGGCCGAAGTCTCCCTCAGCACTAGCAGCAGCAGGCCGGTGATGCTGGTGAGCAGAAGCAGCGCGATGAAGGCAACGTCCATTCCTTGCTGGCTCTCGTCGGCGATCTCGCGATTACGGCTCGCTTTCAACCACCAAAGGCCGGCGGGGCCAACCAGCAAGCCGAGTCCGCCCAGAGTGCCGAATACAACCGGCAAGCTCGTGTACCCGTAGGGACCTGTCCACCCGAACCCGTAGTAGTAAATGGCACCGAGCGTTGTAGCCGCGAAACAGAGCAGGAAGCCGTAGAACGTCAAATGATGGAACCAACGCCGCGATTGCGAACTTATATCCGCTGGGTACGAACACCCCGGACCACCTCCATCCAGGTATTTCAGCTTGAGTACCTCCTTGACCGCCATCGTCAACGAGGGGATATTGAACAGGTCTCCGACCTGTTCGCCGGCGTCGCGCCAGAATCGGAGCAGGCCAGTGAGCAGTGCGATTGCCACAAACAACCCGACGGCACCGAAGGTCAAAACCAGAACCTCATGCGACGTGATCTTGTAGAAGTCGCCGCCCGCAACCGCCGTCGAGAGGCTGCGGCTTCCCGCCGCCTGTGTCACGCCAAAGATGAACAAGACCAGCGTCAGTGCCGTAACCAGCGAAACCACCAAGCCATTGGCGCGGAATGCGCTTGCCAGCCCCTTTGGCCATGCATACTCCTCGTAAGACGCGGCGCGGATGCGGGCAAACGTCAGCGGTGGGTTCACCGCCCACTCGTGCGGAGGGGCATATTGGCAGGCGTAGTAGCACTCGCTGCAGTTGTGGCAAAGGTTCGCCAGATATTTTAGGTCGGACTCGGCGAAGCTGCGGCGGTACTCCATCGCGGGCCACACGGCGCAAAAGCCTTCGCAATACCGGCAGGAGTTACAAACTGCCATCATCTCCTGGCCAATATGAATCAGTTCACTTTGCGGCATAGGTTGCCTCCTTCGACGCCACGGCAGCGGATTTGTTGGCAAGGGTGGCCGCTTCCTTGCCCGCTATTCGTCCAAATATGTTCCCGATCACCAGTCCGATTCCGCCGATATAGCCCTTCGGCAGGATGTTGCCTGCCATAACCTCGCCGGCGGCAAAGATGTTTTCCGCCGATTGGCCGCCTTTCATCAGAACCGTCGCTCGCCTGTCCACCTTCACTGCGAAATAGGTAAACGTCAGCCCCGGGCTCAACGGATAGCCGTAATACGGAGGCGTGTCCAGCCGCTGTGCCCAGTGCGTCTTGGTCGGGGTCACGCCGGCTGTCTTGCAGTCGTCGAGGATGGTGTGGTTGAAAGTTCCGGGCTGGACTGCACGATTGAACTCCGCGATAGTCGCTTCGACCTTTTCGACCGGCAGACCGAACTGCCTGGCGACTTCACCGATGGTCTCACCTTTGATTGCCGGATAACGCGAAGGCATGAATTTGTTGATGGTCTTGGAATCGACAAAGCAATAGCAAATCTGGTCTTGCTGCTGCGCCACTAGGCGTCCCCAGATAGCGTAGCGGAAACCCCAGAAGTCTTCGCCTTCGTCGTAGAAACGGTCGCCGGCCTTGTTCACCACGAGGCCCAGGGTGACGCAGTCGAGCCGGGTGACGATTCCGCCGTCGAATTTGGGCGAGCGCGAGTCGCAGGGCACCATGTGCCCCTGGCTGGGATCGCCAACCGATTCGGCACCGGCGGCCAACAGCACCTTTACCATCGTGCCGGTGTCGAACGGAGTGCCGCGGATCTGGAAGTTGTCGGATGCCGCTCCCCATGCTCCCTTGAGGAATTCGAGGTCGGACTGCAACCCGCCGGCTGCTATCACCACCGTCTTAGCGGGGATATGGACTGTATTCTGCCCTTTGATCCGCACGGTTGCGCTACGGAAACGGCCGTCCTTGATGTCCAGGTCGATCGCTTCGGCGTCGTAGAGAACACGCGCACCCAGCGCCTCCGCACGGCGGTAGAGGGTGTTCATCAGCGACTTGCCGCCGCCCAGGAACCAGGCATTTGTACGGCTGAGGTGGAGCGTGCCGGCCAGCGCGGGTTGAAAGCGCACTCCCTGAGCCCTCATCCAATCGAGGACGCTGGGCGATTCGTAGACGGTCATTTTGGCCAGTTCCGGGTCCGTCATTCCGCCGGTACAGCGCATGTAGTCGTTCCACATCTCGTCTGCGGGATAAGGCCCGGTGTACGGATCCATTTGCTTTTCATGCGCCAGACGCATGTTGCGCGTATGACGGCTGTTGCCGCCGCGAAGCGATTTGGGAGAGCACTCCAGAATTAGAACGCTGGCGCCATTTTCGAGCGCCGTAATGGCCGCGCACAAGGCCGCGTTCCCTCCACCAATCACCAAAACGTCCAAATTGCCAAAGTCATTTGACATTGCCATCTCCCCGCGACACCTTACATAGGCATCCATGCAGCATATGTTCCTTCTCGATACGGTCGGGACTGAAAAGTGGTACCCTCGTCTCCAATTTCCGGGAATGATGTGCAAAGATTAGCGCCGTACTTGCATGATTTCCAATATATTGATGAGAAGGATTGATATCCAGAATAGAAAGATCACATGGAGCTGCGGCACCTTCGATATTTCGTGGCGGTTGCGACGGAGAAGAGCTTTCGCCGTGCCGCCGAACGGTTGCACATTTCGCAGCCCCCTCTCAGCATGCAGATCAAGCGATTCGAAGGAGAACTCGGGCTGGCGTTGTTTGAGCGCACAAGCAGGTCGGTACGGTTGAGCCCCGCGGGTGAGAATCTGCTGCCGCTGGCAACCAGCATCCTCGATGCAGCCGATCGGCTGAAGACGGCCGCCAAGCAAAGCGCCGAGGGAGCCATCGGTTCGCTTTCCATCGGCTATCTGCTTTCTTCGCTCGGACCATTGCTGGCTGAGGCCATGCGCACCTTCCACGCTGCCCATCCTAACGTGCAGATTTCGCTGATCGAGCAGCGGGCGCCTCAGCAGATTGAGGCGGTTCTGAATGGCTCCCTCGATCTTGCGCTGACGCACGGCAAGGTAGAACAGAGTGAACTGACGGCCGAGATTTTCAGTGAGACAGACGTGGCAATCGCGTTGAACCGAGGCCACCGCCTTACCCGCAAGGCCCGGATCACATTGGAAAGCCTGCAAGGAGAGAGACTGGTTCTGCTCCGACACGAATTGACTTGCGGGTTCTACGACCCATTCTTCGCGGCCTGCGCCGCAGCGAATGTCAGCTTGCCGGTCTTTCAATACACCAACGACTTTGTAACCAAACTCTGGCTGGTATCGGCGGGGTTCGGCATTTCGCCGACGATGCTTCCATCCTCTCTGCACTTCGCCATCAACGACGTTGTCTTCCGCCCGCTTGCGATCCGTTTGCCGAAATCGCCGCTCTTCCTTGTCCACCGCAAGGTAAATCCGTCTCCTCTCCTGCGGATTTTCGTGGACCATGTAAGACAAGCGCGCGCGAAGAACTAGCGTAATCAAACGTAATTAATCGAGATAACGGGCAGCAACTATCCGGCACTGGCGTGCCATAGAGATGTGTTCGTTCTGTTTGGAGTATCGTTCCTTCCTATCAATATATTGGTGCAAATTTAATTTCTTATATAACCTTCCACATCCAAGCGAAGATCCTTGGCAATGATCCCTCTTCGGACTGAATTCGATGGCCGAGCTTTGGGCGGGCATCGGCTTAGGTCCAGGGAGACGGTTCGCTCAATCGAGCTACGAGAGATGGAAACGCGACAACTGGAACATCACTGTCGCGTGGGGTCGAGGCTCAGGTTGTTGTTCAACATCCGCGGCTGTCATCGCATTCGTCTCCCTGAGTGACAAGCGAGGGCACCAGTCTTGTTTGAGTGAGCGTCAGCAAGGCTGAAGACACACTGCTATTCGAGCAACCGATTCCGGGACAACGAGGAGGAAGGAATGAAAGGCAAGCCACTTTACAAGAGTCTCTATTTCCAGGTCATCATCGGTGTCATCTGCGGCATCAGCTTGGGCATGCTCGCCCCGAAGTTTGCCGTCGAATGCAAGCTGCTGGCGGATATCTTTCTGAAACTCATCAAGATGATGATTGCCCCGATCGTTTTCTGCACGCTGGTGGTCGGCATAGCGGGCTCGCGGAGCTCGGGTGGCAAAGTAGGCCGGGTGTTGTTCAAGTCGATGATCCTGTTTCACGCTTTCACGATCATCTGCCTCCTGCTGGGCCTTTTTGCGATTACGCTGGCACATCCCGGCACGGGGCTCAACATCGATCCGGCAAGCCTGAATACGTCGAGCATCGGCTATCTCACCACAACATCGAAGATCTCGACCTTTTCGGATTTCGTAATGCATGTAATCCCCACATCCTACGTTGCAGCGCTCGCGCAGGGAGACGTGCTGCCGGTCCTGCTCATCGCGATCATGACCGGGTTCAGCATCATTCACGCCGGCAAAACCGGTGAGCGTGTACTGAGTCTGATTGAATCGGCCATGAAGGTGGTCTTCAACATCATCGGCTACATCATCAAACTCGCGCCATTGTGCGCTTTTGGCGCGATGGCGTTCACGGTGGGCAGATTCGGCGTTGGCGCTTTGCGGTCGCTTGGAATGCTCATCATCTTGTTTTATCTGGTGTGCGCTGTTTTCTGGGTCGTCTTCCTCGGGGGACTTTGCCGCTTCTATGGGTTCAGCATCTTTCGGCTGTTGGCCTATATCAAGGAAGAACTGTGGATTACGCTCGGGGCGGCGAGCAACGAACCCGCGATGCCGGGAATGCTGATGAAGATGGAAAAGCTCGGGTGCGACCGCAGCATTGTCGGCCTGACAATTCCGGCGGCATACGCGTTCAATCTCGACGGGACGGCGATTTATCTCTCTTTCGCGACCATGTACATCGCCGAAGCCTGCAACATTCACCTGAGCTGGCCCAAGATTCTTCTGATGCTGGCGATTATGTTGATATCGGTAAAAGGCTCGGCCGGTGTTTACGGCGCACCGCTGGTGGCCCTGGTCGCCACGCTTTCAGTCTTTCCCGATGTTCCGGTCGCCGGGATCACACTGATCATCGGAATCGATCGCATGCTCGCCGAGGCGCGCGGGACCGTCACTGTCCCTGGTCACGCGGTGGCGACGATCGTCACCGCCATATGGGAGAAATCCTGCGACATGGACAAGCTGAAAGCCGAACTGAAGAACCCGACCTATAACTACAATGACCTTGGGGTCGGGGTGGCTGCGCCTGCGGAGGAAGCTGCTGCCGCAACCGCAGCGAGCGCCGGAGCTTAGGGTCGCCGGCGGCCGTTCTCATGAGTGCCGCAGCCGCCACTCTCGGTTTGGTTGGTGCTGGTGCTCGTGATCACGCCTGGATACGGCTGATCATTCCAATCGTCATTGAAAGGATATCCCTATGCTCGTTGATGTCTATGCGGAGTATGCACGGCATGACGCCGGGCGCGATCTTTCCCCGGAAGTGATCCACTACGCCAAGCGCACGCTGCTTGACTGGTTTTCCGCGCTTATTCCCGGGACTCGGGTTTCGCCGGCCGTCAATCTGATTCAGGCCTATGCCGCCGAGTTGGGACATGGCAAATCCAGTCTGCCGGGATTCGGCACGGTGGCTTTTCCCGGGACTGCCGCATGGATCAATGGAAGCGCCTCGCATTCAGTCGAGTTCGATGACATTTTTCGCGACGCCATTTACCATCCCGGCTGTCCGACGATTGCCGCAGCGTTGGCGATGGCAGAAGACCGGGGTCGGTCGGGCCAGGAGCTGCTGAAGGCCATTACCATCGGGTATGAGATCTCCACGCGCATCGGCACGGCCATACAGCCTTCTCATTACAAGTTCTTTCACACGACGGGCACGGTGGGTTGTTTCGGCAGCGCAGCGGCTGCGGTCACATTAATTGCGCCCAAGGACGCCAATGCGGCTCGCCATGCTTTGGCCACGGCAGCGTCCTTCGCTGCGGGCCTTCAGCAAGCGTTTCGCTCCGATGCTATGACCAAGCCCCTGCACGCGGGACATGCCGCGTGGGCGGGAGTGGCCGCTGCAACTGGCGCGGCCCATGGCGTCACCGGCGCACTCGATGTCCTGGAAGGCCCGGCGGGCTTCATCGCCGCACTCTCGCAAGTCGCTCCATCGCCGCAGTTCACCGAAGGTCTCGGCGAACGCTACAATATCATGGAGGTCACGCAGAAGAATCACGGCTGCTGTGGTCATACCTTCTCCTCCATCGATTCCGCGTTGCTGTTGCGCGAGCAGAACAATCTGGATCCGTCGCAGATCCGTTCCATCGCGATCGATACCGCGCAGATTCCCATCAACGTGACGGGCAATTTCGCTCCACGCACGGAGTACGAGGCCAAATTCAGCCTGCCCTATGTTGTCGCGCATGCGCTGCTGTACGGTTCGGTGCGACTAAACGCTTTCACCGCTGTGCGAATTGCAGATCCAGCGATACGCAATTTGATGAGCAAGATTACCTTGCAGGCCGATACGGAGATGACCGCCAAATTCCCGGGCATGCGCTCAGCCAGGGTTGCCATCACCATGGCGGACGGTCGCCGATTCGAGCACTTCCAGCCGCACCGCAAGGGAGATCCGGAATCGCCGTTGTCGGATGCGGAACTCAACGACAAGTTCTACGAGCTGACGTCTCCAGTGATCGGGCGGCAAGCTGCTGCTCAACTGTTAGACCAGCTTTGGAATATGGAGAAGCTTCAAGTTGCCGATTTGCGGCTTGCCGCCCTGAAGAATCTGGAGCCAGTGCAGCTTCAGCAGGCTGCCGGCTGATGGGCACAGCCTCAGGTGACGCCGGGGAGTTCCTAAGGCGCTTGGCAATGCTGCCGAGGCCTTTCTGGATATTGCGAATTGCGTTTAAAGGACGTTTTGATTCACTTGATGGCGAATTCCTTGACTGCGTCCTCATTCAGTTCGATTCCTAATCCGGGAAGTTCGGGAACATCCAGATAGCCATCCTGGATTTGGAGAGGCCGTTTCAGCAGGCAATCGCGAAGAGCGTTTTCGGTGGCGTCGTAATCCAGGAACAGTCCACCGGACGCAGGGTGTCATTTTCTCGCCACAACTCACCTGCAAGAAAACTCGCCTTGCGAATTTTGGGATTGACTTCCCTCAGGAGTTCTGATCTCATTTTGCCCGTCAATACACCGGGGCCACGCTCGTCGCGTGCAGCTGGGCCGGCTGACCTCGGGAGCAAGCTCTTTTCCGTACGGGTTGCTGGGTCACTCCGAGCAGGCCCTGAGTGGGAAGGAAGTGATCATGCGAAATGTTCCCTGGAGGGGTGCACCCGTGGCACGGGAAGAGACGAGATTGATCGAGGAAGGATAAGAAAAATGATTCGAAAGAACGTGATGCTAGCTTTCGTTCTGCTATCGATTCTGCTCGGGTTTGCGCTCGTCGTCAGCGCAGCACCCCCGACCGTGATTCGAATTGGGGTTAATGCTCCACTCACCGGCGACATTCCCAAGGTCGGCGAGGGCACCAAGTTCGCCGCCCAGATGTGGCTGGATGACATTAACAAGGCCGGTGGCTTGCAGGTTGGGAACAAGAAATACAAGGTCGAGCTTGTGATCGAGGATAATGAGGCCAAAGCCGAGTCGGCGGTGGCCGCCAACACCAAGATGATCACACAGAACAGAGTTCTCGTGATTGTCGGGCCGCAGGCCTCCAAGCAGGCGGTGCCCGCCGGCGAGGTCGCCAACAACTACGAAACTCCCATGATTACCCCCTGGTCGACCAACCCCAATGCCACGCTCAACCGTTCGTGGGTCTTCCGCGCCTGTTTCCTGGATCCATTTCAGGGACCGGTGGTGGCCAACTTCGTTACCGACCAGTTCAAATTTACGAAGGCGGCGATCCTGTATGACGTGGGGAGCGATTATCCTAAGGGATTGGCCGAGTTCTTCAAGAAGGCTTGGGAAGGCCTGCACGGGGCTGGCTCCGTCGTAGCCTACGAGAGCTTTACGACGAAGGACAAGGACTTTAGCGCACAACTCACAAAGATCAAGAACTCCGGCGCCCAGTTCCTCTTCACACCACAGTACTACGATGAGGTTCCTCTGATCGTGAAGCAGGCGCACCAACTGGGCTTCACCAAGCCTATCGTGGGAAGTGACAGCTGGGATTCGGCGGAACTGATGAAGCTCTGCGGCAGTGACTGTAATGGCCTGTACTTCAGCACCCATTATGCCGCCGCGGGCGCCACGGGCCCGACCAAGGCATTCATCGATCGCTACAACAAGGAGCACGGCTACGTGCCTGACTCTGTGGCCGCCCTGACCTGGGATGCGATGGGGGTCGCCCAGAAAGCCATTCAACAGTGTGGCAAGATCACGGGCGATATCAAGGTGGACAGGAAATGCGTTCGCGATGCCATGGCCAGCATTCGGGACTTCAAAGGGATCACGGGCGACATGACCTTCCACCAGGGAAGTGGCGACCCGGCCAAGTGTGCGGTCATTGTCAAAATCAGTGATAAGGGAGAGTTCAGCTTCTTCAAGCAGGTGTGTCCAAAGTAAACGAGAGCGGGATGCATTCACAGGTGGCCGACGATTGACGTTCGGCTCGACAACGCGGAAGCTACGTGCGGCGAGGGTCGGGCGCAGGGCACCGAAGCTCTGAGTCCGACCTTTTGTTGAAGAGGAGCAAACGAAATGGCGTCTTTCCTGCAAAACGTGATCAATGCGCTGCAGGCGGGCAGCTTTTACGCCCTGATCGCCCTGGGCTATTCGATGGTCTACAGCGTGCTAATGCTGTTCAACTTCGCCCATGGGGATATTTTCATGTCTGGGGCCTACATTGGGTTCTTCATCTCATCTGGGCTTGTTTCACTTGCAGTGGCGGGGTGGCTGCCGATTCCCCCTTGGCTCATCTTGGCGCTCACGATCGTCTTGGCCATGCTCGCCACTTCGCTCCTGGGGATAATCATCGAAAGAGTCGGGTACCGCCCCTTGCGGAATGCGCCGCGGGCCTCAGCCGCCATCACGGGGTTGATGATCGGCATCATCCTGGAGACGGGAAACCTGAAGCTTTTTGGAGCGGCACGCCGGAACTTTCCTACCCTGATCGAAACTCGAAGTTACCAGCTTGGCGGGGTGATCATCACCAACACTCGGATCATCATCGTTGTCGTGTCCGTAGTGCTCATGCTCGCCCTGCATCTGGTCGTGCGCCACACCAAGTGGGGAATGGCCATGCGCGCCATGGCCTACGACTACGTCGCCGTGCCATTGATGGGAGTGTCCGGTAGCTCTGTCGCCGTCATGACCTTTGCCCTCGGTTCGGCACTGGCAGCCGCGGCCGGCATCCTCTACGGGATTGCCTATCCTGTCCTGGATCCGTACATGGGGATCATCGTCGGCTGGAAGGCGTTTGTCGCCGCTATTCTGGGCGGGCGGGGATCGGTGATTGGCGCGGCGCTGGCAGGCTTTCTTCTCGGATTCATCGAGATCTTCGTCGCGACGATCTTTCCATCCACGGTTCGCGATCTTATTGCCTATTCGATCATAATCATCATCCTCACCTTCCGGCCCCACGGGTTCTTTGGCGAACCCTACAGTGCTCAGTTAAGACTGTAGTGGAGGCTCGAACGAAGATGCCAATCGAACGCGCTGGGCTACGACGCACCGGGTCAATCCCATGAGAAGATTTTTGGCAAGAATACGTAATGTATTTGCCCAGATTCCACTGTTAGGCTGGCTCCTGGGTGCGCTGGCGGCAGTGATTGTCGAACAGTTCGCAGGCTACCCGCTGGCGGAGTATCTCGGCATGAGTGAGATGCCTGCCCTCTTTGGTCTCGAGAACCTGGCGCAACCCGCCCTCCTGCCAGGAGCAATTCTTTATGCGCTGCTGATCTATATCCTGCCTTTTGGGATAGTCTCCTGGCTTAGTTCTTGGCCCGCGAACTGGCTGGCGAAGCAGTTGCTTCGCTTCCCGCCGCGGGTTTCGCTCCTGATCCACTTGGCTCTTCTGTATGCTGTCCTGAGCCAGTGGGCCTCGCTCGGCGACTACCGGGTGCTCCTCCTCAAACTCATCCTGATCGCCATTATCGTGACCCTAAGCTTGAATGTGGTCAACGGCTTCATGGGCGAATTCTCCTGCTCCCACCCGGGGTTCATGGCTCTGGGGGCTTACGCAGCCTCGGTCGTCACGGTTGTGTGTTTTGTCCACAATAAAATTCTAGGGGCACCTCTTCTTCCCCACGTTCCAGGGCTCTTGATTTTCCTGCTTGCCTTGGTCGTGGGGGGATTAGTGGCGGCCTTCGGAGCCCTGTTTGTCGCCATCCCGTCCTTCCGGACCCGCGGGGACTATCTGGCAATCATTTCCCTGGCCTTCACCTTCATCGTGAAGAGTCTCATCGAGAACCTCGAGGTTGTCGGAGGCGCACGGGGGTTCATGGGACAGCCGGATTTTGCCAGCCTGCCCGTCGTTTTCGTGGTCGCTGCGTTCGGTGTCCTGACCATCAATAACTTCGTTCGCTCGACGCTTGGCAAGGCGCTCAATGCGGTGCGGGACGATGAGACCGCGGCGAACGCCATGACCATCAATACCCGCCGCGTTAAGATGATGGCTTTCCTTTTTTCGGCATTCTGGGCGGGAGTGGCCGGCGGGTTACTCGCTCATGTCATCCGCTACGTGAACCCAGGATCGTTTGGGATCCTGAAGTTGAGCGAGGTGCTGGCCATGGTCTACTTGGGAGGGTTGAACTCCGTCTTGGGTTCTATCGTGGGGGCAGTTGGACTCAACGTATTGATGGAAGCGCTTCGTCCCCTGGAGATCCTCAAATGGATCGTCATTCCTGTCCTGCTGATCCTCGTGATGATCTTCCGCCCGACAGGGTTGGTCGCCTTTCGCGAATTCAAGGTCGAAGAAATGCTCAAGCCAAAAACGAAACCTACCGAAGAAGAGGTGAAGCGTGGCGCTATTGCAAGTTGATAACCTCACCGTCTACTTCGGCGGTCTACGAGCCGTGCACGACTTCAACTTGGTGGTCGAGCCGGGTCAGATCAGAGGACTGATCGGTCCAAACGGGGCTGGCAAGACCACGGTGTTCAATCTGCTTACGGGAATTCATCAGCCCACTGCAGGAACGATAACCCTTCAGGGCAAGAGCGTGGTTGGACTTCAGCCCTACCAAATTGCCGCCATGGGCATTGCGAGGACGTTTCAGAACCTCCGGTTGTGGAGGCACATGACCGCCATCGAGCATGTCAAATTGGCGCGCTACTCGCAGCTCTCCTACGGGTTGGTAGGTGCCTTCTTTGGCACCTCCAAGCGCGTCCGAGAGGAAGCGGAGACCGAAGCGATAGCCAAGCGCCTCATGGACATGATGGGCATTGGCCGGCTCGCCAATGAGGTTGTGACGAATCTCCCGTACGGCGTACAGCGAAAGTTGGAGATGGCCAGAGCGCTGGCGGCGAACCCGAAGCTCTTGCTCCTGGATGAGCCGACGGCAGGAATGAACCCTGAAGAGTTGAGGGAGATGGTGCAAGTTATCCGGCAAATTCGGGACCAGTTGGGTTTGGCAATTTTTCTCATTGAGCACAGGATGAGGGTGGTCATGGAGCTGTGCGAGATGATTCAAACCCTTGACTTCGGGGAGGTCATCGCGGAAGGCACGCCGGATGAAATCCGGAACAACCCGAAGGTGATCGATGCCTATTTGGGGAAGGAGGTGGTTGTCTGATGCTGCTATCAGTGGAAAACCTCCAGGTCTCCTACGGCGCGATAAAGGCCCTGCATGGCATAAGCTTCCAGGTGGCTGAAGGGGAGATTGTGTGCATCATTGGGGCCAATGGCGCGGGGAAGAGCACGACACTGCGCGCTATCTCCCGCATGATCCCCGCGGAGCGGGGAAGCAAGATGACCTACATGGAGAAAGATCTGCTCAAGTATCCCGCAGAAAAGGTAGTTAGCGAGTTGGGTATCTCGCATGTCCCTGAAGGGAGGCGTCTCTTCGGTAACCTCACCGTCATGGAGAATCTGAAATTCGCGACTTTTGCACGCAAAGATGGCAAAGCCATCGAGCAAGACTTTGGTCGGGTATTTGCCCTTTTCCCGCGCCTGGCTGAACGCAAGAAACAGAAGGCGGAGACCCTGAGTGGCGGGGAACAACAAATGCTGGCGGTCGGTCGGGCGCTGATGAGCGGCAGGAAGATGATGCTCCTCGATGAACCCTCCATGGGACTGGCCCCTGTCTTGATGATGACCATGTTCAAGGCGCTCAGAGAGATCAACCTGGAAGGAACCGCCATCCTGCTCGTCGAGCAGAATGCCCGAATGGCGCTGCAATTTGCCCAGCGTGGCTATGTCTTGGAGAACGGCAACCTGGTGCTCCAGGGAAAGTCGGAGGACCTGCTGACAAGTCCCGATGTGAAGAAAGCCTATCTGGGTGGCTGAGCAATTTCCAAGATAACCCAATGAACCGCAAAGGGTGCCATGGACCGTTCAAGAATACGGATCGCGTCGAACGTGATTCTGATCCTCCTCGTCCTCACATCGTTGGTCCGCGGCACGAGCGGCCAGAGTTGCGGCGAGACGGTCCTCATCCCCGCTGGCACGTTTTTGATGGGGATCAGCCACCCCTATCCTGACGATGATGGACCACAACACGACGTCTACCTTCAGGCCTACCGGATAGACCGTTGCGCAGTAACCAACGCCGAGTATCGCCAGTGCGTAGTAGCCGGCGCGTGTTCCGAGCCGGCGGACCTGCGCCCCTACGCTGATCCCAGGTTTGCGGGTCACCCTGTGGTCTTCGTTTCCTGGTACGCCGCCCGTGGCTATTGCAGCTGGCGGGGCAAGCGATTGCCAACAGAGGCAGAGTGGGAGAAGGCCGCCCGCGGGGACGATGGGCGGAGCTTCCCCTGGGGCAACGTGTTGCTGCGGGATCGGCTAAACGCCGACAACCGGTTCGGGGGAACGACTCGTGTGGGGAGCTTTCCATCGGGAGCAAGTCCTTACGGCGTGTTGGATATGGCGGGCAATGTGTGGGAGTGGGTCGATGACTGGTATGAGCCTTACCCCGGCAGCACATTTCGCTCCGACCTCTTTGGACAAAAGTACAAGGTAGTCCGCGGCGGGTCCTGGAATCACCCCGCTGAGGACGCCCGGACATTTCACCGGGACATCGCGCACCCGGCCAGAGCGATAAGAGTAGTCGGCTTCCGCTGCGCTGCCCCTGCTGGATAGGCCGAGATGCGTTCTGTCCTCGTGTGGTAAAAACGCGCGTATTCGGCTAATCGTCGCTTCAGATGGCGCTCGTTGAGCAATGACATGATCGAGCAAGTTCCGGCGGCAACTTCCTACCCCGTCGCGTCCAAAAACTTCATCCGATTGAAATTGCAGGCTCACGCAATATTCAGCTCGCGCTTCGGTGTGGCCGAACCGCACGAGCAAGCCAGTGCAGTTGCTCGCGCCGCTCGGTAAAGACCCTGGCGCAGGTCGTCCACCGTGTAGCGATGCGCCGCACTACACCTTTTCGGCCTTCTCATAAATGACCAGTTCGCCTTCCCGGCGAAGTTCGCTCGGATGATAGCGCGGAATTGGGAATTCCAGCTCCTTAAACACAACCGGCGCAATCTTCTTGTCTACCAGACCGAGGGCAACGGCGACACCGTAAATGATAGCTTCAGGGCGCGGAGGGCAGCCCGGAATGTAATAATTTACAGGCAGAACTTTTTCTACCGGGCCGATGACAGAGTAGCTATCAAACCAGATGCCCCCACCACAGGCGCACGAGCCTATGGCAAAAACAAGTTTGGGCGCCGGCATGGCTTCGTAGGCACGCTTGAGCGCCTTGGCTGTGGAGCGCATCGCAGGTCCCTGGCAGAGCATCACGTCCGCGTGCCGAGGCGAGCCAACCAACTTAATTCCAAAGCGCTCAACATCGTAGTAAGGCGTAAGAACATTGAGGACTTCGATGTCGCAGCCATTGCAGCCCCCGCTGTTGGCATGGTAGACCCACAACGATCGGCCGAACATTTTTTGGCAGAGGCTTTTCAGCACGTGACGTCCTTTCGCTGCTCAGAGGGCCTTTTGCATTTCAGCCCAGTTCGATCTTGACATCGTCCACTACCGGATCGTTCTCGAAATAAGCCCGCGAGCGGAAAACCCAACGCTCGTTTTGTAAATCGTCGAAGCGATAGCCCTTCATCTTTAACTGGTCCAGCACCGACGGTTCCTGGAAACAGCGCCCGCACCTCTGGCAAGTACTCATGAAAAGCTCAAGCCGCTGCTGCAAGTCGCCAACGATGTTTGTGCCAATTTCGAAATCATGGCTCATGGTGATGGCTTTTTCCGGACAGAGATCCGCGCATCGCCCACAGTAGGTGCAGCGTTGGCCGAGGTACTTCAGGAGGCGGATCTCCTGGCAAGCATCGAAGACGAGGATTGCGCGTGCCGGACAGTTGTTTGCGCAGCCCGCGCAGCCGATGCATTTGGCGCCCTCGAAAACGGGGCGTCCACGAAACTTTTCCGGAAGCGGTTGCTGCTGCACTGGATACGGAAGTGTCACGCATCCCGCTTTCAGGCAGATGACCGTTTCTTCGAGCTTGCTCAACAGAGACATGAGCTCACCTCTCAGTAGCCGTAAGTCGCCAGGCCCAGCGCCGCCAGAGCCACCACCAGCAGGCTTGCAAAGTAGCGGATCGCCTGGTCGATCCGGTAACGCGCGTGGGTTGCGGCAACCACGGTGACCAATACCACCAAGCCAAACACCTTCAGCCAAAACGTCAGCCAGGCCAGCGGGAATACCAGTTCCGATCCCCAAGGATCGAAAAGCCCGACGAAAAGCGCGCTATAGATCACGAGCTTTGCCATGGACGTGTACTTCATCAGGGCCAGCTTGGGGCCGGAGTATTCCATCAGCGGGCCCTCCATCAATTCGGTTTCCGCTTCCGAGATGTCGAAGGGCGCACGCTGAACGAAGGCCTGAAACGACAGCAGAATGACTACGATCATGATCAGCCCGGACCAGGGAAAGCCGCTGGTGTAGTAAACCGATCCATGCAGCACCGTGTCCAAGCGGAACGACTGGGTGTGAATGGCGCCCGTAATGATTGCGATTACAAACAGCGGCTCCAAGGCGATCATGCTCATCATTTCGCGGCTGGTGCCGACGAGAGAATAAGGGGAACCGGCGGCCAGGCCCACAAGCAGCGTGCAAATGCCGGAGAGCGTCAGCAAATAGATCAGCAGGATCGCGTCGCCGGTATTGTTCATGGGCGCCGGAAAGCCCATCGGCACAAGGCAGGTCACGGACAGCGCGGTCGCCATCGAAAGGTAGACGGCAAACTGCTGCATGCGCGGCATCTCGCCGGACTCGATGTCCTCTTTGCCGAGAAGTTTCAGCAGGTCGAAGTATGGCTGCAACAGCGGCGGGCCTTGCCTCGACTGAATGCGTGCCGTGAGTTTGCGAAGCACTCCCTGGAAGAACGGAGCCGCCAACAAAACAACAGCCACGTTCAACAATCCGCCTACGATCATTCCAATCGCGCTTCGGTTCATATCTAGTCCTGTGTCTTCTTCGTCCGAGTCAAGTTCAACAGTTCTTTCTGCGACCAGACCTTGACGGTACCGGATCGCAAGTCAATGGTTTCCAGCCGATCGGTGCAGGAAAAACACGGGTCAATGCTGCCGAGAGAAATCGTCATGTCCGCAATCTGCTGGTCCTTGATCATCATCGGCACAGCCTGCAGATTCTGGTATGTCGGAGCGCGGACGCGCCAACGCCGCGGACGGTTGTTCTCGCCGGTGATGACGAAGTGGTGGCTTTCTCCCCTCGGGGCTTCGACCGAAGAGAGACCCATGCGCCCCGCCGGCAACTCATCTTCGATCTTCAAGTCGAGCGGTCCGTCAGGCATCTTCTCCAGGCATTGGCGAATGATGCTGATGGACTGAAAGACTTCCTGCATGCGCACCAACACTCGCGACCACACATCACAGCCATCGGCGGTGATGACGTCGAAATCGACCTGGTCGTAGGCTGCGTATGGGTGATCCAGGCGGCAGTCGATATCGACTCCGGCAGCACGCGCGACCGGGCCGACCAAGCCGGCGTTCTTCACCAGCGTCGCGGTCCGCGACGCCAACCCCACGCGTACGCTTCTGGATGTTCTTGTCCAGGCTCACCGCGTTCACGACCTCTGTCCATTCGACTTCAAGCTTGTCGAGCACCTGTCGCAGCTCGGTTCGCGCGTCGTAGGTGATATCGCAGCGGACGCCCCCGACAACGCACAGCGCATAGGTTTTGCGGTTGCCGCTGATCTTCTCGGCGATCCACATGATGGGCTCGCGAATGCGGAAGCTCTGCATGAACAACGTGTCAAAGCCGACGATATGACATGCCAGCCCGACCCAAAGAAGATGGCTGTGCAGGCGCTCGATCTCGAGCATGATGGTACGGATGTATTCGGCACGGGGCGGGATTTTGAGCGCGGCCGCAGCTTCGACGGCTTGAACATAGGCCACGCTGTGCACGCAACCGCAAATTCCGCAGATGCGCTCGGCGAGCATGGGAATGTCGTTGTAGCTGAGCACCGATTCAGCGAGCTTTTCAATGCCGCGGTGCACCATGAAACCGCGGTACTCGCAGCCGCGAACCATCTCTCCCTCGACATAGAGACGGAAATGAGCCGGCTCGTCGAGGGTTGGATGGAAGGGGCCAAACGGCACTACGGTGCAACCCTCGGGCGGTTCGTCGAAGGTGAACTCGCCGTCGGGATCGAAGTTTTTCGGGACTTCATTCCACGCGAAATCTTTTCGCAGCGGATGCACGCCATCGGGCCAGCCGTCGGGCAGCACCAGGCGTTTGGGGTAGGGATGTCCCACCGGCTCGATGCCGATCAAGTCGCGGATTTCGCGTTCCGCCCAGTTTGCCGCCGGAACCACGTCGGAGATGCTGTCAATCCGCGGGTTGTCAGGCGGCAGGCTGGCGAGCACGCTGCAAAGCAGGTGATCCTTGTCGAATGCGAAATTGTGCGCAACCAGGAATGATCCAGAGAATGGCCGGTCATCCGCCCCAATGCTGATCACATAGCGGGCATCGAGATTGCGAAAGATGTGCCGGCAGACACGCTTGACCTCCGAGCGGATCGACGAACAGGAACAAACGGCGGTCATTGGGACAGTCGGCCCTTTGAATGGCAGCGCCGAACTCTTCGCGCAGTTCTTTGAGCCGGTACAGTGCGATCATATCAGCGCTCCTTCAAGATCGGTGGTTCGTGTGGTTCCGGAGCGGGCGCGCCGCCAACCCAGCGGAAGTAGCGTTTGATCTCACCATAAAAATTATGAGCGACGTAACGATTGGAATCCGATTCGGTTGCGTAGCCGCAAAGCCACGGAGCAGCCGCGCGCCGTTTGGCATCGCCAAGTTTCGACATGGCGAACGCCGCCACAAAGGTCAGTCCCAAGACCGTTGCCAGCGCAAGGGGTACGAACAGTGCTGCCGATGTAGTCGTGTGAATTCCGGTGAGCAGCCCGCCTGTCATCGGCCCGGCGTCAGACAGTGCGGTCCCAAAACCGTGCCGACTGGCTGCCAAGGCGTGCTGCATGAGGTTGAACGCAATTGCCGGAAAGACTCCCAGGAGGATGCAGCAGAGCGCGAGCAGAACCTGGGGAGCCTGCATCATCCAATGAACTTCGAGACGGCCCTTACTGGCCGCCTGTGCCGCAACCAGCGCGCTGGTGCGCGACAGAAAGCTCACGCCGAAGAACTTGATGAAGGAAGCCAGCGTCAGGGCGCTGGTGAAAATGGCTATGACAGCGCACAGCGCCAGGTATTTTGCCTCCCGGCTGCCCTGGACGGCCGCAACGTAGATCATCCATTTGCTGACGAATCCATTGAACAGCGGCACGCCCGAAATGGAGAACGAGGCTACCATCGCCGTCACTGCCGTTACCGGCATGAACTTCATCATGCCGCCCATCTTGTTGAGGTTCTGTGTTCCGGTGGCGTAGAGCATCGAACCGGCATTGAGAAACAACAGGGCCTTGAACAGGCCATGGTTGAGGACGTGGAAGATGGCGCCGAAGAACCCAATCGCAGCGAGCGTCGCAACCTTCCCGGTCGCCGGCAGCAGCGCCAGGCAAACGCCGGTGCCGAGCAAAATGTAGCCAATCTGCCCGATACTGTGAAAGGCGAGCAGACGCTTCGTCTGCTCCTGCTTGAGCGCCTGCATGGTGCCGGTGAAGAGGGTGATGGTGCCGAGCAGGCAGATTACAAATCCCCACTTCGCGCACGGGTAATCAGCTTGGGAGGCGGCGGGCACCAGCCACAGGAAATAGCGCATCAGGCCGTATACGCCAGTCTTAATCATGACGCCCGAGAGCATCGCGCTTACGGGCGAGGGCGCGGCGGGATGCGCGTCCGGCAGCCATATCTGGCCGAAGGGCCACATGCCCATCTTGATGCCGAAGCCGATAAGGAAAAGCGCGAAGGCCAAGGCGGTTGTGCCGGGCATGGCGGTGAGCAGCAAGGGAAGATTCGCGCTGACGGTATCAAAGTCGTACTTCAAACCGCCGACGCCGGTGGTTGCCGCTCCCGTCACAGCGAGCAACTCCGCCCCGATCATGGTGGCTGCGCAGGCAATCTGCATCATCACGAGGAACTTATTTGCGGCACGTACATTTTCGCGCTTCTGGTTTTCGAAACGGATGAGCGCGTAGCCGGGCAGCGTCATCATTTGCCAGAAGAGAAAGAAGAACCACATCATGTCGGCAGTGCTCAGCAGGCCGTACATTGCCGCCAGAAAGAGCAGGAAATTGGGATAGTAGCGCCCCACGCTGTACTGCTCATACATCCGCATGTAGCGGATGGAGTAAAACGAGGCCGGCAGGGCGACCAAGACGGCCAGCATCAGGAACATCGCCGTCAGGCCGTCCACGTAAATACGCAGACCAACCCCGAACTCGGGCGTCGTCCACCAAAAGGTGGTCGGATGTGGCGATGGCCCCGCGATCAAGACGTTGGACACGGCGGAGAGAATCAGCACGGCCGTGGCCGCGGTGAACAGAAACGAAAGCCAGCCGGCAATGGTCCTGAAGCGCGAAACCAGCAGGGTAACAATCGCTCCGGCGGTGCAGATGAGGATCGAAACGAGAACGGCTTGTTCGGGAGTCATCATAGGCAGACCTCCGCAATCGGCTGGCTGCCTGCGGTCCGCGGCAGCGATGGTTGCGGCCTGAGGCTTTGCAGCAAGTTGCCGAGCGCTTCCAGAGTGGTCTCGACGGCTTCCGTCAGTGTTTGTGCCGGCTTAACTGACCCCGGTTGTACACCCAGCAGCCACGCTTTGGCGCCATTGGCCTCAGCCCACAACGACAACGCGGCGAGTGAAATCTTGTGGGTGGAAATCTGCGGGAATCTCGCGGCGATTGCCGAGGCGTCCAGGAATACAACCGACCCGGCGGCGGCGCCAAATTCAACCGCATCGAGAAACAGGAGGTGCTCGAACCGCTCGCGTGCCAACCTGCCGAGGTAACGCTCAGGCGTGGTTCCGGCAATGATGACGTCCGGCATGCCGGCGGCAACAAGCCGCTCTCCCAGCCGGACTCCGAGCCCATCGTCGCCATAGTCCACATTGCCAAGGGCCAGGAAACAGACGCGTTCCACAAGGCACTGCCGAAGTTGTTCGCGGAGGTCCGTCATCAGATGTCCTCCCCGAGTTTCTTGATCTGCTCATAGGTGAATACGGGGCCGTCCACGCAGACGTAGGCCACGCCAATGCAGCAATGGCCGCACTTGCCGACGCCGCATTTCATGTACCGCTCGAGAGTGGAGACGATGTTCCGTTCCTGGAAGCCCATCGCGAGCAAATCTTTTATGACAAAACGGAACATGACCGGCGGGCCGCAAACAAACGCGATGGTGTCTTCCACCTGCACTTGCACGCCGGGTTTTTTGAACAAGGAGCCGACCACTCCGACGTTGCCGGCCCAGACGCCGTCGCTGCGGTCAACGCTGAGATAGCATTCGATTCCCGCCGACTGCTCCCATTCGCGCAGGTTCGGCACGTACATCAACTCCTGCGGTGTTTTGGCGCCGAGAAAAATCTGGATGTGATTGTATTTTTCGCGGTGCTTGAGCGCATAGACGATGCAGGAGCGGAGCGGAATCAGTCCAATGCCGCCGGCGACAAACACCAGGTTCTTTCCGTAATAGTCTTCCATCGGGAAGCCATTGCCGTAGGGACCGCGAACGGCAAACTTGTCGCCCGGCTTCATGTTGTGGAGAGCCGCAGTGCAACTGCCAACCCGCCGAACCGTAAAGAACGTTTCGTCCTCCGTCGGACTGGGCGGCAGCGACGTGGGAAATTCCCCGACTCCGAATAGCGACACTTGCGCGAACTGGCCGGGCCGGAAACGCCGGAAGGCCTTCTGTTCCGCTGGATCCTCGAATCGCCAATAGAAAGTCTTGACGTCAGTGATTTCAGGCACCACACGATCGAGGATCGCGATCTTCGGCAGGTAGACATTTTCGGCGGCCGAACAGTTCGCGTTTGTCAGATCAACGTTTTCAACGGCTGAGGTGCTCATGGTTCTCAAACTCCGCCGTGGCGCGGCGAATCATCTCCACCACGCTTGGCATTCCGATATTGCCATGGCAAACATCGACGCAGCGGCCGCAGCCAACGCAAGCCATGGAGAGTTCACGTTGGATGAAATAGTGCGCCAGTTTGCGGAAGAACCGGCGATTGCGGCGGTCATGCACGGCCTTGCGCGGATTGTGGC
The DNA here is from genome assembly GCA_963819175.1 of uncultured Acidobacteriota bacterium. GTDB lineage: Bacteria > Acidobacteriota > Terriglobia > Terriglobales > Acidobacteriaceae > CAWBRT01. The sequence goes on from CAWFVJ010000011.1 coordinate 35,773, forward strand.
CGCCCGCCATGCGCGTAAAACCGTCCAAGGCGCAGGAGTCCCAGATGCGCACCCGCTCAACTTCGGTTGGACTTGCCTGCCGGTCGCTCACCGTGAAGCAGGTGCAGGCGGGACAGACGTAAGTGCAGCCGCCACACTCGATACAGCGATTGCCGATCTCTTCCCAGGTCTTCTCCAAGACTTCGCCGTGCGAAACGTAGCGGACGGTGGCGGAGAACCAACTCGTGCTGGTTTTGAAACGCTTGCGAACTTCGTCGAGGATGGCACGGCGCTTTTCGACGTGCGCCTCCGTGCCCGTTCGGAACACGGGGTCGGCTAGCAGTTTCTCCCCGGCCGGCGTTCCGGCTACGGCCATGAATTCTTCCCCGAGATCCATCAATTGCAAATCAAAACGGCCGCGAGCGGCAGGGCCGGTATCGGCGCAAACGCAGAAGCACTCGTCGCCGATGTCGCGATCCGGATCCGTGCAGACCATGTTGACCAGGAAGAGGTTCTTCCGGTGCTTTTCGTAGTAGATGTCGCGAAACCTTCCACCGAGATAGAAGAGGTCGAGATGGTAGATTCCCGCCACGTCGCAGGAGCGAATGCCAAAAACGGCGCGCTTGGGTTCCTCGTAGGTGGGTTCAATTCGAACGTTTCCATCCGTCCGCGTGATTTTGAGCAATGGTTCGATGTGCGGCAGGACGTAACGTTTGGGCGGATAGTAAGGGTTGGCGAAATGAGTCTGAATCTGGTCGCGGTTCTGGTCAGTAACGGCGTCGAAAGTAGGTATCGCGTCCGTGCCCGCAAAACGGCGCCACCACTTCGTAGCCTTGCTGCCGGAGCAGATCGACAATCTTGAGGACGTCGGCACGGTCGAGGATGCGGGCTTTCATGCAGTCTCCTTTCCCACGCGAACGGGCACGGCTTTGCTGCTGGAGCCACGCTCGCCGAGGATCTGCTGCTGAACATCGCTCGCGAAATATGGGACGTAGATGGTGCCCTTCATCACTTCCGGCGTGACTCGCGCGGTCGAGACCGCGGAGCCGCCGGCAGCGAACAGGCGAATCTTTTCCCCATCGCGTATCCCGAATTGCTTTGCGTCCTCGACGCTGATTTCGGCAAAGCCATCCGGGTAGTCGAGGAACAAACTCCGGTATTCGCGCTTCAGGGTTTCGCTGTGCCTGATAAGCACGTTCTGATTCCAGTAATACAAGGAGTGCCCGAATACAAGCATGAGAGGGAACTCCGCTGGCGCAACGAACAATTCGGCAAGCTGTACGGGAACGAACTTGAAGCGCGTGTCACCGTGATGGTCGGCGAAAAGAAAGCGCGTGCCCAGAGGTTCGTCTTTGGTGCAAGGCCATTGCCGTCCATAATCACGTGCGAGATTCTCGTAGCTTGCCCCGGAATAAAAAGGAATGACTTCGCCAATCTCGTGCATCACCTCGGCCGCCGATCGATATTTCCAGGCGGTTCCCATCAGGCGGGCCAGCCAAATGAGTTGCTGCCATCCCGGCGTAAGTCCGCTCGGCGGGTCGATGACTTTTGCCGCCAGTTGAATGCGGCGCTCGGTGCTGGTGAAAGAAACCTGCTCCTCGCCAAAGGCCGTCGTCGGCAATACCACGTGCGCGTATTGCGCCGTGTCGGTCATGAAGAGGTGCTGCACCACGACGAGGTCGAGTTTGCGAAGCGAATCTTCGATGCCGGGCAGGAACGCGGTGGTCACCGGGTCATAGCGGGAGAGCCAGAGCGCTTTTACTTTGCCGTCGCCGCCATCCGTAAGGATCGATCGCGCCGAAAGGCCGGGAGCAGAGGGAATCTTGGTTCCCCAAACCCGCTCCACTGCCGCCCGCGAGCCTGCGCTGGAAACGCGCGCATAGCCCGGCAAGCGGTCGGGTAACACGCCAACGTCGCAAACGCCCTGAAGGTTGTTCTGCTCGGCGAGGGAAAAAATTCCGGCGCCTTCTTTGCCGAGGTTGCCGGTGAGCAAAACCAAATTGACGAGGGCACGGACGTTTTGCTCGGACTTCTCTCCCATGCTGCTGGAGTAAAGCACGGCAGCCGAACGCGCACCGGCGTAAGCCAGCGCTGCCGCTTCGATCAGTTCCGATGAAACGCCACAGCCTTCCGCCGCGTGCACGAGGTCGTAGCGGCGCAACTGCGCCAGAAAGGGCTGGTAGTCGCGGCAACGGGACTTGATAAAGGGAAGATTCATCAAGCCGCGATCCTCAATGACCTTTGCCATGGCACCGTAGAGCAGCGATTCGGTATTCGGCCTGATCCGCAGAAAGAAATCAGCGATCTCGGCGACCCGATGACTGCGCGTGCCAACGACGATGAGGCGAGCGCCATTGAGTTTGGCCCGGATCACAGCTCCAGCCACCGTTGGCAGCCTGCGCGCCAGATCGATTACGTCGACGAGGATGGCCCCACTTTGGGACAACTCTTCGATCGAGTTGGTTGTGGCCGGCACGCCCAACATGTCGAGGAGAATCTCAACGGAGTTATGGCAATACACGCCGGCGCCATGGTCGACGTTGTTTGTGCCGATCACGGCGCGGGCAAACTTTTGCAGCAGGTAGCTCTCTTCGTTGGCGCAACGGGGCGAATTCAGAAAAGCGATGGAATCGGGCCCGTGGCGGTCGCGAATCTGTTGAAGGCGGGTGGCAATAAAATCGAATGCTTCGTCCCACGATACTTCATGGAACTGACCATTGCGCCTGAGCAATGGACTTTTCAGGCGGTCAGGTGAGCTGGCCACCTCATGCACGTGCCAACCGCGAGCGCAGATTTTTCCTCGGTTGGCGGGGTGTGAGAAGCTGGGATAAACGCCGGCGACTTGATTTCCGGCGGTCTCAAGGTAAAGACCGCAACCCACTCCGCAGAATGTGCAGGTACTGAGTGTATGGGCCATGGGTACCTCTTGCAGGCCCGATCACCGAAGGGAGCGATTTGGCTTCGTATCGGCCGGGCCTAGATCCCTTTGCAGAGCCCTTGGGTCCCAACGGTGACGACAGCCAGTCCAAACCAGTTTCGCGGTAGATATCTCCGATAAAACACCGGGCAGCCAACTTGGCGCTGGAAGCTCCGGGATACACCTATTCTGAAACGCTCTAGCGGGCATCGATACCAAACCTCTTCCCGGACGCGTTTCCGCTGATTCCGGGAACCATGACCGATCCCACGACTTGATAGAAGCGTCCTGCGCATATTGCTGACAGAAAGAACAACTGTCAGTGGCGGGGGTCACGTTCGAATGTGACTGTCAAGGTGCGTCATACCAACGAGTGACACACGTTACAGGTACTTGAGGCGAGAGACATCGCGATCTTATGGCGTCCCGCATACTGGATATCGTAAATCGTGCGCTTTTGCCGATGCTCCTTCTCACATACCGCCAATCATCATGCGTTTTACACGGATGAGGATGGCGAGCAAAAATCGGCAGCTCTGGCATTCTCATCCTGCTGCACGGCGGGCATGATCTCGCGGGCAAAGAAGCGCATGCCCTCCAGCGGCGGGATTGGTTGAATAATCAAGTGTGTCACGCCCGCAGCTTGCCACTCTCGAATCCGCTGAATGCAGCGATCGGGCGGACCCCATAAATTTTCGTTTAATACGTCTTGCGGCGTAGGCGACACTGGAAACCGGTGTTTACGCTCTTCGGCGTATAAGTGGCTCCAGCGGGTGACATCTTCCGCCGGCAGGCCTGCCAGGCAGACGGCCGAAACCGCAATCGGCATGCGCCGCCCACTTAGGCGCCGTTGCATATCTTCTGACCATTCAGCGATAACTTCAGGGGGCTTGGAGTAGACAAGCCAGCAATCCGCGAACTCTGCAACAAGCTGGCGTGTCGCCTCAGAATCTCCGGGAACCCAGATAGGGATATACGGTTTTTGGAACGGCTTGGGATTCAGAGACGCGTGCTCGATGGCATAGAACGCGCCTTTAAATGTGACCTCTGGTTCTGTCCACAAGCGCTTGGCGATGATGAGGGCTTCGCGCAGTCGAGCGACACGACCGTCGTGATCTTCCCAAGGCAGGCCGTAACTCATGCTCTCCTCGCGAAACCAGGCGGACCCCAGAGTGTAGAGTAGCCGCCCCTCGAACATCACGTCGAAGGTAGCCGCCATCTTTGCCATAATGGCAGGATGGCGGAGTGAATTGTTGAAGGTGTGTCCCGCGAAGGTAACTCTTTTTGTAAGTGCCGCCAGAGCGCACAGAACAGTCCAGTTCTCCAGCATAGGAGTCTGCTTACTCATGTGCGCGTTGATTACGTGATCTGGCAGCCAGAGGGAATCGAAGCCAAGTGCTTCAGCCTCCAGGGCCATGCCGCGGGTATAATCCCAACCCTGCCCGCGGGCGCCCATCTCACCTTGAACAGCCAATCTGACTCCGAATTTCATCGCTTACTCTCTGGACTTTGCCCGCCAACGGCTGGGGCGGGTAATAGGTTCTTCTCCGCCAAGAACTCAGCCATCATGCAGGCGGCAGTAGAAGTGATCCTTCTGCAATTAGCCTTTTGCTCTGGCGAGCCGTATACATGAATTTGTAGTGGCTTGCAGGCGTTAGAGCCGAATTGATTGACGAAGCGTGTGCCAAATTCGCGTGAATAGGCTTGGGCCGTTTCCTTACTCTGCTGTGTGCTGCTTCGTCCGACAAGCAGGCTAAGCACCATAATGGAACCTGTAAAGGCGCCGCAGAAACCCGATTCTCCAACAGCTTGCCCGCCGAAACAGGTTGCAATTCTCATGGTTTCGTCGCTGAGGGTAAAGGGAAGCTTGTCGCGAAAGGTGTGCAGGACAGACTCGGCGCAGCTGTATCCGTTCTTGTGGTACTCGGCAGCCTCTGACAGATATTTTTCAAACTTCTGCTCTTCCATATTAGTCTCCTTGAACTTTCACTTCGTTGCCAAATGAGCCTGTCAGGAGGTTGCGCCTAGTGATGCCTGTCGGACCCCTGAGACATGACCTTCGGCCACGAGACGACCGGTGGCCAACCCGTTTACTGTGATGCTGAGGCCCTGATCGACCACATTGCCCCCGACGATATTGAGCCTGCTGGCGAACGGATGTTCACTGACTTTCGCGAAGCCATTGGCCTCGGTCGCGGTGGGCAGCTTAGTCAGCAGGTGAACGCGATTCTCCAAATGGTTCCCCAAGGCCGTCTGCACGCCGTTGCCAAAGACTAATCTAAATCCGCGTCCATTAGCCTCCTTGATCATGGCTGCGGTAGCGGCCATCCCGGGGTGCTTGCATAATTTGAGCTTGATCCACTTGGCGCCGACTTCCTGGGCGCGACGGATATCCTCTTTCTCGCAAATCGACTCATCAAGCATGATGGGGAAAGTGGTGGCAGACGTGAGCTGAGCGCACTCCGACCACATCTCGATATTGAAAGGCTGCTCCAGCAGGCCTATTTGGCCCAAGTCCTCGAGACGACGGCACAGATCGAGGGCATCCTTCGGGTTATATGCCTGGTTGGCGTCCAGCCGGAGAGTCCCGGGCAAAGTCGTGCCCGGCGGTAGTTCCTTGGCCACGGCGCGAACGAGAGACTCCTCCAGCTCTGGGGCGCGTCCAGCTTTGAGCTTCAGCACAGTTACCCCGGAATCGAGCAATCGCCGAGCCTCAGCCGCGATCGCGGCCGGGGTGTTGCCGGGGCAAAGCGCGGCAAGTGGAATACTGGGTGGTAGAGGAGCTTCAAAGGCCGCCGCTTGGCCCTCCACCCATGTCTCATAGGCGCAGGCGAGACCGCTGGCCGTGAACGGGTATTTGTGGGAAAGCCCAAGCGAGAGCTCCTCGATCGATTTGCCTGCCGAGAATTCGCGGGCGGCCTGCTGCACGGCGGCGATTGCCAGCTCAATGGTTTCGGTGCCATAGCCAGGCAGAGGCGTTACTTCACCAACCCCCGTTCTTCCGTCACCTTCCAGAGCGATATACAACGTTTCGAACTTCTCTAAGACCGCGAATGACAAACGATAGGGCTTCTTCAGAGGGAGAGCATGGTACCAAGCACGTAACGTCAGTTTCATAAAGCCTCCAGTGAGACGTATCGTTACTCAAGAACTCATCGGTGACTTCACCAACTCAAGGCTGGCGGGCTCAAGCCGATGGCTCATTGCGATCTTGTTCCTCGTACTCTGGTGACGGGTACGTATCTCAAGTTGTTTCCCTAGACCGCATCATTCATGAATCGGGTGGAGCAGGCCTTCAGGCCTGCAGAAAAGCCAGCAACCATACGGGCTTTAGCCCCTGAGGCGATTCCGCTGTTGCCGACAGTATGTACCTCAGCGGCTAAAGCCGCCAATCCCAGGCGGACCGTAAATGCAGGGCTGAAGCCCTGCTCCACCCATAGTTCGCCGTACTCATGAATAATCCAGGCTAGGCATCCATGCAATGAAAGAGATCATCTGCCTGACCCTCCATATTTACACATGGCTTACAGATCTCCTGAATATCAAAGCATGCTACTTCGTAGTCGACCTTCGCAGAAATCTTCTCTTCTCTCTCTTTGATCTTCGACTCGTTGTACTCCAGGATTTCCTTGCTGAAAGGCAGATTTCCGGTCCGAAGGTAACGTATGGCTCCGGTTGCGTCGCGCACCGGAATAACAGCTCCATGCGTGTGGATATTGGGGGCCCAGGGAATATCGATCGTGCCCGCCTCGAATCCTCGTACGACTCCCACAGCGACATCCCCATCACCCAATTCCAATACCTTATCGACAATCGCGATAGCTTCTTTCTTGATCATCTCCATTTCGAGCTTAACTTCGGCATCGATGGGCAGTCGGCGCTTGCGCATCATGTCGATAGCTTTCCGCGTGGCACGTGCCCCGTAGGCATTGGCCTCCATTGTGGGAATACCGATTGCCTCATGAGATGTCTTGGTAATGACTTGGGTCGCACCGCCAAGCACGGCGATCATGGCGCCCATGACGATGACACTGAACGCCTCAGCTTCATGAGGCGGAAACGCTTGCATCCACTGATGAGTAGACACGGAGATGAACATGTCATGGATGCCGGCCTTCTGCAGATAATGCTGGCAAACATCCTCATAAACTCTGAGACCGGCAACGTCTTGAACAATGTCCAGGTTCTGCGTCAGGCCGACGCTATAGTGGCGCACGCCCTGGCCAGCCGCTAGAAGCACTTCAAGGGCGCCGACGGCCACGCCAATGCCGGGCGGAATTAATGTTCCGGTTAAGAAACCGGGTTGCTCGCGATGGATCAAGACCCCTCGCTCAGCGTAGTACGAGCAAAGACGGTCCAAATACTGGTAATTCTTGATGCCATCTTCCAGTGTCATGGACTTGATATAAGAGCAGGGGTAGGAGATACCAGCGCCGAGATATGCGGTGAAGCCTGCGGCAATAGTAACCTCGGAGGTCAGCCTGGGAAAAGGGGTACCAGAAAGCGCAATGATGGGCTTGTCTACCGCTTCGACGACTTGCCGGACCACCTTTGGACCGTAGTTGACCACGGGAAGGCCATTGAGCATAGATCGTCCGGCTCTCTTACTTTCCTCAATCCCTCTCTGGGCTCCCTCGAACTTCATGTTTCTGGTGTAAGTGTCCGTGGTAGTCGGCAATAGATCGGCGCAACCTTCACTCTGCAGGTATCGCAGCAGCTTGATATGATCATCAATCAGAGCCACGCCGCCACGTGGCTGCACCAACGTGCGTCCCTCCTGCTTGGCCTGCCTGACTACCTTGGCATACCTTTTCGAGTCCGGCAGACTGAGGTGATACTCAATCGCTTCCTCAAGATCGACTTCTTTCCCCGTGGGCCAAAGCGCCAAAGCCTTTTCGCGTTCCTGTTTGAAATACTCATCGCTCCACCGCTCATTCGACAATTCAATTTGCATGGGGGCTCACCTTCTGCACTCTTGCATGCTCTAGTTTTCTCAAGTACTTCTTGCCGATTCTCAATGCCTTGTCTGGTTCTACTTCAGCCATCAGACCGATTGCATACAGGATGTATTTCTCGTCTATATAAAAGTCAGGCTCCTTTGGCTTGAGCGAGAAGGGCTTTGCATCGGAATAAAGCGTTTCCTTCAGCACCGCTTCCGGGTTAGGCCCGAAAACCAAGGGTCCGCCAGTGCCAATCACGGTCTTGATATCACGCAGGTCTTTACCGTACTGGATGTGATACTGTCCCATTGGACCGTAAGCTACTTCAATAACGCCGGCATGTCTTTCCATGGCCAGATGGGCTGCGGCACGGGCAAGTTCCAGATCCAAAGTAGTTTCCTGTTCGGAGCCTGGGAGACTTTCCGGCCTGAGGTGCAACTTTCCGACCGCCGCTTCCACATCGAGTACGACCCCGCGCATCTGCTTGCGGAAATTCTCTTTGCCCACCGCCTGAACTATGGTCGATGCGTTGTAGCGCATTCCCAGGTCACCCTCTACTGTTCTCTTGATGTAGGGCTCTGGAAGACCTTTCTGGATCACGCCAGGTTCCGTGGGAGCTCCGAGGCTGATGGAATGGATGTCGGTGGTTGCGCCTCCAATATCCACAATGGCCACCTCTCCGAGACCGGATTCAGTGGGCGTGCCTTCGGCCAAAAGTTTGGCCGCATTCAAGACGGCTGTCGGCGTGGGCATCAGGATGCTGTCGATAAAGCGTTCCGCATTCTTCAGTCCCTTCGCGTCGACGATCCGCTTGATGAAGAGTTCGCGAATGATGGATCGGACCTGCTCGACCTTGAGGACCCCGATCTCGGGCATAACATTTTCCGTGATCACAACCTCTTTATTACCGGCCGTCAATATCTCGCGAACTTCGTCCGACGCTGCCTTATTCCCGGCATAGATGATTGGGGCCTTAACAGAGGCTCTGCGAAGGCAATCTGCGTTCCCGATTACGGTCTTCCGGTCGCCACCGTCCGTGCCACCGGCCAGCAGAATGAGATCCGGAGCTGCTCTTTCCAACTCCTGGACCTCTTTTTCTGTCAACTGATAGGCATAGACACCTACGACCTTTGCGCCAGCACCCAACGCTGCCCTTTTGGCAGCTTCTACCGTCAAATCGGGAACCAGTCCGATGGCAACCATCCGCAAGCCACCAGCGGCGCTACTTGTGGCTAACTTGTGATGGTATGTGGGCGGTCCCCCTAGAATCCGCCCTATTTCCTCAAGGCCGCGCCTCAGGCCAATGGTAATATCAGTCTCCACCGTGGATGGAGTTTGCACCCTGCCGAGCACGGTTTCGGTCGCGAGATCTACCAACACGATCTTGGTGAACGTGCTGCCGAAGTCGACAAAAAGAGCTGGATCAGTTTTCATCTGCGATCCCCAGATCATTCTTAAGGTCCAGGATCACGGTCTTGATGGCAATCCCTGGCGGATAGACACGATTGAATCCCATTTTGGAGAATCTTTCGTGAACACCCGCCCAGTCTTGCTTTCCCACTACCAGGTTCCCGCCCAGCACCAGATGTATATTCCCTTTGCCAGCCTCAATGCACTTCTCCCTGAATCCTTGGCAATCGAGTTCCCCGTGCCCGCACAATGACCCAACCATGATGGCCTCGGCGTTAGTCTCGATGGCTGCCTTGATGAAATCCTCCGCAACCACAAATGTTCCGAGGTTCACAACGTTGAGTCCGGCATCCTTTAGGGCCTGTGCCATGATCTTGTTTCCGACCACGTGGGCATCGACTCCAATAACGCCTAAAATCACAGTCTTTTGCATTTCTTTCCTCAGTACCACAAGGTTGTTTCTCTCGTAAGAATGACAACACAAATGCTACGCATCACAGATTTCCAGTTCCCTAAGGGTGGCTACTCCGCTTGTTCCGGCAATGAGGACGCAAGCGAGAAGTCGTCTGCGCCGCAAGTCAATCCATCCGCAACAGAAGCTTTCCCTTGGTACCTCGGGCCTCCAACAGTTCATGGGCCTGCCGAGCCGCGGTTAGTGGGAACTCCCGGTCAATAGTCAGGGTTATCTTTCCCTTTGCCACCGCCTGGAACAACTCGGTTGCCCGCCACCGCACTTCTTCAGCACTGGCGGTGTAGTCTGCAAGATGTGGGCGTGTGAAATACACCGAGCCTGCTTCCGCGAGTTGCAGAGGTTCAATGGCGGCAACCTGGCCCGAACTCGCACCGTACATTATGCATAGCCCGCGGCGCTTCAGCGAGCGAATACTGCGGTGGATCGTATCTTTGCCTACCGAGTCGTACACTACGTCGACACCCCGGCCTCCGGTAATTTCCATCACCGCCTCGCGAAAATCGGTTTCGCGATAGAGGATCGTATGGTCCGCACCGCAGGCTTTGGCGATGGCGGCTTTTTCCGCGTTTCCGACCGTAGCAATAACGGATGCGCCCCGCAGCTTGGCCAACTGGATCAGTAGTTGCCCCACTCCGCCGGCGCCGGCATGGATCAGGCAGGATTGGTTTGGCCCGAGCGAGAATGCCGAATGGGTTAAGTAATGGGCCGTGGAGCCTTGCAACATGAGTCCCGTTGCCACGGGCAACGAGACATCATTGGGAATACTTGTTAAGCGCCAGGTGGGCACCACGGCATATTCGGCGTAGCTGCCCCGAGACAGGCAATAAGCGACACGGTTGCCCAGTTGGAACTCTTTCACCTCTTCCCCGAGTTCGGCCACGGTGCCCGCGCCTTCCATGCCAAGGATCATGGGCAGCGGCGTCTTGTAGGTATGAGAGCGCGCATAGCTGCCGTTTCGCATGTAAACGTCAATGAAGTTGATCCCCGCGAATGCAATCTTAACCACTACCTCGCCCTTGCCGGGTCTGGGCTGTTCAACTTCGGCAAGGGCAAGTTCATCGGGGCCGCCGAACCGAGCAATATTGATGGCTTTCATGACGTTCTCCGCAAACACTTAAACTACCCGGCTAAGCAGTCTTTCCCTCGGTGATGGAATCGCGCGACCAGACGAGGGGCTTGTCCGGTCGCAGGAAGACCGCCGTGACAGCTCCGACCACGAGCATACCAACAATGCATAAGAAGGCGTTGTCCCAGCTGTGTGTCCTATCGATGATCCAGCCAATGATAGGCGGTGAGATGACTCCGGCGAGTCCGGCGCCGACGTTCATCATGCCCGCGGCGATGCCGGCAAAGTCCCGGGTAATATCCATGGGAATCGACCACACTGCGCCCACGATGAGTTCGAGAAAGAAGAATGACCCACTGATAAGCAGAGTTACAGCCGTGACGTTCTTGGTGAGCATCGTCGAATACAGTAAGCCAGCCGAGGTCAACATGAAAATGCTGATGAGGAGGTTCCTCGCCATGCGCTTATTGCCGGTCTTGGTGTAAACCCAATCGGAGAGGACTCCTCCCAATGCATCGCCGAAAAATCCCGCGGCGAAGGTCAAACCGGAGAGAAGTGCCGAGCCTTTCAGGTTCTGTCCAAGCCTGTTCATGAAATAGAGAGGTAGCCAGGAAACGAACAACCAAAGGCCGCATCCGTACGAGAACTGACATAACGAGACCGGCGCTATGCGCTTAGCGAGAGCTCCGACTGGAACGCGGCTCTTCTTGGTTGCCTTTGAGACAGGAGGCAGCTCCGCGAGTTCCTTCTCAGTAATCCGCGGGTGAGCTTGCGGCCGATCGCAGTAGAAGTAGGCCCATGCAATAACCCAGACAACCGAAAGTAAGCCACAGACAAAGAACGCGGACCGCCACCCCCAGAAGGCCATAAGTACGGCGACCAGTGGTGGCGCGATGGTCATGCCCAGGCGTGCCGTGCTATGGGTTACACCCTGAATGAAACCGAACTTCTTCACGCTGTACCAGTCGCTCATGGCGGAAGTGGCGCCCGACCAAGCCGGTCCCTCGCCACAGCCCAAGCCAAAGCGGACGAGCACGAGCGTTATAAGACCGGTAATGAAGCCCGTGGCGAGGGTCGTGAGGGCGACCAAGGATGCGCACAGGATCAGAGTCATGCGGGCGCCGATCTTCTTTGCGAACCATCCTCCAAATAATTGGCCGATCATGTAGGGCCAGAAAAACGCTGAGAAAGCGAACCCAATCTGGGTATTGGAAAGCGAAAAGTCTTGCATCATTTGCTTGGCGGTCATTGATATATTGACCCGATCCAGATACATGATGCAGTACATCAGTGAGAGAAGGAGCGTAACGCCGTTCGTAGCAGTGATGATTGGTTTCTTCCGCGCAGTATGAGTACCAATTGCAGTCGCGGATTGCAGCTGCTGCTCTGCCGCCATATCAACTTTCGTTTGTTCCGGTTCGGTTAGATCTTTCATTTCGGCCTCCATTCACATTTACGTCGTTGAACGTCGTCACCGGCAATGAAAAGGTAGGAACCGCTCCCCACCGTCATGTCGGCCTCACTTCTCCAGTCCTGTTTGCCTGCTAACAGATTGCTGTCCACTCCCCAATAGGCATCGCTTTTGCCAGCATTTGCCGTTGCCTGCCGGAAACAAGAACCTGCCCATACCTGAGCGCGACCTTCACCTGTTTTCTGCTCAAACAAATTATGCGAGTTGCTGGTGTGTGCACTGCAACTGATATGCCAATTGAAAATGCTGAAAACCCATGGGTAATTCGGCAATCGCACAAGTATCGATCAGTCGTGGGCCGACTATTGGTCCCTAAAGCCCAAAAGTGGGCCCGATTACTCGTCCACTTATCCCTCGGCGACCCCAAACATTCCATGCGGCCAGTGCCCTGCGAGGCTTCCGAAGGCAACCGAATCCCCAAAAAGGGGCCTAAGTCTCTGCCCCGTTCGTCGGCGCTTGGGCTTCGAAACATTGCGACCTCCGGTATGGCAAGTCACTTGCACACTGACGGGCATCGTTTGTGAAATTAGAGGTAGATCAGGCCAGCATAACTGTGGGAGTATCTCCCCGCAGGGGGAGAACGCAGGTGAAACGGCGTGTTCACGCCCTATCACCCGCAAGCTTAGCTGTGAATCTCGATTGATATTGAGCATCAGCGTGAGGCAGCCGCAGAAGGTGGAATATGATGGAAACTTCTAATGAAACTAGTGGCAACGTTGTTATTCCTGAAACTCAGGATATGACCGAGGCTAGTGGCGGAACTGCGGCTACTCGCCCCACCAAAAAGAGACATGTCGTCCTGTTTATCCTCTGCCTTCTGTATCTAATTTCCTATTTGGATCGCACTGCCATTGCCGTTGCTGCTCCGCAGATAATGAAGGAGTTCAGTTTCAGCAAGACCCAGATGGGTATCGTATTTTCGGCTTTCTTTTATACCTATGCGATCTTCCAGATCGCCGGAGGTATGCTGGGGGACTATTACGGTCCGAGGAGAGTCTTAACACTCTTAATGAGCTGGTGGTCCGTCTTTACCATTGTCACAGGCATGGCTTGGAACATGGCCTCAATGTTTGTAATCAGGCTGATGTTCGGTCTCGGTGAAGCCGGGGGATTTCCCGTCGCAACCAGGGCAATGGCTACATGGTTCCGACCGGAGGACCGGGGAAATCTGCAAGGCATTACCCATGCGGCATCTCGCTTCGGTGCAGCGATATCACCGCCGGTCGCGGTGTTTCTGATGCTGAAATACGGATGGAGGGCAGTCTTTTATGCCCTTGGGCTCATGGGCCTGCTCTGGGCCGTTGCCTTTTATTTCTATTATCGGGACAACCCTAAAGATCACAAGGGTGTGAACGCTGCCGAAGTGAATCTGATAACGGCAAACAGAGTCAAAGTAGCAACCGTAAGAAAAGAAAAGAAGAAGATTCCTTGGGGCACGATACTCCGGAGTCGCCACATCTGGGCGCTGGTATTTTCAGATTTTTGTTACGGATATACCCTATGGGTCTATTTGACTTGGCTTCCCACTTACCTTGTCCAGAACAGGCATTTCAGCATATTGAAAATGGGGATCTATGCCACGTTCCCCTTGCTCGCCGGCATGGCCGGAGATATCGTTGGCGGATGGTCGTCCGATCACTTGTATAAGAAAACGGGTAACTTAAGACTAGCTAGATGTTATTTGATTGGGGTCGCATTTGTCGCGTCAGTAACATTCACGCTTCTTGGGGCATATGCCCAGAACGCCTATTCCGCGGTTTACCTGCTTTCTGCCGCCATGTTCTTCCTGGAGTGTTCTAATTCCAATCTCTGGGCCATAGCGATGGATTTGGGTGGCGATCATTTTGCTGGGACTGTTTCTGGGTTTATGAACACCGGTCAGGGTGTTGCCGGAATGATTTCACCTATTGCATTCGGTGCTATCATTGACGCAACTGGTTCCTGGACTATTCCGTTCTTTGTCAGCACCATGGTTCTGCTATTAGGAGCTATCTCTATATTGACGATTAATCCATCAAAGTCTATCGATGCAGTGCCAGAGTTCAAGACGGCGCAGGCAGGATAGCCGTATGGATTGACATCGCAAGGGCTTGGTTCTAGATTCACGGACGGTGGCCAAAATCGCTTGCAAGATCACAAAAGTCGTGGATTGCTTCGCTTAGCAGAAAGGGCTTAAAAGGGTGTTGCCCAAAGATACCTCGAAACAATCCACGGTTCGTCTGTCCTCGGTTCGATTGATCAGTTTCCTTGTTCTCGCGCAGGTCTGCTCAATGCTCGGCTCCGCCGCGTTTGCATCGATTCTGGTCAAAATGGTGAGCTTATGGCACCTTGACCCCACCCGCGCCGGATGGATAGGGGGCGCCTACTTCCTCGGCTACTCGGTGGGAGTGCCCCTGCTGGTCGCCTTGACCGACCGCTTCGACCCGCGCGCGATATACCTCACGAGTTGCGCGATAGGCGTGATCGCCAACACAGGGCTTTCATTTGTTGCGCACGGATTCTGGGGTGCGTTCTGGTTCCAGGCGCTGGCAGGATTAGCCATCGGCGGGACATACATGCCTGGTCTTCGCCTCCTGACTAGCCGCCTGGCAGGCCGCACTCGCATCCGCGCGGTTCCCTACTACACCACAGCATTCGCCGTAGGCACGAGTCTTTCTTTTCTTATCTGTGGCTGGATGGCCGAACGTTACGGATGGCAGGCGGCATTTCTCGCGGGTGGGTTCGGCTCAGTGCTGGCGGCAGTGCTGGCGATCCTCGGTACCTGGCGAATCCCAGTTCAACCTGACTTGAACGTCGCACCCAAGCGTCACCCTCTGGATTTTCGTCCCGTATTCCGCAACCGTAAGGCCGTCGGCTATATGCTCGCATACGGTGGCCATTGCTGGGAGCTGTTCGCTTTCCGGACATGGCTGCCGACCTACCTCCTGTTCGCATGGCACCGGTTCAGCAGTGCCAACCCTGGGTTAACCGTATCGCGATGGTCGATGCTGATCGTCCTGATCGGAGTGCCTGCCAGCATCATCGGCGCTGAGTCCGCAAACACGGAGAAGCGAAATTCTCTCATTCGACGCTTCGAGTTCGCCAGCATCGCCATCTGCATGTTGAGCGTGATCTCGGCCAATGTGTCCTTCCCGCTCGCAATTCTCGCGCTGTTCGCGTACAGCGTCGCAGTTGCCGCCGATTCAGGTGCGCTCACGGCCGGCACAGTCGCGGTAGCACGGCCCGACGAGCAGGGGATGACCTTGGGGATCTATTCTCTTCTCGGCTTCATTGGTGGAGCGGCGGGCCCGCTGGCAGTTGGCGCTCTTGTTGATCTTGGGGGAGGTTTCGGCAGCACGCATGCCTGGTATCTGGGTTTTGCTGCTATGGGCACGGGATCGGTGCTTGCCGCAATCGCCATCTCATTCGTCGCCATCCCGGCACAAACCACGGCACAGGCTGGAGCGGAAGGGCACGGAAGTTGCTAACGATCCAAAAGCATGGGATGACGAGCAAGTTGTAGTCTTCCATTGGATGGTTGCAGGCGCAACTACCATGCGCGCCGACCAACCAATTCTCACCTCGTCCTTGCCTTAACTTTCTCCTCTGGAGTGTTCGACAGCCTGAAAGTCCTCGAGCATGACCTCAAGTTCGGCGAGTGTGATCTCGTCGATGCCGGATCGCAAGAATAGTAGGCACTACCACTGCACTAGGATGGGACCGAAGTGTTATTCAGCACGTCATCGTAATCAAGCGCATGTGCCATGGTGCCGTTAACCGTCCTCGTCATTCTGCATGCTGTCCGCTAGTTGATTCCGCCAGTGCTCGCTTTTGTGGCATGTCCCTGTAGGAAGTCTCTTACTGTTTCAGCGTCACACGCGGCGAAGCGCCTCGCATTCAACTGGTCCAGCGAAAGCGAAGTCTTGCCGGTCACAATGAACTCGGAAAGCAAATCTCCCACCGACGGCGCCAGGGCGAAACCATGACCGCTAAAGCCCGTTGCTACCAGGAAGCCATCGAGACCGTCGACTTCACCAAGCGCCGGCAAAGAATCGATACTGCAAGCCTCCAGGCTGTTCCAGATTCTGATTACGTTCAGATTGGCAGTTACGGGAATAACGGCCGTGACTTCCCGAGCACTTCCGTTGGGGCTGCCGGGTTTTGGCCAGCCGCGATCCACCGCCATATCCGCGATTCCCGGCCAGCCGCCTCCGATCACGAATTGTCCCTGCGGCATTTGCTTCACGCTCAGGCCGCGTCCAAGGCAGGACACGACCGGTTTGAGCATGGCTGGCGCCCGCTCGGTCACCATCATCTGTTTCGCCTGCGCGCGGATGGGAAGATCGATCCCGAGTTGCGAACACAGCGTTGTCGCCCATGCTCCCGCCGCGTTGATCACCCAACGGCTGGCGATGAAGCCCATCGACGACTCCACGCCCACGATTCGGTTCTTCTCCCGCCGGACGCTATGGACCTTGGTGCGAGTGCAAATCTTGCAACCATAGCGCCTCGCGGCAGCCGCGAAGGCTCTAGTGACTAATATGGGATTGGCAAAACCATCTGCAGGCGTGTAACTGCCGGCAATCATCTGCGATCCCGCGGCCGGCACTAATTCACGCAGCTCGCTGCCGTACACCATGCGTATATCAAGTCCGCCTGCCTTCTGGCGTTCGACAGATGCTTCCAGCGGAGCGACTTGGTCTTCGCGTTCCGCCAAATTGACGTGGCCTACCCGGCGGTATTCCAAGTCAGCGCCCAGTTCCTGCTCCAGCGTCTTCCACATCGGATTCGCGGCCATCGCCAGAGGCAGTTCAGCGGCCGCCCGGTTCTGCTGACGGACTCCGCCCGCGCTTCCGCCCGAGGCCGCGCAGGCAATCTCGTTCTTTTCCAGCAACGTCACGCACAAACCGGCGCGCGCCAGGTGGTAAGCACATGCGCCGCCAATTACGCCGCCCCCAATCACAACTACGTCTGCGTTCTCCACTTCCTCATAGCTCCGTTTGTTCGATCTAAGAACACGCTTCGAGGCGAGATACTGCCTACGATTTCGTCAACGTAGGAGTCATTTTCTCGATCCAGGCAGCGCCTCCCATGCTCTTAGCTCCCTTTTCGGCATTCTTGCGGTATCCCCACGCCGACAGTGCCAGGCAAGCAACCTTGTCCTCATCGATCTCCACGCCAAGTCCAGGCGTGTCGAGCACAGGATAGTGATTACCTGTGATCTCCGGCTGTCTAGTGAATATTTCATCGCGTATTGCCGGCACGTGGTTGGCGTATGTCTCGAGGCAAACAAAGTTCGGAATGGTAGCAGATAGTTGTATGGCAGCTGCACACGCAATGGGACCGTACGGATTGTGCGGCGCTACGCCAATAACATAGGCTTCTGCCATACTGGCGATCTTTCGCGCCTCAGTCAGTCCACCCACGCGCAGTATTGAGGGTTGAAGAATACCAACCGCCTGCCGCTCAATAATGGGGAGAAAGTCGCTGCGACCGATCAACCGCTCTCCCGCTGCCAGCCGCACTCGCGTGCTACGCGAGAGCGCACACATGATTTCCGGATTTTCCGCAGCTACCGGTTCTTCCACGAAGAGAAGGTTGAACTCTTCAATCGCATGACAGAACTGTGCAGCCGACATAAGGTCGAGGCGACGCCAGACATCGACCATCAGATCAATATCAGGACCGACGGCGCGGCGGATCGCCCCCACCTCATCCACTGCCCGTCGCATGTCAGCCGACGTGAGCACATAGCATTGCTCCAGCTGAGGTAGAAAACGGAAGGGATACCATTTCAGCCCGGTCGATCCGGTGGCGACAGCTTGTTGTGCTTTCTCTACGAGACCTTCTAGCGACTCCGCCCCGCGGTACCACTGGTTCAGATAAACTGGAATGCGATCGCGATATGGCCCGCCCAGCAAACGGTGAACTGGGGCTCCCATTACCTTGCCAGCAATGTCCCAAAGCGCCTGATCGAGGGCTGAAAGCGCGCACATCTCCGCAGGTCCACCGCACCAGAAATAGCCTTCGTACAGCGCTGCCCTGTGCCGCTCGACACCGAAAGGACTCTTGCCAATCAGGTACTCGGCAGCCGACGAAACTGCCGTAGCAACCGACAGCCCGCGATAGTCAAGCGTACCCTCCCCGACCCCGACAATCCCATCGCTAGTCTCGACGACAGCGATCACCCACTGTTTCCATTCAGCATCAAGCACGTACACACGGACATCAGTGATTTTCATATTGATTCCCATATTCCTGATAAAACATGTATGTCATAACTTTTGATTGCCGCAGTTAGAGGCCTGAATGCTCCTATGGGCGTTCAGGCCTCAAGCAAGCACCGGTGAGGCGCAACAAAGAATTCCGGCTACGCCTTTGCGGACCTGGCCCCGGTCCTGACGAACGCTAGCAACTCCTCAGCCGAAAGCTGGTCGAGGCCAAGCTTCTTCAAGTCGCGAGCCTTTCCGTACAGATCAAATCCCGAAGCCATGCACAACGTATCGACGACAAGCTTAATATGGGTATTAGGCAAACCGAACTTTTCCAGGAGCTTTAACATTGGAATCAACCCGTAGGGGATATCCTCCAGCAAGTACCTCTGGTTCAGAGTCTTCGGAAGCTTGCTGCCGTCGTAGACAGGATTCGTGCGGCAGAACTCCCAAATGCTGTTTCCCGATGCGCCCTGATATTCGTAGTAGCCTTTCATAACATCAAAGATAGGCCGCAGGTCAAAGCCTACTTTGCGCAGCGACATACGCTCGGCTTCCATGGCATCAATGATGCGGCCAATCGCAGGGGTCATGCCGGTGTAATAGAACATCGCCTCCGTGCCGTTTTCGATGTTGGAAATGTTGCCTAGGACCACCGGCAGGTGCACGAGAAAGTTTAAATTTGAAAGTCCGGTTGCGAGTACATCAGGGTTCTTGATGGTGTATTCGTACACCTCTTTCATCTTTGCCAGCACGCGGTCGGTCTCGGCGGCGGGAAACGCTGCTAATCCAAGATAACGCTTAAACCCACGCAGCCACACGGTTGTCGGGCTTTTCCTGCGGCAGGCGTACATCATGCACTCGGCTTCCGCGATCGTTACTTTCTTGTTGCATCCAGCCTGCTTGATCACTTGGCTAAAGTGGATGCTGCCGCCGAAGTTGCCTGGAGTGAGAACGACAATATGATCCTCCCGCAGATAGGGCGCGCACACCTTGGCAACTGCCTCTTGCGCAAAAGACGGTACGATAACCAGAACGAGTTCGGACTCGGCCAGAGCTTCCTGGATGTCTGTTGTGATCTTGTAGACCTTCACGAATTCCGATTTGAGGCCGCTGCTAGGAAGAGCTTCCAGATTAATCCCTTTCAGCTTCATTACTTCAGCCACATTTGCCTCGAACTGCGGTAGTTCATACCACGCCACCTTGAAGCCACGAGCCGATAGATCCGCTGCCGCCGCAGAGGCGCCATTCCCTCCGCCTATGACCGTAATTACCTTTCCCATTGACACCCTCCTTCTGTATAACTATGGATCGAGATCCGGATGCACGAACTTGCTTCGAGCAGCATCCATCGATCTACAAATGCTGTGAAGTACAAGGGCGACTATTCAGACGCTGTGGATGTGCCTCAAGCGGCTAAGGCCGGTTCGTCCGTCCTTTGATCCGTACGGCTAAAGCTGTGGGCGTCCACGATAATGTCCTTCAAAGTCATGTATGAAAACAAGTTCTAAGTATTTGTTGACCTGCCACCCACCGTCACAAACTCGAGTAACATCTCGGCTGACAAATGGTCTAACCTCAATTTCTTCAAATCCCGAGCGGTGTTGTAAAGATTGACTCCTGATGCCATGCAGAGCGCATCGACAACAGACTTAGTATGCGTCCCTGGCAATCCGACCTGCTCCAGAAGCTTCAGCATCGGAATCAGACCGTATGGCATGTCCTCCAGAAGGTAGCGGTGGTTAAGCGTTTTGGGCATCTTATTTCTGGCATATACGGAGCCATTACGGCAAAACTCCCAAATCGTATTCCCGGCGCCACCCTGATGACCGTAGTATCCCTTCAAAATATCCAATAATGGCCTTACTTGAATACCAACTGTCTGGAGCGCCATACGCTCAGAATCGATGGCATCTACAATTCGGCCGATTGCCGGCGTCATGCCATAACCATAAAACGGGAGGTCGACACCGTTCTCAATATTCGATAGATTTCCAAGCACGACCGGCAAATGAAGTAGAAAGTTAGCATTGGACAGGCCGGCCACAAGAACGTTAGGCATTCTCCTCGCAGCCGGGTAGAGCTGCCTAAATAGGGCCAGTACGCGATCTGTATCGCTTGCAGGAAAAGCAGCTAGCCCGAGCTCTCCCTTATATCCATTGATTGAAATGCTGTCCGGAGTGTTCCTCCTGCAGCCGTATATCAAGGTTTCGGTTTCGGCCAGCGTAAGCTTCTTGTTACATCCGCACTCACGAACAATCTGCTGAAAGCGAATAGCGCCACCAAAGTTGCCGGGCATCAATACGATGATGTGCTCATCCCGCAGGTGCGGCGCGCAGAGTCGTGCGATCCTATCCTGGGCAAATGCCGGTACGATAACGATTACCAGTTCTGAATTGACCAGCGCTCGTTCTATATCTGTAGTTATTGTGTCGATTTCTACAAAACCCGAAGTCAACCCGCTGGCGGGCACAGCTTCTAAGTCAACGCCCTTTCGCCTTACTGCTTGTGCTATGTTGGACTCGAACTCCGGCACTTCATACCACGCAACCTTAAAGCCTCGCAAAGATAAATCCGCCGCTGCTGCAGACCCTCCATTCCCGCCGCCAATGACAGTGACGTGCTCTACCATGTCGGTTCCCATCGGCGCAGACGTGGCTTTACTTCACAACACATGGCAACAGTCCTTTGTGAGTCAGTTCGCCCCTGCGGCCCGCTCCTCCGGCACCATCGTATTCTCCATCAATCTGGAGATGTCTTTCTGGGCGTCAAGCCGCTGGAGCATATCTAGAACCGTACTTTGTTGGCCGGAAGGCAGAGCACCGCTACTGCACTCGAGAAACTTCTTCGCGATTTCCTCATCCGTAAGGGGATCACTCCCGGAGCCTCTCAGGCGGCCGATTCTGCCGGTTAAGGTCTGACCATCTGCCATTGCCACCGTTACCTGCGTAAATCGACGATCTGTTCCATCAGGATCGAACATTGGCAACTTAGGATCTTGCACCTTTAGCACGCGTGGCATGAACGACTGGATCCCCCCTCTTTGAACCATCTCGTCAGCGAAGCTAGTGTTATCGAGACGGCGATCCGTCAATGCCGCCGCTACGGCATATTGCATGCTGAACTTCGCTTCTAAGCCTGTCTGTGGCAAATCGTGAATAAGAGGGCCAAACGATCCGGCCGGCGCCAGGCATGTAACGGTCGATATATTCCTTGTATCAAGGGAAGGGTTCTCAGATAGGATCTTAAGAAAGATAGCATCGAGCGCTCTGTGGGCAGCATCGCAGCATGGATAGCACTTTACATTCAAGCCCGGAGAAATGATCGCGAATGGTGCACCGAACGATATCTTCTTTAGCGGTATGGCCGACTCTGCGAGTACCTGAAAGTAGCCGCCCTCTCCGAAGACGTCTTCAGAGGCGGTAAAGCCATCAGCTGCTAACAATGCCGCGATAATTCCAGACTGCGCTGCAAGCCCGCAATGCAGCGGCTTTGTCATACTCCCGAAGTTTTTTTGTAAACCGGCGGCCATAGAGGCCGCCATTCCTATGGCCATCGTCATCTCGCGCTCCGGCAACCCTAACAGTTTGCCTGCTGCGGCAGCCGCGCCGAAGACACCTGTAGTACCCGTCGTATGCCAGCCCTTCGCAAACTGCTGAAACGCCGTATGGGAACCGAGTTTGTCGATGGCTTCAAGTCCAGCCAGGTAAGCAGTAACGATTTCCTGGCCTGAACTCTTCCTGTCCTCTCCAATCGCGAGGATAGTAGGCACCAAGACCGCGCTAGGATGTGACCGCGTGTTGATCAGCACGTCATCATAATCAAGCGCATGGGCCATGGTGCCGTTGACCAATGCTGCTGAGTCGGGAGAAAAGCGATAGCTGGTGCCGGGAACAGTAGCTGCTCCTGTAGCTCGCTGCTTTTTTACATAGGCCAGGATCTTTTGAGTAGCGGGTTCGTTCACTCCCGACAGCATACACGCAATCGTGTCGATGATCGCGTTCTTAGCATTGGCAATAGCCGCTTTTGGAAGGTCGGCATAGCGTAGCCGGCAGATAAACTCCACGCCTTCTTGCAAGATTGTCATGTTCAATCACTCCCGACAGCCCGTAGCGCATTCAGTGTCTTTCAAGAGCCCTTTTGTCCAGCTCCTCTAGCGTTCTGCCTTTGGTCTCAGGCGCAAAGACCGCAGTTACCACGACACAAAGCGCAAGTGCTATAGCGAACACTATCCAAACGAACCTCTGCAGCTGCATGCCGACCAGCACTCCAATCAAGATAGGAGCCATTGCGCCTGTAAAGCGGCTTGAAGAGGCGGCGACAGAACTGGCAATAGCACGTATTCTCGTCGGGAAAAGTTCGGGCACGAACGTCACAGCCACGACTATGCCGGCATCAACGAAGAATGTGTACATGCCAATGCAGTAAATTAACTGTTCAGGAGTAGTTACGAATGCGGCAGCGATTAAGCTGAGGGCGCCAATTGTAAGCGTGCTGATAACGATCGGCTTACGTCCGAGCTTATCAACCAGCAGTACACCAAGAGTGCGTCCGATCACGCCCACAGCGATATTTGCGACCGTATACGCCAAGCTCTTTTTCAAGGAAAAGTGGTAGATCATCATCAGATACGATGGCAGCCACAGATTGACGGCGAGATTGACCGAGTTCGGGGCAATCCAAAGCAACCAGGCCACCATGTTGCGCGTCAGCCACCTTCGAGAGAACAGCTCTTTGTATTTGGCCTTGGCATCATCGGGGTCGGAATCGCTCTCGTACGGTACGGTTTTTCGAGCTTCTGCGATATTCTCGCGACTAGCTCCGATTTTAGCCAACGCATCTTCCGCCTCTCGAAAGCGTCCCTTCGATGCCAGCCAGCGGGGGGATTCGGGCACGCGGCGCCGTATTATGTAAGCGACGAATGCCGGGATAATTCCAAGCAAGAACATTCCCCGCCATCCGAGTTTTTGCGCCAGCAGCAAGGCCGTGACCGCTGCTACCAGCGTGCCGATCGGAAACATCAACGATGTCGAGCCCGTTAGCTTCCCCCGTACCTTGGTCGGGGTCATTTCTGAGACGATCGTCAGGTCAACAGGCATGAAACCCGCCAACCCCATACCCGTAATGATTCTGGTGAAAGTCATTTGCAGTGGGGACTGCACGAATGCTGTCAGACCACAAAACAGGGTGTACATCAACAGGGTTCCCTGAAAAGCGAAACGGCGTCCCTTTTGTTCAGCGAGAGTGCCCCAAAGCCACATCCCAATAACGCCTCCCCACAAAGCGCTTGAGAGGATGAAGCCTTTCATGACCGGACTGAAGTTGAAATCACGGGTTACGAGCGGCATGACAAAGCCGAGGATGTAGTTGTCGAATGCGTCGAAGAGATATCCTAGACAACCCGCAAATACGAGAAATTTTGTCGTACTGGTCACGCCAGTCATATCAATGATGCGTGCGACTTGTTTGCCAGATATCTGTGCTGATGTGTCGCTGGCTGCGGCACTGCCGGTTTGAATCTGCCCCGTGGTTTCACTCATAAAGTCCTCACGATTGTGGCTTCTGTCTATCGACCTAGTTCGAGACACGATGATGGCCGATCGAGCTGTGTACGACGTCTAACGAATCGCCGGGCCCCAACGGCTTGCGCTCATATATAGATGACCGTAGCCAAGCTCGCCTGAACGGAGAGCAAGGCTCTTAACTCTTGGCTAGCTCAGATGCCGCGATGTCCAATCGCTGGCGTGACGCCTTAAGTTCAGCTTCCCGCTCCCGCCACCAAGCCTCCTGGCCTGCGAATCGCTCTCTGCTTGCTTTTACGCTCCGAAGCGCCTCGCTTGGCGCGGGTCCACCCTTCACGCATCGTATGTTTATATTCGCAGTCGCTGACACTGCATTGCGGAGAGAGGCTTCGGACAGTCCCAATGCGTGCCCAAGGCGCTCCTGGGCGACACGGTCGAGCATATCTGTGGTGAGGTCAGGAGTACGCCCGCCTCGGTCGCAGAGTTCGCCTACAGCTGTGCCTACGACCATGTGCGCTTCCCGGAACGATAGCCCTCTTTCTCTAACCATCACGTCCGCCAGCTCGGTGACTGTTGAAAAGTTGTAAGCCGTTCTGGCCTCGGCAACCTCCGGTTTGACACGCATGGTCTTTAGCGTAGCTGTCGATAGCCGTAGTACCGCCTCGGCCGCGAAGAAGCCATCTCTCAAAGGGTTAGTAGCTTCGGTGGAGACATCGCGCAGGTGGCCATAGGGAGTGCCCTTCAGAGCAGCCAGAGCCGTTACGAGTGCACCGATCAGATGCGCTGCTTTGCCGCGGATGTGCTCGAGTGTTATCGGATTCTTCTTTTGCGGCATAATGCTCGAAGTGGCAGCAACATCATCGCCGACTTCGATCCAGCCGAACTCGTCAGTTGCCCAAGTGTAAAGGTCCTGTGCCATCCGGCTCAGGTTCGTGCCCATGGTCGCCAGCGCCGAAAGCACTTGCGGCACGTAGTCGCGCGCGGCTACCGCGTCAATCGAGTTCTCCGCCACGCAGGCGAATCCGGTTAGATCCGCCAGCATCTGGCGATCAATCGGGAATCCAGTGGTATTGAACGCGCATGCGCCCAGCGGGCAACGATTTACAACTTCATACGCCTGTTGCAGCCGTAGTTCGTCACGCTCCAACGCGTATGCGATCGCATGGAAGTAATGGCCCAAAGTTGTCGGCTGGGCAGGCTGCATGTGAGTGTACCCGGTGACGATGGTGTTGGCGTGGGCTTCGGCCAGATCAAGTAGCATCTGCCGCAACTCGTGCAAGAAGGTCACAAGTATCAATAGCCGCTTCCGGGCGGACATGCAGGTCAGAGTAGCTATGATGTCATTGCGGCTGCGGCCCGTGTGCATTTGCCCGCCAAGAGCCGTTCCCGCCTTCTTCAAAATATGCGTCTCAACGTTGTAGTAAACCTCTTCCAGCGCGGGATCCCAAGTAATGGCTGCCGATCCGGCATCGCAAACTTCTTGGAACACACGCATCAACTCCGCCGCTCGTGACTGCGGCACTATTTGCTGAGCGGCAAGCATGACGAGATGGGCGCGATTCAAATCCATCAACGGCTCGAATGAGTCCTGACTGTCGTGATCCAGTCCGGGTCTCACGATGTAATCAACCACGACGTTGGATTGTGGAACCTTGACCCGCTCTCTCATGGGATAACACTCCTCCGTACGTATCTGTGCGCAACAGGCAGGCGATGAATCGTACCGCTGCGGCTGTACCCCATATCGCTTTTGTCCAATTCACCTTTCCGAGTTGCTGAGGGCTGCTACCGGGGGCGATTTCGGCAAGGGTACAGAATCGCATCCTTCAAGGGCGGCAGCTGCTTTCACCCTTTGCGATTCTCCATTCTGCCCAGTCGATGAATGCGTCAATCGCTGCAATTGCCGCTTCTCGCTTCCTCTCTGGCTGACCCTGTCTGCCATAGAGGGCGGGAGAATGTACGAGCTCGATGGATCGCGCTTATGGGACACAATATCGCGTGGTCGGAGCATTGTCCAATTGATACTTTGCTAAGGTATGATATTCACCATATGAATAATACGCGCATCGATCTAAACCTGTTTGACGTATTTCATGCCGTGATGATGGAAGGGAACGTGAGCCGGGCTGCGCAGCGTCTCGCGATGTCACAGCCGGCCGTCAGCAATGCCTTGTCACGTCTGCGGCTGCTGTTGGGGGACAATTTGTTTGTCCGGGTCCACCGGGGTGTGCGGCCCAGCGAGAAAGCTCTTGCCCTCTGGCCGGAAATTCAGGAGGCCATAGAAAAGATCAGAAATTCTGTTGGACCGCGGCAATTCGAACCGGCGAAACTGCGGCAAACCTTCAATGTCGCCATTACGTATCCATTGCGATACAGTCTGGTACCCGCTCTAGCCGTTCATATTGTCAAGCGGGCGCCCTACGTCAAGCTACACCTGCATCCACATACGGACGCTGACTCGACTGCGGCACTTGAGGCTGGTCATCTGGATTGCGCCATCGGCATGTTTCGCCAGCCTGCCGCGGGTCTGCACGTGGAGGAGCTATTTGCCGATAATTACGTCTGCGCACTGCGCAAAGGCCATCCGTTACTACGCTCACCGCTGACACTGAAAGCATTCGCCACTGCTGACCATGTGCTCATCCAGGCTTCCGGTCGCGGCTACAGCATGGTGGACGGCTGGCTTAGACTGAAAGGGATGAGCCGGAAGATGCCACTGGTCGTGAACCAATTTGAAGATGCGCTGGAAATCATAAAGAAAACCACCTTGATCACGGCAATTCCAGGGAGTCTGGCCAAAATGGCGGTACGGGCGGGTTGCAGAATTGTGGAACTGCCGTTCGCAAGCGAGAAAATACTCTACAAGATGCTCTGGCACGATCGTACCGAGCGGAGTGCCGCACAAATATACCTGAGATCAACCATCAAGGCCCTAGTTATGAAATTCTGATTGAACTGGATTGAGTAGGTACCTCTATGGCGTACACCCAACTGGGCTTTTCGAAGTAGATTTGTCAGTTACTGCTGTCTGGGACGGCGTGAGTTCAATTAGAGTAGAAGCAACATCGAGCGTTGAGGGAACGAGGGCATGGTTACGCTTTCCCGCGAATTTCAGATTTTTGTTAAGCCTGCCGGGGCTCTCTGCAATCTGGATTGCCAGTACTGTTACTACCTGAAAAAAGAACTACTATACCCCGGAAGCAGCACGTTTCGGATGCCCGACGATCTGCTGGAGGAGTACATTGTTCAGCAAATTGCCATTGTCCCGGGGAGCGAGGTCCTTTTCTCCTGGCACGGCGGGGAACCGACGATTCTCGGGCTGGACTATTTTCTCCGGATTGTGGAGCTCCAGCGCAAACACTGCCCCGTTGGCAAACACATCGCTAACAACATCCAAACCAATGGCGTTCTCCTGACAGACGAGTGGTGCAGCTTTTTCGCTGCTGAGAACTTTAGCGTCGGCCTCAGCCTCGACGGTCCGAACACACTTCATGACGCTTATCGCGTCACCAAAAACCAGGGCCCTACGCACCGGCAGGTGATGCAGGCCTATCGCTTGTTGCGACGGCATAAGATTCCCGTCGATCTTCTCTGTGTGGTTCATGCGCAGAATGTTCGGCATCCCCTGGACGTCTATCGCTTCTTTAAGGAGATCGGGGCCCAGTACCTGAGCTTTATTCCGCTGGTGGAGCCGCAGCCGGAGTCCCCGGACGGTGTGAGCGAGCGCACCGTACCAGCCGAGGCCTTTGGCGATTTTCTCTGCGCCATCTTCGACGAGTGGGTCCGGCACGATATGGGGCGGATCATCGTCCAGAGCTTCGAAGAAGCGGCGAGGCCGGCCTACGGGTTGGGCCATTCGCTGTGTGTCTTCCGTCCCACCTGCGGGGATGTGCCGGTGATCGAGCACAACGGCGATTTCTATCAGTGCGATCACTTCGTCACCCCCGAGCACCGGCTGGGCAATCTTCGCGAAACCCCGCTTGCGGAACTTCTCGACAACCCGGCGCAAGAAGCCTTCGGGCGAGCCAAGCAGGAGAAACTGCCGCGTACTTGCCAGGCCTGCGAGGTTCTGGAAATGTGCAACGGGGGCTGCCCGAAAGATCGCATCGTCCAGACGTCCGCCAGCGAGCCAGGTCTGAACTACCTCTGCGCCGGCTATCGGCGCTTCTTCACGCACTGCCGTCCCTATACCCTCAAGATGGCGGCGCTGGAGTGGAACGGGCAATCGCCGGAATTGCTGATGGAGCAACTGCGTGCTGAGAAAACCAGGACGCTGTCGAAGGCAGGGCGCAACGACCCCTGTCCTTGTGGAAGCGGCCGCAAATTTAAGAAGTGCTGCCTGACCGGGACGGGCTAATCTGTGTGTGGCTGGAAAGGAGAAACCATCATGCATTCCGAAGAGGACTTGCAGAAGGCCATCAACCGAAGAGGTTTCATTGCCGGGACTACCACAGGAGTGTTGGGGATATTGACGATGGGAGCGGCCGAACCCACACAAGGGCAACAATCCCCGGTGCCGCCGGAGCCGGCGGGCAGAGTTTTTTACAGCGCCATTTCGGGCGAGACCGTGCAGATGCGCGGGTTTCATGACGACACGATCGATGCCTACCTGGCGCGCCCGCTGGGAAAGGGCAAGTATCCCGGGGTGGTGGTTGTCCATCACATGCCCGGCTGGGACGAGCCAACCATCGAGATCACGCGCAGGTTTGCCCAGCACGGCTATACCGCGATCTGCCCGAACCTGCATTTCCGGGCGGGCAAAGCGACGCCCGAGGCCAACTCCGCAGCCATGCGCGAGGCTGGTGGGCCGGCGGATGCCAGCGTTATGGGCGATATAGAAGGCGCCATCCGGCACCTCCGCGCTCTGCGCAATCCCAACGGCAAGGTGGGGATCATCGGCTACTGCTCCGGAGGCCGGCAGGTCTACCTGGCCGCCTGCACGCTGAAGGGAATCGACGCCGCGGTAGCTTGCTACCCCGGTGGTGTGGGCATGGGCAAAGCGTCGATAACGCCGAACCAACCTGTGGACCCGCTCGACCTCACCAAGGACATGAGCTGCCCGCTGATGGGGATTTTCGGCAAGGAAGACAAGCGCCCCTCACAGGAACACGTAGCCAAAATGGAAGCCGAACTCACAAAACTTGGTAAGACGCACGAATTCCATTCCTATGACAACGCCGGGCACTCCATCTTTGCAACCGACCGTGTCGACTACCGCCCCTTGGCTGCGCAGGACGGATGGAAAAATATCTTCGCATGGTACGAAAAGTATCTCGGATGAGCGCGCCATCCGCATTCCAGGTTCCCGATCTCCTGAAGCAAATGCATCCGGAGACGGGAACTTGGAAACCAGGTGGCAATGGCGCCGATGATGACCATGATCGCCCGGCCAAGCGGGCCGCCGGTATCTCCCATCTACTAAAAGCCGGCGCACTGGCCCTGCTTTTGCGCGGCTTTGTTTCCGCCTCCGCTGAGCAGCGAGGAGTTGTTCCCACTGCACTGCAGATTCGCCTTGACACTGTTCGAGAAGACTGCCGCTGAAGCACTGTTGTTTTGTATCTGGAGATTGCCGTTGACCGTGTTAGCGTCGACCTGCGTTGCGGCAGAGTTGCTTGTCATCTGGAGATTGCCGCTGACGCTATTCCCATAGACCTCTGTCGCAGCGGAATTGCCTGTTACCTGGAGATTGCCACTAATGCTATTTCCGGGACATGAGGGTGAGCCGATCAGGACGGCGGTTCCGTTGTTCTGGAATAGCAAGTTGCCATTTACTTTCATACCGCAGATCTGGTTTTGAACCGCACGAACCGGGATGTTCTGAACCTGAAGATTTCCGCCGATGCGGCTGGGATCGAGAGAGAAGGTGCCGCCAGTAATTTGCAAGTTGCCCTGGACCGTGCTGTTGTTCGTAAGAAGCAAGGCGCCGCCACTCATCTGTAGGTTCCCACCGACAACGGTATTATTGAGAACCAAAGTTCCTCCAGTCATTACCACGTTCCCGGTGATCGTGCCATTAATGAAAGTGTAGGTCTGCCCGCTCGAGATGTTCAGGTTGCCGTTGACATTCACCGTAATCGTTACGCTAGCGGTCGCCGTCGCGTAGTCGGTGGTATCGGTCGGCGTGAAAGTCACCGACAAGGTACCTGTTCCAGCTTGCACGAGTGTCCCCGTTGCCGGCGTGTACACGAAGCTGCCCGGCACGTTCGCTGTCGCATTCAACTGGGTGCCGCTCAGAGTCGTCCCGTAGGTGATTGCCGCGGGCGGTGCCCACGTGATGCTTGGAATGACTTGGCTCAACGTAATCGGCTGGATCTGAGGGTGCGACTGTGGGAGGTAGTTGGCATCTCCGCTATAGGTCACTGATACCACGTGAGAGCCTGCGGACAGCCCGCTGCCTAACTGCAACATGTAGGACCCGCTTACCAGCGCTACAGTCTGGGCCGCGCCACCGTCGATCTGGTAGGTGAAGGTTCCGGTGGGCACAACGCTGCCGACCTGAGTGATGCTCATGGTCAATGACAAGTTAGTGCCGTAAGGAATTGGATTGCTGCCATTCTGTGAAAGATTGAGATTGATGGTGCTGGTATTCATTGCGTTACCGGTCCCGCTCAATTGGGCAACCGGAGCATTGACGGCGTTGCTCAACAAAGTTTCGGCGGCCGATAGTGGCCCGGCCTGCGTTGGTTGGAACGTAGCCAAAATGCCGCAGCCATAGCCGGCAGCAAGCGGCGTCGCGCCCGTCATGTCGCAGCCATTCGTCGCCGTGCCCGTACCATTGAAGCTGTTCGAATTGCCCGTGCTCTGCCACGGAGGCTGCTGGAAAGTCAGCGTCTGATTGCCGATGCTCCACATTGTCGCCGTTTGTGCTGGGCTTGTCGTGCCTATCTGCTGCGGAGCAAACGTGAAGTCCGCTTGCGAACGATCTATCGTCACAATCTGGTTGGTGCCGTCGTCGGCGATATAGACCTTACTGCCCACCGATGCCCACACGCGCACCGGAGCCACCAATCCATTGCCAACGGTCATCTGGTCTGCGACGTTGTATGCCCCATTCTCAATCGGCACCATCACCACCCGCGTATTACCAGAGTCGACAACGTAAGCATTGCCCGCGGCATCGGCGCTCACGCCCGTAGGAGTATTGAAGCCGCTGCCGATTACAGTTTGAGCAGCAGGGTTATAGCTTCCGTTTACAGTCGGCACTTTGACCACTTGGCCGGCATTGCCAGCCGCCACATTGCCGGCGTCGGCTACATAGAGGTTGCCCGTGCCCGTAGTATCCAACGCGATCCCCGCGATGTTGGTGAATCCGCCGGCTATCAAGAACTGATCGGCAATATTCAGCGCGCCATCATCAAAACGCACTGCCACCACCTGTTGCGGGTAAGCGACAAACAGATAACCAAACGAATTCACAGAGATACCCCGCGGCTGCCCGTAGTTCACACCAGACAAGGTGCTGTTCTGGTTGCTCAACACGACCACCTGTTCAGCGCTGTTCAGCGTGCCATTTTCATTTGGAACACGAATGACCCGGCCGTCATTGTTCCCTGTCCCGGCATCGACAATGAACACGCTACCGGCGCCGTCCACAATTAGATCAATTGGATTGATCAGTCCCGTGCCCACCGTAGTCGCGCTCGCTACGGTTTGCCCAGGCGGAATGCGCAGCACGCGCTGGCTTCCGCTGTCGGCGACATACATGTTCCCCCCGGCGTCGATCCACATCCCATGGGGATTATTAAATCCTCCAAGGCTGCTCTGCGCCCCGGGATTGAGCACCGCCATTGCTCCCGTACCTATATCTACGATGAATACAATGAGGTCATCCGTAAAGTGGATGCGGCTACAGGCACTATTAATACCGTGGCCGGCATTCATGGGTGGTCCGGATACAGCGGTGACAACGGTCCAGCCACCGCCGCTCGACTCTACTTGTGGAACGGCGGAGTGACTTTGGATGCGGCAGGCAACCTGTACTTTGCCGATACCGGAAACAATGTGATACGAGAGGTTTCCGCCACGGCTGGCCCATTGGACTTCCAGGTAACTTCAGCAGCTGGGCTAACCAGCAGCGTAACTGCCGCTAACATCGGCAATGCACAACTAGATTTTTCAAGTATCACACTTAGCGGCGGCTTCCCTGGAAGCGTTTCGAGTTGCCCATCACTGTCGGCGGGCGATTCCTGTGCGGCGAGCGTCACCGCTCTTCCCACGAACACTACGCCGTTTAGCGGCAATCTGACTTTCACAGATAACTCTTTGAACCAGAGCGGCGCCCAACAGAAGGTCTTGCTAAGCGGTCAAGGCATGACCAATTTGAGCATTACCGGCCAATTGAGCACTTTCCTGCAAGGCCAGGTCGGCTCCACATATACGCTTTCCGTAAGCAATACCGGTGTGGGGTCGACCACAGACTCAGTCACCGTGGCGATCCAGCTGCCGCTTCCGGAGGACGGCGGGAATTATTTGAGCTACACGAACCTCAGTGGCCCAGGCTGGAGCTGTCAGGCTCCGGCCTCGTCTCGCCCCACCTGCGTACGGAGCGATATCTTGGCCCCAGGAGCCAGCTATCCCCCGGTTACGCTGACCATGAACGTCGCCAAAGACGCGCAGGTCGGCCAATACGGACTATATCTGTGGTTCTGGGCAGGGGTAACGACGACCGGAGTCAGTAATTCGACCCAAGGCTCGGCTCCGCTGGTTTCAGTACCATACCTTAGCGCAGCCACGCTTGCCTTCGGCAATGAAGGCATTACCCTTACCAGTTTGCCAAAGTCCGTTACCCTGACCAACCAGACAGGTGCATCCGCCCCGTTAAGCGGCATCAACTCGACCACAGACTTTATCGTCACCACAACATGCACCAGTTCTCTAGCCAACACTAAGAGCTGCACAATTACAGCCAAGCTCAATCCTCAAAGCGTTGGTCCGTTCTCCGAGCAGGTCAGCATCGCCACCACGGGTGGATCCATCGTTCCTTTGACGCTGACGGGTAAGGTGCGAAGGAGGTCGCGGAGAGGTTCTATCAAGCGGTCTGGATCTTTGGCTGCTACCTGATGCCGACGTTCGCGATATCGAGCTGAAAGAAGCCTGGGATAAGCTGGCACGTAGCTGACCTAAGCGATTCCAGCCGGTTGGACTACAACTTAATACCGATGCTCCGACATAGAACAAGCCGTTGGCTCAGAGTTGGCCGATAGTACCCCCGGTTCTCACCGAATCCAGAATGCAACTCCAACTACCAAAATATCTACAGTTCCGCTGATATGATCCGTACTACCTTGCGACAGCGTTGAGCACGGGTTTTTCCAGCGCGGCTTCGCTGCTGATTCCGCCGGCCTGAACGGGGCCGGCGGCGCAGAACAGGACAGCGAACATCATCATCTTCTATTCAATCATCACCACTCTGTTCTCCATCAACCCATACCCACCAGCCCATGTTCTCGTCAGAAGACCAAGACCATGGTGAGCCCAACCCGGCGATTACCAGCCCGGAGTCGTCGGCGTTACTGCAAACGCCAGTCACCATCGAAAAATGGTCTGAACGGAGCGTCAGCTTCTACCTGAGAAGCCAGCGGCCGTTCGCCAGGTGGCGAGCTGGTGTGCGCGTTTCTCCGTCTGAACATGGCTCTGGCCGGAGCCGACGCCCGCGCGCAAGGCGCTTGCCTGCCCACAGGACGGAGAGACCTAGTCTGTGCTGCTCACCGTCGCTGCGAGCCGGCATGACGAACTCGTTCGGACGGATCTTCACGTTCTTGGCGACCGCGATAGCCTGGCCTTCGTTGAGGATGCCGAAGCCGTAGGTCTCTTCGATCGACATGTTCTGGATGTTGTACTGGCCGTCTTCCCAGCTCTTGACATGGGGATCTTCGTCCACGATCAGGGCGCCGAGGTTGCGGCTGTTGAACATCATGATGTCGGTCATGCGGTTCTCGGGATCGAAGTTCACGAACGGGCTGACCAGGATGCGGAAGGGCAGGCCCAGGTAGTTCGGTAGGATCGGGGCCGAGGTCATGTTCTGGTAGTTGCCGGCCTCAGGGCTTTGGGCCGGAGTTACGTAAGTATATACTCATAATAGTTGCACTGATCCCCGGTTTCCGCTTGACGAGGGAGCCGTTTTGGAGATAATGAGTATATAAGCACAGATTTCATGCCTGTACCGAAGCACTCGAGTGGTGCGCCGGCCCAGCCCGCCGAGCTGGCCATGCTGTTCGCCCGCTGTATCCGCCACCGCCGGGAACAACTCGGCCTCTCTGTTAAGCGCGCCGCCGAGCTGAGTGGGATGGAGCCCTCCGACTGGTATGTCCTAGAGGCCGGGTGGGTGCCCAGCCAAGAATCCGGGTTGGTGGCCGCGATCGCCGGAACCCTCGAGGTGCGGCTACATCCAGACTGTCGTTTATCGCCGAGATCGGCCGTTACAACCAGGAACTCCTGTTTAATAACCTGCCACTCCGGGCCAGCTAAGGCTGGTTTTCGTACTCATAGCCGGATATGCTCACCTCTGAGCCCCGCCCGGGGGCGGAAGGGGGTGAGCCAACTGAAAGACGAACACAAGGTGAAACGCATGAACCTGAACGTCGACGTCAGCTTGCACAACGCCTTCAAGGCGGCCACGGCCGCCCAGGGCGAGAACATGACCGATATTTTGCTGGAGTTCATCGAGGAGTATGTCCGTAAGCACACGCCGGCTGCCCTAAAACCGGCAAAGAAGGGCCGCTAGCATGAAGCATGCGGCCCTATACCTCCGCGTCTCCACCCTGGATCAGCACCCGGAGACGCAGCTCTACGACCTGCGCCAGCTAGCCCAGCAGCGCGGTTACGAGATTGTCGAGGAGTATACCGACAAAATCAGCGGCGCCAAGGCAAAGCGCCCTGGGCTGGACCAGTTGATGGCGGATGCCCGGCATGGCCGGTTCCAGGTTGTCATCGTATGGGCGTTCGACCGCCTGGCCCGCTCCGTCCGCCACTTCCTCGAAGTCCTGGACGAACTCAATCATATAAAGGTTGAGTTCGTCAGCTTCCGGGAAAATATCGACACGAGCGGGCCGCTGGGCGTGCGATGGTGGTCATTGTCAGTGCCATCGCCGAGCTGGAACGCAACCTGATCGTCGAGCGGGTGCGCGCCGGCATGCGGCGCGCCAAGCTCGAGGGCCAGCATATCGGGCGCCGGCCACTAGACGTCGATCGCGACGCCATCCTCCACGACCGCCAAGCTGGACGCAGCCTGAGCGAGATCGCCCGGACCAACCGCATCAGCCGGGGCCTGGTCAGCAAAATCCTCCGAGAGGCCGCCGGAACCGGTAGCCATAAAGGCTTCCCGCCGGCCCCTCTGCAAGTTCAAGAAAACAAGCACCCGGAAAACGCTGCTTGAGCTAGCCACGATACTCTGCCTTCGTGAACAGCACATGAGCCGAACGCTCGTCCAACTCGACATCCGCTGCAAACAACACCAGGAATTTACGCCTGATTGCAGCGCTTGCGGCTTCATTCGAAAGTTCGAGATGGAGTTCGAGAGACTTCGACAGCGCAGGGCAGAGCTGATTCGGCAGCTCCGGGACAAGTTACGGTCGGGTGATGTGGTCCCTATAGAGGTCCTGTGAATACACTCGGAGCGTTTCGTTCTATAGTTTCGCTTTTGAAGAAGGCCTGCGGGTAACGTGCAGGATTGTCGGAGAGGCGCGTACTTTTCAGCAGTGCGGGGATATCAGTGCGCGGACCAGTTCAAACAACTGTACGGGAGATTCTCCCTTAGTTGCATATGCATCCACCGCTTGGAAAACCTCTTGAGGGACAGGGAAATAGGCGGAGAGCATCAGGATCGGAATTGCAGGGCTGAGGCGCCTCATCGCGACCGCCACATCATATCCATTCATGCCCGGCATGGCGTAATCCAGGATCACGAGATCCACGCGCTGAGAAGCGAAGATTTCTAGGCCGGTTTTGCCATTCTCAGCGGTGAGCACTGAATAGCCAGCGCTTTCCAGAACCATCTTCCGGACTTCAAGTCCAGCAACTTCGTCGTCGATGCAGAGAAGCACTGGTTTCGACATGGGTGAATCTCGCATCGTACATTCCGAAAGGCCCTGCTGAATAGTTGCAACTGCTCGTCTTTCTAATGTCCGATGCCACATATTGTTGCGTGGTATTTGTTGACATTATCTCATAGCATTGACGTGCCTATCGTGCAATACTTGGCCGCCGTATCCCGAGTCAATTTCTGAGCCGCGTCGGCTAACCACGGCGCTTTGCGGGACGCTTATGACAGCTTATGACAAACGATAATACTGCTGACCCTGCTTCTCTGGGCAAGAACGATGAGCCGGAAGGGCCTTCTCGTTCGAAGAGCTTCCCCATAGTCGGGGTGGGGGCTTCCGCCGGCGGGCTGGAAGCGCTTTCCGAGCTGCTCACGCATTTGCCAACCCAAACTGGGATGGCCTTCGTATTGATTCAGCACCTTGATCCTACGCACTCAAGCCAATTGTCGGATTTGATGTCGAGGGTCACGAAGATGTCCGTCAGTGAAGCCAGAGATGGCATGGTCGTTGAGCCCGATCATGTGTATGTAATTCCGCCCAACACGAGCCTCGCCATTCTGGATGGCGTTCTGGCGGTCACGCCGCGAGTTCGCGACCACCACGCCCCCATCGACTTTTTCTTTCAAGCCCTTTCCCGGAATCAAAATAATACGGCGATCGGCGTGGTCCTGTCGGGCACCGGAACAGATGGAACATTGGGGTTAAGGGCAATCAAGGCGGAAGGCGGCATTACTTTTGCGCAGGACACGCAATCGGCCGTCTTCGGGGGCATGCCGCATAGTGCCATTGCGTCCGGCAATGTGGATTTCGTGCTTCCGCCGCAAGGGGATCGCGCGCGAGCTGGCAAGAATCGCCGGTGATCCCTATGTCGCGGAACCGAAAGAGGTTGAGACCGAGGAGGCGTCCCCAGAAGTAGTCCTAGAAGCCACGGAGGCCCCGGGATTGGGGATGCTCTTTGCAGCGTTGCGGACTGCCACAGGAGTCGACTTCAGCCATTACAAACGCACGACGATCTTGCGCCGGATTCGGCGACGCATGCTTGTTCACCAGATGGACAAGGTGACGGACTTCCGCAACTATCTCAAGAACAATCCCGCCGAAGTCGCGGCGCTCTACCAAGACCTTCTTATCAATGTCACGGAGTTCTTCCGTGATCCTGAAGTTTTCGCGTCTCTAACCAGTCAGGTGTTCCCCGAAATCATCAAAAGCCGGCAGGCCGATGATGCCATCCGGATCTGGGCCCCAGGCTGTTCCTCAGGCGAAGAAGCGTATTCGCTGGCCATCGCCCTGCTCGAATTCCTGGGCGAAACAGCCGTCAATACGCGCATCCAGCTTTTTGGGACCGATCTTTCCGAAAAGGCCATTGAGCAGGCCCGGGCGGGCGTTTACTCGGAAAGTATTGTGGCTGCGGTTTCAAAGGAGCGCCTGCGGCGGTTTTTCTCCAGAGTGGAAGGTGGATACCGAATCAGCCAGACCATTCGGGAGATGTGTGTGTTTGCGCGCCACAACATCTTTGCCGACCCGCCGTTCTCCCACATGGACCTGATCAGTTGCCGAAACGTGCTGATCTACATGGACTCGGTTCTGCAAAAGCAAGTCATGCCGATCTTCCATTACGCACTCAATCCGAACGGCGTTTTGATGCTGGGAAGCTCGGAAGGTATTGGGAGTTTCTCGAATCTCTTCGAGGCCGTAGATAAGAGGCACAAGCTCTATTCGAAAAAGTGGGCACCCGGACATACTCGTTTTGATTTTGCGGCGCATAGTTTTCCTGCCGTTGTTCCACAGCGAGCAACCACCGGCTCAGGACGCAGCGATGCTCTCGAACTGCAGAAAGAATTGGATCGGGTGCTTCTCGCCAACTATGCTCCAACGGCTGTGCTTGTTTCCGACGATTTGGAAGTCCTGCAATCGCGCGGAGACACGTCTCCCTACCTCAAGCTACCGGGCGGGAAGCCCAGCCTTAATTTGTTGAAGATGGCCAGGGAAGGCCTCGGCTTTGAGCTGCGTAACGCGGTAGCCGCGGCCAAGCAGCAGAAGGCGCCATTCAGGAAGGAGGGGATACAAATCAAGTCTGGCGACCGGACCCGAAACATCGGTATTGAGGTTACCCCTCTGAAGTTGGCTTTCGTCAACGAACCGTGCTTTGTGGTCGTGTTTGATGAAGCATCACCTGCGAGTTCCTCCGCCATGCAGGCAGCAGGACCAATCGCGGCCAGTCAGGCCGGCGAAACGTCAGAGGTGGAGGCCGCTCGCAATCAGCAACTGGAGCAGGAACTCGCCAATACCAAGGAATCTCTCCAGTCGGTGATCGAAAAACAAGAGGCAAGTAACGAGGAGTTTCAGGCCGCGAATGAGGAGATATCGTCGGCCAACGAAGAGTTGCAAAGCACCAACGAGGAACTGGAAACTTCAAAGGAAGAGCTGCAATCGACCAACGAGGAACTGAACACCGTCAACGACGAGCTACGCGCCCGGAACACGGAATTGAATCAGTTGAGCAACGATCTCGCAAACCTGCTTGCGACCGTCAATATTCCGATCATCATGGTCGATTGCGACCTCCGCATTCGCCGGCTTACCCCGATGGCGGAAAAGGCCCTCAGAGTGATTCCTGCCGATGTCGGAAGGCTGATCACGGATCTCAAACTCAACATCGATGTGCCCGACCTGGGGAAGTTGATCCTGGCCGTAATCGAGAGCCTTCAGCCGGTCGAACAAGAGGTGCAGGACGAGCGGGGCAAATGGCATTCGCTGCAATTACGGCCCTATCGGACTATCGATAACAGAATCGATGGCGTGGTCCTGGCGCTGCAAGACATCGACGTCTCTTAAGCGCAGTGAACAGGCATTCAAGCAATCCAGCATCTTCATGAGATCCGTCGTGGAAACGGTACGTGAGCCCTTGCTGGTGCTCGATCGGGACTTGCGGGTAACGATGGCCAACAAATCCTTCTACACCGTTTTCCAAGTCTCGCCGGAGGAAACGATAGCGAGAAACTTTTTCGATTTGGGAAACGAACAATGGAGCATCCCTCACTTGCGCGTACTCATGGGGGAAGTTTTACCCAAGGCGCAGGCTGTGCACGATTTCGTGGTGGAACACGAGTTCCCCCAGATCGGGCACAAAACCATGTTGCTCAATGCGCGTCAGATCAGCACTGCAGACCAGCCCGATCCACTGATCCTGCTGGCCATTGAGGACATCACCGAGCGCAAGCGGGCCGAGGAGGAAACGCTGCGCTCGGCCGAGAGGTTGGCTTCGGCAGGACGTATCGCCGCAACCATAGCCCACGAGATCAATAACCCTCTGGATATCCTGATGAACGTGATGTACCTGCTGGGGCAGAACTCCGGGTTGGATCAGCCTTCACGGGAGCTGGCGCAGCGGGGAGAAGAAACAGTAAAGCGCATTTCGAGTATTACCAGGCAGACACTTGGGCTGTTCAGTAGCTCATCTGAGGTTCAAGAGGTCGCACTCTCACAAGTGCTTGACGAAACCTTGGAGATGCTTGGCGGCAAGTTTCGCGAACAGAGTATTTCTGTAAAAAAGCGTTATGGCGTCGAGGGGCGTATCCATGCCGCTCCTACCGAGCTTCGGCAGGTATTCGCCAATTTGATGGTGAATGCGCTAGCCGCAACACCAGCGGGTGGCAAGGTCGCGGTGCATGTGTTTGCCTCTTGTGATTGGCGGAGACCGGAGCGCTGCGGGATACGTGTGGTTATTGCCGATACCGGCGTAGGCATTCCTTACGAGCATCAACCGAAGATCTTTGAGCCGTTCTTTACGACAAAAGGCGAGAAAGGAACCGGCCTCGGGCTGTACGTCATTAGCGGCATTGTAAAGAAGTACGAGGGTACTATTCGCCTGCGGAGCAGTACAGCAAAAGGGAGAAGTGGAACATGTTTCTCAATCTTTTTCCCTACCAAGACAGCAGACAATTCTGTTCCAGGACAGACCCGCGACGAAGGGCTACAGTCTAGTTAACGCCCGAGGCGGGTGCTCTGAACGCCAGCCGCTAAGCCCATCTGTCGCATAACGTACTCGGGAAAGCGGTAGCATTACACGAAGCCACGTGCGATGCAGCACCTCGCTTGTTGCTTTGACACGTTTTCCCGCAGCTTGCCAGGGGTACTCTCATCTACTTCCTATACCGATCTGGCAGGTTTCCGTGGCGACGGGAAAGGTGATCGAGAATACGGTTCCGCTTCCTACCTTGCTGCGGACTCGAATTGCGCCCCCATGTTTTTGCACGAGTTCCTTGGTGACCCAGAGCCCTAACCCAGTTCCCACCGCTTCCTTGGTCGTGTAGAAAGGCTCAAATATCTTCGGCATGCGCTCGCGAAGAATACCTGTGCCTGTGTCAGCTATCGTGAACCGAACGAAATGGGAGCCGTTTGCGTTGGATGACGTAACCCTTAAGAGTATCTTGCCCTGACTTGGTGTTGCGTCGAAACTGTTGGAGAGTAGATTGGAAACGATTTGTCGCATCTCCCCGTCGACCGCAACAATTTGGTCCGCACCTCGATAACGTTTCTCAACAACAATTCCTTTCGACTTCAGCCTCGGCGAGAATATCTCTAAAACACCATCGACAACCGCGCGCACGTCGATCAGTGAAGGAATTGTGCGCTCGCGGTAAAAGCCCAATGTGCGTTGCGTTATGTGAGCGACTCTCTTGAGCTCCTGAACCGCGATGTCAAGAGAAGCCTTCACCTCTCTGGAGATCGTTTTGTCCGTCCACGCGAGATACACCGCATTCATAACAGCTTCCAACGGGTTGTTGATCTCGTGGGCAATCGTTGCCGCCATGCGGCCAGCCGAGGCCAGCTTCTCGCTGCGGATCATGGCTTCTTGGGTCAGTTTCCGATCCGTGACATCCATTGCCACGCCGGTCATGCGGAGCCGGCGGCCATCGTCGGAGAGACATCTGCCCTTCAACACGATCGAGCGCATGCTTCCATCGGGCCAGATGATGCGACATTCATTCTCATACTCGCCACGATTCGCCACCGCTTGGCGCAGAAGTCGATCGGTGTTATCGCGGTCGTCAGGGTGAATCCGCTTCAGAAATTC
Source organism: uncultured Acidobacteriota bacterium (assembly GCA_963819175.1). Classification (GTDB taxonomy): domain Bacteria; phylum Acidobacteriota; class Terriglobia; order Terriglobales; family Acidobacteriaceae; genus CAWBRT01. Next base: position 76,856 of record CAWFVJ010000011.1, read on the forward strand.
TTCATAAGACGGCTCGATTTCCGGAGGTAGGGAAAATAAACTTCGGTATCGGTTTGACCATGCGTGCTCATCGGTTTCTACATTCCAATACCAAACCCCAAGGTCGGCGGCTTCGGCGGCAATATTTGCCTGTACCTCCCTCTCGCGAAGTTCGCTCAGCAATGAGGCCCTAGTTTCGGCCAGTTCGCGCTGCGCCCGCGCCTCGGCGGCTTCCAGTTCCTTGCGCAACAATTGCTCGCGAACGCCGCGGCTCTCGTCCTCAAACTGTTTGCGGCGCAAAGCGGCTCGAACACGCGCCCTGATCACCTCGAAATCGCTTGCTTTGGGAATGTAATCGTCGGCGCCTGCATTGAGGGACTCCATCATGGCTTCGCGAGCCTCCAGCGAGGTGAGCATGAGCAATGGAACGTTCCTCAACTCTGGGACATCCTTGATCCGGCGGCAGGTTTCGTTGCCCGAAAGCCCGGGCATCACGATATCAAGCAGTATGCACTCCACCGCGCTGTACGGAAAGCAACTCGATCGCCTCTTCTCCCGAGTGCGCCAGCACGACGTCGTAGCCCTCTTGACGGAGCTCCGCAGCCAGAGCTTCGAGATAGGTCAGGCTGTCGTCGACCGCAAGAACCTTTTTTGGCCCCAGCACGCTTGACTGCGACCCGAAAGCCGATCGCGTGCCCGCCGACCGCAATGAGGCCGCCAGCCGCGCTAGTACAACACCGAAGTCCTCACCCTTTCGAACAAAACTGTCGGCGCCGGCTTCCAGCGCCTGCAACTCGGTGGCGCGATCCTCGGAGGCGGTTAGCAGCAGGCACGGCGTGCCGCGCAAAACAGCGTCTTCCCGCATGCGGCGCACGACAGTCGTGCCATCAATGCCTGGCAGGGTATTGTCGATAATTACCGCGGACGGCCGGTCATTGACGGCCGAGTGCAGACCGTCTTCGCCGGTGGCAGCCACACTCACGTTGTATCCGGCGGATTCCAGGACCTCTCGCATTTCGTTCCTGAAGGTGGCGCTGTCGTCGATGACAAGAACTGTCAGGCGCTCATCAGCTTTCAGGCTGCGTCCCCGCGCACGAATCAGTTCGCGCGCGCGCGCCACTACGTAGGACGGAGCCGTAGGGTTTTCCCACGTAGTCGTCCGCGCCCGTCTTGAGCCCGCGTACGCGATCCCGCACTTGCGCTTCCGTCGACAAAAGCATGACCGGCAAATGCAGCGGTTCGGCTGCTCGACTTCAGTTCGGCCAGGAATTCGACGCCATCGCCGTCCGGAAGCAGAACATCAAGAATCACGATTTCGAAGGAGTCACTCGACAGAGCAGAGCGAGCTTCCTGCAAGTTTGAGCAGGAAGTAACTTCAAAACCCGCGTTCTCAAAAGCCTCCTGAAGATCCATTCGTACCGTGAGGCTGTCGTCGACAATAAGGACGCGGAGTTTCACACCCGCCTCCCCTGCCTGGAAGCGCTTGCCAAGGCGACCATCGCCGGAGCGATTTCTTCAATCGAAAGTACCCGTTCGGCGCCGCCCAGACGAATTGCCTCCGCCGGCATGCCAAACACGACGGAACTGGCCTCGTTCTGAGCCACGGTCACCGCGCCGGCCTGGCGTGCACTCAACAATCCCTGAGCGCCATCTTTGCCCATGCCGGTCAGAAGGCACGCGATGGCGCGATGGCCCAAACTCGCGCGCCACGGACTCGAAAAGCACATCGACCGAAGGGCGGCACGAATGGCGCTCCGGTGCATCGGTCAGGTGCAGTTTCCCCTGGCTCAAGAACAGATGACGGCCGGCAGGAGCCATGATGATGCCGGATGTCTGGCAGCGGTTCGCCGTCCCGCGCATAGCGGACGCGAATCGGAGACTGTCCGTCCAACCACTCCGCCAGGGCTATGGCAAACGGTTCGCTGAGATGGATCACCACCAGTATTGGCAAGGGAAAGTTCGCCGGCAGAGCACGCACAATTTCGAGCACCGCGGCCGGCCCGCCGGTTGAAGCGCCGATGGCGACCACCCGGCGATCAGAATTCATAGCGCCGCCAGAGACGCCGTGTGTGTCTCTGCGTCCACCTTGGGTTGAGCCGGCCACGCGGGTGAGTGATCACTTTGATCCGGGAGATCAGCTTCACGGTGGAGATGAATTTCCGCTCCCAGCCGTCATGGATCGCGTCGGCGGTGGGTTTTTCCAGCACATCCAAAGCGCCGGCAGCCAGCGCCTCGTAGGTCTTGAACAGCTCGCCGCGGTTCACCGACGCCGAGACGATCAGGATCGGCGTAGGGCAATAAGCCATCACGTATTCGGTGACCGCTACGCCTGTCATGAGGGGCATCATCATGTCCAGGGTCATCACGTCCGGACGCAACGCCTGGCACAACTCAATCCCGCGCTTGCCATTTTCGGCTTCGCCCACGACCTGCAGGTCGGGGTCGGTCCCCAGCACCTCAACCAGGCGCTTGCGTACAGTCAAGGAATCTTCGACCACCAACACGCGAATTTTTGCCATTTTTACCCGACCAGCCGACGAATTGTTTGCAGCAGTTGCGCCTGATCAAATTCGCTCTTGACCACGTAGGCGCGCGCGCCTACTTCTTCGCCGCGCCGCTTATCCTGCATCCGAACTGCGTGACGTTACCAGGATGGCAGGCACTTCCGACAGCTCCGCGTCGGCACGGGTACGGGCAACGAACTCGAAGCCGTCCATGCCGGGCATTTCAATGTCAACCACAAACAAGTCATACCGCTGCGCGCGCGGGCCTTTTCCAGTGCATCTTCGCCCGATCACCGCCATATGCACTTCATAGCCGGCCGACTCCAGAATGCTCTGCTCCAGCATGCGCGTCGTCAGCGAGTCATCGATCACCAGCACGACTGGCGTTCGCGGCGGCGCCTCTCTGGTTACAGCGGCCGCCTTCTTGGCGGCGGCACAGAACGAGCGCGGCAGGGTCCAGCACCAGTTGCGGATTGCCTTCCGCATCCAGGGCCGCTCCCGCCACGATCGGATCAACTCCGGCAAAAGCCGGAATTGGCCGCAAGAGAACCGTAGCCGTGCCCAGCAGACGCGTCAACTCCGACCGCGGCAACTTCGGTTCCGGCACGAATGATGACGGCGGACGAAAATCGCGACTTTGTCGTGCTGCGGTGAGCGCCTGCTGGCCCAGTGCGCGTGCCAGCGGCAGGAAGCGGAACAGCCTTGCCGTCAAAAATGATGGAATCGCCATCGGGGCCGTGAACGACGTCCTCTTCCGCAAGCCGCAGCGTTTGCTGGACGGCATCCAGAGGCAGCGACGCACTGAGCCCGCCGCTTTCCACCATCACCGCTCCCAGAGACAACAACGACACCGGAACCGAAATCTCCACCGTCGTGCCTTGGCCGGGAATCGGTGCGCATGGCTACCTCGGCTTTGAGCTTCATCGCGTGCTTCGCGGACTACATCCAGTCCGATGCCGCGCCCGGAAACTTCGGTTACCGTGCCGCTGGTGCTGATGCCGCCGCGCAAAAGCAGCCGAAAAACGTCCTCGGCACTGAGCGCCTTCGGCAGCTGCCGCCGGCACTAATGCCCGCGTCCACGACAGCGCGCCGCAGTGCCGCCACGTCGAATCCCGCTACCATCGTCATGGCAGGCAAACGACCACGCGGTTTCCGCAGCGCTGCACCTGCAGGGAGACTTTGCCCGCTGCCGGCTTGCCCGCGGTAAGACGCTCCGGCGTCGTCTCGATGCCGTGCGCCACCGCGTTGCGAACCACTTGCACCAAGGCATTGCGCAGCGCAGCCAGCACATGCGCGTCCAGACGATGTTCTCCGCCGGTCGTTTCGAACTCCACCTGCTTGCCTACCGACTGTGCCGTGTTGCGGGCCGTTCGCCGCAGAGGAGCAAAAACGGCGCTGGCTGGAACCAGCCGCAACTGGCTCGCCATGTCCCGCACCTGCGCCAGTTCCCGCTCCACCTGCTCCACGCTCGATGCAAGATTGCTGTGCAGAGGTCTGAGAGAGGCCTGCAGGTCTTCGGCGATTCCGCGCGCCTTGCCCGCCGCCGCGCGCCCGTTCCCGTGCTCGAATGCGGCGCGATTGCAGTTGATTCAGCACCAATGCCGACAGATCGGCGGCATGCTCTGATGCGCGGCGAGTTTTGTCTTCAGCCCTGCCAGTTGGACGCTGGTTTCAGCAATTCCTTCCAGCAGCGCGTCCATATCGCCAAGGTCAACGCGAACGGTGTCAAACACCTCGTCTGCCGGGGTGGGCGCCGAGGCTGCTGGCTGGACAGCGGATTCACCGGCCGATTGACTCCGGCTTCGGTTGCCCGGAACCAAGCGTCGCCAACTGGGCAGCAATACCGTCCACCAGGCGAAGCATGGACTCCGCCTCGCGCTGTAGAACGGCATTGCCGGCTGCATACGGCACCGAGCGCATCCTCCAGTTGGTGCGCCAGGTTGGCGATTTCCGCCTGCTTCACGACGTGGGCGGCGCCCTTGAGCGTGTGCGCCAGACGCAGCAGACGCGCCGACAAAATCCTTCCCGGAAGCTCCTTGCTCCAGGTCGAGCACACCACGGCTGAGTTGCTCGACGAGCTCCTTGGCCTCGACCCGGAAATAGCGGTAAGGATCTTTCGCCATTAGCGTAACCCGTCAGCCTGCGGCCGGATCAGCAGGCTCAGATCCCGCGACAATGTACGCCAGCTGGGAAGCCGTTTGCAAGCGCCTGAGCGGTGCTCGCTTCCGTTTCCTTGCTCACCTGCGCCACGTTGGACATGGCCGAGTTGACCTGCTCGACCGCCGTGGTCTGCTGTTTCGTGCTCAGCTCGATTTCGCGCGCAGCCTCCGTCGTGGTCGTCCACCATGGCAGTGATCTGGCTCAACGAGTTGGTCACTTCGCGGAACTCGCGCGTGCCCGGCGTCCACCGCCTTGGTGCCGCCCTCCGTGGCCATCACGGTGGTGTTGACGGCGGCGCGAATTTCGTCGATCAGGCTGCGTATGTCCTTGGTGGACCCGCCAACGCGGTCGGCCAGTTTGCGGATCTCATCGGCCACCACAGCGAAGCGCCGGCCGCTTTCGCCCGCTCCGGCGGCCTCGATGGTGGCGTTGATCGCGAGAATATTGGTTTGCTCGGCCAGCTCGTTGATGATGTCCACAATGCCGCCGATCTGTTGCGACTTTCTGCCCAGATCGAGCATGTGATTGACGATCAGGTCAACCTGCTTCTTGATCCCGCCTACCGTTTCGTGCGCGCGCTGCACCGACTTTGTCGCCGGCCGATGCGGCGTTGGCCGTCTCGGACGAGATCTGCGCCACGCGCTGCGCGCTCTCGGCGATCTGCCGCGAGGTGGCGAGCAGTTCGCCTATCGTCGTCGTGATCTCGCTCATTGCCGTCGCCTGCTCCCGCGCTCCGGTTGCCTGCTGCGTGGCGGTGGTCTGAAGTTCGGCGGACGAACTCTGAATATCCTGCACCGCCGAACCGATCTGGCTGGTCAGCGTTCTGGTGAGAAAGACGGCCACGGTTACCGCCAGCGCCACTACCAGGAGCGGCAATCACCACAACCAGCTTCGTTGCCGAAGCCGCCGCTTCCGACGATGCCTGCCGGCCATCGTTGAGCAGCTTTTCTTCCCAGACGGCGAAATCATCGACACGGCGGAACAGGCGCTCGACCATGGGAATCACGTCACCTCGCATGAAGCGAACGATGGAATCGTTCGACGCGTTGGACGCCGCATGGCATTGGCCTTTTCCACCAGCGCCTGGTGTTTGCTCTCAATGTCCTGAACATCAAGGATCATTGCCTTGCCCTCGGCCGTGTACAGGTTCGGCTTCATGTGAGCCAAGCGTATTGAAGAAGGCTTGTCGCGACTCCTTCTGATCTTCAACGATACTTGGCATCGCCCGACAAGCATGTAGCCGCGTACGCCCGCCGCCTTGCGTGCAACCGCGGTCTGCAACTTGGCGGCGTCGATCAGGTTCTGCGCATAAACGGCGATGACGCGGTCTTTGCTCGCCACCGCGCGGTTCAGTGCAAACACTGCGATTCCCGCCATTACGATTGCCAAAGCTGCCGTAACGGCAAACCCCAATGCCAATTTTCTTCCGAAGGTCCACGATCGACCCATTGGATTCTTCCTCTCTTCCGCCTTTTCCTTGCTATCGATTCATAGCGCTTGCGCCTAGCCCCTTGATTGCATCGGTTAGCCGGGCCACGCTGATAACGCCCCGCAGTCTGGCCCCGTGGCGCGCGGTTTCGTTAACATAGCGGCGCACGCTTGCCGCGTCCCTGGCGTAAATCTCCATACCCGACACCTCGAAGAGACCTTCCAACTGGTCGAAAGCGAACGCGAGCGCAACCCGCTTGTCGCCGCAAAGCAGCAGCCAATGTGGCTGACTGGTTCCGGAAGGAAAACCCAGCAGAGCCGCCAAGCTGAAAACAGGCACCACGGTACCACGGACCCCGGTAACGCCGAGCAGCTCAGGAACGCTACTCGGAACCGGCACGACCTTACCTTTATTTGCCGCCACGCCGGCAACTTCGAGCACCCGGACAGCAAATGGTTCGCCGGCCAAGGTGATAGCAAGCATCTGTTCTTTCTCTTGGACATGGTCCTGTATTGGCGCGGCAAACGACTGGTCAAACAACCGCCGCATTTCGGCGATTTTCCCTTCCATATCCGTCGGAAATGAGCTCATGCCGGTCCTCCGCATCCCTGCAATTCGCTGCGGCATAGCGACGCCAGGGCGTCGCGGCTGAATCCGCCGCCGAATAGCAGAATGCGCGATGAATCCTCGCGGCCTAACAACAGCGAGCCTGGTGCAACTCCTGCCGGGCAGCGCTTACGTTGCCGGCACGCTTTGAGAGCAGCCCCAGATGCAGGTGAGGCATGGCAAAGGATGGGTCCAGATAGATCGCAATTTGATCATGTTCCGTGGCGGAGTACTGGTTGCCGGCGGATTCCTTACAAAGCGCCATGATGTAGTGCGCTCCGGCGTTCAAGTCATCTTCTTTCAGTAGCGCCATGCACGCAGTCTCGGCCTCGGAAAGAGCCCCGGAATTTACCAGCAGCACGGCTCGCAGCAGTTGCACATCCGCGTTGGCCTTTGACTGGTCAGTGACTTCGTGCAACGCATCCAGCGCTTCTTCGAAACGCTCCCTCTGCAGCAACTGCAACACGGTGCTGACGTCCGCCGGCGCTTGCTTCGTCGTCGCGTCTCTGGGAGACTTTGCCCTTGGCGGAGCATCCTGCGCGTGTTTCGCATTCCGCGCCAATTTCTTCACGCGATCGGAAGCTTGGCTAATGGCAGCGATCCAGTCCGTCCCTGGTTCCACCGGTTGATCTACCACCCGCGGAGCGCTTTGGCTGGTAAGGGTCGAAGTACTGTCGAGGCGTGGGGTTGGGACACCGTTTCGGCGCTGGTAGTAAAACGCGCCATGCGTGTGACAAAGATAGAAGTCCTGCGAGACCGAGCGCAGAGTCTCTGCCGGTCCGAGAAAAAGATAGCCGCCGGGGACGAGCGATTCGGCCATGCGGGCGACAATCGTGCGTCCGGCTTCGGGCGAAAAATACATCAGTACATTGCGGAAAAAGATTAGGTCATACGTGGACGGTCGCCAAAACGCCGCATGCTCATCCGCCAAGTTCCCCTCTTCAAGTGAAACCATCTCGCGAATACGATCCTGGAGGTGGAATTCCCGCCGCTGTTGCCGGAAATACCGCCGCTTGATCTCGGGGTCAATCTCCCGCAGCGACCATTCGGAATACCGCGCTGCTTTGCCCTTCGCGATCATAGCCGGATTGACATCGACGCCGCGAATCGAGACCTGCCACTCTGTCAGCTCGGCGTTTTCCCGCACAACCATTGCAATCGAGTAGGGTTCTTCGCCGGAAGCGCAGCCCGCCGAAAGTATATTGAGACGTTTGCTTTCTCCGCGCGCGCGGATTCGCTGGGCCAGCACCAGTTCTCTCAGTGCATGGAAATGATCGGCAAGGCGAAAGAAGTATGTCTCGGGAATCGTGAGGTGGCAGGCAACGGAGCGGACTTCCTCCGCTGACACCCTGAACTGGCACAAGTAGTTCTCAACGTCCAGGCTGTTCGTCTCGCGTAGTCTGAGCCGCAGCACATCCGCCAGTTCGCCCAGCTTCGAGTCGTCAATGCGCAGGCCTAATCGCTGGGTCACCGCATTCCGGAAGCTCTCGATCTGGGCAGGCGCGAGAGTCATTTGGGCAGTTCTGCCGCCTCGCATTTGTCGATCGCTTTCCACACCGATTCCTGCACCAAACGTGAGGTGCGAAGCACCATGAGCAGTTCTGAATCCAGCGCGCCGATGGCCTGAATGACGTCAGTTCGCGCGCTCTTGAGCAACGGTGGCATCTCCTCTAAAGTGTACTTGCCTAGGTCGACAACACCGACCACGCTCTGCACTGCCAACGCCACGCATCGTTCTCCCACCCGAATGGTCACAAACCGCTTCGGGGGGCCTAGCGCATGAGCCTCGAATACTGCTTTCAAGTCAATCACGGGTACAACGCTGCCGCGAATCAGCGCAACGCCGTACATGAAGTCGGGTAAGTTCGCCAGCGGCTCGATGGGCAGTGGGCGCATGGTCTCGATCACTTCGCCTATCGGAAACGCGCATACCGCGCCGGGAACACGAAGCAGCAGGGCCGAATTGGCGTGATGTTCGTCCATCTTCGCGTGCCTACCATGTCCAGAAGAGCGCCGAGGGTAAATATATTTACCGGCTGCACAGCAGAATCTGGAACCCCGCAGGGAAGCCTGCGGGAGGGCTCATGAAAAGCAAGTGGCTAGAGTATAAACCTGAGTGGCCTTCTCTGTATCACTTTCTGCAACTCGGGAATCTAGGAGGAATCTCTTTCGGCTGCTTCTCGGGATTGCGTCTGGGTCGGGCGACTCAGAAGCGATCCCGCTATCTCTGAGTTGCGCGTAGGCACCTGATCGTTGTGCGAGCTTCTCGTATAAGCAAATCTGGCGAATCGGTTCCGAAGTCAGCTAGTGTGACTGCCATTGGCAAACGGAGAGACCAATCCGTCCAGATCAATCGGATTTTAGGTTGCGCCTGGGTTCGCGGACCCCGCCGCGATTTGCTGGGACTCTGTCGGGCTGTCCTGTTGATTCCATTTGGCTTTCAGTTGCGGTAACATATCGGCCATAGTCTTGGTTTAAAGCGAGATTATATTTACGTAGATAATTGATGTAACATGAGTTAATGGCTATCTAAGATCGGCCTGGACATCGGCCACATTCGGACTAGACTTGTTTGGAGAAGATCGGCCGTACGATCGGCCATCCAATCCATGATTCGACTGAAAAACAAGACGGTTAGTTGAAAAAAAGGACCGGTCAAATGTACGACTCTGTGTCGCAGATGGAGCCAATGTTTCCCACTAAAAGAGCTGAACAACTTGCCGATCTGTCTGTCGAGCTGGTTCGTAAGTCTGCTGCTCTAGGAGGCCATTTTCGGAGTCACACACGCGAGGCCCTGGTTGCACTGCTGCGGCAGATGAACAGTTACTACTCGAATCTGATCGAAGGTCACCATACACATCCGATCGATATCGAACGCGCCATGCAGCACGAGTACCTGGACGAGCCAGCAAAGCGAGCCCTCCAGCTTGAAAGCAAGGCACACATTGAAGTTCAGCAACTGATTGAGAATCGGCTCAATGAATTCCCTGAACTCAACATTTGCTCGACGGAGTTTCTGACTTGGATTCACCGCGCTTTCTACGAGAGGATGCCACAGGAGTTCCGATGGGTGTCAGACCAGGAAGGTAAGGAGAAACACGAGATTATTCCGGGCGAACTTCGCAAGCGTGAAGTTACGGTGGGTAGACATATTCCGCCCATTGCAACTGCATTGGACAACTTTCTCGCAAGATTCTCGACCGTCTATGCGCCAGAAACGCTTTCGCAAGTGAAGCGCATCATCGCGGCCGCGGCATCGCACCATCGTCTAGCTTGGATACATCCATTCCTCGATGGCAACGGGCGCGTCACACGGCTATTCACTCATGCCTATCTGATCAGGGCTGGTGTGGACGGCCATCGTTTGTGGATGGTCAGCCGCGGATTCGCCCGTCGCCGGGACGAATACATGGCTGCTCTCATCGGGGCCGACGCGCCGAGAAGGTCTGATCTTGACGGCCGCGGCAATTTGTCAGACGAGGGATTGACGCGGTTTTGCGAGTTTTTCCTGGAAACGGCATTGGACCAAGTTGCATTTATGAGCGGTCTGCTCGAACTCGATGGGCTGGAAGCACGCATTGTTGCTTACGCGGAGCACCAGGCAACTCTGGGAGAACTGGATCCCACCGCAGCATTTCTTCTTCGAGATGTGCTCTTACGGGGAGAAATTGCTCGTGGTGAAGCGGCGCGAATCACCGGCAAACCGGTCAGAACCGCGAGCCGCATCGTGGCCGCGCTCCTTGAAAGAAATTTGCTGACATCAGAGACTCCGAAGGGGGCATTGCGAATTGCGTTTCCTGCTAGAGCGGCAGGCTATTACTTTCCGCGGCTTTATCCGGAAGGTGTTGAACACGATCTGGGATAACCAATGAGTCGCAGGGCCTAGGCGCTAAGAACGCGCCTATATCGAATCGCTTCGAAATTGTCGGTTTCAAATCACTCGGGTTTTAGGTTGCGTCTGGGTTGCGGATTTTGCCGCGATTTGCCGGATTCTTCCGAGCTGTCAGTGCGACTCATTGCGGTAACGGACTACCTTAGCGGCCGGGAAGTAGATCCGCAACGCGCCTGGTTCGTCGAAGGCAGCCGCGTGGCGGCCTGCACGCATGCGATGGACAGGATCGGCGAGGCCAAGCGTGCGGATCAGCTAGCCTTCGATCGATGTGATCCGAGCACACTTGCCTTCTCGCGCCGAGAGGATGCGGAGACCTTCATTGCCCAAAACGGCGGCGTTGTACGTAGCCTGGACCTGATGATGAGGTCATTCCCGAAACAGCCAGCGACACCAAAACCGGAAACAGCAACACGACTAACGTTGTTACGGTTTAAGCCTGTCCTTTGCCAATCGAACGCCGTACAGTCGCGGGTGGGTTGGCTGCCATCGATAACCGCAAGGCCGTCCACCAATTGCAGCAGTACAGCATGTCCAGCCCCGGCCTGTCAGGCGGTAACCGCCTCCTTGGGTTGCCGCGTCTTCGCGCCGGCCCGCACTCCCTTGCGGCGAGGCTTCTTGGCCAGCAGGCTTCTGCTCGGCTGCGTATTCGCGCTCGGCGATAAGGTCTTCCAGGGTTTCCTTCTGGCGAACGAGTTCCTCAAGGGTCATTGAACTGTAGTCGCTCGCACTGGAGCCTGGAAGATGCACCCCCTGGCTTTCCAGCCAGGTGTCTACCTGCTTCTGGTTCATCTTGTAGAAATAGAAGCCAGCGGCTGCGACCCCCAACCCGACGACAAAACCCGTGACATGCTGCGAAGTGACTGGCATGAGTCTGATGCTCCTTTCTGATCTCTTACACGTTCACTGATTCAGCAAAATCGTTGGCGCCTCGGATGCGCAACGGGATGCCGCGCTGAAAACCACTGACGCCCTCCAGAACCTGGTCGTGCATCTTCGCTACCTGCCGGATGTCCTCGATCAAACTCGGGCGGGCCCAGCGTTCTCCCCGTGATCGCCTGGAATAGCATAGTCGGTATCATCCCGAAAAACGTTGCCTTATCCGGCGGTGTACGGTCGGGAGCGACCACAACCTCGAACTGTGGCGACCTGCTGTCTCGGCCGATCTGAGCGGGACGGATCTCGACCCCCTGGGCCGGCAGTCGGACCAGGTGCCGGCCGAAGGTGCTGACCCACGTGAAGATCGCCGCCGGCAATGCATTACCGCCTAGCAGTGCAGTCAGCAAATAGGTTACGGTGAGCACTTCTGGATCGAAATTCCCCCGCAGACGATAGTCCGTCCACCCGTGGTGCAGAGCGGCCCCCGCCGTAGTGAAACTGGCAATCCGATCTAGAGTAGCGCTGGTAGCCGGGGACCGGCCCAGGAGGCGCAAAGCAAGCGCGGCGAGCAGTACAACTCCCGAATAGAATGCCGAATCCGTCAGCTCGCGCGTCGGGGGACGTGTCAGAACCCGAATGGCTGCATTGTCGTGTTCCAGGGACAGCCCCGTGGCGATGCGAATGACAATCTCTTCGGTCGAGATGTACTTCGAATCATATCGCACCAGCACGGAACGACTGACCGCAGTGTACTGAACCTCGCCGACGCCGGCGTGCTCAGCTACCAGGCGCCGCATACGCTCAGGCTGCCTCAAGACGTGCGACAGGCGAATGCGCAACCGGCCGGGAAGTTCATGCTCAATCGTAACCGCAAGCTGTTGGTCGCGGTTCATCGGCTTCGCTCCATGTCATGGAATAACAGGCGCAGGGAGTTCAACACAACCAGCACCGTTGTTGCGTTATGAATTGCGGCGCCCCAGACCACCGGCATCCGGCCGAGCGAAGCCAGTACCAGCGCCGTCGTGTTCACCCCGATTGCGGTTGCAAAGTTCTGCTTGACGATGCCCATCGTCTTCTGCGAGAGGCGGATGGCGGCGGGAATCATCAGCGGGTCGTCACTGGTAATCGTAATGTCGGCGGCCTCCATCGCAATGTCCGTTCGCGTGCCTCCCATGGCGATACCCACATCTGCGCAGGCCAGTGCAGCAGCGTCATTGATGCCGTCGCCGACCATCACCACACGTCTCCCTTTCTGCTGCAATCCCAACACTACGTCCGATTTGCCCTCTGGCAAGACCTGGGCTTGGTAACGGTCCATCGCCATTTTGGTGGCAACAAGTTCCGCATGCTGCTCCACGTCGCCGGTGAGCAGAACAATATCGTCCATGCCCAGCATGCGCAGCCTATTCAGCGACTTTTTCATGTCCTCGCGCAGAGTGTCTTGAATACCCATCAGTCCGAGAAGGGTGTGGCCGCGGGCGACATAGATGACCTGCTCTCCGCGCCGCGCCATCTCCCGCGTGGCCTTCTCCCCTTGGGAGAGGTCAATACCCCGCTCGTGCATGAAGGGCGCATTACCCACATACACCGGCGCTCCGGCGACGGTTGTTTGCACCCCGCGACCAACTCGAACGTGAGTCGGCCCATGTACCGGGATGGGCCAGCCGTTGCGGCGCGCCTTATCCACAAACGCAATCGCTACGGGATGGGTGGACGTTTCCTCGGCCGCCGCGGCCAGCTCGATCATCTCGCGTTCCCCAACGCCGGGCGCCACCGGGATGACCGAAGTTACCTGCGGCCGACCCTCGGTCACGGTGCCGGTCTTGTCCAGGACTATGGTGTCGGCTTCGGCGAGCATTTCCAGGTAATTGCTGCCTTTGATCAGGATGCCGTTGCGGGCCGCGGTGGCGATGGCAGCCGACAGCGCGGTGGCGGTGGAAAGCCGCACTCCGCATGAGTAGTCGATGATCAGCATGTTCAGGGCGCGGTCCGGCTTATGGGTGGCGGCGTAGACGACGCCAGCTAAGCCGAAGTTCACCGGAATGAACCGGGCGGAGAAGCGGTCGGCGAAGGCTTGAATCGTCGCCTTCCGATGCGCCGCTTCCTCGACCAAGTGCACAATTCGCGCCACGGCCGTGTCGTCGCCGACCTTCTTCGCCAGAACGGTCAAGTGCCCGGCCTTGACCACCGTGCCCGCAAATACTGCGTCGCCGATCTGCTTGCGCATCGGCATGAACTCGCCGGTGATCGAGGCCTGGTCGACAGCTGCTTCGCCCTGCTCGATAACCCCGTCTACGCTGATCTTTTCGCCGGTCTTTACGACGATGCGATCCCTGACGCGCACCTGCTCGACCGGAATCTGCACCTCCCGTCCGTCCTCCTCAAGTCGCCAGACATAAGCCTCGCCCACGGCGAGCATGTCGCGAATGGCGCGCCGCGTGCGATCCATCGTATAGACGGTGAGTAGTTCGGCCAAGTCAGCCAGACCGATGATCGTTAGGGCAGCGCGGTCGCGCCCGGAAAGCAGACTGGCAGCAATGGCGGTCGAACTCAGGGTATCGGCATTGGGCCGGCCGGTTTCGACGAGCGAGCGAAAACCACTGCGCAGGATGGGCCAGGCCAGGGAGAGAGCCGTCAAGGCGGGCATCGTCATGAAGCGGCCAAGAAGGGTAGCGGGCACCTCGCGAGGGACAGGGCGCTGAATCCCAACGTGGCGGCGCTGGCGAGTACCCGGGGCAGGATTTCTCCCACGGACGCCTCTTGCAGGCGTCGTTCCTGCACGGTGGATTGCGCGGCCAGCGTCCGTTCCGCTTTGAACACGGCCAGGGAATACTCGTTGAGAGTAGACTGTGCGGCGGCAAGAATATCTTGGGAGCCGCCCTTTACTGGGTCGAATTGAACCAGGACGTTCTCGGTGATTGCGCTCACGCGGGCCGAACGGACCGCAGGCAATGCACCCAACCGCTCGCCTATCGCGCCAGCCTCGTCGGGTAAGTGTCGGAGGCCGGGACAGTAGATGCGCACTCGCCCCGGAAGTTCGTGGACGATTTGGCAAACCTTCGCTTTGTCGCGCTTAAGCCCAAACATCTTCTGGAATCTCAAATTTGTCGTCGAATACCAGGCGGTGACGAGTCCCGGCTCGGATAGCGCGGACCAGCCGTCGCAGTACACGGGGCAGTTCTGCCGGAGCAGTCGCAGCAAGCCGGTCCCAGTACCGAAGGGCCAGACGATTCACAGCCTGCAGGAAAGCGAGCAGTTCCGCTTCTGTAAGCTGGTCCGCATGGTACCGAATCAACAGGCTTCCCGTTGTCAGATTCACCTCAACCGTTTCGATTTCGGCCGGGCTGCCCAACAGGTCACGCCATACGAAAGCCCATTCCCGCTGCACATGATTGATCTGCTTAATAGCCGGGAGGTAAAGTCGCAACCGTCCGGGCAGCCGATGAACGATCCGGGGACGTAGAAGCAAACTCCGCAATTCCAAGACGATGGCTTGGGGTTTCATTGGCGCCCCCGTAGTGCTGGCGGGAACATGGCCAGATATGCCCACCATAGCCGCTGCCAGCCGAGCTGTGGGTTGCCAGCGGCGAGGTGTCGAACCCCAGTTCCCAGCAGCAGCAAGGCCACTGATGTCCAAAGGTCAATCATTCCACCAGTCTGCTGGTGAATCGCACGGTTCAGGGAGTCGCCAGCTTGGCGGATTCCTTCTCCAATGTGCGAGCGCGGCGGGCGCTGGATCTCCTTTTCCAATCCTAGCAGGCGAATCGCGGCCCCCAACAGCATGTCAGGCCTGACGCGATCCGGCGCGAACTGGATCAGGAGGCTTCCGGATAAAGCATTGACTTCCACAGCGCGAATGCCGTCCAGGCGGGCAAGACTCTTCTGAAGTTGGTCGGCCGCCCGGTGTTGTCCGATGAGTATCGGTGCGCGTAGGCGAATTCGTCCCGGAAGGACGTGCGTTGTCTCCATTACCCCGGCGAAGCTCGGAAGGCGATTATGATCAACACCCCGTTTTCGGCCGAGCAAGGCACTCACCACGGCAGCAGTGATCAGATGCATAAGTCCTCATCGCAACCAACGATTTGGGAGATTCCCATTAACAGCAGCCACATGACTTCCCGCGAACTGCTTCCTTTGCTTCCCATAGGATAAGTGGTATGACCGCCAATGCAGCGATCGGGTCAGCCCAAGTAACATGCCAAATCGCATTGACCACGAGTCCCGCCAGAGCAACCAGCGCGAGATAAGCGCATAAACCTGACTGAGCGGCATCAGCCCTGAGGGCAGCACTGCCCGTAGCCGCGGAGAGTTCTCGCTTTTGTTTGGCCAGCCACGGCATGAAGATGGCAGCGATAACAAGAATGATGATTCCCAAATAGCTTGGCCGGGGCTCATTGTACCCCATCAGCGTTATCGCTGAAACCAGGGCCACATATATGGCCAGCAGCAGAAGCAGTACTCCCGCAACCCGAGCCGTACGGCGCTCCAACTGACTTTGGGCCACCGGTGTGCTAAAGCGCCACAGGACAACGACTGCGGAGATCAGTTCAATGGCGCTATCAACCCCAAAGGCAGCCAGTGCCGGGCTGCGTGCCTGCCACGCTGCGAATTGGGAAACGGCGGCTTCCACCGTCATCCAAATGAGGGTGATCACTTGAATCCGATGAATCCGGCGGATCGTGTCAGGAGTCGAGACTTGAGCCGCAAATATCGCTGCAGGGAGGGTCTGTTCGTGTTGTTCGGGGGACGAGTTCATAACTTCATTCCTGCGCCAAACTCGATACTGATCAAGAAAATGCTTTAGTGGCCGACGATGACCGCCCATGCCTGCCGCAACGCATCCGGCAGGCTGTAGATGTCCATGGCCGTGATGAGGATGGCGCTTCCCCAGCCGGCAATCGACAAGAACCATCCGCTCCGCCATTGCCCCATGCGCTTGCGCGAACTGGCGAAATGCAGCAGCGGGAACATCGCAAACGGCAACACGAGACAGAGGACGACTTGGCTCAGGTTGACCAGATCGGTCACGCTGCCATTCCCGCGAACGCTGATAATCAGGATCGCCGGTATAACGGCCAGAGTTCGGGTGATCAAGCGCCGAATCCATGGGCGGATTCGCCAATGCATGAACCCTTCCATGACCACTTGCCCGGCGAGCGTGCCAGTAATTGTGCTGCTTTGTCCACTTGCCAACAGCGCCACAGCGAACAGTGTGCTGGCGAGCGTCGTCCCCAGCAGAGGCGCCAGGGTCAGATGCGCGACTCGAATCCAATCGCTGTCCGCGCTGAAGGTCACCACTTGGCCGCCCGCTACCGTGATGCTGGTTTTGCCATAAAAGACTGTTGCCGCCAGTACCAAGATGGCCGCGTTGACGAAGAATGCTATGGTCAACGCCACGGTTGTGTCGATGGTGTTGAAGCGGATGGCGCGGCGAATAAACGGCTCATCCTGCTGTAAACGGCGAGACTGTACCAGGGCCGTGTGGAGGTACAGATTGTGGGGCATCACCGTCGCCCCAATGATGCCAATCGCCACGACGAGCATCCCGGCGTGCCCGAAATTTGGCCGCACCATGGCTTGTCCCATCTCCAGGAAGTCGGGCCGGGTCTGCGCCAATCCGAAGATCTCAATTCCGTAGCAGACGCCGATCGTCAGCACGAAGATGGCGACCACCGCCTCGATCAATCTCATGCCGAAGCCTTGCAAAGCCAGCAAGAGCAGTACATCGAAAGCTGTGATGATGATCGCCCACGACATCGGAATGTGGAACAACAGGTTTAAGGCGACCGCGCTGCCCAGCGCTTCGGCAAGGTCGGTCATGCCGATGGCGATTTCCATGCACACCCAGTTGGGCCACCGCGTCCAACGTGGATACCAGTCTCGGCAACACTGGGCTAGATCCTTGCCGGTGGCCACGCCCAG
Organism: uncultured Acidobacteriota bacterium; assembly: GCA_963819175.1. Classification (GTDB taxonomy): domain Bacteria; phylum Acidobacteriota; class Terriglobia; order Terriglobales; family Acidobacteriaceae; genus CAWBRT01. The sequence goes on from CAWFVJ010000011.1 coordinate 94,224, forward strand.
CCGAGCCGCGACCACTTGGAGGAAAATGGCCATCAAACTGGCCAAGCCGACAACCCAGAGCAGTCCATACTTGTACTGCGAGCCGCCCGCCAAGTCGGTGCCCCAGTTTCCGGGGTCCATGTAGCCGACACTTACTAAGATCGCCGGGCCGGCGAAGGCCCGCCATTGTCGCCAGAAGCCAACTTCGGAATCGGGAACCAGCACCGAGCTGTGCAGTCCCTCCAGCGACAAATGGCCGACATGCTCTTCGACGGCCACCGCGCTGCCACCAGCACCTGATTCGTTCTCGTTAGTTCCTTGGGCTCGCATCGTTTTTCCCTCTGGAAAACGGCTCAGAACTTGCTATTATTTTGACCATTCAAAATAGATTTCACCCCTTCTCCTAATGCGTTCTACCTATTATCATGCTAGTAATGAAGTTTGGTCAAACATCGACCTTTGGCAAATCGAAAAGTGGAGAATGCGATGCCAACCGCCGTCGCTGAGAATTATCTGAAGCAGCTTTATTACGGACAGCAGGCCGCTAGCGGCGAGTTGGTCCGCGTGGGAGACCTAGCTGCGGCTATAGGCGTAACTCCGGGTACAGCTACTACCATGGTCAAGTCTCTCGACCCGTTCCGGCTGGGCTGTCTACGAGCCTCGCACTGGCGTGCGCCTGACGCGCCGGGGCGAGCGCTTGGCGCTGTCGGTGGTGCGCCGCCATCGGCTGCTGGAACTGTTTTTGTCCAAGGTGCTGGGGCTGGACTGGTCAGAGGTGCATGCGGAAGCCGAGGTACTGGAGCACGCCGTGTCCGAGAAAGTTGTTGAGAAGATAGACGCGCTTCTCGGCCGGCCGCAAGTAGACCCTCACGGTGATCCGATCCCTACGGCCAGCGGCACATTGCCCAAACCTCCGGCCACCACCTTGGCCGACTGTCCCTGGACCGGCCTATGCATATCGTTCGTATCATGGGCGCCGACCAAGACAGGGACTTTCTTCACTTCCTCGACCGCAATGGCCTCATTCCCGGTGCCACGGTCACGGTGCGCCAGCGCCATCCGGCGGCTCAGGCGATACAGATCGACGTTAAGGGACATCCCCCCATTGCTTTCGGTACGACGGCGGCAAAACGAATTCTGGTGAAAGCGAAAACGGCGTAGCCGAGCACCTGACAATCGCCAACTGATCGGGCCATTTGGAAGTTCGGCAGGTCAAACTGCCAAAACAGGAAACTCCACTCGTCGGCGAGTTCCTCCTCGATTTGCGTCTTGGTGGAACCCATAGCCATGTCCAGCTTCGTAATCCACACGGAGCAGAATGGGCTTGCCGCTGGCCGTTGCGGCTTGAAGCCGCGCTGCCATCTTGGCCGGTTCCCAAGAGGAGACGCGCGGATCATTGAATCCCGTCGTCAACATGATACGCCGGGTACCGACACGCCGTGCGGACGTGAACATAGGCATCCATGACGTAAAGGTCTTCGAAATCCCGCTTGCGTTTTGACGCTTCCGAATTCCGGAATGTTCGGGCGGGCCGTTGGGAGATAAATTCGGACGCGCAAGGGATTCGAGACACCAACCCGGTCAAGCGCCGCGGCGAACAAGTCCGGCCGCTCGGTAAAGGCGCGGCCGATGGTAATGCCTCCGGCGCTGGCTCCTTCTCCCGCCAACTTCGAAGAGGAAGTGAACTTGCGATCGATCAGATATTCTGCGCAAGCGATGAAGTCGCGCCAAGTATTCGGCTTGGTCAGCTTCATTCCCCACTTGTGCCAGTCTTCTCCGTAAACGCCACCGCCGCGAACGTGCGCCACTGCATAGACGCCACCCTTTTCGAGCCAGGCGAGCAACTTGGGATCAAAGAAAGGTTCAATGGTAATTCCGTAGGCGCCATAACCATTCAGCAGAGCCGGATTCGATCCATCCATTTTCAGACCGCGCTTGTAAACAATCGAGAGCGGCACCATGACGCCATCCCAGCTCTTGACCTTGATTTCTTCCGAAGTGATGTCGCTCGGGATTGTCGTTGGGACCCGAGAGGCTGGAGTTTCGTGTCTTCCATGCGCTGGCTTTGCGGCTCGTAGGAATAGATTCGAAGAGCTCGTGCCCAGGACGTCATATCCAGCAGAACGCCGGGGATCCGCTGGTCGGAAGCCGCGACGCCAACGGCGCCCTGAAACGGCAATCCGATATCCTCGGGTTGTCCGTCCCGCATACGAGACTGGCGCTTAAGAAGGCCCACGGTTCCGTCGGTTTCCTGGAGATAAAGGGCATCTTCGGCGGCGGAGATCTTATTGATAACGGTTCGGCTCTCGGGCACAACGGTCGCGGCGTGCTCGATGTCAGGGATGGGCCGCGCTGGTCCGAATCACCTTGAAACCTGGGGGCATCCTTATGAGTCAACAGATAAAGAACATCCCCATGAAGGGCGATGTCGAGTCACATCGTCGGCAACGTCGCAAATTTTTTGCCAGGGAGTATCCGGTTTTCCAACTGAATCAAGCGGTGCATCGTACAGGGTAACTTCATTTGGCAACGCCGTGCAGGAGATAGGCGAGGGCAAAGGAAGAACCGAGGAGCGGTGACAATCAGACGGAATGTCAATAGGAGCGACTTCGACTCGGCTTGGAAATGCCGAAGCCCAAAACCGGGACATCGTTCTCTGGGATTCAGTGCCGACAACGTGGAGATAATCGATGCTTTTCTGTTCTTCTTCTACCGCCGGCTGGCCGGGGGCGAGTTTTTGCAGCCGGTTGTAAAAGAAGGAATGATTGTCAGGAGCGCCAATGAAACGCCGCCGAAACGGGCCCGATCAATGGTCTCCTTAACTTCTTCACCCGTGTCCGCGTTGATGATGTGGATGACAGCGTTCTCCGATCCGCCTGGCCGATATCCCCACCGCGACCAAGTTGCCATCCCAGGAGGGCTCGTAATAGTTGATCGCATTGTGCGATCCCTTGGGCGGCGGGATACTTCGCTGGATCGACAACCAGCCTTTCCGCGCCCATGGAGGCCGTCGCGGATATAAAGCCTGGCAGATATTTTCGCTGGCTAACCGCTTAAGGTAAAAATATCGGCCGCTCGGAAGACGGCGCACGTCGGAGACCTTGAGCCGGGGTCGATTCATCCAATTCCTGGATGCGAGCAAGCAAGGCATCCTGGCCCGGAATTTTCGCCAGGACGGCCCGCGTATAGGCATTCTGGTCCTTCAGCCAGGCATCAACTTGGGGATCCTTCAGATTTTCCATGTAACGGTAGGGATCGACAATCTTGGTCCCGTAGTAGACATCCGTCACCGGACGAACAGGTGCGACAAGTGGCGAAACCTGCGTGGCCGCGGGTAGAGGAGAATGCCAATCCTCGCTTACAGCTTGCGCCATGGAAGGAAGAAAAGTAAGTGTCGCAACTGAACTAATCAGCAAAGTCCGGCCGAACAGCTCTGGCAATGTGGAAACTTGACATGTGGTTCAACCCTTTGCGTATGCTGCGTTGTGATTCGGCCTGCCTCTCGTCCAGCTAGAAAGCGTCCTTGCCGGAAGAGACGGGCGAGAATGTCCCAACAACAAGAATACAGGTAGTCGCATAGCCCTTGCGCCGGCCCTATCATCTCAGTTGCTGCGCCACAGCCCAGTGTTTGCACGCTGTAACGTAGGCTGCTCACCGTCTTTCTTGTCCTGCAGTTTGCGGCGGTTCTCCTGTTGGATCGGTATTCGATATGGCGGGTAGGGCAGTGTTCTCCGCTTTTTGGTCGAGACCCACCCGACCAGATCGATCGGATTTTCGGTTGCGTCTGAGGTTCGCGGATCCGCCGCGATTTGCTAGGATTCTGTCGGGCTGTCTTGTTCAAGGATTCCATTTGGTTTTCTGGTGGACAATATCGGCCATGGTCTGGGCCTAAAAGCAAGAATTATATCTAAGTATATCATTGATATAACATAAGTTACTCGATATCTAAGATCGGCTTGGACATCGGCCAAATTAGGACTACACTGGTTTGGAAGATCGGCCATACGATCGGCCATCTAATCCACGATTCGACTGAAAAACCAGACAGTTAGTCGACTAAAAGGAATGGCCAAATGTACGACTCTGTATCGCAGATGGAGCCAATGTTTCCCAGCAAAAGAGCTGAACAACTTGCCGATCTGTCTGTCGAACTGGTTCGTAAGTCTGCTGCTCTTGGCGGTCATTTTCGGAGTCACACGCGAGAAGCCCTGGTTGCCCTGCTGAGGCAGATGAACAGCTACTACTCGAACCTGATCGAAGGTCACCATACACATCCGATCGATATCGAACGGGCCATGCAGCACGAGTACCTGGACGAGCCAGCAAAGCGAGCCCTCCAGCTTGAAAGCAAGGCACACATTGAAGTCCAGCAACTGATTGAGAATCGGCTCAATGAATTCCCTGAACTCAACATTTGCTCGACGGAGTTTCTGACTTGGATTCACCGCGCTTTCTACGAGAGGATGCCACAGGAGTTCCGATGGGTGTCAGACCAGGAAGGTAAGGAGAAGCACGAGATTATTCCGGGCGAACTTCGCAGGCGTGAAGTTACGGTGGGTAGACATATTCCGCCCATTGCAACGGCATTGGACAACTTTCTCGCAAGATTCTCGACCGTCTATGCGCCAGAAACGCTTTCGCAAGTAAAGCGCATCATAGCGGCCGCGGCATCACACCATCGTCTAGCTTGGATACATCCATTCCTCATGGCAACGGGCGCGTCACACGGCTATTCACTCATGCCTATCTGATCAGGGCTGGTGTGGACGGCCATCGTTTGTGGATGGTCAGCCGCGGATTCGCCCGTCGCCGCGACGACTACATGGCTGCTCTCATCGGGGCCGATGCGCCGAGAAGGTCTGATCTCGACGGCCGCGGCAATTTGTCAGACGAGGGATTGACGCGGTTTTGCGAGTTTTTCCTGGAAACGGCATTGGACCAAGTTGCATTTATGAGCGGTCTGCTCGAACTCGATGGGCTGGAAGCACGCATTGTGGCTTACGCGGAGCACCAGGCAACTCTGGGAAAACTGGATCCCACCGCTGCATTTCTTCTTCGGGACGTGCTCTTACGGGGAGAAATTGCCCGTGGTGAGGCGGCGCGAATCACCGGCAAACCCGTGAGAACCGCGAGCCGCATAGTGGCCGCGCTCCTTGAACGAAATTTGCTGACATCAGAGACTCCGAAGGGGGCATTGCGAATTGCGTTTCCTGCTAAAGCGGCGGGCTATTACTTTCCTCGGCTTTATACCGAAGGTATTGAACACGATCTGGGATAACCAGTGAGCCGCAGGGTTTAGCTCTTTGGTTCGGAATCCAACCGCTTCTACGCCTTGGCCCATTCAATCGGCCTTTGGCATGCGCTTTCCTCTGGATGGCAATGCAGCGCATCAACTTCTCGACACGGCAGATTCGAGCAAAGTGGAGAAGTCGGTAACGGCTGTACTTCGCTTGGTGAACACTGGCGCGCAGTGCGGCAACCGCAATGTCAATCCCGATCTGGTGGCGGAACTTGAAGCAGTCGGCGATGGTTTTCATTGGGCTGTAAACGCGAACTGGCACGCCGTCGACTTTCAGATTTACAACGCCTTGTGTCAGCGCCTCGCCGGAGAAGCGGACAACCTTTAGGGGGAGCGCATCGACGCGCGGCAGCCTCGCCTTGTGCCCGATGGCCATCCACACCTGAGGCGGCTCTTGCCGAAGCAGGCCGTGGAAATAAAGCGCCGAGGAAAGACAGAGGACGCCGTGGGGAACACGCCGGCAAGCCTGGAGTGATACCTGATGTCCGTCGCGTTTGGTGCCCGGCGTCGCGTACAGCCCACGAGCGACACGCTCAATCAGGCCCTGCCCGCAAGCTATGGCGAGGTAACGGCGGTGGACGCCGACGCTGGCGAGGTCGCGGCTGCGGCATATGCCGCAGTCTTGGACGAGCCTGACCAGCTTCACGAGTTGGGTCTCGGCACTCGTCGACTGCGCTCCCAATCAAAAATGAGATCGTCAGCCATGCTACGCTGGGCACCGGTGTCGGGTCGAGGCAGAGTTTGATGTTCGTCCAGGGAGGGGGTTCAAATTTCTACAGATGTGCAACACGTTGGCAGGTGTCGGAAGATCTTTGCGAGGGGGTTCAAATTTCTTAAGTGTACAAAACGTCGGCAGGTAAAAAAACCGTCATACCGATAGGTGCATATTAAGGTGCATGTTCGGCTCCCAAACCGCGTTTTTGCACCCTAAATAGGGCAGTTTCTCCGAACTAAGTGATTGAATCCGAACACCAGGGGTGGAGCGGCAGCAAATTGCTAAACCGTTGTACGGTCAAAAGCTGTACCGGGGGTTCGAATCCCCCCCTCTCCGCCAGTCCT
>CAWFVJ010000012.1:0-186956 GCA_963819175.1 uncultured Acidobacteriota bacterium
TAGCGCTACCAGCTATCTCTTTCCATCTCGTTACATTTCAAGCACTTCGCGATCGGTGGCCTTGACCACTTGCGACGAGGTGTGTCGGGTTGAGTGCAATTGGTACTACAACTTGGACTACAGTTGAGACAACAGTTGCCCGGTCCAGATGGAGAACTTCGGCGAGGAAACCCGCCACATAAGAAACAACGGAGTGGGAGAGGGGATGGCCATTGGCGAAGAGAATTCTTGTGATTGTGCTTGTGCTGGGACTGAAGATGTTTGCACAAAACGAAGCGAGGTGGGAGTACCGCCAGAACGATGCATTGCAGGGGAAAACGTTCGACGAGCTTATTCTCGACGGCACTTACATTAAGCCGCCGTCATCGGGCACCAGTGAAACACCGCGCATTTTAGTCCGTTGCGAGAATAAGAAGTTTAGAAGAGGTTACTTACTCATTGGCGGAGTTGCCGAACATACCGGGGGTTGGGAAGGACACACCGCCCGCAGCTTCAAGGGGAAACCGCAAGCTCAAGTTGAAATGAGGTGGGATGAAAAGAGAAAAGCGGTTTCTGAGTTTTGGGAGCTAAGCGATGATCGCCGAAGCTTGTTGTTTGATAAGCAGCAACTCGTCAAGCTGATGACGGGGCGTTCACTCGGCGACCCGACTAACCCTCAGGCTCTATTACCAGTGTTGTATTTGGGCGTAGCAGAAGCTGGTGCAAACCAAATAGTTATGCGATTCAATATGCCAGGAGACCCTAAGCAAATTGTGAAACTGTGTGGATTGCAGCATGTAATGCGCGAATAAAGATTAACGCTCTGCATTATTGCCGACGAAAAGGCGGGCCTCACACAACGGCGAGGCTTAATACAGCCGATTCTCTGGCACGACGCCCCTCACACCCGACATTTACCTGCGACTTGAACGCGATCGAGGGTAGAGCACCGTCTCTGTTGACAGGGACGATCTGCTTGACGCTGCCGTTGCGGCATGAAATAGTCAAGGTCATGATTCCTTCACTGCGCCGTATCGTCATCGGGTTATTTTTGATCGTGATCGTGGCGCTTTCGTCCACTGCGTTCGGGGCCGAGATACGGGTCTTTTGTACCTTCGGACTTCAGGGAGCAATCACTCAATTGGCCCCGCAGTTTGAGCGCGAGACCGGCAATAAGCTCATTCTTACCTTCGGGCCCACTGGCGGCGTTGCTGCGCGTGCCAAGAACGGCGAACCTTTTGACGTGGTCATCGTCTCAGATACAGCGATGGCGGGTCTCGTTAAGCTGGGAAAGGTGGTTGAACAAGGTCGTACGGACATCGCCCGGGTTGGTATCAGCGTTGCGATTCGTCGTGGTGCTTCACGCCCTGACATAAGCTCGGTAGAATCTTTCAAAGCAGCTTTGCTGGCGGCAAAGTCCATCTCCTACACCAACCCCGTTGACGGCGGCTTTAGCGGAGTCTATATGGCAGAACTCGTCAAGCGGCTCGGGATCGCGGAAAAGCTTGCACCTAAGACCAAGCTCGCCCGGGGTGGTACTTCGTCAGGAGCGCTTGTCGCTTCTGGCGAAGCCGAGATTGCGATCCAGACGACCAGCGATCTTGTTCCTACTCCCGGCATCGAGATCGTCGGCCCTTTGCCTGCGGAGATACAGCACTTCACGGTTCTCTCGGCGGGGATTGGTGCCGAGGCTGCTGACCCGGCTGCTGCCAAACGATTGATCTTGCTGCTGTCTTCTCCGGCAGTGTATCCGGTCCTTCGAGAAACAGGACTGGAGCCTCCGAAATGTTGCGGTGCCCATTAGTTCGAAATATCCGGTCCGCTAAGCCGCTCCAAATGAGCGGCTTTTCTTTTTGGTCAAAGAAGCGCGCTGGTCTGCCAGCGCCTCACGGCGTGAGAGGCTTCTGCTTTTGAGGCAACAATGCCAAAGCGCACCGCATCTTGCCAAGATACGAATTGAACTTCGACAGCTACTCGCTGGAAACGCAGCCTTTCAGGTTTCTAACCCTACCCGCAAAGATGAAAGGAGTCCCATGACAAAAAGAGATTTTTCGAGCAATCAGGCCAAGATTAGCGCCCAGCCACGGCTACATCAGAGCGCGCCCGAGATCCAGAAATATGGAACAGTCAGCCAGATGCCACCACTCGAGCTGGAAGAATCCGTGCGGCTGGAGATGACCGAGCGCCTGAATCAACTACTGGCCGATACGATCACACTTCGCGACCTCTACAAGAAGTCGCACTGGCAAGTGGCCGGACCAACTTTTTACCAGCTTCACCTTTTGTACGATAAGCACTTCGAAGAGCAAGCAGAACTGGTGGATGCCATTGCCGAGCGCATTCAAATCCTCGGCGGAATCAGTCTCGCGATGGCCGCCGACGTTGCGGAAACCACGCAGATCCCACGCCCGCCTCGCGGCCGCGAAGAAGTTCCGGTACAGCTTTCCCGATTGCTCGATGCGCACCAGATCATCATTGGCGACTGCCGTGAGCTGGCGCGCCGCGCCTCGCGATCAGGCGATGAGGGAACGAACGATCTGGTAGTGAGCGAGGTTTTGCGGGGCAACGAAATGCAGGTCTGGTTCCTGAGCGAGCACTTGGTCAATGTGCCGCTGGTGGAAGCCGAAGGCGAGCCTCGGCGGAAGTCGGCTTAGAGCGCCGTGTGTCATCCGAGGTGCCAGTCCCCATCCTAACTGCGCAGGTGGCAGCAAATCGTCAGCCCAACAGCGGGGCGGGACGTGGGGCACCTTCTTACAATGGCGCGTTCATATTGATCTTGATTGCGCCGTCGTGAACGTCGAAGCCCCGCGAGTGATCGGTCGAACTTACCCTTCAACGGGGACGGCGGAATCCTCCGCGGTCAATCCCCACTTATCCAAAAGGAAGAAGAACAAGCTGAGAATCATGCCGACGATGGTTGCCAGCACCATGCCTCGGAGCTGGGTCTGGCCGAGTTTCACGGAGACGCCGGAGATTCCAACCACGAGGATGATTGCGGAGAGAAGAAGGTTCTTGCTCTTCGAGTAGTCGACCTTTGCCTCGATCAGCATGCGCAGGCCGGATGCCGCTATGACGCCGAAGAGCATCATGCTGACGCCGCCAATCACGGGAACGGGGATGGTGCGGATGGCACCGCTTACCTGTCCGAAAAAGGCTATGACGATGGAAATGACGCCGGCGCCGCCCAGTACCCACACGGAGTAAACCCTGGTGAGGGCCATGACGCCCATGTTTTCACCGTAGGTGGTGGTGGGGCAGGAACCGGACATTCCGGAAAGCATCGTGGAAAGGCCATCGCCGAGCAGGGAATTGTGCAGACCGGGAACTTTCAGGAGGTCGCGTCCGACGATGTTGCTGGTGACGAAAAGGTGTCCGATATGCTCGGAAATTACGACCAGAGAGGCCGGCATGATGATGAGGATGGAGGCCCAGTCGAAGATGGGCAGAACGATGTGGGGGAGGGCGAAGACCTCGGCGCCACGCAGCGGACTGAAATCAACCGTGCCCGGCACCCAGATGTTGAGCACCACCGATAGAGCATAGCCCGCGAGAACGCCGATCAGAACCGGAATGGCGGAAAAGAACCCGCGGAAGACCATGCGAGCCAATCACCACCACGAGCAGTGTGAACAGCGAGATCAAAGTGGCGGTGCCGCTGATGGCGTCACCCTTGTGGAAGGCCATATTCGTGGCGACGGGCGCGAGTTCCAGCCCGATCAGCGCCACAATGGGGCCCATCGCCGCCGGGGGAAGAACCACATTGAGCCATTCCCGGCCAGCGAAGCGGATGATGAGCGAGACGATGGTGAAAATAAGACCGGCGACCACAAAACCGCCCAGTGCATGCTGGAAGCCTATCCCGGGCGTCTTAGCCAGGGAGATGCAAGTGATGGTGGGGGCAATGAAGGCGAAGCTGGAACCGAGAAAGGCGGGAGCTTTGCCCCGGCATACGAACAGATAGATAAGCGTTCCGATGCCGTTCATCATCAGGACGAGAGCCGGGTCAACTACGGTTGTTCCCGCAGCCTGATTGAAAAGGATGGGAACCAGAACCGAGGCGCCGAACATTGCGAACAAATGCTGCAAGCTCAGTGGAACGCCTTTCAGGAAAGACACCTTCTGGTCGACCTGGATGGTTTCTCTTGTCCCGGCGGGATGCTTGGGGTTCATCGCCGGTGGCCGCAACTTCGTTCCAGTGGACTCGATCGCCAAGGTAGAACTCCTTTGTATGTTTTTGGAATTTCCAGTCTAGAACAGTAGCATGATGAGGCCAAGCGCCAATGCGGACGTCAAGCTTTCAGCGCACGCGAATTAGGAGTGTCAGTTGAGCGAGCCGGAATTCGCCGGTGGGGAGACTCTGGAACCTTGCTAGCAGAACCAATGTCCCTCGGAGGCTAAAGCCTCATTGGTTTTACTGGATCTTACGTACGGGCTGAAGCCCGTATCCTTCAAAACCTCACTTGTTCAGACTTTCTCCTAGAGGGCAGGGGCCGACGGTGGATGTTCGGATCTGCCGTTGCGTGCGCGCGTCTCCGATCGCTAGCGGGCCCGCAGCAGCAGAACGGGAATACTGACGTTGTGCTGGACCCGGCTGGCAGTGGTGCCGAGGACGATATCGGCCACCAGTTTATGCCCGTGGGTGCCCATGGCCAGCAGGTCGCAGCCTTTCTCGTTGACCCACTTGATGATCTCTCTTGCGGGCTCTCCGTATCCGATTTCCGCCGTAACCGGGATGGCCGCGGCTTCAAATTCCGCCTTGACCTTGTCCAGGTAGGCGCGTATTCCAACGATCTCCTCGCCTGCCGCATCCTTGCCGTGGAATTGCGCCGCCGCGCCGGTTGCCACGCGCAACAGGATGACTCGGCTGTGCATGATGCCGGCGAGTTCCTTGACGTGTTCGATGATCGGCCGGTCCGTTGGCGAAATATCCAAGGACAAGAGAATGGTGTCGTACATAGCTGTTCTCCGTAATGCCCTAAAGTTTTCTCATCCGCCGGTGATGACTTGCCAAGCCGACTTCAACGACTCGGGTAGGCCGTAGATATCCATCGCCGTAATCACGATCGCACTGCCCCATCCGGTGATCAGCAGGAACCAGCCGCTCTTCCAAGCTCCCATGCGCTTACGGGAGCTGGCGAAGTGCAGAAGCGGGAACATCGCAAATGGCAATTGGAGGGCGAGCACAACCTGGCTGAGCGTCAGCAGGTCGTTGACACTGCTATCGCCGCGAATCCCTATGATGAGGACCGCCGGGAGGATGGCCAGCGCGCGCGTGATCAAGCGCCGGAGCCACGGCGAAACCTTCCAGTGCATGAATCCTTCCATCACGACTTGTCCCGCAAGCGTCCCGGTAATGGTGCTGCTTTGGCCGCTGGCCAGTAGCCCGACGGCGAATAGAATGCTGCCCGCAGCCGTGCCCAGGAGCGGCGCAAGCGTGAGGTATGCTACGCGAATCCAATCGGCGTCGTTTCCGAAAGTGACCACCTGGCCGCCGGCGACGGTCACGCTCTCCTTCCCGTAGAACACCATCGCCGCGAGCACCATGATTGCGGCATTGACGAAAAACGCGATCGACAGCGCAATGGTCGAGTCGAGGGTATTGAAGTGGACAGCGCTGCGGATGGAGCGTTCGTCTTTCTCGAGCTTGCGGCTTTGCACCAGCGCCGAGTGCAGGTAGAGGTTGTGCGGCATAACCGTCGCGCCGATGATGCCAATCGCTACATAAGCCATGCCCACCTGGCGAAGGCCGGGAGTGATGAGAGCATGACCCATTTCCCGGAAGCTGGGAGCGGTTTGGGGAAGGATGAAAATTTCGATGAAATAGCAGACGCCGATGGTCGCAACCAACAGCAGCACGAGGGCTTCGACGGTTCGTATCCCGAAGCGCTGCAAGGCCAGCAATAGCAGCACATCCGTCGCCGTAATGAGGACGGCCCACAATAACGGGATATGGAACATCAGGTTGAGCGCGACCGCGCTTCCGAGGACCTCGGCCAAATCGCAGGCGCCGATGGCGACTTCGCACAGCAGCCAATTCGGCCAGCGCGTCCACCGTGGATACCAGTCGCGGCAGCACTGGGCCAGATCTTTCCCCGTGACCACGCCCAGGCGGGCGGCGGTCACCTGCAGAAAAATAGCCATGAGGCTGGCCAGGGCCACCACCCACAGCAGGCCATACTTGAATTGCGCGCCGGCGGCCAGGTCGGTTCCCCAGTTGCCTGGGTCCATGTATCCGACACTCACCAGCAGGGCTGGTCCCACGTAGGCTCGCCACTTCGCCCAGAAACTCGCTTCGTGAGGAGGTACCTCGACGGTGCCATGCATGCCTTCGAGCGAACGCTGGCCTGGCTGGGCGGCGTCGCTATTGGCCGAGGTGGAGGTATCGCTCGTCGTCGGGTTGTCGTGACCTGATATGGGATTGTCCATATCTCGCTTCAGCCCTGCACTCAGGGCACATGATACCTGTGCCAGAATACGACAAATGCGAGGGTTCTGCCATGCGTGGCGCAAGCGCCAAAGCGGGGGCAGGCCGACGCCAAAGGCCCACGTTTGCCAGGCGATGGCAAATATGGACACCGTCGGTAGTGGGTCAGTCTCCGCACCTCCCGATGCGTGGGACGCATTTGGCAAGCAGGTAGAATAGAAAATCGTGCCTCGCGTCCGGGCGAATCGGGGATAAACAAGCAATGGAGGAAGACTATGGATGAGCCCGTGCCCCTGTTGACCATTGAGTTCCTGAGGTGGATCGCCGCTCGCCCCCGGACGTATGCCGAGGCTATGGAGGCTTGGCGGAGCAACTGCCCGAGGCATACGGTGTGGGAAGATGCGCTCATCGAAGGACTCATCCAGATCGAGAGCGGAGCGACGATGAATCAGTGCGCAGTGATTCTTACTGCGCGAGGCAGAGTCATACTTGACGGCAAATCAAATGCGCGAAGCAGCGCCCATTGAAGGCCCCTGAAACGCAACTCTGAACGCACTCCTCTTCAAACATGGTGCGCCGGGCTGTGGGTAATTCGAGGCATACTTCCACCCCACATTTGCGCCAACGGCAGGCGCAGATGTGGGCCACCTAAGATATCGATTAGTCCCACGCGAAGAAAACACCCACGTCAGCCCAACTACGGGGCGGGACGTGGGGCACCCGTTCTTATGGAAAATTCAAAATGTTGTCGACCAGGGGGATTGCGCCGCCCGCGCATGAGACGAAAGTTTGGCAGCAATATTCGGATAGGACGCGGCGCGGAAAACCCATACCATAGATCGCATGAAGAAATTAGACCCGTCATTTCGAAAGTCGCTCGAAACCGCGTTTGGCTGCGCGCTGGGGTACCTGGAAGGCTTGAACGATAAGCCCGTTGCGGCAGGAACGGACCTCTTTACGTTGCGGCAGCGACTCAATCGGGCACTAACCGATAAAGGCGTTTCGCCCGATCAGGTGATCAGAGAACTCGTCGACGATGTGGAGGGCGGCATCGTGGGGTCGGCAGGCGGGCGATTCTTTGCCTGGGTGATTGGAGGCTCGCTACCGGCGGCTCTGGCGGCGGATTGGCTCACGTCTACCTGGGACCAGAACGCCGCACTCTACGCTTGCGGTCCGGCGGCAGCGGTCGTGGAGGAAGTCGCAGGCGGCTGGCTGAAGGAACTCCTGGCGATTCCGGCGTCGGCCAGTTATGCGTTGGTGAGCGGCTGCCAGATGGCCCACACCACATGTCTCGCGGCAGCCCGCCACGCACTCCTGGCAGAGCGCGGCTGGGACGTCGAACAGCAGGGCATGTTTGGTGCGCCTCCCATTCGGATTCTTTCCAGCGATCAGCGGCACGGTTCCTTTGAGTGCGCCCTGCGCCTGCTCGGGTTCGGCCAGTCTCAAGCGCGATACCTTCCGGTCGACGCGCAAGGCCGTTTGCAGGCCGATGCTCTGGACGAGGCACTAGCCGAGGCACCGGCGTTGCCGACGATTGTGCTGCTGCAAGCCGGCGACGTGAACATCGGAGCCTTTGACTCGTTCAAGACTCTCATCCCCATGGCCAAGCGCTACGGCGCCTGGGTACACATCGATGGAGCGTTTGGTCTGTGGGCGGCGGCGAGCGAGCGTTACCGTCATCTGATGGAAGGCGCAGGCGCGGCCGACTCCTGGGCTACGGACGGGCACAAGTGGCTTAATGTGCCATACGACTGCGGCTACGCTTTTGTGGCAAACAGGGAAGCGCATCGCGCAGCCATGTCATACCGCGCTCCCTACCTGACCCATGCCGCTGAGGCACGGGACCAAATTGATTGGAATCCTGAATGGTCGCGCAGGGCAAGAGGCATGCCAACTTACGCCGCGCTGCGCCAATTGGGTCGTGAGGGTGTGTCCGCACTGGTGGAAAGATGCTGCAAGCACGCACACTCGCTGGTGACCAGGATCGGCAACTTGCCGGGCGCGGAAGTGGTTTGGGAGCCAACGCTGAACCAGGGACTTGTCCGGTTCCTTGACGCGAATTCGAATGCTTCCGACGAGGATCACGATCGGCGAACCGACGAAGTAATAGCAGCCATACTTGCGAAGGGCGAAGCATTCTTTGGGGGAACCGTGTGGCGTGGTCGGCGTGCGATGCGGGTCAGCGTTTGCTGCTGGCAGACCACGGAGGAAGATGTGGAGCGTGTCGTCGCTTCGGTTGCAAGCGTGCTTTCATGATAGGCTCCTGATATGGAGTGACCCGTCAAGTCCCATGATGCTTGGTTGACTTTAGCTTCCTCTGAAAAGGCAGAGCGAGTAGCGATCGAGATAGCTTCTGCGACGGTTGATCAGCCTGATATTCGCGGGTCGAGCCGCATAATCGTGATCCGTCGGGAGCTGCCTCACACTAGAAACGCGGGTCCGGCTGAAAAGCCTGTCGCATAGGAGCGCATGAGGATCCTCCTTGCCGTGTGCTTCTCGACCGCTACTGTCTCTGCCTTCCATGGTCTTCTTTTGTGTCTAGCCTTTGGTGGTGTTTATGCCGCTCGGCTCTGCTTGTTGTTTCGCTCCACCTGGGTTCCAATCGCCCATATAAAGCCCAGCAGTTCTCGCCCGATGGCGGTTACCACCTTCTGCTTATCCTTGCCGGCCGCGAGCAGCTTGCGATAGCGCTGGTGCAATCGATGCTGGGCCTTCCAGGCGATTTCTTTGACCTCTTCGCTGAGGTCTTTTTGCCGCTTGCGCAAAGCGCCACCCATGGCTGGGACGATGTCGATAGGACCACGCCGCCTCGATGACGATTCTGCGCAGGTGGGCATTGCCTGTCTTGGTGATCTGGCCGCGTATAATCCGCTTCCCGCTGGAGTACTCGCTGGAGACCGCGCCGCTGTAGCCCATCAACTGCCGGGGCCGCTCGAAGCGCGAGATCTCACCCAATTCGGCCACGATCGTTACCGCCGAGATCTGGGCAATGCCGCGTAGCGCTTGCAGGGCTTGGATCACCTCCTGCATCCGCGCCGGTGCCAGTTTGACCGCCTCTTCGATGGCTTGCTCCAGACGCCGGACGCGAGCCGCCACATGCTCGACCTCGTGCCAGGTAATCCAACAACGTGTACTCCTGCGCCGGCTGCTCAAAATGCACCTGCTCTTTGATCCAGTCCAGGTGCTTTTGGGTCCACATCTTGACTCCCGACGGGGCTCGGCGGCCGTGACGCAACAAAAACTTGCTGAGTCGGTGCCGTGCCCGCAACTGATCCTGTTTGGCCGCTTCCCGGGCCCGCACCAGGTCCCGCAAGCGCTTCATGTTCCTCGTCCGGCACCCAGACTGGGGTCAGATCCCCGGCCCGATAACTGCGCGCCAGCTTGCTGGCGTCCCGTCCGATCGGTCTTCACCCGATCCCCGGCTTTGACCGGTACTAAACTCGGTGCTACCACGTCGCACTTCACCCCCAGTGCCGTAAGTTGCCAGTACAGCACGTATCCCGTCGGCCCAGCCTCATAGCAAGCTTGGAGTTGCTCTGCTGGTCCCAGTTTCTTGACCAGTTTGCGAATTGATTCTTGCCGGTTTGGAATGATTCCCAACGATCGAACTTCACCATCGATCTCGGCAACCGCATACCGCAATCGTCTCAGCATGGACATCTAACCCAAGAAATCGTACCTTTTTCATTGACCGGTTCCTTTCCGCTTGTGGCTCTGCGCTGTGGTTCCATCAGAACTGCATAGCGTAACCCACGCATGCGTATTGGGACCGGTCACTCCATTCTGACTAGTCAGCTCACGTGCGCTCTTGCCCCATCTGCGGTCGCGACAATCAATCCCAGCCCTTGCTTGCGTATTCGCCGGCGCCATGGGTACTGAAGCGTTGTTCAGGATGTGGTCTTGTATATCTGGCAAACCCGCCCGAGTACGCGAGCCTTCAAGAGGAGTTCGCCTGGGAAAAAACCTGGGCGGAAGAGGACACAAAACGACGCCTCCGCAATCCCGCGTTATATCACCTTGGCCGTCGGTTGCAGGCGGTCCCGAGACGTCTATTCCGGCGCGACAAGCTGACCCGGTGGATACGCCGGTTTGTTGCGAGCGGGCCCGTGCTGGACGTAGGTTGCGGCGGAGGCAAGACGTTGGAACGGCTCCCCCCGCATTTCATTCCTTTTGGTGTTGAGGTGTCAAAGGCGCTGGCGCAAATCGCGCAATCGCGGTTCGCACCGCGTGGTGGTGGGGTATTTCAGGGTGCCGCTCTCTCCACCATGCGGCAATTTGAGGCCGAATTTTTCTCCGGAATCATCATGAGCTCGTACTTGGAGCACGAGGTAAGGCCACGTGAGGCGCTCGCATGCGCGCGGGATTTAATGCGTCCAGAGGCACGGCTAATCGTGAAGGTACCGAACTTCGGCAGCTGGAATCGTATGGTCCGTGGTGCACACTGGTGCGGCTTTCGTTATCCGGATCACGTGAATTATTTCACGCCGCCGTTGCTCTCTCGGGTGTTACGCGATGCGGGATTCCGAATCGTGCGTTTCGGCCTGTCCGATCATTTCGCAACCAGCGATAATATGTGGGCGGTAGCTGAGAAACCTTAAGACTTTTGTACATGGAACAGTTTTGGGGCCCGGGGGCGGAGCAAGGCGCGCTGCTTTTTCCAACCGTCGCTCACGAATCGAGTCTCGCGAGAGATGATGGACAGAGCAAGAGTGCTTCTGCTGATAATCGCCTCCGCAGCATTGCTGGTCAACGGCTTTGCTTTTGCTCAGGAGTTGGCTAATCGCCCCTTCAGTGCAGCAAGAGGCACCCCCCAATGAGTCGGCCCAGAAGGCGAATTCGGCCCAGAAGCCTACTTCAGCCATTGCTCCGGTCAAAGAAGATCATGAGCGCATTCTGTTCGTGATTCCGGCCTTTGGAGTTACCAATAACAAAGATGCACCGCCCCTGACCGCGAAACAAAAACTTGCGCTCGCTTCGAGGTCGACGTTCGATCCATTTATGTGGGTGTCAAGCGGTATTGAGGCAGGCATCAGTCAAGCCACCAACGAATTTCCAGAGTATGGCCAGGGTGCAGCCGGCTTCGGTAAACGATACGGGGCAGCGACGCTGGACGCGGTGAACGGCGGGTTCGCATCCACTGCCTTCTGCATTGTCCTGAAACAGGACCCGCGATATTTCCGGCTTGGAGAGGGGTCGATTCAAGAGCGGTTCATCTACTCGGTAAAGCAGCAGTTTTCTGCCAAGAGTGACAAAGGCGGACGCCAGTTTAACTGGTCGAACATTCTGGGCATGCTTACGAGCGCAGCTATTTCCAACGCTTACTATCCGCAGCCAAACCGTGGCTTTGCTCTGACCATGAATCGTTTCGGGGTCGGACTCTTGTGGGGCGTTGCCGGAGAATGGGGGGACGAATTTTGGCCTGACGTGAAGCGCAAACTGTTTCACGGAAAAAAAGGAGCAGATCCAGTGAATTCACCCGCTGGAACGCAGCCCTAATTTCAAATCCCTTTTCCTGAACTCAAATCCAATACAGTGAACGACTGATGGGATGCCGGTAAGATCGGTGGTATCTTCGGTGTGGCTGGCGGATGGATGGACGAGTTCGGGGAGCAGCGCGGTTTTCCGCGCATGGAAACGTCCTTATCCCCGGGGAATGTCGCTGCCTCATGAACCGTATAGGAAGACGAGAGAACTGGGCGTTGCTGTCTGTGCTTGGGCTGACTGCCGCCATTTACGTGGGGAGCGCGGGCATTCCGTCCCTGCTCGATGATGCTGATTCCTTCTACGCCGAAGTCGTGCGCGAGATGGCGCTCCGACACGACTGGGTCACGCCATATGCCAATGGGCTCCGCTTCTTCGACAAGCCGCCGCTCTTCTACTGGTTGATCTCGCTCTCGAACGCCGTCTTTCATGCGGGTAACGCGTTCACCGTCCGTTTGCCGACGGCGCTGGCGGTTTTGGCCCTCGTCTTCGTGACCTTCAAGATCGGCAAGCTGCTGTGGGGCTTTCGCGTCGGCTTGTTCAGCGGTCTGGCGCTGGCCACCTCGGCAGGGATGTTTCTCTTCACGCGGATCGCTCTGCCCGATGCGCTGGTGACTTTGCTGCTCACGCTGTTCGTTTATTCCTTTCTTCTCTGGGAGCGCGCCGAAAACAAGAACCCGCCACTGCTGTGGATGTATGCCTTCGCTGCCCTCGCGGTGATGGCAAAAGGGCTGATCGGCTTGGTCTTTCCCGTGCTGATCCTGCTGGCGACGCTTGCCGCCACCGGGAGGCTGAGAGAAGCCGCGCGGCTGCTGTCGGTCAAAGGTTCGCTCCTGTTTGCGGCCATCGCCGTCCCCTGGCACCTGCTTATCGGCGCGCGTAATCACGGCTTCTTTTGGTTCTACTTCATCAATGAGCACCTGCTGCGGTTCCTCGGCAAGCGCTATCCAATGGATTACGGGACGGTGCCGCTGATTCCATTCTGGCTGCTGCACCTGGTTTGGCTGTTCCCCTGGTCAATTTATCTGCTGGCGCTTTGCCGTCCAGGCAACTTCAAACGCGCATTGGCCCAAAACCGCCGTGGGCTGGTGCTGCTGCTGGCTTGGGCTTTCGCCATAGTGATCTTCTTCTCTCTTTCCTCGCGGCTGGAGTACTACACGCTTCCAGCGATGCCTGCGCTGGCGCTGCTGGCCGGAATGCAGTGCGCCTCGTGCTGGGAGAGAGGAGAAAAGTGGCCGGGAGTCACCTTGGCTGTGCTGGGGGCCCTTTGCGGGGCCGCCTTGATCGCCGTCGCTGCCTACGATTCACCCACCATGACCGAGAGTTTTCTCAAACTCAAGGACAACTCCGACCTGTACGTTTATTACCTGGGGCATCTCTTCGATCTCACGCCGGAGAGTCTGGCGGCGTTGCGCACACCGCTGGTGCTGGCCGGAATTGGTTTGGGGGTGGCGTTTCCGCTGCATCAGTTCTTCACGCGCATGGGGGTGAAGGCCGCGGTTCTGGCGTTGGGAATGGGATGCTTCTTCGTGGCGGCCAATCTCGGTTTTCTGATCTTCGCCCCGCGTCTGACTTCGCGACCCGTCGCCGACGAAATTAACCGCCGCTGGGACGCCTCGTCCCCGGCTGCTCCCGCCATAGTGATCGACGGCGAGTACGAGGAGGCTTCGAGCGTTGCCTTTTACACCGGCCGCATGGTCCTCATCCACCATGAGCCTTCATCTTCGCTGTGGTACGGCTCGCGCTACGCGGATGCGCCGCCCATGTTTCTCGACGACACGCAACTGAAGCAGTTGTGGAATGAGTCAAAAGGCCGCGTCTTTCTCGTCACCTTTCAACCGAAGCTGGCGCAGCTGGAAAAGGTCATTCCACAATCGAGATTCATTCTGTCAACTTACGGCGACAAGATACTGCTCTCCAATCGACCCGACGCGGGAGTCCGTCCGTAATTGGCGTGCTTTATTCATGTAGCGCCGGCGCCATAAGGAGGTTGAAACAAATTCCAACTCACAGTACCCTTCTTCATTGATTTTTTACAACTTTATTGCTAGCGGACGCGGTCGCAACGCAATGCGGCTTTGGCGTATTTCGTTCGTCCATAACATGATTTGACGTACGGGAAGCTTGAAACTTTCATCACAAAGCATCACTTAGTGCAAGAAGTGAGATATCGAGGGAGCGTTTCCAATGCAGGTAAAGTTAGCTTATGGCAAGAGCGGTCTTACAGTTAATGTTCCCGATGATGCGCTAATCATTGAACCGCGTGAACTGCATGGATTGAAAGACGAGCACCGAGCAGTAGTCGCAGCTCTGCGGAATCCAGTCGGAACTCGACCGTTGCGGGAGATGGTAAAGGCTTCCGATACGGTCGCCATTGTGATCTCCGATATCACCCGCCCGCTCCCCAGCCACAAATTGGTTCCGTGGCTACTGGAAGAACTTAGCCATGTTCCGAAAGACAACTTCGTAATCGTCAATGGCGTAGGCTCGCATCGGGCAAACACTCGCGAAGAGCTTATCGGCATGCTGGGCAGAGAGGTGGTAGATAACATCCGGGTAGAGAACCACGACGCCTTTGACGAAAGCAAGCTTAGGCATGTCGGCCGTAATAGTTATAACTCGGAAGTATTTTTCAACAAAACCTATGTCGAGTGTACCTTCAAGATTGTTACCGGATTCATTGAGCCGCATCTCTACGCTGGGTTTTCCGGTGGTCCGAAAGGGATTAATCCCGGTATAGCCGGAATCAATACCATTCTGGACTTCCATAACGCTTTCATGATTGGCCATCCGAACTCGACATGGGGAATACTGGATGGAAACGTAGTGCAAGATGCGGCGACCCAGAACTGCTTGATGGCAAAACCGGATTTCATGCTGAACGTTACGCTGAACGGCCATAAGGACATCACCAATGTGTTTGCCGGTGACGTGATTACTGCCCATCGGGCCGGTTGTCAATTCGTCAAAGACACTGCCATGTACGGCGTCGATCATCCTTTCGATATTGTCATCACCACCAACTCAGGATACCCGCTTGACCAGAACCTCTACCAGACCGTGAAAGGGATAAGTGCGGCGGCATGTATTGTGCGCGATGGCGGTGCAATCATTAGCGCCTCTGAATGTTCTGACGGAGTGCCCAGTCACGGCAATTACGGTCAACTCATCCAGATGCGGGACACGGCGAAGGATCTGCTTGAAATGATCAATGAGCCATCATTTCGAGTGTTCGATCAGTGGGTCGTTCAGTCTCAAGCAAACATTCAAACTAAGGCTGAATGCTACCTGTACTCCAGCCTTGACGATGAAACCGTGCGAAGGGGCAAGTACGTTCCAATCCACAACGTGGAAACCAAGCTGTTCGAACTCCTGAAAGACAAACCAAGTGCCCGGGTCGCTGTGCTGCCGTTTGGTTCATTGACGATTCCGTATGTGCGTGAACAAGAGCCCAACCCGGCTGAACTCGAGCGTTCGGCAGCTACTTATAGTCCGAGCAACAACGAGCCGCCCCCACTTCCTTAGCTGGCAAAGCGAAATCCGCCGATGACGTAATCGGCTGAGCGAATGCGGCGTGCCTGAAATCAACTTCACCCGAGCCCCGGCTACCCATTGAATGGTCAAGGTACTCTGACAACTAGGCGACTCGGCGCTGCTTGAAGTGCAGCCCTTTTCGATACAGCCCGTCGCTTCCCACGTCGAACACCCGGTTGTAACGTGCGCGAGAGTTTTCTAACGCCGCGCTTGCGGCGAGTTCGATCAGTTGCTCTTCGGAAAAGTGCCGGCGCAATTCGGCATAGAGTTCATCATCCACATTCGACGGCGTGTCGGCCATCGCATCCGCCATCCGCAGCAACGCGATCTCCTGCGGGGCAAAGCCTTCGAGGCTTCCGGCACGGATCGCGGCAATCTCGTCGTCGCTGCAGCCGTAGATTCTGCCGCCGGCAGAATTGGCATCGATTCAGAACGGACAACCGACGCGCGCCGCCGTCCGCAGCATCACGATCGAGCGCAGGCGTTGTGGGACCTTGGCTTTCTGGCCGAGCAGCCATTCGGCGAGCGCGTACACCCAGAAAACGCGCGGAACTCGCGCCGAGATCTTCTGCGGCGTCAGGTCGCGACCCAGCATCTTGCGAACCTTCTTGAACACCTGCCGCATTAGGAACGAGGTCTGTTTCGGATCAACGCCTTCGATTCTTGCCATAGTGCCCTCCATGGTTTGGCGCAACTCGTTGTTGATCCGAGTTGCCTTCTGAGATCCCCAACGCCGGCACAGTGAGTGATGTTTAGTATGCGGGCTGGAATTAAGGCAGTCGCTCTAGGCGCCCAGGCGGATTACATTCATGACCGGCTGGCTCCGGATACACGACATCACGCAAATCGCTGGCGGGAGTGTATCCGTGCATGAACACACCAAGCTTGATGTACCACTGCATCGTGGAGTTTGTGTAAAGGTCATTCTCCGCGAAGGCCTTCTTGAGACGAGCCTTGAAGCCCTGCATCTTGCTGCCGTGGGGAGGATTTCTCCAGTCACTAAGCAACTCCCCAGGGACGCAGAAAGCGGGCTCGCCTTGCTCCTGTTGCTGTTTCCGCATGGCTTGGCCCAGACCGTTCAAGATTTTAGTGCCCAGGCTGCCCGTGTCAGCGGCCGATTGGCCGCCCCTCTCGGTTGCGACCGACGCGTGCAGTTCTGTGTCATTGGCCTGTGGTTCGACGTTCAGGTAGTAATCACCCCCGTTGCAGGTGATCGGGCCATATTTCAAGGACTGGGAGCACTTACTGGACACGGGATCGAAATAAAACGCTGATGGGCGGGGATAGTATCCTCCCGGATCATTTGCACCGTAGTGAAAGGACGCGCAACTTCTCCCCGCCGAATCGCTGTGGGTTCTGTAGAGAAATCCAGAGGAGTCGCGGACGCAGAATTGCTTGTCCGATTTGGTCAAGACTTTCCTGAAGTTGTTCCAGCCGAGGTCCGGAACTTGATTGGCATGAGTGGCCATAAGATGATGTTGCGAGTCGCGAAAGAGTAGAACATAAGCTGGGTCGACCACGCCATCTTGCGAGTAGACGACTTCGCACTTTCCAGGAGAGATGACCGTCCATCCACTAACGTCGATGGTGCCCGGAAATATCTCAACATTTTCCGCTGTGGCCACCGCGATCCCGAGACTGCCCTTGTTGCAGACAGTAAGAGATGCGCTCTGGGCATGTGCATACGACCCAGTGAACAGCAGGATCACAAAGATCCCGAGAGACTGATAGACACTAGACCTCACAGCCCACCCCCGAGAGAATGACACTGATCTTGCTGTCTTGGAATCCGCGAAAATGTGAATGAGTTGTGTAAGAAAATGCGAGGTGAAAATTATGGACGACGCGGCTTGTAACTATTGAAAATGGTGCCGGGAGGGGGACTTGAACCCCCACAACTCGTTAGAGTCTGCGGATTTTAAGTCCGCTGCGTCTGCCAATTTCGCCATCCCGGCAAGTCAGTGGCATCAACAACTTAGCACACATACGTCATCATCCCAAATTTCCAAATTACGCCGGCAGCTCACCTATAATAAATGCGATGGACTGGAAGAGTGAACTCACACAGGCTGTTGAGCTGGAAGATGAAGCGGCGCTTCGCAGAGCGGCGCTGGCAGGGACGGCAAGAACCATTCGCTTCCTGAGCAGTCGTCTCTCCGCGTCCGACGATGGAACCAAGTGGAAGGCTGTTCGTGGGTTGGGAGTCGTTGTCGGCGAGCGCAACGCGGTTTCCGACGAGCGTGCCCGCGAACTGTTGCGACGTTTTTTCTGGGCGCTCAAGGAGGAGTCCGGCGCCGTGCCATACGGCGTGCCCGAAGCCATTGGAGAGGTGCTTGCGGTTCGGACCGAGTTGCAGCCAGAGTTTCTTTCCAACCTTTGTTCCTTCACGTACTGCCCTGAACTGCTGCAAACCGGGCCAATTGAGCGCGGCGTCTTTTGGGCTTTGGGACGATTAGGGCAGGTGTCGGCAATCTGTTCCCCAGAAGCAATCGAGGCTGTGACCTGGGCCGCGCGCCAACATCCCGACGCCGAAAGCAGGAGGATCGCAGCTTGGGCGCTGAGCAAATTTGACGATCCGCGCTGATTATCCCTAGCCGTCAGGGCGCGCGCCATGACTTCGCGCAAGGCTTGCTGATCTGTTTAGCTACCACCAATGTGACTATTTTGTTCTCGCCGTCCAAGGCCCCGTCCCGGTGCCGAACTGATATTGGGCAGGAAAAGGACTGTGGAAATCGGTTAAAGCTCACAACTTGAGACTTTGTTTCGAGGATCGGCACGGCGGTATCCGGTCGTTAGGAATCCAATATAAGATGCTTATATGTAATTACTTACGGGAGATAGTTCTTTTGGGGAACGAGTTCGGCGCGAGGTTAATGAACTCTTGCAGGATATTTATTGCTCAAATTTAGCGAAACCGTCGTAGAATTAAGTGTTTTTGGCCGAACACAGCAGCCCAGCAGTAGAGTTCCGGACAATACTGGCCGAAACTTTTTCAAGGCTCCCAGAGTCTAAAGAAAGAGATCCCAGAAGCAAGATTCCCGGAAAACATCAAATCTGATCGATCTCATCGCAGAGGTAGAACTGAGTTTATGGCAAAGAGACGTGGAAATCCTAATTGGGGCAAGCCGGAGCCGATTGGACCGGTGACTCCAACCATCACTGAATTCGAGCAGGTTGTTCGCGAATTCAAACTGCAACCCGACCAGTACATCCGCTCAACTCGTCTTCGCGAGTGGGCGCGTCGCAACAAGAACTCGAAGTACATTCCCGAACCTCTTCTAGAGGCGTGGGGGTTCGAGATTGAATCGACGCTGTAGACGTACCCGCATTGGGTGACACGCCGGGCCGCCATGTGCGGCCCTTCGGTTTTTTGGGAAGCTTATTCCAGATTTGACTCATCTTCCATTCAAGCGCTTTGAAGCGCCTTGCACCCGATCTATGCCAGCCGAGTTTGCAGCAACTCTTGCCCGTGATCATTGCGACCAGCTTCGCTGCGGGGATCAATGTCTATGCCACCGTCCTGACACTTGGGTTGCTGGCTCGCGCGAACCTGGTTGCACTGCCGCCGGCATTGAGTCTGCTGGATTCATGGTGGACGATCGGAATCAGCGGGGCTCTGTTTCTTCATTGAAATCTTTGCCGACAAGATTCCTTATTTCGACATTGTCTGGAATTTTCTGCACACCTTCGTGCGGATTCCCGTAGCCGCTCTGTTGGCCTATCAGGCCGGATCGCAGTTGCCGCCGCAATGGCAATTGGCCGCTTCGGCGCTGGGTGCCGCTGTTGCCTTCGCCGCACATGCCGGCAAGACCGCTCTTCGCATCGGAGTCAATGCCACTCCCGAGCCATTGACCAACGTTATGGTGAGCACCGCGGAGGATGGCGCTGCCATCGGACTTGACGTGGTTGGCAACGGTTCATCCCTATGCGGCGGCCACCGTGGCGATTCTCTGCATAGTTGCGCTGATGTTTGCGATCCGGTTGATTCTGAGAGGCTTACGAAGTGGGGTTGCCGTGCTGAAGCAGCAGTTGAAAAGGTCCGGAGCAAACCTTGATTATAGCAGGCCGGGATCGTTTGACTCTGACCGGCCTGAATGAGATATTTACCTGACTTTAACAATGCAAGCGCCGGTGTCTGTAACCGCACCGCGCTACAGGTTTTGATATCTCATGCGATTGATCCCGCGAGACACTCAGTTTTTCGACATGTTCGTGGAAATTGCTAACAATGTCGCGCAGGCCGCGACCGTTTTGCGCGACCTTTTTCTGAATTTCCAGCAGGTGCAGGAGTCGGCAAACCACATCAAGGAACTTGAGCGTCGCGGCGACGAAATGACCCACAAGGTCTACGTCAAGTTGAACCAGACGTTCATAACCCCCTTCGACCGCGAAGACATCGCCGAACTTACGTCGCGCCTGGACGATGTTCTCGATCGCGTGAATGGCGCGAGCGACCGCCTTATTATCTATAAAATCGATTGCCCTCCGGCGGCTGCGGCGGAGCTGGCTTCGGTGATTGTGCGGCAGGCGGAAGAATTGTCCAAGGCAGTGGCGATGCTTGAGAAGCCGGACGGAATTCTGGCGCACTGCGTGGAGATTAACCGGCTGGAAAACATGGCCGATACAATTTGCCGGGGCGCGATTGGAAAGATCTTCGAAGAAGAAACAGACCCGGTGCGCCTGATTAAGAATAAGGAATTGCTTGAAGTTCTGGAGACGGCCACAGACAAGGCGGAAGACGCCGCCAACGTCTTGGAAACCGTGGTTCTGAAACATGCCTGACCGAACCGATATTTCCAGAGCCACGGCTCATTTATCCCACACTTGCGTTTGCTCCATCGCGGGCGTGTATTGCCGCTTTGAGGAAACCCGCCTGTGACATTAGATATCGCCCTGCTTGTGCTGACCGTGCTGGTCGCGCTCACCTTCGACTTTCTGAACGGCTTTCACGACGCGGCCAACAGTATTGCCACGGTGGTCTCCACTCGGGTATTGACGCCCAAATTGGCCGTCGTCTGGGCAGCTTTCTTTAATTTTGTAGCGGCTTTCTTTTTTGGGACAGCGGTGGCAAAGACGATCGGCCACGGCATGATCGATCTGGAGATTGTGACCCAGTATGTGGTCTTGGCTGGGTTGATGGGCGCCTGCGTATGGGATTTGCTGACCTGGTGGTGGGGGCTGCCGACATCATCCTCGCACGCGCTGATTGGCGCCTACGGCGGGGCGGCAATAGCACGGGCGGCAATCATCCGAGGCTGGGGCAAGGCTTTCGGAGTCATCATTGTAGGCGGTTGGACGAAGACTATCCTGTTCATTTTTATTGCGCCGATTATGGGGCTTGTTCTCGGCTTCACGTTCATGGTCATCGTGTCCTGGATATTCCGAGGGAGCGCGCTGAGCCAGGTCGACACCTGGTTCCGCAAACTGCAACTGATTTCGGCGGCTTGTTACAGCCTTGGGCATGGCGGCAACGACGCACAGAAGACGATGGGGATCATCGCCGGAGCGCTTTATGCCGGCGGCATAATGACCCGGTTTGACGTGGCCCACGACTGGGGCAAGTACCACTGGCCGATCATTCTGTGCGCTCACGCCGCGATTGCGGCGGGCACTTACTTCGGAGGCTGGCGCATTGTCCACACCATGGGCTCGAAGATCACCAAGCTGAGGCCTGTGGGCGGGTTCTGCGCGGAGGCTGCCGGCGCGATCACCCTGTTTGGAACCGCGATGGCCGGCATCCCGGTGAGCACTACGCACACGATTACCGGAGCCATCATCGGCGTCGGCACCACAAACCGGCTTTCGGCGGTTCGCTGGGGCGTCGCGCAGCGCATTGTGTGGGCTTGGGTGGTGACGATTCCGGCCTCCGCACTGGTCTCAGGCGCTGGGTACTGGCTCCTGCACCTGCTGGTGCACGGAGCGTAGACAGCAGGCGGTTCCTGAACTACTGAATTTCGATGGGATGTCATGGCGACCGGAGCGCCGAGCGCCTGTGGCCGGAGCAGCGACTCTGCGTACCCGACATTACATTCGATTAGCGAGAAGCTGTTCTGGCGCGGAGTCGAGCCACCTTTTGTTTTTCGGCAACAGAAACAAAAGGTGGCTCGAATGCACCCCAGCAAACCAACAACGGCGATTGCAGGGACTCGGTTCGCTCGCCATGACAGTTCTATGACAACCGAGAACCGTCTACCGTTTTGGCCGGTACATATCGGTGCTGGTTCCGTAGAAGACCTCGGCGGCTTCCATGATGGTTTCCGAGAGCGTCGGATGCGGGTGGATGGTGAGTTCCAGATCCATCGCGGTTGCTCCCATCTCGATTGCCAGCACGCCTTCGGCGATCATCTCGCCTGCCGAGGGTCCGCACAGTCCGATGCCAAGGATGCGCTCCGTTTTTGGATCGATCACCAGTTTGGTGACGCCTTCGGTGCGATCGAGCGTGACGGCGCGGCCGGAAGCGCCCCAGGGAAACTTCGCGACTTTGATTTCGCGTCCTTCGTTTTTCGCCTGGGTTTCCGTCAGGCCGGCCCACGCGATTTCAGGATCGGTGAAGACGACGGCCGGAATCGCCTACGGCTCGAACGACACCTTCTTGCCCGACATATGTTCCACCGCGGTGCGGCCCTCGTGCGAGGCTTTGTGGGCCAGCATGGGCTCGCCGACCACGTCGCCAATGGCATAAATCGCCGGGTCGGCGGTCTGCAACTGCCGGTTGACCTCGATGAACCCTTTGGGGCCGACGACGACCTTCGTCTTTTCCAATCCGGGGATCTGCGAGTTGGGACGGCGTCCCACCGAGATGAGAACCCGGTCGTAAACTTTCTCCTTCTCCTTGACGTCGCCCTTGAAGGTCACGCGAATTCCGCCGCTCTCCTCTTTCAGCGATTCGACGGAGGTCTTGAGCATGATGCTCTCAAACTGTTTTTCCAGCCGTTTGTGCAGCGGCAGAACCAGGTCGCGGTCGGCGCCGGGAAGCAGTCCGTCCAGCATTTCCACTACGCTGACGCGGCTGCCAAGCGCGGAGTAGACCGTACCCATTTCCAGGCCGATATAGCCTCCGCCAACCACCAGCAGGCTTTTCGGCACCTCTTCCAGGTTGAGGGCTCCGGTCGAGTCCATTACTCGCGGGCTTTTGATGGAAAGCGCCGGAATGGTGGAGGGCCGCGAACCAGTCGCGATCAGGATGCGATCGAAGGTCAGCGTCTCTTCACCGGCCCCGAGTTTTTCCACCCGCAAGGTCTTGGAATCGACAAAGCTCGCGCGTCCCTGGATGTAGGTAATCTTGCGCTCCTTGGAGATCATGCCAAGCCCGCCGGTGAGCTTGTTGACGACGCCTTCCTTGAAGGCGCGCAACTTGTTCACGTCGATCTTGGGCGCGGCGAACTCCACTCCCCACGTCGAGGAGTGCTGGGCTTCGTTGATGACGGCCGCGACGTGCAGCAGCGCCTTCGAGGGAATACAGCCCCGGTAGAGGCATACGCCGCCCGGATTTTTTTCCAGGTCGATCAGCGTAACTTTCATGCCGAGATCGTTGGCGAGGAAAGCGGCCGCATAACCGCCCGGCCCGCCACCGATGATGGCGAGGTTGATGGGGTTCCCGGCTGGCGTTGCCGTTGCCGGGGCGTTCGGCGAAGTATTCTCTGCCATCTCTTTTCTTTCCTATCCTTGGAAGTGGGCCAGTCAGGACTTTAGAGCGATCTACAGTCCACATCCTATTCGTGACACCAAAGGCACTGCCACCCGCAAAACGGATGGGTTCCTTCGCTCCTCCACCCCAACAAGCCAACATCGGGCTTGTCGGGGACTTCGGCTTCGCTCAGGATTTCGGCTGCGGGCTCCGGTCGCTTCGCTCCTCACGCCCGCAAAACGCCTCAACCCTGCACTGACAACAAAAACGGCTGTTCCAGGGCCTCTACGACCCATCGCACGAAGCGCGCGGCATCAGCCCCATCGATCAACCGATGATCGTAGGAGAGGGAAACTGGCAGCATCAGCCGCGGCTCAAATTTGTCTTTGTTCTTGATCCACACCGGCTCCATCCGCGAGCGCGACATGCCGAGGATAGCGACCTCCGGATAATTCACGATGGGAGTGAAGTACGTGCCCCCAATACCGCCAAGATTGGTGATGGTAAAGGTGCCGCCCTCCATGTCCTCGGGGGCGAGTTTTTTGTTTTCGCCTTGAGCGAAATCTGCGCCAGCTCCACGGCGAGCTCGACGATGTTCTTGCGGTCCACGTCTCGAATCACCGGCACCAGCAAGCCGCGATCGGTATCAACCGCAACGCCGATGTGAATGTAGCGTTTGTAGATGACCTCTTCGCCACGCACATCGATGCTGGCATTGAACTGCGGAAACACCTTGAGCGCCGAGGCTACGACCTTGAGCGCAATCGCCGTGACCGTCATCTTGCCGCCCGCGACCTCGGCCTTGGCGGCGAAACGCTTGCGCAGCTCTTCCAGTTCGGTGATGTCGGCCAGATCGTGCTGGGTGACGTGCGGGATGGTGTTCCAGGCCTGGGCAAGGTGCTCGGCGGTCTTGCGGCGGATGGCGCGCATCGAAACCTTCTCGATGGGGCCCCACTTGGAAAAGTCCGGCAATTGCGGCGCCGGAGGCACGAATCCCGATCCCATCGCGGCTCCCGCTATGGCCGCGCCGGCACTGCCGATCACCGATTTAGCGTAAGCCTTAACGTCATCTTCCAGGATGCGCTCGCCCGGCCCGCTGCCACGCACGTTGTAGATGTCGACCCCCAGTTCGCGAGCCAAACGGCGAACCGCGGGAGAAGCCGGCAACGGAGGACGGTGCTCCGGCCCGGCAGTCTTCGTCAGTTGAGAAGGAACGATAGGTTGCGGCTCTTCCTGGCGAACATCGGGCGGAAAAGCCTCCTCCTCGCTCTTTCCCTCCAGTTCGCGCGCGCGCGCGTAGGTGTCGCGGGCAGCTTCCTGAGTTCTGAAGTCCGCGGGTGCGCGGGCATCGGCAGGCTTCGGTTGCTGCGGTGGAGTGGCTGGCTGACGGAGCCTCCTGAGCGGGCGCGGCGGACTCCGGTTTGGCCGGTGGCGACGTTTTTGTCTCGGCGGCCTTGCCCTCGGCAAGCGTAAAGATCACCTGACCGACTTTGACTTTATCGCCCTGCTTGACCTTGATCTCGCTGACTGTGCCCGAAATCGTCGACGGGACTTCGATGACTGCCTTGTCGGTCTCCAATTCGATAACGGGATCACCTGCGTGCACCTGCGCACCGGGCGAAACGATCACCCGGACCAAGTCGCCCGACTCGATGTTTTCGCCCAGTTCCGGCAGCTTGAATTCGATCGCCACGATCAGTCCTTTCGTTGCAGTCTTGCACTTTACGAAACTGCTGGGTTTGGCTTCTCGGGATTGATGCCGAGTTCCTTGACCGCCGTTTGCACGCAATCGGCCGTGATCTGGCCCTCGCGCAGCAGCCCGGTAAGCGTGGCCAGAACGATATGCTTGGCGTCGACTTCGAAAAAGTCGCGCAGCGAGGCGCGTCCCTCACTGCGGCCAAAGCCGTCCGTGCCGAGCGCAACCAGCGGGCGCGGCAGCCACTGCGAAACCGACTCCGGCAAGCGTCTTCACGTAATCGGATGCGGCCACGAAAACGCCGGGGGCGTCTTTCGTTAGCTGCGTAATGAAAGGCACGCGCGGCGTCTCGCCCGGGTGCAGCATGTTCCAGCGGGCGCAAGCATTGCCGTCCATGTAGAGTTGCTTGTAGCTGGTCACGCTCCAGACATCGGCGGCAACACCGAACTTGCTTTCCAGAATCTCCTGCGCCTTCAGCACTTCGAGCAGAATGGCACCGCTGCCCATAAGCTGGGCGCGCAGTTTGGCATCCTTCTTCCCGGACTTCTTATACAGATACATCCCTTTCAGAATGCCGTCGCGCACGCCTTCCGGCATCTCCGGCTGCGCCCAGGGCTCGTTCATCACCGTGATGTAGTAGAAGATGTCTTCCTGCTCGACGTACATGCGGCGAATGCCGTCCTGAACGATGATCGCCAGTTCGTAGGCGAACGCCGGATCGTAGGCCAACAGATTGGGCACCGGATACGCCAGCAGTTGGCTGTTGCCGTCCTGATGCTGCAGTCCTTCGCCCGCCAGCGTGGTGCGTCCGGCAGTGCCGCCCAGCGACAAAGCCGTGCGTGCGCTGGTCGCCGGCGGCCCACACCAGGTCGCCGACGCGCTGCAGTCCGAACATCGAATAGAAGATAAAAAACGGAATCGTGTTAATTCCGTGATTGGCATACGATGTTCCGGCGGCAATAAACGACGACATCGAGCCGGCTTCGGTAATTCCTTCCTCCAGAATCTGCCCGTCTTTGGCTTCCTTGTAATAGAGCAGCGTGCCCATATCCACCGGCTCATACAACTGGCCCACGCTGGAGTAGATTCCGATTTGCCGGAACAATGCTTCCATGCCGAAGGTTCGCGCCTCATCCGGAACGATGGGCACGATCAGTTTGCCGAACTCATGGTCGCGAACCATTTTGGCGATCATGCTCACGATCACCATCGTGGTCGAAGCCTTGCGGCCTCCGGTCCCCTTGTAGAACTCCTCGAAGAACTCTTCCTTGATCGGCGTCAGCTTCGGAGCACGCACCTTGCGCTCGGGAAGATAGCCGCCCAGCGCCTTCCGCTTCTCCTGGAGGTAGGTGATCTCGGGGCTGTCCGGCGGCGGACAGTAGAAAGGCGCATCGTGCAGTTGCTCATCCGGAATAGGAATACCAAAGCGCGAGCGGAACCTCATCAACTCTTCATCGTTGATCTTCTTCTGCTGGTGAGTGATGTTTCTGCCTTCACCGCTTTCGCCCAGGCCGTAGCCTTTGATGGTCTTGGCCAGAATCACCGTCGGGGAGCCGCGGTGCTCCATCGCGGCCTTATATGCGGCATAAACCTTGATCGGATCGTGACCTCCAAGGCGCATCTTGGCCAGTTGCTCATCGCTCAGGTGCTCCACCATTTTGAGCAGACGCGGATCGGTGCCGAAGAAGTTCTGCCGGAAGTATGCGCCACTGGAGACAAAATATTTCTGATACTGCCCATCCGTGATCTCGCCCATGCGCTTCACCAGCAGGCCATCGCGATCCTTGGCG
Organism: uncultured Acidobacteriota bacterium; assembly: GCA_963819175.1. Taxonomy (GTDB): domain Bacteria; phylum Acidobacteriota; class Terriglobia; order Terriglobales; family Acidobacteriaceae; genus CAWBRT01. Next base: position 26,532 of record CAWFVJ010000012.1, read on the forward strand.
ATCAACGGGTCCCAATCGCTGCCCCAAATGACCTTGATGACGTTCCAGCCAGTGCCGCGGAAATCGGCTTCCAGCTCTTGAATGATTTTTCCGTTGCCGCGCACCGGGCCGTCCAGTCGCTGCAGATTGCAATTGATGACGAAGATCAGGTTGTCGAGCTTTTCGCGGGCAGCCAAGGCGATGGCGCCCAGGGTTTCGGGCTCGTCGGTTTCGCCGTCTCCAAGGAAGGCCCATATCCTGCCGCCCGTCGATTCCTTCAAGCCGCGGTTTTCCAGGTAGCGGTTGAAACGCGCCTGATAGATCGCCTGGATCGGTCCCAAGCCCATCGACACGGTAGGGAATTCCCAGAAATGCGGCATCAGCCACGGGATGGGGATACGAGGTTAGCCCGCCCTTCAAATCGCGGCGGAAATTCTCCAGTTGATCGCGCGAGATGCGGCCTTCCAGAAATGCGCGCGCATAGATGCCGGGCGAGGCGTGTCCCTGGAAGTAGATCAGGTCCCGGTCTCCATCCGGCGTGCGTGCGAAGAAACAATGATTGAACCCGACTTCATAGAGAGTGGCTGCGGAGGCATAGGTCGAAATGTGGCCGCCTATGCCCTCCTCGACCTTGTTGGCGCGCATCACCATGGCGAGGGCATTCCAGCGCACCAGGCTCTTGATTTGCCGCTCAACTTCCTGGCTCCCTGGAAACGGGGGCTGCTTCTCCGGCGGAATCGTATTCTGATACGGGGTCGTCGCCGAGAACGGCATTCGATAGCCGCTCCGGGCGGTGTGCAGTTCGAGTTGTTGCAGGAGGCGGCCGGCGCGCTCAGGCCCGTAGTGCTCGAGCACATAATCAAGCGAGTCCAGCCACTCCCGGGTTTCCAGAACTTCCAAGCCAAGTGCCTCGGTGCTTTCTCTGTTATTCACTCGGTGATTCCCCTGATTGACTCAAGAACCTTTAATAATAACTCGAACGGGGCTGCGGATTCCAAATGGCCCGAGGCGGGTGACAAAAGATGCGCGCGTTATATGGCTGGCAACACTATCGCTCGGCACTCGCCGAAGCCAATCCGGGGTGCGCCTTGGCGTTCGCAATATCCGCGCAAGATGACTTCGTCTCCGTCCTGCAGAAAGCTGCGCTGCTCACCGCTGGGCAGGGTGATTGGCTGCTTGCCGCCCGACGTGAGTTCCAACAGGCATCCGCGCGCATCCTGGGACGGCCCGGAGATGGTGCCGCTTGCCAGCAGATCGCCGGGGCGAAGGTTGCATCCGTTGCTGGCGTGGTGGGTGAGCATCTGCGCCACGGTCCAATATACGTCGGCCATGCTGCCGCGGCTCAGGCGCATCGGGCCGATGCCCAACTCACGCATTTTGTTGGAGTTGAGCCACGCTTCCACGGTCAACTCGATGCCGCCGTATTGCTGGTCTTCCGGGTCATTCAAGTGCGGCAAAAGCCGCGGATCTGCATCATCGCGAATGAACGCGCATGTCCGATAATGCGCAAGCGCTTCGAGGGTCACCACCCAGGGAGAGACGGTGGTGGCAAAGCTCTTGGAGAGGAATGGACCGAGCGGCTGGTACTCCCAGGTTTGCACGTCGCGCGCCGACCAGTCGTTCACCAGGCACATGCCAAAGATGTGCCGCTCGGCCTCGGCGATCGGGATCGGCTCTCCGAGAGTGTTTCCCGGCCCGACAAAGAAGCCCGCCTCGACTTCGTAGTCGAGCCGTTGGGTGGGGCCAAACACCGGAGGTTGATCGGGATCGCTGCGCATCTGGCCGCGCGGCCTGCGAATCGGCGTGCCGCTGGGCAGCAACGACGAAGCGCGTCCGTGATACGCCACCGGCAGCCATTTGTAATTGGGCAGCAGCGGATTGTCGGGCCGGAACATGCTGCCGACTTTGGCCGCGTGATAAATCGAAGCGTAAAAATCCGTGTAGTCGCCTACCTGGGCGGGCAAAAGCATTTCCACATCGGTCATGGGGAGCAGCGGCACGCGTTCGCGCAGACTGACGGCGGCATCGTGGCGGAGCAGTTCGAAGATTCGCTTGCGCAGCGCGGACCAGTAGCGGTCTCCGAGGGCCATGAGCCGATTCAACGCGCCCGCATTGCAGGCGTCTGCGGCCACGCGCGCTTCGTCATCCGGAGGAAAACAGGCCGCGTTGTCCGGCGGCGCTCACATCGAGCACCTGATCGCCGATAGCAACGCCAACGCGCGCTTTCTCGCGGGCGGCGCGAAAAACGCCGAAGGGCAGATTTTGAATAGGGAAGTCGCATCCCGCCTGATTGGCGCTCTCGACCCACGAGCGCGCTGCGGGGTCATGCGTTTCGTTGATGCGGGGGGTCATAGAAGTGGCTTCCTCGGAAATGGGCACAACCTCAGAACAAGGTGCGTCCAGCCAGTTCGCCCCTGGGCCATCTTACGCCCGCTATGCAGGCTAGAGGGGATGCGGCTTCGATGCGTACCCCAGGCTTACGCCTGGGGCTACCATCTTTGGCCCGCTACGACGGGCTTCAAAAGCTGACCATGGAACACCGGCAGTACGAAGAAACTACCCCACCCTTCGCCAAAAGCAGGCGAAAGGGTAGGGCACCCCCAGCAATGGGGCTGCCTCGCCTTTCAGGAATCACAGAAGTCCTAATACTTCGAGGTCGCGCACAGGGCCTTCGAAGGAGCAGGAACCGAAGGCGAGAGCCAACTGCTCGCGCGTCTCGCGCAGTTGCTGATTGCTGAGCTTGATATTGCGCAGCGTTACGCCGTCCTTGTGGAACGCAAAAGCCTCGCCGGTCTCGCAGCGCCAACATTTCGGGAATCTGCAACTCCATCGCACCGGCTTTGAGGGCCGCCGCAGCCAAAAGAACATTCAGGAAGCCGTGCATGGGAACGTGCGGACCGCGCTGCGCCGCGGTCATAGGATAAACACCGCGCAAGGCATGGTGCAATCCGGCAGTGGCTTTGAAAGGCACGCCGGCGGAGGCGCAGGCGGAGATGAAACGCGCCACTTGCTGCAGCCTGGGGTAGGCGCTGGCCTTCGTGCCCCCGGTGCGAATCTTGGCCAGCAGGCCAGCCAAGCGGAGGGCTTCAATCTGCTCGGCCAGATCATCTCTCAACGCCACTTCCGCGTAAACGTTGATGCCGTACGGGAGCAATTCGCGGATGGGGTTGATCTCATCCTTGGTGGCGATCTTGAACTCCACGGAGTCAACATGCGCGCGCTCGCCCGCCTTGAGATGAAACTGCACGATCGACTTCAGGTCATCCTTGATGCTGCGGCCCAACAGCGCCGTTAACCGCCAGCCGCGAGCGCGGTTTGGCTTGAGCAGTTTCTCCAGTTCCAGAAGGCGCTCGGCGGGAACGACAAACCTGCCGAGCATCCAGTGAAAGTCGCCGTCCAGGTAGCGCGCGAAATTCTGCGCCGCTGCCGGCATCTCCAGCGATGCCGGAGGAAACAGCCCGGCATAGTCGATGGCACCGGACAACAGAATCCGAACCGGCTCGACGACGGCGGACGGGGATGGCAGTTTGATTTTGGCCGTGCTCATAGGCTTCACCCCGGCGAGCGCTCAACCCGCTCTGGTTATTTCGATGCAATCACGGCTGCATTGCAGACCATGCCGCGATAGAATCGGGATTCTTCGCTTCAACTCAGAGAGCCTCGGCAGTCAGCCCAACAGCGGGGCGGGACGTGGGGCACTCCGCTCGGTGAGACATCGAAACTTGAAACGTGAAACTTGAACACTTGGTGAAACGCCAGAGTCCCACATCTAGCTCAACTGCGGCTAGAATGGGGCACAGTCGGAGCTTGATGAGCCCAACGCTCACCGTGGTGGCTGGAAGTGCTTCTTCAAGTCCTGCCAGCAGCGGAAGTACTCATGCTGCAATTGCGCCGTTTCCATCGCGTACTTCGTGGGACGGCAGACGAAGCGTGCTTCAAACATAAAGGCCAGCGTGTCGGCCAGGAACTGCGGCTTCAACTCGGCGGCGCTGGCGAGTTCGTAGGTGGCCGCGTCGGGCCCGTGCCCCGACATGCAGTTATGCAGGCTCGCTCCGCCCGGCAAAAAGCCTTCGGCCTTGGCGTCATAGGCGCCATGGATCAGGCCCATGAATTCGTTCATGAAGTTGCGGTGGAACCACGGCGGACGGAAGGTATGCTCGGCGACCAGCCAGCGCGGCGGAAAGATGGCAAAGTCGAAATTCGCCGTCCCGGGGATTTCAGAGGGCGAGGTCAACACCGTGTAAATCGACGGATCGGGATGATCGAAGCTGACGGAGTTGATGCAGTTGAAGTTTGCCAGATCGTATTTGTAAGGCGCGTAGTTTCCGTGCCAGGCGACCACGTCGAAAGGCGAATGATCGTACTCGGCCTCCCAGAGGCCGCCGAGAAACTTGGCCACGACCCGGTAATCGCCATCGCGATCTTCGTAGGCGGCGCTGGGGGTCTGAAAATCGCGCGCATTCGCCAGGCCATTGGCGCCGATTGGACCAAGATCGGGGAGCCGCAACAGCGCTCCATAGTTCTCGCAAATGTAGCCTCGCGCCTCTGCCTCCAGCAGTTCGACGCGGAACTTTATGCCGCGCTGGATGACGCAAATCTCGCCGGGCGCGACTTCCATGTCTCCGAATTCAGTGTGAAACAGCAGCCTTCCGAGCTGCGGGACGATAAGCAGTTCTCCGTCGGCGCTGTAGAAGCAGCGATTGCGCATGGACTGGTTCGCCACGTAGAGATGAATAGCAATTCCGCTGTGCGCGGCGGCATCACCGTTGCCCGCGATGGTGATCAAGCCGTCGATGAAATCCGTTTCCTTGGCGGGGAAGGGAATCGGGTCCCAGCGCAACTGGTTGGGAGAAGTTGCAACTTCGTTGAAGGGCGCACTGCGCAGCAGTCCGCAGGAAATTTCGCGGTAGGGCTTGTGCATCACCGAGGGGCGTATGCGGTAAAGCCAACTGCGGCGGTTGGCGGCGCGCGGAGCGGTAAACGGCGTTCCGCTCAACTGCTCCGCATAGAGTCCCATGGGAGCGCGCTGCGGCGCGTTCTGCCCCGAGGGCAATGCGCCGGGGAGGGCTTCGCTGGCAAATTCGTTTCCGAATCCACTGTGGTATCGGAGCGGTTCAGACTTTGTGCTTGGCTTGGTAGTTGCCATGTCGTTCTTCGTTCTTAGAGGAGTTTTCAGAGAAGGGCCCATTTCAATCCCACATTAGCAACTGCGGCAAATGTGGGCCACCTGACTGAACTATCCCAGGTTAGCGCCGAACAACGCGGCGCGGAACCTGGGGCACCCGGCTATCACAGGAAAACACAAGATCCCTCCACTCCGTGCCCGAACAGCCTCTTGCTCTTCGAGTGCAATGCCGGGTACGCAGCCTGGCTGCTCCGGCCACGGGCGCTCGGCACTTCGGTCGGGATGACGCCGCGAATTCATCTTGGGATCGACTACAGATTGCCGCGGCGGGCCTGCTCGGCTTCGATGGCCTCGAACAGCGCCTTGAAGTTGCCTTTGCCGAAGCCCCGGCTTCCTTTTCGTTGAATGATCTCGTAAAACAGCGTCGGACGATCCTGCACCGGCTTGGTAAAAATCTGAAGCAGGTACCCCTCCTCGTCGCGGTCGACAAGTATTCCGAGATCGCGGATGGCGGCGAGATCTTCCGGTATCTGGCCGACACGCGACGGCAGCACATCGTAATAGGCATCCGGAACGCGCAGGAACTCGACTCCCTGGGCGCGCAATTTGCAAAACGGTCGCAATCACGTCCTTGGTTTGCAGCGCAATGTGCTGCACGCCCGCTCCGCAGTAGGCTTCCAGGTACTCGTCGATCTGGCTCTTGCGCTTGCCGGCCGCCGGTTCGTTGATGGGAAACTTGACGGAGTACGAATCGTCAGACATGACAATCGACATCAAGGCGCTGTACTCGGTCGAAATGTCCTTGTCGTCGAAGCTGACGAAGCGATGAAATCCGAAGATGCGGCTGTAGTACTCGGCCCAGTGGTTCATCTTGCCGAGTTCAACATTGCCGACCATGTGGTCAATGCGCAGAATTCCCACATCCGCGCCCGGAACGTGTGAGCTGACAAACCCAGGGAGAAACGGCCCCGAGTAATCCTTGTAGGAAATCAGCGAGTGAATCGTGTCGCCGTAGGTGCGGACTGCGGCGCGGCGAATTCTTCCGTGCTCGTCGATGAGATCGTGCGGTTGCTCCTCGGGCGTCGCGCCGCGCTTGACAGCTTCCTCGAAGGCCAGGTCCGCATCTTCGACGTGCAAGGCGATATCGCGCACACCATCGCCGTGGCGGCGAAGATGCTCGCTGGCAGGGCTGCTGGGGTTCAAGGGCGTGGTCAGCAGGATGTCGGCCTTGCCCTGACGCAACAAATAGGAAGCAGCCTGCCGGTTCCCGGTTTCGAGCCCGCTGTATGCAACCTGCGAAAAACCGAATGCGTTGCGATAGTAGAAAGACGCCTGTTTGGCGTTGCCGACATAGAACTCAACGTGATGGATTCTCTTCAGCTTTAGCGGATTCTCCACCGGTTCACTCCGTCAGCTCTTTAGATTCTTACTAAGCGGCCTTGACCTGGCTTTCGTCACGCAGCATGGAGCGCAACTGCTGTCGAAGCTCGGGCGAGTTCTGGTGTCCATGGGATTGGACGGCATGCTGCACGGCGATATTCAGCACCTCTTCTTCGTTTCCCGAGATCGCGACATCGCAAGCATTTTCGGTAGGGAACCAACGGCAATCGATGACTTTGCGGGTGGCCATAACTGACTCCTGTGTTGATGTTGAGAGGCCCGGCTCCGGATACACGTATTCCGAAGCCGCTGGAAGATGAGATGCTATCGAGCGCCGACGGGAGGCACACGGCCGTCAGATTCATATGCGATCACTCGCTGACGGCGCTAGGAATCAGGGACGCTGCCTCGCTGTCCAAGTGCCAGTAGAGCAGCCCGTCTTCCGGATCGACCATGGCCGCCGGGTAGCGCAGTTCCGGGCTGTCGCCCTGTAAGACTTCGCGCAGGATCTGCGCCTTGTTCTCGCCAGAGACGAGAAACAGTACCTTGCGGGCATGGTTGATGACCGGGAAGGTAAGCGTGATCCGGGGCGCGTTGAGCTTTTCGACCATGTAGCCGAGCACCAGGCGGCTGGTTTCATGCAGGGCCTCGGTGCCTGGAAAAAGGGAGGCGGTGTGTCCGTCTTCGCCCATGCCCAAAAGCAGGACGTCGAATTGCGGAATGCCGGTGACAAAGCTCTTCCGCAGTTGCGATTCGTATTCCTCGGCAGCGGCTTGCGCGCCCAACTCGGTGTGCACGCGGTGCACATGGCTTTCGGGAATCTGAACCGAGCGAAGCAGCTCGCGTTCAATCATGCCGAAGTTGCTGTCGGGATGGTCGATGGGGACAGCCCGCTCGTCCACCTGGAACAACTCGATGCGGCTCCAGTCGAAACGCTTGCGCCAGGGATCGCTTGCCAGCAGGCGGTAAAGCGCGCGCGGAGTCGATCCGCCCGAAAGCGCAATGCTGCAAGCACCGCGGCCGGCAATCGCCTCACCGCAGGCGGACAAAATCCACTCCGCCGTGCCGGCGACTAAAGCGTCTTTGCCGGGAAAAACTTTGACATGCCGCAGTCCCATAGAAACCCCCACACTCACCCCAACGAGCCGAGCCTCGTTGGGGACCCCGACAGGCAGCCGTCCGGAAGCTCACGCCGATTTGGCAGGCGCGACCTGGCCGGGCAGTTCCCGGTCGAGCACGAACCGGTACATTGCTATGGCAAATCCCTCTTCGGCATTGCTGCCGGTGGTCACTTTGGCCGCCGACTTCACTTCGGCGGAGGACTGTCCCATCGCAATCGAAAAGCCCGCCCGAAGCAGCATGGGGATGTCGTTTTCCATGTCGCCAATGGTGGTTGTCTCAGCGAGCGGGATTTGCAGTTGCGCGCAGAGGCGCTCGACGCCGGAACCCTTGTCACCGCCCAGAGGCGTGACATCGTAATAGTAGGTTTGCGAACGGGTGGCCGAAACCTTGTCCTGCGCCTTGGCGCGAATCGTGGCTTCGCAGCGGGCAATCACCGCGGGATCGTCGCTGACCGCCTGCACTTTGATGACGCGGTCCAGCAGAGGTTCGAAGCTCTCGACGGGGGTGGGGCGGAAGCGCACGGCCTTGGACTCATGCTCCACGTGAGCGGAGCGGCCTGGCAGCACGAACCAGTCGTCATCGGTATAGACCCAAGGTGAGGCACCGGCCTCGATGGCGGCGGCGATTACGGTGCGTACGGCCCGTGGCTCAATGTAACTTGCGAACAGCAGCTCCCCATGCGGAGAAACGATGGCGGCCCCGTTGAAGGCGGCGAAGGGCTCACCAAGATTCAGCTCCTCGACAATCCACCGCATGCCGCGCGGCGGACGACTGCTGATGGCCGTGAAGCGAATGCCGGCGGCAAGGACATCCGCGATCGCTTCCCTGGAGAGAGCAGTGATCTGCTTCTCCGGAGTGAGCAACGTTCCATCGAGATCTGAAACCACGAGCGTCGTCATAGGTTTGATAGGGCTCGAGCACGAACTGCGGTACTTGCTGGCCAGCAGGCGCCAGTTGTGGCCGCTGCGCCGGAGCAAATCATTCGCGGCCTGCGGGCCTTCGCTTCCCGCCGGATAGAATTGCAATTCCGTGGCATTGTTTGCCCACGCATCCAGAATGGGCGTAACCAGCCGCCATTCGGCTTCGACTTCATCGTGACGCGTGAACAGGGTGGCGTCTCCGCGAATGGCATCCAGCAGCAGTGTTTCGTAAGCCACCGGCGCCGGCACGTTGAACTCGCGCTCGTAACAGAAGTCCATGTGTACGGTCGAGGTCTGCATGGAAGTTCCCGGCACCTTGGTCTCGAACTCGATGGAGATGCCTTCATCCGGCTGAATTCGAAGCATAATCACATTGGGCTGTATGCCATGCTGCGCCGTGTCCGCGAACAGCGCCTGCGGCGTAGCCTTCAGATGCACCGCGATTTCGGTGAGCGAACGAGACAGCCGCTTGCCGGTACGAACGAAGAAGGGCACGCCCGCCCAACGCCAGTTCTCGATGCGAAACTCGACGGCCGCGAAGGTTTCGGTATGCGACTCGGGTGAGATGCCGGACTCCTGGCGGTATCCCGGCACCTCGGAGCTGCCGATCTTGCCCGCCTGGTACTGCGCGCGCACGGTCCGGCGCGCCACCTCTTCCGGGCTCATGGGCGACATGGCGCGCAAGGTCTGCACCTTCTGCTCGCGCACGTTGACGGCGTCAAAGGCCACGGGAGGCTCCATCGCGGTGAGGGTCAGAAGCTGGAGCATGTGGTTGGCAACCATGTCGCGCAGCGCTCCGGTCTCCTCGTAGAAACCCGCGCGCGTTCCCACGCCGAGCGTTTCCGCGCCGGTGATCTCGACGAAATCGACGTAGTTGCGATGCCAGATGGGTTCGAACATCGAATTGGCAAAGCGGAAGACCAGGATGTTCTGCACCGTCTGCTTGCCGAGATAGTGGTCGATTCTGAACACCTGCTCCTCGTCGAAGGCCTTCAGCACGGTCTGGTTGAGGGCGATCGCCGAGGCGAGATCGCGTCCGAAGGGCTTTTCGACGATGATGCGCGTCCAGCCCTTGGCAGCGTGAGAGAGGCCGCTGTCGCCAAGATGCCGGATAATGTCCGACACGGCCGATGGGGGCACGGAAAGATAAAAGAGGACGTTTGGCTTGTCCCCGTTTGCCGCCAACTTGTCGATCGCAGCGCGAAGCGTTGGGTAAAACTCCGGACCTTCGATGGCACCTGCGAGATAGTGGAAATGCTGCGCAAAGTCCTGCCAACGATCGGGCGTGAAGTGATGCGAATCCTTCGACCGCTCGGTCCCATCGCGCAGCATGTCGCGGAACTTCTCCTCGTCCAACCGGGAGCGTCCGATGCCGAGGACCTCAAATTCGGCAGTCAGCAGGCCATCGGTCACGAGGTCGAAAAGCGCGGGCACCAGCTTTCGACGACTGAGATCGCCGGTCGCGCCAAAGATGACAATAATGCAGGGTTCGACCGCCTTTGCCGCAGCCGGTGTGGAAACGCGATCGATGGTGACTTCAACGCTGCTCATAGATGTGGATCCAAGAAAAAAGTTTTGTACGGGATGAACCCGCAATCGCCCCACACGAAGCAAAAACTACCCCAGGTTAGCCAAAGGCGGGCGAACCTGGGGCACCCGGCAATTCCACCAGTCAGCCGCGGCCTTGCGAGCCCCACATTCGCCAACTGCGGGCGGATGTGGGCCACCAACCAACAACCCCGCCCTAGCTCCGCTAGAACGGGGCACCCCGGCAAATGTGGGCCACCGCAGCGCAACCAGCGGAGCTATTAATCGGCAGCGGGAGCGACGAGCCGCTGCCAATCGCTGTGAACGAACCCCTCCTCGGGATGATCGGTGCGCTGGTACGTGTGCGCGCCGAAGTAGTCGCGCTGCGCCTGCGTGAGATTCTGCGGCAGCCGCGCGGTGCGATAGCTGTCGAAGTATCCCAGGGAGGCAGTCATGGAGGGGACCGGTATTCCGTGCTCGATGGCCAGACGCAGAGTCCATCGCCAATTCTGCTGCGCCTGCGGCACCTTGACGCGGAACTCGGAGTCGAGTAACAGGTTGGCAAGCTGCGGATCGCGCTCGTAGGCCTGCATGATTTCATTCAGGAACTCGGCGCGGATGATGCAGCCGGCCTTCCAAATGCGCGCCATCTCGCGCAGATTGATCTTCCAGTTGTAAAGCGTCGGACCCCGCCTGGATCAGGCTCATGCCTTGTGCATACGAACATACTTTGGCGGCATAAAGCGCGTCGCGAATGGCGGCGACAGCCTGCGGCGATCTCCGTCGAAGCGCGCCTTGCGGGCCGGCCAGGAGGCGTGATGCGGCCTCGCGCTGGTCTTTCATGCTGGAGAGCACGCGCGCCTCGATGGCGGCGGCGATGGTACCCACCGGGACGATGAGATCCAGCGCCGTCTCGGCAGTCCATTTGCCGGTGCCTTTTTGCCCCGCCTTGTCCAGCACCACATCGACCAGCGGCTTGCCGGTGCGCGGATCTTTGACGGCGAGAATCTGCGAAGTGATCTCGATGAGATACGACTTCAGCGATGTGCGGTTCCAGTCGTCAAAGATGCCGGCAAGTTCGTCGGCGCTAAAGCCAAGCGCGCGATGCAGCAAGTCATAGGCTTCGGCGATGAGTTGCATGTCGCCATACTCAATGCCGTTGTGAACCATCTTGACGAAGTGGCCGGCGCCGTCGGGGCCGACATGGGTGACGCATGGGCCGGAATCGCTCTTGGCGGCAATGGCCGTGAGCACCGGCTCAAGCTCGCGGTAGGCTTCCAATTCGCCGCCGGGCATGAGGGACGGCCCGTGACGCGCGCCTTCTTCTCCGCCGGAAACGCCCATGCCAAAAAAGCGCAGGCGGTTCATGCGCATTTCTTTTTCGCGGCGCTGCGTGTCCTTAAACCAGGAGTTTCCGCCATCGATCAGAATGTCGCCCGCTTCGCAGCAGCGGCGAAAGCTGCGCGATCATGCTGTCTACCGGCTCGCCGGCCTTGATCATCATCAGGATGCGGCGCGGCGTGCGAAGGCCCTTCACGAACTCATCAAGCGACTTTGCGCCGGTGATCTTCTTGCCGGCATTCTGCTGCACGAAGCGCTCGGTCCAGTCTGTTTCCAGGTTCCAGACCGCAACGCTGAAGCCGTGCTCTTCAATGTTGAGGGCAAGGTTCTGCCCCATTACGCCAAGTCCGATCACTCCAAAATCACTCACGCTCGCTACCTTTCTTCTCTTCAGATCACAATCGTCTTCGAGTTGCTCGACTGAACTATCCCAGGTTAGCGCCGAAGAACCGATGAAGCGTTTCGCTACTGGCGACATAGCCTGCCAAGCTGCGCGATTTTCTCAAATGAGTCTATCGGCGCGCGGAACCTGGGGCACCCGTTCAATCCCACATTAGCGAACTGCGGCAAATGTGGGCCACCACAGCCATCAGATCGACACCGGCTTGACCTCAACCAACCGCTGCAGGCTGCGGGCCAGCGCGTCGAGGTCGCGATGGACGTTGGCGCTGAGCCGCACGGCCAGAACGCGGCGCTTGTGCTGCACCAGCGACAGCAGATCGCCAAGGGCCTGGGCATCGGCCAACACGGCGAAGCCAGCCTTTTCACCCGGAATCGGCAACTCGCCCGGCTCGTTGGCAGTGATTTGCAGAAAGACTCCCGTGGCCGGCCCGCCCTTGTGGAACTGCCCGGTCGAATGCAGGAATCGCGGCCCATAGCCGGTGGTTACGGCGACGCGCAATGCGTTGCGAAGCGCAAGCTGCAAACTCTGGATTTGCGCGTCGGTTTCCGCGTTTTCAGGCAGATACTGCTGGATGGAAATGTAATCATGCGGGCGCACTTGCCGCACAAATGCTTCCAGCGCTTTTTCCTGCTCCGCGCCCACGCCGCTCGCCAGCGAGATGCGGGTGACGCCGGGCACATCTTCGGGAAGCGCGCCATCTTTATCGAATTGCGCGAGCAGCCGCCGTGTGTTGTCCTTCGACTCCTGCACGTTGGGCTGATCGAAGGCGTCGATTCCGAGCAGCGCGCCGGCAACCGCGGTGGCAAATTCCCAAAGATAAAATTCCGCGCCGAGATCGGGCGGAGACTCCAGCTTGTGGCGGATGACAGGATGTCCAACGCTTTCCAGCCGCTTCAGCTTGCCCTCGATGGCCGGGTCCGCCTCGACGTGGATGTAGGCGAAAACGCGATCATTATCGTAGTTCTCGGGCTGCACCCAATGGTTCACCGGCAACCGGCAGAATGCCCTTTCCTTCCTTGCCGGTGCTCTCGGCGACAAGCTGCTCAATCCACAGTCCCACGGAGGCGACCGGCGCCGAGGCGATGAGCGTGAGTTTGTCGCGGCCCTGCTGCGCGCAGCCCGCGAGCAAGGCTCCCAACCGGACTGCGGGATTGTCCTGGGCGGGCACGGATGCGCCGCACGCCTGCACCATGCGGTCAGCCCGCTCGAGCAGCAACCTGACATCCCCGCCCATGACGGCAAACGGAACCATGCCGAAAAACGAGAGCGCCGAGTAGCGTCCGCCAATGTCGCCAGGATTCAGGAACACTCGCCGGAAGTTATCCTGGCCGGCATCGGCGACCAACTGCGTGTTGGTATCGGTGATCGCCACGAAGTTGCGGCCCGCCTTGTCGCCGAGTTTCTGCTTCACGCGCGCCATAGAAATAACGGTGAAACATGCGCGGCTCAGTCGTGGTGCCAGACTTGGAAGCCACGATGAACAGCGTCTTCTCGACTTTGATTTTGTCTTCCAGAGCGCGCACCGCTCCGACCACCGTGGAGTCGAGCACATGAAGTTGGGGATATCCGTCGAGTTTGCCGAAGCTGCGGGCGAACACCTCCGGGCAGAGACTCGAGCCTCCCATGCCGAGCACGACGGCGTGCTCGAATCCCTCGCGGCGAATCTCTTCGGCAAACGCCTTGAGATCATCCGTGTTCGCCAGCAGCAGCCTGAGTGACGTCCAGCCAGCCAAGCGCATTGCCGATGATCTTCTGGTGCTCGGGATCGGATTTCCATGCACTGGCGTCCTTGCTCCAGATGCGCTCGGGCAGATGCTTGTCGGTGGCCTGGCGGAGGGCGGCGTCAATTGCGGACTTCACATCTCCACTGCTGCCAGACCTGCGCGCAACGTTCGCCGCGAATTTCTTTCTCTCCTCCTCGACTGCGGAGAGCAGGCTTCGGAATGAATCGGCAAACGCCTTCACGCCCTCCTGCGTCAGTTCGTCGGTAATTACCTTGAAGTCGATGCCAAGCGATTTCAACTGCTCGAAAACGCGCTTTGCGGCGGCCAGGTCCGCGTCCAGCGTCGGGGCGACCGTGCCGTGATCGAGAAATGCCTTCAAGCGTCTGTGGAGGCACGGTGTTGACGGTCTCCGGACCAATCAGCGTATCGACGTAATAGACATCGCTGTACTTCGGATTCTTGGTGCCGGTCGAGGCCCACAACGGACGCTGCACACGGGCATTCAGCTTGCGCAATTCGGCGAATCGCTTGCCGTGAAAAATTTCTTTGAAGGCCTCGTAGGCGAGTTTGGCGTTGGCAATCGCAGCCTTGCCGAAGAGTTCGCGGGCAGCCGCGTGCTGCGGCGCACGCGCGGGGTCGTCGAGCACTTTCTGCAAACGCTTTTCGGTCGAGACATCGATGCGGCTCACGAAAAAGCTCGCAACCGAGGCGGCATTGTCGATTGGCATGCCTTCGGCAACGCGACGTTCGAGACCGCGAATGTAGGCTTCCGTGACTTCGCGATAGCGCTCGACCGAGAAGATCAAGAGTGACGTTGACATTGATGCCCTCGGAGGTGAGCTGCTCGATTGCGCCGAGGCCCTCACTTGGTGGCGGGAACCTTGACCAGCACATTTTGCGGTGCAGCTCACGGTGCAGCCGGCGCGCCTCAATTGTGGTGGCCTCGGCATCGAAGGCCAGCTCCGGCGACACTTCGATGCTGACGAAGCCGTCGCCGCCCTTGGCCGCCTCGAAAACCGGAAGGAAGAGATCGGCCGCCGCCGCGATATCTTCGAGGACCAGCGCTTCGTTGATTTCTCCGGTGCTCTTGCCTTCGCGGGCCAGTCGCTGGATGGTGTCATCGTAGGCGTCGCTGCCGGTGATTGCCTTCTGGAAGATCGTCGGATTCGAGGTCAATCCCAAAACCTCGCCCTCGGCGATCATGCGGCGCAACTCTCCCGTGGTGATCAGGCTGCGCTCCATTTGATCAAACCACAGGCTCTGCCCAAGCTTCTTCAGTTCGCTCACTCTACTTGTCATGGCTCTCTCTCACACACCAATTTTCTTCTATCGTATGAATCTTATCTCAAGCGCCGCAGGTGACGCTCCTCGCCGGTAAAGCGGGCGTTCAGAAACGCGTGCACCAGATCAATCGCAAGGCTTGGGCCAACAACCCGCGCTCCCAGGCAAAGCACGTTCATGTTGTCGTGCTCCACTCCCTGATGCGCGCTGTAGGAGTCGTGGCACATGCATGCACGTATGCCGCGAAACTTGTTGGCCGCCGCCGTAACCCCGACGCCGCTGCCGCAGACCAGAAGCCCGCGCTCGACTCTGCCGGACTGCACGGCTTCGGCGACCAGCTTGGCGTAATCCGGGTAGTCGTCCGGCAGGTCGCCTCTGTCGGCGCCAAAGTCCAACACTTCATGGCCGGCGGCTTGCAGTTCCTGCACGATCATCTTATTCAACGGAAAGCCGGCGTGATCAGCGCCGACGGCGATCTTCATACCCGTGCCTTTGTGCGCTCCAGTACGCTGAGCGCCGCGTCAGTTAGGTGCTCAACGGTGAAGCCGAAGTGTTTGAACAGTTCCTTGGCAGGCGCGGACGCGCCGAAATCGTCGCGTCCGATGGCGAGGCCGTCGGGACCGACGTACTTCCACCACGCCAGAGTCGAACCCGCCTCGACCGACACCCGAGCCGGAATGGACGCGGGCAGAACAGACTGTTTATACGCCTCGTCCTGCTGCTCGAAGATTTCCCACGAAGGCATGCTGACGACGCGCGCGCGCACGCCCTGTTGCTCCAACTTCTCAAAGGCCGCCACGCACAATTGCAGCTCTGAACCCGTTCCGATCAGAATCACTTCGGGATTCTTGCTTTCGATCAGTACGTATGCACCGCGATGCAACCCGGACGCTGAGGCCATGCGGCTGCGATCGTAGGTCGGGATCGCCTGGCGGGTAAGCGCGAGCGCGGTGGGGCCCTTCGCCGAGCCGAGGGCGTAGCGCCATGATTCGGCAGCTTCGTTGGCATCTCCCGGACGAATCACCGTGAGATGTGGGATGGCGCGCAACGCCGTCAGATGCTCAATCGGCTGGTGCGTGGGACCATCTTCTCCGAGTCCGATTGAATCGTGGGTAAATACATAGGTCACGGGCAGGCGCATGATCGCCGCCAGCCGGATAGACCCGCGCATGTAATCGGAAAACGTCATGAAAGTCGCGCCAAAGGCTCTCAGCTTGGATACCGCCATGCCGTTCAGGATGGCGCCCATACCGTGCTCGCGGATGCCGAAGTGCATGTTGCGTCCCGAGGTCTGGCGCTCAAAGTAAGGCTCAGTGCCGATCACGGTTTTGGTCGAAGGCGACAGGTCCGCCGAGCCGCCCATCAACCAAGGCAGATGCGCGGCGATGGCGTTCTCGACCTTGCCCGCCGATTCGCGCGTGGCCATGCCTTTGGCGTCTGCGGGGAACACCGGAATATCGCGATCCCAGCCTTCAGGCAGCCGGCCGGCTTGCATCGTCTCCCACTCGGCGGCCAAGTCCGCGAAAGCCTTGCGGTATGCCTCGTACCGCTGCTTCCATTCCTGTTCCTGCCGGGCGCCCTGGTCCACCGCCTTGCGCATGAGGGCTTCAACTTCGGAAGGGACATAGAACGTCTTATCCTCGGGCCAACCGTAGTTGTGCTTTGCGGCCCGCACCTGGTCTTCGCCCAGGGGTTCGCCGTGGGCTTCCTTGGTGTCCTGCCGCTTGGGTGAACCGTACCCGATATGCGACCGCACCATAATGAGGTTCGGCTTCGCCTGCTGCTGCGTGCGCTTTGGCAATTGCGGAGCGCAACGAGTCGAGGTCATTCACATCGTCCACACGCAACACGTTCCAGCCGTACGCCTCGTAGCGCCGGCCCACGTCCTCGGAAAACGCCAGTTCGGTGTCGCCTTCGATGGTGATGTGGTTGTTGTCGTAGAACATGGTCAACTTCGACAGCCCAAGGTGGCCGGCCAATGACGAAGCTTCGCCGGAGACACCTTCCATGAGGTCGCCATCGCCGCAGATGGCATAGACGCGGTAATCGACAATCGGATGGCCCTCGCGATTGAAATGGGCGGCCAGCCAACGCTGGGCGATCGCCATTCCAACCGCATTGCCGACACCCTGCCCGAGCGGGCCCGTGGTGGTTTCAACGCCCGGCGTCAAGCCGTATTCCGGATGCCCCGGCGTCTTCGAATCCCACTGCCGGAATTGCTTGAGATCCTCCAGCGTCAAGCCGAAACCCGTCAGGAAGAGAGCGGAATAGAGCAGCATGGAAGCATGCCCGTTGGAGAGAACAAAGCGGTCGCGGTTCGGCCAATCAGGGTTTCCGGGATTGTAATGAAGATATTCATGGAACAAAAGATAGGCCAGCGGCGCCAAAGCCATCGGAGTTCCCGGATGACCGCTGTTCGCCTTCTGCACTGCGTCCATCGATAAAGTGCGAATCGTGTTGATTGCGAGTAACTCCAGCTCCTGCTGTTTTGTCGAACTTGCCATGCTTCCCTCGTAAGATTGCTGGTCTCCGAACTACGTTGATCACTGTAGGATTCCTGGAGTGCCGCGTCAAATTGAGCTTGCCGACTCACCAAACCCGGAACACTGAATATGCATCGGAACTCGTTGGGTATTGAACTGGGGCCTTCGGATTAATTGACGATAACTAATGATGCCGATTCGTATGCGCAGGAGGCATGCCGCGTGGCGACCGGGCGGCAAATGCGGCTCTGCCGGTGCATGCCAAATACAGGAACCAGAACTCCAATGGTGGATACGTAAGGATCGGGCGAGCAAAGTATGGATCGTGTAAATTCAACAGTTTGCGTTTGGCAGCTCACGTGCATAAAAAGTAAGCACGCGGAGGCCTATTCAACTCGAAAAATAGGGCGTGTACGTGTGCCTGCTCCCCAGGCTCCAAGGGGAGGCGCGTTGCACATTCTCATGAGAATCATCACAACGTTTGTTGCGTTGACCGCGTTCATAGCCGGAATTTCCATGGTGGCCGCTGCCGAAGATCAAGGTTCCAAAACGGCCATCGAAAAGAAGTTGGAAGCGGAATACGCTCTCACCAAAACAACTGCCGACAGAAGTGACATCGTGACCGCCGGCTCCGTCGTGGTCCTCCAAAAAGATAAGCTGCTGATGATCGCCGCAAGCAGCAGCGCCAACCCGTGTCCCAATACGTACAAGGACGGGAAGCTCTCGCCAAACGCGGGCTGCAAGACGGGTGAGGTGCTCAGGCGCATGCCTTTTGGGAGCCATATTCCAGGCGCGGACAAAGCGCCAGCGACCAGAATGTTCGTATCGGGAGAAAAGTTCTGGGTCACGAAGATCGACGTGAAAGACGCGGGCAAGGGGTTCGCGGTCGTGATGGATTTTTTCACCGATGCCATCGACGACGTTCGTTATAAGGGGTCCCTGACGATACCGTTCAAGCAGGGCGAGCCCACTCCAGACGAGGCCTTGAAGCTGGTGCGTGAAGTGGTGACGGTGGCGCCGTCGGACGATGCGAAGGACGACGCGAAGGGCGAGGAGAAACAGGAGCCGTCCCAAGCCCAAGGAGGTGGTCAGCAGCCGCCTGCGGATGCCGCCGAAGCCGCACCGCTTGCCATCGCACCACCGCCTCCTCCGGCAGACGAGGTTGCATCAACACCCACGGTTACGCTGGGACAAACGCCGGATCAAGTCATCGCCATCCTTGGTCAGCCGCTGAGGAAGGCCAAGGCTGGAGCACGGGATTTGTATTTTTACAAGGACATGAAGGTGACGTTCCTTAACGGCAAAGTGAAAGACATTCAATAGCTGATGGGAACGATTTTTGGGAGAGATTCCCAAAAAGAGAGAGAGGCAGCAACCAATATGCTCAGAGCTTGCAACGTTCATTCGACCCGATGGTTGAGCCTATGCGTGGTTTTGGCGATGCTCGTCTGCCCAGCGCTGAGCGAACAGAAAAAGCCTCCGGCAAAGGCCCCAGCGAAAGTTCCGGCGAAGGTCCGGCGAAACCCGCGGGCGGAGCTGGCGCCTCGCATGGCCCAACCACCACGACGAAGACCACCACCGCTGGACACGGCACGACCACCACAACTACGGGCCACAGTACGACGAAGACCACCACCACCGGACGTGGCACAACCGGCACCACTGGACGCACTGCACGCACCAGACCCGGCGCGGGCAAAACATCAGGCAAACCCGGCGCAACCGCCAGCGCAGGCAAGGTTCCGAAGGGCGCCACCGTGACCCATACAAAAAGCGGTGGTGAGGTGACACGACGGACCGACGGGAAAGTCGCATCGTTCCATGACCCGAAGCGTGGCATGGAAGTTCACCGTGGACTGAACGGAAACCGCCGGGTGGTCGTTGAGCGGCCGGACCACAGCCGCGTCTTTGTCGAGCGGGGCGGGCACGGCTATGTGCAAAGGCCGTACATGTACCACGGCCACGAGTATGCGAGGCGCTCCTACTACTACCACGGGGCTTACTATCACAACTACTACGGCCGCTATTACTATCGCGGCGTGTACGTAAATCCCTACTATCCCTCGTACTATTACGCGCCTGCATATTATGGGTGGGTCTACAATCCGTGGGTCACGCCCGTGCCGTATGCGTGGGGCTGGGCAGGCAATCCGTGGTACGGATATTACGGCGCGTACTTCACGCCTTATCCGGTGTATGCAAGCGCAGCGTTCTGGCTGACGGATTACATGATCTCGACCTCGTTGGCGGCGGCTTATCAGGCCCAGGTCGACGCCCAAGCCCAAAATGCTGCATTGAGCAATCCGGCTCCTCTTTCGCCCGACGTGAAACAGCTCATCTCGGATGAAGTGCGTCGGCAAGTCGCACTTGAAAACGCCGAGGCGCAGACGGCTCAAAATTCCGACCCGGACAACGCCTCGAGCAGCATCCAGCGCTCCCTGACGGATGGCACCAGGCACGTCTTCGTCGCAGGGCAGGACCTCGATGTCGTCGATGCCGGGGGGACAGAGTGCGCCCTCAGTCAGGGCGATGCCCTTCAACTCGCGGGACAGAACGCGCCGGACGCCACATCCGTGAATCTGGTGGTGCTGGCGAGCAAGGGTGGCAGGGAATGTCCGAAGGGGGCCACGGTTGCGGTGCAACTCCAGGATCTGCAGGATATGCAGAACCACATGCGAGAGACCATTGACCGGGGAATGCAGGAGCTTCAGAAGAAACAGGGCCAAGGCGGCCTGCCCGCCGCTCCGGCCTCAGCCAAAGCCGCGCCCGTAGAGTCGCCCATGGCCAAGATTGCTCCTCCTCCGCCACCGGAGAAGGAGGTTGTGGCCCAGCTTAACGAGGAGGGTAAGGACGCTGACGCGGCTGAGAAGGAAGTCTCCGCGGATAGTGCGGGTGCCAGCGTCGCTTCCAGCAGCGCGGAAGCACCTACCATTGCTCTCGGCCAAACGTCGGATCAAGTAGTGGCGGCGGTGGGAAAACCCAAGAGCATTATGGATCTGGGAGCAAAGAAGATTTACGTGTACCCGGACATGAAGGTCACCTTCAATGACGGCAAAGTGACCGACATCAAATAGCTCCCGGCAGAATTTGCCGCGCCAAAGCAAAGCGGGTTATTGACTGCGACGTTGGAGCGCGATAAGATCATCTCGCGGGGTGGAGCAGTCTGGTAGCTCGTTGGGCTCATAACCCAAAGGTCGAAGGTTCAAATCCTTCCCCCGCAACCAATCGAATCAAACACTTCCGAGCGCCGACCAGACGGCGCTCGTGCTATTTCCCCAAGGATTTCCCCAAAACCCAAATATAGCCGCTCCAGTGCCTGCACCGATACGGCAGGCAGTCTGCATCCATCGCTCACAGGTGACCATCAAAATAAACAAGCACGTGCGCGTCGGGCTCAACGTCCGGCCGCATGCGGGCCGCTTGGGAATCAACCCCAGCGGGCTCTTAGCAGGTCTCCCGGGAGCCTTGAGCTTAACCGGCAGATAACGACTGTGGTAAGACCAGCCCAAATTGTGATGTGACTCACATGCCCAATGTGCGGGACTCACAGACCCAACCTGCCAAGGGACAATACCCTTTATTGACGTATTCCCAACCATTCCCAAGTAGTCGTTATGTCGAAAACTGCAGCCATTTTATGCATTGATGATGAAGCGAAAGGCTTGGCGGTTCGCAAGGCGCTGCTTGAAAGTCAAGGCTACGAAGTCCTTACAGCCACCAGTGGACGCGAGGGACTGGCGCTATTTGCCCGTCATCGAGTGCCTGCTGTCGTGCTCGACTATGCAATGCCGGAGATGAACGGAGCGGAGGTTGCTGCCGCGCTCAAGCGTCTTGATCCAGCGGTGAGAATTTTGTTGTACTCCGCTTATGTGAACCTTCCGGAGCAAGAATTGCGGTGGGTGGACGCCTACGCCGTAAAGGGCGAGCCTCCCAAAGCCTTCTTTGGGGTGGTGCAGCAACTTCTCTCTGCTGAAAAGGCGTCGCAACGGGATCCTGAAGGCAGAGTGAACCTATGACTGAACCATGCGCGGGTCGATTAGCTAAACAGACGAAATCCTGATCTTAATGTTCTTTGCACCTTATCGAAAGCTCTGCGAGGTGTTTCCGGAGGTTTCAGAGCGGTGGAAAGAGTTTCACCATCGCAGCCTGTCCGGGGAGGTCTTGCGCGAGGAAGCGGATCGATTCGAGCGGGCGGATGCTGTCATTCCAGTGCGAAGCGAAGAACCCGGTGCCCATCAAAATCGGGGAAGTTCTCGACAGCGTGATTGCGCTCTACGAGCGGAAGATCGAGGCGGCTGCAATCCAAGTTGAGAAACAGGTGGACTTAGAGGAAGAGTTCATTGGCTTGCCCGGAGAGATGCGGCAAGTCTTTGCCAACCTGATAGGCAATTCGATTGAAGCCATCGGCAAGAACGGGAAGATAAGTCTGCATGCCTATGCCAGCACTGATTGGCGTCGCGGGCGACGTGGGCTGAGGGTAACGATTGCCGACAATGGGCCGGGCATACCGGCTGAGGTTCGCGACAAGATTTTCGATCCGTTCTTCACAACCAAGGGGGAAGCAGGAACCGGATTGGGCTTGTGGATCATATCCGGCATCGTTGAGAACAATGATGGAATGCTCCGGCTTCGTGCCGTTACCGGAGACGGACGCTCGGGCACATGCTTTTCGGTCTTCTTTCCCTGTTCTGTATAGCGCGATCCCCAATGCCTCGCCTGTTATAGCCGATTCGGTCAAGATATAAAGTGGCCGTTCGCTGGCGTCGAAAGATATATAAGAGGGCGCCGCAACGTTACTTCGGTAACTTGCTACTTCAGTAACTTGCTCTTTCCAAGTTCCGTTACTAAGCTAAAAAAGTATTACTGTTTGCTCCCCCGAGGATCCTTATAACGCTGTATAAAAGAGGCGTCAATGCGCAAGAGAAGACAGCATTGGCTGACGGCAACTTATCCCAGATGCCTGGGAGCGGGGCCGAGGGGGACATCGCGATCAGCCAAGCGCGTTCAAACGGCGGAACTCACAGTTCTCCTAAAACCGTGTAGTTTCAGAAGGCCTGGCGCAGCGGGAACCACACTGGTTGAACTCATCGTGGTGGTGTCGATCGTCGGTGTATTGTTTGCGATCGCCGTGCCCAACTTCCTGAATACTTCCAAGAGCATGCATCTCAGCTCGGCGACATCGACGATGAGCGGAGCAATCCAGAGTACCCGCTTTAAGTCTGTAGTGAGTGGCTGTAACTACCAGCTTGCCTTTTCCCAAAGCAACACCAATTACCAGATTACCGGGCAGACTCTATCGGGCAATCCGCCGACTTGCGCGGCGAGTTTCACTAATGTCGGATCGGCGCTGCCTTGGTCAACCAGCGGCGATGTCAGCCTAAAGGCTTCCACGACCCTGCAATTCAGTCCGAATGGCACCGTGACTCTGTCTAGTGGGGGCTCGACCCCGTGCACAAATGGGATCGCATGTCTCATACTGTCCAACGGATCTACGACGACCAGCACGATCATCGTTTCAGGAGTTGGCAATGTTACAGTTACCAGCCCATAAGCGGGTCCGCAACCGCGGATTCAGCATGCTTGAGGTCGTCGTTGCCCTGGCCATCCTGTCCGTGGGCGTGATGGCCGCGGCGGCGTTGACCGGCAAGATGCTGAGCGTCGGGCGCCAGTCGAAGTACATGAGCCTTGCGTCGACTCTGGCGTCCGAAAAACTTGAAGACCTGAACCACTATAGCCCGAGCGATCCTCAGGTTTGCGTTCCCAGTGCGAATACTTCCGTGGGCAGCCTATCTTCGGACATCATGCAGTCTACGACCTGCCCTCCGTCGGTGGCGTGGTCCACGGGGTTTACCGGAACCGCTACTTACTACGACAGCGTGAGTATCAGTCTCAGCACCTCAACTTCCGCCTGTCCCAATCCAACGGCGGGCTGCTTCTCCGAGACTGTTTCCGGCCTGACCGGCGGTAACGTGTCCTACACCACAACGTATCACTCGCCGGATGGCCAGATCGTTACCTCCGCCCCAAGTAACATTGCTCCCAGCTATGTGACCTTCCACCGGCGCTGGATTATCGAAGCGAATCAGCCCGTGACGGGAACGCGGCGGGTGACCGTGCTGGTAACGCTGATGGATACAACCGTCCAGCCGCCGGTGAACTTTCAGATGAGTCTGGTGCGGCCATGAGCGCAACGATTGTGAGAAACAAGGGACGCAACGGCAGCAGGCCAACGGTACGAGCCAACGTTGGATTCTCCTTGCTCGAGCTCACCATTGCGATGGCAATCTTTCTCATTATTAGCGGTGCGGCCTTTAGCTTGTTCAACCAGCAGCAAAAGTCGTCTCACCTCTTGCAGGGACAGACCGCACTCAATGTGGCGCTTCGCAGCACGGTGGCCCAATTGCAAATGGACGTGGTTAACGGCGGCAGCGGCTACTTTCAAGCCGCAAATATGCCGAGCTGGCCGGTGGGCGTGACCATTCTCAACAACATGAATACCGCGGGCACCGCCTGCAATACCAACCAAACCTATGGCGTCTCCTGCTTTGACCAGCTCACCATCGTTGCGGCGGCCAACCAGACTACCTATCCCTCAATTAACGTGACCGGCCCGAGTCCAAATGCCGGCCCCCCCGCCTGCTCGAGCGGTTGCTCTTGCACAAATCAGGGCGCCGCTTATGGGCAGGCTGCTGTGGTGAACGGCACGGCATGGACGCTCGCGAACACGGCCGCGGAGTTCAACCAGGGCGACCAACTGCTTTTCATGAACAGCACCGGCAAGCTGATTAGCACGGCAGTTTTGACTTCAGGGGCGACTGTTTCCAACGGCATGGTCAAGTTTGTTTTCAATGCCACGAACCCCGACGGCAGCAACAAACTATCCAATGACCCGCTGGATATAACCGCCTGCGACGGCACTTACGGCGCTACTTACTCGACTGGAACCACTTCAGCCTGCAACAACATTAGCAACAACAATGCCTACCAATCATTCACGAACCAGTTTTGCCCAACATCCTACATTGTCAAGCTAGCGCCCATAACCTACCTTGTGTGCGCCGGCCCTGGCAGTAATGCCACATGGTGCGATCAGAGTAGTAATTCGCCAGATATTCTTGACCCCAAGCTGGTACGGATACAAAACGGCAACAAGTCTGTGGTGATGGAACAGATAATCGGTTTTAGGGTAGGAGCCGCCTTATGGAATGGCACCTATGAGCAGTCCGATCTCGATTCGGCATCGACCTCATATAACTATCTCGCTTCCACTTACTGCATCGGCGGGACCGTGACCGGCACAACATGCAATAACGGGATCAGTGTACCGTGGAACTTCAGCATGGTGCGCTCAATCCGCGTGTCTGTGATCGGACGCACCGCGCCCAGCAAAATCGACAACGAATTTCAAAATACATTCGACCAGGGTCACTACCAAGTTCAGGGCATTGCCGTGGTTATAAACCCCCGCAACATGAGTATGAACGACAACTGAGGTGGCGCCATGATGGCCAAATCCGCACGCTTTCATAACCGAAAGGCTAGTTCTCATAGCCGGGGCGGTTACGCATTGTTCCCAGCGCGCAATCAGCGGGGAATTGCGCTGCTCCTCAGTTTGATGCTGCTGACCCTGATGAGCGTCATGAGCATTATCATGGTGATGACTGTCAGCCCGGATATGCTGATCAACGGCTACTACGGCAACTTCCGAGGGTCATTTTACGCAGCGGATTCCGGCTTGAATATCGCGCGGCAGCAACTAGTCAACCAGATCTCGTCCTCAACCTATGTCAGCCAGACTGTCTGTTCCAACGGGTGGGGCACCGGCGCGGGCACTGGTTGCACGGGGCTGCCGCTGGATAACTCGACCGGCTCCAACGGGGCAGCAGGCAAGGTTATCACCGCCGTGCTGTCAACCGGGTCCGGTGGATACGGCGGCTCAAGTTCTTTGAACGCCTCCGGCACGGCTGGCGCGGCCTCATGGCCGGAAAATTTTCAGCTCATCAATACCACTATTTGTCCCAGTACCTTCGCGCCTGTTGCGGGTACACCAACCGCGCAAAGCAATAACAATGGGCTGATCACCGCCTATCTGTATCAATACAAGTATCAGCTTTGCTCGCTTGGGTGGGCGAAAGGCGGGCAGCAGGTCTACACGTCTGAGAACGGTATTGTCAACCTGACGATCTCTACGAACGGGCAAACGCGAAACTATTCCTTCGCCGCGTGGGGTGGCTTCGTCAGCAACTACCCGGCTAACAGTGGTGCGCTGATTGGGGGCACCTTTGAAGGCCCCATGTTTACCAATGGCGCTTGGCAGTTCGAGAATGGCCAAAAATACATCTTTACCGGGCCGGTCGGGCAAGCCAGTCCCAACGTCGACTATGACATCAACGGGACTTGGTATGATTCGCCAACCGCCAGCTACTCGAAGAATGGGGTAACGGTAGCGCCCACATTCGAAGGTGGGCTTAACTTGAACCAGCCCGCCATTCCATTGCCGACTGATGACTTCAGCCAGAAGTGGGCTGTGTTAGACGGGGTAGGCTGCGGTGAGGGCAGCACCACATGCGGCAGCGGCACGCCGCCGAATCCCACCAGTGCACAGATGAATGCCGCGCTCAAGGACATCAACGGCAATGCGTATCCTTCGGGAAGCCCCCCCAGCTCGGGAGTTTTTCTTCCGTACTCATGCGTGGGAAGCACCTGTACCATGAACGGCGGCGGCATCTACGTGGAGGGCAATGCGGGTGTTCTGTTGACACCTAGCACCGATAGCAACGGCAATCAGACGCAGGTTTATACGATTACGCAGGGTAGCACGACGACCACAGTCACCGTCCCGGTTTGGAATACGGCAAACAACGCACCGCCCGCCGGCGCCGGTGCCTATACAAAGATGGTTTCCGGCACTAAAAGCGTGACCGTGTCTGGCATTCCCATGAACAACGTCCCTACCACTCCCCAGCCGGGCACGTTGCTTTACGTAGACGGGACGATCAGCAGTCTCTCGGGACCAGGCGAGGGCCAAGCCGCTATCCAGAATTACTCGCAAGTTACTGTTGTGGCCAACCAGACTGTCAATATCACCGGCGACCTGCGCTACCAAACTGAACCCAACTCGCTGGATACCAACGACACCTATCTGAAAAACAGTCCCACTACCGGGCAGCTGCTCGATACCGGGCAGGCGCTCGGCGTCTTTACCGCCAAAGGGAACATTAATCTGAGCACCTCATATTCGGATAAAAATCTGTGGGTCGATGGCGCGCTTGCACCCATCGGGCAGAATTGCGCCTCCAACATGTGCGGGTTCACTACGTCCGGCAGCATCAACATCTTCAACAACTTTGGCGCCCAGAGTCAAACCAACATTTTTGCAGGCAATATGAATGTACAAAATCTTTGGTATGATACGCGGTTCGCCACCGGTTTTGGGCCGCCCTGGTTTCCGACGGCCTCGGTACTTCAGAGCGACATCAATCCCGGACCACCGACAGTCATTGCCACAGTAAACCGGCTGAGCTGGAGCACTTCGCCGCAGTAGACGGCAGCTTCGGCGAGATTCGGCGCGTAACTTCGGCCAGTGAGACGCTCGCCAGTTTCGCTCCCAAAGACTTTAAGTTCTGCTACTTCTTAGGTGGAGTCTTGGGCGCCGGTGTCGACTTGACCTGTTTGGGAGCCGGTGCCTGTTTGGGCGGCGTAGCCCTGACTGTTGGCGACGGCGGCGCGTGCTTCGGACCGTCAATGCCGGCACCCTTCTGCCGACTCTGTTCAGCCTTATTCAGCGCCTTGTAATCCGGCGCGGCCTTTCTGTTCCCAATCGGCACAGCGGAGCTGTCATTGACCTTGCGACCATCGAATTTGGCGCCACCGTGCTTCTGCGCCTGCTGGGCGTCCTGCATAGCCTGACCGTCCTTCTTCTTTCTTGCCATCGCCGTGACGGAAGTGAGGAGAAGACCAAACGCGACTGCTGCCACGACTATCTTTTTCATTTTTGCCTCTTACCCGGAGAAACCTTCTTACGGGGCTGTAGCTTAGCACTATTCTGCTGGATTGCAGCAGAGAAGATCATGCAATAGCCGCCATTTTTCATTTTTTGGGAACGGTACTTATTTTTGGGAACGGTACTTTCTTCACGCATGGGAAATTATCCGTCCCACCCGGGGTACAATTTTGTTGTCATGTGTGGCCGCTATCGCCTTTCCCGCAGCAAAGAGCTTTTGGCCGAACACTTCGACGTGGAACCCGATGACGACTGGGAACCGCGCTACAACATCGCGCCGACGCAGAACGTCCCTGTCATCCGGCAGCACCCCGATAGGCCCAAACGCTTGGGCTCGCAGATGCGCTGGGGCTTGATTCCGGCCTGGGCAAAAGACGCCAGTATCGGCTTCAAGATGATCAACGCTCGCGCCGAGACGGTCGCCACCAAGCCGGCGTACCGTGACGTTCTCAGGAAACGGCGCTGCCTGATTCCAGCCGATGGGTTTTATGAATGGGTGAAAGACGGTAGGGCAAAGACGCCATACTGTTTCACCATGGCCGACAACTCCACTTTTGCGTTCGCCGGGATTTGGGACTCGTGGCGCAACCCGCAAGGGCAGACAATAGAGACCTGTTCCATCATCACAACGACACCGAATGCGCTCCTTGCGGACATTCACGACCGTATGCCAGTGATCCTGCCCGCCGATGCCTACGATCTGTGGCTCGACCCAGGATTCCAAAAACCAGACGGCATCTGCGACCTGCTGAAGCCGTTTGATCCCACACGGATGCGACGATACGAGGTCAGCAGCCGGGTGAATCTGGTCCAGAACGACGACCCGGCCTGCGCGGAGCCAGCGCTGCGGGAGACCGCGACAGGCGGGTAAGCGCGTTCAAAGCTCCGCTGGCGGTATCTGCCCACCACAATGCCTGTATACAGAGCTGTCAATCGCTATCTGCTCCCGCCGTTAGGCCTCATAGTCGCCCGGACCACTTCCGCCCTTGGCCAAATAACGGAAGTGCATCAGTCCAAAGACTTGGCCGCACTGAACTTTAGTGTTGACAGTGATCCAGAGTTCCGGCTAAATAAGCGGTACTGTCTAATCTGCCGCTGCAAATCAGCCTTTAGGGGGCAACATGAGGATGCAGATCCGTATGTCTTGGCTACAGGTGTGCTTGGCCGTAGTGTTGGGGTTAGGAATGTTCGTGTCAGCTACCCCGCCACCGCCACCGAAGACCTATTCGGCTCCGCGCTCTAAGGCTCCGGCTCCGAGGTCTGCTCCAGCGTCAAGGTCTGCCCCAGCGCCACGGGCTGCTCCGGCTCCGCGCCCTGCTCCGGCGCAACGATCTGCCCCGACACCAAAGGCTCAACGAAATACTCCAGCGCCGAGGTCTGCCCCGACACCAAAGGCTCAGCGAAATACTCCGACGCCAAGGTCTGCCCCGACACCAAAGGCTCAACGAAATACTCCAACGCCGAAGGCTACCCCGGCTGCGAAGGGTTCTACGCCGACAACGCCTACCAGCAACGGCGCTTCTTCGTCAGGCGGAAGCACACCGCTTCGGCACACTTACACGACGGGTGCTTCCTCTGCTGGCAGCGCGGGCCACTCGTCCGGGACTACGTTTACGCCGCATTCCTCCGCTTCGGGAGCGACCACTCCGCATGTGCAGTCCTCCACGGGCTCAACCCCGGGTGTGAGCCATACGAACGGTGCGACTACGTACACGCCCCACGCTTCCAGCGCCACGGCGCCTACAGCACCTAAACCATCGTCACCGGGACCGGCGACATCCGCTTCTGTTCACACTCCCAGCCCCAGCGTTAGCCACATAGCCGCTCCACACGCAACCGCTCCGGCCTATAAAGTGCCGGCCTCGGGCGTGGCTTCAAAGTCCAGCAACGGAAGGTCAGTCTTGACGCCATCGGCTTCCAGTTCCGTGGTGCACCAAGTTAATACCACGCGGAGCGGGATGAGCGGAGTGAACAAGCGGCCAATTCCGTCGGGGACGGTCACCACTCACCCTGGCGGGCGCATGACGGTTGCCTCCGCAGGCG
Organism: uncultured Acidobacteriota bacterium; assembly: GCA_963819175.1. Lineage (GTDB taxonomy): Bacteria > Acidobacteriota > Terriglobia > Terriglobales > Acidobacteriaceae > CAWBRT01. Next base: position 55,863 of record CAWFVJ010000012.1, read on the forward strand.
GTCGTAACTACAACCTCCGTCCGAACGGGACACTATCGTCATTTCATGGGCGTAATGAGCAGGCACACTTTCGTCCCGATGGCCATGTCAGCTCGGTGCACACGGCCAACATGGACGTCAGACACGGCGCTCATGGCGAGCGCACGGTCGTGTCTCGCCGTCCCAATGGCACCGTAGTCGTGCGTTCCGGAGCCCATGGGGGCTATGTGCAGCGCACAGTGGTAGTCAATCGAGTCTCTTACGTGCAGCGGACTTACGTGGTCGGGGGACGGGTCTACACGCGCGCGTTTATGCCGTACACCTATCGCGGCATCGTCTTCCATTCCTACATGCCCGGGTTCTACTTTGGCCCGGCGTTTTACGGTTGGGCTTACTATCCCTGGGGTGCGCCTGTGGTCTATGGTTGGCCGTGGATGGCAGAGCCGTGGTATGGCTTCTATGGCCCGTATTTCGCCGTCGCGCCACTGTATCCGAGTCCGGCGTTTTGGCTTACGGACTACTTCTTGAGCCAGACGTTAGCATTGGCTTACCAGTCGCAGGTAGCTGGCCAGGTTGCGGAAGCACAGGATTACGCTGCGCGGAATGAAGCGCGAGGCGAGGGCGACCAAGTCTATGCCCAAGCCGATACGCCCATCACGCCGGAACTGAAGCAGGCGATCGCCGCCGAAGTCCAGAAGCAGATTGCGTACGAAAATGCTGCCTCGCAGAAACCCGCCGAGGCGGCCGAACTGACCGGACTGCCGCAGGTGCTGACGCGCGACCACGTCTTCGTGGTGGACGCCACGCTGGACGCGACGACGGCGGACAACGGGTCGTGCGAACTTGCGCCGGGCGATGTGCTGAAGCTGACCGAGGTGCCGGCCGAGGACTCAACCACAGCGAATCTGATGGTCGCCAGCAGCCGCCGGGGAGATTGTCCGGCGGGCATTATGGTTACGCTGCCGTTGAACTTGCTGCAGGATATGCAGAACAGCTTGCGGGCAAACCTGGATTCCGGGTTGAAGGCCTTGCACGATGGCCAGGGCAAGGGTGGATTGCCAGCGGCGCCGATGTCGGCCATCGCTGAGCCGCCGCGTCCGGCGGATGACCTGCCGCCGGCCCAAGAGGACGTGCAGGCGATGTTGCAGGCCGCGGATGCAGAAGCAGACCAGACGGAGAACCGCGTCGTGAGCATGGCATTTGATAAAGCTCAGACGGCAAAGACCACGCCGTAACCGAAGTTGCAAACGGAAACAGGATTTGCGTGTTTGATAAGCGAATCGTTCGAAGCTGATCGGGAGAATCTGATGCGAACTATTACCACATTGTTGACCATAGTATTGATCGCCTCCACCGCTGCCTTGGCACAGCGGGAGGTGCCGCCTCCGCCCAGACCGCCTGAAGCCGATACCGGCCCTTCGCTGGAAGCATCGCTGAAGTTCATTCAGGAGAAGGTCATCGACGAAGGCCGGTTCAACTTTGTGGTCTATCTGCATGACACCCAGTCGAACGAAGAGTGGTCGAACCGGAACACGGCCGAGATCAGCGCCGTCACCCCGGACGCTGCCAACTGCCGCCTTACGCTGCACTGGAAGACCTCGGTGAATGGCAAAACGGCTGCCGATGGCGACTACCTGGTCGACCTGAAGACAGTCAGCAATGTTCAGATCTTCATCCCCGAGCAGGAATTGAAGCGCGTCGACACCGGGGCGGCCCATGTGACGCGCGAATATCACATCGAGCCGACTTTCTCTGTCCTGGTGCTGAACCGTGCACACAACCAGCGCAACACGTTTTTCTTCCGTGAGGAGGAGTCCGCCAACCGCGTAGCGAAGGCGTTTGTACATGCCGTGGAGCTGTGCGGCGGCGGCAGTAGCGGCAACGAGCCGTTCTGATGGGGAGCAACGAATTCCGACGCTGACCGAAAGAGGGTTCGAAGATGGACGAGTGCAAACATAAGGCTTTTGTTGGATTGCGCCGGCTGCGCCGCGCGGGGATAGTTCTGCTACTTACGATGATGGTGGCGGCGAGTGCAATCGCGTCGAACATAGCGCAGGACAAGAGCAACGAGATGGAAGTGCAGCCGGAGCCGGGGGCCAGCGTGCGGTCACGCGTAACGCAGGACAAGGGCAACGAGATGGAAGTGCAGCCGGGAAGCCCGAAGTTGCAATCGGCGGGAATCATCGTGTGGAAAGGGTTAGTGGAGAAGGACGGCATCATCGAGATTGACGGCGATAAGTGTGATCCAGGAAGCATTCAGGCAGGCCTGCCAGGCGTGCCGGTAACCATCAACTTCGATACCAAGAACTATGCCATGGTCGAGTTCCCCAGTGCGTCGAACGGATACAAGCGAATGAAGATAAGGAGTAGAAGCAGAAAAGAATCAATCATTTTGAATTGGCAACTAGCCAATGCAGAGAAGAAAAAAGAACCGGCATATTGAACTGGCAACTAGCCAACTGAGAGGTCTTTGTGCGTAAGTTGTTTTGTGTCCTTCTGGCATGTGCTTTATCACCGGTCTGTTTTGCCGCTGATGAAATAAAACCGAACACAGACTTTCTGGTGAAGCTCGAGGCGCCAGGGATCAGCTCGAAAACATCCGCGAAAGACGACGAAATCAGGGCCGTGGTTGAAACGCCCGAAGAATTCGCTGACTACGAACTGGTTGGGCATATCACTCAAGCTACGAACAAAGGCAAGATGAGGGGACAGTCCGTCCTGCAGTTCAAGTTTGAGCGTCTGGAAAAAGACGGTGCGACAATCCCTGTCAACGCTACCTTGAAGCAGGTCACGAACTCCAAAGGCGCGCCTAACGTCGATGAAGAGGGACGCGTAATTAAGAACAAGAGCAATGTCAAGAAGGTAGCAATGGGAACCGTAGGCGGGGCAGTCATCGGAGGGGCGCTCTTTGGCGCGAGAGGCGCAATGCTAGGCGCCGCCATGGGTGGAGCAGCTACCGTAGCCGCGATTCAGATCGGCGCGGAAAAAGGCGCTGATTTTGAATTGGCCGCTGACAGCCACCTGCTCATCTCGGTCAGCCCGGAGCGTCATCACGTAAAGTGACCTGTCCGGCTCTCGGCTCTATTAAGTTTTTCTTCAGAACGAAACGGCTTACAGATTGCGGGTCTGTAAGCCGTTCCTTATTTGTCTCGGGCTATCAGATTGCGCGAGCAGTTACGACATCGCTCTCGTCGAGCGGTTGGCCGGTCTTCTTAAGTATCGTGTCTTCGTAAATTTTGAGCGTCTGATCTGCGATCACGTCCCACTGCAAAAAAGTTTCTGCCCGTTTCAACAACTGGTTACCCAGTTGGCGTCTACGCGGTTCATTGTTCAGCAGCTCGATAATTCGCTCGGCCAAGGGCTCGGGGCTGTTCTCATCAACCCAGACTGCCGTGTCACCCAAATGGTCAGGCAGTCCTGCCTTACGGGTACACACGATTGGTAACCGACAAGCAGCCGCCAGCGATGCCGCGAAGCCGGCAAAGCTCCCCGTGTAGGGAAGCACACATAGCAGGGAACGTTGATATAAACGAACCGACTCCTCCTCTGGAAGCTGGTTCAACCACATAATCCTGTCTGCAATTCCATGCTGCGCGGCAAGCCGAATGGCCTCTTCAGGGACGTCCGTTCCGTAGTGTCCATGGATCTTCAGGAGAGGCGTACGGGCCACCATTTTCTTTTGAATGATCGACCATGCCTTAAAGAGTGCGTCGATGCCTTTGCCTGACATCAGCTTGTGCCCGCCATAGAACACAACGCCTGTCCCGGAACCCTCCGGCAGAGGGGCAGGGATACTTGTGCCGTGCAATACGATATGAATCCTCTCCTGCTGGACGCCAAGGCGAATGAGATGCTGCTTCATCTCTTCGCAATGCACGATGATCGCATCCGCCAGGTTATAGAGCTCGTTTCTCTTCGGGTTCTTGAGCTGATCTGCATCCAGTTCGTGAATGGTAACGATCCTGCTCGCACTGGAGGGCTGTTGCAGCCAGGAGAATACGACCTGTGACCCGAAAGCATTGAGGATCTGCTGAAAGTGAACTACTTCCGCATGCTTCGACATGCTCGCGTAGCGCTTTCCGCGAATCGGAAGCAGGACGCTTCGAGCCATGGTTTTTAGCGGTCGCTTCCACACTTTAGGCGAAAGAGTATCCGTGAAAACCGGCATTTCGAAGTAATCGCACTGAGAGCGTGGCATCAGAAACTGCCGACTCTTTTCGATGGGATCTCCGCAGCCGCAGTTGGAGCCCACCCATTGAACGGTGTCGCCGGTCTTGTTCTCGATCGCCGCCTTCAACGAGCTGGCATAGGAGCCAAAGGACGTCTTGAATGGGCAACAAATAATCGTCATGCGCATGGTAGTTTTCCCTTTTCTCGCGTCGGATTTCCTGCCGAAGAATCAGGCGTAACCGCGTGGTTCACTTGCGACTGCTGGTGGGCCTTCGACTGCTTGGCCTGTTCGATCTTTCGCCGCTTGCGCTGCGCTGTTCGCTCTCGCAAGCTCTGCCGCAGCTTGCTCAGCATCGGGAACAGCTTGGTTCTAATCTGGCAAGCGAGCTGCGGGCGGAGGCCCAGAGCAAATACGAACCCTCTGCAATGTGGTACTGTCTCCTGCGTCCACATTTCCTTATAGTGGTCCCTGGTCCCGCCGAAGAACAGCTCTGGAATCCGGGCTAAGGCGCATTCCTCCAGAATCGAATTGAACATCAAATGGCCGGGGCCACCGCGGCGCAGCGCTTCGTTAAATGCAATCTTCATCGGAAAGAAACAGTCCGGTGTGGTTACGCTGAAGGCTCCGGCCGCCATCATGCCGTTCACTTCGAGCGAGTGCAGGCGGAAATAGCCGCGTTCCGCGCCCTGCCGGGCAATCTGGTCGTAGAAAGCGCGCGTCTCCGGTTCGCACTTTATGGCCGAGCTTTCGTTGCCTTTCCAGCCCGCGGCTTCCAGATCAAAAAACTGTTGCATAGTCACGGGGTCCGGATAGGTCCATCGAATGATTTTGGGCTTGGCCCCCGTCTCTGCTTCAAGCACGCGGGCGTATCGGCGCAGCTCATGGCGAAAATGCCGGCTTGTGCCCCCCAACCACGTAAGCCGCCCATTACCATCAGATTGCATCCGCAGGATGGGGCTGTCCTGAAGGGGAAGCGTGCTGGTGAGATAGCCATCTTCGCCGGCCTGTGCCAACAACTCCGCGCACGCACCGTTTTGGGGGAAGTAAGGAAACTCCAGAACCTGCCATCCGGGCATGCGTTTCAGCGAGTGCCAGAGGGCTTGAATGGAGGCTTCTCCAGCCGCACATGCCGATCGAAGAATCTCGAAGCGGACTGAATGAACATTGGCAGCGGCAGTGAGTTTCATCACCGGAACGCCGGCATACCAGCATCTTTTCCGAACCATCGGCAAAACAGCCACAAGCCGCTCGCCCTCGCTCGCGGTCAACAGAACAATTTCGCTGTTGGGTTCAAATGCCTGAAGGTAGGCGGAGATCCATTCCGGACGATGAAAAGGCGCACTCCGGGTCTCGTCGCACAATCTTTGCCAGCGGTTCGCAAGGCGGTGAATTACTTCGGCCCGGCCAATTTCGACCGCGGTAGTAATTTCACCCCCCATCACAACGTTAGGGGACATCCCATCTCCAAGAGGGAGCGAATTGACCGTTTGCCTTGACCTCGTGCAAAAGCTTTGGCTGCTGCGGTTCGAAGTCCAGGACCGTCGCGTGGATATCCGCGACTGACCAGAGGAGAGCACGTGAAACTCCACTTCAACTATCAGAAAACATTTCATTTCGAAGCGGCTGGCCCCGGCAGAAGGCTCCCTTCCAAGGTTGCGATTTTGGCGGACTTAAAGCCTTGCGCGGCGTCAGAATCGCGGGAGGCACTTGCGAGGGTTGGTCGAACGGTCAGGCGGATGATGCCTGCGGCGGCGGGCAGAGTTGCAAAGATAGGCCATTCATAGGCAAGCGCCTACCAATTGTGAGCTTCTGGATTCGCAGGCCGTCACAGGGATGACAGAGGATTCGGCCTAAACGGCTGCCCTTTACCACCTCGCGTAGCACCTTTGTCCCCCGTTTGGAGGCGAATGCAGTAGAGACTAAACGCTCTGGCCGGGTCACCCGGCGACCTTCGGGGACCTTCTCGTCTCCGACGTGATGGCAAAGCAGATGGCGCAAACCGCCGGTCAGCCGGGCCAGATGACGCATCTTCCAGAAGAGAGCGCTTCGGTGCTGGCGGCGATCTCGCGGCGGGGCAGCGACCGCGCGGACGAACTCAACGTCATGACGCTTCGTTGCGCGCACGTAAGGCTGCGGCAAGCGATTTTGCTGCTGGCACCACTGACGCGAACCGCGTGGATCACTACTTCGACATAGCATTTTCGGAAGTCGCGTCCAGGCCGTGATTTTCATTGCCACGCGTGCAGGGAGTTGCATCTGAAGAGCAAGCGCGCGGTTGGGCCGGCTCACGCTGGCCGGGCGCTCAGTGGTGTATTCTGATGAGGTGGCAATTCGGATTCTGCTGCAAACATAATCGTGGGAATCGCGCCCTTTTGGACTTGCATCGAACAGAATCGGAAGCTACTATGGAGCATCTTTCCGGACCGCACCACCCCGTGCGGCATGCCTAGCGCCGGATTCCGAGGCGCAAAGCGGACAGAGATGTAATCCCGTCGCCGTGGCCAAACTACTTAAGCGGTGCGCCGCAGGAGCGACGGTAAGAGCCAGATTCTGAATTCTGAAATTGCAGTGCACAATGAGCAGCCGAAAATATGAATAATGGACCCAACAACCCTGCCGGAGGTTCCGGCGGGAAAGGGCGCAGACGGCGTCGTGGACGTAGAAATCCGCCTGCGCAGCCATCACAAGGCGGGCAGGGCGTACAAGGCGGCCATCAGCGCCGTGCTGGTAGCCCTTCTTCGCCACGCCGCGCCGGTGCATCCGGTTCCCGGCCTGGCAACCGGTCATCAGCGCCGAAGTTCCAGGACGCGCATATTTATACCGCGCCCATGGATCACAACTATCGAACGGCGGAAAACGGAAACGGCGGCGGACGCAGCAATCGCGGAATGCGCTTCGTCCAGCCAGAATTGGAAGCGCTTCCCACGGCTCACAATGGGGCGCCGCGAATTTTCGCCTTTGTCGACGACCTGTTTTTCCTGGCCAAGATCCAGGAGACGGCGCGAAAGCTGAATGTCAAAGTGCAGTTCGTCAAGAGCGAAAAAGAGGTTCTGGACGCTGTTGCCGAGAACGAGCAGGCTCCGTCGCTGATCATCATGGACCTGAATAATGCTTCGGTGAAGCCGGTTCCCACGATCACCAAGCTGAAATCCAAGCTCAAGAAGCAGACGAACATCATCGGCTTCCTCTCCCACATTCAGGGAGACCTTAAGATGAAGGCGCAGGAGGCGGGATGCGACATGGTTTTACCACGGTCGGCATTCTCCCAGAACCTGCCGCAACTGCTTCGCCGCCACGGTTCTTCCACAGACTTGCAGTAACCGGCAGCCGGCAACCCGCCTTCGGTCTGGCGGAATCCAATCCATCTGCGGGCTGCTCCAGGCTCGCCGAAGCTGGGTACTCATGTCTTTGACCAGAACCTTCGAAGACAACGAGGTCGGACCGGAGGTTGAGCGGGTTTTTGCCGATATCCGCGCAAGTTTCGATCTCCCCTTTGTGCCCTCGCCATTCCGGGTGCTGGCGGGAGTTCCCGAATACCTGCGGCTGATGTGGAATGACCTGGGACACGTCGCTGCCTCGCGTGAGTTTCGCTCGGCCGTTTTGGCGCTCCAGGAATTTGTTCGTTCCGAAGCGATTACGGGCGGTTGGTGCTTCGCCGGCCAGGAGCGAGTGCTCGCCGAACAGAAAATTTCAAGCGAAGACACGCTGGTGCTCTCCGGAGTTGTGGGTGTATTTAACCGCGCGCTGCCTGCACTAACGCTCTTTCTTCGACTCATGCAGCTTGGCTACTCGGGCGGGAGGGGTGGACGCGTGACGCCCGGAAAGTTTTCTCCTGCGCTCTCGCGGGTCGTCACTTTGAATGTGCCTAACGAGCGCGAAGCCAGCCTTCGCGTATGGCTGCTCTATGGCGACATCAAGCGCACAACCGGCGAGAAGCAGGTTCCTGACCTGTTCCGCGTGCTTTCTCCTTTCCCGGGCTATCTTGCTGCGGCTTGGATGGACACCAAGCGGCTGCTGAAGGATCAAAGCTTCCAAAATGCGCGAGAAGAGGTGGCCCGCCGGGCCGCTTCGTGTGTTACCGGCATCCCGGTGCACGACCACCGCAAACTGGCGCGGCAGATCAGCGCCGAGCAGTGGTCCGAGATCGAGGAGACGGTGGACATCTGCGTTCGTATTCTCCCCCTCTACGCCTTATTGACGACCACCTGGCGGCGTTCGTTCGCCGTTGCGCAAGCGGTCGTCCGGGCCGCCTGACGGCGTATCCCCCGGCATCTGAACCCGCATTCTTATTGGCCTGGGACAACGTGGTCAAGCCGCGCCTCTTCAAATAACCATTTCTGAAAACCAGTCTAGTAAACTGGAAGCCTGATAGCCGCACAAGTCGACGGCTCCGACTGCCAGCGCATGGGACGAATCCACGTACTTTCCGAACACGTTGCCAACAAGATCGCCGCCGGCGAAGTTGTCGAGCGTCCCGCTTCGGTTGTCAAAGAGCTGATCGAGAACTCGCTCGATGCCGGAGCCAGCCGCATAAGGGTCAACGTGGAGGCTGGCGGGAAAAAACTGATCGAGATTGTCGACAACGGCTCCGGCATGGTTGCCGACGACGCTCTGCTTGCATTCGAGCGTCACGCCACCAGTAAGCTGAAGAACCCGGAAGACCTTCTCTCCATCGCCACGCTGGGATTTCGCGGCGAGGCGCTGCCGTCGATCGCCGCGGTTAGCCGGTTGCGCCTGGAGACCTGTTCAGCCGGGGAAGCCGGCGGCACGGTGGTCGAAATTGCAGGCGGCAGAATTCTGAAGGTCGAGGAGGCCGGACTTCCGCCGGGCACTTCGATAGCGGTTCGCGATCTTTTTTTCAATACACCGGCACGGAAGAAGTTCCTCAAGGCGGAGTCGACCGAACTCTCGCATATCGCATCGCTGGTCACGCATTACGCGCTGGCTCATCCAGACAAACATTGGGAACTGCACAGCAGCACCCATGCCATGTTGATCGCGGCTCCCGTGGCTTCGCATTCGGAGCGGATTTACCAGGTCTTTGGCAAGGAGACTCTCGACCAGTTGATATCGCTGGCGGCGACGGTTCCTCTGGAGCGCGTCGGGTTGCCGCCGTCCTCGGCATGGGGAAGGCGCGAGCGGGATCCGGAGGCGGCTTAACGATGATCCGGCAAAGGGCGATCTCCGCGTGCACGGTTTCGTCAGCAAGCCCGAGGTGCAAAAACTCAACCGGAACTCGATTTTCATTTTTGTCAACGGCCGATTGATCCGCGACCGCCTCATCCAGCATGCGTTGACCGAGGCATATCGCAACATCATTCCGCCAACGGTTTTCCCCGTGGTCCTGTTGTTTATCGAAATGCCGTTCGCTGAGGTTGACGTCAACGTGCATCCGTCCAAAACCGAGGTGCGCTTCCGTCAGCAGAGTTTTGTGCACGATTTTGTTCGCGACAGCGTGCGCGCCGCCCTCATGCAGGCGCGACCGGCCGCGCAGTTCGTGCGCGAACTTCACGCCTCGCCCACGGCCTCTGCCGCGCTTACCTCCGGCGCGTCATTTGATGCTGGAGAACTTGCACCGGCGTTTTCGCTGGCTGCGCCCACGCTGCCGGAGCGCACCGAACAGATTCAGTTTTCAGACAGCTTTGCGGTCGAGGCGAATGCCGCAGTGCCGGTGGCACGCTTCGCCCCGCAGACCTTCGGATCGCACATCACCGAAATCGGCGGGATGGCGAGTGACGGTGGTCCGCAACTGCCGCGGCCAGAATTTATCCCAGAACCACAAGGCCAGTGCGGGCCTCCCGTGGATGCCGCCGATGAAGGCATGGACCTCTCCGCGCTCGCGACCCTGAAGCCGGTTGGGCAGATTCGCGACTCATTCATACTTGCCGTCAATCCACAGGGGCTCTGGATCATCGATCAGCACGTGGCCCACGAACGCGTGCTTTTCGAGAAGGTGCTGCGCGCAAGGCTGGAGATGCGAGTGGAATCGCAGCGCCTGCTGATGCCGATGGTGATCGAACTGACGCCGCAGCAAATGGCCGTCTTCGCCGAACTATCAGAGGAGTTGCAGCGCAACGGCTTTGAGGCCGAGCCCTTCGGCTCGCGCACGCTGGCCGTAAAGGCCGCGCCCGCCGGCATCGATCCCGCCAATCTCGATCGCCTGCTGCACGAGTTGCTGGAACAATTTGAAACCGAGAAGCAGGCGCTGAATCTGGAAAAGATCCGCACCGGCATCGCCGCCAGCATCGCCTGCCATGCCGCAATCAAGATTAATACTCCGCTGGATGCCGCCAAAATGGAGTGGCTGCTCCGCGAACTGGCCAGGACGCGCTATCCCATGAGCTGTCCTCATGGACGGCCGGTCGTCTTGCGTTATTCTGTAAGAGATATTCAGAAAGCTTTCAAGCGCATTTAGCACTGGCGGGAAAACAAAAAACATGACCGAGTATGAACTCCTGGAGTTGCGCGCAAAAAAGTGGCGCACGAACGGCGAGCCAATTCGAACCCTGGAAGACGCGCAGGAGTTCATTGAATCCGTTGGCTTCTGCGTGATGTATCCGCTGCGTCCGGCGGTGTTTGCTCCTACTTTCATTGGCGCCTTTACCGGGACCGATCAGGATCTGCCGATGTGGCAGCATGCGTTTGCCGATCCGCGCGCACAGCAGGCAACTGAGCTGATGGTGCGCTTGCTTCGGCAGCGGTCGGCCTATGAGGCCAACCCGTTCGGGGAGACAAATTTCCTCGTCGCCGCCTCGGTATTTGCATTTTTCTATGGGGTTGTCGGCGACCGCAATCCGCGCCGCGCGCCAAAGGTCGGCTCCCGTTCGGAGTACTCGCCCCTGGCAGTCCACGCTTTTCAAGTGATCCAGGAGAAAGGCCCGATCTCCAAGCCGCATCTGAAAGAGATTTTGGGGGGCGACCTCTCGACCGCGGCGCTGGATCGCGCCCTCAATGAACTCTGGGCGCGCCTGCGCATCACGCGTGTCGACTACAAACCGGTGGAGGGCGCTTTCTGGGACGTTCTCTTCCGCTGGTCGCCGGAACCTGTGCGCGAAGGCATGAATACTTCGGTGGCCGAGGCGCTGACCGCTCTGGTCTCCAAGTACATGGGCTGCGTCATTGCCGCCGAGCAGAGCGAAGTCGAGGAGTTCTTCTCAAATTTCATTGCCCGTTCGCGGGTTCGCGAGGCCATTAACGCGTTGATCGCCGCGCGGGAGTTGAGCTTCGTGCATATCGGTAACCGCTCCATGTTGGAGTGCACCCCGCCTCGTGTAGCGCCACCGGTCCGTGTTCCGCGGCCGCCGCGATCCCGCGTGCCCACATTGCTTCGCCCTCGAACCCAGGCGAGCCAATCGGGGTCGACTCCAGCCAGGAAGCTGGTCATCGCCATCGACGGCCCGGCCGGAGCCGGCAAGAGCACCATCGCCTCGCGCCTGGCACGGAAACTCGGCTACATCAATCTTGAGAGCGGCGCCATGTATCGCGCTCTGGGTCTTAAGGCGCTCGAGCAGGGAACCGCTCTCGATAGCGAATCCACGATGATCGCGCTAGCCAATTGCACTCGCATAGAACTGATTCCTGCTGCTGGTGGCAACTGCGTTCTGCTGGACGGCCGAGACGTATCGACCCGAATCCGCGAGCGCGACGTGGCCGACGCTGCTTCGCGCCTCTCCGTGCATCCTGCGGTGCGCGAATGGATGGTCACCCGCCAGCGTGAAATGGGTGTCGACGGTGGCGTGATCATGGAAGGTCGCGACATCGGCACGGTCGTCTTTCCTCGCGCAGAGGTGAAGATCTTTCTCGATGCCGATCCTGACGTGCGTGCCAACCGCCGCATCTTGCAGCACGACGCCGCAGGCGATCCGGAGAAGGCCGCCCGTCTCAAAGCAGAGCTGCACGAGCGTGACCAGCGCGATAGCACTCGCGCTGTAGCCCCGCTAGTGGCTGCGCCTGACGCTGTCCACATCGACTCCAGTTCGCTGAACATCGAGCAGGTTATCGTTGAGGCGGAGCGCATCGTCGACGATAAGCTGGCGGCGCTTAGGCGGAAGTGAAGAGGCTACCGCGTGTGGTTTGCGCCAGCAGCTGCTGAAAAACCTGTACCCGTGTCATCCTGAGGTTGCGCCGATTTTGCGGGACCGAAGGATCTGCTTTATTGTCAGTACCGCGCAAACAGCAGATCCTTCGCTGCGCTCAGGATGACACCTTTGGAGAAACCAGAGACTTGGAGCTGTGCTCGTGGAACTCATGCAAGCAGGAGGAGTTATGTCAACCGAAGCAATGCAGGCCGCGAAGATCATTCAGCCCAGCGAACGAAAATGGACGCCGCACGCGCGCTTCGCAGGGGTGAAACGGGCTGACCTGCTGAATCGAAAGGACGATGGTTTTGGCGTGACCATGGCGCTTGACTACTGGTCGGTGGGCGCCGACCTCGATCGCCATACTCATCTCGATTGCGACGACATCTTTTATGTCATCAGCGGCAAGGCAAAGATTTGGATCGAGGGCATCGGCGACGTGCCGCTTGTGGCGGGTTCATTCGTGAAGGTTCCCAAAGGAGCGTCACACCAGCCCCACTCCGTCGAGGAGGACATTGTCGTTCATCACTGCTGGTACCCGGCTAACGTATAGGCTGGTCGTCAAAGGGGCGGCTGGGCCTTGACGCCGATGGCGCGCCGGAAAGCTACGAGGTACTTTTCCGGCAACTGAATTTTCTTTTTTTCTGATCCCACGACGATGTGAATGGATTCGCCTTCGGCGAGCAGCGCTCCGTCGCTCTGGCGAATGGTTTCGTATCTAAAGGTAATCAAGGAAGGACGCAGCTTCACCATTCGCGTTCGAATCACCAGCACGTCGTCGTAAAGCGCTGGTGCCTTGTACCGGCAGCGCACTTCAACCACGGGAAGGTGATAGCCGTCCGACTCCATCCCCTGGTACGAGAAACCGAGATTGCGCAGCAGCTCGACGCGTCCGATCTCGAACCATACAAAAAAATTGGAGTGGTATACCACTCCCATCTGGTCGGTTTCGGCATAGCGAACCCTTACCACGGCGTCGTTGACCACTGCGTCGGCGCAATTGTTTGCTTTCAACAGCTCTCCTTCGCGAGGTCTTTAGACGGCAGAATTGCTGCAGGAGAAGCGGCGACTAAGGCAAAACCATGGATGCTATATTCCTCTTCGTTTCGTTCAAGGTCGCCGCTCCCTGATGGTCGCGTCGAGCGGAGTGTCCTGATTTCGGGATGCGCCATCCCTGGTTTTGCTTTAACCGGCGCGCCGTACGTCGCGCATCGCTTCGTCCAGGGCCGAGTCGAGAGCATTGCCCAGGCGAGAGGCGCGTTTTGTGTACTCTGTATCGATGGAGTCATACTTCTTCTTCAGCGCGATATATTCGTCGGCAATATTCAGCGCCGTGAGCACGGCAACCCGCAACGAATCGATGGTGGAGGTGTGCTCGGCCACCGTCCGCATTCTGGAATCCACGAACTCGGCAAGCCGCTGAATGTGTTCGGCGTCCGAGCCTCGGAGGTTGTAACTCTGGTCGTAGATTTCGACTCGTATGCTGCCGTTCGATTGCGTCATCGGGTCCTCTGGCGTCCCGCGAACGCCATATCGCGAGACAATCTTTACGCCTGTTCTTCTTCGATCAGAGCGTCCATGTGCGTCAGCATTTTTTCCACCCGCGCACGAACCTCTTCACGGTCCTTCTTCAACGCGATCACTTCGGCCTTGATCGCGTCAAACTCTTCCTCACGAGCTTCCAGTTGCTCGCGCAAGCGGGAAACATCACGCTCGGCGAGCGGCTTTGGCCTCGCGAGCATGTTTCAGCAGTTCAATTGTGCGGTAGATCTTCTCTTCCAAAGAAATAAATTCGTTGCCTGAACCATCAAAGGTAAGTTCGGGCTCGACCTTGGTAGACATAATTCCACATACCTCGTGAGGCGGATGGGTGATTCATGCGCAGTATAACTCAGGCGGGGCTGTGGAATTCGCTGGCTTGCGGCGCGGCACGCCTTCCAGCGTCACTTTTCGACCGATTGTGCGGGGAGTTCAAACTCGCAGGTCTGAAGAGGGTACACCGCCCAACAAGGCCGCACCATAACCGGACAGCTTGACGAGCGCCGGGGCGTGCCCTTTTGCTGCGGATAGCTCGAACCATTCCTGTGCCTGCCTCATGTCGCCCAGGTTTTCAAATATGGTCGCCACGATGTATTGCGCCGGGGCGGAGCCGGCAAAAGCTTCGCCGGCTATAGAATGCCAAATCTCCGGCTCCAGCGAATCGTGTTCGATTGCCAACACTTGAAGCGCCGACAGCACAGGGTCTTGTCGTACAGGCATCGAGGCCTCCTGCTTTTAGGACCTTAACTGCGTTCCTATCACAGCACGGCCCAAAAGGAGTCGCAAGATGCTTATTAAGGTTCGTCGCAGGGCCGTTCCCAAAACAGATAGGACCCGACACTACTCCATAACGGGACTTCCTTCACGAATGCCTTGCTATCCCCGCAGCTTTCCGCCGAGAGCCTCCAGCGAACGGACAATCTGTTGTGCCCAGCCTGCAACCTCATCGTCACGCAGCGTTCGCTCGGCTGACTGAAAGCGAGCCCGCAGCAGAGTGGCGTACTTGTTCGGGGGCAGGCTTGTGCCACTTTGCTCGCCGCGCAGAATTTCCACCGGCCTGAACTCCCGCAGCTCGGGAATTCCTGCGGCCTCCACCGCCTGCTGAATGCGCTCGAAAAGAACCGCGTTGTCGAAGAGGAATGAAAAGTCGCGATCCACGGCAGGGAAGCGAGGCACAGGGCGATAATTCGGCTGGCGCAACTCGCGCTGAAAGAGTCGCTCGACGAGAATCTCCGCGACGTACACGGGCTGGCGAAGCTTGCGGGCCGTGGCCAAGTCTGGATGCAACTGGCCGAAGCGCGCAACCATCGTGCCATCCATCACGGCGCGCGCCGAGCGTCCGGGATGGAGATAGGCGGGCGTGTGCTGGTCGAAGTAGAGCTTTCCATGCTCAAACTGCGAGAGCAAGGCCTCGAGATCGCCCTTCATGTCGTAGAACGTGTAAGCATTGGGCTTGCCGTGGAGGCTGCCTCCAACCGACCCGGTGGCGACGAAAGCGATGCTGTGCTTCTCGTCGACGCGCTCGCCCGCCATTTCGAAGATGTCGCCGGACTCAAACAGCTTCACGTCGGTGTTGCCGCGATTGAGGTTGTAGGCGATCTGGTTGACCATGCCGGGCACAAGCGAACTCCGCATGCAGGCGGCTTCCTCGCTCAGGGGATTCTCCAGCCGCACCGGCTGAGCGGTCGAATAGGCACGCACTTCCTCGGCGGAAATGAAGGTGGAAGATATGGATTCGTTGTAACCCAGCGCGAGCAGGCGCTGCCGGAGCGTGGCTTGCTTCTCGGCATTAGGCAAAGGGATTACAGCTCCGGCGAAGGCCGGCAGCGTATTGGGCAGCTTGAGATAGCCGTAAATGCGGCCGACTTCCTCAATCAGGTCGATCTCGCGGTCAACGTCGAGTCGCCAGGTCGGGACCTCGACGACGAAATCGGCGCTGGATTCGGCCGCCGCAACAGGACGGCGCCAGCGGGAATTGCTTTGGCTGGTTGGGGCAGGGAAACAACCGCAGAATCTCCGGGAGTCACTTGGAAGCCCAACCGGCTCAGGATGCGCGCGATCTCTTGACCAGGGATATCAACCCCGAGGATTCTTTGTACCTCGCGCTGGCTCAAATGAAGTTGGGGACGCTCCACTCGCCGCGCAAGGGCATCAATTTCGGCCTCCACAACCGTATGCGCCGATGGCGAGCCGTCGCCCGCGGTTTGTTGCACCAGTTCGGCCACGCGCGCGCAGGCCAGAGGAGTCAGGCCGAAATCCGAACCGCGCTCGAAGCGATGCGAGGCGTCAGTATGCATTCCCAAGCGCCGCGAAGTGTGGCGAACCGTCGCCGGATCGAACCAGGCCGACTCGATCAGCACGTTGCGCGTCTGCTCGGTAATCATGGTGTCAAACCCGCCCATGATGCCGGCCAGCGCCACGGCTCGAAATGCGTCGGCGATCACAAGGTCCTGCTTGCTCAAATTGCGTTCGACGCCGTCCAGCGTCTTCAGCACTTCGCCCTCGCGGGCGCGCCGGACGACGATCTTGCCGCCCTGTAGTTTGTCCAGGTCAAAGGCGTGCGTAGGCTGGCCAAGCTCGTTGAGAACGTAATTGGTGGCGTCGGCCGACGTTGGAGATCGAGCGCTGGTCAATCAGCTCCAGACGATGCACGATGTGCTCCGGCGAGGGCCCGACCTTGACGTTGCGTACGATGCGCGCGGTGTAACGGGCACAGCCCTGCGCGTCTTCGATCTCGATTTTGAAATCCGAGAGCGGTTGCGCCCCCATCAGTTTGGGAGCGACCGGCTTCAAGTCGAGGTCGTAGATCGCCGAAACCTCGCGGGCGATCCCGTAGTGGTTCATGGCGTCGACGCGGTTGGTGGTGACCTCGGCTTCGTAGACGAGGTCTTTGCCTTGTCCGGAAAAGCCTTCGATGGCCGTGCCGGTGTCCGTCAGGTCTTCCGCCATCTTGCGGTCATCGACCGGCGGATCGATAAAGTCGCGAATCCAACGTGGGGAAATTTTCATTGCCTATCTCGGAAAAACAATCACCACAGAGAACACAGAGAAGCACAGAGTTGATACGTGCCCGTGAGGACGGTTAGGGTTCAGCTCAGGGGTTAAATCAGTGTTTATCCGGATTTAGTTCCGTGTTCCTCTGTGCCCTCTGTGGTTTAACTCTTCTCTTCTAAAGCCGCCCCTCGCCCATTACGAATCGTCTAATCCCGTCTTTTAACCGCAAGACATGGAAATTAATCAGTAGACCGACATGCTTGTCGCTCAACTTCAAATAGGAAAGAAGCTGCGCCTCATGATAGGTGAAATTGCATCGCAGGCTTTCAATTCCAGAATCACACAATCTTCTACCAGTACGTCAATGCGATAACCCACTTCCAGCCTGACACCGTCGTAAACAACCGGCAGCGGCACTTGCTGCTGGACGTTGAATCCTCGCTTTCGAAGTTCGTGAGCAAGGCAGGCCTCATAGGTACTCTCCAGCAGCCCGGGCCCCATGACGGAATGCACCTTCATTGCTGCCGAGATGATCGAACCCGTGATGTCGTTGATCTGCAACTCTGTGCTTCTCTGTGCCCTCTGTGGTGCTTAGCTAAACTGTTCCAGGAACCGCACGTCCCCTAAAAAGAACTGCTGAATATCGTCGATGTTGTGGCGCAGCATCGTCATGCGCTCGATGCCCATGCCGAAGGCAAAGCCGCTGTACTTTGCCGGGTCGTAATCGACGAAGCCAAAGACCGCCGGATCGACCATTCCCGAGCCGAGCAACTCAATCCAGCCGCTGCCCTTGCACTTGTTGCAGCCTTTCTCTCCGCAGAAAGGACACGAGATCGACACCTCAAGGCTGGGTTCCGTGAAAGGGAAGAACGACGGGCGAAAACTGGTTTTGACCGAGCTGCCGAACATCGCCTTCATGGCGTGGTCGAGCGTTCCCTTCAGGTCGGCCAGGGTGATATTGGTGTCGACGCAGAGCCCTTCAAGCTGATGGAAGACGGGCGAGTGGGTGGCGTCGGGCGCGTCGTTGCGGTGTACCTTGCCGGGACAAATGACGCGCACGGGAGGCCGCAGGCGCTCCATGGTGCGAATCTGCACCGGAGAAGTGTGCGTGCGCAGCAGCAGGCGATCGCGTTGCGGTCGCCGCTCCTGTCCGGCGATGAACAGCGTGTCCTGGGTATCGCGCGCCGGGTGGTTGGGCGGAAAGTTGAGCGCCTCAAAATTGTAGTAGTCGCTTTCGACCTCCGGCCCCTCAGCAACTGAATAACCCATGGCGACGAAGACGGCGATGATCTCATCCATGGTGCGCAGCACCGGATGGCGCACGCCCAGTTCGCGGTGAATGCCGGGCAGGGTCACGTCGATGCGCTCTCGCTGGATCTGTTGTTCGGTCCTGAGGACGCTCGCCGCGGCGTTGTCCAGCACAGTGACTCGCGTTCCGTCCAGTGAGCCAAGGACAAGCTCATTCTGTTTTCGCGCAAGTCTCGCCTCTGCAAACAGCCGAATGTGGTTGACTCGTTGGCCGACATCTCGTTTGTTTGCCGCTGGCGCCGCCTTCAGCCAAGCGTCGTTGATCTGCGTGAGGATTCCGCTCTTGCGCGCCATCCAGCGGTCGCGCAACGTCTTCCATTCGGCTGCGCTTTGAACCGGCGCACATTCCTGCTCCAGCGCTTCCAGCAAGCTCCGCGAAGCCTTATCCAGCGCCTCTGGCGAATAGTCTTCGAGTTTGGGGACGGAGTACATGGCAAGTACCTTAAGAGTATCTCTTCCAGAATGTCATTCTGAGCGAAGCGAAGAATCCCATTCGCTCACCGATGCCGCTGATGGTTCCGACAGTCGCGGGATGCTTCGCTTCGTTCCACTCCGCTCAGCATGACATCGGAAGAGCGGTGTTGGTGAAATTGAGAGAGCGCCGGTTGATGCAACCTAGCCTGCCGGTTCAATCCCATGCACGATGGGCGGCCCCGCTGGCCGCCCATCATGAAGATCGTAGTGCTCAGCCTCGGTCGTAAAATTATGCGGCGGCAGCGCCGGCCTTGGCCTGTGCGACCAGCGAAGCAAAGCCCGCGGCGTCTTTGACTGCCAGATCGGCAAGGATCTTGCGGTCGAGTTCGATCCCGGCTTTCTTGAGGCCGCTGATGAACCGGCTATAACTGATACCGTTCAGAACGCAAGCAGCGTTGATGCGCACGATCCAGAGCGAGCGGAACTGACGCTTCTTCTGGCGGCGTCCGACGAATGCGGTTTTCAGGCCACGCTCCACCTGCTCTTCTGCGGCCTGGTAGAGCTTGGATTTGTTCAGGAAATAACCGGATGCGCGCTTGAGTATCTTCTTGCGGTATTGGCGGCGTTTGGTCCCACGTTTAACGCGAGGCATTGATTCTCCTTTTGATGTTCCCGTTTCCGGGTTCCCATGACCTCCGCTCGACGGTGGCTGGGATTAAGCGGCTGGAGGCAGGAGCCACGTCAGCTATTGGCCTCTTCACACGCTTTGCCGGATGACTCATCCGGCGGCAAGCCCCAAAGATCAGAATGGGGCGGTGGGCGAACTAGTACGGAATCATCCGCTTGACCTTGGGCTGGTCAGCTTTTGAAACCATGGCGGGCATATCGGCCTGACGCTTTTGCTTGGTGCCCTTTGAAGTCAGGATGTGGCGTTGGAAAGCGTGTCCGCGCTTTACCCTGCCACTCGCCGTCTTCTTAAAGCGCTTAGCGGCGCCGCTGTGCGTCTTCATCTTAATCTTTGGCATTAGATTCCCTGTCGGCGGTCGAAAGCTGCCGCCGCTATATCTATGAAAACACAAGAGAGCCGTTTCCGCCAAGTCCAAGTGACTTCGGCGGGCGACTTTCTCGTTAGAGGTGCAGGCTCGCCTCGGAAAGCCTTTATTTTGTTTTTGGAGGAGCCAGGATCAAATGCAGGGTATTGCCTTCCTGCCGTGCCCGGAACTCAACGATAGCCTTGTCGCCGAGGTCTTTGATGAGCCTTTCAAGAATTTCGCGTCCCAGACCCTGCCGCGTCATTTCGCGACCGCGGAAGAAGATGGTGGCTTTGACCTTGTCCCCATCTGCCAGGAAGCGAATCACGTGATTCCTCTTGGTCTCGTAGTCATGATCGTCGACATTGATGCGGAATTTCACTTCCTTGACGACGATTCGCGTCTGTTTCTTCTTGGCCTCGCGTTCCTTCTTTTCCTCCTGGTAGAGAAACTTGCCGTAATCCATAATGCGGCACACCGGCGGTTGCGCCGTCGGTGAAATCTCAACCAGGTCGAGCCCTTTCTCCTTTGCGATTTTGAGCGCCTCGAAGGGCGGAATGATGCCGAGCTGCTCGCCCAGATCATCGATCACGCGAATTTCGCGAGCCCTGATGCGCTCATTGGTGCGAATGAAACGTTTATCGATACGGTCCTCCGATGTATGGAAATCGCCCGATTATAGCATGCCCAGAGTAGATGTTTACGCGACGGGCCTTTTCTAAGCTGCTGGTTCGTTGCTGCAACCGCACGAACTATCCCCGAAGCTGTCCCATCAGCGCCTCATCCGTAATTCCAACGATCCGCGCCAAGACTGCTTGATTCGCCTGATGAATACCCTCGACCCAGAGCTTCTGATAGTTGTCGGTCAGCGCCTCGGTGCGGGCCTCCTGCTCCTTTACGTGCGTCAACGTGATTGCCTCCAGCGTCCGTCCGACGAACCCTTCCTGGAACCGCCGCTTCTTGTGTGCCGCCAGCTCACGGAGGATGCGGTTGCGTTCATGGGCCACATCGCCACGAACCTGAGACGGCATGGCGGCAGAGGGAGTGCCAGGCCGCGAGGAATAGGTGAAAACATGGAGATAAGTGAACGGCAGGTTTTCGATCAGCGCTCGCGTCTGCTCAAAATCGTCGTCGGTTTCGCCCGGGAAGCCGACCATAACATCGGCGCCGATGGCGGCCTCGGGCATGGCTCGCCGGATCTTCAGGATGCGGTCGGCATAATGCCAGGGACGGTAGCGGCGATGCATCTGCCGCAAGATGCGGTCGCTGCCGGACTGCAACGGGACGTGCGCGTGCTTGCAGATGCGCGGAGAGGAGGCCGCCAGATCGATCAGCTCATCGCTCCAATCCATCGGTTCGACCGAGCTGATGCGAATCTTTTCTACCCTTGTTTCCGCCAGAATCGCACGCAGCAATTCGGCAAAGCGCACGCGCTGCGCTGCGCTCTGGCTGGACATCGGCGGCGAAAAATCTCGTCCCCAACGACCAAGGTTGATGCCCGAGAGCACGATTTCACGGTATCCGCTGGCCACCAGCTCGCGAACGCTGGCAAGTACCTGCTCTAATTTCAGAGACCTGCTCTTGCCGCGAACAAACGGAATAATGCAGAAGGAGCAGCGGTTGTTGCAGCCGTCCTGCACCTTCAGGTTGGGGCGCGTCTTTTCGCTGGCCGTATCGGCTTCGAATACGGGAGCGGCTGTCAGTTCGGTATGCGCGAAGATGTCGCCTACGATGATTTCCGCCGGCGACGCGCTATTTTGCGGCAGCTTTGCATTCAGAGTCGAAAGCGGAACGAATCCGCCCGCGAGGGGCAGAGCCTCCGCCTGTCGATGTTGGCCTGCCCGCTCGACAGCGATCTCCGCAAGCTGGGACTTGTGCGAGTTTCCCACGACCAACGAGACACCAGGCAGCGACGCCAATTCGCCGGGCGCGCGCTGCGCGTAGCAACCAGTTACAATGATCCGGGCCCCGGGATTTTCGCGATGGATGCGGCGGATGGTGGCGCGTGCGTCATGATCGGCTGAGGTGGTGACCGTGCAGGTGTTTAACACCACCAATTCCGCTTGTGTGGTTGCCGTCGCGCGCGTCATGCCTTTTTCCAGGAGATCGCGCTCCACGGCGGCGCCATCGGCTTGAGTGGCGCGGCATCCGAAGTTTTCCACAAAGAAGGTGCCCACTGGGTTTATTATAGCAATCGATCTGCTTGCTTCCGGTGGGGTGCTGGCGGCAATCGGCGTATCGAGGATTACTTCGAATACAATAAGAATTGGCTGCAACGCTGAAATGAACCGACCATAAAGAAGTCGGTTGGGGGCTGGGAATGAAACGTCGAATTTTGCTGGTCGACGATGAACTGGCAATATTGTTGACCCTGAAGGCGGTTCTGGAGCTGAACGGATTTGAAGTTGCCACAGCCGCCTCAGCACTGGAAGCGAAACAAAAGCTGCAAACCGCAGAATTTGAGATGGTCATTACCGACATGCGCATGGAGAGCGAAACCTCCGGCTTTGACGTCATTCATGCAGCCCGCCAGCAGAAGTACAACCCCGCCACTGCCATCCTTACCGCTTACCCGTCGCTTGGCAACGACTGGCAGACTCGTGGTGCGCACTCGCTGTTGGTCAAGCCTGTCAACACGCCCGACCTGCTGCGTCAACTCGAGGCGCTGCTGGTGAGTCACCAGGACGCCAAGGCGCAAAACCACAAGGTTCCGGAAGCCAGAACGACTCCGCAAGGTAAACCAGCCAGGAACAACGCTGCACACAAAGCCGTGTAGCGGGGCTTACCTAATGTTTTGTGCCGATTCGGTAGTTGTGTACAACCGCTTCGGTGACCACTCCGGTATGTATGATCGCGCTGATACGCTCCAATTTGTGCCAGCCCATGCGGTGGAACATGTAGGAAGCTGATATCTGCCCGGCAACAAGCGAGGCGGAGTACGTGGCAAATAGCGGCTTGTTGTCTACGAATCCGTCCGTCAACTCACCTTCATGCAGTCCGTGGCGGCGAAACTGCCAGGTCGAAATCAGGTCCATGGCGCGTCCCGCGGCGACCGAAGCAAAGATCGCGAGATTGGCCTTGTCCAGAAACGGATGTCGATCGGCATCCGCCAGAGCCGGAGGCGTTACCCTGGTGGCCGGGGCTATGGCGACGATGGGCGCGAATGCGCCGGGCAATGCCATGGAATTCGTTGCCGACAGCGTGGAAGTTGGGCTCGAAACCGGCATAGGCGCAGATGGCAGAGCGTTCAAGCCAGCCATAACAACCGCGGAATCTCCGGAACTCGCGCCTGCCGCCGGTGGAGCCGTGACTGCATCTTCGGCGCCCGCTATGCAGTTCATTCCCAATACCGCGAGAAGAACTATGGCCAACTTTCGCATACTGTTCTATCCAGACCCGATGGCCATTTCACCTGCAAAACGCTAAGAACGTCTGCCGGAGATACAACCAAGCTCTGGATGAGAACTTACGTTACTTGGGCCTAAAAGAAGTTACGGCAAGCACCTTACGACTTCGAGGAAAGCACCTGAAGATGGGACAAAAAGCCGCCCCGGTGGTAGGGCCAGCAGGAGTATGACCTAAGGATCAGCGCGCAGCACTGCCGAGACTGGTTGGAGGCGAGCTGCCGCTTGGAGCGCCTGGATCGGGCGCGGCCCCCGCCAATCTGCTTCTGAACACAGGCGGCTTACCATGCCCAGAATGTAAAATTATCGACCCACTCCTGTACCGGCGAACCGGATGAGTTTACGTCTACCTGGAACTGCACGCCAAGGGTATCCGCCCAATGCAGATTCGTTGCGTTAAACGTCAGATTCACTGGAATATGGACTCCATCTACCTCGATGGCCACGAAAGTATACTGATGCTTCGCGCTATTAACCGTACTGTACATCTGAAGGCGATGCCACTGATTGAGAGCCCAATGGGTACAGGGGATATTACTGGCGGTCCACTTTCCCTTGCCCTGATTCCAAAACTGCCAAAGATTCTTGGAATAGTCGCACTGGTCGCTCATCGAATACTTGTACCCGCCCAAGTCGAACTGCGGAGCATATTCGAATGCTTGAGCTCCAATGTCATCGCTCAAATAAATATCGTAACTGACAAGGAAGTTACGCACAGTGTCATTGGGACCGAAATGCCAGTACCACATCGAGTCGAAATAATTCCCTTGCACTTCAACCTGCATCGCGCTTCCAGACAGGGAAGGAGAGGTTACGTTCTGCGCAAAGAAATCCGATCCTACGGTTTTGTCTCCGGCGCAAGATTTGTCACACACGCCAGTCGGAGGTTCTGCTTGAATTTGCGTGAACACAACGGCGTTGGAAGGCGGCGTCGGCATCTTTGGGTCCGTGGAAGGGAGCGCAGCGATGGTGTCGACCGCCTGCGCGGAAGCTCCGCCCGCATCGGCTGCGGTGATGGTGCAGCTTCCAGCCGAAGGAACTGAACTGGGAGCGGTAAAGACACACGACGTTGTGCCCGTGCACGTGTTGGGGAAGGTTCCACACGTTGCTGTCCAGTTAACGGGCGCGTTCGCCGTGAATTGCTGTGTCTGCGACGCGACCGTCGTTGTCGTCGTCGGAGTAATCGCTAATGCTCCAATGGTCACAATGGCGGTGGTCGAAAGCGCGGCGGGAGTGGTCTCGGTGGCGGTTATCGTTGCCGTTCCCAGGCCAGAGCCGGCAGTGAAGTTGCACGACATCGTATTCGTGCAGAGGGTTTGCAAAATTCCGTCGCCGGTCACGCGCCAGTTTACGGGAGCATTGGCGGTCAGGGTTTGGGTCTGTCCTGCGGCAACACTCGGGGCGTTAGGGGTAATCGCAAGGGGAACCAAAGAAATTGAGGCGGACCCGGTTGCGCCGGAGCCATCGGTCGCCGTCGCCGTCACCGTTCCTGATCCCGGTTGAGTTAAGGCCGAAAACGTGCTTCCGCTGAAGGCGCCAAGGGTCGTGGGGTTGACAGAATATCTCACCGGAACGGTGGCAGGGCTGGAGGTGAATGCTTGCACTTCGCCGACTACCACGCTAGCCGGCGCCGGACTCACGAGAAGCGACGCGATTGTGATGTTTGCCGATCCTGTGGCGCGCGAACCGTCGGTCGCGGTTGCCGTGAGTGTTTCAACTCCAGCCGTGGTGCCGGCCACAAAGACGCACGATGTGGAGGCAGTCGTGCAAGTCGGGGTACTGCCATTCCCTCCCGATGCCGCCCAGGTTGCGGAAACGTTCGAGGTGAAGGTAAGCGAGGTTCCTTCCAGCATCGTCTGTGACGACGGGGTCACGGTCACGATCGTCGGAGGGGTTGAAGAGACCGTGATCGTTTCGTGGACGGAGATGGTGGTGTCGCTGCTGGTATCATGCGCCTGCAGGGTCAACGTGTGCGTTCCCGCGGCAAGCGACGCGACCGTGTAGTCGAAGGTGCTCAGGTTTCCGCTCGAGTTGTGGTCGGAGATGATAGCGACCCCGTCGATCCAGAGCTTGGTATAAGTGGACGAGGCATTGTAGGTGAAGTGCACTTCAAACGGAACGGTTACGGTGGCTCCGTTCGACGGCGTAATCACCGTTATCACCCCAGCAGCCATCGCGGATACAGGGACACAAAAGATTGTTCCCAACATCAATAGCCACGAAATCAGTTGTCGTTTGCAGACGCTTCCGAATCCGGACATAGCACCCCACACAGGTGCCAAGTGCATTTTGCCAGCCACTCTGGGCAAAACGCCTGTTCAAAGTTGATGGTCCGAGCAGGAGCGAGACTTGGAGCGAACATGGCCTGCCAAGCGAGCAGAGCTGCTGCTGGCTGATGAACAAAAGTTCATACTTGGTGCATGCGATTGCCATATTCTGCCGGGTTCAGCGCGTTGGGTGTGGTGAAGTCTTGAGGCGGACAGGAGCGTGTCCCAACTTGCTCCCAAGCTGCACAAGTTGGGTGGAGGGTTATCGGTTAGGCGTTTTTCATTCGAAGATCAGGAACCGGCCGCAGGTTCAGTTACACGAGTCGAGCGGCACAACATGGCAACCACATCTGCCGCGCTGTAAGCCATGCTCCCATTTGGTGGTAGAAAGCGCGTGAGTCCCGCCAAATCGTCGCCAGCGGTGACCAGGCCTTCTTCCAAATGGCCATCCTGGCGCACCTGGGAGTAGCCAATATTCGCCAGCAGTGAGTTGCAAATGCACTTTCTCCCCGGAGTTTTGTCCAGCTTTCCAGCCTTGCGGACGTAGTTATTCTCCGGCTCGGCTGAGCATCTGTAACCGATGGCTCCGCTGTCAGTAACATAAGCTTCGCGCAGATACCCAACGTCGCAGAGACGAACTCTTGCTAAATAGGTCTGCGACTCCGAGCCCGAACCCTCCAACTGCGCGACCTTGAACGGGAAGCCCGTAGGGGAGCATAAAGGATCCGTGAACACCTTCGCTTCGCCGGCGACGACCTTTCGCAGAATTGCCTGCTTATAGTCATCCCGCAATCCCGACTCGACACAAAACGCAAACGCGGTGCCCACCTGCACACCGGCGGCGCCAGCGGCTAGTGCTTCACGTACTTTCTCAGCCGTACCATATCCGCCAGCGAGCCAGAACGGAACCCCCAGTGCGTGGATTGCAGCCAGATCCACTTTGTCGCGTTCTCCGTAGATCGCTTCGCCCGTTTCACTGAGCTGGAGCTTTCCTCGTGGCGGCGCGTTGTGG
Organism: uncultured Acidobacteriota bacterium; assembly: GCA_963819175.1. Taxonomy (GTDB): domain Bacteria; phylum Acidobacteriota; class Terriglobia; order Terriglobales; family Acidobacteriaceae; genus CAWBRT01. The sequence continues at coordinate 82,060 of CAWFVJ010000012.1, forward strand.
CCACCGGCGGTAGGGCCCTCAATGACCAACCCGTCGACCTTTCCATTGGCCTTCCTCAGCACGGTCACCGCGAGCGTATTCGAGGCGACGATCGCAAGAAACTTTGGGCGCAACAGCGGCGAAAGTTCGCGTTCCACAAACTCCCGCGGGGCAAAAAACATGGTCGCGTCGGTGCTGTCGGTCGAGCCCGCGACCTGCAGGGTGTAGGTTGCAGGCTCAAAATTGGCAAAATTGTCGAGAACGCCAGGGATCTTGAGGGGAATGCCCGCGCCCATGATTACGTAATCGACACCGGCGAGCATGGCACCAAAAATGGAAGACAGATGCGGCAACTGGATTTTTTCCAGATAGTTGATGCCAACGGGGTTGCCATGCCCTTCGCGAGCGAGGAAGACCTCGACGAAGTTGGCCACAATGCAAAGCTCGTCGTATTCACGAGAAGCATTCTTGGCCGGCATGGGCACCGCTTTATATGGCGACTGCTCGGATTTGCCGCCTGGAATGTAATATTTCCGCCATATTTTTTCTACCATCTCCGGCAGAGGGCAACGGTCGAGGCCCCGCCGCATGTGGCCGCCGGGATCGCCATCTTGCAACCGTCTTGCGAGGATGTGGGCCAGAGCCGTTCCAGATACAACTCCGAGCTGGCCTAGTTCGGAGACGGCGCGCGCGAGTCGCCAGTTGGAGACTCCGGCACCCATCCCACCTTGGATGATTAATGGATGATTGCTCATTGAATAGAACAGATTACCCCAAGTGGGAGCCGATCTTCATGTCAAAGTTTCGTAATATTTCCGGGAGGCAGGTCAGGAAGCAAGAATCTTCAACTCCGCAGCGGATTCGGAAGACACGGGACGGGGCAACGCTGATCGAGACGCTACGAATTTCCATTGAGCTTGAACGCGGGCGTTCGGCGCGAGAGTCTTAGGGCAACGCTGATCGATCACGGTCGAAAGGGGAAAGGGGCTACGGTCAGTCCTCTAGTCCTTCTCTAATGTCGATTCATCGTCACAAACTTCCCGCACCTTACCTTGCGGATTGGTATCGCTTCGACAAGTTGCGGCATTACCGAAAGCTCTGAGGCACTCGGAGCAAACCGAGTGACCGCCCTGATCATCATCCCAGCTATACATCACGCGCTCTGTCATTTGCTCACCCCCAAGGTCACCGCCGGTCACGGACGCCGACGGAAAATCTCTTCGCTGACTGCGCAGTTTACACGAGTTGGAACCATCTGGAGAAGAAAATTTGAATAGAGAAAAGGGTTTGAGAAAAGGGATCTTGCGGTTGAAAATGCGCCGCACAGAGACAAGGGCCGCAATCTCTTGCGGCCCCTCAATTTACAAAGCTAGACCTTTTTTGTGCAGGTTAGTTGAATTCGACTTGCACCTCGATTCTGATCACGGTGATGATCGCAAAACAGGTTGAGGTTTACTTGCAAATCCGAGAGCCAACACTAACCGAGATGCCAGAGGCGTTTAGGGAATGTCCCAGCGATCGTCTAAATTGCGAGTCGCAAAATCTCCGGCACCCTCCTTATACACCTTTTTGCGACTCCGCGGCTTTGAATTTTGCAAAAGGTTGGGTGGGCAATCCGAATTGAAATAGCCGGAACGGGGATTCCGGATTTTGCAAGTCACTGAATATATTTGTGCTATCTGAAATAGGACAAACCGTGACCCGCCAAGCGGGCGCAGTGAACCAGCATCGAAGCGGTGCGGCGGCAGGGAGCTGGCGAAGCTAGCCCGCCCTGAGGACTTCTATTTCGCTGTCGTAAAGCCGATCTAGTTCCTTGCTGTAGCGCTGCTCAATGAATCGCCGCTTTAGTTTCATGGTGGGAGTGAGTGCCCCGTTCGCCATTGAGAACTCGTCGGGCGCGATCATGAATTTCTTGATCTTTTCGAATTGTGCCAGCTCCTTATTCACGCCGGCCACAATGTTTTCGTACAGAGCGAATACCTCAGGAGTGGCGACCAACTCCTCGCGCGACGCGAACGGCACGCGATTTAGCCTTGGCCCAGTCTTCCAGCGCGGGAAAGCTCGGCACAATGATTGCCGACGGGAACTTCCTCCGATCGGCCATGATCGCAGCCTCTTCCACCAACAGACTGGCCTTCAGCTTGCATTCAATCGGTTGCGGCGAAATGAATTTGCCGCCGGAGGTCTTGATAAGGTCCTTCTTGCGGTCCGTGAGATAAAGAAATCCCTCGGCATCCACATGGCCCACATCCCCGGTATGGAACCACTCGCCCTCAAAGGCGGCCGCCGTCTCTTCGGGCATGTTCCAGTAACCCTTGAATATCGATGGCCCCTTCACTAGGATTTCACCGTCGGCGGCTACCTGGACCTCAACGTTCTTGATGACCGGCCCCACGCTACCGAAGCGGCAAGACTTGGGATTGTTTACGGCGATGATGGGCGAAGTCTCAGTCATCCCATAGCCTTCGTAAATCGGAATTCCAATGCCCGCATACCAGTCGAGCACATCGCGGCTCAGTGGCGCGCCGCCGGAAGCAAAAAGCTCGACGCGCCCGCCCAAAGCGGCTCTCACTTTCGAGAAGAATAGCTTGTCGGCCAATCGCCATTGCATCGCGGCGGGCATCTTGCCTGCCAGCACTTCGTGCTTGTGCTCTCGGCCCACGCGCATCGCCCAGTCATAAAGTTTGCGCTTCACTCCACTCTTGAACTTGCTTCGCACCTTGCTGTACATCTTCTCGTAGACACGAGGCACAGCTACGAAAACGTGCGGCTTGACTTCGCCGATCGCGGACAATAGCTCGTCGTGGAACGGGCAGTACGCGACGGTCACCCCATGCCATAACATGACGTAGTCCACATGCCGCGCGAAGACATGCGACAGAGGCATGAAAGAGATACTCACCTGTCCACACTCGAAAGGGTACAGATAGTGCGAGTGCAGAAGGTTGGACGCCAGATTCCCATGCGTCAACATCGCGCCTTTCGGCGTCCCCGTTGTGCCTGAAGTGTAGATAATGGTCGCCAGGTCATCGGGGCCAACCGCAAGCGCCCGCGAATCGAACGCCGTCGTCGCGCGTGATCGGGGCCACTCCGCATCAGGCGTTCCATTGGGACGATGTCGTCAGCGTGGACATCGTCCATGACCACGATCTTCTCGATCGAGCAGCGGTCCTTGATGTCCATGACCTTGCGGAGTTGATCGGCGGTCGAGATGAAGATGACTCGCGCCCCGGCATCGCGCAGCAGGTGCAACGTTTGCTCCGCCGTGAGGGTGGCGTAAATGGGTACGGTCGCCGCGCCCAGCAGCATCGTGGCAAAATCCGCTACAGCCCACTCGGGACGGTTCTCGCTCAGGATCGCTACACGATCGCCTTCCCGAATGCCCCAGCTTTGCAGCGCGCGTGCAACTCCCACGACGTCGCGGTAGAGTTCGCGAGACGAATCGAAGTCCATCTTTCTTGTCGCTTGATCATCAGGACGCGGTCGAAATCTCGCTCGACCACGCGATAGAACAGCTCATAGATAGTACGGATGGTCATAGCGTTCCCTGACCGGAAATCGTGGAATCTGAGCCCGCTAGATTCTAGGATGCGATTTGTGAGCACAAGTGCATCCTAAGTCACGACAATATAGACGATTTATCCGGGAATGAGAAGGTGCGAATTGGTCGAGTGTCTGCACGTCGGCAGGCCTGATCGCCAGCGTCAGCGTGCACGTTTAAAGCGAATGCGCAATGATATCGCTGACAGTGTGCGACGAGGCAGCGCGACTGCTGGGGCAGGGATCCAATCTGATGGCTGCGAATACAGTTGAAAGAGAGCTACAATGGCCGCTGCCCTGCAGTCGCGGAGCGGGAAGCCGCTGTGTGAGGCTTGCGAATGTCGAACCTGACTTTCATGGAAGGGCTTTTGGGAGGTTCTTCACCGGAGCAGGCATACGCCTCCATGGCAAGCCTGCTGCCGGAAAAAGGCCACGACGGCTGAAAAGGTCAGCGCGATCGAGGCCGCGCTGGGGAGCTCCTGTCGGGCGGTTGTTGCGCGCTCGAAGTCGGGAAATTGATCGTCGAAAAGTTTGTGCCGGTGGAGGCTTTGGTTCCGGCGGAGTATGAGAACTGGCGTCCCCCCGTCCGCGATGCGATGCTGTTTGTCATTTCGCACTTGTCCGATGCGCGGCTCGCTCCCAAGCTCTTGGAGCAAATCGAACTTCCGCCGGATACCCCGCCCGAGACCCGATTGCTGCGTTTAATCGCAAAAGTTCCCGGCCTCCAAAAGCTCGGCCAGGTGATTGCGCGAAACCGCTATTTGCGTCCTGCCTTGCGGGAGGCTCTTTCTCAACTGGAGAACGGTATCCGCGACGTGAGCGCAGAGGAAATGTGCGCCATTATTCGGCAGGAATTGGGGGCCCGTGACTGAGACCTATGCCGTTCACATCGAACCATCCATATTGTCCGAGGCGAGTGTCAGCGCGGTCTTGCGCTTCACGTGTGAGCAACCCTAAGACTGGCGAGCGCTCAGCAGGGAGTCTTCAAGGTCCTGAAGTCTTACATTCCCGCGTGCTTTGCCGAAGATATGGAGTTATTGCAAGGGCTGGCCGACTTTTTCGGATCGAAGCATCGCGAGTACGGCCTTGCAAAGGACGTACTCACCGATACGTTCACGAAGGTACGTCGACTGTTGCAACACGAGGTCCATTTTGTTGGCGAGCAGAAGACGCTGGTCGAGGCATTCGCCCTTTACGGTTCCTTGTCCAAGGTTCGGGTGCCACGGGTTTATCAGGCGCTGTGTACCTCCAAGATCACGGCGATGAGCGAGGAGCATGGGGAAAAAGTGACCGAGGCAGTTGCTCGAATGCCTGCGCGGCGACGTGGGCAGGTGGCCGAGCAGCTGATCGAAGCGCTGATTGCCGTCCCTCTTTTCGCGCCGCAGGAAAGCGCGCTGTTTCACGCCGATCCCCATGCCGGCAATCTGTTTTATGACAATCAGACGGGAGAACTGATTATTCTCGATTGGGCTCTGACGGAACGTTTGAGTCGCGAGCAACGGCGGCATCTGGCGCTTCTCGTTCTTATGGTCGGCTTACGCGACCCGGTAGGTGCTTGCCAGTGAGATTCAGCCGCTGAGCCAAGGCGACGCGACACGACGCGATTCAAAGCAGGCGAAGATAATTCGCGAGACCGTCGCCGAATTCTTTGAGACAGCAGCCATTGAGGTGGGTGCCGGGCGCCGTGGACGCCATGCGATTATTGCAGCGAACCGCCGCCAAAGGCATTCGCTTCGCCTCATCCCTGATTATGCTATCGAAGGTGCTGTTCACGCTGGACGGGGTTGTCGCCGACATCCGCGGCTCCGGTGTGTCCATGGCCTACGCTGTTGCCCGCCATGGCTTGCAAGGCTGGCTGACCATCGGCTCGAAAGCAGGTTTGCCGCTCACTCTCAGGGATTTGATGAAGGTGCAGTGTAGCGCCATGCTATACAGTGGCCGCCTGTCCATCAAGTTGGAACAGACAGTATTGGACAGGCTGCTGCCCCGTGTTTCAGCTCGGTAAAGGGAATGGCGGTCGCTCACCGCGCATCTGCCGTGATTGAACATCGGGAAGCAGGTCTCGCGATGAATGGTCCGCGAATGGACCCGGGCAAGGCGAGTGGCGATGGCAGTGTAAACAGCGGCGTTAAATACCAGTCCAATGTGCGTTCCGGTAACCTCGACATCCACATTGGGATTGCCCGTTATGCAATATCGCCAGTCAACGATCCCGTCATCTCGCGTATAGATTGCGGTCTCCATCACGGATGGGGGTATGTCGCGTGCGCAGATGATTCAAGAAATCGCAGGTGCAACGATGCGTGTAGCAGGCGGGCAGTACCTCGGGACCGTGCTCCTGTAGAATTTGCTTGCGAACAACCTCGGCTGCGCGATGGACATTGGCGTGGTACATGTTTTCATGGACGGTGATGCGAGTGTAATAATGGAAGCGACGTCATCCGGCCTCTGACCTGCTAAAGAGCGGGCCATCATACCGCCAAGACTGTGGCCGATGATGTCTACCTTCCGGCCGGTCTCGTCGACAGCCCTGTCGATGATTGCATTCAGACGATTCTGAATGAGCAGGTTCGGACACTCCGCATTGAGCGCGATACCCGAGCGATAGGCCGATACCCAATGCGCTCGAGCCACGAATGAAGTTGCAGCAAATATCGGTCTGACCCAAGAAACCCCGGGATTATAACAACAGCAGATCCGTTGCCGTGCGGTATCCCGAAGCCGTAGCAAACAGGAGAGGCATGGAGCAACAGGAGGTCAACAGCACACAGCGCCTCGTTCCAGATTGGGATTTCAGCTTTTGTTTGCTTTTCCAGGGGATTTCTCTCGGAGCCATCGTAACTTCGTAAATGCTTCTACGCCTAGTTCCGTTGGCGGGAACGAGCGCATCCTAAGATGTCTCTGAACATAGATGGCAGCAGGACGGTTTACGTTGCTTGCGGGCATGACGCAGCCGTCGAAGCGTGTCGAGCAGGTGACCGGGCACTCTGACGGTATTGATGATCGATGACGCGGCCTTGCCCTCGAGCACGCACCCTCGCTTGCAAGCAGCAAAAAATTCGTGCCGTCTGGGCGAAGCCAACGGCACGATCCACAACTTCATCATCGTGCTGCATTAAGCGAGCAAGCGCCTTACAGAGAAAACGCTCGTGCGTCGTGCAAATTATGCGCCTGCGGCTTGAGCAGCAGGTGCGCGGCGGCGGCTAGCCGGACGCTTTGCGGCGCGCGCCACTTTAGGCGCACTCTTCGCGCCGTTGGGCTTAATGATCGAGTCGAGCATGGCTTTTTCGGCATCCACAAAGCTCTTCACGCTGTCGCCGGTAATCGTCGGCAGGGGGTTCAGGCGAAGCAGATTCGCCATTTCCGCCAGATTTGCCCGCCACCTGTAGATTGACGTTGACCTGCTGTCCGGCAAGGTCCAACAGATTCTTCTGAGCATCGATGAACGAACTTGCCGCTTCGCGCGCAATGCCGGAGATCTCGGTCTTCTTCTTCTCCTCGGCTTTGCCGCCCTTTGGCTTCGCTCCGCCCTCGACAATCACATCCAGGAGTTTCTTCTGCGCAGCGGACGAAGTTATCCATTGCATCGCGGGTGGCATCGACCAGGCACTCGGCATTCGGGGCTTCGCCGGCTTTGACTTCAGCCGCGTCTGCACATGTTTGCTGGTAATTGTCAGGAACTCCTGCTGCATCTCGACCAGCGTGTCGATACCACGGCGCAGACGGTTCGCCACAGAGGCGGCAGGGCCGTAGCCCTCGACGCGTTCCGCGACGGCGTCCATTACGATCTCATTTTCCTGCTCCACCAGATTCAGCAGGACTCGCTGCGCTTCGGTGAGACTTGCAGTTCCCTCGACGGCGAGTTCGGTCAGAATCGCGGTGGGAGAGTTCTCGGGGCCGGACATTCCTTCCCGCAGACCCTCAATGGCGCCGGTGGTCTTGCGCGTTGCAAAGTCGGCGAGGATTTTCTGCGTGGCCAGGAAACTATCAATGCCCTGCTGCGTCCATCCCATCAGCAAGGAAGCAAAAGATGATAACCGGTTCTCGGGTTCGGCTGGCTTCTTCGCATTTCGTGGCATACGTCCTCCATGTTGCGTTGCAACAATCAGAACAAAGTAGTATATTAAATCGCGGATGTCAATAGCTGGGGGCAAAAATGTTGCGGGGCAACAGTGGCGGCAATTCGACCCAACCTGCGAAGGTCGTTCTCAAGAAATACGGGAAAAATCGACGGCTATACGACACCTCGTCCAGCCGGTATGTCAATTTGGACGAAGTGGCGACTTTGGTCCGAAATGGAACAGAGGTCCAGATTGTCGATGCCAAGACCGGCGAGGATCTGACCCGCGGTTGCCTGATGCAGATCGTCATGGAAGACGCCAAGGAGAAGCCAACGGGCCTCCCGCTGGAGCTGCTTCGCCAACTGGTCGTTGCCTCGGATCATGTCGGGCGCGAGTTCATTATGTGGTATTTGAATTCGGCATTCGATGCCTATCGCAAAGTGCAGAACACGGTTGAAGATGGGTTAAGCGAGGTGAAGTCCGCGGCCAGCATCTCCGCTGCAACTGGTGAAGAACGTTTATCCAGAGCACCGTGTCGGAAAAACAATCGGAAAAACAAGCTGAAGAGAGCGAATTGCAGGAACTCCGCAAGCGAGTAGCGGAGTTGGAGAAGAGGGCCGGTAATCCTGCTCGGAAGCGCCGGCGCGGCAAAGCCACGACATCATCGACTCGGTAGGCCCTCAGTACGCTCATTGGGCTTGGCTCCGAACCGCTTGCAATGGTTTCTTCACCGCCCACGCTTAGCGAAATCACCTGCTGACCTGCCACTGCTTTTGCCTCAGGTTCTCTCGCGGATTTGGCGGGAGAGGCAATCGTTTCCGGCGCGACCACGACTTTGCAGCTTGGCAGCGGATTTTGCAGTAGCCGGAACAGGCTTGCCCTGTGGCTTGGCCCGTTTGCGGCTCGGTCGAGTCCGACGAACGCCAACCGCCTTCAACAGTTCCGCAAAACTCGTGCTGAGCAGTTTGTCCAGAACCCTAAGATCGGGAATCGCATGTGCATCTCCGGTAAATCCGAAGAATGCGGTGCCGTCATAAGTCAGAACGGCGCAGTTCATTCCCATCTCGCCGCCGATCGGCACATACGGATGGCAGGAGAGCAGCCGGTGACCAAGAAAGTAAAGCGGGACCTGGGGGCCGGGCACGTTGGTGCAAATGAGATTGCAAAGGCTGAGAGGCAATTGACTGATAAGCGGCCCTACGAGCGCCTGCAAAGCATTCGGAATCGCGCCTATCCAGCTCCCGAGCAGTCCGACCAGTTCGGCCAAATGCGCGCTCCGGGCACGGGCCACGGCCGCACGCACCGCATCGATCAGCTTAAGGGGATCAGCGATATCCAGCGGGATGTCGACTGGAAGAAACGTGATCCGATTTCCGAGGTCGGTTGCTTGCGCCGTTGCCACGGATATTCACCGGAACAATGATCCTTACTCGCTGTCCCTTAAGCCGAACATCGTGCAATTCCGCATAGCGCCGTACAGTCGAAGTCACGAGCGTGAGCACGACATCGTTAACCGTAGCGCCGCAGGCCTGCTTTATGGCCTTTATATCGGCCAGCGGAATTCCGAGCCCAGTTGAACTTCTGAGGGCCGCGGCAGACGACGTTGAATGGCAGGCGATTGGGAGTTGCAGCGACATCCGGCAGCACACGTTGCAATTCGTCAAGGAGCGGAGTCCGCGCCTCAGGGTTCGTAGCCGACTCGGCGCGTGCTTCTGCTGCTTCGGGCTGTTCTTCCACGCCTGCTATCACCTGCTTGGTCAGGGCCAGCAGCTCTGATTCGGCGGCCAGAAAGCGCTTCACGGCAGACATCGACGAGCTGATCAAGTCGTTCAGCAGCGACTTCTCGCCAAGCGGTCGCGGCGGCGCGTGAAGGGGCTCCTTCTCCTTGGGCTTTGGCGGCGGAGTGGGGCTCGGATCCAGGAGGGCCGTTAGCAGTCCGACTCCCGCAATTCCATCGGCGAGGCAATGGTGCATCCTGATAACCGCACCCGTGCGATTGCCCTTCAGCCCGTGCACCAGAGTAAAATCCCACAGCGGCCGGTGCCGGTCCAAAGTAGTGCTCAGTATCTTGCCGGCTGCGCTTCTTAAACTCAGCCTCCGTTCCTCGCTTCAGCACGACCTCGCGAACGTGATTGCGCAGGTCGAACTCGGGGTCGTACTCCCACGACGGGAGATCGATGTTGTACAAAGGAGCGACCACACGTTGCAGGTAGCGAGGGATGAAGGGGAGCTTGGATTCGATGAACTGCAAGCAACTGTCCAGCGAGATCACACCCTCGAAGACGTTGACCGACGCCACGTTTACCGGTTGACCCTCACGTTCGAAATACAGGAAGAGAGCGTCTCCGGGGGAGAGCAAACTCTGATTGCGAATATCTGCCATGTAGGTGCCTTCCGTCGAGGCGCCAGAGCGCCCCATTTTCATGGGCGGTCGCCCAATCGTCGTGTAACTCGTCCGCGGCCAAACAACGCCGCCGCTCCGATCATCTCAGGTGAGGAACGAGAATCGCGGCGCCAGATTTACCAGCTTCAGCACTTTGTAAACTTTGACGTCGACTCCACGCAGCACGACCTTGACGGCTTTATCGTCTGCTGCACCGGCCAGCTTTTCCATCGCCCGGAGGGCGCTCGGGTCGATCCGGCGCACGGAAGAAAAATCCAAAGCCACCTCGCGCGCGGCACTGTCCAGGTTGTCGCAGGCCTGCTGCACGCTATGGGCTAAGCGCTCCGCGTCAATTTTGAGCAAAACGGCATTCATTGTCATACGCACATCCTGACCTGTTATGGCTGAGACGCAGTGGCTACCTTCGCCAAGCCGCGCCCTTGATAAGCGCTCCAAAACAGCTGGACCATTTCGTTCATCATCGGCAGGCGGGGGTTCGTCCGCCCGGAAGGATCTTCAAAGGCGCTCTTGACCAAGTCGGGCATTGCCCGCTCGAATTCCTCCTTTGAAATCCCCAACTCGGCAATCGAACGTGGAATCGCCACCTGGTCGAGCAACTGTTCTGTCGCCGCCACAAGGTTGGCCACCTTTTCCTCGACCGTATTACCGCCCAGGCCAAGCATGTCGGCGATAGCGGCATATTTCTTGTCCGCGGTATATCCGCGCTGATTCGGGGAGGGCATGAACTTGGTTGGCACCGACGCATTATACGCAATCACATGCGGCAACATGAGCGCGTTGGCCCGACCGTGAGGGACGCCGAAGCGCGCGCCGAAGGCATGTGCCAGTGCATGGTTGACGCCTACCGAGACGTTGGCGAACGCAATTGCCGCAATGCAGGCGGCATTGTGCATCATGCTGCGCGCCTCCTCATTCTCGGGGTGCTCGTAAGCAATGGGCAGGTACTTGAACACCATTTGAATTGCCTGCATGGCGTTCGGGTCCGAGTAGGGCGAAGCATAAAGCGAAACGGCAGCTTCCAGCGCGTGAGTCAAACAGTCGATGCCGGTATCGGCGGTGAGGCCCTTCGGCATTGACATGACGAACTGCGGATCGATGATCGCCACATCCGGGGTCAGCGAGTAATCGGCGAGTGTCACCTTCCGCCCGCGCTCTTTATCGGTGAGGACGGCAAACGGCGTCACTTCGCTCCCGGTTCCGCTGGTGGTCGAGATGGCAATCAACCGCGTCGGGTTGATTTTTTCGGTCGGGAACTGAACCACGCGCTTGCGGATATCGAGGAACGGAGCGGCCAATTCATCCAAGTCGGCCTCCGGCGATTCGTACTTGAGCTTCATGATCTTCGCCGCATCGAGCACGGCCCCGCCGCCCAGAGCGATGATCTGGTCCGCTTTGTAGAGTTTGAGCGACTCCACGCCTTGCATGACGACCTTGACCTCGGGCTCCGCATCGGGAATGACCTCGACATGGACGCGAGTCTGCGGTGGAAGGTAGCGCCGGACAATATCGACGTGGCCGATTTGCTCCAACAACGAACTGGTAACGATCACGGTGGAGCGCGAGGCGAACTGGCGCAGGTTTTCCACGGCGTTCAAATTGAAGTAGATGTGATTGGGGATGCGGAGCCACATATGCGCTGGCGTCCTCCGAGACACGCGTTTGATATTCAAATAGTGATATACGTTTACGTTATCGGTCGTGCTGTTGCCGCCGCCGGTGCCGCATCCGAATGAGAAGGTGGGCACCATGTCGTTGTAAATGCCGCCGAGCGCTCCGACCGAGCCCGGCGAATTCACGATGATGCGCCCGGCGTTCATCATCTCGCCGAACTTGCGGATGATCTCATCGTTGTTCGAGAAGATGACCGCGGTGTGTCCAAGCCCGCCGGCGTGGTTCACGTCCACGCACACTTTGAGCGCCTCATCGACGGACTTAGCACGATAGACCGCGAGCACCGGAAACAGTTTCTCGACCGACAGGGGATGTTCGCGACCCACACCTTGAATCGGCGCAATCAAGAGTTTGGTGTTCGGCTTCACGGAAAGACCGATCATGCGGGCGATATCGGTGGCTTTCTGGCCGACTGCCATGGGCTGCATGAATCCGGTTTCGGGGTCGATCACCGTGCGCCCCAGCAGCTTCGCCTCTTTCTCGTTGCAGATGTGCGCGCCCAGGTCCGCGAAGTTCTTCAGCACGCGATCATAAATCTCATCATCGATCACCAGCGTCTGCTCTGAGGCGCAAATCGTTCCATTGTCGAACGTCTTGGAGGTGATGATGTCCACCACGGCCATTTCCAGATCGGCCGTCTTTTCCAGATAGACCGGCGTATTGCCCGGCCCCACGCCAAGGGCTGGCTTGCCGGAGCTATAGGCGGCTTTAACGGCGCTCGGTCCACCGGTGGCATCAATCAGGCCGACATCCTTGTGATGCATGAGGTAGGCATTGTCCTCCAGGGTGTGCGATTCCAGGCAGGAGAAAACGCCTTCAGGTGCGCCGTGCTTCACCGCCGCCTCATACATGATCCGCACAGCCTCGTGGCAACAGTGCCATGCGTTAGGGTGAGGACTGAAGATAACAGCGTTCCTGGTCTTGATGGCCATGACGCATTTGAAGAGAACCGTCGAAGTAGGGTTCGTAATTGGAGTGAGCGAGAAGATGACACCGATCGGGTCCGCCACCTCTACCAGATTGCGCTCCGGAAATTCGCGAATGGTGCCAACGGTGCGTTTATCCTTTACGTAGTTGTAGACAAACTCCGTGGCCACCATGTTCTTAAGGGCCTTGTCTTCCAGAACCCCGAGCCGGGTTTCCTTAATCGCCAGCCCCGCCAGGTATTGAGCTTGTTCGAGTCCAGCCAAAACCATCGCTTTAACAATGCGATCGACATCCTCTTGAGTGTATTGCGTAAAGACAGCGGCGGCGATTCTGGCTTGACTGACTAGTCCTTCCAGGTAAGCAATCCGTTCTTCGCTGGGGATTGAAAGGTTCTCTGCCATACTTGTGCTCTCCTCCAACTTCACCAAAAACTCGTCATCCGAAAAACTCTACTTAGCTTATCCCATGCAAATTCAATCGTTCTCGCTCAAGTACTCATGAGCAGCATACGCGTCCGCGGAAAATCGCGAACCTATTCCAGTAGCACAATAGCATATTGAAATCCAGCATTTATTTGCAGCAGACACACCCAACGCGATCGCATATTAGATCAGCGTCGAATTTCCCTCATCCGGCCAAGATACGTCAAGACCCCGCAGCCAGCCCCGTGCGCCGAGTGAATTTGAGGTACAGTCCTGCTGCTTGCTATTCCGCGTTCAGTGGTATGGTATTCATCAGTTGTCGCGTAGTGGGTCGCAATTGGTTGTCGATCTGAATTCCGTCAAGGCAAACAAAGGCAAGTAAATGCCTTCCAAATCTTGAAGTTATGGTCCGACTCCTAAGGGAGAACGGGTCCGCGTATTCGTGGGCAGTCTAGCAGAGAAGAGAACGCTTCGCGTTCCGCTCAGTCTGGATGAGGAAAACATGAGGCCGACGGACGGACAACAATTTGATTTCGACTTTATTGTCATTGGCTCCGGGTTCGGAGGCAGTGTCACTGCGCACCGGCTGACGGAGAAGGGCTATAGGGTTGCAGTCATCGAAATGGGCCGACGTTGGACGCCTGAAAATCTGCCGTCCACCAACTGGCTTATCCATCGCTGGTTTTGGCGTCCGAAATTGGCGCTACGCGGTTTCTTTAACATGCGGTTTTTCAAGCATGTCACCATACTCCACGGCTGCGCCGTCGGTGGCGGATCGATCACCTACGCTGCCACCTTGCTGCGGCCTCCGGACAAAGTATGGGAAATGGGTTCCTGGGCCGGGTTGGCCGACTGGAAAGAAGAAATGCCGCGGCACTATGCAGCCGCCTCTCGGATGCTCGGTGTTGTCGAGAACAAGATTCTCGGCCCGGCCGATCATCTGCTGAAAAAAATGGCCGACGCGGTTGGAGCCGGAAATACCTTTTACCGCACCAGCGTTGCTATTTTCCAGCCCTCCGGTACGGAGCCGGGCGGCAAAACCTTACATGATCCGTTTTTCGGTGGAGAGGGGCCGGACCGGACCACGTGCATCGGCTGCGGCGGTTGCATGATGGGCTGCCGACATGGCGCCAAGAACACTCTGGACCTGAACTACCTGTACCTGGCGGAGAAGCACGGGGCCCAGGTCTTCGCGGAAACGAAAGTCGTGGATGTCAAAGCCGCTGAACGGCAGTGGCGATGGCAGCGACGGATACGAAGTCCATACCGTAAGGTCCACTGCGTGGCTGGATCGGCACCCAGGACGGCTTACTTGCCGTGCGGTTGTCTTCGCCGCATCCTCGCTCGGCACGATGGAACTGCTCTTTCATCTTCGCGAGAAAGGTTCGTTGCCGGCCATCAGCGCCCAGCTCGGCAAACGCGTTCGCACCAATTCCGAATCGCTGATCGGGGTGCGCATACCGGGCTCCCAGCAGGATTTGTCCAAAGGTATTGCCATCGGCTCCGGAGTCTACATCGACGAGCATACCCACATCGAAGCGGTTCGGTATCCCAGCGGCTCGGATACGATGAGCATGTTGACCACGATTATGACCGGTGGCCGTCCCGGTACGAGCCGGGTTAGGCTGTGGCTCAGGAATCTCGTGGTCTCGCTGCTGCGCCATCCCTGGAAGACCCTGCGCATCCTTCAGCCTTGGGCATGGGCCAGAGAGACTGTAATTCTGCTTTGCATGCAGGCGCTCGAAGGTCACATCAACATGTGCTGGGAACGAAGTTGGTTCTGGCCGTTCCGAAAATTTCTAGTGAGCCGCGGAGAGAGAGTCCCCACCTACATCCCTAAAGCAAACGAGTTTGCGGAGAAGTTTGCCCGTCTCAGCGGGGGCACTGCGGTGAGCATGCTTCCGGAGATCCTGTTTGATGTCCCCGGAACGGCGCACTGTCTCGGCGGCTGCGTGATCGCCGCTTCCGATGAAAACGGCGTGGTCGACTCTCGCCACCGCGTTTTCGGCTACAAGAATATGTACGTCTGCGACGGATCGGTCGTGGCAACCAATCTCGGGGTGAATCCCAGTTTGACGATTGCCGCGCTCGCTGAACGGGCCATGAGCTTCATTCCGCCGGCATCGCAGGCGGCCTGGAACGATGCGGCAGAAGAAGCCACGAGCACAAGATAGTGACGAACTCTGGCGGTCTTTCGAAGCAGGCAGGATTTAGTTGGACTGGACAATTTCGGGTACCGTGCGCTATTGTGCATATCTTTTGGAGGAAGACTTCGATCCATGGAAAAGATTGCTGAAGTCGAAGAAGCAAAGGCCTTAATGACGGAGGGTGGAAGTTGGTCCGTCATGAGGTGGTTGAGAGAGAAGAAGAGAGCACGGAGAACCGCCGATAAAGCGAACGCCGCTCTCTGGGCAATGCAAAAAGCGTTGAGGGAGTCATGGAGCGACGATCTCAGATTGGCCTACGAGAGCTTGGCCGCGCAAGGCGACGGTGGTGGACGCGTACGCAGGCCGGCCATTGATCGCGAAACCATGCTGTTTGTGAAGAGCGTGAAAGAGGCCGATGACGCGGCTTACCAGGCACACTTGGACGCCGAGGAAACCTTCGATTTGGCCGATAAGAGGTTGAGCACCAGCTTGGCCCGAGAGGGAAGCAGAAAAGCAATCCGCTCTTGGGTACTGTACGAAGAAGCCATTGTTAAGGCCGAGGCCGGCCTCTCTTTAAGCAAGACTTCGAAATAGGGACGCGCTGCCGGACCCGTCGTGAATCGCGTCGTCAGCTTGCCGATTAAAGGGATGGCGTTGGTTTCGGTTCGCGAACGTGCTGATCGATTACTTCGCCGAGTCGACGAAGCGCTTCGGTGCTTTGCGGTACCTCGTATCCGAAGACCTGAAAATCATGATTCATATCGGCCCAGGACTCCAGAACCACGTTAGCCCCTTGACGCTTCGCGCGAGAGGCAAATGCGGTAATGCTGTCGTAAAGAATCTCAGCACGACCGGCCTGAATGTAGATTGGAGAAATATTCCGCAAATCAGCATAGACCGGCGAAACATAAGGATCTCGGCGCTGAGCGGGCGGACAGAACCAATCGGCCCATTGAACCAACATGGTTGGGGCAATCCAATCGAAGGCTTCGTTGCTGACGAGGCTGGTGCAGCTTCCGTGGGATTCGGCCGGCGCTTCAAAATCGGTTGGCGGGGAGAGCGCAAAAACCAGCTTCGGCAGAGGAAGTTTCAAGTCGCGCGCCAATAAGAGAAAAGCAATTGCCAGATTTCCCCCGGCCGAGTCGCCCCCGATAACCAGCTCGTTGGGATTGGTCCCATTGTCGAGTAACCACTGGTACGCGCTATGCGCATCCTCAAGTTGCGCAGGGAACCGGTGTTCCGGCGATAAGCGGTAGTCGAGAACAAATGTCCTGGACTGTGCCGCGAGGGTGAGCAATGCGCTAAGGTTGGCGTGAGCCCTGGGATAGAAAGAGTAGCCGCCGCCGTGAAAATAAAGCACGGTAACCTTTGGCTCTGCTTTCTTTGGGGCGAACCAACTCCCTCTGATTGTTGCACTGGTTACAGGTGTGATGCTCACGTCCGAGAGTGCCGGGGAATTGAGGACGACGGAATCCATGTAGCGTCGCGTTTCATTCACGCTGGGCATTTGAAGGCGGTTCCAGATGCGCTCTCAGAATCCCGGTGCCAATTTCTATCGCCCAGTTCCACCCTGGCAGCCGTGCTCCCTTCAGCGTTCGATGCAGGCACGTATTCGTCGCGGACCAGCATGCAAGCGATGCGAGCCGCATCCCGTACTGTGCCGGGGAATGGAACTGCACCTTGAGCATACGGAATCATACTCCGCGCTACAGGCATGACGCGCGCCATCAAAAAACCCTTAGCGTTTCATTAACAGCTTCAGCATCCAGTTGGCTAGGCGTCCGAAGGGCGGGCGCAACAGGAGTGTACTGTTGATGCGGCTCTGCACGAACACTCCCTTGCGATGCGAGAAAGTCTGGAAGCCGAACTCACCGTGATACGCACCGATGCCGGAGGCGCCGACTCCTCCGAAGGGAAGGTCGTTGACCACGATGTGCATGAGCGTGTTATTGACGGAAACGTCCCCGGCGATGGTCTTGCGCAGCACCTCGTCACGGCTCGCCCGGTCGGTCCCAAAATAGTAAAGCGCAAGCGGACGCGGCCGCCGATTGATGTAATCGATCGCGTCCTCGATCCGGCGATAGGTCTTGAGCGCCAGCACCGGGCCAAAGATCTCTTCACGCATCAGCGCCAGTCCGTCTTCGGGATCGACAACCAGTGTCGGCGTAACCTTGCGCTCTTCCTCCACCAGCGACTCGTTGGAGGGATTGAACTCAATGACCCGTGCTCCCTTGTTCTTTGCCTCATCGAGATACTGCATGATTCGCCGGTAATGGCGCTCGTTGACGATGGAGGTGTAATCGGGATTAGCCCTCAGACTCGGATAGAATTTCTTCACCGCCTCGCCCGGCAAGCCTGATGAACTCTTCGCAAAGCCTCTCCGGCAGCAACACGTAATCCGGCGCGATACAGGTCTGGCCTGCGCTCAGTAGCTTGCCATAGATGATGGAATCAACCGCGGCGGGTAGCCGGGCGTCCTCTCCCACAATGCAGGGAGACTTGCCTCCCAGTTCGAGCGTCACGGGCGTGAGGTTCGCGGCTGCCGCCTGCATCACTGAGCGGCCGACCGCAGTCGATCCCGTGTAAAGCAGATGATCGAACGAAAGCCGCGAGAATGCCGCTCCAACATTCGCATCTCCCAAAACCGTCGCAACCTTTTCGGAAGGGAAAAGGCGGGCGAGGAAGTCTGCTAGAAATTCCGCGGTGCGCGGTGTGAGCTCCGACGGCTTCAGCATCACGCGATTACCCGCGGCGAGCGCTGACATCAGGGGGATGAGCGCGAGCTGAAACGGATAATTCCAGGGGCTGATGATTCCAACGACGCCGAGCGGCTGGTAAAGAATGCGGGCATGGCCGAAGCTCAGTTCGACGCCGACAGGAACGCGTCTCGGTTTTATCCAGCGCGGCAGGTGTTTCGCGGTATGGCGGATAGCCGCAAGCATGGGCCAGACGTCCGCAATCAAAGTCTCGTGCCGCGAGCGATTGCCAAAATCCTCGGAGATCAGCGTGGCGATCCGATCGGCATTGATCTTGATTGCGTGTTGAAGTCTGCGAAGATCGTCGAGTCGTTCGTCGAGAGACGGCGCCCCTTCCGCAAGGAAGGCTTCGCGCTGTCGCACGAATGTCTGCGCGAGCCCCTCCGGTTCGCTTCCTAATGATCGTATCTCCGCCAAGTTGCTAGCCATTGCTTCTCCTCGCACCGATTAATTAGACATCGTTGGCGTTGCTTAAGGTGCCTCATCGGCGCAATTTTCTTCATCGAAACGGCGTTTTACCAGACAAGTTCGATCGACCGCAGACCTCGTTGCGTTCGCGCCGGACGAACAACACGCACAGCATAGTTGGCCTCGATGAACGCTGCTATTGCCTGAAGCCGCCCCGGCATTCCGAAACGAATGCCAAAACCGGCAAGTACAGAAGTGGTAATCGGGCAAAAACATGAGCCATACAGTGATAAGAAAAAGTACTTAGTGTTCCCATTACGGGAATCTGTACGAAACAGGCTGTATTTTTGCGGTCCGCAGACAGGCCAGCATACTGGAAGTACTTCTAAGCACATAACCACGTGATGCTGGTCACAGAAAAGGGAATTGCATTAGAGCTAAAGCATATACCTGAGATGGCTAAGGTATATGTCTAGTATCGAACCGATCACTTGAAGTTCCCCATCGAAATAATATCGCCCGACCCGATGGATCTTTTTTGCACGCCGATTTGTGAAATGAACGCAGCGATGTTTGAAGGAGAAAACAATGCCGGATGAGCACCGGATACATATCCCAGAGCCGTTCATGGTGAGCAATTCGGCCAAGTCTCACGGTGAGTCGCCGGATGATGGAGCGCAAATGGAAGAGTTGCGACTTGTTGCCGAAAAGATCGACCAGGCGGTGAAACTGATTGCCGAGATCGGCGGGCAGGTGGCGAAGATGGCACCGAAGCATAAGGGAGTGTTTGACGATGCCAAGATGGCAATCAGCGATGTGGGTGCGTTCTTACGCCAGGCGCCGGCGGTGCGGTCGCTGGAGTAGAATTGTGGCGCCCATGCCGGGGGTCATCCTGCGTTGCGACAGGAAGATCGGGGACGTGGTGAAAAAGGGCGACCTCATTTTGGTTTTAGACGCCATGAAGATGGAGAACCTGATCACGGCTCCCGCCGCTGGCAAGGTCATGTCCCTTCCGTACGAGGCGGGCAAGAAGGTGGCGAAGGGAGCGGTGCTTGCCGTCATCGGCTAGAAGTTGACTCAAGAGACAGGATTATACGAATTCATAATTTTAGAGAGGTAGCAACATGGCAACTGCTGTTTCTAAAGCGAAGCTGGGCGCCGTAGCCGAAAAGCTTCAAGAGTTGCGAGAGAGAAGTGACCAGGTTAAGCAGATGGGCGGAGCGCTAGCAGTAGCCGCGCAGCATGATCGAGGCAAGCTTACTGCCCGCGAAAGACTTGATTTGCTGTTTGACCCGGGCACTTTCCGTGAAACGGATATGTTCATGAAGCATCGTGGGACGATGTTCGGGATCGAGAAGGTGGACATCGCCGCCGACGGTGTCATTACCGGCTTCGGCAAGGTCGATGGGCGGCCGGTGGCGGCCTTCGCCCAGGACTTCACCGCGCGTGCCGGGAGCCTCGGCGAGATGCATGCGAAGAAGATTTGCAAGGTCATGGACATGGCGCTCAAGGCGGGAATTCCTTTTATCGGCATCAATGACTCGGGCGGCGCCCGTATTCAGGAAGGCGTGGACTCGCTTTCCGGCTTTGGGGATATCTTCTATCGCAATTCCGTTTCTTCCGGAATCATCCCGCAGATCTCCGCGATCATGGGGCCATGTGCGGGCGGCGCCGTGTACTCGCCGGCTATGGCCGACTGGGTCTTCATGGTCAAGAATACAAGCTACATGTTCATTACCGGACCGGACGTCATCAGGGCGGTAACCGGAGAAGATGTCAGCCAGGAAGAGTTGGGCGGCGCCATGACCCACAACAGCAAGAGCGGGGTCGCTCACTTTGCCGCCGAGGATGACAGGGACTGCATCGAGCAGATCAGGAAGATGTTGTCGTTTCTGCCCAGCAACAACCGGGAGATCGCCCCGCGAGTTGAAACTGGCGACAGCTCGAATCGTATTGACCCAGCTCTGGACGCCGATCATGCCGGACAATCCCAAGACGACTCTACGATATGCAGCAAATCATCCGGTCGATCGTGGATAACGGCGATTTCTTCGAGGTTCAAGCCTCACTTTGCCCAGAACATGATCGTTGGACTCGGGAGACTGAACGGCCACTCCATTGGTATTATCGCCAACCAACCCATGTATCTCGCCGGCTGTCTTGACGTAAATGCCTCCGATAAGGCAACCAGGTTCATCCGATTCTGCGATTGCTTCAACATTCCTCTGCTGACGATTGCCGACGTGCCTGGGTACCTGCCCGGCACCGACCAGGAATGGAGCGGGGTGATTCGTCATGGCGCGAAGCTGCTCTGGTGCTATTCCGAGGCTACCGTGCCCAAGATGACGTTGATCACCCGCAAGAATTACGGCGGCGCGTATATTGCCATGTGTTCCCGCCACCTGGGAGCCGACATGACGCTTGCTTGGCCCACGGCCGAGATCGCGGTCATGGGTGCCGAGGGTGCGGCCAACGTTATCTTCCGCCGGGATATTCAGGAAGCCGCCGATCCCAACGCCAAACGGCAGGAAATCATCGATAACTATCGCAAGGCATTTTACAACCCATATGTCGCCGCGAGCCGCGGTTACATCGATGCGGTGATCATGCCGAGAGAGACGCGGATGCGGCTCATCGAAATTCTGGAAACGCTTAGCAACAAACGGGAAACGCGACCTCACAGAAAGCATGGAAACATTCCACTGTGAGCTGGATGTGAAATCCGGCCCTCGCCAGATTCAACGGCGACGGCTTTCAACTGTAAACGACTTAGGAGAGGAAGGGATTAAAGTGACAACTCGGGAATGGTTTGAAACCAACTATCGACTACGGCCGCAACCTGGTTAGTTCGGGTTTGGAGGGTGCGCGTTCCGCGCAGAAGAAGACCCTTGACGGCGCGCCTGTTCGTTCGGTTCTGATTAATTCGGTTCGTAGACTCGTGGATGCCGGCGGTGATCGGGGCTTACGTCGGCGCTCTCGGCGCTTCCCTCGGGCAGAGGCGCAAACCTAACTATGGCGCGGTACTGGGCGCCAGCTTGCTCGGAGCAGCAATAGGTCTCACCACCGGGATGGCTTGGGGCACTCGGCACTTGACTGGAGACATGGCTCGCGAGGCAAAAAGAAACATCAATGCGGCGCGGGATGCGCACTGGTTGGAAAAGAACCCGATTGACTACGCGTAACCCGGCGGGATGTTTGTGAAGATCTTGAGTTCGAGTCCAGACAAGATCAAGGCGCTCTCTAGGAGTAGGGGATGTCGGGCACTATGGTTGAAGTTATAGGTTCGCCGGCGCAGGCAACATACCTGGTAGTTCAAGGGCGAGTGCTGTTCTCGATTATTCCGCTCTTGGGCATCGCGTGCTTCGCCTACATCATGGCAAAACGCGTAGCGCCACTGCTGCAAAGCGCGCCGGATTTTCGTTTTGACCAGATATCGATCCGGCTGACAAGAAGCTTGAAATTCTGGCTGGCCCAATGGAAGCAACCGCGCTACCTGGTGGCGGGTGTACTTCACATCGTCATCTTTGCTGGCTTCCTGGTGCTGTCGGTTCGTTCCGTCTCCCTGGTGGTGCTCGGCATCTCCGATAATTTCGTTATGCCGGGGTTATCGGGCGAAGCGCGGCCACTTCTACAAATAATTAAGGACTATGCCGCAACCCTCGTTTTCCTCTGCGTAGTGATCGCCGCAATTCGCCGAGGTGGTCATCAAACCCGCACGCTATGCGGTGCCGGCAAGATACGGCAAGGATCACACTTCTGAAGCCATCCTCGTTTTGGGGCTGATTGCGATACTGATGGCTTCGGAGAGCCTTTTGAAGCCAGTAAGGCTGCCTTCCAGCCGTGCAGCTGGCCAACCGGCGGAAACGTTGGCCCCGCTGTCCTTGGCGTGGGTGATCGAAGAACGCGCTGCTTTCAATTCCGCGGCCGTGGCTCCAGCAATCTTCACCTCGGCAGCCTATCTCATTCATGAATTGACCTTCTTCGCTTTTCTCTGTTTCCTGCCCATGGGAAAACACTTTCACGTCATCACCTCACTCTTCAATGTCTACTTCGCGAAGTTGCAGCCGGGGAACCGTCAAGCCGGTGAGGTGGGGCGTTAGCGATGAGCATTGGATCAGGTGAAATCCTTCGGGGTAAAGAAGTTTGAGGACTTCACCTGGAAACACATGCTGGATTTCTATTCCTGCGCCGACTGCGGCCGGTGCTCGGACCAGTGTCCGGCTAATGCCGTCGGAAGGCCCTTGTCGCCGAGATTCATCACGATCAAGGCGAGAGATTACAGCTTCCGGCACTATCCGCTCTTCGGCAAAGCGCGCGAAAGCGAGCCACTGATCGGCGGCATTTATTCGGAGGATGAAATCTGGTCCTGCACAACCTGCGGCGCTTGCGAAGAGGAATGCCCGCTGATGATGGAGTATGTCGACAAGATTGTCGATTTGCGGCGAGGCATGATCGATGACGGCAATGTGCCGCAGTCGCTCCAGAAGCCTTTGAAATCACTTGAGAGCCGCGGTAATCCCTACGGCAAGATGGAGAAGAAGAAGGCCGAGTGGACCAAGGACAAAGAGTTCCAGCAGACCTGTACCGTCAAGGTCCTTGACGGGAAGAACAGTGCAGAGACTTTGTATTTTGTCGACAGTATCACCTCCTACGATGACCGCATGCAGGCGATTGGGCGGGCCACGGCGCGGATTCTCAGTGAGGCCGGAGAGGATTTCGGAATTCTAGGCGCGGCAGAAAAAGATAGTGGTCACGAAGTCAGGCGCTTCGGCGAAGAGATGCTGTTCCAGAGCTTGCGGGACCACAACGTGGATGCCATCAAGGCATCCGGAGTTCGGCGGATAGTTACCGCCGACCCCACGCCTACAACGCGCTGAAGAACGATTACAAGGATATGCCGCCGGTGGAGCATATCAGCCAGGTGATCGCCCGGGAAGTGAAGGCCGGAAAGATAAAGCTGAACCGAGTCAGAAAGCGAAGACGCGGTCTATACCTACCATGATCCCTGCTATCTGGGGCGGCACAACCAAGTTTACGACGATCCGCGAGCTGTGCTTGATGCGATTCCCGGCTTGAAGAGAGTTGAAATGAGCCGCTGCCGGGACCGCTCGTTCTGTTGCGGCGGCGGCGGGCTGATGCTGTTCTACGAACCCAAGGAAGATCAGCGAATGGGCGTGCTGAGAGTCAAGATGGCCGCCGAAGCCGGGGCCAATGTGATCGTGACGGCCTGTCCGTTCTGCATGGTGAATATGGAAGACGCGATCAAGGTCGCCGGCATGGAAGGAAAGATGACGGTCGATCGACCTGGCGGAATTGGTTGACAAGCACGTCGTGCGTGAAAGTCCGAAAGCGATGTGAGAGCGAGCGAGTCAGCCAGGCCGCGTAGTTCAGCAACAGGCTGGATGAAGTCGGCCGGCGATTACTGAAGAACAGCAATTCGGGGAGGCTGAATGTGGAAATTCTAGTTTGCGCAAGAAGAGTACCCGACACTTCGGAAAACGAGATTCAACTCAACAGTGCCGGAAACGATATCGAGCGTGACGATCTCGTGTATTCGGTGAATGAATGGGACAACTACGCCGTCGAAGAGGCCATCCAGATCGTCGATCAAAGTCGGCGGAAACGTCACGGTCGTTACCGTCGGAACGAGGATGACGAGGAAATCTGCGACGAGAGATGGCCATGGGCGCAAAGCATGGCGTGTTGATTTCCGATGAGGCTTTCAACGGATCGGACGGCAAGGCATTGCGACAATTCTGGCCGCCTTCGTCAAGAAGGGCAAATACGACCTGATCTTGACCGGAGTCCAGGCAGAGGCCGGGGAAGCTCAGGTCGGCGGAATGTTGGCGGCGATGCTGGACTATCCGTTCGCGTCTCTGGTCAATTCCATTGAAGTCCTTGACGGCAAGCTGAAAGTCAGCCGGGAAATCGAAGGCGGAAACAAGGAGATGAACGAGATCGACCTTCCGTGCGTGCTCTCGATTCAGACTGGCATCAATGAGCCCCGTTATGTGGGTATTCGGGGCATTCGGCAAGTGGCCCGGTGTGAAGATTCCAACCTACGGCGCATCGGACTTGGGACTTGACCAGGCGCAGTGGGGGAAGCCGCCGCGAAAGTGAAGCGCGTGGACTACTTCGTTCCCGCTCTGCGGCCAAGGGAGCCGAAATGCTGCAGGGCAGCCAGGGAAGAGATTGCCGACAAACTTATTGAGTTGGTAAAAGCCAAAGGAGGGCTGAAATAATGGCTCGGATCTTCGCCTACATCGTACATAAAGGTGGGGTGGTCGACGATTCGGCGGCCGAATTGGTGGCTGCTGCAAAAAAGATCGATGCCGCTGCGTCCCCTACGGCCATTGTCACCGGTTCCGGCGCGGAACTCGATGCCGTTTGCGACAGCCTCACGTGCTCTTACGGCGAGAGTATGGAAGATCTCGAATGAAGCTCTCGCCTACCCCAATGCCGAACTTGGTCCGCAAAGCCCTGGTGAAGGTGCTGCCGGCCGGAAGTATCTTGCTGGTGCCCCACGATCACTTCGGACTCGATCTGTCGCCCGGGCTCGCCGTCAAGATGAATCCCTTTTGTCTCCGACGTGATGGACATCGAAGGCATCGAAGGCCGTTACCTCAAACTGGTCCGCCAGGAATTCGGCGGACAGGTGAGCGCCCACGTGCGTTGCGATATTTCGCGGGCGCGGTCATCAATATCCGTCCTGGAGCATTCAAGTCTGTGGAAAGCGCTCCTGTCGGCGGCACCGTGATTGACAAGACGCTGAGGTCGGCGATCTGGCGGCGCGGCGGCGCTATCTTGAGACCATCGCATCCGAGGCAGGCGACGTAGATATCAGCAAGCAGGATGTTCTGGTTTCCATCGGCCGCGGCATCCAGGAGCAGGAGAACGTGGCCATCGCCCAGGAACCTGGCCGATGCCATGGGCGGGCGGTGTCTGCTCCAGGCCTGTGGTCGACGCCAAGTGGATGGATAAGTCGCGTCAGGTGGGCTCGTCCGGGAAACCGTCAAGCCAAAAGTTTACCTGGCATGCGGCATCAGCGGTTCTTTCCAGCACCTGGCCGGTATCAAAGGCAATCCCTTCATCATCGCCATCAACAAGAACCCCAAGGCCCCCATCTTCCAGGTGGCGGATGTCGGCGTTGTTGACGACCTCCTGGAACTCTTGCCGGAACTAACAAACAAGGTCCGTGAAACAGTAAGGTGAAATAGAGGCATCCGATGATTACTAATAAGACCCTGAAATCAAGCTTGAAAGCGCTCAAGGACTTCGCGAAAAAGCGTCTGACGGATGAAGAAATTATCGCGCTGGATGCCCGCGACGAATGCCCGCTGGAAGTGGTGCAGGACATGTGCTCGCCCGACAAACTGGGTATTCACCTGCTGTTCCTTTCGGAAGAGCACGGCGGCCTGGGCGGCGGCACCTTCGACTTCTATCGCGTCTGCGAGGAACTGGCGCGGATCGATCTGGGCGTGGCCACCGCCGTGTTTGCCACCTTCCTTGGCAGCGACCCGATCTTATTCGGCGCCACGCCGGAGCAGAAAAAGATTTGGCTGACCCGCATCGCGGAAGAGGGGTTGTTGTTTGCCTACGGCGCCACCGAACCGGACGCCGGCAGCGATCTGGGAGCTCTGCAGAGCACGGCCGAGCGCGTCATGGAAGGCGAGCGGATTGTCGGCTACAAGATCAACGGACTGAAGCAGTGGATCAGCAACGGCGGGATCGCTGGTGCCTACACGATTCTGGCCAGCACGCCTGCCGGTCCGAGCTGGTTCATCGTGGAAAAGGGCGCGAAGGGGTTCAGCCACGACAAGCCGGAAGATAAGCACGGCATCCGTCTCAGCAACACGGCAGCCCTCGCGCTCGATAATGTCTATGTCGATGCCGACCGGCTCGTCGGTGGGGTTGAAGGTCAGGGACTAATTCAGGCGCAACTCGTGTTCGGTTACACGCGCCTGATGGTGGCGGCGTTCGGACTCGGCGGCGGCTGGGCCGCGCTCGATCGCGCGATCCCTTATTCCACCAAGCGTATTCAGGCCGGGGCGCCGCTCTCGGAGAAACAGGGCTACACGCATAAGCTGATCGTGCCGCACGTGGCCCGCCTGGAGGCGGGCCGCGCCTACATCGAAGAGACCGCCGAGCGCATCGACGCCGGCGAAGGCGAGAACGGCAAGCTGAACACCGAGGGCGCCATCGCCAAGTACATGGCGACCGAGGCCGGCAACATGGCCGCCGATGCCAGTATTCAGGCGCTTGGCGGCTACGGTTATACGCACGAATACATGGTGGAGAAGATCAAGCGTGACGTTCGCATCACCACGATCTACGAGGGTACTTCCGAGATCATGGAGATGACGATCAGCCGTGATCGCTGGCAGCTTCACCTGAAGACGCGCGGGCAGCATTACCACGAGCAGGCGCGCCAACTCGAACAGTTGCACCTGGTCCATCCGAACGTGGGCGCGAACATCGCGGCTCTGGCTCTGCACGCGTTGGCCGAGGTCATGGAAAAGGCCCGTTCCGCGCGACTGACCCGTCACCAACATATTCTGCTGCGCCTTGGCGAACTGATCGCTTATGCCGAGTGTGCAGGCTGCCTGGCCCGCCGCGCCGCACGTATGGCCGAGGGCAAGCTGAACGAGAAAGCAAATACCCGCTTCGACGCGAACGCACTGGCGGCCCTGGGCCGGATCTTCGCGCGCGAGGCGGCACTCAAGGTCGGCGAAGAAGGGCTCCGGTGGGTGTGCGCCGGCGATGGCGTGAGCGATTCCGAGATGGCCGCGTTTGAAGCGGCTCTGCGACTGCCCGATATTCATCGCGCGCAGGCCGGCTTGATCTCGGATATGGATCGCATTGCCGACGTGCTTTATAACCGCGTGGCCAAGAGTGCAGCAGCATCTGCCTAACAACTTATATCGGAGAAGTCAGAACGAGGTCTGGCCTGCTACAGGCCAGACACCAAATTTGAGCCATATATAGGACGTGCAATCATGGAAGATTCCGCTTATCGAGCGATTGCGATTGTCGGCGCGGGCGCGATTATGCCCGATGCTCCGAACGTAGCAGCCTTCTGGAACAACGTGAAGACGGGCCGTAACTGCATCAGCGAGGTTCCTGCCGACCGTTGGGACCCGGCCCTTTACTATGATTCCGATCACGCCGCTCCCGATAAAACCTACTCGAAGATAGGCGGCTGGGTGCGCGAGTTCGTCTGGGATCCCATGAAGTGGCGCCTGCCTCTTCCGCCGCGTGTCGTCAATGGCATGGATGACGCGCAAAAATGGGCGATCGCTTGTGCCCGCGAGGCGTTGGAGGACTACGGCTACCCCAAGCGACCGCTGAACAGCGAGCGCACTGCGGTGATTCTCGGCAGTGCCTTGGGCTGGGGAAAAGCATTATCTCACTTGCTCTGCGCGTGTACTTTCCGGAATACGCCCGCGAACTGAGCGAATCCGCCAGTTTCGCCGCGCTGCCCGAGACCGATGCGACGCGACATCACCCGCGAATTGCACAACCGCATCGAAAAAGCTCCTTCCCGAAGTCACGGAAGATCGATGCCCGGCGAATTGTCCAACTGCCTTGCCGGCCGCATCGCGAACATTTACAACTTCCGCGGTCCCAACTTCACGACGGACGCGGCATGCGCCTCCGCGATGGCGGCGATCAGCTGCGGCAGTGCACGGGCTGGTGGCGAATGATTTCGACGTTGCCATCGCAGGCGGCATTGACCGCAATATGGGCGCTTCGAGCTTCGTCAAGTTCTGCAAGATCGGTGCGCTTTCGGCAACCGGCAGCTCGCCCTTACGCGGAGGGCGCCGACGGCTTCGTCATGGGCGAAGGCGCGGCTATCTTTTTGCTCAAGCGTTTGGCGGATGCCGAGCGCGATGGGGACAAGATTTACGCCGTGCTGCGCGGCATTGCCGGCTCAAGCGACGGCAAGGGAAAGGGCATCACGGCGCCCAATCCGGTCGGGCAAAAACTGGCCGTCGAGCGCGCCTGGCAGAATGCCGGCTTGTCGCCTGCTGCGTCGACATTGATTGAAGGCCATGGCACGTCGACTCGAGTGGGTGACGTCGTCGAAGTGCAGAGCATGGCTGAGGTGCTCAGCAGGTTATAACCTTCCCGTCGGATCGGTGGCGCTCGGCTCGGTGAAGTCGAATATTGGCCACCTCAAAGGGGCTGCCGGTGCCGCAGGATTGCTGAAGGTCGTCCTGGCGCTTCGGGATAAGGTGCTGCCGCCCAGTGTGAATTGCCCGCGTCCCAATCCGGACATCGATTTTGCCCACTCTCCGCTTTGTGTCAATACGCGAGCTGAAGCCGTGGACAGGTTCCGGCGGATGGCGTGCGCAGCGCCGGCCTGAGCGCCTTTGGTTTCGGTGGCACCAACTTCCATGCCGTGCTGGAAGAATACATTCCCGCACAGGATCACCGGCGGAAATGGCAAGCGATCCGTTGCGGTCGGCGGGCTGCTCGCCTGGCGACGCAGCAGAGCGGAGCCATGAATGCGCAGGATGCTTCCGCACTGCTCAGGCTGACCTCATAAGCGCCATTACGCGGCGCTCTGGTAATCGGCGCCGCCTCGGCGGCTGCGCTGGCCGAGCGTTTGCGCGCGGTGCAGAAGTCGGCTGCAGGCGGGCAGGCGCCGGCTCCGGCCGCCCCAGCTGAATCGGACCTGCGCGCGCCCGAACGTCTGGCGATCGACTATGCGGATGCCGCCGAGTTGGCGGACAAATCTGCCAAGGCGCTCAAGGCGCTGGCGGCCAACCAGCCGCCGATATGGAAGGCTCTGCGCGCCCAAGGTATTTTCCGCGGCCAGGGGCCTGCTCCCAAAGTCGCATTCCTCTATACCGGACAAGGCTCGCAGTACGGGAACATGCTCCAAGCGCTCCGCGCCGTCGAACCGATCGTGGCGGAGACTTTTGCCGAGGCGGACCGCGTGTTGACCCCAATCCTGGGCAAGCCGCTCAGCGAATTCATCTTCGTTGACGGAACCGATGCCGCCGCCGTCGCCCAAGCCGAAGAAGATATACGCCAGACCGCAATTACTCAGCCTGCGGTGATCGCGAGCGACATTGCGTTGACCAGGTTGGCGGCCGCTTACGGCATCCAGCCCGACATGGCAATGGGCCATAGCGTGGGCGAATACGGAGCCTTGGTGGCGGCGGGCGCACTTCCATTCGTGGATGCCATGGAGGCCGTCAGTGCGCGTGGGCGCGAAATGACGCGCGTGTCATTCGAAGACAACGGCAAGATGGCAGCCGTCTTTGCGCCGCTGGAGGAAATTGAGCGGATTCTGAAGACGATCGACGGCTATGTAGTGACCGCCAATATCAACAGTAACGGCCAGGCGGTGATCGGCGGGACGAGCAAGGCGATTGATCAAGCGGTCGAAACTTTCCTGAAAGCCGGCTACAACGCCGTGCCCTTGCCGGTCAGCCATGCTTTCCATACAAAGATTGTGGCTCCGGCCAGCGTGCCGTTCGGCCAGATGCTGGCGCGACTGCGTATGCAATCGCCGCAACTGCCGATTATCTCGAATATCGACGGCGAGTTTTATCCTATGGGACCGAACGTCGTGCCGAAGATGCTGGAGATGCTGGCGACGCAGATCGCTTCTCCCGTGCAATTTGTGAAGGGCTTGGAGACGCTGTACGCCGCTGGCGCCCGCGTCTTCGTGGAAATGGGGCCGAAGAAGGCCCTGCAGGGATTTGCCGACGATGTGCTCGGCGGCTCGCGGCGACGTGGTTTCGCTGTTCACAAATCATCCCAAGGTCGGCGATATCGCGTCCTTCAACCAGGCGCTGTGCGGCCTTTATGCCGCGGGATTGGGCCGCGGGCAGGCTGAGGCATCGCGCGAGACATCGATGGCGTCGGTGCAAGGGCGGAGTGATAACCCTGCATGGCTCCCAGTGACGATCACCGGAGCGGCGCTGGGCTTGCCGGGAACCGAGCGCGTATTCGATGACGCCAATGTCAGCCGCATCTTGCATGGCGAGCAATTCATCGATGTGTTGCCCAACCGGCTTCGCAAAGCCCAGGTCGACAAGAATATCACGCGTCTGATGAAAAATGACAATGGCGGACCAGATTCGAAACTGATCACGAGTACGTCGGATGTGATCAGGCTTGCGGCCCGTGGCGGCGCCTTTGAAATGGACAAGGAGTTCGGGGTCGCAGCCGAACGCTTGGCTTGCCATGGACCAGACCACGCGACTGGCGATGGCGGCGGGTCTTGACGCGTTGCGTGACGCCGGCATCCCGCTGGTTATGCACTACAAAACCACCACCAAAGGTACGCAGATGCCGGACCGGTGGGTGTTGCCGGACGCTCATGCGCGACGATACTGGCGTGATTTTCGCTTCCGCCTATCCCCGGCTTTAACGCTTTCGCCGATGAGACGTCGCGCTTCTACGAGGACCAGGCGCGCCGTCAGCAATTGGCAATGTTGGAAAAGCTGCTCGAGCGGGCGGCAGGGTCGAATGGCCTCGGGACAGAGATAGCCCGGCGGATCGACGAGTTGCGCGCCGCCATCGCAGACGAGTCCGTATATCTTCAACCGGCGCTTCGCTCATGAAGGTTTTGTCGATGGGGCATTCGCAATTCGCCGAGTTCATCGGTGCGCGCGGCCCCAACACGCAAATCAACTGCGCCTGCGCCAGTACCGCGCAAGGCAGTTTCACTGGCGGAAGACTGGATTCGTGCCGGGCGGTGCCGTCGAGTAATCGTGGTATCGGCGGACGATGTCACTTCCGACCACCTGATGGGATGGATCGGGACGGGCTTCCTGGCCTCCGGAGCGGCAGCTACCGGCGAAGTGGTGGAAGAGGCGGCTCTGCCCTTTGACCGCCGCCGGCACGGCCTGATCCTGGGCATGGGCGCCGCGGCGCTGGTAGTCGAGAGCGCGGAGTCTGCGCGTGAACGCGGAATCCGTCCCATCTGCGAGGTGTTGAGCACCGTGACGGCCAATAGCGCCTTCCATGCCACCCGCCTCGATGTTCAGCACATCGGCGAGCTGATGGAGACGCCTGATATCGCAGGCAGAAAAGAGCGCCGGCATTTCACGCCGTCAGATGGCGCCGCAGACGGTTTTTGTTTCTCATGAAACCTACACCCCCGCGCGAGGCGGCAGTGCTTCCGCAGAGATCAATGCTTTGCGCCGTGTCTTTGGCGAAGAGGCGGACCAAATCGTGATCGCCAATACCAAGGGCTTTACCGGCCACGCCATGGGCTACAGGCATTGAAGAAGTGGTCGCGGTGAAAGCGCTGGAAACAGGATGCGTGCCGCCAGTGGCCAACTTCAAGGAAATCGACCCTGAGCTGGGCTCATTGAATCTGTCCAAGGGCGGCGATTACCCCGTCGAGTACGCGTTGCGCCTGGCGTGCAGGGTTTGGCTCGCAGATATGCATGTCACTATATCGTTGGGTGAAGACCATGGACGGGGTCCGTCCCCGCCCGAACGCTTTGGGGTACAGTTATCGCATTGCCGATACGGATGCGTGGAACACGTGGTTGAAGCGGATCACCGGCAATGGCCCCACGGATTTGGAAGTGGTCCAGCGCACGCTGCGCGTGCGAGATCAGGCGGTGCGTCGCGGCTGCCGAAGCTCTTCAGGCCAGCCGTGCGTCGGCGCCTGCTCCGGTTCTTAAAGCGGCTGCAGTGGCTGCCGCGGCGGGACCGGCGTTTATCGCGAAGCCCGCGGTACCGGCCCCTGTCAGTCAAGGTGAAAGTTGCGGTGGAACCGCCGCCTCCTGCGCCGCCCAAGCCGGTCGTGGTGAGCGATCCCGTGCAGGAACGTATTCTGGCATTGGTGGTGGAGAAGACAGGTTATCCCAAAGACATGCTGGATCTGGATTTGGATCTGGAGGCGGATCTCGGGGTCGATACCGTCAAGCAGGCGGAATTGTTGGCGGCCATCCGCGGGATCTACAACATCGAGCGCGATCAAAACCTCAAGCTGAGGGACTTCCCGACGCTGAAGCATGTAATCGGTTTTGTATATAGCAAGCGGCCTGACTTGGCCGTTGCGGAAGCCAAAGCGGTGCAGCAGGCAGCAGTGCAGCCACAAATCGTTGCTGCCGCTCCCGGTTGCCGGCAGCGGCTCCGGTCGTCGCCGTCGCCGTCGATCCGGTGCAGGAAGCCATCCTGGCATTGGTGGTGGAAAAGACCGGCTATCCCAAGGACATGCTGGACCTGGACTGGATCTCGAGGCCGACCTCGGGGTTGATACGGTCAAACAGGCGGAGCTGATGGCGGCCATCCGTGGGATCTACAACATCCAGCGCGATGAGAATCTCAAGCTGCGGGATTTCCCGACGCTGAAGCATGTCATCGGCTTCGTCTATAGCAAGCGTCCCGACCTGGCGGAAGCGAAGGCCAAAGCGGCGCAGAAGCAGTAGCGCAAACCCAAATGCGTGGCTCCGGCTCCGGCAGCGGTCACGGCTGTCGTCGTCGAAGCGGTCGTGGACGATCCGGTGCAGGAAGCCATCCTGGCACTGGTGGTCGAGAAGACCGGCTATCCCAAAGACATGCTGGACCTGGAGTTGGATCTGGAAGCGGACCTCGGGGTTGATACGGTTAAGCAGGCGGAGCTGATGGCGGCCATCCGCGGGATTTACAACATCCAGCGCGATGAGAACCTTAAGCTGCGCGATTTCCCGACGCTGAAGCATGTGATCGGGTTTGTTTATAGCAAGCGGCCCGACTTGGCCGAAGCGAAGACGAAGTCGACGCAGAGAGCAGCAGTGCAGGAGTTGCCGAAGTTCGTTACTCCAACCCCGGTTACGGCGGCTGTGCCGTCGACGCGGTCGCCGTCGATCCGGTGCAGGAAGCCATTCTGGCTCTGGTGGTGGAGAAGACTGGCTATCCCAAGGACATGCTGGACCTGGATTTGGATCTGGAAGCCGACCTCGGGGTGGATACGGTCAAACAGGCGGAGCTGATGGCGGCCATCCGCGGGATCTACAACATCCAGCGCGATGAAAACCTCAAACTGCGGGATTTCCCAACGCTGAAGCATGTAATCGGGTTTGTGTACAGCAAGCGGCCCGATTTGGCCGTTGCGTTTCCCCCGGCGCCAACGGTGGCAGTGCCTGCGCCGACACCGACACCGGCACCTGCGACTGCTGCCGTCGCTGTCGAAGCGGTCGTGGACGATCCGGTGAAGGAAACGATCCTGGCGCTGGTAGTCGAGAAGACCGGTTATCCCAAAGACATGCTGGATCTGGAGTTGGATTTGGAAGCCGACCTCGGGGTAGATACGGTTAAGCAGGCGGAGTTGCTGGCGGCCATCCGCGGGCTCTACAACATCCCGCGCGATGAGAATCTCAAGCTGCGGGATTTCCCAACCTTGGCGCATGTGATCAAGTTTGCGCATGACAAACTTGCTGCCCAAGGTGGAACGCCCGTTGCAAGTGCTTCTGCGGTCGAGGAAAAGCCGCAAGCGGCGGCACCGGTCGCATCTGCGCCGATTCTCGCTTCACTTGAAGCGGCGAACAGCATTCCACGCCGTGTGCCGGTACCCACGTTACGACCGGCGCTCACCTTCTGTAAGCCGACAGGCGTCACGCTAGGTCCAGGCAGTCGGGTAGTACTCATGCCGGACAAAGGCGGAGTGGCGGATGCGCTGACCCAGTTGCTCCAAGCGTTTGATGTAGAAGTTTTGCGCATCGATGAGACATTGGACGCGGAAGCACTGGCCAATCAATTGAACGGTTGGCTGGCTGCGGGCCCGGTGCAAGGCGTCTACTGGCTGCCGGCGCTGGACAACGAAGGAGATCTCAGCCAGATGGATCTGGCTGGCTGGAGCGAAGCCCTGCGGGTGCGCGTCAAGGCACTTTATACCACCATGCGCGCGTTGTATCAGCAAATTGCGGCGCCAGGCACCTTCCTGGTCTCGGCAGTTCGGCTGGGGGGACAGCACGGATATGACGATGCCGGAGCAGTCGCACCGCTCGGCGGCGCGGTTACCGGCTTCACTAAGACCTACAAACGTGAGCGGGCGGATGTTCTGGTCAAAGCGGTCGATTTCCAAGCTGAGTGCGAGGTCTCGCAACTTGTAGAAATTCTGATCGACGAAACTCTGCGTGACCCGGGCGCGGTTGAGGTCGGTTACAAGGAAGGGCTGCGCTGGACGGTCGGATTGCGAGAGCTACCTGCCGCCGACGGCCAACCAGGCATGACGTTGGAGAAGGACTCCGTGTTCGTAGTGACAGGCGCGGCTGGAGGTATTGTTTCGGCTATCACCGGAGATTTGGCTGCGGCATCCGGCGGGACGTTCTACCTACTTGATCTGGTGCCGGAGCCGGATCCGAACAATCCCGATCTGGCGAAGTTTGTCAGCGACAAGGACGGCCTGAAGCGGGATTTCATCGCCCGCATACAGGCCCGCGGCGAGCGCGCTACTCCTGCAATGATCGAGCGGGAACTGGCGGCCCTGGAGCGTGCGCAAGCCGCTTGGAAGGCAATCGATAAGGTGCGTGCGGCAGGAGGCACGGCGCACTACTTTAGCGTTAATCTCAACGACGCAGAGGGCGTGGCGAAAGTCATCAATCAGGTGCGCGAGCGCAGTGGACGGATTGACGTGCTGCTCCACGCGGCCGGGATGGAACGTAGCCATTTCCTGCCGGATAAGGACCCGCGTGAATTCGACCTTGTCTTTGACGTCAAGAGCAACGGATGGTTCAATCTGCTGCACGCTATCGGCGACATGCCGTTGGGAGCGACCGTCTCGTTCAGCTCGATTGCCGGCCGTTTCGGCAACGCAGGACAGGCGGATTACAGCGCAGCCAACGACCTGTTGTGCAAAATCACCTCAAGCTTCCGCGCCACCAGGCCAGCTACCCGTGGCATCGCCATAGATTGGACAGCCTGGGGTGGCATCGGAATGGCGACGCGAGGCTCGATTCCTAAAATGATGGAATTGGCAGGCATCGATATGCTGCCACCCGAAGCCGGCGTTCCTTTGATCCGCCGCGAATTGACCGCTGGAGGAACTCGCGGTGAGATCGTGGTCGCCCAGCGCCTCGGCATCTTGTTGAAGGAAATTGATGCCACGGGCGGACTCGACATGGCCGCCGTGGAGGCTTCCAGCGACAATCGCTTAGCAACGCAGGGATTGATGATCGGCAAGATCGCCAGCATGGGTATTTACTCTGGCCTGACGATCGAGACCACGCTGGACCCGAAGATTCAGCCCTTTCTGCATGATCATCAAATAGACGGCACCCCGGTGCTTCCTGGTGTTATGGGTATCGAGTCCTTTGCAGAAGCCGCTCTTTCACTGCTGCCTAGCTGGAATATCGAGGCGATCGAAGGGGTGCAGTTCCTGGCGCCGTTCAAGTTCTACCGGAACAAGCCGCGCGCGGTCACCGTTGAGGCGATATCGTATCAGCTTGATGGTGCCGTAGTGGCGGATTGCCGCCTCATTGGTTACAGGACAATTAAGAAACAAGCGGAACCGGAGGTTACCACTCACTTCACTGGCCGGGTGCGGTTGACCAAGCAACAACCCGAGTTGGGGACCGTTCCTGTACCGGGCAAACCGGCCGGAAGGATCGTCGAGGCTGCTGATATATATCACGTTTACTTCCACGGGCCGGCTTATCAGGTGCTGCACGGGCCTGGCGGGATGGAGACCGGATCATCGGGCAAATGAAGCAAGATTTGCCTGGCCATCACAATCCTCCTGAGCGGCTGACGCTAGTGACTCCGCGCCTAATCGAGCTTTGCTTTCAAACCGCCGGGCTCTGGGAATTGGCCATACAAAGCCGTATGGGCCTGCCGCAGTATGTTGAGCAGCTTCGTTTCGGGCGTGCGGCAGATCTGGCCGAAGGCCCGCTGCATGCGGTGGTAACCCCCAATCCCGATGGAAGCTTCGATGTTGAAGTCGTGGATATGGCGGGGAACATGTACATTCATCTGCTCGGCTATCGCACGGTAGCTCTACCCTACACCGTAAAGTCCGAGCCTCTGAAGGCCTTGCAGGGCGCTGAAACTGCGAAGATAAGCGGGTGAAAACGTTTTACCAGATTTCGCTGATGTTGCAGTTGGGCGAGCATCATGGACGTTTATTGGCTTGAGCAGGCCGAATCGGACATACCGGCGCACGATAATTGGTTGAGCGCCAAAGATGCGGCTTGCCTCGGTGGTTTCCGTTTTGCAAAACGCCGCGAAGATTGGCGACTGGGACGCTGGACAGCGAAACGAGCCTTGGCCATTTACTGGAACCTTCCGAACGATCCCAAGACTCTTTCGGAAATCGAAATACGTCCGGCGCCCTCGGGCGCACCGCAGGTATTTCTTGCGGACGAACCAGCAGACGTTGCCATTTCGCTGAGCCACCGCTCCGGCGTTGCGGGTTGCGCCATCGCAAAGTCCGGAGCACAGCTAGGCTTTGATTTGGAAATAGCTGAGTACCGCAGCGAGGCCTTCGTTCAAGACTATTTCGCGACCGAGGAGCGGGACCTGATTTCGCAAGCAGACGCGGCGGACCGGTGTCAGTTAGTGGCTTTGCTTTGGAGCGCCAAGGAGAGCGCACTCAAAGCATTGCGCACGGGCCTTCGGATGGATACCCGTTCCGTAATCGTGAGTCCTCTAACTCAAGGCAAAGATGAACCGGGGGATAGAGGAGAGCGGGATATTTCCTGCAGGCTTCCACGCGCTCTCAATAGCTGGTGTCCGCTGCACGTCCGTTGCGCTGACGGGCAGGTGTTCCAAGGCTGGTGGCAGCACACAGGCAGCCTCTTGCGGACGTTAGTAGCGGTTCCACGGCCAGCTCGGCCGACTCTGCTGAGGAGTTCGTAGGACCGGAACGCAACTCACGGCGGCTCGGGCCACATATGGGGCTTGGTAAACATCAGGAGTAGATCAACCCGCCGCTACTGCGATTTAGCGGTGGGGGCCTTCTTGGCCATCTTAGCCAGCCGCTTCTGGATCATGCCCACCCGCCATCAGCCCGATTGTCGCAGCGAACATCGCTGTCGTCGTAGGTCAGCCGAGGATATTCATCGTCCGAGTGTTGACCCCACCTGTCCGAGGGCATCAACCCCGGCACCTGTGCTCTGCCTCATGCCGCATCAATGCCCCTTCCGCCTCTTTCATCTGGTCTTCGAGACGTAGTCGCCTCTTCTTCGTCCCTTTCGGTTCGGTCGAGTCCTTTGAGCGAATCGACAAACCTGCCGTACCGGAGCGTGGCGATGCGGTATTTCGTGTTCAGGTCTTCCCAATCAGAGCAGTTCATCATAGAGACATCATCCGAGTCACAATTAGCAGTGGTCAGAATTCAAACAGCCGCCTGTAATCCCGCGTAATCCCGTAGCTTTGCGATGAGGTCTGCCGGAGGAAGGGGCTTGGCCAGCAACTCAAAGCTGTGACCAGAGCTACGCGACTGCTGAAGAAGATTAGCCGTATTCGCTTGTCCGGAGAAGAGCAATATTTTGCACTGGGGTAAAAAGCTTTTGATGGCGATGGATGCGTCGATTCCGTTCATGTCAGGCATGACCACGTCGGTGATAATCAAATCCGGCTTCAACTGCAAGGCACGGTGGACGGCTTCTCGACCGGAATAAGCAGCGACAGCATCGAAACCCGCTTGCGTCAGAATGATTACGAGGGTATCGGCAATGGTGTGCTCGTCGTCAACAACTAGGACGAACCGTTTTGCGGTCTTATCCGGGATCATCGGCATACTTTCAAGCAAGTGATAAACGTCCCGCTAAAGAAAATGTGAAAGCGCAAAGTGCGGAGTCACTGCATCGCGCTCCCTCCCCGAACAGGGCATTTCTTGATAGAACTTTCAGAGTATCTGAATGAGTCTGTGCAAGACAACCGCCAAATTCACGTTGCAAGTAGGTCGGAAACCTTAGTCTGTTCAGCAGTCCCGCGAGGCATAATATTGATTCGTCCCTTAATCGAAAGGTGTGCAGCGACATGTCGCCGAACTCTGCCCAGAATATCCAGCAGCAACAGCGCCCTGTAATTCTGTCAGTTGATGACGAGCCCGCACTCCTCTACACCCGCGAGAAAATTCTTCAAGGCGCAGGTTATGAAGTCCTGAGCGCAGTCGATGGAGAGCAGGCATTGGAGATCTTTGCTGCGCATCGACGTGGACCTCGTAGTTCTCGATTTCCACATGCCGAAAATGGACGGCGGTATCGTTGCTCAACAGATGAAACAACGCAAGCCACTGGTGCCCATCATCATCCAGTCAGCGTTTAGCGCGGCGAAGGTGGTCGTCACTTGTGCCAACTGCTTTATAGCCAAAGGTGAAGGCCCCGCTGCTCTTTTGGAGAAGATTAGACCGCTACTTGCCTAAACCTCGTGGTCGGTAAAAACTTGAACAACTGCACGTTGGTTCGAGTGAAGCCGCCTGTGATCCAGTGACTTCACCGCTATTTTCTACGCTCTCTACGTGAACCCTTCCCGCATCGTGAGTGACCAATCAAGATTTAGTGGGAGCGGATTCCGCTCGCCGAACGTTTTGATAAGGCTGGTTCCCGATTTGGTGCGAGCGAGCCGCAAGTCGGCGATCTTTCCAGCCAGCTCTGCATCCTTTTTTATGCGCAGCGGCATCTGCTCAAGATATGTTGCATTGCACCATAGTGCAGCATTGATGGAGGAGCTGCTATGCCAAGCTTAGACCAAGAACGGCGGCTCAGAGAGCTTTTCGACGCCCATTACACCATCACGGAGCTAAGTGAACGAACAGGGTTATCTCTCGACACCATTGTTAAGGTTTTAAACGCCCCGAGAGTTCCGAAGCAGCGTACCGCTGACTCGCAGCGAGCTGAACCTCTGCAAGGAATGCGTGCGTTAGGGCGGGTGGCGTGACTGGCTAAGCCTGGAGACATCCGTTGGCTGTTCCGTTTCCGGGACTGATTACACGACAGATATTTCGGCAATGTAGGCGCTCTTTTGCCAGTGTTCTGGAAACGGAAACTGCGGTAAATCTCAGTCCGTATCCAAGGTGGTGCATGGAACCTGTCCGAGTCTTGCTCGTGGACGATGATCCCAGCATCCTTCTCACGATGCCAGAGATTTTATGGCGACACGGACTTAGCGTGAGAGCGGTTGGTACGGTGAATCAAGCACTGGCCGAAATCGCGTCCGCCCAGTTCAACGTTCTAATTTCCGACTTGAACCTCGGCCACCCAACAGGCGGTTTGACTGTGGTCAATGCGATGCGCAGGACACAACCGAATTGTGTGACTCTTATCCTGACTGGGTATCCTATGTTTGACGCGGAACTAACGGCAATCCGTGACCAAGTGGATGGGTACCTGACCAAACCCGCCCGAATTCCAATGTTGATGAGGCTTATTCATGAGAAAGTGCAGCAGCGCAATTCAGGCTGATAGTCGCACTGCGTGTTTTCCGTCCAAGCAGGGCTACGCTGTTCCGCAATTCACGGGGGTTGTCTCCCCCCCGTGAAAGACCAAGTCCTTGCTCTGACACCTGTTCTCGTGTAAGTTGCTGGTGATGCAGGAACGCCGCCAGAGCCAACGACTCCCTATACAAGGAACCATCATCGCAAAACATGATGGTCGCCAATTCACCGGTGTGTGCCGCGACGTGAGTCCACGAGGCATATATTTCTTCACTGATGAAGAAATTGTGGAAGGTTCTGGGATAGAAGTACAACTCACGCTGCCGCAGGACGAACTCATCGAAAGCGGCGATCCCGTTTCCGTTCGCGGGGAGGGGCGTGTGGTGCGCGTTCAACAAACGGAAGATAACGGGCCGTTCGGGATTGCGGTGACTTTGACTAACATCGAAATCTTCCAGTGATCCCATTACGGAAGCCTCAGGCGGATGGCATGCAGTCCTCTTAGTAGGGCCGGAGCGCTGTAGTCAGCTCGAATCCAGCCAATGCCTCGATTGCGGATGGACTGCGACAGGCAGCAAGACCGCGATTGCTATTGCGGAGGAAGCGCACGTCTGCATCAACCGGGTTCAGCGGAAGCCAGCAGCCCGAGTACCCGCGACATCTGTTGTTATCAAGACTGCCGAAGAATGCAAGGGATTGCCTGAAAAAGTGCGGAGCGTCACTTCATGAGCTGCCGAATATAGCTACACAGTGAGAGGAGTTGAGCATTATTCATGCCGCCGATGATGTTGCGGATGACGGATGCCAATACCCCAGTTGTAGCGGCAATGCCGAGGTTGGCTGATTGTTCGACGAAGAAGCCCGCCTTGGCGACCTTCAGCGGTCTCAGAAAGTAGTAATCCATGCCCGCGTCGGTTAGTTCCGCGACGATGTCTGCCAAGGCACCGCGATATTGCGTGCCGTCTTTCGCTTTTTCGAGACTGGTGAGAACCGCGAGGGTTTTCGTGCGGAGGCTCTGTGAGTGGTAGAAGCGAAGGAATGGTTGGGGTGACGGGGGAGAGGCTTTGGCCAACGGTTTAACACGTGGCGTGGCTGTTGGCTTGGAGGGTCGCTTGGGGGATGTTGGCACAATCATCTCCTTTGGCAATAACCAAACGGCGGTAGGTTATTGCTGCTTCCGTATAACATGCATGTCCAAATTGGCTGAGGTCAACTCTAGACTATAGCACCTAAAAGACAGAACGGAGCTGATTCAGCAGGCGAAGCGGGGTTATCCACGGTACCTGACTCGCTCAAAATCCGGAACCGGGCTATTCGCAGTGGTTCGGACATGAGGAACTGTTAGAAAGAGAGCGGAGCGGCGATCCGGATTTCCGGGGATGGGATGGGTGTGTCAGGGTGTGTGTGGCGAACTTCAGGCGTGTGATTGGTGTCACCGACTCGACAATGTCCACGGCTCTACTCTGCATTTAACCTAAAAAAGGCGCACGTCGTTGCCATCCTCACCCCACATACTACGGCGTGCGCTGTTTCCTTTCCGAGTTCGGTTTTCTGGCTAATCGAAATCCGCTTTCTTTCTATACACTTGCGAGCATACCCATTTAGTTGTTTAGAACTCAGAATGCCGCACGCTTTCCTAAAAAATTCCGATGCTCTTGTCGGAGCCGTGTTGACATTCGGGGAGCAACAGATCAAATTCTGAGTAGGTTCAACGTCATGGCAGAAACCGTTAAGTCGGTGCAGTTGAGTTCTTTGACGCTACAGGCTTTTGACGCCTACATTCGCAAGGCCGAAGTGGGGATGGAGCAGACTCTCTGCGAGAGCGGACCGTTTCTGTGGTCTGACGGGAGTTCCCAGATAGCCCGGCAGATCCGCGAGGGCAACATCGTGGCGCAATTCTGGTCGAATCAGGGGACTGTTGCAGTGCCGGATGGTTTGATCCATGACTGGATTGGAGCCGCGTTTATTCCCGGCACGACGGTCAAAAAGACCTTGGCGCTGCTGCAGGACTACAACAACCACAAGCACATCTATAAGACCGAAGTGATCGACTCAAGGCTAATGAGCCATCACGGCGACGATTTTCAGATTTATTTGCGGCTTCTCAAAAAGAAAATCATCACGGTGGTGCTTGACACATATCATGAGGTGCACTATTCCTCCCTGAACACCAAGCGAGGATTGTGCCGTTCCCACACGACACAGATTGCTGAAGTGCAGAACGCCGGAAGCCCAAAAGAAAAAATCCTTCCGCCCGACACAGGTCACGGATTCCTGTGGCGTCTGTATTCCTATTGGCGACTGCAGGAGGAGGAAGGCGGCGTGTGTGTGGAGTGTCGAGCCATTTCACTGACACGCAACGTGCCCATGATGCTGAAATTGGTTATTCAACCAATCATCCGGAACCTCCCCAAGGAATCACTAATCAACACTCTCAATGCAACGCGTCAGGCCCTTACCGCTGCGTAGGGCACAACCAGATGCCAAGAATTGGGCACGTTGCGGCTCTGTTAGTTTCTGAACACCCTCTGCCACGAATTTTGCCATCATCTCGATTTTCACCGATTCCGGTTTTCCGATTCGTGGCATACGCGAGGGTTCTACGAGCGTACAGCGGCACTTTACCACCATGCACGGGGAACGCCGCCGAAGCGACTCTATTGGGTTCCGGTGTCGGGTGGGCGTTGGCGGATTGATTGGCCGAGGACGAATCGGGGTGGGTGAGCGGTTCCGTCCCCGACATCGAGGGTTGATTGGGCACGGGAAATTCTTCTCCGTCCCGACTCGGTCGTATGATGTCTCCCATGGAAAACCTGAAGAATCGAGTTGCCCTTGTAACTGGCGGGAGTCGTGGTATCGGGGCGGGGATCGCCGTCGCACTGGCTCGGGCTGGTGCAGATGTAGCCGTGAACTTTCGCCAGAGAGCCGATGCCGCCAACAAGGTCTGTGCTGAAATCACCGCCCTCGGGCGAATGGCATTGGCGGTACAGGCTGACGTGTCGGTTGCCGCCGAGGTCAAACGCATGGTCGCAGACGTTCAAACACGACTTGGCCCAGTGGACATCCTCGTCAACAACGCAGGAATTGCCAAACCACCAAGAAAGCCAATCAAATAGGAACCATTTCGGGAAAGTGCGGGCATGGAATGCAACCGCCTTCCAGAGTTGCTGAATCCAATCTTAGGGCGGCCAAAGACCGCAACCCGTTCTCTCAGGCTCCTGCCGCCCCGCACCCTCAAAAGAAACATAATTGCCGAGTAACAGAGTCGTTGAATACAAATATTGCGGGTGGAAGCGTCCCCACGGAGAAAGCGTAATGAAAATTCAGGATTACTACGAATTTCTTCAAATTAGTCCGAATGGAAAACCGGAACATCCTGGCATTTGATATTCCCGACGGGCGCGTTGGAGACAGCGGCGAAATTCTGGAAATTGAACCGCAACGGCGGCTTGTCTTGTCGTGGCGTAATGAATTCAAATCCGAGATGCGCGAGGAAGGGTATTCACGCCTGACTTATGGGCTGGAAAAGCAATGCGGTTCGGTCAAGCTCACGTCGCTTCAGCAACTTTTGCTGAGTTCATAACATACGTCACCGGTCCGGATCGTTGTTCTTCACACTCAAGCAACTTTGGCTTCGCCAGATCCATGGCCTTCCGGTGAGTCCAGTCGTTCGATGTTTGGCGTGCCGGAACCGACAAGCCGAAGCTTAGGCGGTTGCGCCAGGGCTTGGAGCAACTCACGAGTAATCTTGTCATCAATTTCTGCAGCGGCATTCATCTCGACTGGATAGCCAATTACAACCTCAAGGCCGCTTTGAGTTAGCTGTAATCGGCTGTGTGGACATGGAACGGGGACCGCCATATTCAGCGTGCTCTCCATGTTCTGGTGTTGCTGTTCTATGCGGTCCCTGTACTGGGAGTAGACAGATTCAATAGCGCCGAGGATACGCTGCTCTGCAATGCGGTAGTCGGATTGCCCTTCAGCGAGAAGAGCTCCGTAATCAGACTGAGAATGCCGGAAGGCTGTGCTTGAGCTGGGCTCGTCACGGCGCTGGTGCCGGTCTGCGTAGTGTGGGGATTGGAGTTGGGGAGGGCCGCTTCCGGCACTGAACGTTGCAGCTCGTCGATTTGCGCCAGGAGACTCCCTCCTCCACCAACCGTGCCGGTGCCGCCCATGAAGCTCATCAGGTCACTTAGAGTCTTAGCGCGCATATGAGCAAGCGAGAGTTCGCTATTTAACGCATTGAGCCGCGCTGTGGAAAGGCGCTGTCTTCGAGCCGGATGCATTCGCGAGCTGAGAGCGAAGCGACCGTATCTTTGATTGCGTCTGGCTCACTTCCGCTTCCGCTGCCGAAGCTGCGGTCTGCAGTGATTGATAATGGCCGGCCTGTTTATTGGTTGCTGATGCCGACGGCGAGCTTGGACTCGAGATCAGTCCCGCAACCGCCCGACCGAAATCGAATGACAAACGGACAATCTTTGGGTCGAGCTGCTTGCTTTCAGCGAGAAACAGTGTGTCAGCAGGATCAGATGCCAGATGTTCCTCTACCGTAATTTGGTGGTGCCAATCGAGCGTTCCATCAAGATACGAGATGACCTGCGAATCGGTCGGAACGCCGGGAATCGTGGTTTGCTGCGCAAAGAGGCTCGATTCCGTTGCGGCCCAGAGTAGTAAGGCTACCCAAAATAAACGATGAATTTTGACGCTCTCGAACTGTGCTCCTTGTGCGATTTTTGAAATCGCCGCGTTCTGCCGAGCCCAACTCGGACACGCACCCCCAAAACGGAATTGCGTATCATCACGCCCTCGCTAACCGGCTGTAAAGCGGCTTTTTCTACTTCTTGTTTCCTCCACACAGCCCCCGCATCTGCATCAAAACAGCAACACCAAGAATGGCAAACCTGCGCATAAATCCCCCAGCTGAGCCATCAATTCAGTTGCTGAGATGTTCTTGTTATGGGATGGCGGCGGGCGTGGCGTTGGTGGCCTGAAGTGCACACGGTTCGAGAACACTGGCTAGCGACGCTTGAAGTCATCGATGCTCTTGCTGAACGCTGAACCCCTCTTTTCGCGTTATTTTTCGGTCGTCAATGGTCTGGTTCAGGAGGAATTTACTGCCGCAGCAGCGCGAACTTCCAGCGCTCGGGGAGGGTAACTCTGCACTATTCTCGACAGTCGTTCGCGTAGGGCAGCAGCGTCACGCAACCAGCAGGAGCGTCTGATTCCGGACACCCATCGTTCGACTACCTCGCCAATTCCAGATGGCCCTTAAAGCGGGGCAGAAGCCGCAAGACGGTAGTCAGTTTCCGGTC
This sequence comes from uncultured Acidobacteriota bacterium, assembly GCA_963819175.1. Taxonomy (GTDB): domain Bacteria; phylum Acidobacteriota; class Terriglobia; order Terriglobales; family Acidobacteriaceae; genus CAWBRT01. The sequence continues at coordinate 127,018 of CAWFVJ010000012.1, forward strand.
TGCTGATTACTGAATTTTTTGCACGAGGACCGGACATTTCTACCCTGTGCCTCATTTCACGAGGCCTGTCTCCCCGCAATCTCGTCCATTGGCACGCTTATTGCATACTGTAAGGTCAACCAAGCATGGAGGCACATATGAAAAAAGCATTGCGAAGCCTGTATTCCGTGGTGTATGCGCTGCTACTCGCTGCTTTGCTTCTCCCACCCGCTTTTCACGCCGGCAACGACGTGCTGGGAGAGATTCAGTTTGAGGGGAATTCGAAGATTGAGAAAACGTCTGGAGTGTGGGTTGACGGAGAGTACGTGGGGTACTTGAAGGAACTCGAAGGGTCAAGAAGGTGATGCTATTACCGGGCAAACACACGATCATAGTCCGGCAGGACTGGCTACAAGGATTTCGCAGAACAAGTAAGTCTTCAGCCGGGGAAGAAGCAGGTCGTAAGCGTCACCATGGAGAAGACCGCTACAGGACTGCTTCCATCCGTAACATCCACCGTCAAAATTGCGGTCTAACCCTTCGAGGGCGGCGGTTTTTGTGGACGGTCTTTTTGTCGGGCATGTTGGTGAGTTCGGCGGCGTGGGCCGAGCGATGCTTATCGCGCCCGGGGCACATCGAATCAGGATTGCCCTTCCGGGTTACGAAACTTTCGAAACGGACATCAATCCGCTACCGGATCAAAAGGTGGAGATCAAAACAGATTTGGTCCAAAGCAGGGAGCCTCTCACCGATCCGCTGCTGAAAACGGAAGGGAGCAACACCGATTCGTCCTCCACTGGTGGGGATTTCGGTAGTCTCTCGAATCCTGCCGCGCCCACGGAAAGGTAAATCCAGCCTCGCTGGTGCGAAGTGGGCAGCAATAGCGAGGGTGGGTGTTGTGCTCGCTCGTCCAGTTCTCGTGCGCGAAGCGAATTCGCGGGTATGTTTAAGGGCGGGAGGGCTCGGCGTCGCTGCTCTGCTTAGTGGCGATACGCGTGCCCGAGGCACCGCCTCCGGCGTCAAACCGGCATCCAACTTACGAGAACCTACCATGAGTTGCTATGCAGGTCCGAGAACAAAGCGAGCGGGGGTTAATGCCGCGTTTTGATCGGAAGGAGGGGGCTTTGACAGCCGAAGCCATTCGTGGGCAACCGGGAGTGGGACGGGTTGGCTACTTATGTCCGCAGCAAAGGCCGGGAGCGATCCCAGCCTTCTTTTCATCTCACACACCACTCAAGACAGCACTTTGGGAAAGAGGTTGGCTGCATCCCTCTGAGGATCGTCGGCGAGATGTGCATAACGGGCGGTGGTCTGCGGCTGAGTATGCCCCAACAGCTTTCCGATAATTGGCAGGGAGACGCCGCTGGATACCAGATGCGAAGCGAACGAATGACGCAAGTCGTGGGGACGCACAGCCTGGGATTTTATGAAAGAGCAAATCGCTCCGGAAAACACCCAAGTGGAGTTCTTGTTCGCTCACACTAGGGAGAACATGCCGCGCCAATTTATCCACGATTACCCACGGCACCGCCCAACAGACCTGACGATTACTTGAGCGATATTTAACAACTGATACTGATTCCTACAATATCTGACGATTTCGAAGTGCGGGAGGAATATATCGTGAAGAAACAGAGCAAAAAGCAGCCGAGGATTGAATTCTCACCTGGAAAATCAACCAAGACATCAGCTTCTCCAATAGATGCGCAACCGCCCTATATCTGCGTAAGCGTACCATGCCCGCTCAATGGTCGATTTACTTGTTCTTGGTGGTGATCTTTAAGTTTTGTTTCTCTCGATGGCAATTTGCGATCAAAATGGAAGCATGAAGCGTTCCGGCACCGCCGATCTCCCTCTTCACGGAGGCCGTGTACCAGCCTGGCTTGGTGAACGTATGACTCAGCTCGGCACGGCAGTTGTCGAGCACATCGTCGCCTCGTATGGAACTTCAGGATTTCTCACCCGGTTGAGCGATCCCTTCTGGTTCCAAGCCTTGGGCTGCGTAATGGGGATGGACTGGCACTCTTCCGGCATCACAACTTCGGTGATGGGGGCGCTCAAGCGCGGGCTCAATCCACGATCCTCCGATCTTGGCATCTACATTTGCGGCGGGCGCGGACGTCACTCGCGTCGCACGCCCGACGAATTACGTGCCTATTCCGGCCATACCGGGCTGGACGGCGATGCACTTGCCCGCACCAGCCGCCTCACCGCCCGCGTTGATAACAACGCTATCGGCGACGGATTTCAGCTCTATCTGCATTCCTTCGTCGTCAGCGCATCCGGCGAATGGGCGGTTGTTCAGCAGGGGATGAATCCTTCCAGCCATCTCGCTCGCCGTTACCACTGGCACTCGGCGGAGGTCCGTGACTTCACCTCGAATCCGCACACAGCAATTCTTGGGCGGCCTCAGGGAATCATTCTGAACTTGGTTGACGCGCGCTCTTCCTACGCCCAGCAAGCTTTGCTGAACATTGCGAAGGAGCCTGTCGATTCATCGCTTACGGAATTTCGCAAACTCACGATGCCCGCTCATCATGACGTTCGCCCGCAGGATGTCGATCTCAAGCGTCTTGGAGCCGTGCTCGCGGTTGCGCACGACCAGGAGTTGCGTGACTTTGCTTCCTTGTTGCTTGTCGAAGGACTCGGACCGCGCACGCTTCAATCGCTGGCTCTCATTGCCGAGGTTGTGCACGGTGCACCCAGTCGCTTTTCAGACCCCGCCCGTTTCTCATTCGCGCATGGCGGCAAGGACGGCCATCCATTTCCTGTACCGCTCAAAACGTATGACGAGTCCATTGCTGTCCTGCGCCGGGCGCTCAATGCTGCACGCCTCGATCACACGGAGAAACTGGAAGGCTTCCGCCGTCTTGATCGTCTCACCCGAGCGGTGGAAGAACAGCGCCAGCCACTTGCGGATTTCAACGCCGCCATCGCTCACGAGCGCGCCATCTCGGCTTCCCTCGATGGCCGCACGGTTCTTGAGTACGAGTCGCATTCGACCAGGAAGACAGCGACAAAGCCCTCCCTGCAACTCTCCCTGTTTTCGGATTAGAGTTCTGGAAGCCGCGACTTGTTCCTGGCCAGCAGGTCGAACCCGCACCCCCGAACTTTGCGCCCACAGGCCGATTACAGCCGAGGGCGAACCCTCGCTCCATGGTTCCGGTGCGGCTGGCTGGTGCGGAGGTCACTGAGGGTTTTTGTACCAGCGCTGGCGGGGCTGTCCTGCTCCAGCACTTTTACCTGGACGCCATGGCGTTCCAACACTGACAGTACCTGTGCCATGATCTGTAAGGCGCGGTCCAGCATTCCGGCGGTCACTTTCACGTCAAGTCCAACCGGTTCACGCGGCAACAGTGTCCGGCGTCAACCGTTCTTTCCGGTCAACGACAATCATTTTTCCCGAAGTTCTGTAATCAATAAATCGTAGCCGTCGAGGCTGTGGACAAAGTGGGAATCCCGCGTAGTTTGCGGGATTTCCAAGCGAGGTGGGAAAGTCCGAAGGACTTTTCCACGGAGCGTCTTTTCCACAGCCCTTTTCAGCCGCGAGCTTTTCCTCTCAGGCAGCCGGTCAACTTGCCTTACCGTCTGGCTCCGAGTCCCGAGTTTTCTTGGCCTGCTCCATCCGGTAGCTGGGGATATTCAGCTCTAGAATCACGCAATGATGTACCAGTCGGTCGATGGCCGCTGCTGGCCGCGCGCGCACGTTGCACATCAACTATCGTACTTCGCACCAGATCAGAATGCAGACTGACCGACTGCTGGGACCGGAGATGGCGGATGTGGACGGCAACACCGAGGACAGGCGCGGCACGGTTTCGGTGTTTAATGGACCCGCCCCTACAGTTCGGACGTTCAACAGTCAGGAAGAGGAAAAGGAAGCGGTTGGTGCCTGGCTGGAAGACCGCAGTAGAGAAGGGGTGGTGCCCCATGAATTGGGTGTGTTCGTCCGCTCTGATGCCGAGCTGGAGAGGGCTCGTGCTGCCGCGGCAAAAACTGGGCTGCCGTTCAAGATGCTTGACGAGCACCTTGAAACGACGAGCGGTCAGATTTCGATTGGCACGATGCATTTGGCAAAGGGGCTAGAATTTCGGGCTGTAGTGGTAATGGCGTGTGACGACGAAATCATTCCACTGCAGTCAAGAATTGAGAATGTCGCCGACGACAGCGATCTTGAAGAGGTTTACAACACAGAACGCCATTTGCTTTACGTCGCCTGCACGCGGGCGAGGGATCATTTGCTTGTTACAAGTGTTGAGCCTGCATCCGAATTTTTGGATGATTTGAAAGTGTCCGTTCCTATCCAATGACGAGAAAAGGCGCATTTACCTTGTGTCCCGGTAAACGCCCTGCTGGAAGAGAGTAGTCGATTTCTGTGATTGAGCCCGGCCTTTTATATTCGCGCGCGGAATCTTTGCGCGCGAACGTGGTCGTTGACACGACAACGTAAGCTATATAAGCTGACAGGTATGGAGAGTCTAGGGTCATACATGCGCCGTCGGCGGGACGAACTCGATTTTTCGCTTCGGGAATTTGCAAAACGGCTCGATTGCTCGGCTGCTTTTGTCTCGGATATCGAACTCGGGCGTCGGAATCCGTCCGACAAAGTTCTCGCCCAGATTGCGCGCGTTCTTGATGTAAAGCTGGAGAAACTCCAGGCAATGGATGTGCGGCCGCCAATAGAGGATATCAAGCGGCTTACTCAGAATGATCCCCGATTTGCCCTTGCGTTTCGGACGATGATCGACAAGAAGGTTAGTGCCGCTGAACTGCTTGAGCTTGCCAATCAGAAAAAAGGTGAAAGGCATCCCAAGGGGAAAAAATGAAAACAGTTCGCTCCAAAACTGGCCCATTCTCCGAACGACCTCACTTTGAACCAAGCGAGATCGACCGGATTTGCTTCGATGAACTACGCAAAGAAGGCCTTTATCCGGAATCGCCGGGGGCCATACGTATCGATCGCTTTGTCGAGAAGCGTTTTGAGGTCGTTCCGCAGTACGAAGACCTTCCCGAGGGAGTATTGGGATTCACAAAATTCGGTAAGAACGGCGTCGAAGCCATCGTGATTTCTGCAGCGCTCGACGCCGAAAAGGGCAAAGTGGCGGCGCGTCGTGTGAGGACCACGCTGGCGCATGAAGCCGGGCATGGATTATTACATGCATATTTATTTGCCCTGGACGAAAAACCGCTTCATCTTTTCGATGCCGACAGTCATTCTGATCACCAGATTCTTTGTCGGGATGTCCAGGGCGAAGAACGGAAGGTGCGAGCGTACGATGGCCGGTGGTGGGAATTTCAGGCAAATCGCGCGATGGGTGGTCTTTTGTGCCCCCGCGCTTTGGTGCAAGAGGCGTTGAAACCTTATCTGGTGCCGAGTGGTTCCCTTGGCGCGGTAAGTCTCGATGAAAAACGCAGGGAAGAAGCGACGCGTGTGGTGGCCGATATCTTTGACGTGAATCCAATTGTGATGAAGATCCGAATCAACGAACTTTACCCGGTCGAGACTGGGCAGCTCCGGCTGTAATTTTTTTTTTGACGGTGTACGCACCGTACGCTTACACTGCATTTGTAGGAACGATAGCGTGAGGATTTGATGTTCAAATGGCGGCGGGCGAAGTCGGGCAAAGGCAAGGGGCCAACGGCGAAGGAATCGGCCGTTGTGCAGCGCGTTGGCGAAGGCCTGGGCTTTTTGCTGACCTGGGAATCGGAACTTTGCGCAATCGCGGCAGAGGCGTCGGCTTGGTCCATTGAGACAGGAGGCGACCTGTTCGGACGGTGGAATGATATCCCGACGATTCTTCTTGCGACGAAAGCCGGACCCAATGCACAGCGGAATCAGGCGCACTTCCGGCTGGACGTGGAGTATCTCCGGCAACTTAGTGAGACTATGGCGTCCGACTGGGCACTCCGCTATTTTGGCGATTGGCACTCCCATCACCGGCTAGGTCTATCCGGGCCGAGCAGCGGAGATCAACGCCGAATTCGCAGCATCGCCGGTCGTAATCAGTTCACCGGGATGATCGAGATTATCGCTACGTTGGACGGCAAGCACGATGATCCGACCATACGAATTCACCCTTGGATTTATAACCTTTCAAGCCGAGACAGAGAACCTCTTCCGTTGCACGTTAAAGTTCTGCCGGGCCTGAGCCCTGTCCGGCAGGCCCTAGTGGCGAGACGGGTGCTTCCAGAGCAAGAGTTTCTCGCATGGGAGAAGCTTCCATTGCACCGAATCCGGATCGGATCTAGTGCTGCGCCTCCGACGTTGGAGCCGAGAGTCGAAGCCGATATCACGACAAGGGAAAGAACCCTTGCCCACATAGCCGAGGCGCTGCAGGCGGCGAGTGGAACTTCCGTGGAAAATCACTCGACCGGGTTTGGCTCGGTACTGGTCGCGAAACTCAAAGGACCGTACTACCTTGCGTTTGCGCTTGGAGCTGCATGGCCGATGGCCGTTCTTGAAGTACATCGTCTGAATCGAGACGATGGTTCGACCGAGCCGATTATGGCGTCGCCCACTGATCTCGTAGCGCTAAATGTGCAGGGGATTGTCGAAGTTTTTCGCTCTGCGAGGGCAAGCGAAGAGAGGGCTGCGCATGTGGACGACTGAGCAGCGGCAAAGATTGGGATTGGAGCAGGCAATCCTTCAACAAGAAGGCTTTAGTCAGTTCACTGTCTACTGGAACAGAGAAAGTGATACGTATTATGCGTCGGGTGTGACTTTTTCCAATTCTGGACGCCGGTACGGTCTTTACATCTCGATTCCGTCCGGGTTTCCTTACGCGCGGCCCTCGATGTACGTCACCGAACCGTTCCCGCTTCTGATGGCGGATGGCAGTCGAGTTTCTTCCTTGGGGATCTCGCACAATATGCACACTCTCGCGCCGTCCTCAAACGGGCTAGTCCAGCTCTGCCACTGGCGAGATGCGCGATGGCATTCCGGTATCACACTCCAGCGGGTATTTCTCAAGGGTCTCGTTTGGATCGAGGCTTACGAGCAACATCTTGCGACGGGCCGCCCACTGGCTGAGTTTGTCTTAACGATGGCAGAGAGAGCATAAATTATGAGCGATCCACAACAGCAGCAAATGATTCGGGAGGCGATGAAGGCTATCGCTGAGCGAAAGCCGGGGCGCACCAAACTGGTCTACGACAAAACCAAACGGACAATTGTTGCCGTTACCGACGGTGCTCAGGCTCCTCGCGCGCTGAACATAACGGCCGACGATGCGGACATGTTTGCTGTGGCCACGTTATCTAGCCGTTGGCTTTCCGATCAATGGCCGCTGATCAGCCGCGACCGCGCGATTCCCATTCGCTTCAGTTCCTGGGATGACGGGGATGCTTTTACTCAGTACGACCTCGGGGCGCAACCTTCCCCGGCAGACATCGAGGGCACGGTGATCCTCGGGGAGGGGGCCAGTCCGCCGGATGGGATACAACTGTGTATCGTGCGGACGAACGATGTGGCCGTCACTGATCCATCGCGGTTCGTCGCGCCAAACGGCGACGTTCATCGCGCTCTGGGATGGCGACACGTCAACGGCCATGGAACGCAAATTGACGTTGCTTTTGTCGATGTTCAGCCAGCGCTCGCTTCACGCCGGGCCGGCATTCTCGAAACGACTGTTCTTAGCGACAAGACGGTGCTGTTTATAGGTTTAGGTACAGGCGGCGCTCACGCAGCCATCGAACTGGCGAAATGCGGGGTGGGCCATTTCATACTTGTTGATCGGGACAGACTTTCGGTCGGGAATGTCGTTCGTCATCCTGGCGGCGTTTCACAAGTCGGACGCTTTAAAGTGAATGTCGTGCGCGATCTGATTCATGAAAAGAATCCGGATGCTGAGGTATCCACGCACCCTGTCGAGCTAACCCACGAGAACCGGGATGCGATTAAGGAACTGGTTGCCAAGGCTGACGTTGTGATCTGCGGCACCGACAATCGCGCGAGCAAGCTATTGATCAACCGGCTCTGCATCGAGGCGAACGTAATCGCGGTTTACGGAGGTGCGTTCCGTCGCGCCTATGGCGGACAAGTTCTGCGCGTGCGGCCAAAACGCTCGCCTTGTCAGGAATGCTTCGTGGCGGCCATGCCCGATGAGGCGTCCGATGTTGAGATCTCCTCGACTATCGACGCCGCAGAGGTCGCTTATTCTGACCGGCCGGTGGCCGTCGAGCCGGGCTTGTCATTGGACGTGTTGCCAATAGCCAACATGCTCACAAAGCTGGCGCTTTTGGAGCTTCTCGCGGACAAGAAGACGACGCTCAGTATTCTCAGCCGCGATTTCGATGCGCCTTGGTACCTTTGGCTTAATAGACCCGAGCCTGGCACCCAATATGCCAGCTTACCGCCCTTGAGCGAGAGCAGCGACGAGATGACGATCAACCGATGGTACGGGATTTACTTTGAGCGGGATTCCGATTGTCCGGCGTGCGGCGACTTTATCCCGTCGCTGGCCGCTTCGTATGGGCTCGACTTGGCCTCCTTGGAGAATCTTCCGTCCCCGCCGCGAAAGAAGGACCTAAATGGAACTGATCAGTGATTTCAATGCGCTTCTCTCCTCGATACAACCCGGCGAGGATGATATTGCGGCCGCCAAGGCCGCCCACGAAAAGGTTCGCGAGGAACTGCGAACTGACGAGGACTCGAAAGACGCGCACAAGGATACGTTTCTCTCGGGGTCTTACGCGCGGCGGACGGCCATCAACGACATTAATGATGTTGATGTCATTTGGGTGTTGGACATCGATCATAGCGTTACGGAACCCGAGGTCCTCCTCGCATGGGTCCAGAGCATACTTGCCAAGTACTACAAAGAGACGAAACGGCAGGGACGATCAGTTGGAGCCAATACTCCGGATGGCGTGTGGTTGGACATCGTTCCGGCGGCGTTGATCTCGAATGACGATGGTCCGCTGTGGATTCCGGACCGGGAAGCCCGCGTGTGGGTGCAAACTCATCCAAAAGGACAGATCTCGGGCACGATCGCGAAGAACAAGGCCGCGAATGGATACTTCGTCCAGGTCGTAAAGCTGATGAAGTTTTGGCGGGACAGATTGCCTAGTGAGTCGTGCAAACTGAAGTCATACATTCTTGAGGCGCTGATCCACGACACGGTCGGAATCCCATCGTCTCTCGCTGCGGCCGTCGTCAACCTGCTTGAAGGGATCGAGCGCAAGTACGGTAGCTATCGCAATACCAACATTATGCCCTTCATCCCCGATCCGGCATATCCATCCGTCAACGTCGCAAAACACTGGAAGATTGAGGACTTCAAGGCTTTTCTGGCTCAGGTAAAGACGGCGGCCGCGACGGCGCGGAGTGCCTACGACAATTCCGACGAGGCTGCGAGCCGGAAACTCTGGCGGCATCTCTTCGGCTCAAGTTTCGGTCAGTGAGGAAAAATGACTGACTCTAAAAAACCGGCAGACGAATCTCCGGCCCATCCGGGGTCTTTGCTTTCACCAGAGGCAATGGGAGGTATCAACGCCGGAAAGGGATTCGATTTCCAGACGCGTTATGCGGCGTGTCATGTGCCGGTGTGGTTGCTGGAAGAAGCATTTCATCAGCTTTTCTTCGAGGGCAGCGGCGACATTGACCTCAGGTATATTGAGGCAGGCAAGACGTCCCGAATTCATATTCAAGTAAAGGATCACGATGTCACGCCAGGCGAATTTAAGGCAATAATCGAGCAATTCCGCCAGTTGGATTCCGCTCATCCGGATACATACAAGTGCTTCACTGTGGTGTGTCCGTCATTGTCTTCGACGCTGCGCCCAATTGAAACAGCCGTCCGGCGGTTTCGTGGCGCGAAAGCATTCTACGATGACAAGCCGGGAGCCCTGGCTCCCACCAAAGAGGAACTCGACCAGCGGTTGCGCGACGCGGGTTTGGGCGACTATGTCGATTTCATTCACGCGAAGGTTTACATTGACGTGGGGCACGGCGATATGCACCACGATGATCGCGCTATCAATCACTTTATCAGCCGGTTACTGAATCATCCCGATTACGCTGATAAAGTCCGGGCTATGGTGCAGCCGGCATTCGCCGAGATCTTGCGCGCCATTGGTGCGAGCAAGGGCAACGTGCTTGAACGGGCGGAGATTGAGAGGCTTTTGCGGGCTGCGGTTGTGGCAGGGGTCGCAGGCGAAAAGAAAATTACCGTGTGGTTGCAGAATTGGACAAGTGAATCGTTCGACCCTCCGGCAGATTACTCGCTGGACTGGTCACCGCATTTTGACCGGTCCACGCGGAAAGTGCCGTCACCCGAGACGTGGAACAACGAACTCATTCCCGAACTGATCGCGCTTAAGAAGAAGATGCTGACAGAGCGGAAGGAACGCGTCGTCCGGTTCCGGGGTAAGTGCGCCCTGTCCTCCGGCGTCGCCCTTGGAGCCATTTTCCCTACAGTCGGCGGTTGGGCATTTGAGATACCGCAATCTCCATCGAAAGAGGCCTGGAGGTCGGACACTCCTGCAACGAATCCTTACGATCTGCGTGTTGAGGTAATCGAAGGCAGCCAGGAGGGAGGAGATATCGTTCTTGGGTTAAACATTAAGGGGGATGGCCGCCAGGACATTATCAAGTATGTAGAAAGCACGGGCAATCCGCCCAGAATATTTGCCTTCATGTCGCCACCTTCACAAGGCGCTCAATCCATAGGAGGGGCAGGGGACGCTTGCGCTTTTGCACAAGCGGTTCGCGAAAACCTGGGACAGCTTCTAAAGAAGTATCAGCTGCGCAAAACCCACATTTTTTTCTACGGCCCTTTCGCCTTATCCGTCTTTCTGGGGCAGCACCTGACCTCCGTTGGCGAAATCCAGCTTTTTGAGTACCAAGACCCCGGATATGTCCCGAGCTGTACACTCCGCACGTAAGGTCGAAGGTAAATATGAAGTTCACACCAGGAGACGCAACAGACAGCGAGCACTGCACGGCTCTCAAGCACGAGTTTCTGCGTTGCGAGGATGCGTTCAAGGATTTCGATACTTATGGAACGCTGATAATACTGAAGACACAAGCTGAAGCCGCAGGACATGCTCCAACTTCACCGCAAGAAAGCCATCGGGTAACCGAAGGCTTGTGGCCCACGCTTCAGACCGCGCTCGATACGTCGCAGATCTTCGGGACGGAGGCGCGGCTTTCGTCCGGGAGTTCCGGCTTTCTTGGCCGTTGCAGCCCGTGAACGCAAGAGAAAGGAGAGCGACTAAATGCGAATCCGAAAACAACATGGACAGGTCATTCGTATCGGGGACCGATGGTACGTCCGTTATTGGGAACGTAGGAGCGTCGGCGGGAACCTCGAACGTAAGCGAATCACGCATCAGCTTGGCCCGATTACGACGCGGGGCAAGAAGCCGCCGGCCGACATCTCAAACGAAGCCGAGCGGCACATGGCAACAGTCAACAGCGGCACAGTACCTGCTGAGCGAATCGTCACAATTGGCGATTTCATGGAGCAGGTCTATCTGCCATGGATCAAGCGACACAAACGACCCTCAACAGTAAAGGGCTACCGTGATATCTGGGAAGACCATCTGAGGCAGATCTGTAAAGAGGTCTGGCTCAAGGACACTCGGACGTATCACGTTCAAGGCTGGCTGAACCAAATCGGGGTGAAGGGAATCAGCCGCAACACGCTCAAGCACATCAAGAGCGCCGTTAGTGGGATTTTTACCCTGGCGAAGCAGCAAGACTATTTCCAAGGAGAGAACCCGGCACGCGATTCAGCGATTAATCCTGAAGCGACTGAGCCTCAGGAGACATACGCCTACAGCCTGGACGAAATCCGATCCATTCTTGCCGTTCTTCCAGAACCCGCCGCAACCGCATTCGCAGTTGCAGCCTTCATGGGCTTGCGGCATGGCGAGATTCAAGGGTTGCTATGGGAGAACTACCAGGATGGCGAGATGTTCGTTTCCCGCTCAATCTGGAATGGCTGCGTGACGGACCCCAAGACTCGCAAGGGCCGCGCTCCCGTTCCCGTAATTCGACAGCTTGCTGAGCGGTTGGAGATGCATCGGCTGCGCTACGGGAATCCGCAAAGTGGTCCGATCTTCTCCAACACAAAAGGGAAACCGCTCGCGCTTGGTAGCCTTGTGACCCACGTCATACTTCCGGCCCTCAATCGCTGCGAGCGTTGCGGGAAATCAGAAGTAGACCATAAGCAAGCGAAACACGAATTCACGCGGGATGCCCGAATCCCTGAATGGTACGGCTGGCATGCGGCAAGGCGTGGGCTTGGGAGCAATCTGTACCGCCTGGGGGTTCAAGACATCGTGATTCAGCGCATCCTTCGTCACGCTAACGTGAGCACCACGGCAACGTATTACATCAAGACGGCGGCCGCTGATGTCCGCAGTGCGATGACAAAGCTAGAACGCAAAATTGCAGAGCCGCAAAGCCAAACGGACACTAACGGGACACCTGAAGCCCGCCAGACTGCCAAGTCTTCCGCGATGCAGTAGCTCGTAGGTGATTGGGATTGCAGAAGATATTGGCGGAGGATGCAGTCACGAGCGAACCTCTCTCCGGCTTAATTCCCTGCTAACAGGGAAAAATACAGGGAATTTTGCCAATTTCGGCCTGTCTAATTCGGCTCTTGTCGTGTAAGCGCCTAATTTTGTTTAAATTCTGGGACCGATCGCCAATTTCAGAATTGAATTGAACAGGGAATTATCAGGAGCGTATCAGGGAACTAATTTTCCCTGGTGACCCGGGTTGCAGTCGATCTTGGTCTAGCTCGACTTGTCGAAGGGTAATTTGGGTCACGAAGCAGGCCGGACCGGATGATTACCTTAACTTACACCTTGACCGGAAAAGGGGCGAGCTGGAGTGGACTGGCCTGCCAAACACCTCCAAAACCGGCTTGAGCACTTCCCAGAAGGTGGTTTCAAAACCCCGGACCTGATCACCGGCATTCCTATCCTTCGCGCTTTGTCGCCGGTTGGCATCTGACGAGCTTCCGGGATCAAAGGCATGGATACGCGGCAATAATAACGGCTGAGGTGGTTGTGTCCCTGGGCTGGGGATGGCTATCTAGTCCGCAACAGCCTGCGCGCCCTGTGTGAATGCATGTTTCGCACGCGAATAAGCTATGAACAAGAGTTTTCTCAGGCGATTCTACAACTAAGGCATGCGTGTTATGCAGAACTGCTCGTCGTGGCCCAGCACCTCCGCCTTTGACAACTTTCCAGAAGCTACGGCCAGGATCTCCTGGTAGATTTCCTCGCCAACCTCTTGCAGCGATTTTTCGCCAGTGACCACCGCCCCTGCATTGATGTCGATGTTTTCCTTCATACGCTCGTAGGTGCGCGGATTGCCGGTAATCTTTATGACCGGCAATCCGGGAAAACCGGAAGGCGTACCTCTGCCGGTAGGGAAGCAAACGATCTGTGCGCCTGCGGCAGCCTGGCCTGTGGTGACCTCGCCGTCATGTCCCGGGCTATCCAGGAGCAACAGGCCCTTCTTCGTCGGAACGTCCCCATACTTGAAGACTTCGACGAAGTGCGCCTTGCCGGATTTCTTCATGCTGCCAAGCGACTTCTCCACCACAGTAGAAAGCCCGCCATCGTAATTGCCCGTCGAGATAAGGTGTCTACGCTTTTGGCTGCTGGAAGCCTGCGTCTGCCGTTTCAGCCGTTCTTCCGTGTTGCGAATGAGCCGCAGAATATCTTCGCCGACTTGCTGATTGACGGCACGCCGCGCCAGGATGTGCTCGGTACCGAGAAGTTCGGTCACCTCCGACAGAATGGAAGAGCCGCCCTGCGCCACTAGCTTGTCTGATGCGATTCCCAGCGCTGGATTCGCTACTAAACCGGAAGTCGTATCCGAGCCACCGCAATTCAGCCCGATCATCAGTTCACTGACGTCTGCCTCTTCTCTTTGCTCCTGCGAGGCCGCCTGCTGCATTTTGCGCGCGAAACCGCTGCCGATTTCAATAGCCTTGATCGAATCTCCCTCGTTCTGAATAACCACCATCTCCAGCATTTTCCCAGTCGGCGCGATGCCGTCATACAGCTCACGGGGAGTAAATCGCTCGCAGCCCAGACCCACGACCACCACACCAGCGAAATTGGGATTACGTCCGACGCCGATCAGCGTCTTGGCCGTGATCTCCAGGTCATCCCCCACCTGGCCACACCCAACCGGATGACTGAAGTGCACAGTACCCGGAACGTTCTGCGCAATGCGTTGCGCGACCTTGGACGAACAGAACACCGAAGGGATGATAGCGATCAGATTCCGAACCCCTACGCCGCCGTTTTCTCTTCTGTAACCGAGAAACTTGTCGCTCATCTATTTCATCCCTCTGTCACAGTACATGTTGTGGCTGTGGACCCAGCCGCCTTTGTTGATCGCTACCTTCATTTTCCCGATCTCTTCGCCGTACTTGTAAACCGGCGCGTCGTCTCCGAGCACGGCAAGAGCAAACTTATGACCAAACGGGACCTTGTCGATCACCGTCACTTCGTACTTCCTGCCGCTATCCTCAACCACAGTGCAGGCGTCGCCCGGTTCCAGGTCAGCAAGTGTAACTGCTACGTTGTCCTTCTCGTCGAGTACGAGCGCCGTCTTGCCGCCAGCCAAAGTGCTTAGTCCCTTATCGCTCACATTGTTCTCCACCATCTATCCCAAAACTGCTCGTCCGTAGTCGCCACCGTGGGTGGGGATGAGGGAAACGCGTCTTTCCACCGCACTTCTGAAAGCGGTGGTGTGCCCTCGGAACAACATTCTATTTCCGAAAGCCGGCACCCATCAGTTCCTCGAAAACGCAGATCATGGCTCCTTTATCTTTCTGCCCGAGCCCTTTCCGCATCGCCATTTGGTACGTAACTGTTGCGGCATGCATAACGGGGAGCGGAATGCAGAGTTGAGCGGCAAGCTCAGCCCCACTCACCAAATCCTTGTAAGCGTCGTCGAGCGGGTAGCCGTCGCTAAAGTTCCGTTTGAGGATTCGCGGGACAAAGAATTCAGAAGCATAACTCCTCCCCGAACTCGAGTTTACTACCGAGCCGATCTTCTCGGGATCGAGGCCAAGTTTCACCGCCATTGGCAGAATCTCGGCGAACGCTGCGATGTTTATATCGAACAGAATGTTGTTGATCGCCTTCGTCAACTGGCCACACCCGTGATTGCCCATGTGCATAATGTTACTGCCTATGAATTTCAGATACGGTACCAGTCTGTCATACGTTTCTTGCTTGCCACCGCACATCACCGTTAACGTGCCTTCAATTACGCGAACCCCCATACCCGAAACTGGGGCATCCATGAACTCAACGCCCTTCTGCTCCAATATCTTGGCGATTTCAGTGGTAGCCGTATAATGAATAGTGCTCAAGTCACAAATAATCTGACCCTTTTTTAGATAGCTGAACATCCCGCTCTCACCCAGCAATACCTTCTTCACAATTGCCGTGTCCGGCAAGGAAAGAAAAATGATGTCAGCGCAGGTTACTATCTCGTTCAGGCAAGTGGTAGTCTTTATATTCTTGACCGCAAACTCTGGAAAGGCAATTGTCCGCACGTCGTTGACAATCAACTCTTCACCGCACCTGGCCAGATTCATTGCCATCGGTTTGCCCATCGTGCCCAATCCAACAAAACCAAGCCTCATACCCTATACGCTCCTTTGCCGCGCTTCCAGGAATATCGCCGCGACAACCAATAGACTTTGTTCTTGTCAGTAGACGAGTTCATTTGCCAGCTGCTGCTCCACATGCTTTTTCCACCAAAGAACCACATGGCAGAGGTTTATAAGGCTTGACAAAAATCCAACAGACAGCGCCGATCAGGCCGGTGCTGGCGGTAGCGAAAATAGCGGCTTGCCATCCGTAACGAGTTGCGATCCAGGCGGTGAGGACTGGAGCTACCCCACCGACAAGGTTGCCCCAGGTGTTCATCCACCCAGCTACTGTACCTGAGAACTTGCCACCGAGGTCCATGCAACTTGTCCAAGAGAAATTGATGGTGACTCCCAAAGACAACAGAGCGAAAGTCAAGCCGAGCAGAACGGTCCACTTCTGCGAAGAAATGGCAGTTAGAGCTAATCCCAGACTGCAGGACACCAGGCCTACAGCACCAAACCAAGCGCGCGACCTCGCTGCAAGTCCCTTACTAACCAAGTAATCTCCGACCACACCACCGACAATAAGGCCGCCCGCAGATCCGAGTTCCGGCAATGCTGCCCAAATGCCCATCTGTTTCAGCGAAAAATGGTGAGCCTCGAGCAGATAGAGAGGCAGCCAGGCGATAAACACGTACTGGATATAATCCACCATGGCGAATTGCGCCCCGATGGCCCAGAGTTGACCGGAGCAAAGCAGTTCCTTCCATGGCGGCATGACCTTGGTCGCTGTGGGCATAGCGGCTTGGCCGTCTGCGATATGGACGAGTTCAGCCTCGTTAACAAATCTGCTCTCCCGTGGATGGGTGCGCATTAACAGGTAGTAAGCAATGGCAATGAATATGCCCACAACGCCGAAGACATAAAATACCATCCGCCATCCCCAATAGAGCATGATCATGGTGGCTATGGGGATTCCCACCACGGGGCCGAACTTGGAACCCATCACCATCATGGCGGACGCTCTGCCTCTTTCGCGACGTGGGAACCAGTACGCGAAAGCGGCGTTCAGCCCCGGATAGATTGGCGACTCTCCGATTCCGAACAGGGCACGAACCACCATCCAGGCAGAAAAGCTACGACACATCGCCGTCAGTGCAGTAAACACGGACCACGTGGCGAGCGCCAAAGGAACAATTCTTCGGTGGCCAAAGAACTCCGTCAACGCACCCGATGGAATTTGAAAAAGCGCGTAACAAACGAAAAACAGCGTCTGCGTTGTGCCGATCTGCACTTTTGTGAAGTGCAGTTCCTTGATGATCGCCGGCGCGGTGACCGCCAGATTTACTCGGTCGATCCAGGACATGAACGTCATTAGCATGGCGAATATGGCAAGCGCCCACCGGAAATTCGTCCGCCTTTGTCCCAATGTATTTGTGGCTGGGCTTTGACAACTCGCGGAGGTCGTTTCTGAACTCATGATATTGTCCTTTTTGTCCTCTCGAAGCAAAACTGAACACCCACCTATAGACACTTACTGCGGTTTACCAGGTGCGGAAGGAGGCCGCGACTTCTTAGACCAGCCCTTTGACTGGTTCGTGCTAGCCGCTGCGTCCGTTCAAATCGCACCCGAGACAGCAATCGCATGCGAACTGGCGTTGGCCAGCGAATACCCGATTTCAAAGGCTTTCTTGTTTTCCTCCTGCATCTTCGGTATGCGTTCCAGCATGACCTTCAGGATGTTTTCCTTGCCCAAGGTCTTCTCGATCAAATGAGTCAGGGAACCGAGCGCGATGACATTGGCATAAACCTCCTTGCCGAGCTCTTTCAGAGCAAGGTCGCGGGCGGCGACCGGCATCTGGCGGCAAGCGAGCGTGTTATCTACTTCAACATAGTGGGGGTCGTAGATAATCAGGCCCTGGCTTACCAGGTGCTTGAACTGGTTGTAGGCGGCCTTCGAGAGTGTCACCATGAAGTCCGGATTCTCGCACACCGGGCTATCCACCGGCTCGTCGGAGATGACCACCTGTGCCCGCACGTATCCGCCGCGGGTTTCCGTCCCGTGACTGACGAGCATGGTGGTAAACAAGCCTTCGTTGACCGAGGCGTTGGCAAGGATCTGTCCCAGCCTGACCACGCCCTGGCCGCCGAAGCCGCTAACGAGCACTTCCAGCCTGTAACTCATTACAGTGCCCTCCTCTGAATGTTCCTGGTGAACTCGAACAGCCGGTCGGCAAACTCCTGGCGGGTATTGCTCGCGTCCAGGTAGATGCCCGTGCGGAATGAAATTTCTCCCTGGGGCACCTTGTCGTGGAGACGATAAGTGTGCTCCTTGATCCACGTTTGCATCGCCTTCGGGTTCCGTGTGCCTAAAGCGCGGTCGGAGAAGTTGGTGACGCAGGGATAAATGACGTGGATCAGCGACAGCCCCTTGTTCTGCAGGGCCTTCTTAGCGCTCTCAACGATGTCCGGTCCCTGCTGGCTTGTGTGCCGGGCAAGGAAGGTGGCGCCGGCGTCCTTGAGAAGGTTCAGAACGTCTATGCCCTCCTGCATGAAGTTTGCCTCATAACCGCCGTAAGGAGAGCTATCGGTCTTCACGCCGAGCGGAGTGGTCCAGCCGTACTGGCCGCCGGTGGACATGTATCCGAGGTTGTCGCACACCACTACCATCATGTTGGCGTTGCGGCGGGCGCAGTGCAGCAGGTTGAGAAGGCCGATGCCGAAGGCGTCGCCATCTCCGACCGTCAGTACGAGCTTCTTGTCCGGTTTCAGCGCAATGCGCAAGCCCGAGGCAATGGCATAAACGCGGCCGTGCGTGCCGGCAAAGTTGTCGCCCTTCCAGGTCGCGAAGGTCTGCCGTCCGGCGCAGCCGATTCCGCTTCCCCACACGATGTCTCCGGTTTCCAGCCCCAGCTCGTCAATGGCCTTGACGACCGCCTTCTGCACCTGCCCCAGTCCGCAACCGCTGCAGGCGTTACTGGGAATCTTCCGTGGTCTCAGGTATTTCTGTGCCAAGTAGTCCATCGCTACCACACCTCCCATTCCCACTGCTTAGTCTTCATAGGCTTGCCGGCCATCATTTGCTCGGCGCAGTCGATCAGCTCGGCTACGCTCGGCAACTCACCGCACTTGCCGAAGAAGCCGACCCGGCTGCCGGTTGGAACGCAGCGCTGTACTTCGCGCACAAGCTGTCCGTCGTAGTTCAATTCAATGGACAGGTAATTGCTCTTGAGCTTGAAGAGTTCGTCGCAGAACGGCCACAGCGAGATGAGCCGGATGCAGCCGACCTTCAGGCCGCGTTTGCGCGCCTGCTTGGCGGCGCTGAGCATTACCCGCGACGGCGCGCCATAGGCGACGAACACCACTTCCGGATCGTCGTCCATGAACAACGCCTCATAGCGCCGAATCACGTCCTTATTATTCCGAACCTTGTAAATCAGCCTGTACGCGTGCTTGTGCTGCGACTCCACGACCTCTGTGTCGTACCCCTCTTCGGTAGGAGTCCAATCCGAACAGCAGCCGCCGGTGTTGTGCCCCAGCACAACCGGCGGAATATCCAGTTCGTCGGTCGGAGGATAAAACACCGGTCCTTGGCAGATTTCCCGGTCCTTGAACCTGAGCCCCATCTTCTTCATTTCTTCTTCGGTCTCTGGGATCTCAAGCGTCTCCCATCCATCGGTCACCATCTGATCGGCCAGGATAGTTATGGGCATGCGGAACCGTTCCGCGAGGTAGAAGGCTTCGACGGTCAGTGCAAATACCTCCTGAACGCTATTGGGAGCCAGTACGATCGCCTCAATATTGCCGCCGTGCGTAGGATAGCGGGAGTTGTAAAACTCTCCCTGTCCCGGCGCGCCGGTAATGCCCGAAACCGGACCGACACGCTGCGCATTGACGACCACCAGGGGAATCTCCGAACCCATCGCCCAGCCATACGGGTCGCCATAGAGCACGAAGCCCGGTCCGGAAGTTGCAGTCATGGCTTTCAGTCCGCCGAGGGACGCACCGATGGCGATATGCATGCCGGCCATCTCGTCCTCGGCCTGTATGTAGTAGCCACCAACCTGCGGCAGAACACGAGACATGTTCTCCGCGATTTCGGTGGCCGGCGTGATGGGATAACCCGCAAACACTTTGCAGCCCGCCAGAATTGCGCCTTCAGTGATAGCGCGGTTCCCGGTATCAAAGTAACGCTTCATTGACATGCACCTGCTTTCTGCACACTGATGGCGAAGTCGGGACAGGCATAGAAACACCGCAGGCAGCCCACGCAACGATCGCTGCCTACGGCCTCCATCGGCTGGTAGCCGCGGTCATTGAAACTCTTGGATTGCTGGAAGATGCCCAGACCGCAGGCATCCTTGCAGTAGCCGCAGGCCTTGCAAGCCGTCAGATCGACCTCTACCGAGTGCGTGACCTGGTCGCATCCCAGACAGCGGCGCGCTTCGCGCTTGGCGGAGTTCTGAGAATAGCCTTTTTCCACCAGACTGAAGCTGTTCAGCCGGGCAGCGAAATCGACCGTATCAACATAAGTCCGCATTTGCCCCGCCGGCGCTGGCTCCTGGCGCTGAAGAGAATCCGGCGCCAGCTCTTCGGCGACGATTCCCTTCCCTCCCAGATACTTGTCCACCGCCGCGGCAGCCTGCTTGCCCTGGGCGATTGCCTGGATGATCGATGCCGGCCCGGTCACTACATCGCCGGCGGCGAAGACTCCCTGGCGGCTGCTGGCAAAGTTGGTGTCGACCTTAAGCGTTCCGTTCTCCCCGGCAGCCAGCGTAAGCTCGGCGGCGCTGCTGAGTTGTCCAACTGCGGTGATCACCGTGTCGCAGGCCAGGCTGAACTCGCTTCCGGCAATCGGAGTGGGAGCGGGCCGCCCGGAGGCATCCTTGCGCCCCAGCTTCATTCGCACGCAGGTGATCTTGCCTTTGCTGACATTGACCGGAGCTGCGAGGAATTCGATCTTCACGCCTTCCTCGATGGCATCGGCCACCTCTTCCGGCTCAGCCGGCATCTCGGCCCGGCTGCGGCGATAGAGAAGCGTTACTTCCTTTGCCCCAAGACGGCGAGCCGTTCTGGCAGCATCAATTGCCGTATCGCCGCCGCCAATGACAGCTACCTTGGCACCCACGCCAGGCGCTTTGCCGCTGTTCACCTGCCGTAGGAAGGCCAGCCCGTCCAGCGCATTCGCATCTCCCTCCACATTCATCTTCGCGGAGAGCCATGTACCGGTGGCAATCAGCACGGCATCATGGCCGGCGAGGAGGTTTTCCGGGGCGTCTACTCTGGTGCTGGTCTTGATCTCCACTCCGAGTTCCCGAACCACATCGATTTCCCGATCGATAACCTCATTGGCAGGCGGTATCCGGGAATGGCGTAACGCAGCATGCCTCCGGCTTCGGGCAAGGCTTCGTAGACGGTAACCTTGTGACCGAGTCCGGCCAGGTAGTACGCCGCCGTCAGTCCGCCTGGACCTGCGCCCACGATGGCTACCTTCTTCCCAGTGGAGCGGACGGGTTGAGGCTTCCGAGTAAGCGCGGTCAGACCGTAGTCCGCCGCCGCCCGTTTCAGTATGCGAATCGCCACCGGCTCGTCAAACTGAGCCCGCGCGCACTTGCTCTCGCACGGGTGGGCACAGGCATATCCGCAGACCGCCGGAAACGGAATGCTCTGCCGGACAACCGCCAAGGCATTGTCAAAGCGCCCTTCCCGGATGTACCTGATATAAAGTGGAACATTCACGCCGGCAGGACAGGCTTCCCGGCAAGGAGCTATAGTCTCTTGTTCGCGTTTTTCGCAATCCACCCTTTGTACACACCTTTCTCAAACCGTGCTGACGTTTTCGCAATGCGCTCTGCAAGACCCGAGAACACATAAATTCAACTACTCGACTTGAAGACACCGAAAACGTCAGTCGTCGCAGGCTCCTATTGACTTGCTGCCATCGCCTTCATATCTAGGCTGAGCATCTTCCTGGCTTCAGCCGGAGTAGCCAGCTCTCGGCCAATGGCTATTGCGACCTGCTTCATACGGCGAAACAACCCAATATTAGTGGCAAGAACCCCTTTGACGTGGTAGATGTTATCTTCAAGCCCTACGCGAACTTGCCCGCCGAGGGCCATGGCAATGACCGATAACTTGACGTGTTCCTTGCCGATGATCGTTACTCCCCAGGTACAGTCTTTCGGTAGGTGGTCATAAAGGTAGAGGAGTCCCTTTTCTGAAGCTGGCTGCGAGCCGTTGATTCCCATCACAAAGTTGATATGCAAGGGCGCAAATATCTCGCCCTTTTCAATCAATCTGAATGCGCTCCAAAGCATCGCGGTATCAAATACCTCGATCTCTGGCTTGATCTTGTATTTGCGCATTTCGCCGGCCAGATAGGAAACATTTTCCGGATCGTTGAAATTCCCCCTGATAGGGAAATTGGAGGAACCAGTCGCCAAGCTGGCCATTTCTGGGGAAAGGCAGAGCATCTGCCCCCGTTCTACGTTGTTTTTGCTGGTCCGCGCACCGGTAGACAGCTGTCGAATGATGTCGCAGTCGGGGTATTTGTCCAGTTCGTCCAGAATCTCACGAAAGACTTCAACGTCCGCAGTTGGGAGACCGTTCTTATCCCGCGCGTGCATATGAGCTACCGCGGCGCCTTCTTTCCAGCATTCGTAGACCTGAGCGGCTATTTCCCTTGGCGTAATTGGAACGTTAGGGGTCATTTCCCGAGTGGGTACAGCCCCCGTGGGAGCAATCGTAAAGATAATCTTGTTCATCCGTTTCAAACCTCATAATTATTCGGCCGCTGGTTAACCCAGCGGGATGATTGTGTACAAAGCGGTCACTCGTAAACCGGCGAGAGGTAAACCTGCATTTTCCGCCTACCAGATATCGGCGGGGCCGATCCACGTAGACAGGCAGTCGCCAGTGTTCCATCTGCACTCTGCTGGAGCGGCAACGATAGTGATAAGAGGCAACTTATAAGTCCAATAGATTGAAGTGATGATATGATACGATTTGGCTATCAATGATCGAACTGCGTCATCTCAAATACTTCATCGCCGTTGCCGAGGAACTGCATTTCCGTCGTGCAGCAGAACGATTGCATATTGCCCAGCCGGGATTGAGCCAGCAGGTGAAGGCACTTGAGGAGCAACTTGGCGTGCAACTCTTGGAGCGCTCCAGGCGACGAGTGCAGCTAACCTTTGCGGGAAGGACCTTGCTCGAAGAGGGGCAACGTGTGTTGGCGCTGCTGGAACGTGCTGAGGCACTAACAGGCTTAGCGGGTCGTGGGGAGATTGGACATCTTACAATTGGAGTCATCAGATCAGCAACCTACAAGATTCTTCCCAACATATTGCGCGAATACAAGCGCCGCTACCCTAACGTTACGTTGGTAGTGAGAGATATGGTGAGTGCTGTCCAGATCGAATGTCTTCGCAGGGGAGAAATCGAAGTTGGGCTCGTGCGTGCGCCTGTAAAAACAGAGGGCCTCGTCGCAACGATATTAGGCCAAGATCAGGTCGCAATAGTTATGCCTGACCGACATCCACTCGCCAAGGTGAAGAAGGTCTCGCTACGGACATTGGCAAATGAACCCCTTATCATCTGGCCTGCCGCCCCACGACCGAGTTGGGCCGATAACATGATAGCCATGTGCCGCCACGCCGGATTTGAACCCCAAATTGCCCAAGAGGCAAACGAGCCTGCAACTGCTCTCAGCCTTGTGAGTGCCGGGCTCGGCCTGACGCTGGTGCCGGAGAGTCTCACAGCATTGGCTTGGGATGGCGTCGTTTTTCGATGTGTGCCGGACCCTGCATACACAACTCAACTCCTAATTGTGCATAGAGACGAAGGTGTTTCAGAAACACTAAGACGCTTTCTGGAAGTAGCAAACGGTAGCTCGCAACATCGCAAGTAACGTACTATTGAAGATTGCATAATATAGTTACTCCCGGCCTCTTCTTCGCCCTCGACGATGAACTTAATATTAGATTTGATCGTAATCTTATTGGCTCGCAAGGCGTCGAGCGCGGCCGAGGATTCGCTCCTCTTCCGTAAGCGTCTGACCAAACCATCTTCTCTGGCGGCCTGCAGATGTGATGAACTGCGGGCATGAGTGAAGAACAAGCCGTTGTTCAGGTAAGACGTCCTCGCCGGAGAGCAGAGAGCATTCGCCAGTTGGTGAAGGAATTTCACGCAAGCAATCTGAGCCAAGCGGAATTCTGCCGTCGGCATGCGGTCCCGCTAAGCACGTTGCGGTGGTATCTGAAGAAGCATGGCGACGACGAGGATGCAACGGGTAAGGTCTGTGCTGGGCTGGTGGCGGTGGAGGTTGCAGGCCCGATGCTGCAGGGGGCCGAGAAAGCTCTCGCCGTGGTTCTCCCCGGTGGACGAAGGATTGAAGTGGGCATGGGCTTTGATGCCTCGACGCTTGCCCAGATCGTGGCCGTGCTGGAGAGGATGTAGTGATGTTCGGAGTGGGCGCTGCCACGCGCATCTATCTGGCGCCGGGATCTACTGACATGCGCAAGGGCGCCAATGGCCTCTATGGTTGGTGCGCGACCGGCTGAAATGCGAACCTCTCAGCGGGCATGTGTTTCTGTTTGCCAACGCGCGGCGCAATCGGCTGAAGCTCATGGTTTTCGATGGAAGCGGGCTATGGGTATGCGCGAAACGTTTAGAGCGCGGATGCTTCCGGTGGCCGGAGCCGACTGAAAAACAAGACAAACTCATCCTCACGCATGAAGAACTGGCGATGCTGTTGGGCGGGATCGATCTGACTCAGGCGCGGCGCCGGCCGTGGTATCGCAAGGCGAACGACGATGAAGAATCACAGAATGCACGAATAACCGCGTAAACACTGCACGAAATTGCTTGTAAGTTGATGCTGGATTTGCTATTCAGTACTCATCGTGAGTGCGACCTCCAATCCTGCGAAGCTGTCCACTCCGATGAGTTCTTCTTCTGCTGAACTTCTCGAACAACTGAAACGACAACTGCCATCTCCGCTGTTCACGGCCATCAGCGACCAGTGGGGGGCCTATGAAAACAAGCTGCAGTATGCGGAGCTGAAGATCCGTGTGCTGGAAGAGAGGCTGCGGCTGCAGCGAATCGCCAAGTACGGTCCGGGCAGTGAGAAGCTGAGCAACGAGCAGTTGGAGCTGCTGGAACTAGAGCCGGGCGTCAGCAATCAGGAAGTAGAAGCGGAGAGCCAGCGCGAGCCACTGTCGGCCGCACCCAACAAACGCAGGCATCCCGGGCGGCAAACGTTGCCACCGGATCTTCCGCGCGTTGAGCGGGTGATCGCGTGTACGGCTGAGCAATGCGTCTGCGGCAACTGTGGCGGCGAGCGGACGGTGATCGGTTACGAACAGAGCGAACAGTTGGACGTGGAGCCGGCAAGGTACTTTGTATTGGTCACCAAACGCGAAAAGCGCGCCTGCAAGCAATGCGACGAAGGCGGCGTGGTCGCGGCTCCGCTGCCGCCGCGGATCATCGAGAAGAGTCTGGTCAGCGATCGCGTGATTGTTGACACCGTGGTCCGCAAATATGCTGATTATGTTGGGTTCCCGGTTATGTTGTGATCGGACGGAGTGGACGCATGAATGCTGTGTGTTGCAAATCTGAAGGCAACATAACGTAGGGCTGAGAGAACAGTCTTAGCATGATCGGGGATGGAAAGGAGTCCCGGTGAATGCTAAGAACACTGTTGCGGCTGAAACAGCCGTTTTATATCGCCCGTCAGGAGAAGGCCCCGCTACTTCGGGAACGGGAAGCCTTTCTGGAACACCTGCTTCAGCAGGGCACGAGCCTTGCGGCGGCACGCGGTGTGTCATGGCAGTTATTGAACGTCATCAGGTTGCTGAAACTGAATCGGTTGCGCGATGTGTGGATCGACGAAATCGAAGACGCCGCCAAGAAGTGGACACGACAACAGCGCTCGAATCCGAACATTCGATCTTACAAGCACTCAGGAAGTTACTTCACCTATGTAGCGAAGAAGTGGCTGCACTTCGCGGGCGTGCTGAAGAGGCCCGCACTTCCACGCATACGGTTCGCAGAGGAGATCGCTGATTTTGCGAAGTGGATGACGGAAGAAATGGGGCTGTCGATGCCGACGGTACGATCGCGCCGACAGAAGATATCGCTGTTTCTCCAGTGGTTTTCCGAGCGGCGCCGTTCGCTCGCTGCTGTACAGCTCAGAGATGTAGACGATTTCCTGATCTTCAAGGGGAACAACGGCTGGAACCGCAAGTCTGCACGCGGCTACGCCGACGCGCTGCGAACCTTCTTCCGTTACGCGGCAAAATGTGGCTGGTGCAAGCCGGGCATCGAGGAAGGCATTAGCTCACCCAGGATATATGCACAAGAAGGATTACCCGAAGGACCGGAATGGAAGGACGTACAGCGGCTGCTGGAAGGTATAAAGGGGAACAACGCCGCCGCGCTACGCGCCAGAGCCGCCTTGTTCCTCCTGGCAGTTTACGGGCTGCGCAGCGGGGAGATATCGCGTCTGCTGTTGAGCGACTTCGACTGGCGCTTGGAGACGTTCACGGTGAACCATTCCAAACGCGGAGGCGTACAGAAGTATCCCCTGCAGCGTGAAGTGGGCGATGCGATCCTGGAATACATCCAGAAGTCCCGGCCGCGGACCTCCTGCCGGAATCTGTTTTTGACGCTGAAACCGCCCTACCGTGCGATCGGAGGTAGTGCACTCTGGAAAATCACGAGTAGAGGAATGCAGGCAGTAGGTATCCGATGCCGCCGACGCGGTCCGCACTGCCTACGGCATGCGTGTGCCACGCATCTGCTGGAGCAAGGCGCATCCCTGAAGGAGATCGGCGATCTGTTGGGTCATCGTGACTTCAGATCAACGAGTATTTATGCCAAGGTTCATCTCCAACAGTTGCGCCGCGTAGCGGACTTCGATCTGGGAGGTCTGCTATGAAGCTCACGACCGCGATCGATATGTATGTTTTGCACCGCCAGGCAACAGGCGAGAAGTTCCAAGGCCCGTTTGTCGCGCTCCGGGCTTTTTCCCTTCGTTATAGGACCAAGACCCTGCGAGCGATAACGCCTGCGGAGGTGAAACAGTTCCTGGATGGTCCGCGTACGGGGCCAGCAACCTGGCGACGCAAGTATGGGACGCTGCGGGACTTCTTCGCGTACTGGCGCTGCCGCGGAAAGCTGAATACAGTTCTCATGCCGCCGACAGCGCCCAAGTACACGCAGACCTTCGTTCCATATATCTACTCCCGTCGGGAGCTTCGGCTGTTGTTGGAGGCGGTTCCGCGTTGCCAGCGGAATGTTGGGTGCCGGATATCTACCGCCACACTTCGCATCCTGCTGTTGCTCCTCTACGGAACGGGCATGCGCGTGGGTGAAGCACTTAGGCTGCGCATGGTGGATGTGGACCTCGATAATGGCGTGATTACCATCCGTGGAACGAAGTTCTATAAATCCAGACTTGTACCTCTGGGGGGAGATGTGGTTCGTCTCCTTAGGGAATATCTTTCTACACCGGGAAGACGGAATCAGCACTACCAACCTGTTTTCCAGTCGCGGCCACGCAGGGCCATCGGATACAAAGTCGTAGAAACCTCCTTCCGGCGGCTGTGCAATCTTGCAGGTGTCCGCCGCAGCGACGCAAGTTCGCATCAGCCGCGGCTCCATGATCTGCGGCACTCGTTCGCCGTGCATCGGTTGACTGAGTGGTATAGGAAGGGTGCGGACGTGCAGACCCTTCTGCCAGCACTTTCCACTTATCTCGGGCACGTTGACCTGCGCTCGACGCAGTGTTACCTCACGATGACGCCGGAGTTGCTGGCGGCAGCCAACCGCCGCTTCCAGAACTATGTATACGGAGGGTGCCATGAATAATAGGTCAGCCCTCGGTTCATGGATCAGGCGCTTCCTAATGGAATACCTCGTCGGGGAGCGGAATCTGGCCCGCAACACACAACAGAGCTATCGCGATGCTGTTCGCCTGCTCGTTGTGTTCGCTGCCTCCAACACACATAAGAAAGTGGACGAGCTGCTCATCCCCGACATCGATGCGGACCTGTTGCGCGCCTTCCTGCGGCACATCGAAGAAAAGCGGAAATGCAGAATCTCCAGCCGCAATCAGCGTCTGGCGGCCATCCATGCGCTCGCCAGCTTCATCGCAGAACGCTGCCCCGAATATCTGGACTGGTGTGCTCAACTCCGCACCGTCAGGTCCAAGCGTTCCGCTCCCACACCAGTCTGCTATCTTGAAAAGCCGGAGATCGATGCTCTACTCGATGCTCCCAAGTCGGTCACAAAACTCGGCAATCGGGATCGCGCCCTACTGCTTTTTCTGTACAACTCGGGAGCGAGGGCGGAAGAAGCGGCAAAACTGTGCATCGAAGATCTCAGCCTGCACAGCGGCGCAGATGGTGCCTTGTCTTCGGTGTGCCTTCACGGCAAGGGTGGCAAGGTTCGCATCTGTCCGCTCTGGGCCTCCACTACTGTGACACTGAGAGACCTAGTCGCCGGGAGGAGCGGCAAGGAACAAGTGTTCCTCAATCGTCGCTCGGAGCCACTGACACGCTTCGGCATCCATGACATCGTGACGCGATATGCCCGCTTCGCCATGAGCCGCGTGCCGGAGATGCGCAAAAAGCGGATCGGCCCTCATACCATCCGCCACACCACAGCCACGCATCTTCTTCGTGCCGGCGTTGACATCAACACTATCCGCGCCTGGCTCGGCCATGTCTCCATCAACACCACCAACATCTACGCAGAAACTGACCTTGACATGAAAGCCAAGGCTCTTGGTCTGTGCGCAGTGAAGGGCACACGAGCAGCAAAACACTGGCGTGATAACCCTGATCTGATGTCCTTCCTCGCTCAAATCTAGGCTGCGCTTATGTGACGTTCGGTTCCGAGAAACCCGCTATCTACGCCCCCCCGACACCGAGCGTCACATAACCGGGAACCCAACATAATCGCAGTTATGTTAAGCACAACATAACTGTGACCATAATCCGCTGTATCGACAGAGTGTGATTCTGAATCGTGATGCCAGCATCGACGTCAGCCGCGCCACGCTGGACGGCTGGGTAATGCGGGTCGGCGAGTTGCTCACGCCTATCGTCGGGGTGATGCGGCGGGAGCTGATCAGGGGCGATTACATCCAAGCCGACGAAACCCCGGTCGACGTGCAAATGCACGAGGGCCGCGGTAGAAATCATCAGGCCTATCTCTGGCAGTATGGCCGCCCCGGGGGAGCCGTGGTCTTCGACTTCCGTCTGGGCCGCGGCCGCGAAGGGCCGAAGCAGTTTCTCAAACAGTTCGAAGGCATTCTCCAAACGGACGGATATGCGGTCTACGATCACGTCGGCGGAACCCGCGTGGTGCACGCTGCGTGTTGGTCGCACTCGCGCAGGAAGTTCGTTGAGGCAGTGCGCTTGAATCCCAGCGATGCGATGGCCACGCGTACCGTGGCACTCATCGATGAGCTGTTTGCGATCGACGCCGAGGCTCGTGCGCAGAACATGGATCACGCCACCCGTCACGCGCTGCGCCAACAAAAGTCGCCAGCGTTGTTGGCTAAAATCCGCCAGCAGATCGAAAGCTGCCAACGCGCAGCCCTGCCCGCCAGCACGCTGGGCAAAGCGTGCCATTACACGACTGCTCTGTGGACGAAGCTGACGCGATTCCTGGAACATCCCGAGTTGGAGCTAAGCAACAACCTGGCGGAGAACTCGATGCGACCAATCGCCGTCGGTCGTCGCAACTGGATCCACGTCGGCAGCGCGCAAGCCGGGCCGAAGGTAGCGGCCATACTATCGATTGTGGAAACCTGCCGTCGGCTCAAGATCCCAGTACGCGAATACCTGGCCTCCATGTTGCCTGGGCTGGCGAATCTATCCGTTCAGCGTCTGGCCGAACTCACGCCCATGGCCTGGGCAACAAAACAGAATCAGCTCGCGTAAAGCCCTACAACACCTCACGTCGTCAACCCTGCGGTTGGTCTGACGCATACCTTCGACTGGCGCTTGGAGACGTTTACGGTGAGTCACTCCAAGCGCGGGGGCACACAGAGATATCCTCTGCGGCGTGAAGTAGGCGAGGCCATCCTGACATACATCCGGAAGGCACGTCCGCGGTCCTCCTGCCCGAATCTGTTCCTCACGCTGAAACCACCTTACCGAGGTATCGGGCACAGCAGCCTCTGGCGCATCACGAGTACAAGAATCGAAGCGGCAGGCATCCGATGCCGACGACGCGGACCGCACTGTCTGCGGCACGCGTGTGCCACCCATTTGCTGGAGCAAGGCGCATCTTTGAAGGAAATCGGGGATCTGTTAGGTCATCGTGACTACAGATCCACGAGCATCTATGCCAAAGTTCACTTGCAACAACTGCGCCGCGTAGCGGACTTCGATCTGGGAGGTCTGCTATGAAGCTCGCGGCAACCGTCGAAAGGTATGTTTTGCACCGGCGGGCGACGGGCCAGAAGTTCGAGAGCCCAGCCGTGGCACTCCGCGCGTTCTCCCGTCGTTACAGCAACAGGTCTCTCCAAGGGATCACGTCCACGGAGGTGAAACAGTTCCTGGATGTTCCGCAAACGGGGCCCGCAACCTGGCGACGGAAATATGGGGCGTTGCGGGACTTCTTCACGTACTGCCGATGCCGTGGAAAGCTGAAGACTGTTCCGATGCCGCCGGGCGTTCCCAAGTACACGCAGACGTTCGTTCCGTATATCTACTCCCGTCGGGAGCTTCGGCTGTTGTTGGAGGCTGTTCCGCATTGTCAGCGGAATGTGGAGTGCCGGATATGCTTACTGCTCAGAGTACTCCCGTGACAGGTTAGTTGAGCATTTCCGCAACATTATGTTGACGGCCGTCCTTTCCGGGCGGCCGTTCGCATCCACACAATGCGAGCAATAAACTTAATCGGCTCCTGCAACGTTACTGAGCCCTTTCAATTGCAAATGCACCGGCATGCCGCCAGAAAAACATTCCGGGGTACACAGGATACGAGGATTTTGGCCGACAAGTTTCTGCGCTCGTTCCATAGCCTCCTGATA
The DNA here is from genome assembly GCA_963819175.1 of uncultured Acidobacteriota bacterium. Taxonomy (GTDB): domain Bacteria; phylum Acidobacteriota; class Terriglobia; order Terriglobales; family Acidobacteriaceae; genus CAWBRT01. The sequence goes on from CAWFVJ010000012.1 coordinate 157,621, forward strand.
AGTGCTGACCGGAATAAATCCCATGCCGCGCGCGTAACGAGGTGCTTTGGCCCCGACGATGAACACAGCCGAGCAGCGGGTAAGCGGCACACAGCCGCCGGTAAGCATCGACATGGCGTGGAAGGGATGATAGGTATAGTAGTTCGAATACTTGTAGAGGTAACCAGGGTCGGTGGAGATTCTCAAAGCTTCTTCCGAGGCGAGAAACTCAGGCGCCGTGCAGTGCTTCTGCAACGCTTCATAGGTCTCCTGATAGGAAGGGAACCAATCGGGGTTGAACCATCCATCGCAAATGGACGTGGCAATAATCACGCCTCCCTCGCGGAATGCATGCCAGCAGCGGGAGAGTTGCCCCCCTATGCCAAGACTCATCAGAATGGGATTGGTGCCCATACCGGGGCCATAGTGGAAATTGCGGGGAAGGCCCATGACCAGCACGTCGGCCGGTTCGGGCATATCCACGGTGATGTTTGTCCTCTTATCGGCAAGGGGCCAAGTGGCCCGTTCCACGGCTGCGAGCTCTCCTGCCTTCACGTCCAGGACCTGGGACTTCTGACCCAGAACCGCATCCACCGCAAAAAACTTCTTACCCATCCCCTTTTCCATAGCCTGGCCGATGGACCGGAACTGATGGCGCATGTGCGAGTGCGGAGATGCTCCCAGCCAATCATTGCGGTGCATGGTGGAAGGGCAATGATGAGAAGCAATCGAACGCCAGCCAGAAAGCCCGGTAACTATCATCTTGTAACCGCCGCTGTAACCGCCGTAGGGATTACCCGCGCAGTGGCCGATCACGATGGATAGATCGGCCTCGGCCATAAGCCGATTGCACTGGACCACATTCCCCATGCCGTCCACCCGAAGTTGCACAGGTCAGGAGCTTCCGCATCGTGGTTAATAAGTCGATCGGGCCAGAATCGATTGACGATGTCCTTTCCCAGATACCAGTACCATTCCTCGAGGGTATTCTTGCGATGAAGTCCACCGCAGCAAAGCAGGGTAATATCTTCAATACGAGTGCCGGCCTTGAGGAGTTCCTCCACAACCATGGGGATAGATGTTTTCCTGTGGCTATTGGCTTGGGCTCCGCCCTTTACGCGGTCGGGGAACCCGATGACAACCTTCTTCCCAGGACCCGCTAGTTCTCGCAGCGGCGGGGAATCTAAAGGACTTTGCAAAGCCTTCCGGGTCGCATCCACGGGATCGACCGCGGGTGGGTCCGTATAGGTATGGCCATAGCGGATAACGGCTGCCGTATCCGGAAGCTCGACTCGCATGTGACTGTCGCCATAATCCAACAAAACTTCTTGCATGTTTCCCCCTCGTTAGAAATGGTCAATTCCTAGTAATTTCAATTCGGGCCTGCCCTTACACTTACGGTGCCGAAACTCGAGCGCCACCAGGCCGATAGAGTTCGCGTACTGTCCGGACATGTTCCTTTACGGCAGTCTCGATATCGTACGTGGGCAGCCAACCAATTTCTTTCCGTGCCATGCTGTCATCGTAGGCGGCTGGATAAGGAGACTTACTCGCTCCGCCTTCCACGAGTGTTACCCGGCTGGCCGGACAATACTTTCTCGCAATATCGACAACTTCGCGGATGGAGTGAACACCGCCCGCGATGTTATAGATCCTTTGCTTCGGGCTCTTTGCCTGGTGCAGCGTCCAGAGCGCCTTGACGGCATCCTTGACGTAGAGCCAATCTCCGGTTTCGTCCGGGTTAGGAACGGTAATTGCCTCTCCCCGAGCCATGGCATCAAGGATGAGTGAGGAATAGAGTGCAGTAATTCCGGTAGTGCGACCGGGTCCAAAAACCCAAGTAAATCTGAGAGCCCTGGTGTCTAATCCATGCTTCCTGGCATACCAGAGCAGGAGATGCTCGCTTGCAAGCTTCGTCTGGCCGTAGATCAGCTCCGGGTTCTTGACCGCGTCGTCACGCACCGGCTCGGCAACATCCCTTCCGAAAACAGAGATCGAGCTGACCATGACGAAGCGGTTGACCTTCAAGGCGAGAGACGCATCCAGCAGTGCCTGCGTGGATTGGAAGTTGACGCGGAAACCCATGATCGGATTTTCTTCGCAAGGCCCGGCAAGAATTGACCCGAGATGAAAGACGTCGGTGATTGCCTGGGACATCATCGCGCGGTATAGATCCGCCGGGGACGCAAGGTCGCCCCGAATATAGGTGATTCGATCGCGGATCGACCCCAAACTTGTGGGCTGCGCAGCTACATCGAAGACAACGACTTCGGCACCTTTTTCCAGGAGCATGGGGACGAGGTATGACCCGATGAACCCCGCTCCCCCGGTTACTAACACCCGCATGACATTCCTCCGTATTCAGTGAAACCCAGCGACCCGGAAAATACCGGCGCCGGCCTGCAGAGGCAGCTTTGATCATTGGCCCACTCCAGTGCCTTGGGCGCTTTCGGCCACGATCCCCGTACGCTGCTTTAAGAACTCTTCGCGAACAATCTTTTCGATCTCGGCCCTGACCCTGGTAAATTCGGTGCTCGTTTTGATGTCAGCGTGGCGGGGGTAGGGCAGCGGAATCGGCATGACCTCCCGAATCCGACCAGGGCCGGTTGCCATGATCACTACGCGCGTAGAGAGAAACGTGGCCTCCTCGACTCCGTGAGTAATGAAGATTACCGTCTTTTTTTCCTGCTCCAGGATGGTCAGCAGCGACTCTTGCATGAATTGCCTGGTTTGCGCGTCGAGAGCGCCAAAAGGCTCATCCATCAGAAGCACTTCCGGATTAACCGCATAGGCCCGGGCGATAGCAACTCTTTGTTTCATTCCGCCCGACAGCTCCTTAGGCAAGGAGCCGGCAAAGTCTTTTAGTCCGACAAGATTAATGAAGTGATCGGCAATCTGCTTGCGTTCGGCAGCGGATTTCGAATTCGCTCGCAGCGTCAGGCCAAACTCAACGTTTTCACGAACCGTCATCCAGGGGAAAACGGCATATTGCTGAAAGACCACGCCTCGATCGGGTCCTGGCCCGTGGATCTCGCGGTCGTCGATGAGCACCTTGCCCTGGGTAGGCGCGATGAATCCGGCGACAATATTCATCAAGGTAGTCTTACCACATCCCGATGGTCCGATGATGGAGATGAATTCTCCCGGTTCGACCCGCAGGTCGATTCCGCTGAGCGCAACATGCTGCCGGCCGAGCCCGACATACGTCATGCCCACTCCATCAATCAGTATCCCCTTCTGCATCCTGATCTCCCGAAATACGAGGAGCCTCTCTCGCCAGGCTTCGACCGCCAAATCCTTAAGAGAGCTTCTCCTGCCAGGCGGTAACCCGTCGTTCTATCGCACGGACAATTCCATCCATCATTAGCGAAATAATTCCAATGAGCAGAATGCCAAGAACCAGCGGAGGCATCTGGAAAAAGTTTTGCGCGTCCACCATCATCGCCCCGATACCCCTCTGGGCGGCAATGAGTTCCGCCGCTACCAGCGTGGCCCAGCAGACCCCGAGCGAGACCCGGGCCGCGGTGATAATGGCCGGTAACAACTGCGGCAACACAATCTTCCTGAAGATCTCGAAGTTGGTGGCTCCTAGAGTTTTGGCCGCCCTGACGAAAAGCGGATCAAGTCCCACCAGAGCCTGATAGATCACGACCAGGGCGGGAAAAAACGAAGCATAGGTCAAGACAATGATCTTGGAGGCTTCTCCGATCCCGAACAAGATGATCATCAAAGGAATGAGCGCAATCGGAGGAAGTGCCCGGAAAAAATTGATAGCAGGATCCATCAGCATCCGAACGACCCGAAACCACCCGATCAGAAACCCAAAAATGATAGCCATCACAATGCCGAGCGAAAATCCACAGAGCACGCGCAGGAAGCTGGCATACATGTGGTACTGAAGGGATCCGTCGCGAATCATTTCGACTGCAGACTTGAGTACGGCCCCGACGGAGGGGAATATCTGTGGATTCACCAGCCGGAGGGCGCGTGCACCTTCCCACAACGCCAGAAGGATCGCAAAAGAGGCTATGAAATAGCCGACGCGCTCCAGTTTGCCCCTCCATTTATTTTCTGGGGGCGGATCTTGCACTTTTGCCTGAATCGCTGTTCCCGCCATATCACACTCCTCGACGACGATCCTTTCAGCGTGGGTTCTCCCGGCTGGCTGCGAAGGTTTCAACTGAACGTCACTTAGCTTTTGCGACTGATAAGAAGATGCCCGGATCAAAGAACTGACTAGGTTCCACATAGTCGTGGATGGCGCCTATCTCGATGAACACATGCTCTACCTGTCCAATCCATTTGGAGACGGTGCCGTTTTCGTATAGTTTGACCCAGTCTTTGGTCTTTTCAACCTTCTCCGCCTTCCAGCTTGCCTCGACGTCGCTGATTGGAATGTTGGAGTAAGCCTTCGCATGGATCAATTTAAGCGCCTCGTCCGGGTGAGCCAGAAGAAAGTCATTGGCTTTAATCCATGCTCTGACGATTTTCTTCAAAGTTTCCTTATTCTTTACGTAATAGTCATTGCCGGCAACCCAGCCGCCGATGATGGCTGCGTTGGGATAGAACTCCTTGGCCGAGCTGATCATCACCGCGCCGGGAACTTTGTCGCGGATGGCTACATTGAATGGAGCCCAGGTGCAGACGAAGGGTACAGCGCCTGAAATAAAGGCTGAGACCGCTCCCGCCATATCCATGCTGATGGTAGTCACATCTTTATTAGAGTCGAGCCCATTCGCTTTCAGTGCAGTATGCAGAAACACTTGCGCAGTTGTTCCCTTGACGGTTGCGATCTTCTGGCCCTTCAAATCTTTAAGAGACTTCGCTTTGGTCTCGGGGCGGGCAAAGATCATCGCGGTGTCGTACTCAATATCGTTGATCAGGAAAATCTTCCCCATGCCGCGCGAGGGAAAGTTCGAGATTACGGCTCCCATGATGGCGACATCGAGACTGCCGCCGCTCAGCGCCTGCATCATCGGAACGCCGGAGGTGAACGGGACGGGCTCCATTACGAGTCCCTGCTCTTTGAAGTAACCTTTTTCCATCGCAATCCAGAACTGTCCATCCACCGCGAGCGTATGCAGGTAGCCCACTTTTACGGTTTCGGCATTCGCGGAAGACACCCCGGCTCCCAAAACGAAGGACAACAACAACAAACCGAGCACTAATTTTGAAAAGTTCACTTTATCGCCTCCATGCTCATTTTTCTGATTGTCATCTCAATACCGACCAGGACCACCACTTCGTAATTCACCATCTTGTTCTCACCTACCAAGAACCGCTTAACCATCACCTCGTGGTGCGGTTTACCACCGTAGCACGAGCGTTGCTTTCCCAGATTTTGCTGAAGCTCTTCCACATGATGGCGGTGTCGCTTGCACCAAAGCCCTGCGACTGTGCCATTTCATTGACAAATTGTATTGTTCGGGCAAGCAACGGAGGAGCCTTCGCCTCCTGAGCCATTTCCACGGCCAGGCGAACGTCTTTGCAAAGCAAATCGACGGAAAACGTGGGATCTTCGAAATCCTCCGCTACGATCTTCTGGCCCAGCTCCTTGAAAAGGTTGCTGACCGTACCCGCTTGGCTCGCCGTGATGGTTTCGTAGAGCAGCTTGGGTGGAATGCCGACCTTCTCGGAAACAGCCATCATCTCCGCGGTCATCGCATTGATCGCGGAAAACATCAGTTGATTCAAAAGCTTGATTTTGTTTCCGGAGCCGGGACCTCCAATGGGAATACACCTGGCGGCAATGAGGTCGAAAACAGGAGCGCACCGCTCGATATCTTCTTGCATACCACCGATCGGCAGTGTCCATTTGCCGACGGTGGCTGGCCTGCCTAGCACGGGCGCATCCAGATAGCCGACACCCGCTGCCTTTGCGAGATCCCACATATCGCGGCTTGTACCAGGGTCGACCGTGCTCATGTCTACGATCACCGATCCCGGTCTTGCGGCCGAAAGAAGGCCTTCGGGCCCCGCGACACAAGCTCGCACCTGCTTTGGTCCGGGCAGGAACATGATCATCACATCAGCCCGTTCGGCTACAGCGCGTAGGTTCGCGGCAACGGTCGCCCCAAGCGCCCTGACTTTCTCACTGGGCTTCGGGGGAAACATCGAAGACGAATAATGAGTATCCCGCTTGCAGCCATCTCTCTGCGACCGTTCTTCCCATTACGCCCGCGCCAATCAATCCGAGAATTTGCGTTTGCATTTTTCCTCTATCTGTCATCTTCACACTGCTAATTCCGCTAACTGACTCCGCTCGCCGCGCCGCTCCTGGCGATTCCCGGAATGCGCCTGCCGCAAGCTGAGCCGCTCCGAGAACACGAGTTCGGATAGCGCGAGAAGGGCCGCGGCGTGGCAATCGTCTATCGTGCTGATCATTACGAGGTCGGCCAGTCCTGGAAGCTTCTCCGACAGCGCCATCTTGAAGCCCTTCTGATAGCTGGAGGAGCAACCGAGCGGACCGGCAAGCAGTATCTGCTCCGGATCTACTGCGACCGCTACACCCATCAACGCTTTTCCAAGATACTGGCCGGCACGGAGCAAGACCTGGTTGGTGCGCGCGTCGCCTGTAGCCGCAACGTGGAGCACCTCGTCGAGTTGAGCTCTGTTTTTTCGATAGTCGGCCGGAGAAGGTATCAGACTGGTAGCCTTGCCAAGGTCAGCCAGTACGGCGCCTCCGGATGAAACCGTGTTCAGACATCCGATCTGGCCGCAAGAGCAAACGCGCGTCTGTCCTCGGAGCGGCATGTGGCCAATGTGGCCGGCACGGAAGCGAGAGCCACGAATGAGATGACCATCCAGGAATAAACTGCCGCCCAGCCCGGCGGCGCTTCGGAAGAAAAGCACATTGCTTTTTCCTCTGCCGATCCCGAAGCGGACTTCAGCCAAAAGCAAAGCATTGTCTATATTTTCCACTACCACCGGGAGATCAAATGCGCTTTGCAGTGGCGCCGCAATGTCCGTAAAGCCCCATCCCAGGAATGGCGCAGTGAGAACCGTTCCTTTGCGGCGATCCACCACTCCGCCGATCACCACTCCAAGGCCAAGCACACGCTTACGATCGACACCGGCTTCGGCAATCAGATCTCTGATCGCCTCGACAGCGCAGGGCGACTGCGCGGGTGGTACCGGCGAGATTGTCCAATTCGAATGGGCGGCGTAGGACAACTTCACCGCGAATGTTCACCAGGGACACAGACGGCTTATACGCATTGATGCTGAGCCCTACCACGTACGCGCCCTTGGCCGCCAAACTTAGCGTGGTTTGGCGCCTGCCGGGCGGTGTTGGACGGAGATTTTTCGCCCTCGTCGACTAAGCCGGCCATTATCAGTTCGCGCACGATGCGGGTCACGGCCATCAACGAGAGGCCAAGCACCTTCGCAATCTGGGTGCGGGAGAGCGCTTCGCCTTTCTGAATCTCGAGCAGCACTCGGGCGCGATTGCGGCGCCGCAGCCTGCTATGGCCGAGTAAATGCGGGTCCATTGATTAATATCTCTCTGTGAGTTATTAATTATTTCGGAAAATAATTATACCTGCCCACGATCAGTACGCGGGCATCACCACTTCATTCCTGTCGCGCCGCTTGGAGGCGACGCTCATTTGTTATTTTAGCGCATTTCAGGACATCGGTGTCCCTTTTGTTGACATGAACGGCCGCAAACCCGGCAACAGCGCAAAGCGGCGGCCATACAGAGCCGATTCCTGTTCTAATACGGACATCACGCGGACACGAAAAGAAAAAGAGATTACGGGGCAAGCCGCAATCTCTCTTCTATGTAATTGAAAAATATGACTTAAAAGATGGTGCGCCCTGAGAGATTCGAACTCCCGACCTACTGATTCGTAGTCAGTCGCTCTATCCAGCTGAGCTAAGGGCGCGTGTACATTAGGTTTTGCATGGCCGAGTGGGGTGCAGTCGTTACGATCCCGCTCGATTCCGCTGATCCTGATTGTAGCGAGCGCGCCTTCATTCTGTCTAGTCGCTCGACCGAACCGACGCACCCAAGTCGGGGACCGAACGTGATAATACTGGTGCAAGGTACTTATGCCAAACACTAACGGTTTTCGCGTTGCGGTACTTGCCGGGGACGGTATCGGTCCAGAGGTCATTGAGCCTACGCTCGCTGTTTTGCAGCAGGTCATTCACCGTACGGGCGGTTGCGCCGTATCTTTTGAGCCTCTGCCGGCTGGCGCTGCGCATTATGCGGCTACGGGTGAAGCCCTGCCTGCTGCAACGCTAGCCGCGGCGCGTGCGGCGGATGCGATCCTGCTCGGTGCAATGGGGGATCCCGCGATCCGGTATCCGGACGGGACCGAGATCGCGCCACAGCTAGAGCTGCGATTCGAGTTAGGGCTTTATGCCGGGGTGCGCCCGGTGCGTTCGCTACCTGGCATCCCCGGCCCGCTTGCAGATCTCCGCGCCGCCGCCCTGAATTTTGTCCTTGTCCGCGAATCGACCGAGGGTCTGTTTGCTTCCTACGGTAAGGGCACGGTTGAGAACGATGCGGTGGCTCGCGAGACCATGGTAATTACCAGGGCAACAAGCGAGCGGTTGTTCGATTTCGCATTTCGCCTGGCGCAGCGACGTAAACAGGATGGCGGGCCGGGTGTGGTGACCTGCGTCGACAAGGCGAACGTATTCTCTGCCTTTGCTTTCTTCCGTCGGATATTCGACGAGCGCGCGACTTGTTTCCCGGAGATTCAGGCCAGACATGCATACGTGGATGCGACCGCTTTGGACATGGTCCGGAAGCCATGGACCTTCGATGTGTTGGTGACCGAGAACATGTTTGGGGACATCCTCTCTGACTTAGGAGCAGGCTTGATCGGCGGCATGGGTATGGCGCCCTCCGGCGACATCGGTGACGAACACGCGGTCTTCCAGCCTTGCCACGGCAGCGCGCCCGATATCGCAGGGTCCGGCAAGGCAAACCCCACAGCCGCATTCCTTTCCGGGGCCATGATGCTCGAATGGCTTGCAGACAGGCACCGTACACCGGCCTGCGCCGAGGCGGCCGCTTTGCTGCGCAAAGCTATCGACCGCGCCTTCGAGAAGGGCACACTGATTACCGCCGAATTCGGAGGCAGTGCTTCAACCGGAGACGTGACCCGAGCGGTGCGGGCAGCCATCGATCAGTTGGCAGACTGATCTTGACCGTTTGCGGCTGCGAGCAGTTTCTTCCGGTCTTCCGGGGTTAACGCGTGCAGCATAACCAGGAATGCGGCGTTGGTCCAGCCGAAGCCCACGACATTCGTTTGATAGCCGGCCGTGACAGTTGAGTCCGTGGTGCGCGTCACTACGTTGTATTTCTCTCTGATGGTGCCCTCACGCCGATAGTTCTCGATCACCATCATTAGGAACTTCTTTGAGACACGATCTGCGTCGGAGTTGAAGCCGTAGCGGCGCATCCCCTCCTCGGCGATCATCTCCACCGGCGCCCAACCGTAAGGTATATCCCACTGCACGCCGCTCACCTGGCTGCTCATTGCGATTCCGCCCGGCTGCTCGAAAACCCCCAGGTTTCGCACCACGGCCTTCGCCTGCTTGGTGGTGGCGAGCCCGGCCCAAAGCGGATAGAACGTGGTTGCATAGTCGTATGTGGACCGCCTGCTTGTCTCCAGGTCGTAATCGAAGAACATACCCTTCTTCCGGTTCCAGAAGTAGTGGTTGATAAGCTTCTTGCGGTAGCGGGCCCGCGCGCGCCAGCTTCGAACTTGGTCGCTGTATCCCAGAAGCTGAGCCATCTCCGCCATGTCCACTTCAGCTTTGTAAAGCAAGCTATTCAGGCAGACTGGCGCATAGCGGTGGGTTGATCCGCCGAAAGGGCCGAAGCGAAACGAGACATCGAATCCTGATTCGCGCATGGCGCGATCGCCCTTGTAGTAATCGGCAGTAAAGCGCACCACGCGATTCTTAGCGCACGGCTTTTCGCCGCAAAGCGGCACGCGCAGCTCTGGTCCGACACCGGCTATGGGCGCGGAAACAATGTATCCGGTGTGCACCTGCGGATGCCGCACCAGCCAGTCGGCAACGTCGGCATAGTATTCCGGATGATCGGCAATCTCCGGGACCGGTCCCTCGCCCACATCGAAGTAACGCGAAAGTCCCGTCTCACCCGCCAGCTTCGGCTCATGGGTCCAAAGTGCATAATCACGTTTTGAATACTGGTAAGCGCGCGCCAGCCACTCCCGGTCCTGTCGCCCGGCAGCCTTATCGGCCGCATACTGTGCCATCACCATCGAAGTGAGGAACGGCGGCTGCGAGCGCGTCAGATAGTAGGTGCGATTGGCATTCAGCACTGCCCCGTAATTCTCGATTTCAAAGAAGAAGTTTTCGACCATGCCACGCGCCAAATCCCGCCTGCCATCTTCCAGCAGCCCGCGAATGATGAAGTAACTGTCCCACCCGTACATCTCATTGAACCGGCCGCCTGGAACCACATATGCATGGGGAAGGAAGAGCAGGCCTTCTGTCGGCAGCTGCCCTGGCATGACTTCACCGAGGCTCGTGATCTGCCTGGGCAATCGTCGAACGCGAACCTGACATTCTTGCTCGAGGCGTTCGATCTCCGAGGGCACGGAAACGGCACTCGGAAGATAGAGCACTGCGCGAGCGTCAACCGCGAGCTTCGGATCGACAACCGACGAGCACTCGTTCATCGAGCGCCGCAGCGTTCCCCATGCTTCGTGGATGTAGTCGAGAATGTTTTCTTGGGCAGCGGGTGCTGTCTGTGGCGAACTCGCCAACGACCGGGGAGCTTGGGCAAGCGCGGCACTCTGCCCGAAAAGTGATATCGCACCGAGCAAGAAGATCGATGCTAGCCGGCGAATTAACCTGCTCACCGCACTCTCCCTGTTGGAATTGAAATCGAAGCCGCGGCTTGGTTTTATTGGACTCAACGCTGCAATCATCCTCGAAGACGTTTGAGACAGCGCTTCTAGGCCCGGTTGGCCCATTTGCTAGAAGAAAGATGCTCTCCGAGGGGGTCATCTCGAGCGCAGCGAGGGATCTGATTTAGCGGGCGCAACCTGGGGGTAGTGGCTGTGCGCGTTCTCGACGTTGGCTCCTACGCTCGCGCAAAATCAATATAACCGCGTTGTACGTCCGTGCTCAGCAGCTTTACCCGCAGCTTGTCTCCAACGTCCACTCCCTGTTGCCCACGCGCCAATAATCCTTCCACGTGGGGCTGCAACACGCGAACAAAGGTTCCGTGTGGAGTCACTCCCGTAACGATCGCATCGAAGAGTTCGCCGATTCTGCTGCTCATTGCGACTGCCGCGATTCGCTTCGACATTTCTCGCTCAACCTTTCGCGCCGCATCTTCTTTCGAAGTGCAGTTGGCGGCGATTGCGGCCAATTCGTCGTCCGAATATGGAGGAGGCTGCTTCGCGAGCACAGCTTTGATCAGCCGCTGAGTGACCAGATCGGCAAAACGCCGGTTGGGAGCCGTAGAGTGCGTATAGTCTTGGACGGCGAGGCCGAAGTGTCCTTGCTCAGGATCGCCGGGGCGTTCCAGAACATACTCGCCTGGCCCCATCAACTTGATCACCGCCAACGACAGATCGGCAAAGTGGTCCGGATCGGCAGCTTTGCGCTTCATCAGGAACTCGTTCAGCGCCTTGGAATCCGGCTCGGCGGGCAGTTGTTCACCTTGTTGCGCTGCAAGCTCCACGATGCGGTTCCACCGCTCTGGGGTTTTTACCACGCGCCGGATGGAAGAAACCGGCAGCAACATGCGAGCGACCACGCCATTCGCCGCGATCATGAAATCTTCAATCAGCTCCGTGGCGTGGTTCTTCTCCTCTTTCGCAACACCCACGATTTGCTGGTTCAGTATCACGGGGTGGACTTCGGTGGTTTCGATATTGAGCGCACCGTGCCGATACCGCTCATTCCTCAAGGCCTGGGCAATCTCATCCTGGAGGCGCAGTTGAGATTGCAGCTCCAAGGAGCCTGCCACCTTATCCGGAGCTGCGCCTTTGCCCTCGAGCCAAGCCCCGACGGCGTTATAAGCGAGCTGCGCTTTATTGCGGACGATTGCAGGATATACGTCGCTCGATTTGACGCACCCATCCGGGCCAACCACAAACTCGATTACCAGGCTAAGCTTATCCGCTCCCTCCAGCAGCGAAGTGGTGCCGGTTGAGAGCTGCTCGGGCAACATCGAAAAATTCCGCACGCCTGTATAGACCGTGGTCGTTTCTTTCGCGGCATGCTGATCGATGGCGGAGTTCTTCGGAACGAACGTATCGACATCCGCGATTCCTATCAGCACCCGCGTCTCACCAGTGGGGAGGCGCTCGGCTACCTCAATCTGGTCGAGATCACGCGAGGTATCGTTATCGATGGAAGACCAGAGCAGATTGCGCAGGTCGCGAATCGTTCCGCCTGGCGCCACCTTTGGCGGGCGCGCTTCCAATCGCGCAAGCTGCTGCTCAACTTGCGGAGGAAATTCCGGCTCAAAGCCGTTTGCCAGCATGGACTGTTTGGCTGCCGCCTGAAGATCGAAGTGGGAAACGTGAATAGTGCTCATGGTTGAGTAGGCCAACGAAACTAGAAAAGCCTAACACGAGCAAGGGCTTGCCGATTTATTCTCGCTCCATACACACATTTGTAGGGGGCCCACATTTGCCGCAGTTGGCTAATGTGGGGTGACTCGCCAGATTGAGCTGCTTGCTTTGAGGGGCAAGGTTTATCGATCAAACGGCGTCGGAATTCTTGACCCTGGCACCCTCTCTGGCTGAATGTGTTTTTCGCACCCTCGGTGCGTTAAGGACTCTTATCACAAAGTCCAGCTGCAATCCCGTGTGCTCCAGTATCTCGGGGATGGTCAAGCGAGTTTGGAAGAGTTCTCTGACGCGTTGTTCCTGGTCCAAGGTTGGGAACATTTATGAGTCTCCTGCTCAGCTGGTGCCGTCCTGTCGTGAGGCCCGGCACAAGCCACCCTAACTTGCAGTATTATCGGCACGGAGCATCATCACCATTAGGGCAGTACCACGGTTGGTGTATCCCATTGTTCACAAAAAACGTCATCTCGACCGAAGCGGACCGGGGTCCCCAGCAGACGCCGTTGTTGCGTTTGATGGGGTGGGGAGCGGAGTGGAGGGATCTTGTGGTTCCGCAGTGAAAGGAGCAATGGTGAAATCAATCCTCCGACTGACGTTCATCGTTGTGAGCACCGCCGCCTATTTTGGCTTGGCCGTTCTGGGCGGAGGCGGGCCTGCTACCTTCTTCTCCCACCCGGCGCTGATCGCGCTTGCCTTAGCGACCTTGGCGATGACTGTTGTCGCATTTTTCGCCGGCGGAAATCTGAGTTCCGGGGTGCGCGAGGACCGTGGCAACCGCTGGGTCCTCGTAGCCTTCGGGCTGATCGGACTGCTTGCCGCCTATCTGCCGGCCTGGGCGGATCGGGTAGAGTTTTGGACTATCGACGGCGATGCCCTCCGCTGGCTCGGCGTCATTCTCTTCACGGTCGGCGGCGCGCTGCGGATTTGGCCTGTCTTTGTGCTCGGTCACCGCTTCAGCGGCCTGGTGGCCATTCAGCCCGGGCATACCCTGGTCACAAGCGGTATCTATGGAGTCATCCGCAATCCCAGCTATCTGGGGGCGCTCGTCAATTCACTGGGGTGGGGACTGGCCTTTCGTTCGACGGTCGGCGTGCTGCTCACGGCACTCCTTATTCCGCCGCTCGTCGCGCGCATGCACGCCGAAGAAAGGCTGCTACGCTCAGAGTTCGGCGCTGAGTACGATGCTTACCGCGCCCGGACATCACGATTGATTCCGGGCCTCTATTAAGAACCGTCAGGCTATTCGTCGGCCGCTACCGTAGAAAATGGAGCGCGAACGGTAGCCCCACCGCCAATAATACAAGCCAATAATAGGAAAAGATTGAATAGCCCCAGGATCAATCCCAGACGCCAAAAGTCCTTGGACGGTATATAGCCGCTACTGAAATAGATGGGTGCCGGGCCGTTGGCGTAAGGTGTTATGACGCCCATCAGTCCGAGTGAATACAACAGCAAAAGGGTTACGGGCTTAATCGGTAATCCGTTCAGCGCGTCATGGCGCCGTAGACCAGATCCTGAACCAGCTCGCGATAGTATTTGCGGATTTCGCCTGGCGCTGCCGTGCCAAACACCACTACTAGCCGCTGCTGCGGATCGACCCAGAAGCCGGTGCCATAAGCGCCGTTCCAGGTGAACTCGCCGGGGCTTGCGGGCACTGCCGCGATGCCGGGCTCAACACGAACTGCCACGCCCAGGCCAAAACCGTAGCCAGCGCGGTGTGGTTCGATGTTGGCCACGTTGTTCTTGATTGAGGCCGAGAGATGGTTACTCGTCATTAGCTTGACCATCTCGGGGCTAAGCACCCGCTTCCCGTCCAAGCTGCCGCCGTTGAGCAGCATCTGGCCAAAGCGCAGATAGTCGGGCACTGTGCCGATCGAGCAGCCGCCGCCGCACTCGAAATTCACCGGCTCCTCGATCACTCCGATGTGCTGCGGCTTGCCGGTCAGCGGATCGTTTGGCAGCGGGCGCGCCACGCGGGCGCGCTTGGCGGGGTCGATGTGGAAGCCAGTGTCGACCATGCCGAGCGGCTTCCAGATCGTCTCACCCAGATACTCGCTCATCTTCTTGCCGCTCACCCTCTCGGTCACGGCAGCGAGCACGTCGAAGGAAACCGAGTATTCCCACACCGTGCCCGGCTGATAGACCAGCGGCAGCTTGGTGATCTTGTCCATGAAGGCCTGACTGTTCGGCAAGGCCGCCAGCGTGTTGCCGGGCGGATAGAGGTTGGCGACCGTGCTGCTCGAATCGGGCCGTCCGCCATAGGTCATGCCTGAGGTGTGGCGCAGCAGATCCTGGATGGTGATCGGCTGCTTCTGTGCTTCGTAGCTGAGCGAGCCATCCGCTGCCGGGATGGCGACCTTCATGTTGCCTACGGCGGGGAAATAGCTGGCAAGCGGGCTGTTCAGCGGCAGTAGTCCGCGTTGGGTCAGTGCCAGAACGCCCACCGCCACCTGCGGCTTGGTCATCGAGGCGAGGCCGAAGATCGAGTCGACCTCCATCTTCAGGCCTTTGTCCTTGTCTCGATAGCCATAGGCTTTGAGCATCACCAGCTTGCCGTCACGCGCGATGCCGATCACAGCCCCCGGTACGCGGCCTGCCTGGATTTCGCGATCGAAAAAGGCGTCAATCCGCTTCAGCGCCTCGGAAGAGAAGCCGGCTTTTTCTGGTATGGTCGGCGGCAGAGGTGGGTTTGCGGCTTGGGCGTTGGCGATCAGCAGATATCCGATGATGGCTGAGAGCAAAAGTTTGCGCATGGTGGTTTCCCCCAAGGATCATGGTCCGTTGTTGTGATCACGACGACATGGGCGTGACCGGTATCAGGCTCCGGCTAAGAACCCTGTATACATTTCAACAGCAATCTCCTTTTCAGCTCTGGATTGGCTGCATTGTACCGCTCGTGGAGGGGCTTGCAAGGCCAAAACTGCACCCGGGAAATGAAAAATGGTGCAATGCTGTCCCAATTGACATCCTCTTCGGCGGGCCATGGGCTGACTGATTGACCCGCCAGCGGTGTCCCTGCGGGGAAATCGGCGGGTATCTTCCGGATGGCCCGTTATTCACCAACAATCCGTGCAAGCTCCGGCATGCCATTGGGTTCACTCAGTTATTCTGACGAAATTACGGCATGGCTCTGACGCAGCCGCATTTCCGTATACTTGCTTGACATCGAAAGAGGATATCTTAAAGGCGCTGGTTCGGGGCCCGCAGTTGCGCGAAAGCCATGGGAGCAGGAACACAATGACAATTACTTCGATGCGTCAGTGGCTGACAGTCCTGGCGGAAGAGAGACTCTTGAAGGTGGTCAGCCGGAAGGTCAGCCTGCAACACGAACTGGCGGCGGTGGGTAAACGCGCCGACGGGCGGTGGGCAGTGCAGTTCAACCATCCCGGAGACTTCGACATACCGGTCGTTACCGGTATCGCCAGCAGCAGGGCTTTGATAGCCAAGGCAATGGGCGTTGCCGTTCCCAGCATCTCCGAGCATTTCTCATGGGCGCAAGCTCATCCGTCAGCCTGCCAAATCGTGGATCGTGCCACTGCCCCTGTAAAACAGGTAAGGGCTGGCGCAGTTGACCTTGGCTGCTTGCCGATTCCGGTGCACCACGAAAAGGATGGCGGCCGTTACCTTACCGCCGGGCTCCTGGTCTCTAAGGACTCTTCCACCGGTACCAGGAATGTATCGATTCATCGTTTGCAAGTGCTGGGACCGGATCGGATGGGAATCCTCATTCTGCCGAGGCATCTGGCTCACTTCTATCATGCCGCCGAGCAGAAGGGGAAGGCTCTGGAGGTAGCGATCGCGATTGGCGTTGATCCGCTATTGTTACTCTCCTCACAAGCCCTGACTCCGTTGGGCTTTGACGAATTCACCATCGCCAGTACCCTGTACGGAGAGCCATTGAAACTAGTGAAGTGCGAAACCGTGGATCTGGAAGTTCCAGCGGAGGCGGAGATAGTCCTGGAAGGCCGCATTCTGCCGGACACGCGCGAAACCGAAGGGCCTTTTGGGGAATACCCGAAATACTATGGGCCGGCTTCTCTCAAGCCTGTTATTGAATTGACAGCGATGACAACGCGCAGAAATCCCATCTATCATACGATTGTTCCAGCGACCCTGGAGCACCTGCTCATTGGTTCCATCCCCCGCGAGGGCGGCATGTTACAAGTGATCAGGAGCGCGGTGCCAAACACGCTCGCTGTCCATCTGACCCCGGGTGGCACCTGTCGTTATCACGCCGTGGTTCAGATTGATAAGAGGAATGAAGGCGAAGCGAAGAACGCGATGTTGGCGGCCTTCGCCAGCAGCCAGGAGATCAAGCGCGTAGTCGTTGTCGACAAAGACGTGGACATTTTCGATCCGGTGGATGTCGAATGGGCAATAGCAACTCGATTCCAGGCCGGGCGGGACTGTACGATCATCACCCGCGCTTTGGGGAGCAAGCTTGATCCATCGGGTGACGATGGAGTCAGCGACAAGATGGGAATCGACGCGACGGTTCCGCTTGGCGCCGATCCGTTTCGATATGAACGGATCCGGATTCCAGGAGAAAAGGATATCGACGTGGAATCCTATTTCGATTAATCCTGGTCACCGTGATCAGTGCGGTAGTTACAACGGCTGAGAATGAAGATGACGGCGGACAGCCGCGGTGCGTACACCAACACCGAAACCGCTCTAACTGAATGGCATTGACGACAGCAGCTGGGGGAAGCTCCATGTTCGAAATCAGAGAGACGGACATCTTGGTTATTGGCGGCGGCGGCGCCGGAATGAGGGCAGCGATTGCAGCCGCGGAAATGGGTAAACAAGTTGTTTTGCTGAGCAAGGGCCCGCTCTCCCGCACCGGCATCACGCCGGTTGCCGGCGAAGGCGTGGAAGGGGCCGTCAATGAAGGCGACACACCGGAATTTCACTATCGTGACACACTGACTGCCGGCCGCGGATTGGCCGATGAGAACTTGGTCTACGCGTTGGCGCAAGACTCGGTCGCGCGCATACAGGATCTGGAAAGCTACGGCGCAAGGTTCAAGAAAAAGCCGGATGGATCCTATGCCACTTCCTTGCGTCCGGGGCAGAGCCATTCGCGCAATCTTTTCATTATCGGCGGCGGTTACGGCTTCGCTTCTACCCTCGCCCGCAAGCTCGCCGAATTCCCGAATGTGATGATTCTCGAAGACGTTATCACGACCAACATCCTCGCCGAGGACGGAAAGGTCATCGGCGCAATTTACCTCGACGTACGGACAGGCGAGGTGCATGCCATCGAATCCAAGGCCACGATTCTCGCCACCGGCGGCTATGAGGAGCTGTGGCCGTTTACAGACACTCCTCCAGACACGACTGGCGAAAGCTTGGTCCAGGTCTATGCACTCGGCGCGCAACTCGTCGACCTGGAGCAGGTCCTCTACTACCCCGGGGTGGTTGTGCATCCGCCGGCGGCGCGGGGCTGGCTCGTGCAATATGAATACCTCCTCAATCCGGATGTTCTGGATGGCAGGGCGCTAAACGGAAGAGGTGAGGTGTTCATCAAGGGCTTCCCCGCGAGGGACGAATTTATCAGGGCGATCGGAAGAGAAGTAAAGAACGGGACGGCCAGCCCTCACGGTGGCTTCTACGTTGACCTGTCGCACTCGAAATTGTCGCGAGAGGAGCTCACCAAGAAACTCGAAGACTGGATGCACCAGTTCTGGAACTTGAAGCAGGTCGGCATCGATCTACGCGATGACAAGGTGGAAATGGCGCCGGCGGCGCACTACTGCCTGGGTGGTATCAAGATTGATGACTACGGCCGCACCAATCTGGAAGCTCTCTTTGCGGCCGGCGAAATCACCGGGAATGTGCATGGCGCCAATCGCATCTCCGGTAACGCGCTGTCGGAAACTCAAGTGTTCGGCAAGCGATGCGCCGAGATTGCCTGCCATTATGCTGACGATGCGCCAGCGAATGGAGGTTCCAATCGGAAGGCGTTGTACCGCGAAGTTGTCTTGGCGGAGTACCAGACCATCAGTCGTTGGAAGGAATGCAAAGCCGAAGGTGTGAGGCCCATTGCATTGAAGGCGAAATTGCAGGACGCGATGAATCGCTACGTGGGGCTGGAGCGGGATGAGCAAAACCTTTTGAAAGGTCTGGCGGCAGTGCGAGAGCTTCGTTGTGACATGTTGCCGAGGGTCACTACGGTCGCGATCAGACGCTTCTGTTATGAAGTGCAGGAAGCGTATGAGATTCGCGGCATGATCGATCTGGCGGAACTTGTGATCTTATCCGCTCTGCAGCGGAAGGAATCGCGCGGACATCATTTCCGTCTCGATTACCCGCAGACCGACTCCGCTGCCCAGCATACTTCTATTCAGATGGTTGACGGCAAACAACAGTTAAGTCTGGTTCCAGTGACTCGTCTGTAGTGCAACCGCGAAACAAGGCAAGGAAAGGTTTAAGGCCATGGATGTGCAACTAAAGGTATTTCGGTTCAACCCGACAATCGATACCATTCCCACCTATAAAACGTATTCGTTGCCCTGGACGGAAGGACTCACGCTGCTGGCCGCGATCAGGAAGATCTATACCGATACGGATCGAACCCTGGCCTTTCGCAACTATTACTGCGGACGCGGCCTCTGTAACGGTTGCCGGGTAACCGTGAACGGTACGGCGAAAAAGGCCTGCCATGTTGTGCTGGAGCCGCGCTCGGTATACACCGTTGATCCGTTGAAGGGATACCCCGTGATTCGCGACCTCGTTGTCGATTTCGGAATCCGGCGGGTTCCCGCCTTCGGCGAAGGCCAGATTGAGGTTCGGCAGGGCGCAGTGGTTTCGAGGGTCGGTGCTCGCGCCGTGTCCGATTTGTAATCCGCCGAAACGCACTGGCCGGGGCCAGCGTTCAGCAGCTACTCTACCGTCGCAGTGTGGGTTCTTTTCTTACCACGCTTGCTGAACAAGCTACGTCCCAGCATGATCGCAGCGGGAACAGCCAATCCGACGTAGATGTTATCGATCCCCCAGGGATTGCCCATGAAGAACCAGCAGACCACCGCCGCCGAGCCCAAAATGAGACCCCAGAAAGCACTTCGGCCGTCACCCAGTTTGGGTAGGTAGAACATAAATACAACCATTACGCTGACCGTGGTTCTGAGCGCCCTGGCAAAGAAAATGGTTTTCAATAGGCCGGGTACGAAGAGGGCAAAGGGGATAGGAAGCAGACCAATCAGAATCGAGAATATCCGTGTGAGGACGAGTTTGTTTTTCTCGGCGGGATTAGCGAAGGGGACAACGAAATCCTTCATAATCAATGCGGTTGCACCCAGCTGGCAGGCTGAGATCGTAACCAGGGTGGTGGCAACGATTGAGGCGGTCACCACGCCGGCCGCCCACGGTCCCATCGATTTCAGAAACACCGGGAGCGCGTAGACACTGTTGATCGTCGGAAACAGGCTGCGTGCTGAAATGCCGATGAAGGCGGCGAAAAAGCCGATGGGCACGATGCACATACTGGCAACGAATCCGGCCTTCCGGGCCTCTTTCTCATCATTGAGGGAAGCGATGCACTGGATGACATATTGCGTCGAGAACACTGCCCCGATGTTGGCGATGGTCCAGGCGATAATAGTCGGCACGCCAATTCCCGTGAGCGAAAAATAACGCGGAGGAAGATTTCCCAAGCCGATGGGTGTTCCCTTGAGCAGTTTCCATGCAACCAGGCTCACGATGATCAGGCCAATATATTTGAACGACATGTGGATGAGGTTCGAGATTCCGACTCCGCGCAATCCGCCGAACGCCACGTTGAGGGTGGTCGCAGCGCCAACGATGAACACGCAGCTCTTGATCGAAATCCCCAGCAGCACCGAAAGGGTAGCGGCTCCGCCTGTGTACATGGAGACGTTCACGACCGTCAGGGCGTAGACCATGATCGCCGACACCGCCATCCGCGTCGCAGAGCCGTACTTCAGACCGACCGCGCCGGAAATGGTGTACTCCTTCAGGCTGTTGAGTTTCGGCGCAATAAAAAGGGCGTACAGGAAAAAGCCAACACCCATGCCGACCAGGTTCCAGGCTGCCGAGATGCCTTTGGCAAATGCCGTCTGGGCGGTACCCAGGGTGGCAGCCGTGCCAATGAATTCCGACATGATCAGGACGCCCACGACGAGCGGTCCCATCATGTTCTTGGCGGTCAGGAAGCTGGTACTGTCTTTGCTATACCTGGCGGAAAGCATTCCCAGCCCTGTGGTTATTACGATGTAGGCCAGACTGATCGCAAAGATGATTCCGAGACCTTGCAAGGTACCCCCCGTGTCTCCGTGTGTTGGGTGCTGAGTCGAGTGTTGTTGGAGTTTGCTCCCCATAGCATCCGATTAAACGGGTGATAATTCAACCTGAATATCGTTTTCCAGCTCTTGGCCCCCAGGGCTTTTTATGTGGAAACTCTGAAAAGCGAGATCGCGGGGTGATTCCGGCTGGAGTTGTCCCGAACGGATTGCTTCACATGGACAACTGTCACATTCATATGTGATCGTAATCACTAAAAGCCCTTTCAGGCCGTAGTAATTAAAGACAGCAGGGCTCCCCGCCATGTTCACAATCCGTCTGTAAAAAGGAACAGCGCCACGAAGGCGTTGAAGCCCTGTTTTAGCAGCCGATTAGGAGAGGTGGACGAAAATGAAATTGATCTCCTTGAACCCTCTTGTCGATCAGGACGCATGCAATGGCTGCGTGGTGTGCAGCAGCGTTTGCCCCACGCTGGCAATCACCCTGGTGGACAGGAAAGCCGTTGTTAAAGAAGAGGATTGCCGGGGTTGCGGCGCCTGCGATCAGCGTTGTCCGGTCTATGCCATCAGCATGCATAAGCTGGACGCCCCCTACACCGTTGGGGTCGCCGTGGGCGACGTTCCCTATGACAAGATCGAGGCGCTCTGCCTGAAGGCCAACCTCAATCCGCAACAGCTTATTTGCTATTGCACCGCCACTCGCGCCGAAGAAGTGGCTGCTGCCATTTTGAAAGGGGCTACGTCTCCGGAAGAGCTTTCCAAGCAGACGGGCATTCGTACCGGATGCAAAGTCGAATGCATTGAGCCCGCCTTGCGGCTACTGCAGGCGGCAGGAATTACTCCCGAGCGGCCGGTTGGCTGGCAATGGTATGGGCTGACGCCCACGGTGTGGACCATCCCGGAAGAGGTCAAGGCCAAGTATGGCAGCCGGGGTTTCTATTTTGAAGAAGATATCGAATTGTTTAAGAAGGTAGCGCGGTCGGCCGAAGCCGGAGAGGAGTGATGCCTGATGAAAAGCGAACGGACGTCCAAGCGTAACCCGATTACGCCAATGCTGCCGAGGGCTTCCCAGTACGGTATCGCACCGGAACTGGTGACGAAGCGGTTGGCGGAGTATCCGGAGATGACATCGCTGCTGGTGAAGGACCTTTTCACCGATACGCCGGCGGTGATTTATCCCTCCGAGACCGGCATTTCAGCGGTTCGCAAGGCGGCGGAAGAGGCATTAAGCCGGGTCGATATGTCGATGATCAAGCCCGGGCAATCGGTGAATGTGTGCGCCTCCCACCACGGCTTCACGCTGCTGGGCGGCGAGCCTTATGCCGAGCTATTGCGCGCGGTCCGCGACGTGATTGCCGCCCGCACGGGCACCCAGAACATTCGCCTGCGCGCCGGCGTCGGCCTGCGTTTCCGCGAGACCGAGGAATACATTAAACGCTACCACCTGGACGAGCATTACAAGGGCAAGGCCAAGGGCGTAGCCCCGATCGACGAAGCCGTCGCCATTCAGACGGAGATCGGCACCCTGTACGGCATCAAGGCGATCTACGACGCCGACTGGATCGTACACGTGCACAACAGCGACGTGCGCGAAGTCCATTTCCACCGGCAGGTCGACCGCGCCGTCAAGCCGTTCGGCATGTCCTATGCGCGCATCGAAACCCGTTCCACCTATCACTGGAACATGGGACCGCGGGGGGCGAACTTTACCGCCCGGGCCATCTTCGACTCCGAGTATGTGAAGAACAAGTTTGCCTTCACGGCCTTCCTGAACATGTCTCCCAGCGGCGTGGTTGGGGTGAGCGCGGAAAACAATCTTTACGCCTTGAACGACCAGATTACGGTGGAAGGATTGCAGTACTACGGCAAGATCATGACCCTGCTGGGCGAGATCGATGAGTGCATTGCCGGGCTGGATTTTCCGTGTCCGGTGCCGTACGTCTTTGCCGCCGGCGTGATTTACGCGAACTTCATCGGCGCCAACCAGGATCTGTTCGATCTTGAGCAGCCGCTGCCGCCGTACACGTGGTACACGGAGGCTTTTTACGGCAAGAACGGCAAGCCACTGGTGGACGGCATCCTTCCGGTGAACCCAGCAATCAGGATGGTCGTTCACAATTATGCGTGGGGCGGATATCCCAGCGCATTTTTCTCCGAGCACGTGCCGACTGTAGTAGTGGGCCAGAAGCAGGCCGAGCTGTTTAATTCCGACCCGCAAAACCTGGATTACATGAAGTGGGCGGTGGTGACGAACCGACTCGATGATGCGATGCACTTCGCGTACAAAGTTGCCAAGACCGACAACGTGATCATCTTCGACGGCGCCATGGGCGGCATCAATGTGAGCGAAAGTCTGGCTGAGCTGTTGGTGCGCAAAGCCCCCGAGGTCTCGGCCCGGGTCGATGCGGAGCTGATGCCGAGGTGGCTCAAGCAGCGTGGCGTCACGGGCAAAGCGGAGCAGCGCGTATTGGCCGCAGCAAGGTAGTGGATTGAAGGGGGATGTTTTGCAAACCGCGGCCAGAGTGCAGCAGGATGTTCGGGAGATAATATTTGCCGGGATCAATGGCCGGCAATTCAGCGCCGGGATCGTCGTCGAAAGAGACGGAGTTGTAGCCGGAATCGTCCGTCTGCAAGCCGCTTTAGCGGAGGCGGGAATCGGCGCTGAGTTGCTGCTGGCCGACGGTGCCGAGGTGAAGGCTGGCTCGGTCGTCGGCCGGAGTCGGCGGTACCGCGACGCAGATTGCCGTCGCTGAAGAGTTCGCGATCGGCAAATTGGCCAAGTCGTCCGGGATTGCGACGGCGGCCCGTCGCGCAGTCCAACTTGCCGGTGACGAGATGAAGATCGTCTGCGGCGCGTGGAAGAAAATGCCCGCGGAGATCAAATCGATTGTCAGGGAGGCGGTCGCTTGTGGCGGGGCCTCCTTCCGGATCACGGACCAACCTTTCCTCTATCTTGATAAGAACTTTGTTCGGATGCTGGGCGGAATTGAGGCCACGCTCAACGCAGTGGCTTCGGTCCGCGATAAGTTGAAGGTGATTCAATTGAAGGGCGAATTCGCCAGCGTTGCTCAGGAAGCGATCACGGCGGTCACCCACGGCGCGGATATCCTGATGATCGATACGGGCAGTCTTGCCGATTTCGAAGCGGCGCGAAGAGCGCTGGAAGCCATGGGTCTGCGGCAGCAGGTGAAATTGGCGTTTGCCAAGGGCGTGCGTCTGCAGGACATTCCCGCTATGAAAGACTGTGGCATCGACATCCTGGACATCGGTTCCGAGATCGTGGATGCTCCGCTGCTTGACATGAAGTTGGACGTCAACCTGGTGCCGCCGTGCAACTGAATCTGCTGGAAAAAACCGAACTGCGCATCTACGGCCTTGATCTCCACGAGGTAAACCTGACCACCGTGGCCGCCAGAGCCGCCAAGATTCTTGAGTTGCCAGTCGAACAAGTGCTGGTGGTGGACGTGAGAGACGATCACATCTGTCTCGACATTCTGGCGAAGACGGTTGATATGCGGCAGCTCATCGGCAAGCAGAGCAGTCTGCTCGATGAGTTACGTGGCATCGAGGGCCTGAAGGTGAGGGACGATGCCTACGTCGATTCGGCGGGCATCATGGGCCTCATTAGTTGTGAGCCGTTGCAATCGGGCGAGATCGTCGCCCGCACCGCTGCCATGAGCGACGAGATCGAACGCACGGTCCTGCGCCGCGCACGGGTCTACGCAACCGGCTTTGAAGTCAAGCGGGGAATGATCGAAGACACCAACTCTCCCTACCTTATAGGGCTGCTTGAATCGCAGGGCTACAAGGCCGAGTTCGGCGGGATTTTGGAAGACGACGTCCACGCCATCACTCACGCGCTGCGGGATGCGGCCGAACGGGGATTTGGCCTGGTGATTACGACGGGTGGCGTGGGCGCGGAAGATAAGGATTTCAGCGTCGAAGCGGTGACCGAGAATTGACCCCGAGGCGGCCACTCCCTGGATCGTCAAGTTCCAGGCGGGCACTGGCCGTCATTTGAAGGAGGGCGTGCGCATCGGCGTCGGCCAGTATGGGCTGACGACGTACGTGAGCCTCCCCGGGCCGCATGACGAGGTCGAGGCCAGCGCCATGGCGCTGCGAAAGTTCTGCACCGCCGGTCGGGTGGATAAGCTCGCTTTGGCGAATGCGGTGGTCGAGATTCTGCGGGAAAAACTGCGAGGCAAGCAAGCGCACTGGCACGCGCATCGCCACTGAGCCTGTTTAGGAGACGTATGGACAAGATTATTAAGCAGGTTCTCGAAGCGACTTTAGAGTTTCTTCCACGTGAATTCAAGCGCATGCCACTTGAAAGATGGTCCGAAGCAGTCTTTCGCTATTACTTTTGTCGCTTCCTATCGCGAACGCATAAAGAAGTTCGTCAAGATTTCGAATGCAGCCGTATTGATCTCGTACTTAGGTGCCCACCTGAAACTGCTTTTGTCGAATTCAAGTTTTACGGTCACCCTCCCAGGTTCGAACCGTATACGGGTGAGCGTGCTCCCGGATTCAAAGGAGGCCCTGGAGCGAAAAATTTTTCGGAGTTCCAAAAGTGCATCAACCAACTCGCCGATCTCCGTTCTGAACTTGGTTTATCGAAGTACCTGATCCTCTTCTATGCTGATCCTCAGCACCTGCAGCCTCAGCAGCATACATTCTCAATGTACTATGACGACTACAAACACCCCGACCGAGTGGTCAGGCTTAAAATTATTCACAAGAAAGTTCTGCAGATGAAAGAGCATGAGATCACATGCAAGCTTTTCAAGATTTCTGTCCCGAGTAGAGCGAAAGCCCAGGCATCTGCCCGCTAATTTGGACCAAGGAGCCCCTAATGCCAAGCCTTACCCAAACGCGCATTGCAAAAGCACAGGCAATGATGTCTGAGCTTGGGCTGGACATTCTGTTCGTCAACAATCGTGAAAACCTGATTTACTTCACCGGCCTGACCCAGATCGAGTGCCAGGCGATTCTGATACCGCGCGAAGGCGAAGCCTGCACCGTGGCATTGTGGCTCGACGCCGGATACGTGCGGCAAGAAACGGGACTCACCACTTACGGCTATGAGTTTCCGCGCGAATCACTGGTCGGGAAGTGCATTGAACGCATCAAGGCATTCGGCTACGTGTCTCCTCGTATTGGATTCGAGCGCTACTTTGTGGCGTTCGGCGTATACGACAGTTTACGGAAGGAGTTTTCCGAAGAGAACTTTTCCGGCGCCGGTGATCTGTTCTATCGCATACGGGCAATCAAGGACGAAACAGAATTGCAATGGATGCGCCAGGCCGGCGAGATCGTGGCCTTGGGAATGGAAGCAGCAGCGAAGTCCGTGCACTCGGGCGTAAGAGAGATTGAGGTGCTGGCGGAGGCCGAATACGCGATGCTGAAGGCCGGCTCCGACGGTTCGCCCTTCCGTCCCCAGGTGGTTTCGGGCGAACGCGCGCTGCTTACGCATCCTTGCGCCACCAGCAAAAAGATAGAGGCGGGCGAGATCGTCGTGATCCACTTGGGTGCGGCTTGCCATGGCTACTGCGCCAAGATGTGCCGCACCGCCGCGGTCGGCGAGGTTGCGCCGGGCTACCACCAAGTGCATGAACTGCTGCTCAAGGCGCAATGCGCCGCGATTCAGGCTTTAAGACCCGGCGTCAGTGCAAACGATGTGGACGCCGCGGCCCGAGCAATAGTGATTGAGGCAGGGCTGGAAAAGCAATACCTCGAACATGCGGGTTACGGTGTAGGGATCAGGCAATCGGAGTTTTATCCCATTATCGGCAAGGGGCGGAGCGAGAGGATTGAGACTGGGATGGTCGTGGACCTGCTGCTGCCGACCATTTACCGAAAGCATGGCGGCGGCCCGCGAATTACCGATTGTATTCACGTCGGCCAAGAGGGAAACGAGATTCTGACTCGCTTTCCGCGAGAGATGGTTCAAGTTTCATAGTGCGAGAGCGTGCCGCACTCCTTCAGGGAGAGCGGTCAATCCCATTGAGGAGGCGAACGAAGTGATTTTGGAAAAAGGGTACGATCTCAAGGAAAGTTTCAAGATCCTCTGCAAGAATATTAACGCCGCCGCAGTCGGCACCGGCCTTGTGGCTACGCTGTTCAGCACATTGGGCCCCGGCGTGATCGTGATGAATGCGGCCAAGCAGGGCGGCTTGACCGACGCGCAAGCGGTATCGTGGCTGCTTGGCATTTACGGCTTCGGCGGTTTGTGTACCATGTTCGTGGCTTTGCGCTACCGCATACCGTTGGTCATCGCTTTCAGCATTCCGGGAGCAATTCTGCTGGGCAAACTCCTGGCGCGGTTTTCGTTGAGCCAAGCGGTGGGCGCCTACATGGTGGTCGGCTTGGTAACCCTGATTCTCACGCTCACGGGAGCCATCAAGAAAGTTGTTGATCATATCCCTGGCCCCGTGATGCTGGGCATGGTGGGCGGCGTGCTGCTCAGTTTTGGAGTCGGCATGTTCAGCGCAGCCATTAAGAAGCCTTCGATTTATGGGATCATGCTGGTGATTTTTCTTGCCGTCATGGGGTTCCGGAAATTCAGCCAGAAATTTCCGCCGATCATTGTTGCCATGGTTGTGGGAGCGGTGTTGCTGTATTTCTTCGGTCTGATCACGCCGGTCACGATGAGCTGGCAGTTTGCGCAGCCGCGGCTTGCCTTGCCCTCGTTCAGTTGGTCGGCCATCCTCAACATCAGCGTGCCGCTGTTCTTCCTGGTGATTGGCGTACAGAACATCCAGGCGGTCGGCGTGCTCATGGCCGAAGGCTACACACCGCCAATCAACGCCATGTACCTGATCCCCAGCATCGGAGCCTTCATTAACGGTTTTCTCGGCGCCCATCCGGCGGTTACCGCTGGTCCGAGCACGGCAATTTGTTCCGGTCCGGCGTCGGGTGAACGCAAGGAGCTGCGCTTTATTTCCGCCTTCTTTGAAGGGGTATTTTGGTTCTGTTTCGCCTTGTTGGCCAAGGTCGCGGTGGATGCGGTGAAATTTGTTCCCGCTGAGTTCGCCGCCGTGCTTACCGGCTTGGCCATGTTCGACGTGTTCGGCAGCGCATTCAGGGGGGCGTTCACAGGACAATTCAAGGCTGGGGCTGTCGTGGCCTTTTTCATCACCATTACAAACCTGTCCATCCTCGGAATCGGTGCTCCGTTCTGGGCCATCGTGCTTGGAGTGCTGACGTCGTTGCTGGTGGAGCGGGGAGATTTTAAGTTCTTTCAGAAGGACAAGCAGGCGAAAGCGGCTACGGCTTAGCGCGGAAGCAGCGCGGCCAGGGCGTTTAAGCATAGGTGTATTCCGGCGCCAGGCTTTATGGGATATTCCTCAGCTAAGCTGCTCTGGGCTGGGGAGGCTATGATCTGGTATGCACTTGAAAAGCCGGCGACGGCAAGACTCGCCGAGTCTTTAGTAAAGATGGAGATATGACCGTGCCAGTGGGGGAACCAGCAATCGAAATCGTGGAAAGAGCAGCGAACCTTTTGTGGTCGGCGCAGCAAGAGCTCCGAACCTGCGCTCCGGTGCGTGATTTGTTTAACGGAGCCGGGCCGGATCTTGCCTACCGGGTGCAGGAGCTGAACACAAACCGGCGGCTGGCGGAAGGGGCTCGTTTGGTGGGCCGCAAGATTGGGCTCACTTCGGTGGCAGTGCAAAAGCAGCTGGGCGTCGATCAGCCGGACTACGGAATGTTGTTTGCCGACATGGCCCGGGCCGACGGCGAAACAGTCGCGATGACGCAGTTGATCCAACCGAAGGTGGAAGGCGAAATCGCGTTCGTGCTGGGACGAGACTTGGATTTCGCAACCCCGACCATCGCGGACCTGTTGCGGGCAGTCGAGTTCGCGGTGGCGGCAATCGAGATTGTCGATTCGCGCGTTCAGAACTGGGACATTCGACTGGTGGATACGATTGCCGACAACGCTTCGGCCGCGATGTACGTGCTGGGCACGCAGCCAAAGCTGTTGCGGGATATCGACCTGGTGCATTGTGGAATGCTGATGGAACGCGGTGGTGAGCAGGTTTCGATCGGCGCCGGCGAAGCGTGCATGGGGAATCCCCTGGCGGCAGCTCTCTGGTTGGCAGCGACCATGGCTCGCGTCGGACGTCCACTCAAAGCCGGCGATACAATTCTTTCGGGCGCATTGGGACCCATGGTGCCAGCGAAATCCGGCGACGAATTCGAGGTGCGTGTTTCCGGCTTGGGCTCGGTGCGCGTGTCATTCGCCTAGGATCAGAGGCGGAGATATGGAGAAATGAGGCAATTCGAACAGGCACAGCGGGCGCGGGCCGCGCTTGGTCAGTGTGCGACATAGTCTAATTTCTGAACAATTTGCTGCCAGTTCGGAGAAACTGCCTTATTTAGGGTGCAAAAACGCGGTTTGGGAGCCGAGCCCAGTGCAAAGAGCGCAGCGTCGGGCGACTGAACTCGTTCTGGGTAGTCCTCATCAGTTGCTTTGGCATCCTTTTGGCCACTTGCACCGGCAATGATCCCCTAATCCCGA
>CAWFVJ010000013.1:0-652242 GCA_963819175.1 uncultured Acidobacteriota bacterium
GCCGCCTGACTCGCGGTGCCGCTTGCAGCGAAAGGCTCCTTTGGCTGTCCGGCGCTAACCTGGGGTAGTTTCTTATAACTCTTGAGTCGCTCTCAGCCGCCGGAGGTGGCGGCAGACGGTAGCCCACGGCGTGAGCCGTGGGTGAAAGGTGCCAAAATCATAAGCCCCCGATAGGGGGCGACAGAACCCTGTCGAGATTCTTTCGCCGGCCATTGCGGGCGCTGCGAAATTTCGTTTTGAATCTTCCATAAGAACGGGTGCCCAACGTCCCGTCCCTCTTTTGGACTGACGTGGTGGCCACTCATCCAGTAGAATGCGTACAGCAGAATGTCTTCCACTACTTCTACCTCACGAACAATGGCTGCGACTGCGGCGCAACTGGAAAACGCGCTCCGCACGATAATTCGTGGCAAGGATGATGTTGTCCGGCTCACACTGGTCTCGATTCTGGCGCGCGGTCACCTACTGCTGGAAGGTGTGCCCGGTGTTGGCAAGACCACGTTGGCTCACGCGCTGGCCCGTGCCATCGATTGTAATTTTCAGCGAGTTCAGTTCACCAGCGACATGCTGCCCAGCGATGTCCTCGGCATCTCCATCTATTCGTCCCTCGAAGAGAAGTTCGAATTCAAGCCCGGACCCATTTTCACCAACGTTTTGCTGGCCGACGAAATCAACCGCACCACTCCCAAAACGCAATCCGCGCTGCTGGAGGCGATGAACGAACGCCAGGTGACGGTCGACGGCCACTCGCATCCGCTGCCGCAGCCTTTCCTGGTGATCGCCACCCAGAATCCCGTCGAGCATCACGGCACTTATCCGCTTCCCGAGTCGCAGATGGATCGTTTCATGCTGCGGGTGCGCATGACCTACCCCGAACCCGATGGCGAGCGCGAGATTCTGCGCGGCCGGGCTGGCGCCGTTCGTCTTGATGACCTGCGCCCGGTGCTGAAAACGGAAGACATTCTGGCGCTGCAGGAAGAGGTGCGGCAGGTGCAGGTCGATGACTCCCTGCTGGATTACGTGTTGCGCATCGTGCAGCGTACGCGCGAGAGCGAGCAACTGGCGCTGGCTGTTTCCCCGCGCGGTTCGCTCATGCTGTTTCACGCCGCGCAGGCCATGGCTTATCTCGAAGGCCGCAGCTTCTGCAAGCCCGATGATTTCAAGCGGTTGGCCATCCCCGCCTTCGCTCATCGCGTCGTGCTCAGCAATCGCACGGCCCTGTCCATCAAACGCTCTGAACAGGCTGAGCACATTCTCCGCGACCTCATTGACAGCGTTCCGGTGCCGATTTAGACCTGACGATTCCCCTTTTGGGTGTCATCCTGAGCGAAGCCGGGGTCCCCGACAAGCCTTCTGTTGGCTTGTTGGGGTGGAGGAGCGAAGGATCTATGCATTTTCCCCGCAGCAAAGTACATGGATTCTTACTCGACTTGTGACGAACTTTACCAAAGATTTACTCAGTTTTAATACCTAGACGAGTGCATAGTGCGCTAAAATGTTTTTAAGAATTGTTTGCGGCGCGCAAGTGAGCGTCGTTTTGGAAGCGGCGCTGAAGGTGGTAGTTATCCCGCGCTAAACTGCACGTTGGGGAAGCGAGCGAAGACGTCCCGCCACACAGTCGCACTTAGATTCCAGCAGACACTAGCGTCATCGCGGGTAGCTGGCGTTAGGCTCTCGATTTTGGCCCGAGTGCCAACGTCCATCCCCGTGAAGTCGCATCAGAGTTCATAAGCGGATCAATACCTAATTAGTAATTTTGATGATCATATTACGTAGCCAATCTGGTACGTGCGATCAGGAAGCCAATTCATCTCCGAGGAGTGGACCCCAATGCTGACAAAATGCGCAAACCCTTCCTGCTCGAACTTGTTCCACTATTTTGGCGAAGGCAAGGTATTTGAGATTCGAAGAGAGGGATCGTCCACCGGCATCCATGCCAAGAAGCGCAAACGCGTTGAACACTACTGGCTCTGCTCCGGTTGCTCCGCCACGCTGACGATCGCCATGGACTCCGCGCACAACGTACTGGTCATCCCTCGCCCTGGTGAAAACGCCGAGCGCGCAATCGCCTGACGTCAGGCAAGTTTCCAAAACATTTAGCGCAGCGAAGGTTGCGGTCAGGTGGCCCACATTTGCTGCTGTTGGCTAATGTGGGGTGGAAGTGCCGCCGGGTGCCCCAGGTTCCGCGCCGCGTTGTTCGGCGCTAAGGAAACTCTGAGCAAGTGAAGGTTTTGAAGGGTACGGGCTTCAGCCCGTCAGGTGGCCCACATTTGCTGCTGTTGGCTAATGTGGGGTGGAAGTGCCGGGTGCCCCAGGTTCGCCCGTCGTTGGCTAACCTGGGGTAGTTTCCTTTTGTGCTAGCGTCTTCCCGAAGTATCATCCTGAGCGCAGCGAAGGATCTGCTTTTCTCCCACCTGAAAATTTGGTCAGGTGGCCCACATTTGCTGCTGTTGGCTAATGTGGGGTGGAAGTGCCGCCGTCTCGGGCGCTGCGGCCCTCTACGCCCTGGGTTGCCGGGTGCCCCAGGTTCGCCCGTCGTTGGCTAACCTGGGGTAGTTTCCTTCTGTGCTAGCGTCTTCCCGAAGTGTCATCCTGAGCGCAGCGAAGGATCTGCTTTTCTCCCACCTGAAATTTTGGTCAGGTGGCCCACATTTGCTGCTGTTGGCTAATGTGGGGTGGAAGTGCCGGGTGCCCCAGGTTCGCCGCGTCGTTGGGGTAACCTTGGGGTAGTTTCCTTCTGTGCTAGCGTCTTCCCGAAGTATCATCCTGAGCGCAGCGAAGGATCTGCTTTTCTCCCACCTGAAAATTTGGTCAGGTGGCCCACATTTGCTGCTGTTGGCTAATGTGGGGTGGAAGTGCCGCCGTCTGGGCGCTGCGGCCCTCTACGCCCTGGGGTGCCCGACCGGCACTTCCTCTGCCGCTGGAGAATGCACTGACTGCGGAGAGCAGTCGTATTTCCCCGATATGCTGTTCCAGCGGATTCTGAACAAATCCAGCACCATATTCATGCCGTCGCTGATCAGATGGATTTTTGAGCGATCGTCGTGCGCCCAAGCCACTGGAATCTCTTCGGTCTTATAACCCAACCGGCGTGCCAGAAACAGGATTTCGGGATCGAACCCCCATCGGCGGATGATTTGCCGTCCAAAAATATCCCGGGCAGCCTGCAGTTTGAGAGCTTTGAATCCGCACTGCGTATCCTTGAAACTGAGTCCGAGGACCATCTTCAGCGCCAGGTTGAAAGCTCTGCCAAGAAGTTGGCGAAGAATCGACTGTCGCGCGGTCTGCGTCTCCGACTGGAGCCAGCGCGAGCCGATCGCGAGATCGTTTCCCCTGCGGATCGAGTCAATCAGCTTCGACGCCTCTTCAATCGGCGAGGAGAGGTCTGCATCGCTAAACAGCACCACTGCGCCCTTGGCATGCAGAATCCCGTTCCGCACCGAATAGCCTTTGCCGCAGTTCCCAGGATTCTCCACCACGCGGATACTCGCGAAACCGTAGCCGTACTCGCGCACGAGTTCGGCCGTGTTGTCCCGCGATCCGTCGTTGACGACGATGATCTCGGCCTCCCAGCCCTGTTGCTGGATGTAGGCGACGACACGATCGAGAGTGGGGATGATGCGTACACTCTCGTTATAGGCGGGGATGACGATGCTGTAGTCAGGAGTTATCATTCGTGTGCTTCAACAAGACTCGATTATAGTTGCAAACTCTAGTGTTGGCTCAGTCACGCCGCTACTCGCCCTAAATCCGGCATGGCGAAGAATTCCTGCACGATTCGCTGGTCCCACAGACCCCGTTCGGCCTCTTGCATCATGATTTGATGCGCCTCCTCGTGATTGTGGGCGGGCTTGTAAGGACGCGCCGTGCGTAGCGCGTCATAGACATCCACCACTTGCAAAACCCGTGCCAGCAACGGTATCTCTTCCCTGCTGAGCTTGTCGGGATAGCCTGTGCCGTCCCAGTGCTCATGGTGATGGCGGATGATCGGCAGCACCATCCGCAGCGAACGCAATGGCTTGCAAATATTCTCGCCGATCAGGGGGTGGCGCTTCATAATTCGCCACTCCTCGGCCGTGAGGTTAGTGCCCTTCTTGAGAATCTCGTCTGGCACCGCAATCTTTCCCAGATCGTGTAGATATCCCCCACGCTTGAGCGCCACCTGACAGTCCCAGTCGAGCCCCAGATGTTCGCCAAGGTGGCTGGCGTAGCGAGCCAGCCGTTCGCAATGGCCTTCGGTGTACGGATCACGCGACTCCACGCTCAGCCCCAGCGTGCAGAGGACCGACTCAGCATTTTCAAGTTCGTCCGTATAATCTTTTATCTTCAGCAGCGAGTGGACCCGCGCAAACAACTCTTCGGGAAAGACCGGCTTGTTCAGGAAGTCGTCCGCCCCGGCTTCGATGCCGCGAATCCTGTCTTCACGATCGCTCAACCCGGTGATCATCACCACCGGAATCAAGCGCGTGGCATGATCTTCTTTCCATTCCCGGCAAAGTTCATAGCCGCTCTTGCCGGGCATAATCACATCCAGCAGAACCAGGTCTGGCGGATTCTCGCGCATCTGCTCTTCCGCCTCGCGGGCGATGTTGGCGGTCACCACTTCGTAACCCTTTTGTGTAAGCAACTCCCGCATCAGCAACGTGTTGTGTTGATTGTCGTCAACGACGAGGATTCGCGCTATGCGCCTGCGGGTGACGGCATCAGACATGCTCAAGGTGTGAGTCGTTTGCCGCCCCGGAAGGTTGTATGTGGCGGCACCTTTCCCGGCATTTACGAGCTGGCCCACGCGGGTGCCCCATTCAAGCGAAGCTTGGGTGGGGCTTTTGCCGACTGGTGGCCGGGTGCCCCACGTCCCGTCCCTCTTTTGGACTGACGTGGGCAGACCCACTACTCTTCCTTCTTGCTCCTCCGGGGATGCCCGCAGTAGGCTGGACTCATGCGCTCCAGACTCTGGCTGCTTGTGGTAATGGCTTCGCTGGCTGGTACGGCCCTGGCCGCCAAGCCTCATGTCATCACCTTTGGCAAATCTTTCCGTCAAGCTCTTCATCGGCCCCGGCGAAGATCGCACCATTCCTATTAACGTACGCACTCTTTTGATAGATGGTGCTCTCAAGGAATTCACCGTCGGCGAATCCCACTCCGTGACCGACCGCATCTTTGTCGTCCGGCGTGCCTTCCGGGTGAACGACAATCTGCCCGGGGAGCAGGGAAAGGCGCCGCGATGGGTGTGGCAGCGCGGCGGGTGGCTCATGGTCGACCGCACCACGGCCCACATCACAAAGCTCAATCAGCCTTTGTTTGACCCCTTCTATTCCCAGGCAAGCTGGTTTCGCGACTATGCCGCTTACTGCGGTGTCTCCGCGAATGGCGAAAAACTTTATACGGTGGTGATGCAACTGGGAAGCAAGAAGCCCGTCCTGCGGCAGGAGGTCGGCGCAGCGTCCCAGGGCGACGACCCTGATTCCAATTGCACCGTTCCCACTTGGGAAAAGAACCCGGCGCGCGTGACCTTCCACCCGAAGAGCGCGCAGCCCTCCAGCTTCATCGTCCACGGTCGCTCGGCCGATATCGCTCCCGGCTCCTCGGAGGATGAGTAGTAAGCGAGACTGACGGTGCCCTGACGGTGCCCCACATCTGCCGTAGTTAGTAGATGTGGGGTTCCGGCGGCGATCATCGCAGACCCGCCCGCCATCGCCCGGCCGAAGTGCCGAACGCCTATCGCCGGAACAGTCAGTTCCCGAAAGCCGTCATCCCGACCGAAGCGAAGCCGGGGGCCCCAGCAAACGCCGGTGTTGCGTTTGATGGGGTGGGGGAGCGGAGTGGAGGGATCTTGCGTTTCTCAGCGGCAAAGCAACACCTGAGCTCCTCGACTCACAAGCCCGCTCTAAGGAAGATCTGAACAAGTGAAAGTTTTGAAGGGTACGGGCTGGTTTTGAAGGGTACGGGCTTTAGCCCGTACGTTTAGCCCAGCAAAACCAATGCGGCTTTAGCCTCTGAGGGACCTCGGTTCATCCAGCACGACCTGTTCAGTACTTCTCGAATTGAGCGCTTCCCCCTGCCTCAACTACCCCACAGAGGTGTGTTTTCTACCAAAAATGCCGCACAAATTAGATTCCTGTTGCGCGGCGTGACGAAGTTTGTTGCAGCTCTGGTTGTGAGTGCCTATAATTTGGGCGGTTTTCCAATTTGTTCCAAATCACTGGGAGGATTTTTCATGAAGCGATTACTCGGCCTGCTGTTGGCCTTTGCGGTATCGGCTTCGCTCGCATCGTTCGCACAGACAAAGACGGACGACAAGGGCAAGGCAGCAACTACTCCAGCGGCAACAACTCCAGCTAAGGCTGCTCCTGCTAAGGCCGCTCCGGCAAAGGCCGCTGCTCCTGCAAAGGCTGTGCCTGCAAAGGCCGCTCCGGCAAAGGCCACTCCGGCTAAAGCTAAGGCTGCTCCGGCTAAGGCCGCTCCGGCAAAGACCGCCGCTGCTCCTGCAAAGGCTGCCCCGGCAAAGGCCGCTGCTCCTGCAAAGGCTGTGCCTGCAAAGGCCGCCGCTACTACGAAGCCCGCTGCAAAGCCCGCCGTAGAGACGACGCCAGCCAAGAAGTAGGCTGCATCTCAAGGCTTGCTAAGGCGAATATCACCTGAAGAAAAGCCATTTTAGCTTCTGCTCTGTACTGATTCGCCCGACATTCATTGTCGGGCGAATTTATTGCTGACAACTTCATCGAGCGGGTGCCCCATTCAAGCGAAGCTTGGGTGGGGCTTTTCATTCATCGCGGGTGCCCCAGGTTCCGCGTCTCGCAGTTCGACGCTAACCTGGGGTAGTTTCTTCCTGAATCGCTGGTGGCCCGCATTTGCCCGCAGTTGGCTAATGTGGGAACGAAGAGGCTGCTGACTTCGGATGGCTTCGAGGCGGGTGGCTGTAGATTATCAAGACGTTGTACCCGGATCAGCGCGGCTGATGGGTGGAGCGTAGTTGAGACTACCATGGGGTCGGAAGAAGTTGTAGTAGTGCATCCAGGGCTGGAGGTGGGCGTCGCGTTCGTCGGAGTCGGCCCAGTGTTTTGCGTAAGCCCATTCGCGCAGAGCGGTTTGGATGAAGCGTTCGGCCTTGCCGTTGGTGCGGGGTGTGTAGGGACGAGTGAAGCGGTGACGGATATCGAGCTGGGTGCAGGCTTGGCGGAAGTGGCGGGAGCGATAGCAGGAGCCATTGTCGGTGAGCAGGGCGCGAATCTGGATGCCGTGCAGGGCATAGAAAGCCAGGGCATCGTGCAAGAAGGCGCGGGTGGTCTGGGCTGTCTGATCGGGCAGAAGTTGGGTAAAGCCCAGGCGGGAGTGGTCATCGATGGCGACGTGCAGGGCGACGGAGCCGGCGTGCTGGGGCAGGCCGCGGCGTCGGCCGTCGGCGCGCAGAGAAACCTGCTGATAGCGAGTTAATCCCTTGATATCGAGGTGCAGCAGATCGCCCGGCTGGGGGTGCTCGTAGCGGATCACCGGCGGAGGTGGAAACAGGTGGCGCCAGCGGTTCAGATGAACGCGCTGGAGGATGCGGCTGACAGTGGCCGGACTGAGGCCACTGCGTTGCGCGATCTGGTAGCCGGGGGTGCACTGACGACGCAGCTCGATGACTCGATCCACCAGGGCAGGCGAAGTTGCGCGTGGACTGCGATGGGGTCGGGAGGAGCGGTCGACTAAGCCGGCCGTCCCCTCGGCCTGATAACGACACGCCCATTTGGCGGCGGTGCGGGGGCTGACTTTGAACTCGGCTGCAGCCGAGTTCAAAGTCCCTTGTCGGCCGAGAACTTTTTGGGCGAGAGCCTCTCGACCCAGAGGCGTAAGTCGGGCATTCTTGTGGATGTCCATTCGGTCGTTCCTCGGAAACTGGATTGCTCGTCACAATCAGCTTCTCTGGTTCCGATCGAATGGACAACCTCTTGAAAGATCACAGGTGCCCCAGGTTCCGCGTCGCGCAGTTCGACGCTAACCTGGGGTAGTTTCTTTGGCTGGGCTGGTGGCCCGCATTTGCCCGCAGTTGGCTAATGTGGGAACGAAGAGGCTGCTGACGTCGGATGGCCTCGAGCCTTCGCTTGGCCACTCCCTAAACACCCTCGAAATTCGACCCACTACCCACCGCCGAAAGCGATTGCCCGAACTGACACTTTGGCTGGTGGCCCACATTTGCCCGCAGTTGGCTAATGTGGGAACGAAGAGGCTGCTGACATCGGATGGCTTCGAGCCTTCGCTTGGCCATTCCCTGAACACCCTCGAAATTCGACCCACTACCCACCGCCGAAAGCGATTGCCCGAACTGACACTTTGGTTTATAAATCAATCAACCACGGAGACACTTTCACCTTTTAGCGGATACTCCCATGACAACAGACGCACATTCATCCCACTCGTCCCATGCCTCCACGCCGCTATGGCGCAGAGGGTACGTCCAGGTGCTGGTCGCAGCGGCTGCCGGAGCGACGATGGGCGCTATCTGGCCGCAAGCCGGCATTGCCGTCAAGCCATTGGCCGACGGCTTCATTGCGCTCATCAAGCTGAGCATCACCCCGCTGATTTTCCTGGTCGTCGCCACCGGCGTTGCACAGGTCGGCGACATGCGCAAGGTTGGGCGAATCGGACTGAAGGCGCTGATTTATTTCGAGATCATCACCACCTTCGCGCTCTTGATGGGTGCGGTCGTCGGCAATGTGGTTAACTTTGGCGCCGCCGTCCAGCGGCCCTCGGCGACGCAGGCTGCCTCGGCCGCCCGTTATTCAACTGCCCACGCTCAATCGTTATCCCAGTTCCTGTTCTCCATGGTTCCCGAGAACCTGTTCGGCGCCTTCGTACATGAAAATGTGCTGCAGGTGCTCGTCATCGCTCTGATGGTGGGTGCCGCAATGGTGCGGATGGGTGAGACGGGCGCGACGATTCGCCGCGGAATGGAGCGTTGCATAGGCCTGGTCTTCGGAGTGGTCAACATCATCGTAATGGCTGCTCCCATTGGCGCCTTCGGCGCACTCGGATTCACCGTCGGACGCTTCGGCGTGCGCACGCTTTACGCTCTGGGCTTGTTCGTCGGCACAGCATGGCTTACGCTTGCCTTCCTTATGTTTGTCGTCTTCGGCGTGGTATGCAGACTCTGCGGCGTCCGCATTCTCGACATCATGGGACGCCTCAAGCAAGAGCTGCTGGTGGTGATTGCCACCTCCTCTTCGGAGACCGCTATTCCCGGCATGATGCAGAAGCTGCAAGCTTCGGGCATGTCGCGCACCACCCTCGGACTCGTCATCCCCACGGGCTACTCCTTCAATCTTGACGGCGTGGCAATCACTTTGCCCATGAGCTGCCTGTTCATCGCTCAGGTCTACGGCATCCATCTTGATCTTCGCCAGCAGATCACCATGTTCATCTTGATGCTGTTCACCTCGAAGGGCGCGGCCGGCGTCACCGGAGGCGCTTTCGCCGCACTTGCCGCCACCGTAATCGCCAGTGGTTTGCCCGCCGAAGGACTCGCTCTGCTGCTGGGCATTGACCGCTTCATGTCTCAGGGCCGCTCCATCGTCAACACGGTTGCCAACGCGGTCGCTTCGGTCGTGGTCGCCAAGTGGGATGGCGAATTCGATGCGGTGGCCTGGAAGGCGTACAGGGAGAACCTTGACGCCGGCAGGCCCACGCAGCTCGCCGCCGTCGCGGGCGCGGAAAAATAAGAGTGCGTGTTTCGTAGTGGTGAATGGGATGTGGATCCAAAGGCTGCTGAAATCCTGCTCTCCGAAGTTCATCTGAGGAGGGTCGTGCTTTAGCGAACGACGTGACGATCTATGCATTTCACCGATTGCTGCAGGCATATTGATGGAACCGGCTTCGCGCTCCTGCCAACAAAGGATAAAATAAAGATGCAAAATCAATCCGCCAATACTGTCAACGATCCCCGCCCGCGCATTGCGCTGCTCATGGGCGATTGCACCGGCATCGGCCCGGAACTGGTCGCCAACGTACTGCATGGCAAGCGCCTGAACAATGTCGCGCGACTGGTGGTGGTCGGCGACGCGCGCGTACTGGAACTCGGGATGCGCGACGCCCACGTCGCGCTGCGCTGGGTCAAGGTTCCCAACACGGCGGCAATCGACTGGTCATCCGGCGCGGTGCCGTTGATCGATCTCGGCAACGTCGATCCTGCCAGATTCGCGCAGGGAAAGGTCTCGGCGGAGTCCGGCAAACTCACCGGCGATACTCTCGCCTATGCCATCGAGATGGCGAAGCGCGGCGAGGTCGACGCCATCACCTTCGCTCCACTGAACAAGCGGGCGATGTTCGACGGCGGCTGGCGCTTTCCCGATGAGCACAAGATGTTCGCCCACCTGCTCGGCCACGAAGGCTACTTCAGCGAAATGAACGTGCTCGACGGGCAGTGGATGTCGCGCGTGACCGGGCATGTCGCACTGCGCGAAGCACTCGACCAGGTCACGCCGCAGCGCATCCGCGAAGCAATTACCCTGGCTGATACGATGATGCGCCGCGCCGGCATCGAGAACCCGCGCATCGCCGTCAACGCCCTCAATCCGCACGGCGGCGACAACGGTCTGTTCGGTCGCGAGGAGATCGAATTGATCCGTCCGGTGGTGCAGGAGATGGCGGCCCGGGGAATCAACTGCAGCGGCCCCTATCCGCCCGACACCATCTTCATCCGGGCGTTCGCGGGTGAGTTCGACAGCGTGGTTTCCATGTATCACGACCAGGGCCAGATCGCCACCAAGCTGCACGGATTTCATCGCGGCGTGACGATTACCGCCGGACTTGCGACGGTCTTCACCACGCCGGCGCACGGCACAGCATTCGACATTGTCGGCAAAGGCATCGCCAAGACAGGAGCGCTCGAGAACGCGCTGCAACTGGCGGCCCGCCTCGCCTCCAGAGCAATCGCGAAGCCCGCCTAAGACAAACACAATACTTGTCATGGCAAGCGAACCGGGATCCCGGCAAACGCCGTTGTTGCGTTTACTGGGGTGGAAGTCGAGCCACCTTTTGTTTCCACTGCTGAATAACAAAGGGACGCGGCTTTAGAGGCAGCTGAAAAACTCTCTTCCGAAGTGTCATCGTGAGGAGGTTCGCGCTTTGGCGAACCGACGTGACGATCCATGCATTTTGGCGGGCATCGCCCGAAGGGCTGGTGGCCTACTCAACGCGATTTTCGTTGAGTGGGGTAGTTCAGGAAGTGGAAAACACAATGCCGGGTGCCGGGTGCCCCACCCTTATCGCGCAGCGATAGGGTGGGGTAGTTTCTTCGCTGCTGGTGGCCGGGTCCCCACTCAAGCCAGCAGATGGCTTGAATGGGCTAGTTGCTTTTGTGCCGAAGGTGCCCCAGGGTCCGCGCCGCCGGGTGCCCCATTCAAGCGAAGCTTGGGTGGGGCTTTTCACCTCAAACGTTCAAGCCGAGGGTGCCCCAGGTTCCGCGCCGCGCGTTCGCGGGGCTAACCTGGGGTAGTTTCTTCGGTGCTGCTGGCCTTAACTTCCCTGCGCCGCTTCCACCGCATGTGCAATCCGAATCATGGTGCCCTCATCGAAATGTTCGCCATGATCTGCACGCCGATGGGCAAGCCTTCGCGGGTATTGCCGCAAGGAACGGACACTCCCGGCACGCCCACCAGATTTGCCGTGACCGTAAAGATGTCGCTCAGATACATTTCGACCGGGTCTTCGGTCTTCTCCCCCAGTTTGAACGCCCGCGTCGGGGTCACCGGAGTCAGGACGGCGTCGACACGCGCAAACGCCTGCTGGAAGTCGCGCGCCAGCAGAGTCCGTACCCGCTGCGCCTTGAGATAATAAGCGTCATAGTAACCGGCACTGAGCGCATAGGTGCCGAGCATGATGCGCCGCTTGACCTCCGTGCCGAAACCTTCGTTGCGACTGCGCCGATACATCTCCGAAAGCGTTTGCGCGTGCTCGGTACGGTGTCCGTAGCGCACGCCGTCGAAACGCGCCAGGTTCGACGAGGCTTCGGGAGTCGCCACCACGTAGTAGGTCGGAACCGCGTACTTGGTGTGCGAGAGTGAAATGCGAACCAGCTCGCAACCGGCGGCTCGCAGCCGATC
The DNA here is from genome assembly GCA_963819175.1 of uncultured Acidobacteriota bacterium. Lineage (GTDB taxonomy): Bacteria > Acidobacteriota > Terriglobia > Terriglobales > Acidobacteriaceae > CAWBRT01. The sequence continues at coordinate 12,081 of CAWFVJ010000013.1, forward strand.
CATTACGCGCTCAATCGCCGCCCTTATTTCTTCATCGAGACCTTCGCCGAAGTATTCCTCCGCTACGCCGATTTTCAAACCCTTCACGGGCTTGCCGATCTGGCTGAGGTAGTCCGCGACCGGCACGTCCGCCGAAGTCGAATCCAGCGGGTCGCGACCGGCGATCACCTGCAACACGCTCGCCGGCATCCTTCACCGTCTTTGTCAGCGGCCCGATGTGGTCCAGAGACGAACCGAAGGCGATCAGCCCGTAGCGAGAAACGCGGCCATAAGTCGGCATCAGCCCGACCACTCCGCAAAACGCCGCCGGGGCCGCCGGATTGATCCACCGGTATCGGAGCCTAAGGCCGCCACGGCCATTCCCGCCGCCACGCATGCCGCCGACCCGCCCGAAGAGCCGCCGGGGACGCGCGTCAGATCGCGCGGATTCCGCACCGGCTTGTAGCCCGAGTTTTCGTTCGACGAGCCCATCGCGAACTCATCGCAGTTCAGTTTGCCAAGCACAACCGCGCCAGCGGCTTCCATCCGTGCCACGGCCGTGCAATCGTAAAGGATGTATATAGCCGTCCAGAATTTTCGAAGCGGCAGTCGTGCGTACGCCGCGCGTCATCAGAACGTCCTTGATTCCCACCGGGACGCCGGCCAGCGGCGGCAGCGGATCGCCGCGCTGCGCCATCTGGTCGATCTCCGCGGCCTTGGCCATGGCGCGACTCTTTGAGAGCGTCAGGAACGCGCCAATCTTCTCGTCTTCCGCCGCGATCTTGCCGTAGAAAGCATCGGCCAGCGCCGTAGCGGTTGTCTCTTTTCGCGCCACAAGGTCGCGGGCGCGGTCAATGGTCAGGAGGTCTATGGCCTGCATTCGAGCATTCATCCTATTTTTCGATTACCTTAGGAACCTTGAAATAAACTTTGTCGGATTCAGGCGCGTTCGCCATCGCGGCCTCGTGGGAGAGTCCGGGGCGCGCCTCATCCGGGCGCATGGCGAACCCCAAAGGTGACCGCCCTCCGTCGCTTGCGAGCCGGAAAACATGCTGGCCACCTCGGCCAACGGAGGCACGTCGGAGGTATCGAGTTCGTTGAGCGTGTCGATGTGCTCGAGAATCGAATTCAGGTCGCGGATCATGCGGCCTTTTTCTTCGGCCGTCAGCTCCAGATTCGCCAGGTCGGCCACATACATCACATCGCTTTCGGTTACTTTTGTTTCCGCCATCTGCTTCCCCGCTCCGATTCGCTTGCTGCTCCGCGTTTGCGGCCCGCTTTGGCCGCTCCCCCGGAGTCTTTCACGGAAGTCACCGTCCCCCGCGACTACGAATTCAATTCGCTCGACCCGCGTTCTGCTGTACTGGTTCAGCTCTGCCAGGTAGCTTCGGCTGAAATCCTGAAGCTGCTCTTGCCATCTCGCATCGGGAACTTCGACGCGCAGAACTCCCGTGTCAAAGCTTACAGCTTGGGTCCGCTCGGCCACCTGCTTGCCACACGCAAACTGCCAGCATTCCACCGGGACTTGCTCGGCCGTGAGCCGATTTGAGCACATCGGCAACAAGTTTCTGCAGTATCGGGCGCGCTGAATCCATCTGCACACCTGTAAAGGCAACACCGATTCTTCGGGAACGTCAGACGGCTATTTGCCTTAAGTACCTGATTTTAGCAGAGCAACTCAGGCTGTCATGCTGAGCGGTAGCGAAGCATCCCATGACAGTGTCCCAACCCGCGCCGCTCTGGGTCTTAATGATGATCCTTCGGCCGCGTGCCCCACGTCCCGCCCATCTTTTGGGCTGACGTGGGGTAGTTTCGCCGGGTGCCCTATTCAAGCCCGCAGTTGGCTTGGGTGGGGTAGTTCTCGAGTGCCGGGTGCCCCATTCAAGCCCGCCTTTGGCTTGGGTGGGGTAGTTCTCGAGTGCTGCTGGTGCCCCATATCTGCCGCAGTCAGCAGATGTGGGACGCGGATTCCGGGTGCCCCACGTCCCGCCCATCTTTTGGGCTGACGTGGGGTAGTTCGCTACCACGCAGCCAAGGCTACGACGCACGCGGATATTGACGCCGCACGAACTCCATCGCCTCGTCGCGGTCGTGCAACCGTCCTTCCAGTTGGGTATCCTCCACTGCCGCAAGAATCTCGCTGAACAGCGGCCCCGGACTGTAGCCCTCCGCAATCAAATCGTTGCCCGTCAGCAATGGCGCCGGGAACACCTCATCCTCCGGCAGCGTGGCCAGCTTTTCCTTTGTGTAGTCATAAAGGGCGAGCCTGCCGTGACTGCCGAGGCAGTCCAGGCGGTGCAACTCCAGGTGCTCGGCAAAATCCGGCAAGCGCGCAAAGCGCTTGAACGTCGATTCCTTCATCTTCTCCACGTCGGCAAAGCGCATGTGATTGGCCACCAACGCCGCTATCTGTTCCGTATCGTGGTTGCTGAAGCGCAGACGATGGCAGATCTCTTCCGCCATGCGCACGCCAATCTCGACATGGCCGTCAAAGCGTATGCGGTCGGGAGCGACCCTGAACGTCGGTGGCTTGCCCACATCGTGCAGCAGCGCTCCCCAGGCGAGCGTGCGCGAACCATCCGGCGGCAGCATCTCCAGCAGCAGCAGCGTATGAATCCAAACGTCGCCCTCGGGATGGTACTCAGGCGACTGCGCCACTCCCTTCATCCTCGCCACCTCCGGCAGCACCTGCTGCAGCAGGCTGCTTTCATCCAGCAACTCGAAGGCGCGCTTCGCCCGTCCTTCGGTCAGCATCTTGGTCAACTCGTCGCGTACGCGCTCTTTGCTGACCTGGCGGATGTCTCGGGCGTACGCATGGATTGCGGCAAACGTGCGCGGCTCGATCTCATATCCGAAGCGTGCCGCAAAGCGAATCGCGCGCAGCAGCCGCAGCTTATCTTCCTGGAAGCGGCGCTTGGCATCGCCGATGGCGCGGACAACACCCCTCCGCAGGTCTTCTCTTCCGCCGACAAAATCCAGCACCTTGCCGCCGGGGTCCCCAGCGAGCCCGATGTTGGCTTGCTGGGGTGGTTCGCCGGGGTCCCCAGCGAGCCCGATGCTGGCTTGCTGGGGTGGTCCGTCCAGCGGATCGAGCATGAGTCCATTGATGGTGAAATCGCGCCGCTGCACGTCTTCGCGCGGGTCTTTGGAAAAGCTCACTTGGTCGGGATGCCGGCCGTCGCTGTAGATGCCATCGTTGCGGAAGGTGGCCACCTCGATGCAGCCCGGATGACTTCCGCCCCCTGAGCCTCGCTCGCCGCTTCCCTGCCCGCCGATCAGGCTGACCGGCACCAGCACCACACCGAAGCGTGCGCCCACCTCAACCGTGCGCGTAAAGACCCTCATCACCTGCTGCGGTGTGGCATCGGTCGCAACGTCATAGTCGGCGGGTTCGCGGCCCAGCAGCAGATCGCGCACACATCCCCCGACCAGGTAGGACTGGTACCCGCGATCGCGCAGGGTGCGGACAATCTCGAAGGCGGCCTCTTTCATCATAAGTCTCAAGATGATTATCAACCACGGAGGCCAAAGGCGGAACCCTCCACCGGCTGGCGACATGCGAAAGCGCCCAAATTCAGGTATTCTGGGCGGAGCTGGGACGTAAGGGGGGCTGCTGGCGACGCGGGTCCTTCAGCCGCTCCCGAATTCAATCTTTTTCAACTAGACAACGCCTGCCTGTTATTGATAATTTATCAATGACATGGAAGGCACACGTTTTAACAAGGCTAAACTTCAGGCCTGCCTGGAGCAGGACCGTTACCGGTTTCACCCTGATGTTTGGAAGGGATTCCGCGAGCTGCAGATCGATCTGAACGACGCTCTGTTTGTTCTCCGGCATGGAACGATTTGTGGGGAGCCCGAGTTCGACGCAATGTTTGGACAATGGCGCTTCACGGTGCAAGGGACAACCGTCGATGAAAGAGAATTGAGGATCGGCTTTGCCTTCGCTGAGATAGACGGCTTGCTCGTCCTCAACATCTTGACCGAATAGCTCTCCGAGCTTTGAAGGGCAGGTGCAGCGTGCGTAATGTATGTGAATGTGGGGAAAAATCGAGGGTAGTTCGTGGGGACTACCTGTTTGAAGAAAGCGGCCTGGACAATGTTGTGCTGCGCAAAGCGAAACTGCTTAAATGCGACCAATGCGGCAGTGTCACGCCGTTGTTATCCAATATCAATCAACTGATGCAGGTCATCGCCTCTGCTCTGGTACTCAAGCCTTCTGAATTGGCGGGTAAGGAAATCCGTTTTCTGCGCAAATATATTGGACTGACTGGCGAGCAGTTTGGAAGAAAGCTTGGGCTCACGAAAGAGCACGTCTCGCGAATCGAAAACGAGAAGCATCCGGTCGGAACCCAGACCGAACGACTGATTCGCTATGTTTCGATTTCGGCGGTCCCTGAACTGCAACCGGAGATGACGCAGTTACTCGAGTTGCTCGACACGATTAAGAACGAACCCCTGAAAGAGCGCATCGAGATCAACGCCGCAACCGGCTCGTTCGAGTACGCCGCCGCATAAATCGAACAATCGCAACCGCCAGAAGAAACTACCCCACGTTAGCCAAAACTGGCGGAACGTGGGGCACCAATGCTTCCTAGAGCCTGTTTCATGGTGCTTTGAAGGGGCATGGCTTTAGCCATGCCGTCCAGAGCCAAGAACATTGGGGCTTTAGCCCCCGAGGGGTGGCTGGTGCCCCACATCTGCCGCCGTTAGCAGATGTGGGTAGTCGGTTTCGCCCCCAGAATACCGCCTAATAAGACACACTTCACGAATGTCATCCTGAGCGTCGCGAAGGATCTGCTCTTTCGCGATGCTGGGATGGGTGCCTGGTGGCCCACATCCGCCGCCGTTGGCGAATGTGGGGACAACGAGAATCTACGGGAATAGATTTCTATCCTTAATACGCTGAGGCTGGGTGCTACTGGACATCGGCCACCTTTTCTTCGACCAATGTCACCTTCATATCCGGATAGTAAAGCAACTCCTTGGTGGGCATTTTGATCACCTTCTGCGGCTGTCCAAAATTCGCAATGACCTCATCCCTCGTCTGGCCTATTGAAATCGTCTTAGCCTGCGGGGGCTGCATGTCCGCCGGTGGTGGTAGGGGTGGAGCAATTGGCGCTAACGCCGGTTGCTGTGCCGCAGCGTTGGTGGAAGACCCAAGCGAAGTGAACACCGTGTCGCCATTGATATATGCCGTGATTTCCGTGCCCGAAGGAATCGTGATGTCCTTGCCATGCACGAAGAGGAACAGCGGTGCGGCGGGAAAGAACACAATACTTGTAGCTACGATTGCGCCAGTCATTGCGCCAACGTGCCCTCCACCCTTCGTGTCTTTCGTGGCGCGCAGTGCAGCCTTTTCGCCGTTGGTCATCTTCACGGACTCAATGGTGATGTTCAGCTTGCCGGCACGCCCCATGCTTTTCTTATGCTCCGACTCGGTCACTTTTCCAATAGCGAGGCCGCCTTGCGGAATGACCGTGACGCCGTCGAGCATAACCGGGTCGAGCACCTCGAAATCAACTTGGTCGTTGGCTTTGCAATCTGCCGATGAGAGATTGCGCTTGGTGCGCATCCGCACCGGCGTGCTGTCCTCAAGAATCGGGTTCCCATCAGGAGTGTGTTTCACTGCAATTTGGGAAGCTGCTGATGTTGCGGGCCGCGCACTTTGCGGTTCAGGGGCCTGCTGGGCAAATAAGTACGGTTCAGCCGCGAACAAAACCGTCAGGAAAAGGGCACAGAATCTGCGCATGGTAGCACCTCTCCTAAATTCAGGTACTCAGAATGCCCCAAACTATATGCCTCGCAAGAAAATCGAGCACGGTATTTCTACTTTGGCTGGTGCCCCACGTCCCGCCCGCAGTTGGCTGACGTGGGGTAGTTTCTTCAGGCAGTCCCCCGCACTCTCACTTTCCACTATCCCCATCCATCCCGTACAATCGCTTCGCATGTCCTTTCAGGTACAGAGTGTCACCATCGGCGGGCCTGAGCTGTTTCTCATCGCCGGGCCTTGCGTCATCGAGAGCGAAGAGCACGCGCTCAAGATGGCTGCGGCCATCGCCGCCGTGGCGCGGCAGCTCGGCATTCCGTACATCTTCAAAGCCTCTTACGACAAGGCGAACCGCACTTCGCTCGGCAGCTTCCGCGGCCCCGGTCTGAAGCAGGGGTTGGCGATCCTGCGCAAGGTGGCCGAGTGTGTCAAGGTTCCGGTGCTGACCGATGTCCACGAACCTGGTCATGTGAACGCCGCCGCCGAGGCGGTCGATGTGCTACAGATTCCGGCGTTTCTTTGCCGTCAGACCGATCTGCTGGTGGCAGCCGCCAGGTCCGGACGCGCCGTCAACATCAAGAAGGGCCAGTTCGTCGCGCCCGGGGACATGCGCCACGCCGTCGCCAAGGTGCGCGAGACGGGCAACGACCGCGTCTTTCTCACCGAGCGCGGAGCATCGTTTGGCTATAACAATCTGGTGGTCGACATGCGCTCGCTGCCCATCATGCGCGAGTTTGCGCCCGTGGTTTTCGACGCCACACACTCTGTACAGCTTCCTTCGGCAGGAGTGCAGTCCGGAGGCCAGCCGCAGTTTATTCCGCTGCTTTCGCGCGCAGCGGTCGCCGCCGGAGTTGACGGAATCTTCATGGAAGTACACGACAACCCCCGCGAGGCAAAGTCGGACGGAGCCAACGCGCTCGATCTGAAGCTGCTGCGCCCGACCATGGAAGAGCTGCTCCGTGTGCGTCAGGCAGTTTCTCCCCGTCCATAATTATTTCTGGAGCGTTCACGCTACATAGCACTTGCGCATTACCGGACGTTGCAGCCCGCGATTTAAGCGACAAAATCAGCGCAATTTCAGGGCAGACATGCCCGCGCGGACCCCGTTGGATATACCTTCCTGGTAACCTGGTATACCTTCCTAGTAACCTGGCTAATACACTTCTCGAGTTGCTGTATACCGCCCAAAAAACGTCATTCCGAGCGAGCGGCGCTTTGCGATGCGAGTCGAGGAATCTTTTGTGTTCCTTCGCCGCGGAAAACACAAGATCCCTCCACTCCGCGCCCGAACAGCTTCTTGCTCATCGAGTGCACTGTCGGGTACGCAGCTTGGCTGCTCCGGCCTGCGGGCGCTGGGCACTTCGGTCGGGATGACGCTTACGAAATTAACTCGACGGGCGGCTACATCAATCCGGGAACTACTCTAAGCCTTTTCCGTCGTCTCTTCTTTAGCGGTCTTTTTGCCGGCCTGCGCGGGCTGGGTTGCGTCCTCTTGTTTTGGCTGAACTGGCGACTTTGCCAGCTCGGCTGCCTTCTTCTTCTGCTCGGCCCAATGCTTCTCCATGTCACGCAAATGTTCATTCTTCATGGAAACAGCTTGCCACATACGGCGCGCGCTCGCTAGTGCCCGTCAATTTTCGAAGCTGACTGAGTTCAAAATTTCAGCTCGCCCTTTGAGAAGCGGCTATGCTCTTCTTCCTGGCAGGGGGCTTCTGTACCACGTGGGATTTCTTCATCGCGACCTTGACGGTTAAGAGCTTCTCCACCATAGCAAGCAATTTAGCCGGCCCATCCCCTTTACTCAGGAAATTGTGGGCACCACGGTATTTCACTCGCGCAGGTATCTTGTCAGGGCAGCCGCTGCAGATCAGACCGGCAGTTTTGGCTTTTCCTTCAGCAGTAGTTCAGCCACCTGACTGCCATCCATGCCCGGCATCTGAAAAGCTTTAATAACGATATCAATCGAGTGGGTTCGAGTGATTGCGATTCCGGTCAGCCCGTCGGGAGAAGTCACAACTGTGTACCGCTGTTCCCCAGTACCGCTTTGTGACATTGAAGTATCTTAGGATCATCGTCAATGCAGAGGATGGTAACCATACCGCATCACCGCTAACTACATAGTAACTATTTTGGCGGTCTTGTCGGTACGATTGGGAACTCTCAAACGTGCGCTGACGTCACAGCAACCCGCACTGCCGCTGCCATTCCCCAGTCCGCTGTTGCAGCAGGTCATAGCATTCACAAACAGTTTTTTCCAGCCCACGCCGGTTCAGGATGATGACTCTTCCTCGTGTATAGGAAATCAATCGCGCCTTCTGCAAGAGACAGGCGAACTTCGAAACGCTCGATCGGCGGGTCCCTATCATCTGCGAAAGGAAGTCCTGTGTAATGGGAAAAGCGCTGCAGCCGAGGCGGTCCTGCGTCATTAACAGCCACCGCGCCAGTCTGTCGCGCACACCATGAGCCGGTTGCACGCTGCTGTCTGTATCACCTGCAAGATCAAGAACTGCGCATACTGCTGCAGTCGGCGCTCCAGTTGGGGGTATTGGCGGAACAAGGACGGAAGCGAGCTGGCATCGACCCGGTATGCGGTTGCTTCGACTTGAACTATGGTTCTGGCCTGGGCGGTCCGAAAACCCGCAATCAATGGCAGCCCTGAAAATCCTTCCTTTCCGATCAGCGCCACAGCCACAAGTTTGCCGTCAGGCATGGCGCTCAGAATCGAGAACATTCCTGAATTGCAAAAGTATCCGGACTTAAGCGGCTCCCCGGCCTCGTGCAAAACCTGGCGAGGTCTCAATCGCACGAATTCCAGGTTCGACAATACCGCCTTGCAATCTTCGCGTGGCAGATCGAGCAGGATTTGGTTCTGTATCTGAAGTTCCTCACCATTTCGTCTCGATGGTGAGGGTCCCGTTGGAAGGACTGGGGAAGGCTTGGCCATACGGCACCCCGCAGCGAAATCATCTTCCGACGTCGCAAAACCGGAGCAGAACCCAGGGCCAGCCTGAGAGTATGCACCCGACTGCCGCCATTTCAAGTCCGTCTATCACAAGCAGGTGTGATCCGCCATAAAAATGGATAGATTATCAGTGCGTCTGACCAAACCATCTTCTCTGGCGGCCTGCAAATGTGATGAACTGCGGGCATGAGTGAAGAACAAGCCGTTGTTCAGGTAAGACGTCCTCGCCGGAGAGCAGAGAGCATTCGCCAGTTGGTGAAGGAATTTCACGAAGAAAATCGAGCCAAGCGGAATTCTGCCGTCGGCATGCGGTCCCGCTAAGCACGTTGCGGCGGTATTGAAGAAGCATGGCGACGACGAGGATGCAACGGGTAAGGTCTGTGCTGGGCTGGTGGCGGTGGAGTTTGCAGGCCCGATGCCGCAGGGGGCCGAAAAGCTCTCGCCGCGCTTCTCCCCGGTGGACGAAGGATTGAAGTGGGCATGGGCTTTGATGCCTCGACGCTTGCCCAGATCGTGGCCGTGCTGGAGAGGATGTAGTGATGTTCGGAGTGGGCGCTGCCACGCGCATCTATCTGGCGCCGGGATCTACTGACATGCGCAAGGGCGCCAATGGCCTCTACGGTTTGGTGCGCGATCAATTGCAGTGTGACCCTCTCAGTGGGCATCTGTTTTTGTTTTCCAACGCACAGAGAAATCGGCTGAAGCTGATCTATTGGGACGGCACAGGGATTTGGGTACGTGCGAAAACGCTTCAAAAAGGGCGTTACCGCTGGCCTATTGCGAGTGAAGGACAGACCAAGGTTACGCTCACGCAGGAAGAGTTGGCGACGCTGATCGGCGGCATCGATCTTGGGCAAACCGAGCGTCGCAGGTGGTATCGCAGGCCTGTCGGCGAAGAACCTCAAAGGGCACGATTTACCGCATAAATACTGAAGAAAACGCTTGTGCATCCACAAGAGTTTCTGCTATTCAACACACATCGTGAGTGAGATCTCCCAGCCCCTCGAAATGTCCACTCTGATCTCATTGCCGTCTCTGGCTGACGCAGCCATCATCGTAACCTGAAGATAAACTGGACACCGCGCAGCAGCAACTGGATTCCACGCAGCAGCGTTTACAGTTTGCGGAGTTGAAGGTTCAGATGCTGGAAGAGAAGCTCGTCTGCAGCGGATTGCAAAGTATGGTCCGAGCAGCGAGAAGCTGGCGACCCTGCAGATGGAGTTGCTGGAAGAAGAACCGGGTCAGTGATGAGGAGGTCCAAGCGGAAAACCAACCGAACGCTTACCTTCCACGCGAAACCGCCGTAAGCATCCTGGCCGTCAGTCGTTGCTGGGCGAATCTGCCGCGGGTGGAGCGGGTGATTGCATGCACCCCCGCGCAATGCGTATATGCGGCCAGCGCGGGAGCGGAGACCGCGGTGATCGGCGACCAGGAAGAGCCAGCATCTGGATGCGGAAGCCGCCGAAGTACTTCGTCGTGGTGACCAAGCGCGAAGAGGGCCTGCACAGTTGGCGAGGAGCAGGCGATGGTGCCGCTGCCGCCAAGGATCATCGAGAAAAGCCTGGTGAGCCATCGGCGTGGTGATCGACACGCTGATTAACAAATACTCGAGCCACCTTCCGTTATACCGTCAAAGCGCGATCTTACTTCGCGATGTTGGGGTGGAGATCAGCCGGGCTACGATGGACGGATGGGTGATGCAGGTGGGCGAGTCGCTGATACCACTGGTGGAGCGATGCGGCAAGAGCTGATCGGAAGCGGATATATCCAGGCCGATGATATGCTCGGTGGGCGTGCAAATGCATGATCGCCGCGGCAGAAATCACCAAGGCTATCTGTGGCAATACGGCAGTCCAGGCCGTGAGGTGGTCTTCGACTTTCGCATGAGTCGCGCTCGGGAGGGGCCGAGGCAGTTCTTGAAGTTCCAGGTCTGCTCCAGCAGACGGGTATGCCGCTTACGACGGCCTGGGGGAGCGCGCGTGATTCATGCTGCGCGCCGGGCGCACGCACGCAGGAAGCTGGTCTAATCGGTGCGCCTCAATCCGAAGGATGGAGCCGCCATAGACTTGCTTCAACTCGTCAATGACTTGTTTGCCATCGATGCGAAAGCGCGGGGAGAAGAACCTGATCTGGCTATGTAATGCCCGGCGGCAAGGAAGATGGCCAGACCACTGCTACAGTATCAGGTCGGCTGGAAGGGCGCGAGAAGGCGCTGCCGAAGAGTCGCTTTGGAAAGGCTTGTCGATACGCTCTGAACTTATGGGACAAATGCTTACTCCTGATCACCCGGAACTGGAGCTGAAGAACAACCTGGCGGAGAACTCCATGCGTCCGGTGGCTCTGGGGCGCCGCAACTGGATCCATCTGGAGATGAAGGCTGGGCTGAAGTGGCGGCGATCCTCAGCGTCATTGAAGCTGCCGCCGGCTGCACATTCCGGTGCGCGACTACCTGGCCGCCGATCCTTCCGGGACTCAATGATCTTCCCGTCCAACGCGTCGCCGAGCTCACGCCAGCGGCCTGGGCCCGCCAACGCTCACGACTCAGCTAACTCAGCAGCGTGCTTCCCCACCCCATGCGTTTCGTCGACGCATACGATTATCAACACACCATCCGCCGCGCGCCGTCTGAAAGCGCTCCTGGCGAACCCAGCGGGTAGCCCATGAGTGGTCCCGGTGCCCGTCGATCTAATAACTGGCTTATAACCGACTGGTCGCCTCGGGGGTTACGCCGCGGTCGTCTTCGGGGTACAATAAACGTGGGAGATTCTTATGTTCCGGCCAAACTCACATCACGGCGAGTGCTCCCCGAGGGCGCGTGGCGCGCAGCGCTGTTCGCCTAGGATATCGCTCATCTTGCGCCTTCCAGCTCCCGTCCCAGCCTTTTCCCGGCGACTAACTCACGCCTTCATCCTCATTTAGTGCAGCAGCGATTTCGCGGATTCGAGCCAAAAGACCGCTCGTCCCGCGAACAAGTGACTGCGCCGTGGTCCCATCTGGCGGGCCGCCCGCACTGTTTGCCCCAAAAATAAAGCGTCAAGCGGGAGCTGTCAGGGGCCCGATGGAGGAATCCAATGAATAGTATGACGATCGCTCTGAACCCGACGAGTTGCCGGTCCCATGATTCGGACCAAGCTGCCCGGCCCCAATGCGCGCCGCATCCTGGCCGACGATGCCCGCCTCATCTCGCCCTCCTACACCCGCTCCTATCCGCTGGTGGCCCAGCGCGGACGCGGCATCGTCATCGAGGACGTGGACGGCAACGAGTTCTTCGACTTCTCTGCCGGCATCGCCGTCTGCTCCACCGGCCATTGCCATCCCGAGGTGGTCGCCGCCGTGCAGGCCGCAGGCCGCCGAGCTGATCCACATGTCGGGCACGGACTTCTACTACCCGCAGCTCACCGAGCTGGCCGAGCGACTCTCGCAGATCGCGCCCATGCCCGGCCCGCACCGCGTTCACTACGGCAACTCCGGGACCGAAGCCATCGAGGCCGCGCTCAAACTCGCTCGCTACCACACCAAGCGCCGCTACGTGATCGCCTTCTACGGAGCTTCCACGGGCGCACCATGGGCGCGCTCTCGCTCACCTGCTCCAAGGCGCAGCAGCGCCGCCGTTTTGCTCCGCTGGTGCCCGGCGTGATCCACGCTCCCTTTCCCAACCTCTATCGCCGCCCCGCCGGAGCGACGCCGAGCAGTACGCCCGCGACGCCGCCCGCTTCATCGAAGACCAGCTCTTCCGCACCGAGCTGCCTCCCGAGGAATGCGCCGCCATCGTCGTCGAAGCCATCCAGGGCGAGGGCGGATACCTGCCCGCGCCGCCCGCCTTCCTGCAGGAGCTGCGCCACATCTGCGACCGCCACGGCATCCTGCTGGTCATCGACGAAGTGCAGTCCGGCATGGGACGCACCGGCAAATGGTGGGCCATCGAACACTCCGGGGTCGCCCCGGACATGATCGCCGTCGCCAAGGGCATCGCCAGCGGCCTGCCGCTCGGCGTCCTGATCACCCGCGCCGAAATCATGGACTGGCTTCCCGGCTCGCACGCCTCCACCTTCGGCGGCAACCCCGTGGCCATCGCCGCCGCCCTGGCCACCATCGACATTCTCGAGCGCGAGGGCTCGACAACGCCCACGAAGTCGGCGAGCACATCCTCGCCCGCACTACGACTGGCCGCAGCGTCTGCCGCTGGTCGGCGATGTCCGCGGCCGCGGCCTGATGATCGGCATCGAACTGGTCGCCGACAAGACACACCAAGACTCCCGCCGCCGAGCAGCGCGACCACATCGTCGAGATCGCCTTCGAAAAGGGAGTCCTGTTCCTCGGCTGCGGCGCCAACACCCTGCGCCTCTGCCCTCCGCTCATCGTCACCAAGCAGCAGGCCGACGTCGCCCTCGACATCCTCGAAGAGTGCATCCGCGAAGTGGGGCAAGCGGCATAGTTGATCTTATCAACTCTGGAGATCGAAAACCGGGGTTCGCACAATCAGGGATGACCAGCGCGCCGGTGATGTAAGCGGAACCACGGCAAAACTGCAGGTGCCCCACGTACGCCTGCTTTTGGCTAACGTGGGGCCTAGTTGTTTCGTGGGAATAGATTCCATGTGTGGCGCGCCGTTGGTTTCGCTTTTCTCGCCTACATCCATAACATGACAATTCGCCTCAACGAAATTGGTAGAGCGCAAGGCTTCGCATCTTCTCAGCAGCTTCATCAAGTACGATGCAATTGCGGTAGCTTCTGAAGAAAGCTGCTCAGCCAAGGGCGTTTCTTCAATGGTTCTTGTGATTTCAGACAGAGATTCGTCCAAGGAAAATAACTATTCCGTTGAAAGCTTTTGACAGAGCGGAACTCCTTCACGCGCTGAATGCAGTTGCGTTCGCAGCACTTCGTGCCAGTGTCTTGATAGATGCTTTGTCGTGGGTTTCTGCTGAGATTGCCTAACTGTTGCAAAATCCTTTTTCCACAGTTTGCCGGGCGGCAGTTCCGCGGGGCGCTGTCGGGGCGGGTGGCCCAGAGTTGATTCTTTTCAACTCTGGGGATTTTGTCGTTGAAGGAAGCCCGGCGTACTCTGTATCTGTGATACACACAGCCCCAGAGTTGGAACAGCGCTAACTCTGGGCCACCTGCCCGCCGTATCAGGAGGACGATTAACGAAAGCGACGCGAGCATCAGTAGAGGCGTGCCTTCTCTGCCGGTGCTGATGCTCATCAGTGCTGGCTTCCTATTCACATCTGTTTTCGTCATTGTTGCCTGGATACGAGACTGCGAATCATTTTGGTGGCTCTTCGCTCTGTGTCACCATCTCGTTTACGTGGTTGCGATATCGGGAACGCAGTCGTCAGGGCCAGTACGATTCGGACCTGGTGGCTTTTTTAGATTGGCACGATGGTAGATTTATCTTCGTGCCAGATCGAAGAATGCGTTCGTTTGGGTATATGCCGGCTGAAGCTCCGTTTCCAGTTGGTGCCTATGTGGAATATCATGTTCAAACGGGTGACTGCTACTTCACTGGAGACCACAGTCAATTCTTTTCAAAGCTCTTTGTGGATAGTTGGGCCAACTGGAACAAAGCAAAAGCTATTGGATTTTGCCGCTGGGCTGAGTCTTAAGACGACATGGCTGATCAGACCTCTCAAATGCACAGTATTCCGTTCCGGATTTATTAAGGTGTACGACGGTGAAAAAGGCGAACAGACAGAGACCGATGTCACTGCCGAGCGCATTCAGGCTTCAACCAAGGCAGGGAAGAGGGGTCTTGTTGACGTTTCTGATCGGAACGTCGAGCTTGTGGCTCGGGAGCTTTGGCTGGGGCTTTGGTTCATAACGGCGGGTACGTGATTGCAATTGGTGTTCTTGGCTACGCTGCTATTGCTATAGCGACAATCGCGATGCCTACGCCTACAAAGATCGCTAAACGGACAGCTCTTATCCAACTGGTCACATTGATTCCCAGCTATGCCGGAGGGTACGCTATGGCGGCGATCCTTGTCCGGCACATGTTCGACAGGTAAGCAAAGCGTATCGGCTGAGAACGCCTTACATCAACCCCGCCAGTTCGCGTTCGAAGTGGGTCACGTCGGCTGCGCGCAGGAAGCGCGCGGATTCTTCAGGCGGCGTGGGGTTAATGTAAAACCCTGTACCCCACTCGAAGCCCGCGGTCTTGGTGAGCCGCGGCATGAATTCCAGGTGCCAGTGATAGTGCTCGTTGGAAGGGTCTTGCAGCGGCGAGCTGTGAATGATGAGGTTGTAGGCGGGCTTGTCGAGCACGACGTCGGCTTTGATTGCCAGCTCTTTTACCGCCCGCGCCAGCGCCTCAAACACCTGCGAGGACGAATTCTCGAAGCTCGATTCGTGGCGCTTCGGCAGAATCCAGGTCTCAAACGGAAAGCGGGGCGCATAGGGAGCCATAGTGACAAATTCGCTGTTCTCCGAGACCACGCGAACGGGATTCTCCAGCTCCTGCCGGATCATGTCGCAGTAAACGCAACGCTCTTTGAATATGTAGTACTGCTTGGCGCCTTCGAGCTCTTCCAGAGCGTGCTTGGGGATGATGGGCAGCGCGATCAACTGCGCGTGCGGATGTTCGAGGGTGGCTCCGGCGGCCTCTCCATAATTCTTGAACAAGAGAATGTACTTGAATCGGCGGTCGCGCTTGAGGTCGACAATGCGGTCGCGAAAGGCCCACAGCACATCCTCGATGCGCTTGGCGGAAAGCGTTGCCAGCGTCGCCGCATGCTCGGGCGATTCAATGATGACCTCGTGCGCGCCGACGCCGGTCATTTTGTCGAACATGCCTTCGGCCTGGCGGTTCAGGTTGCCTTCAATGCCGAGCGCCGGAAACTTGTTCGGCACCACCCGCACCGTCCAACCGGGAGAGTCGCGCGGCGGTTGCGGGCCGCCATTTAGTGGCGGGCGATAGGCCAGAATCTCGGGAGGAGTCTTGGATTCGTTGCCATAACAGAACGGGCAGAACCCACCCTTGAGCGTGACCTGCTGGCGGATAAAGTCTGTGGGGCGTTTAGCACGGTCAGTCGAGACAATTACCCAACGGCCGACGATCGGATCTTTTCGCAGTTCGGGCAAGCGCAACCTCTCTGAAATTCCTTTTGGGCGGAGAACCGGATTGACTCGCATCCGCGGTCAGCGGTAGCGGGCTGGTTTCATACTACGCCATGAATAAGCGTTCTTGAATACTTGGATTTCGGTCCGCTGGTCCGCTTCGAAGTAAACGGAAACCACATCGAAACGGATCGGAATTCCCGGACGCAGATGCCGCAGGTACTCGCGAGCCATACGGGCGACCTGGTACCGTTTCCCCCGGTCGACGGCCGCTTCGGCGGGCTTCACGTCGCGGGAGGTGCGGGTTTTGACCTCGATAAAGCAGAGCACATGCTGGTCCCAGCCAATCAGGTCGAGCTCACCGCGAAGGCTGACGGCGCGCCAGTTGCGCGCCACGATGGTGTATCCCATCTTGCGCAAATGGAAGTATGCCTGATCCTCGCCGCGCCGCCCGGTCTTGATGTGCCTGGCCTGAGGCGGCTCGCGACGGAGGGTCTTGGCCGTCCAATCGAGCACATCACACAGCGCGCGCGTGAGCCACACATTCGCCATCGCGGCAGTTTACGGATTCGGGCCGCCGCAAGCGGTGACGCGGCGCACAGCGCAGCGGCAACGCACGAGGCATAAGGGCAGCCTATCCGCGCGATAAACAAACTTTGTGAACACATTTTCGATGCTTGCGCGCAGAAATATGCGTTGGACGCAGCGGCTGCGGCCCTCTATCGTGTCGCCATGGTGGAACGGCAGCGGAAATCCGATGTTGCGGCGCTGCTTCGCACCATGCTGGCTTCAGCCTCGCTGGCGGCGCTGGCGTTCATCGCGATTCTGTTTGTGTTTTCGGCCGTCTCCGTTCTCAGCGCATTCGAGCTGTACCCGCACGACAGCTCCGCGTTGTATCTCATCGAGTTGGTGCTTGCGCTGCTGGCGGCATCAACCGTCGGGGTGCTGTATGCCCACCAGCACTATCAGCGCTAGACCGGTTCCCGAGATGCTGTATCCGGAAATCAACGTCATTTCGAGCGAGCGCCGTGTTTTGGCGCGAGTCGAGAAATCTTGTGGTTTG
The DNA here is from genome assembly GCA_963819175.1 of uncultured Acidobacteriota bacterium. Classification (GTDB taxonomy): domain Bacteria; phylum Acidobacteriota; class Terriglobia; order Terriglobales; family Acidobacteriaceae; genus CAWBRT01. The sequence goes on from CAWFVJ010000013.1 coordinate 28,908, forward strand.
CCCGAAAAAACACAAGATCCCTCCACTCCGCGCCCGAATAGCTTCTTGCTTATCGAGTGCAATCGGGTACGCAGCTTGGCTGCTCCGGCCTGCGGGCGCCAAGCGCTCCGGTCGGGATGACGCCTTTCGGGAACACCGGATATACCAACTGAGGAACCGCTCTAGCGGTGCGGCAACATCTGTAACATTGACGAGGAAGCAGCGATGGATTCCAGATTGGCGCTCGACGTATTTGCCGGCATCCTGGTGATCGCCGGGCCTGTCCTGTTCATCGTTTTCTGCACGACCTTCAAAGAAGACCCGAGCGACCATCCGATTTACAGGCACTCTGACAGAAGCGCTCACGAAGCTGCGTTCCGGAGCGAAATGCAGAGAAATACGCGACTGGATAGCTAAGCTGCGATTCATGTTCATCTGCCACGGCGCTCCCCGCGCGGGCGAAGAGTGCGGGACAAAACAGCTGTTTCCTTCGGCCCTGATGCTCCTCGCACGATTTCCGCACAAAACGCTGTGCCTCACTGTTCTCCCAGATATGGAATCCAGGTAGACCTCTGTGCCATTTAGGTCCTCACATGAAATTAAGCGCGTAATGCCGACAATGCCGACTGGATACAGGAATATTTGGTAGTGGCTCAGTTTGAATTTAGTTCTTGTTTATTCTTTGCTCTCGGGTAACTGCTCCTGAGAGATTCTGGCAATATTTGCGGATTCTGCAACTTTTGCTCAATTAGCATTGGCTTTTGTGGTGCTAGTTCTGGCACTTGACGCGCTATTGTGAAATTACGCGCTTTGCAAAAAATCTCGTTGACGGACATTCCTTCGCGGGACAAGAACTTAGCTGTGGTCGAAGCTGTAACTAACGCTGCACAATCACCGGTAATGGCGATTACTTGCTCTCCTGCTTTGACAACGCCCGCATCGCACGCCCGAAGAACTGCCTGTAAGCACAGTCCGAATCCTCCGCCAAAGATTGTGAGCACATCTTTAACGAGCTTGACTTGCTGATTGTGCCCATCCATTCCATCAATGGTATCAAACGGTAGCGTGTCAGGCAACAACGATTGGAAACTCCAACCCGACGAAGAATTTTTTTAATCGTTCCGAAATTTTCGGATAATGGCGTGTGTCATCCTTACCCTTAACAGAGAAGGAAAGTGGAAAAGTAACGATGACGATTTTCGGATCGTACATTCCAAGATTGTTATATGCGAGTAACGGGCCCTCGCCTTCAGCAGTGAGTACAACAATTTTTAACGCTCGAAGCTCTTCTCGGCTCTTGAGTTTTTGCTTGACGACACGTATGACCTCAGGAAGATTAGTGCGACCTTCTGTGTCGAAATAAACGATCTGATGAGCCTTACGGTTTTGCATTACTCCAGCCAAGGAAGTGGTTTCCCTCTAATGACTTTGTGAGTCCACTCGAATGCTTCTAAAAATCCGAACTCACGGAGCGGCGTACCACGCAATCGAGGATCGCTCTTCCTCTAGTACAGTCTCCAAGTTGCCCACATGAACGTGGCAAGGTTCTTCAAATGGCACAAGGGCACCGTGATTATCTACGAGAAAAACGAGCGGGTTTTCCTCGTCTCTCAGATGATACCTCACGTTTCGGAGGTGTTTGCGACCCTCTTTGCGATGAATTTCAAGAACTTGAAGAAGATGGCCGGAGGTAAATTCGATGATTGTGCGTTCCCAGACTATGCGTTCCCAGTTATCGAAGCCAGGTCCCGGCTCTACCGTGATCCTGCCATGAAAGATTGTCGAATAGTTGCAGGAATCGATCGCCCGTTGCACAAGGTCGAAATACCGTGTGGCGTCAAACAAACCAGTTCTCCAAAACGAAAGCCCGAGCGGCGCTCGGGCTTGTCTGAACCGTGTGTCTGATGTCGTTCCGGCGGCGGTTCGCTGTCATGCCATAACCCAACGTTATTTTGAACCTCGGACAGCAAGAGATCGGACTCGAATTCCGTACACAAAAACGCCCATTCCTCCAACTCAAAGTTGAAGAAATCAATTGAGCTATCGCGTTTAACATACGCTTGTAGAAATTCGTACCATCCGCTCCACTGTTCTTTGTACTTTTCTTGGAGTTCAAAAACCCTTTTAACGAAGTACTCACGCTGAACGAACTGCACGGACAAACCGTTCCCCTTTTCGGTATTGATAATGTTAGTCATCTCCTTCTCCTCGCAGTCAGCGGGCGGCTTTATGCCTGCTCCATCTTGCGGCGCTGGCTTTCTTGGCAATCTCTAACCTGCGCTCACGGCTTATTGAACTAGCACGCGAAAGTCCACCCTTCAATCCGCCTCGTCTTGAGGCTTCTCTTTTTGCTGTATCGGCAGGAGGTGTCTCTTCCTTTAAGGCTTCCTGTACCACCCGGAACGCCCTCACATTGAGATCCATTGAGCCCTCTTATACACGTACAGACGCCAATCCGCCAAAGATAGTTTCTCTGAGAACGAACAATATTACACAACTCGCCAAGCTAGTGGGGAGAATTCGTTGTCCCTTCGGGACAACGAAAGCACTTCCCAAAACGTAGCACTGACTTTTTTCACTGTCAACAAGAAAAATGAACAAAATGCTTGACAGACATGAATTACTCAAGCATAATGCTCAATATGAACACGTTGAGCAAAGACGAGCGCATCCGGGTGGTTGCAGCCCTAGTAGAGGGAAACAGCATTCGTTCGACCTCTCGCATGACCGGAGTTGCTCGTAACACCGTTAAGAAGCTTCTGGTTGACCTGGGCGCGGCGTGCATGAAGTTTCACGACGAACACGTCCGCAATGTTCGCGTCAAACGTCTTCAGTGTGACGAGATTTGGGCATATGTCGGAGCGAAGGCGCGGAACGTTAGTCCGAAAAAAAAGAGATTGGATGGGGTGATGTTTGGACTTGGGTCGGCATTGATGCGGACACCAAACTTATGTGTTAGTTATCTCGTTGGCGGGCGCGGAGCGGATTGGGCAATGGATTTCATGCAGGATTGCGCAGATCGGATCAAGGGCCGCGTGCAGGTCACGACAGACGGTCACCGTGCATACCTCGAAGCAGTTGAGAGCGCCTTTGGAATGGATGTTGACTACGCACAGCTTCAGAAAATATACGGTGCTTCCCTTGAAACTGAGACTCGGTACTCTCCCGCAAAATGCCTCGGCTGTGACATGAAGGTCGTGACCGGGAACCCTGATCCCAAGTACGTTTCCACGAGTTACGTTGAGCGGCAGAACCTCACCATGAGGATGCACATTCGCCGATTTACTCGTCTCACAAATGCGTTCTCGAAGAAAATTGAGAATCATGCTTACGCCGTTGCCCTTCATTTCATGTACTGCAACTATGTGCGGATTCATTCGACGCTGCGCGTGACCCCGGCGATGGAAGCGGGTCTTACCGATCATGCTTGGGATTTGGCCGAGCTTTTGGGCATACTTTCAAACTGACCCACTACCGAATGTTTTTCTGGCTTGTTTGTAGAGGCGGATAGGTCTAAAGTTTCAAACCTGAGTTCCTCGAATTCAAGCGTGCCCATGATGCTGGCGATCTATTTTCAGCATTTGTTTCCGCCGGTTGCAGTTGCCACCAAGCTTGCGATTTCGCTTGGCATCGGCACCCTTGTCGGACTCGAACGCGAGTGGGCGCACAAGGATGTGGGGGTCCGCACTTTCGCCATAACCTCGATGGCCGGAATGCTCGCGGCTCTGTTGGGCCGTGAATTTGCCGTTGCGGTTGTCATCGGCGTTTTCCTGATGATCATTTTTGTCAACCTGCGTGTGATGTTGGTCAACCGTTCGCTTGAAATCACCACTTCGGCGGCATTGATTGCGGTCGCTCTACTCGGAATTCTGGTGGGCGAGGGGCACACGTTTACACCCATATCCTCAGCCATCATCATCACCATGCTGCTGGCATGGAAGACTGAATTGACGCGCTTTGCCGGCGGCCTCACTCCCCAGGAAATCCGCAGTGCAGTTCTGCTTGGACTGTTGAGCCTGGTGATCTATCCTCTGCTGCCAAACCACTTCATCGACAAATGGCACCTGTTGAATCCCCGTGAAGCATGGATCGCCGTCGTTGTACTGGCGGGCATTGGCTTCGTGAATTACGTTTTCCTGCGCATCTACAGCAGCCAGGGACTCTACTATGCCGCCGCGCTCGGGGGACTGGTTAACAGCACCGCAACCGTCGCCGAACTTTCGCGCTGGATTCGTCCGGCGGAAAACGAACCCGTCTCACGGGCCGTGGGGCTGATCCTGGTTACGCGCATCTCAATGTATCTCAGGAACCTTGCGATCCTGTTGATCTTCGCCCGCGCAGCCGTCGGCACTGCGGTATGGCCTCTTCTCTGCATGGCTTTTGCCGCCGCCTTGATCACTTGGATCGGGAGAAAAAACAGCAAAGCGCCGGTGCATGAATTGGAACTTTCTTCCCCAATATCCTTGCGCCGGGTTCTGACCATGGGTGCGATCTTCGTGGTCATTCAGGTGGCCAGTTCGCTGGCTGAGCGTTACCTTGGCCACCTCGGATTTCTGGTCGTGAGTTTTATCGGCGGCTTTGTCAGCAGCGCAAGCACGACGGCAAGTGCGGCCTTGCTGGCGTCGGACGGGACCATCGCACCACATCTGGCGGGGGCGGCGGCGGTGCTGGCGACGGTTTCAAGCTCTCTGGTTACCCTTCCGCTCATCTATCAGCAGACGCGGCACAAAGCCCTGAGCCGCGCCGTGGCATTCATCACGGTTGCCGTCGCACTGCTCGGACTTGGTGTTTTGGTCTTTCAGCAGAAACTCCTGCACTAACGTGGGGTAGTTTCCAGCCGGGTGCCCTACCCTTTCGCCTGCCTTTGGCGAAGGGTGGGGTAGTTCCCTTGCGCATTATCGGACATAGCTTCCCCAAAACATCCGTGCAAAACATGCACAAAATCGACCAAAATAACGTCCTAGAAGCTGAATAAAACCTGAAAATCGATGCGACGATTTGCCGCCCCCGAAGAGAACGGCGGACCCAACAGAGCATTCGACGTCCCGAATAGCGGCGAGCTCAAATTGCCGACCGGCGTCGCTAAGTTGACGTGATTCAACACGTTACGAGCCGAGACACTGAAGGTCAGATTGTAACGCCGCGTCGCCGGAGCCGCGCCGAACGGGCCGCCTCTCGGTCCGCCGCCACCGCCGCCGAGTCCCCGCGGACCCAACCCCCCTCCCGGTGGCCCCCCTCCCCGTCCCGGAGGCGGTCCCCCCGCCCCTGAAGCGCCCGCTGCTGAAGCCTGGTCAAGCTTTGGCCCAAGCCCAAAGCTCTTGCTGAGCCGCAAGTTCAAGGTAAACGAGGCTGTGCCGGTACCGTAGTTGATGGGGATGATTGTCGCGCCACAACTCGCGCTGGGAGCGGTGTTAAGGCCATGCGAGATGGCGCAGGACCGGGAGGCCCGCTGTCGCAAACGCCGGCCGGTCGTTGAATATGGAATCGCCGTTCATGTCTTGTCCCAGCGTGATGTTATATGGTCGGCCGGAGGTTACTAACATGAAGGGACTGAGTCGGAAGCCATAAGGCATCGTAATATTGCCGCCGAGCACGCCGCGGTGGCGCACATCGAAAGTCGCCCGGCCGTAGTCCGCCATGGGATCGGAGGGATTGGACAAAAAACCCGGAGAGCTGCCGGCACCGCCCGAGGAGAATCCACCCCCGGGAGCGCTCGATATGGTCGGCGAATAGCTTGCGGAGCCGAGATCGCTGTTGGCGAAGTTCAGCGAATAGAAACCAAACAGCGAAACCCTGGAGCCGATGCTCACCCGCATGTTCGCGATCAACTGGTTCTGCCTGAAGATTCCGCTCGAATCGTAACTGAAGACATTCGCGTTTCCATAGGTACCGGCGAGCGGCCGCGCGCCGGTAGTGAGATTGGTCGCGTTGATGTCGCGGATGAACAGTTGGTGCTCTCCCCGCGAGTTGAGATACGTGACGGAGACGGTGGTGCCCTTCGCCAACTGCCGCTCCAGGCTGACTCCCGTTTGCATGGTGTAAGGCGCTCGCAGGTCGGGAGCAATCTGATAGATCGTTGGAGACGTGGAGTTCACAGAAGAAAAGTTCTGAACCGTCTGGACTTGTCCTGTCTGCGGATTGCCGTTCAGCCGCTCTGCCTGGAGCGCGAGGTCGTAAGCGAAGCGGTCGTAAAAAATTCCCCAACCTGCACGCAGCACTGTCTTCGGAGGAGTCTTGCCGCGCCCGAGTCCCCAGGAGTAACTCACCCTCGGAGCCAGGTCGGCATGATCGCTGATGTGACTCTGCGTTTCAAAACGAAGGCCATAGCTCAGGCTCATGTTGGGACGAAGCCGCCACTCATCTTCCCCGTAAAGGCCCGCGTCGATCATCGTGACTCGAGCAAGCGGCTGGCCGGTAGTAACGGAGAACTGGCTGGGCGTGCCGTTCTGGTATGCGCTGAGCGATGTGGAGTGGAGGTAAGGGGGTGAGGTATACGCCCATTGAAATTACTGTTCGCGGAATTGGCATCTCTGGTGGCGCGGAGCCGCCCGCCGAATTTCATGAAGTGCTTGTCATGAACGACCGAGGTGTAATTCTGCAGTTCGTAGTGGTCCGCGTTATCGGTAACGATTCCCATCGGGTTGCCGCCATCCGTAAACACACCCGGCACGGATATGGTTGGCAGAAAATTTTGCGCCGCCTGATAGTTCCTGTCGCGGATGTATTGAAAGCGCGTTTCATTCACGACATTCTTGCTCAGGATCTGCGTGTCGCTGATCTGCAAAGTCTGCTCGGTGTTGGCGACGTTGTAGGCCTGCGAAGGAAGCGCAAACTGGCCGACTCCATCGTTAGTTTCGTTGTTCCGAGTGAACTGGTAGCGGATCATCAGCGTATTGTTCTGGCCTAGCTGCAAATCAATCCGTGGGCTGATGTTCGTTCTTGTTCTCGAATTCGGAAACGCCTGTGAAAACGGTTTCCCGTTGTTCTCGGGATCGAAAGGCACATTTACAACCGAAGGGTCGTTGATGTTCCGCCGCTCGGCATTAAAGAAGAAAGATGCTGTCTTGCTTAAAGGCCCGCTAACACTGCCGTTGAACAGCTCCGTCTGATACGAGGGCGTCTGGGCGGCAAAAGGGTTCGACGCATTGAAAATTGAATTATTGTCGTTGAACAGAAACTGTCCGTGGAACTTGTTCGTCCCAGGCTTGGTGAAAATCTCGATGCGGCCATAGCCGAGTTTGTCGTATTGCGCCGAGAACGGATTCTGGTTGATGCGGATTTCGCGAATCGACGCTTTCGGGGGAAGCTGCCCTCCGGTAAAACCGTCGATGTAAATCTGGCCTCCATTGGGCCCCGCCGAGGGTCCGGCCAGCGCTTGCAACTCCGCCTGCAATTCGTCAGGGTCATCGGAGAGAGCCTCAAGATCCTTCCCCTTAATGATGATGGAGCTGGCGTTGTTCTCCGGCGCTACCTGGACGCTTGGCGCTTCTTCCTCAACTGTTATGTTTTGCTGCTGCACTTCGATTTCGAGCGCTATGTCGAGCCTTTGCGCCTGCCCGGCAACAACGGTGACATTCTCTCGGCCAAACACCGCGAAGCCCTTTGCTGTCGCGTTCACGTTGTAGCCGCCGGGAGCAATCCCCCTCAACTCGTAAAGGCCCTCGCGGTTGCTCGTGGTGGTGGACACCGTTTGCCCTTGCGGCGTCGTAAGCGAAACCGTCGCCTGCGGCACCACCGCTCCCGAAGGGTCGCTGACCACGCCGCGTACCGTGCCGGATGCTGTCTGTGCGAACAGACGGACCGTGAGCAGTGGCAACGAAAATACCAAGAAAAGAAAAATGCAAATTCCAACTAGCCAACGCTTCATCGTTCTCCCAAAAGCGCCTTCGTAATCTCCGCCCGGTCCTGCAAAACGTATATCCCGAAAAGCAACCGGGCACCCGGATAGCTCCGGATAAACCCCAAGGAAACGGTCTACCTTCCGGCTACTGCGCCCCAGCCTCTCCACCACTCGTTCCAAGGTTCCACGGCGATAGCAGCGTGGAAGCCTGCCCCCCTTCGGAGAAGCTGAAAGTATGGGTTCGACACCACTCAACAGGCTGATTGCCGTGACTTGCCCGGGCTCCTTGCCCTCGGTAGCCACAATCATGACGGCATCGCCCTTTTGTAACTCCGCCAGCTTGACGGACGGAATCCGTTGCAGGATCTGCTGCAAGTCCGGGGCTCCACCGCTTCGCGGCGACGTCGGCGGCCCCTTCCCGGACGGCGGAGCGGATGGGGTTTGTCCGCCGGCATTAGCGGAATCCGCCGGCGCCTTCAGCCTTTGCGCGATCCGCTGCGCGATCATGGGGGGCAGCTTCCGCAGTTGTGAGTCAGAGGTCATCTTGACGACAACCGGCTGCTTCGTGGCCAGGTCGGCCACCCTGATTGAGTTATCGCCCGGACTGACGGAAGAAATCGTTCCCGCGATATTGCGGAACGATCCCGACACCACTTCCTCCGCCCCAAGCTCATCCCCGTTTGCCGTCAACGAGCCGCGCGCACGAAGCTGGTCCCCAGGCCTTATCTCGTCAAGCTTTCCGGGTCTTGCGTCGTCGAACTTCACTGAGTCTGGCGCATAGCGTCGAATGATGGTGGTGCTGGAAATTTTGATCAAGACATTCTTTTTTGTGCCTGGAACTCCCGTCGAAATCGTAACCGTCCCCGCGGCGGGATCGACGGCGCTGACCAATCCGCCCACTCCCCGCTTCTGCCAATCCTCGCGCTCATGCTCCCGCTTTGCCGCAATGTCGAGTTGCTTCATGAGCACGATGGACGTGGCCTGAACGGCTCCCCCGGCAGAGCTGTTGCCGCGGACAAAGATGCGATCGCCGGCATGCACATCCTGCAAGTTGATTGGGTCTGCGTCCTTCAGGTCTTTCTGCCCGGGCGCAACGCGAACGAGACGGGTGGAGTCCGACACCAGCACGTTGACCTCGGCTCCCGAATCGGCGCCGAGGGTAATTCTGTCGCTCATGACCGCTTTCACGGTTCCCATTGCCCTCGCCTGCGGACTCGCGGATGCCTGCGGCGCGGCGCCGGCAAGCACCGCCGACACGCTCATCCCCGCATAAACAGCGAGCACAAAAACCAGATTTCTTCGCAATTGCATCCTGTGCCACTCCACACTTGTCCTCCGGCCGGGAATAATTTTGAACGTCAATATTCTCCTCTTGCCTCTGCGGTCCCGGAGAAGTGTTCGCGCCGCGTAAGCTGTCTTACACGTTACAACACAAGAACGGAAGAAACTTCTCGTTCATTTGCCTGAGTTTTACAGATTGTCTGATTTTAGGCCACGGGCTGTTAATGCGACAGCCGTAAAATCTGCATAAGGCTGGCTTGGACATCGGTCGCTATTCTAGTGTTTCAGCGCTAAAAAGCTCCTGTTAGAATGATTCTGCTTCTCAAAACTGAATCGCTATTGAACCGGCGTCGAACCTTTACGTTCATGCCTTGGTTGAGATAAGCGGCGTTGAGATCAAGCGGTTCATTTGTTAGCGAGATGCAGGCAAGGCGGATGTCCGTCCCGTGTTAACACGCTGGACCGAATGTGGCCGGTCCGTTGGCGCCGCTCGCTTTGGAGAAGTATTTTCGGAGAAGTAATCATGATATGCGGTAAACGTGTCGCGGTGGTCTTGCCGGCTTATAACGCCGAAAAGACGCTGGAAGCTACGCTTTGCGAGGTACCGGAGCTGGTGGATGATGTAATTCTGGTCGACGATCACAGCTCTGACCGGACGGTAGAGTTAGCGCGCCAACTAGGCCTTACCTGCTTTGTTCACGACCGTAATTACGGATATGGCCGCAATCAGCAGACCTGTTATCGCGAAGCTTTAGCCACCGGAGCCGATGTGGTGATCATGCTCCATCCCGACTACCAGTACACGCCGCGGCTGATCACCGCCATGGCCAGCATGGTTGCCTATGGCGTATACGACGTCACTCTCGGCTCGCGCATCATCGGCGGCACAGCACTCCGCGGCGGAATGCCTCTTTATAAATACGTGGCGAATCGCCTTCTGACCGCATTTGAGAATCTGTTCCTGGGCGTGAAGCTTTCCGAGTACCACACGGGATATCGCGCCTTCAGCCGCGAGGTATTGCTGAAGCTGCCCCTGATTGAAAACTCCGACGACTTCGTTTTCGATAACCAGATGCTGGTGCAGTGCGTTCATTTCGGATTTCGTGTCGGAGAGGTTTCCTGCCCAACAAAATATTTCAAGGAGGCCTCCTCCATCAATCTTCGCCGCAGTATCGTTTACGGGCTGGGTGTGCTTCGAACGACCATGCAGTTTGCATTGCAAAAATGGGGCATCGCTCACTTTCGGTTCCTCAGTGATGAAGGACGCACGCTTAAGACAGATATCGCGGCGTACTATTCACGCGATTCGCTGACCGGCCCGGCGAAGCAGAGGATAAATGATGTTGATGCGGTCCAGCCCGATCTCTCAGCGAGCACCGTCCATTCGGAATAAAGCAATCCAGCTTTGCGGCCCAGGATAAGGAAGATTGTGACCAACCGGCTAACGTTACGGCAGTTAGCATTGCTGTCAGGCATCACGGCAGCTGCACTGGCGGTGCACGGATACCACCCGTACGTCGAGGACGCGGAAATCTATCTGCCTGGAATAAAGAAGCTGCTTAACCCGGCGCTGTATCCCTACAACACTGGTTTTTTTGAGTCGCACGCGGGGATGACGCTGTTTCCTAACCTGATCGCCGCTTCGGTCCGGGTTACCCACCTGCCATTCGACTGGGCTCTGCTGTTGTGGCAGGCGGCCTGTGTTTTCACGCTGCTGCTGGGTTGCTGGAGAATTGGCCGCTCGGTCTTTTCCGATCCGCTGGCAAGCTGGGGTGGCGTGGCACTGGTTGCAGCGCTGTTGACAATTCCGGTGGCGGGAACGTCGCTGTACATCATGGATCAGTATCTGAACACGCGTTCGCTATCCACTGCATCGGTACTCATGATCGTGGCAAGCGCGAATGAGCGGCGGTATCTGCAAGCCGCGTTGTGGACTTTGTTTACGGCCGCGATTCACCCCTTGATGATCGTGTTCGGGGTTTCCTTTGCGCTGATCCTGATTGCAGTGCGATGGATTTCGAGCACGCCCCGTCTGCAGGAAAGCGCAACGGCCATGTTGCTTCCGCTAGGCCTGTTTCCACCCGTTTCGAGGGCATACCACGAAGCGCTCCAGAACCGGTCTTATTTTTTTCTTCTGCGCTGGGAATGGTACGAGTGGGTGGGTGTCTTCGCTCCGTTCGTTGTGTTCTGGTGGTTTTGCCGGATTGCGCGCAAGCAACAGCTCCCCGAGCTCGGCTTGATGTGCAAAGCGCTAAACTTGTTCGGGTTGCTTTTCCTGGTTTTCGGGTTCGTCATCACGGTCCCGGCCCGGTTTGAGCGATTTACGCTGCTCCAGCCAATGCGATCCTTGCACCTGACTTACATCCTCCTGTTTGTCTTTTCTGGCGGATTGCTGGCGCAGTTTCTGCTAAGGCATCATGTTTGGCGATGGCTCGTTGTATTTGTTCCGCTCTGCGGCGGCATGTTCTTTGCGCAACGGGAGATCTTTCCTGCCACGCCGCACCTCGAACTGCCCGGAGTCTATTCGCCCAACCCCTGGGTGCAGTCATTTCTGTGGATTCGGGATAATACGCCGGTTGACGCTTATTTTGCCCTCAATCCGGACCACATGGAATTAGCGGGTGAAGATCAGCACGGATTTCGCGCGCTCGCTGAGCGCTCGATGCTCGCCGATAAACTAAAGGATTCAGGCGCGGTCGCGATGTTTCCGGCTTTGGCGGAGACATGGCAGGAACAGGTTCGATCACAGAGCGGCTGGAAGAGCTTTCAGCGAGCGGACTTCGCGCGCTTGAAGCAAACATATGGCGTCAACTGGGTTGTGCTGGAGAAGCCCTCAAACTTGGGGTTTGCTTGTCCTTATGAAAATGCGCAACTAATGGTCTGCCGATTGGACTAGAGGCGAGGCTTCTTTTTCGCAGTCTGCTACGCGGCCTTTGTCCTGGTTTCGCCGCTTTCGAGATAGGAGTCCACGTTGATGTGGAAAGACTCCAACAGGCAACCGCGGCCGGGCGTCGTTAGCCGGTTGATGGATGCGATTGCGTCGTTCAGATCTCTTGCCGTCATCTCTTTTATCTTAAGTGTGATTTCGAGATTGTATTTCACGGCGTCGACTCGCTTTTCCCTGAATTCCGTTCTTCCGGCGGACAAAGTTCCCCCCAACAACCGGGAAAGATTGAACAGCGAACGGCTGCTGCAAACCGGGCATTTGTCATTCGAGCCGGTACTGATCACCTCGCAGTCAATACAGAACACGGCATTTTGCATGGAAATGAAATTCCGCTCCGAGCCAGCTTCAACATGCATCGTAGGCCACCTTTGCATCGTGGCTACTACAGAGGACTGAGCATGTCTCAGAGTTGCCTGCGGTTGGGTGGGGGAATTGCCCCAGGAAGAATGTTCAGAACTCCAAGGCGGAGAAGCTTTCCAGCGAGCAGACGGTTCTGCTATGGTCGTGCCACATTCCCGGCAACTCGATTTCGACCGTAGCGCTTCGCTTCGTATAGTGCGGAGTCAGCACGCTGCAGCAGGACTTCCAAGCTCTCCATGCGACTCGAATCGAACGTCGCGATTCCGATCGATCCAGTCATTGAGCACGGGCGACCATCAAATTCCAGTCGCATACTTGCCATGGAGAGACATACCATCTCCGCGCGCTGCTTCAGGTCCGCATAGCCGCAATTCGGGAGGACGACGAGAAACTCTTCTCCGCCAAATCGTCCAGCGGCGTCATAAGAACGGAAACTGGATTCGAGGAGATTGCCAACTCGCTTTAATGCTTGATCGCCGGCCAAGTGCCCGAATGTGTCATTAATCCCTTTGAAATGATCCAAGTCAAGCATCATCAAACCGACGGTCGTATTCTGCCTGACAGCCCTGGCGATCTCCCTCCGTAAATAATCGAGAATAGCCCCCCGGTTGAGCAGGCCCGTAAGGCTGTCGTACATGGCGACCCGATGGAGATCATCGCGGGCGCTCACTAATTGCGCTTCCAATTGCAAAATCCGGCACCCGGTCGCCAGTCTTGCGCCCAGCTCTGCCGGGTCGAACGGCTTGCGAACGAAGTCATCGGCCCCGGATTCCAATCCGGCGACAACATGCGCCGCATCTGACTTGCTCGTCAGCATAAGAATGTAGGTGTATCGCTCTGCCTTGCCCGCGCGAATGTTGCGGCATACTTCTATCCCGCTCATCCCAGGCAATTCCCAGTCCAGGACCACCAGCCGGGGAGCATCAGGCGCTTCGAGGGCAACCAACGCCTCCTCGCCATTTTCGATGACTATGGGTTCAAAGCCACGATCGAGCAGACAGTTCTTCAGGATTAGGCGCTGAACACGCGAGTCGTCGACAACCAGCACCGGCACTCGTGATGTGTCTGTCATCTGCAACTATCCACCGAACCCCATGCTCTTTCGCTAGCGCCTCGCTAATCGGAATGTCAGCCCAGCACTGGACAACGACTCAACAGATAAGAACCCTATCCCCTTGAGAAAGGCACTGTGCGGGTCGACGAAAAATGAATGATCCCTTTGAAGAACTACTCCGCAGACGCGCATCACGCCTCTGCCTACGAGTTAGTGCGATACCCACCCCGCCGTTTTTCATATTCGCGTTGAAGGATATCTTCTTCCTCCAGGATTTCTATCCTCGATCTCACGTCTGCCATGACGTCGATTTGGCCGGTTCCGGAATCGCCAAGCTTGAAGACTAAATCTCGCACACGAGTCCGATCCGTTTCGGTCAAATCCTTGAACTTCAAACCCATTCCCATCCCCGGATGAGAGGTCCGCACCTCCGCCGCCATGCGAACTTCAGTACCATTGATGTTGAGTGTCAGAACTACTAAGTCCTGAACCTTCAGCGGCGTCATCATCTCGACATAGCACCCGCCTAAACTCAAATCAACCACAGTACCGCGCAGAAAGTGCTTGGCGCCTGCCTGCCAAATTGAAACCCCGCCACCACAAGGGTAGCGCTCAGTCACGCGTTGGTCCACGGGCTCAGATTTGACCATCCTGGCGAGCAGGGCGGGAACGGAATCATTGGAGGGTTTCGGCTTCGGGACAGGTTTCAGGACAGGTTTTACGTCCGGCTTTGCAGCAGGCTTCAAGTCAGGCATTGCAGCAGGCTTCGAGTCAGGCTTCGAGTCAGGCTCCACGTCAGGCGCTGACGTACGTCTATGCGCGGAATCGGGAAATCCGTCTCCGGGTATGCGAGGGATTGCTCGTCCCCAAAGATTATTCCAGTCGCCCCCTATGCGTAAACCGGCGTGGCCTTTTGATTCGCCCGCCAACCTTCCGATCCACATGACCTGGGCCGGCACACTCTTAGCGCCATAACTTACACTGATCACGGCACCGCACCGAAGCGGTTGCATGAGCCCCGCAACCCGCATTCCGTTCGCAGTCAAGTCGACAGTCGTGCAGTCTTGTTCGAACGACTCGCCGTCTACGTTCTTGCCGGATACGCGAACCGGAAGAGCCAGCACCAACCGCGTCTCTTTCCGTAATCCCATAAGGCTTTGAGATTGCACCCATTGGTACACTGAACGCAACTTACGGCAGTAATGATTACCCGCATATGCGTAACACACGACGGTAACCGGCGTGTCCGGTCCGCACGCATCAGCTTGACTCCTTGCTGTATCATGAATGGACAGAGTATTGAGGCGAAGGAGTTTATCTTAACTGCTTTCCCACCAACGGCTTGAGAAGATTCGTATCTCATGCCTGTGGGCGCAGCGGATGGTATTTGGCTGGCTGCCGATCATAGAACGTGTTCCGCGATTCAGCGACCGAAATTGCGGGTATCAAGCCGATAGCCCAAAATTCAACGTTTCACTCCTGGCCGACTTTATGAATTGAGGCGATATGAACGAAACTCTTTCTCTTTTATTCAGCCACCGCAGCGACCGCGCTTTCAGCAGCGAGCCTGTGAGCGACGAATCTCTGGACGCCATTGTTGAGGCTGCGCGACGTGCACCGACTTCCAGCAATGCGCATCATATTTCTCTCGTCGTCGTGCGTGACGCCGCCAAGCGTGCGCGCATCGCCGAACTCGCAGGCGGGCAGCCGTGGATTGCAAAGGCGCCGGTCTTTATCGCTGTCATACTCGATTTTTACAAGACCGGGGTTGCCGTCGAAGCCGCTGGCGAAAAGCAGGTGTTCCACGAAACCGTGGAAGGATTGCTGGCTGGGGTGACCGACGTGGGAATTGCCTTGGCAACGCTGATTTCCGCCGCACGTTCGCTCGGGATGGGCATCGTGCCGATCGGCGGCATTCGCCGCAGTTCGCAAGCGATGATCGATCTGCTCGAACTGCCGCTCCGCTCGTTTCCCGTAGTCGGCATATCCATCGGACACATCGCCAAGCCGGCCTTCCAGAAACCCCGCATGCCCATCGAAGCCTTTCGGCACAACGAGCACTACCACACGGAAGTCATTCCAGACGCAATCGCCGCCTACGACGCAACCTTGATCGATTATTGGAAGAGCATTGGCCGCACGGACGGGAAACCATGGTCGATCAATACGGCCGAGGCCTACAAGCGGATGTCTTTCCGGGATGTGAAGCCTGTGATTACAAAGCAGGGACTGACACACGATAAGTGATACCCGGAACGCGCATTTCGGCGCGCAACGCGAGATGCGCAGCTCGCATCACTAGTAGATGTGGGACGGCCGCGCGGCTGGGAGTAGGCGGCGGAACTTTGTCTCGGCCTTCGCGGTTGCGTCTGTCGTGTTTTGCGTGTTTAACTGGAATTGCCTATATGCGTCGATGTCGGTAAACCCGATCCCTTTCCGAGCGCAGCCAGTTCCCTGATTCTTTCAACCTTGAATCGCAGCCCCTGGGGCTAGCCATAGTCTATCTGGAGACAAAAGATGACCATTGCTGCAAATGTTACCGAGCTTATCGGGCGTACTCCGCTCGTTCAATTGAACCGGGTGACGAAAGGCGCTTACGCCAGAGTCGTCGCTAAGCTGGAGAGCGCGAACCCGGCCAATAGCGTGAAAGACCGCATCGGCTATGCCATGATCGAAACCGCCGAGCGCGAGGGCAAGATCAAGCCTGGCAAGACTGTGTTGATCGAACCCACCAGCGGCAACACGGGCATAGCGCTGGCCTTCGTCGCCGCCGTCAAGGGATACAAACTTATTCTCACCATGCCGGAGACGATGAGCCTCGAGCGTCGCGTTCTGTTGCGCGCCTTCGGGGCCGAACTCGTGCTCACCCCCGGCCCGAGCGGCATGAAAGGCGCCATGGCGAAGGCCGAGGAGATACTAAGTCAGACGCGGGATGGCTACATCCTGCAGCAGTTCGATAATCCGGCAAACCCGAAAATTCACTTCGAGACCACGGGACCGGAAATCTGGAACGACACCGATGGGAAGGTGGATATTCTTGTTTCCGGCATCGGAACCGGCGGCACGCTGACCGGCGTCAGCGAATACATCAAGTCCAGGAAACCCGGATTCAAAGCTATTGCCGTGGAGCCGACCGACAGTCCCGTGCTCTCGGGCGGCAAGGCCGGACCACATAAGATCCAGGGGATCGGCGCCGGGTTCGTCCCCAAGGTTCTCAAGACGGACCTCATCGACGAAATCGTCCAGGTCACCAACGACGATGCCATCGCGATTGCGCGACGCCTGCCGCTGGAAGAAGGCTTGCTGGTCGGCATCTCTTCGGGCGCGGCGGTGAGTGCGGCCATGAAGGTCGCGCAGCGTCCGGAGAACGCAGGCAAGCTGATCGTGGTGATCCTTCCGGATTTCGGCGAACGTTACCTCACTTCCGTGCTGTTCGATCAGCTACGGCAGGAGGTTCAGGAATTGAAGACGTCCCCGATTGCCGAGGCCGCCCCGGTCGCCGCGAAAAACTAGGGCAGTTGGTCTAGTCGCACGGTAAGGCAGATTCGGAAGCGCCATCCCGACCGAAGTGCCCAGCGCCCGCAGGCCGGAGCAGCCAAGCTGCGTACCCGACAGTGCACTCGATGAGCAAGAAGCTGTTCGGGCGCGGAGTGGAGGGATCTTGTGTTTTTCTGCGGCAAGACAACACAAGTCGCAAAGCGCCGCTCGCTCGGAATGACGTTCTTTTGGCGGTATATAGCAGCCCGGGCTAGAAGACTCGTAGCAGTGTCATCCTTCGGCTGCGGCGATTTTGCGCGGCCGAAGGATATGTTAATGCCGCTGCTTCACCTTCCGCGAATCGGTCTATGGCTCCATCATCTCCGCGTCTTCGGAGATGATGTGCACCTCAACTTCGTCTCCCGCGGAAAACGAGACGCGCTCGGACGGCAGCACAGCCCATCCATCTGCCATGAGCATGGTCTTCAAGATGCCTGTATTCTGATCGCCCGAACTGTACGCCAGAAGCTTTCCACCCACGGACTCAAGTCTGACTCGCAGGAACTTGATTTTGCCCGGCTTCTTTCGCACTTCCTCTTGCAGAATTGCATGAACCAGAGGCTTCAGCACCCTCCGGTACCCCATCATCTTCAAGAGCGCAGGCTTGACGAACTCTTCAAAGGTAATCATCGACGCGACAGGGTTACCGGGAAGGCAGAAAACAGGTTTCCCATCCCTGAGACCGAAGCAGGTTGGCGCTCCAGGTCCTATATCGACCCGGCGGAAAAGCTGCTTCATGCCTAGTTCAGCGAGAACCTCCCGCACCAAATCGCGTTCCCCGGCAGATACCCCCGCTGACGTAATGAAGGCATCCGCCTTGAGCCCTTCGGACATTTTTTGCACATGACTGGCGCGATTGTCGCGAGCAATCCCGAGCATCACCGGCGTTGCGCCACACGCCCGCACGCCGGCAGCTAACGACATTCCGTTGCTGTCGATCACCTTGCCGGGGGTCAACGGCTCTCCGGCTTCCAGCAGTTCATCTCCCGTTGAAAGAATGGCGACCGTGGGCTTGCCATAAACCGACACCTGCGTCCTGCCGCATGAAGCGAGCATACTGATTTCCGCCGCGCGGATGACCCTGCCCGCCGCGATGACGATTTCGCCGCGGCGAATGTCTTCGCCCGCAAAGCGAATGTGCTGGCCCCGAACCACAGGCGCTTTAGTGCGCACCTGATCGCCGCGCTCCTCCGTGTCCTCGAAAGGCACCACGGTGTCGCTGCCCGGAGGAATGGGCGCTCCGGTCATGACCTTGATTGCGCAACCCGCATCGACGGGGCCGGTAGCCACGGCTCCGGCAGGCACAAAGCCGGTTATCCGCAGATTGGCCGGTTGCCGGCAATCGGCGCTGCGCACGGCGTAGCCATCCATAGCCGAGTTGTCGCATGAGGGCAGGTTCCACGGCGACACGATGTCTTCGGCTGTCACTCGCCCGAGAGATTCCAGCAGCTCTACACGTTCGGACGCCAAAGGCGTAATGCTGTCCAGAATCAAGCGGCGTGCTTCTTCAAAGCTTGGCATAACGATGTCCGTCCGCGGCGCGGCTCGGCGCCTCCCCGTTGCCGTCGGCCATGCTTTCCACCTTGCCATCGAGAAGCCGGATCACTCTGCTCCCGGTCCTCTGCGCAAGCTGTTCATTGTGGCTCGACATGACTACCGTTTTCCCTTGGCTCGAAAGTGAGATCACAAGCGCCTCAACAATTTGCGCGGTCTCCTTATCCACATGGGCCAGAGGTTCGTCCAGCAGCAACACCTCCGGCTGGCACGCCAATGCTCTGGCCAGAGCAACACGGCGCGCTTCGCCCCCAGATAGATGTTTGGCGTTCCTCGATTCGAATCCGCGAAGCCCAACCATCGCCAACGATTCCCTCACTGCGCGTTGCACATCTTCCTTCGCCATGCCCCTAGCCTTGGGCCCGAACGCGACATTCGCAGATACGGTGCCGGAAAACAGAAGCGAATGCTGATGCAGCAGCGTGACTCGTTTCCGTAAGCTGGCGAGCTGTCTTCTCTGCCAGTCAACCTGAGTTCCGGCAAAGACGACCTGCCCGTGAGCGGGCTCCATCAGGAAAGCCAGGATGCTCAACAGCGTGCTTTTGCCGGAGCCGTTCGGGCCAGCCAGAATGTGCAGCCGTCCGCTGGCGATTGTGAGCTCATCCACCTCCAGGGCAAGGTTCGCCCGATAAAACGCGCGTATCTCCGTGAGTTGATATTGAGCAGGCTTCACGGCTGATGGCTCTCTTGCATGAAGGTTAAAAGAATATTGATGGAAAGAGAAACTACCATGAGAATAATTCCGAGTGCCAGGCCAAAGGCAAATTCGCCCTTGCTGGTTTCCAGGGCAATTGCCGTGGTCATCGTCCGCGTGTACCAGCGAATGTTGCCGCCGAGCATCATGGCGACGCCCACCTCGGAGATCACCCTGCCAAATCCCGCTATGACGGCAGCCATGATGCCGAAGCGAACTTCGCGCGTGAGTTGCATCATGCTGCGCAACGAACCAGCCCCCAAGGTGAGCGCGGTGGGAACAATCCGGGCATCGGCGCCCTTGATGGCGCTCAGAGTGTAGTTGGCAACAATGGGAACCGCCAGCAGCGTCTGACCAATAATCATCGCGTTGGGCGTGAATAACAAGCCATGGCCACCCAGCGGTCCCTGGCGGCTCACCAGGCCGTAAACCAGCAGACCCAGAACGACGGTCGGCATGGCCATCAGGCTATTGAGCACAACAATCACGACTCGCTTGAGCGGAAACTGATTGACGCCAACACTCAATCCAATCGGAATACCGAGGACCGCCGCCAACAGAACCGACCACACCGCAACGCCGACCGAGGTCCGAACCGCGGCGAAGACATCCTGGTCAACGGCAAAGATCAGGGAAAGCGCCGTCCTGACGGATTCCGTGAGGAAGCCCACTTCCTACCTCTCTTTATAAAGGAAGAACACGGGCTTGCCCGCCACCTGATACTTGCCAATGATCCCCTGGCCTGTTGGGCCGGTGATGTAGTCAACAAACTTCATGGCTAGATCGTACTTGACGTGCGGGAACTTCTTCGGGTTCACGGCAATCACCCCATAGGGGTTAAAGAGCCCTTTTTCGCCCTCGAACACGATTGCCAGGTTCGTCTTACCGTTCGTGAAGGCATTGTAGGTACCTCGATCGGAGAGGGTATAAGCCCGCTCCTCGGTAGCCATCATGATGGCCTCGCCCATACCCTGCCCTATCGACCGGTACCATTTGCCCGCCGGAGTGATCCCGGCCGCGGCCCAAATCTCTTTCTCCTTCACGTGAGTGCCCGATTCATCGCCGCGAGAAATGAAGACGGCCTGCGCGGCGGCAATTCTCTTCAACGCTTCAGCCGCCGTCTTCGCGCCTTTCACATGCGCAGGGTCATTTGCCGGGCCAATGATGACAAAATCGTTGTACATCACATCGCGCCGGTTTACGCCAAAGCCGTTCGCTACAAACTTGTCTTCCAGGCTGCGGGCATGTACCAGAACGACGTCCACGTCGCCAGCCTCGCCAAGCTTTAAAGCCTTGCCGGTGCCGACGGCAATCACGTCCACCTTGCACCCGCATATTTTTTCAAACGGAGGCAGCAGCACGTTTAGCAGGCCGGTGTTCTCCGTCGAAGTCGTGGTTGACATTCTGAGCCGCTCCTGCGCCGCCGCAAATGAGCAAGCCAATAACAGCACCAGCAGACCGGCTGTATATCTTGATTTCATCTTCCTGTCCTGCATGCCAGTTTACCCAAGGATACACCTCACCTCGCGCTTCCCTGGCATCTCCGGCGGGTTTGCTCCGCACACGAAAAGGCCGCCGGAATCGGCGGCCTGAACACTTCCGGGTGATTCGAGGTTCAAACAGCGCTGCCTACGCTGATGGCTTGCGCCTGCGTATTGCTTGCGTCATTGCGCTGAAACCACCCCGCACGCAGGCAATGATCGAACAACTCCCCGCGGAACGATGGGTGGGAGATGCTGATGAGCAGTTCCGCCCTCTCTCTCACGCTCTTGCCGAACAAATCCACGATGCCGAATTCCGTGGCAACGTAATGAACATCGGCGCGCGTGGTCAGCACGCCGGCACCGGGGTTCAGCATGGGAACGATGCGGGACATGGTTCCGTTCTTCGCCGTCGCCGGCAACGCGATCACCGGCTTACCGCCTTTGGAGCGCGCAGCCCCGCGGATAAAGTCCAGTTGGCCTCCAAAACCGCTATAAAACCTCTGTCCGATGGACTCGGCGCAAACCTGTCCCGTGAGATCGACCTGGAGCGCCGAGTTGATCGCAACCATCCGATCGTTTTGCGAAATCACGAACGGGTCGTTGATGTACTTATTGGGTAAAAACTCAAACACCGCATTCTCATGGATGAACTCGTACAGCTTTCGGGTTCCGAGAGCGATAGCGACAACAACCTTGTTCGGGTGAATCATCTTGCATCTGCCATTGATGACACCCGATTCGATCAGCGGAATGACGCCGTCGGACATGACTTCCGTGTGCACCCCGAGATCTTTCCGGTCGGTCAGGTAGGTAAGTATGGCGTCGGGCAGGCCGCCAATGCCAATCTGAATCGTGCTGCCATCCTCGATCAAACCGGCGATGTTCCTGGCGATCAGGCTCTGGGTTTCATTGCTCTGGTGTGGCGGGAGTTCGGCTACCGGCTCCGAATGCTCGACAAAGGCGTCGATTTCGCTAACATGCAGTTGCGTGTTGCCGCAGGTGCGCGGCACCTGGCTATTGACTTGGGCAACAACGTATTTGGCGCAGCGCGCCGCCGTCAAAGTCGATTCCACGCACGCCCCCATGCTGACGTAGCCGTGGCGATCGGGCGGGGTGACCTGGATCAGCGCCACATCAATCGGGAACCGGCCTGACTCCAAGAGGCGCTCCACCTCGTGCAAGTGTATCGGGACGTAATCGGCGCGGCCGTCAGCAATGGCGGTGCGCACATTCGAGCCTATGAACATCGACTTGTGCCGGAAACTCGCGGCATACTGCGGCTCGGCAGTCGGGAAATCCGTGAACGAGAGCAGGTGGCAGACTTCCACATCGCGTACGTCGGGGGCGCGCTTCGTAAGCGCACTCATCAGGGTTGTCGCGCATCCACTGTTCGCATGCGCCCAGACGCGCATTCCGGATTTAACAACTTTCAGCGCTTCGTCTATCGTCTTCAGCTTCCGGGAATACTCGATTTCCCACGACATTGGCCTCACCTCTCCTAGTACCATAGCTTCGGCCTGTAACCGCTTCCGCTAATTACATTACATATCCTAATGACATCATTAGGCAAGTAGAAATTTTGCCAATACGGCTTCCCGGGGAGCAGAACTGCGACCGTTTTACGGCCCTCCGTAGCCTCATAATTTCCGCACGCGGTTAGCCGCAATTACCCCAGCGCACCGGGATTGTAAGTCCGGCGCCGGAAGGCGTCAACCCGGACGAATCTCACGGACCGAGTCATAACCGGCGGGTCAGTACATCACACAATATTGTGACCGTCTTACTATATGAATGGTCATTCATGTGGGACGCTATGGGTTCGCTCCGCTGTCGTAGTCTTTGTTACGAGGGTCGCGATGGTCGTCCCGCATGAGTTGAGTTCGGTTGAAAACTGCCTCACCTGCAAAATGAAGGCGCAAGATGGCTTTTGCCATCTGCCGCAGGCTGCGCTCCAGGCAATGGAGTCGATCAAGTGCGCAACCACATTTCCCAGAGGTTCTGTGCTGTTTGCGGAGGGGCAACCATCACGCGGTATTTTTATCTTGTGCAAAGGACGCGTAAAGCTGTCGCTCTGTTCGATGGGCGGCAAAGTAATCATCCGGAGGATCGCCGAAGCGGGCGAAGTAATCGGGCTGAGCGCGGCAACCAGCGGGAAACTTCACGAATGGACTGCCGAGGCGATTGATCCCTGTCAAATCAATTTTGTCAGGCGCGAAGACCTTCTTCGCCTGCTGCGGGAGCATAACGAAATCGGTTATCGTTTGGCCGAGAGGTTGAGCGATAAATACAATTCCGCGATTCGCGAGATTCGCTTGTTCGCGCTATCGCGCTCAGTGGGAGACAGGCTGGCCAAGCTGCTCCTGAAGTTGAGCGATCTCGATGGTGGAGCAGATGAACGGCATCCGCGTGTGGAAATGCTCACGCAAGAAGAGATGGCGCAAATGATCGGAACCTCGCGTGAGACGGTCACCCGATTGCTCGCCGAACTCCGGAAACAGAAGATCGTCGAGATTAAGCGATCGACTCTGGTCATCCTCGATAAGGCTGGGCTGATGGCGTTCACTACGGCCCGCCCTGCGATCGGCATATGGAGCACCGTCATGCCCTCCGCCGGCGCTGGCCAAGGCAGGCGAGCGAACTAGCGTTCGCAAGCGATCAAGCTTCAGCCCTGCATCTCTTCACATCCACCTGGCAGGCCGCACTGTCCCGCGCGCCGACCTGTCCTGCACTCGCAGATACACCATGTAGAGCACGATCACCAGGTTCAGCAGAAGCAGTGTCCATTTCGCGGCATTGGCCCTGCGGCTCAGCTCGTAAATCTCCAGCGGCAGGTAAGCGGCGCCAGAAATCAACGCGATCCACTCGGCCCAAACCCGCTGTTTCCATAGGCCATAGGCTTCGACAAAACGCATGGCAGAATAAAATCCGGCGCCGACGGCTATGACGATGAGGTTAGCATCGCCAAACCGCGCCGCATTGAGGAATACCTCGGAGAGATGCCGGTGACGATTGAAGTGCAGCACGCCGAGGAGTCCCTTAGCAATGCTTTCCACATCGTGACCGCGGTGCAAGAGCGAGAGAACGCCCAAGCCAACCAGTAGCACCAACAAGCCCTTGGCAAACTCCAGGATTGCAACCGAGCGCAACATTCCGCGCTGCACGTCGCCGACCTGGTGGGTTCTGGGCATGCCGTAGATTCTAGATCGTCTCGCGCAGCTCCCGCGTTGCGGATTACTCGCCGGGGTCGAAGCGATAGCCCACCCACGGTTCGGTTAGGATGTAGCGCGGCGAGCCTTCTCCCGGCTCCAGTTTCTTGCGCAGATGCCCCACGAAGACGCGAAGATACTCGGGCTGCTCGACACTGTTCTCCCCCCATATTGCCGCCAGCAGCACACGATGGGTTATCACCTTGCCGGCATGGCGCGCCAGGTAAACGAGGAGGTCGAATTCCTTGGGTGTGAGGTGCACTTCCCTGCCGCTGACCTGAACGCTATGCAGTTCCGGATCGATGCGGAAGTTTCCGAGCTCGATAACCTCCGACGCCGGCTGTTGTCCCGCGTTGATGCGCCGCAGCGCCGCACGCACTCGAGCTAGCAGCTCGTTCACACTGAAAGGCTTGGTCACGTAGTCATCGGCGCCGGCATCGAGCGCATCCACTTTGATCTTCTCTTCGCCTTTGACCGACAACACGATGATTGGCAGCGGCGACTTCGCCCGGACATACCGGCAAAGCTCCAGGCCGTTCATGTGCGGCATGCGAAGATCGGTAATCAACAGATCCGGGGTCCACTCCTTCATCACTTCCACCGCCTCGTCGCCATCGCTCGCGGTGCGGATCGCGTATCCCTGGCTGGAAAGCGTGGTCTTGAGCACACGCGTAATCTGCGGCTCGTCATCGACGACCAGAATGTTACGTTTGTCTGCTACGGTTGCCATCGGCGTCTATTTCACCTCTTGGGTAACGATGTGAACGTCCACCGGCGGAGCATCCCGCAGGAACTTGTGAATGGCGGAAAGATACAGATATCTCCGCCAGTTCGTCTGTGCCGAACGTCCGAACACAACCTGGGTGATGTGCTTTTCTCGAACCAGCTTGGCCACCTCCTGCGCCACGTGTTTCCCTTTGGCGCGAAGAATCTGCGCGTTCAGGTTCTCGGCGAAGCGGAGGTTCTGTTTCAAAGTGCGTTGACGGTCGAGCGTATCATCGGCACCGATGTCGACATAAATGACGGCAAGATCGGCGTCAATGCGGTTAGCCATGCGGGCGGCGCGGGCGATCAGATATTGCGCCGAAGGGTTGGAGCTGATGCACACCGCGATCCGCTCACGAACCTCCAGCGCACGTCCCGGCTCTTCCTTCTCCAGATACGATTCCAGATTCCGGTCCACGGCGCGGGCCACCTGCTGCAACGCCAACTCGCGCAAGGCGTTCAGATTGCCCGGACGGAAGAAATGCCCCAAGGCTCTTTCCGCGCGTTCCAGCGGATAGATGTCGCCCCGGCGCATGCGCGTTTGCAGCGCTTCGGGCGTCAAATCCTGCAGCACGATTTCGCTGACTCGCTGCATCACCCAATCCGGCACGGTCTCGCGGATCTGGATTCCGGTAATGCTTTGGACCAGCGGCGCCACACTTTCGATGTGCTGCACGTTCATCGTCGACAGCACGTCGATCTTGGCGTCGAGCAACTCAATCACATCTTCGTAGCGTTTCTGGTGCTTACTTCCCTCAATATTGGTATGCGCCAACTCGTCCACCAGCGCAATCTGCGGCTTGCGTGCGAGGATGGCCTCGGTATCCATTTCCTCGAACAAAGTGCCTTTGTACTCCATCTGTCGTCTTGGCACCGTTTCGAGTTTGGACGATAGCTCTGCAATCGCCTTTCGCCCGTGGGTCTCGACGTACCCGATCACAACCTCTTCGCCACGGCTGCCGCGGCGTATGCCCTCACTCAACATGCTGTACGTTTTGCCAACACCGGGGGCATAGCCCAGGAAGACCTTGAAGATGCCTCGCTCCTTTTGCGGAGCCGCCTCCTCCAGCCATTGCTCGGGGGTCTTACGCATGCTTGGTATTATTCTCAATAGCTTGGCAATTGTCGAATCGGGTACAATCGCCGCGTGAGAATCGCGGCGCGCCGGGCACTACAGATCGTTGCCGCCACGGCGATCGACTTTCTAATCGTCGTAGCTTACTTCAAGCTGCTGCACGTAAATCTAACGACCGTTGGATTTACGTTTCTGCTGGCAATTCTAGTGGTCGCGGCGGCTTGGGGATTGACGTGCGCAGTCTACATGTCTGTGCTCGCCGCGCTGGTATACAACTACTTTTTCTTCCCCCCGATTCTTCAATTCACCATTGCTGACCCTCAGAACTGGATCGCTCTGTTCTCCTTTCTGATCACCGCCGTGCTCGCCAGTCAGCTTTCGGAGCGGGCCAGGCGCCGGGCGCTGGAAGCCGATCAGCGCCGCCACGAAGTCGAGCGCCTATACGCCTTCAGCCAGCAGTTGCTGGTTACGGAAAACGTCCGTGAACTGGTCAACGTGATTCCGCGATACATCGTGGAGTCCTTTGGCGCCTCCGGCTGCGCGCTCTTCCTGGAGGGCAAGCCCGACGCCTACTATTCCGACCTTGTGGCCCAGTCGTCGCTCCCGGCTGAACAGCTCAAGTCGGTGGCCGGACGCGGAGAGCCGGTCCTGGACCCGCAACACTCTGTCTGTTTCATGCCCGTGCGGATGGGAGTGCGTTCGGTGGGAACTCTCGGACTGACCGGCAACATTCCATCGCGGGAGACGCTGGAGGCAGTCGGCAGTCTGATCGCAACTGCCATCGAACGTGCAGCCACCATGGAGAAGCTGAGCAAAGCCGAGGCGGCGCGAGAAAGCGACCGCCTGCGCTCCGTGCTGCTGGACGCGGTGACCCATGAGTTTCGCACGCCTCTGACGTCGATCAAGGCGTCGGCTGAGACGTTGCTCTCCGGGGTCGATTTGGACCGGTCGCAGCGCACAGAGTTGCTGAACGTGATCAACGAAGAGAGCGACAGGCTGAATCGTCTGGTCGGCGAGGCAACGGAAGTGGCCCAACTGGACGCTCACGGAATTGAACTTCGGGTACGGCCGTACCAGATCCGCGAAGCTGTGGAGCTGGCAATCGAAGAGTCCAAAGCAGCGCTTTCGCACCATCCGATCGAGGTCACAATTCCGGAAGGGCTTCCGCCCGTACCGATGGACTTGGACCGCATCGCCGAAGTTCTGCAGCAGTTGCTGGACAACGCCGGCAAATACTCGCCGCACAACACACCCATTCACGTCGCGGCCGAACTGCGGCGTTCCGAACTTGTCGTCAGCGTTGCCGACCATGGATCCGGCGTCGACGATATCGAACAGACGATGATCTTCGAAAAATTTTATCGCGGGCGCAACCAGCGAGTCTCGATTCAGGGCACCGGAATGGGGCTTGCCATCGCTAAAGCGATCGTTGAATTGCACGGCGGCACAGTCGGCGTCACCAGCCAGATTGGCCGCGGTTCCGTGTTCTACTTCACCCTGCCTATCCACTCGTGACGGGCTGCGTATTGCCGTTGCCGCCACCCCCTTCGGGCCAAACACCCCGATTTACGCACACCCGGTGAGTGAGCTGTGTCACAGCGAAGCGCGCCGGCAATGGCTAAATTATTCAGACAGTCGTGTGGGGAGGATTTTTGTGCCTTTTAAACTGGATAGTGAAATCGAAAACAAGCTTCTCGGCAGCGCCAGGAGCATTTCCAAACAAGCCGGGGCATCACTCTTCAACCAGGGCGATGCGGTTACCGGTCTCTATATTCTCAGCAAGGGCCGGGCGCGCATGACGCTTCACTCGCCCGACGGCAGAATCCATTTAGAGGAAATCGTTGAACGCGGCGGCCTGCTCGGACTGCCTGCCGCCATCAGCGGCAACCCTTACAGCCTCAGCGCCGAGGTCCTCTTGGATTCGGAGCTTGCGTTTCTCACTCGCGAAGAGCTGATTAGCTTGATGCAAAGTGACGTCTCGCTCTCGATGAAGCTGGTGGAGTTGCTGAGCCAGGAAGTGCGAGCCATGCGCGATGTCATCGCAGGGCCTTCCAGCGCGCTGAATTAGACCGGTTGTATGTCCGATGAAGCAGCCGGGCGCGGCCCGCAAATGCCGAAGCCCGAGGTTTCACAGGAGTATGCGTCGTGGCCCAAGAGCGTTCTCGCCCCAACATGGATGAGTACCTGATGGGTATCGCCATCGCCGTCCGCACCCGAGCCAATTGTGTTGGCAACCGCGTCGGGGCGGTGGTTGCCAAAGACGCGCGCATCATCTCCACCGGTTACAATGGCACGCCCCGCAACATGCCGAATTGCCTGGACGGAGGCTGCCTGCGCTGCGCCAACCGCGAATCGCATCCTGCCGGCACCGGCTATGATCTCTGCATCTGTGTCCATGCCGAGCAGAATGCCATCCTCGGCGCCGCCCGCTTCGGCATCGCGGTCGAAGGCGGCACTCTCTACACCACCATGCAGCCCTGCTTCAGTTGCATGAAGGAAATGCTGCAGGCCGGCATCCAGCGAGTGTTTTACCTGCACGAATGGAAGCATCCGGACGCCGCCTATCGCGCCGAATATGAACGACTCCAAAGCCGCTTTCTGCAAGGAGTGCGCCGCCTCGAGATGGAAGACCCCGACGTCGAGTGGGCCGTCTCCACCCGCAGAGCCAAAGCGTAGCAGGCTGCTGAAGAACCTATGCTAGGGTAGTGCGTCTCAAGTCGGCCTGACGGCCAACAAAGAGCTCATGCATCGCCACCTCGGCGTATAGCGGGAGCCGCCAGTCGTTCGCCCGAACTCAAGAAATCCCTGAAATTGTCGATGGCTCTTGATGTATGGGCCACTTATCGAAACTTCGCTTCCTTGCCTCCCCCGGAAGCGCGTTGTTGTTTTTCCCACTGTTGAACGTGCTGACGGTCGGCGATGCGGCGTCATTTACCCGCTCGGGCGGGGCAGTCGGTCTTGTCACGGCGGGCGTTGATTAATCCGGCGGTCGTGGAAGCTGCGCAGTTAAAGATCAGCTCCCGCCTCCTCAGCCTTGCAACCCTGGTAAACCAGGCGCCGACCAGGTGAAAATCATGCGCTCCTTATTCAATGATTCCAATACCGCCGGCAAGAAGTCACCAATGCGCTTCTCGTTCGAGGATCACAAGATCACCCGCAAGCTGACGCTAGTCGTCCTGCTCGCGAGTACGGCGGCATTGTTCGCCCTGGGCACAGTCTTTTTCATTTACGATTACGTCGCGCCATGGCGTGGGCTGGGAGATCAACTCGACACGCTGGCTCAAATCGTCGCCGAGAACTCCACCGCTGCCCTTGAATTCGACGACGTGATGGCCGGCTACAAGGTCCTTGGCACCTTGCATTCGGAAAAGCAGGTTGTCTCCGCCTGTTTATATGACAGGCAGGGCAAGTTATTCACGCATTACCGGCGCGACCCGACGGATGCCGTTAGTGGCTGCCCGAAACAACCGCCGGAAAGCTCTGTGGCCGACAACACTTTGATCAGCACCGTACGCCCCGTGGTCTCCGGCGCGGAAAAAGTTGGCGTCCTCTATCTCCGGTCGGACTTGCACGAGATCAAGAATCGGTGGCACAGGCTTGCAATCCTTGCTGTCGTTCTTCTGGTTCTGTCGCTCGGGGTGGGAGCAGCGACCGGATCGATACTTTCGCGCAAGGTCACGGCGCCGATTTCCGAACTGGCGCGCATCATGCATCATGTCTCCGTCCACAAGGACTATGCCATCCGTGTCTCCGCCGTCGGAAATGATGAGATCGGTCAACTGAGTGCCGGATTCAATGAAATGCTGGCCGACATCCAGACCCGCGACGACGAACTTCAAAGAAGCCGGGCCAGCCTCGAACAAGAACTGCGGGAGCGCAGGGCAGTCAATCTCGAGCTCGCTACGGCCAAGGAGCAGGCGGAGGCGGCAAGCCGTGCCAAGAGCGCGTTCCTGGCCAATATGAGCCACGAGATTCGCACCCCCATGAACGGCGTCATCGGCATGACCGAGCTCGCTCTGGAAACCAACCTCACGCCGGAACAGCGCGAATATCTCTCCACCGTGAAGCTCTCCGCCGAATCCCTGCTCTCGATCATCAACGAGATACTGGACTTCTCCAAGATCGAGGCGGGGCGCCTTGAGCTCGATTCGTTCGAGTTCAATCTTCATGACCTGATCGGCGACATCATGAAAGGGCTAGCTCTCCGCGCCCATCAAAAGGGCCTGGAACTTGCCTATGACGTCTACCCTTCGGTTCCGGAAGTCGTCATCGGAGACGGGCATCGCCTGCGCCAGGTTCTCGTCAACCTCGTCGCCAACGCCATCAAGTTCACCGAGCGTGGCGAGGTGGTCGTGACCGTCGATACCGCCGCCGAACGCGGCCCCAATATGATTCATCTCGTGGTGCGAGATACCGGTATCGGCATTCCGCGCGAAAAATTCAATACTATCTTCGAGGCCTTTGGCCAGGCAGATAGCTCACAGACCCGCCGCTACGGCGGCACCGGACTGGGCTTGACGATTTCCATGCGCTTGGTCTCCCTCATGGGCGGCCAGATGTGGGTTGCCAGCGAGTTGGATGAAGGCAGCGAGTTCCACATGCTGGTTCCGCTGCCGCCGGGGACTCAGCCGGCCGCGGCTCCTCCCGATTCGCTGAAAGGCATCTCCTGCCTGATCGTCGACGACAACCTCACCAATCGCAGAATTCTGCACGCGATCACCACCCAATGGAGCATGAAGTCCGATGCGGTCGAGAGTGCCGTCCTTGCGCTGTCGGCCCTGGAGGCGGCAGCCTCGGGGAACAACGCCTACAAACTGGTTCTGATCGACGGGCACATGCCCCAGATGGACGGCTTCCAGTTGGCGGAGCGTATCCGGCAGAATCCTAAACTCACGGGCGCAATCGTATTGATGCTGACCTCCGGCGGGCAGCCCGGCGACATCGATCGTTGCCGCGAACTCGGCATCTCCGCCTACCTCATCAAACCCATTCGCCGTTCTGAGCTGCTGGATGTGGTGCTGCGTGTGTTAAACAAGGCGCCGAAGGAAGTCATCACGGACAGCGAAGAAGCGCTTCTGCCGAACGCCGCCGAGCGCACGCTTCGCTTCCTCGCCGCCGAGGATAATTTGGTCAACCAGCGGCTCATCGTCCGGCTGCTGGAAAGCGCCGGCCACTCGGTAACCGTCGTCGGAGACGGACTGGCTGCGGTCAACGCCAGCCAGCAAAGCAGCTACGACGTCATCCTGATGGACGTGCAGATGCCCATTATGGACGGTCATGAAGCCACCAGGCAGATCCGTCTTTTGGAGCAGGCAACCGGCGCTCACGTGCCGATCATTGCCATGACCGCGCACGCCATGAAGGGCGACCGGGAAAAGTGCCTCGAGGCGGGTATGGACGACTACATTGCGAAGCCGCTGCACAAACAAGAGCTGCTTCAGGCAATTTGCGAGCAGACTACCCGCAAGCCGCTGCCTATGGGAGAGGCGCCCGCCCCCACTTCCCCTCCGATTTCTTTAAACGGCGAACTCGATGTCGAAGGGGCCCTGCGCCAAATGGGCGGGGACGAAGATTTGTTCTGCGAACTTTGCCGCCTCTTTCTCCAGGAGAGTCCGGCTCTGCTCGACTCTGTACGAAGCGCTTTAGCCCAAAACGATAGCACCGCCGTCTATCGCGCGGCTCACAAGTTGAAGGGAACCGTTTCCACCATCGGTGGCCTTAAAGCCGCCCGGGCGGCACTCCTGCTGGAGGAACTGGGACGGGCCGCCGACGTAAATGGCTTCGCCGAGGCAGCAGCGGCTCTTGAGCGCGAGATGACTGCCTTGCTGCTGGCAATTTCCAGGGCCCTCGACCAGATGCAGAAGACTCCATTCCCCGCGGCGGGAGCCATGAATCCGGCACAGCCATCGACGGCCGCCTCGGAGGTCAGGCTATGAAAGTGCTCGTCGCCGACGACGATATCATGTCCCGTTATCTCACCATCAAGGTCCTCTCCGATGTGGGATTCCAGGTGGTTTCCGCGGCAAACGGGAAGGAGGCTTGGGATATCCTGCAATCCGAGAACCCGCCTCGCTTGGTTGTGCTCGACTGGATGATGCCCGTGGTGGACGGCGTCGAAGTCTGCCGTCGGATACGCGAAAACGAAATGTGGCAATACACGTACGTGCTCCTGCTAACGGCCCGCAGCTACAAGTGCGACATCGTTGCGGCCCTGAAGGCGGGCACGGACGACTACCTGACCAAACCATTCAACCGCGATGAACTTGTGGCGAGAGTGCAGATAGGCGAGGGCGTCCTCTCCCGGGAAGCGAATCTGACCCGCATCAACGGTGAATGGCGTGCAATGCTTGACGCGGCACCCTTCGGAGTCGCCTGCCTCACCGCCGACGGCTGCATTCGCCGCGCAAATTCAGCATTTCTCCAACTCTCTGGCTTTGCCGGAATCAAGAAACTGCTTGGCGCGAATCTCGCCCAAACCGTCTTCCGGAATGAAACCGATTATCAGGGAATGCTGGCATTCATTCGCGCCGGCCAGCCGTTTGACGCGGTGCGGATCGAAGCCTCTCGCCGGGATGGAACCACACTCTGGATATCTGTCTGCGGCCGTCCGCTGGAGGGAGTAGCTGGTGCGGTCTACGAGATCACGACCTCGCTCATCCCCGCAATGACCGCCGTAGATGCGAGAGCTGATATCGTCGCGGCTTCCTACCGCCCGAAGGATGGCAAGGAAGCGTCACCGTAATCGAGGTCGAATCCGAGTTTCAGCTTGGCCGCCTCCGACATGCGGCTGGGATTCCAAGGCGGATCGAACACCACCTCCACGCGAACGTCCTTCACTTCTGGAAGTCGTGCCAGTTTGCTCTCCACATCTGCCTTCAACACGCTCCCCATCCCACAGCCGGGCGCAGTCATTGACATCTTGATGTCGATCGTCTTGCCGCCCGTCTCAATATCCGCAATCGTGCAGTCGTAAATCAAGCCCAAGTCGACGATATTCACCGGAATCTCCGGATCATAAACCGTCTTTAATTGATCCCAAACCATGTCTTCCGCGAAGCTTTCGTCTGGTGCGGCGCTTGCTGCGCCGGCTTCGCTGACGAGTCCCATGGCATCCGCATCTCGGGCGTCGATTCGCAACATGTAACCGCGATTGTCGACGACCGTGTAGCCGCTCCCCAGAAACTGCATGATTCGCACCGTCGCGCCCTGCGGAAGAACCTCGCGGACGCCGCTCGGAATGCCGATCGCTTCGCATGCCCGCGTCAGGCTAATGAGTTCGCTGGTCTCCATCGCTGCTACTCCGTCGATACTGGTTCCTGCCAAACAAGCACTACGCTATTCCCAGCAGCCGCTGGGACACGACTACTCCGTCGATACCGGTTCCTGTTGCCCTTGCAAAGCCGCGTGCAGCGCATGCCAGGCGAGCGTGGCGCATTTCACGCGTACGGGAAACTCCGAAACACCGGAGAAGACTGCCAGCTTTCCGAGCTCGCCCGCGCTGCCGTTAGGCCCGCTGGTTACCAGCTTGTGGAATTGCTCGAACAGCTTCTCCGCTTCCGCCCGCGTCTTCCCCTTCAGGCTTTGCGTCATCATTGAAGCGGAGGCCTTCGAGATTGCGCATCCCGATCCCTGGAAGCTGATGTCGCGAACCAGATCACCCTCGACTTCGACATATACGGTAAAGTGATCGCCGCACAGCGGGTTATACCCCTCCGCCTTCTGATTCGCATTCGGCAGTTCGCGATAATTACGCGGCGCCTTGCTGTGTTCGAGGATCACTTCCTGAT
Source organism: uncultured Acidobacteriota bacterium (assembly GCA_963819175.1). GTDB lineage: Bacteria > Acidobacteriota > Terriglobia > Terriglobales > Acidobacteriaceae > CAWBRT01. The sequence goes on from CAWFVJ010000013.1 coordinate 62,471, forward strand.
ACAAATCGCGCAGATCGGCCATCAGGCAAACACCTCCCGCACTTTCTGCAATCCGCTGACCAGCGCATCCACCTCTTCCCTGGTGTTGTACAGGCCGAAGGAAGCGCGCGCCGTCGCCGGAATCCCAAAGCGCTGCATCACCGGCTGCGCGCAGTGATGGCCCGTGCGAATTGCGATTCCCTGCTGATCGAGAATCGTCCCGATATCGTGCGGATGGATTCCTTCCACAACGAATGAAAGCACGCCCGCCTTCTCTTCGGCCGTGCCGATTATGCGCAGCCCCGGAATCTCTCTCACCGCTCGCGTCGCGTATGCAAGCAGCTCGTGTTCGTGCCTTTCGACGCGCTCAATGCCCACGCCGTTCAGATACCCGGTTGCACAGCCCAACCCGATGCCGCCAGCGATGTGCGGTGTTCCGGCTTCGAACTTGTAAGGCAATTTGTTGTAAATTGTTTTTTCGAACGTGACCGAGCTGATCATGTCGCCGCCGCCCTGGTACGGCGGCATCGCATCCAGCAGCGCGGCCTTGCCATATAAAACACCGATTCCCGTCGGGCCATAAATCTTGTGTCCGGAGAAGACGAAAAAGTCGCAGTCGAGGGCCTGCACGTCCACCTCGATATGCGGCACGGACTGTGCCCCGTCGACCAGCACCGGAACGTTCGCTCTGTGCGCCTGCTCCACGATGCGGCGCACGGGATTAACTGTTCCAAGCGCGTTGGACACATGCGTGACGGCAACCATCTTCGTTCGTGAACCAAGCAGCTTCTCGAACTCTTCCCAGATGAGTTCGCCGCTGTCATTGATGGGAATCACCCGCAACTTCGCGCCCTTTTCATCGCACAGGATCTGCCAGGGCACTATGTTCGAGTGATGCTCCATGGCACTAATCAGCACCTCATCACCTCGGCCGACATTTGCGCGCCCATAGGTTTGGGCCACCAGGTTGATGCCCTCCGTCGCACCGCGTACAAAAATGATTTCTCCGGCATCGGCGGCGTTGAGAAAGTATTGAATCGTCTTGCGGGCCGCCTCGTACTCCTCGGTCGCGCGCTCGGAAAGATAATGCACGCCGCGGTGAATGTTGGCGTTCTCCTGCTCGTAGTATCGGCTCAGTGTGTCGATCACCGCCTGCGGTTTTTGCGCCGTCGCCGCATTGTCCAGGTAAACCAGCGGCTTGCCGTGAACCTGCCGCCTGAGTATCGGAAAATCAGCGCGAATCGCCTCCACGTCGAAGCTTCCGTCGCGCCGCCGTACTTCCTGCGGACCTGCAATTCCGGGCCATCTCTTAGGAACGCTGGTCATGCGATTTCCTCCAACTCGCGCCGCGAGCCCGCCATCTGCAGCACGCGCTCGTTAATCAGCTTCTCGATATGCTCCCGTATATCGCTCTCCTTCATCCGTTCCAGACACTCATTGGCGAACGCCACCAGCAAGAGTCTGCGCGCCGAGGCTTCGTCGATTCCGCGCGAGCGAAGATAGAACAGCGCATCTGCTTCGATTTGCCCAATCGTCGCCCCGTGCGTGCACTTCACGTCGTCCGCATAAATCTCCAACTGAGGCTTGGTGTCGATCTGTGCGTCATCGGAAAGCAATAGGTTGCGATTCGTTTGCTTCGCGTCGGTTTTTTGCGCGTCCTTGTGAACGATAATTCGGCCATGAAAAACGCCATGAGAACGACCATCGAGAATGCCGTTGTAAAACTGCCGGCTACCGCAGTGCGGACTGACATGCTCCACCAGCATGTAGTTATCGATGTGCTGCCTGCCGTTGCCGACGAACAGGCCATTGATCAGGCATTCACAGCCCTCACCCGCAAGTACCGGGTGAACGTTGTTCCGCACCAGCGCTCCGCCCGCTAGCACAGAGTGCGAAGCCACGTTCGCGCTTCTGCCCTGCTGTATGCGCAGAGTGGAGACATTGAACGTTTGCGTATGCTCCTGCTCGATCATGTAGTGGGAAAGCACGGCGTTGTCGGACGCAACCAACTCGGTCGCGCTGTTGCAGAACGCCACGCCGCTCCCAATCGAAACGTAGTCTTCCACGATTGCCGCCTGGCTGTTTTCCTCGGCGACAATCAGGTTGCGTGGGTGCGTCATTGTCGGCGTCTCCGTCCCGGTCGAGACAAATAGCAGGTGGATGGCGCCTTCGATTACCGCGCCGCGCCTGATGTGAACGTACCCGCCGTCTTCCGCGAAGGCCGTGTTCAGGGCGCAGAAGGCGTCGCGGCCAACTTCAAGGTAACGGCCCATGTGCTGTTCAAGCACCGGCGTCGCCGCTGCCAATGTGCTCCGCCAGACTCCCCACGGTGAGGCCGCGCGGCAGCTTGTCGAGTGAAGATAGTTCGCGCGAAAAATGCCCGTTTACGAAGACCAGCAGACACGCCTCTCCCGCAATCCGCCACTGTCTCAAGTCACTTGCCGATAGGCTGGCAGCGCCATCCCGCGCCAGCCGAAATGGAGTGCGCGCAATTTCCGATACGTTCGTGAAACGCCAGTCTTCATCATGCGTGGTCGGAAACCCCACTTCGCAGAAGCGGGCAAAAGCCTTCCGGCGCAGAGACTGCATCCATCCAGGGTCCCGTCCGGCGACGTGCTTTTCGAAATCGGTGAAGCTCTCAACGTAGCTTCCTAGATATTCAGTAGCAGTGACCACTTGCATCCCCTCACGCGGCAGGCGCGCTCTGTTTCACCTCAGCCTCTGTTCTGGCGTAACCCTTCTCTTCGAGTTCCAGCGCCAATTCGGGACCGCCCGAGCGCACGATCCGCCCATCAACCAGCACGTGGACGAAATCTGGAACGATGTATTCCAACAGCCTTTGATAGTGCGTAACCACGATGAACGCCCGCTCCGGACCGCGCATGGTGTTGACGCCGGCAGCGACAATTCGCAAGGCGTCAATGTCGAGTCCGGAATCGGTTTCGTCCAGCAACGCGAGTTTGGGCTCCAGCACCGCCATTTGCAGAATCTCGTTGCGCTTCTTTTCGCCACCGGAAAAACCTTCGTTCACCGAGCGGTTCATCAGTTTCTCGTCCATCTCCAGCAGCTTCAGCTTTTCCCGGAACATGGGCAGAAAATCCATCGCATCCATCTCATCCAGTCCGCGATACTTGCGGATGGCATTAAGCGCCGACCGCACAAAATACGGGTTGCTGATGCCCGGAACCTCCACCGGATATTGGAAAGCCAGAAACAAACCCTCGCACGCGGCTTCCTCGGGCTTCATGCCGAGCAGGTCCTTGCCGTTGAAGAGCACTTCTCCGGCGGTAACTTTGAAGTTCTCGCGCCGCGCAAGCACCTGCGCGAGCGTGCTCTTGCCCGAGCCGTTGGGGCCCATGATCGAATGCACTTCACCGGCATTGACCTCGAGGTTGATACCCTTGAGGATTTCTTGCCCGTCCACGTTGGCATGTAGATTTCTAATTACCAATAAGCTCATTCTTGTTCTCTCTGTCGCTCCATCTATGCTGCCGCCCGCTGATCCGCGCAAGCGCTCACTAGCCGACGCTGCCTTCCAGGCTCACGCTCAGCAGTTTCTGTGCTTCCACCGCAAACTCCATCGGCAGTTCGCGAAACACGCGCTTGCAAAAGCCGTTGACGATCATCGAAACCGCGTCTTCGGCCTTCAGCCCGCGCTGCCGCAGGTAAAACAGCTGGTCTTCGCCGATCTTGGAAGTCGACGCTTCGTGCTCCATGCGCGCCGTCGAGTTCCGCACTTCAATGTAAGGAAAGGTGTGCGCGCCACATTTATCGCCAATCAGCAGCGAGTCGCATTGCGTATAGTTGCGCGCTCCCGTGGCTCCCTTCATAATCTTCACCTGCCCACGATAGGTGTTCTGGCCATACCCCGCCGAGATCCCTTTCGCGACAATCGTGCTTCGCGTGTTCTTGCCGATGTGGATCATCTTGGTGCCCGTGTCGGCTTGCTGGCGATTGTTAGTGAGCGCTACGGAATAGAACTCGCCCACCGAGTTGTCGCCCTGCAAAATGCAGCTCGGATATTTCCAGGTGATTGCCGACCCGGTCTCCACCTGAGTCCACGAGATCTTTGAGTTCACGCCCGCGCATTTGCCGCGCTTGGTGACAAAATTGTAGATACCGCCCTTGCCCTCCTTATCTCCCGGATACCAGTTCTGCACCGTCGAGTACTTGATCTGCGCGTTATCGTGCGCCACCAGCTCAACTACCGCGGCGTGCAACTGGTTCTCATCGCGTATCGGAGCCGTGCAGCCCTCCAGATAGCTCACATACGCGCCTTCGTCAGCCACAATCAGCGTGCGCTCGAACTGGCCTGTTTCCGCCGCATTGATGCGGAAGTACGTCGAGAGCTCCATCGGGCAGCGAACTCCCTTGGGCACGTAGACAAACGAGCCATCGCTGAACACGGCTGCGTTCAGCGAAGCAAAGAAATTGTCCGTGTACGGCACCACCGTCCCGAGATATTTCTGAACCAGCTCGGGATGCTTGAGCACCGCCTCGGAGAAAGAACAGAACACAATGCCCAGTTCGCCCAGCTTCTCCTTGAAGGTGGTCGCCACCGAAACGCTGTCGAATACCGCATCTACAGCGACACCGGCCAGCATCTTCTGCTCTTGCAGCGGAATGCCAAGCTTCTCGTAGGTGCGCAGTATCTCCGGATCGAGCTGGTCGAGACTCTGAAGCTGCCGGCTTCCGTTTGGGAGCGGAGTAGTAAACCATGTCCTGATAATTGATCGCAGGGTATTTCACATTCGCCCAGCGCGGCTCCGCCTGTGCTTTTTCCAGCGACGCCCAGTGACGATAGGCTTTGAGCCTCCACTCAAGCATGAACTCCGGTTCCTGCTTCTTCTCCGAGATCAGCCGGATAACATCCTCGTTCAATCCCTTGGGGATTCTTTCTTCCTCGACGTCCGAGATGAAGCCCCATTGATACTCACGCTGCGCAAAATCGCGAATCGCATCTGTGTTTGTGCTCATTGAATCCTCCCGGAGACGATCGCCGGAATCAGCTTCCCGCGCGCATCCTGGATAGTGGTCAACCGCAGCGGATGGATGAGGTCTGCAAGGCTCAACTTCTCCAATGCCCCGCGCACCACCTGGTTGATGACTCTCTGGTTTTCTTTGATCGGGCAGCATTGCTCCAGGTTGCAAATACCGGCAAGCTCCGTGCTGCATTCGGTGAGCGCAATTGGCCCTTCCAACGCCGCAATAATTTCGGAAATTGGAATTTCCCGCGGCTCTCTCGCCAGACTGTACCCGCCCTTGATCCCGCGGCTGGAGACCAGCAGCCCGCTTTGCAGCAATAGCTTCAGAATCTTGCTCACCGTCGGCAAAGGCAGCCTCGACTCCGCCGAGAGCTCACGCGCCGTATGCAACGACTCTCCCTGGGCGCGTGCCATGTAGGTCAAAAGCACAAGCCCATAATCGGTTAGCTTGCCGAGCCTGATCATCTTGGTGCCCTCGCCAAAACCATTAAAATCGTACCGATTCGGTACTATTTAATTATACAGGATGTGATGAGGCTTGCAACACCGGCGTTGCACCAGAAATTTTGCACGGTTCGAGGGCTTATTGGCCGTCCAAAGAAGAGCAGTCCGGAGATAAGCCCAAGTGAAACAGCGGGTTAGCGGCTCAGGCCTCGAGGTCGGAACCCTTGGTTTCGGGCGTGCGCAGGATGGCCACAATGGCCAGCACCGCGTAGACCATCACGAACAGGCCGATGTAGATGTAGGCGCGGTGGATGCCGTAAGCCTGCAGGAGCTTGCCGGCGACAATCGGGATCAGGCCGCCGCCGTAGACCTGCGACACCTGGTAACCGGCGCTGGCGCCGGAGGCACGAAAGCGGGTCGGGAAGTTTTCCGTGTAGAAGGTGGGAATGGCGCCGTAGCCGAACCCGAACACAAACCCGAAGCCGATGATCTCGCCGATCGATGCGAGCAGGAAGCTGCCGGTGTTGATCAGGTAGAAGTAAGGAATGGCGAACACCAGGAACACCACCGCCGAGACCAGCAGGATGGTGCGGCGGTTGATCACGTCGGCCAGCAGCGAGCCGATGATCATGAACACCAGCATCGAGCCAGCGGCGATCAGCCCGATAGTTTCGGCCTGGGTGCCGGTGAATCCCACCGCCTTCATGTAGCCGGTGCCGAAGACGAAGCACAGGAAAAACGCGCCGCCGAACATGGCATTGACCAGCGAGGTGCGCAGGATGCGCAGAGGCATCTCGCGCCAGACTTGGCTGGCTGGACTTTTCAGCACGGCCTTGCCGACCTTGAACTCTTCGAACACGAAGCTGTCCATGGTGCGGGTGCGGATTACGATGCCGACGATGGCCCCCAGGAAGCCGACGAAGAAAAAGATACGCCAACCCCAGGCCACGAACTCCTCTGGCGACATTAGAGACTTAACCAGCATCACCGAGCCGAAGCCCAGCAGCAACCCGATCGGAATGGCAAAGCCCACCCACGCGCCCCAGAACGCGCGCCACCGGGAGCGCCCTGCCTGTTCGACCACCCAGGTGGACGCGGTGCCGAATTCGGCGCCGAAGCTGATGCCCTGCATGATACGGAAGATGACCAGCAGCACCGGCGCGATCGCGCCGATACTGTCGTAGGCCGGCGTCAGCCCGATTAGCAGCGTGCTAACGCCCATGAGCACCAAAGCGTAGACCATCGCGTCGCGGCGTCCGTGGCGATCGGCGATATTGCCGAAGATGTAGGCGCCCAGCGGTCGGATGATGATGCCGAGGCCGTACACCGTGATCGCCGCAGCAAACGCGGCGAGGTCGGGCAACTTGAAGAACACCTTGCCCCACACCGTCGCCGCCATGATGCCGGTAACCAGAAAGTCGTATTGCTCGATGACCGAGCCGATGATGCTGGCCACGGCGACCTTGCGGATCTGCTGCGTTGTCGGGCTTTGCATCGCTACCGCCATGCTGTCTCCTTGGTTGCGAAGGTTGTGCCGCGTCCATTCCTAAATTCAAATTTTCCAGCTCGAAGAAAAACACATAGCGACGAGCCACATCACCTGCTTGTGAAATGAGCCAATCGGAAGCCGATCGAGGCGCGCCGCGGCTGAGGACCGTGCACTTTGTGATTTGTCCAGCGGAATTGTCGCCACTGTGCACCTCGCGCAATTGGTTTGGACACGGGCAAAACCTGGCAAGTACCCGATCGGTGCGAAAGTCTTGCAATTTCTGATGAGTCCTGCCACGCCGGATGTTGCACCAGAAGGACATCGGTTTGGGAACGTGATCTTTGCGACGAACAGCAACAACCTCGCTCGATTGCCCGGCGCGAGTCCGGAATTCCTGCTCTTTTCAATCGTGGACGCAGCTTTGGCCTTGCAAAACCGCCAACGCGCGGTACAATTCTGGCCATTCAGAGCTGAACGATTTCAGGGACGAATGACGAATAGAGAACGCGGTACTCGGCGGCAATCCAGCACACGCCCAATTCGCCTCGACACAGCCGGGCCAACAAAAGGTCATTGGCCGGACATAACCGACATGAAGGAAGGGAATGGCAATGCAAGCACAAGTTGATCCCGGCGAAATCATAACCCAGCCGCAACCCGCGCAGGCTGCGGACAAAGATCAATTAAAAAAGCAAAATGTGATCAAGGGTCTAATATGTGTTGCTATTACCCTGGTCATCTTGCTTATTCCTGTTCCAGCGGGGCTGACGCCCCTGGCCTGGAAGCTGTTGGCGATCTACCTCGGCGCAGTCTTCGGTATCTGCCTGAGACCCGCGCCGGAGCCGGTTATTTTGCTGATTGCTCTTTCGGTGGTGGCCGTATGGCTCAAGGAATTCAAAATAGCAATGTCGGCCTTCAACGAGAGTACGCCCTGGCTCATGTGGACCGCCTTCCTCATCGGCTACTTTTTCAACGAAACCGGACTCGGCAGTCGCATCTCCTACTACCTCATTGGGAAGCTGGGAAAGTCCAGCCTCCGACTGGGCTATGTCGCGGCCATCGCCGATCTGATCATAGCTCCGGCTACGCCATCGAACACCGCGCGAACCGGCGGCTTGCTCTTTCCGATCTTCCAGAGTCTGGCCGTCACCCTCGACTCCCGCCCAGGCCCCACGGCTCGCCGCCTTGGGGCTTTCCTGATGGTGCTGATGTACCAGATAAGCCTGTGCACCGCCGCCATGTTTATCACCGCCGGCGCGATCAATGCTTTGAATCTGACTTTTGCTAAGAGCATTCTCCACACCGAAGTTTCCTGGCCGCTGTGGGCGGCGGCGATGTCCATCCCGGGCTTGATCTGCCTGACGATTCTTCCGTATCTCGTTTACAAAATCTATCCTCCCGAAATCAAGGAAGTAGACAACAAGAGGATCGCTGCCGAAGGCTATAAGAAACTCGGCCCAATGAGCGGCAAGGAAAAGAGACTGGTCATTTTGTTCGTGCTGGCACTGGTCGGCTGGGCAACTTCGACGATTACTAAGTTGGACCCGGCGGCAGTCGCCCTTGCCTTTGTCGCCGCAGCCATCCTCACCGGGATTGTAAGTTGGGATAAGGTGCTGGCGTGCAAGAACGCCTGGAGCATCCTGATCTGGTACGCAGGCATCGTGTCGCTTGCCAATGGCCTTAGCAAGTTAGGCTTTTTCACCTGGCTTGGGAAACTGCTGGGGCAGAAGATGCAATTTGCCACCGGCAATAAAATGATCTTTCTAGTCGCCGTGGTTCTGCTGGGAATTGTGGTTCGCTATCTGTTTGCCTCCACCATTGCCTTTATCGCGACCATGGTCCCGCTGCTGTATACCCTGGGAGCCGCCGCCCAACTGCCGCCGCTGCCGCTCATTCTGCTGGTGGCTGCTTCATCGCAACTGGCCAGCGCCCAGACCCATTACAGCAACGCCTGCGGGCCCATTCTGTTCGGCGCGGGATACGTGCCCCAGTCGACGTGGTGGAAGATCGGTCACATCACCACCTACCTGGGAATGCTCATCTATTTCGTAGTCGGTCTTACTTGGTGGAGGGCTCTGGGACTCTGGTAATTGAACAGCACCCGAAGGGGTCAATCTGAAATGAAGAGTCGGCGGGGATCATCTCCCGCCGACTTTTTGTTGGGCAATGGTCGTGGCGCGCCGGCTCTTACCGGGCTCCGGCAGCGGAGCTGAAAGCCTTAAGCCAGCCCAGCCCTTCCACCGTGCCAGCCTTCGGACGGTACTCACAGCCCACCCATCCCTGGTATTTGAGTTCATCCAGTAAGCGGAACAGGTAGGTGTAGTTCAGTTCGCCGCCATCGGGTTCGTTGCGATCCGGCACGCTCGCCACCTGTATGTGGCCGATCTGGTCGAAATATTTGCGCAGCTTCATGGCCACGTCGCCTTCCTGCACCTGCGTGTGGTAGAAGTCCATTTGCACTTTCAGGTTCGGCTCGCCGACTTCCTCGCGGATGGCGTGCCCATCGCCCTGGAAATTGAGGAAGAATGCCGGCATGTCCCTCTGGTTAATCGGTTCGATCACCAGCATCAGGTTGTGCTTCGCCATCTCGCGCGCCGTGTAGCGCAGATTCTCGACGTACACTGCGCGATGCTTGGCGCGGTCTCCGCCGGCCGGAAAATTTCCCGCCATCGCGTGCAAACGTGGAGTTCCCATGGCCTTGGCGTAGGTGATCGACTTGGCAACGCCCGCGCGGAACTCTTCCACCCTGTCCGGCAGTGACGTCAGTCCGCGTTCGCCCCCGGCCCAGTTTCCGGGAGGCATGTTGAACAAAACGTTTTCCAGCTTATTTTCCTTCAACCAGCCGGCAACCTCTTCCGGTTTGTATTCGAAGGGGAAGAGGAACTCAACCGCCGTGAAACCCGCTTTGGCGGCGGCGGCGAAGCGCTGAGGAAACGGAACTTCATTGAACATCATTGAAAGGTTGGCAGCAAATTTCGGCATAGGACGTCCTTCCTCTATAAATCGAGTTTGAAGACAGATTTCAGCTCCGAATTCACCGGATGACCACGAGGAACTTCTTTAGAGAATACCTCAAGCCCGCTCGGACCTGACTAAGAAATACCGATCAGATCCGTCGGCACCCGCAGACGCGGTACATACGGATGCGAACTGATCTGCTTGCGGAATGCGGTATCCCAGCGCCCCGGAATGAGTTTGCCGCATTTCAGGCAGCGCCCTTCGGAGGTCAAACGGTATTGCGTGATCCGGTATCCAAAACGTTCGATCAGCAATTCGTGGCAATCGGAGCAGCGGGTATTTTCCAGATCGCCGACATCCCCCGGAAGATTGCCCGCATAGATGTAGTGCAGTCCGGCCTGTTGTCCGATCTCCGCCGCGCGCACCAGCGATTCTGGCGGTGGTGTCTTCCGGTTCGGTCATCTTGTAATCGCCGTGGAAGGCCGTCACATGCCACGGCAGGTCCGTTGAAACCTCCGCCAGAAAACCGGCCAGGCGTTTCAGCTCGTCATCGGAGTCGTTGAAGCCCGGAATTACCAGGGTGACGATTTCGACCCAGATTCCCATCGCATGCAAACGGCGAATCGTCTCGAGAATCGGCTGCAGACGGCCTCCAAGCTGGTGGTAGTGCTGCTCATCGAAGCTCTTCAGATCGACTTTGTACAGATCGATCCAGGGCCGCAGATAGTCGAGCACCTGCGGAGTGGCGTTGCCATTGGAAACAAACGCAGTCGCCAGGCCCGCGGCCTTCGCCTCCTTGAAGATCGCGACCGCCCACTCGGCGGTAATCAGCGGCTCGTTATAGGTGCTCACCACCAGCCGGGCGCCCTGGTTCACGGCCTCCCGCACCAACGTCTCGGGGGTCACGCGCAGCGGCGCAGATACCGCGTGCGGGTCGCGAAGTGCCTGTGACGTCACCCAATTCTGACAATAAGAGCAATGCAGGTCGCAGCCCAGCATGCCGAAACTGTAGGCGAGAGCTCCGCTGTAGGCGTGGAAGAATGGCTTCTTTTCGATGGGGTCGCACTGCACCCCGCCGACGTAACCCCAGGGCACTTGCAGCGTTCCGCCCTGGTTGAATCTCACCTTGCAAACCCCGGCTTGTCCGTCGGCAATCGGACAGCAGTGTCCGCACGAAAAACATCGCACACGGTTGCGGTCGAGCTTCTCGCACAGCTCCGGCGCGGCTTCCCTGACGTTCTGGTTCAAAACTTCCTTGAGGTTAGCCATGGTAACGCTACTCGGTTTACTGCAGGCTGCTGAAACTACGCCGTCGCAAGTGTGATCTGAGGTCGCGCCGGTTTTGCGAGCCGAAGATCTGTTTTGCTTTCGCAGGCGCAGACAGCAGGTCCTTCGCTGCGCTCTGGATGACAACATTCATGAGTCCCGTTTTTCAGCAGCCTGCGAGAAGCTTCAGTGTCTTGATATTCTAGTCGCTCCCGATGGATCCGGCGAGTGGCGGCCCGCTGTTTGGGAGCCGGCGGGTGAAGGTTCACCCGTTTCTTGCAACCTGCCGTACTTTCCTGGAACTGGCCTAGAGCCCCACGCTTCTGGGCATTTGCCAGATGCAGCCTCGCGGTTGCATCATCTTAGGTTGCGGGTGCGACATCCCGGCGCTCACCCCAGACCTGCGCATGTTGCACGTCTGGAAACACGATTTCACCAACCCTGGAAAGTGAAGGAGAACCATGAAAGCAATACGTGTTCGTGAATTTGGCGGCCCTGAAAAGCTGGTTCTGGAAGATGTTCCAGACCTCCGTCCCGGAGCGGGCGAGGTGGTCGTTCGCGTTCATGCTGCGGGCGTAAACCCGGTTGAGGCTTACATACGCACCGGAACCTACGCCATAAAGCCGTCGCTCCCCTACACCCCGGGAATGGACGGTGCGGGCGAAGTGCTCAGCGTTGGCGAAGGCGTAAAGACCGCCAAACCCGGCGACCGCGTCTATGTGGCCGGAAGCCTCAGCGGCACCTATGCCCAGCAGGCTTTGTGTCGCGACGTGCAGGTACATCCGCTCGCCAAGCAAATTACCTTCCAGCAGGGTGCGGCCGTTGGCGTGCCCTACTCCACCGCCGTCCGCGGGACTGTTCCAAAGAGCTCACGCTTTGCCCGGGGAGTCCGTCCTGGTGCATGGCGCCAGCGGAGGCGTCGGCATTGCGGCGGTACAGATGGCGCGGGCTCATGGAATGCTCGTGATTGGCACCGCCGGCAGCGACAAGGGCCGCCAGCTCGTGCGCGAGTGCGGAGCGCATCATGTTTTTGACCACAACGCCTCGGACCTTGCCGAGCAGGTCGCGAAGGCTACCGGCGGGCGTGGCGTCAATGTCATTCTGGAGATGCTGGCCAACAAGAATCTCAGCCAAGGATCTGTCGATGCTGAGCCAGCGCGGGCGGGTCGTTGTCATCGGCAACCGTGGAACCATTGAGATCAATCCACGCGACGCCATGGCGCGCGACGCTGCCATTCTCGGAATGGCCATATTCAATGCGTCCGAAGGCGAAATGGCCAGTATCCATGCGGGTATCGGCGCAGCCCTCGAATTCGGTGTTGCGCGCCCCGTGATCGGACAGGAGATTCCCCTGGTCGAGGCAAGGCGCGCCCATGAAGCGGTTTTGCAGCCCGGCAGCTACGGCAAGATTGTCCTGATTTGCTAGAGCGTGTTTCATAAACGGTGCTTTGAAGAGGCATGGCTTTAGCCATGCCGTCTAGAGCGAAACACTTGGGACTTACGGCTGCTGAAAGCTACTCTCCGGAGGTGTCATCCTGAGCGCAGCGAAGGATCTGCTGTTTGCGCGCGCTGAAAGCAAAGCCGATCCTCGGCTGCCTGCCCCAACATGCGCAACTACTGCGCATGCCGGGAACTCCGCGATATCGGCGCAACCTCAGGATGACACTGCTACGATTCGAAAGACTCTCTATGAACATTCAACTCGTTCGTCATGCAACCTTGCGGGTCAGTCTCGCGGGATCGACCCTGCTGGTTGACCCCATCCTCAGTCCTCCAGGCGCAAATCCGCCGGTGGTGAATACGGCCAATGAGAAGCGCAACCCGCTTGTGCCTTTGCCCATCAGCGCTGCCGAAGTATTGCGCGGAATTGACGCCGTGCTGGTAACGCACACCCACCGCGATCATTGGGATGACGCCGCCACCGAAGCCATACCAAAGCATCTGCCCATCCTTTGCCAACCTGAAGACGAGGCGAAGTTTCGCGATTGGAAGTTTACGGACGTGCGCCCCATCGCCGTTTCACTCATGTGGAAGACGACGGTCATCACCCGCACTGGCGGTCGCCACGGCACCGGCGACATCGGCGAGCGCATGGCTCCGGTCTCGGGTTTTGTGCTCAGGACCCCGGCCGAACCAACACTGTATATTGCGGGCGACACAATCTGGTGCGACGAGGTGCGGAGCACGCTCGTTGCGCATGCGCCCGATGTCATCGTGGTCAACGCGGGCGAAGCGCGCTTTCGCGAAGGCGATCCGATCACGATGAGCGCTTCCGACGTGATCGCGGCGGCGCAAAAGGCCCCGAATTCCACGGTCATCGCGGTTCATATGGAGGCAATTAATCACTGCGGTCTGTCGCGGGAAAACCTCCGCGCTCAACTAAGGGCCGCGGGCCTTGAGCACCGCGTTCTGATTCCCAAAGATGGCGAAGGCCTCGAAGTGGCCGTACCGGCGACCGCATGAACAGCGACCATTCGCGCAAAACAAAACGAGGCGGCTGAAAAGTCGCCTCGTTGATTTTTGCAGCAGCAACCGATTGCTCTAGTGCTTTGGACGCGCCGGCGTACTCGGCTTCGCGGCCGCTGGCTTGGGCAGGAGTTGTCCATCCGTCATGTGCATCAGGAACGGATTTGGCGTATAGCTGTCCGGAACTCCCTGTAGTGTTATCTGTGCTCCGGGTTTAGGAACACGCGCCGCCGTCAGCGGCGTGGCGAAAGTTATTTCTATATCGGCCTTGTTGGCCTGGATGTCGTCTTCGCTTCCGGCAACCTGGGCGCTGGTGGCAGTTGCGGAAATCACCTGCGCCACCATCCGCAATGCTTTGCCCTTGATTGCGTTCCAGACCTGGTCCGCAGCCTGTTGGTTTCCCGAGGTCAGAATGAATTGCCAATCGGCGAACGACAATTGCTTCGGGCGTATTCTTCTGCAACATTGCGGTCGCCTGCTGAGATGGAGTGAGTGGCGGAGGCGCCGGAGTTACGCTGAAGTTAGCGGGCTCGATGGGTGTCGTCTTGGCCATTGCCAGCAACTGATCCCATCCGTCCTCGGAGCCGTGATAGCGAGTGTACTTGCTGAGGCCGTATCGCTTATATGTCTCCAACTGCGTGGCGGGCATCTGCGGCGGAGCCAGTGCGATCGCCCGGGCAATCCAGAAGAGTCCGTCAACAACCGGCGGGTTCGGTTCCAGATACGCCAACGCCAGCAGAAAGACGTTGGTGAAATTGTTGGGATCGGCAAGTCACCACTTCCTTCAGCGAGTCCTGCGCCGCCTTGTAGTTCTTGGCTTGCAGCGCCGCGTGTCCGATGGAACCGAGGAACACCATGCGGAAGTCCTGCTTCAACTTGTTCCACTGCTCGTCCGTGTATCCTTCGGGTTTGCTCTGCACCTTCAACTGTTGCAGGCCGCGCTCGCCGTATTGCCCTGCCTGCTGCAACATCTGCTCGGCGTTAGGTCCGCCACCCTGAGCCAGCGCATGGTCCATGTAGCTCAACAGCGCCAGCGCCGTCAGGTTGCCGGGATTGATCTGCAGCAGTTGTTGGCCGGTATCCAGCACCTTTTGCGTATATTTCTGCGGATCAGTCGCCAGCAACTGCTGGTAAGTCTTCAGCAGCAGCTCCGTCGCGTCTTCCTTCATCACCGTGTTGGGATAGGTTTGCAGGAAGGACTCCAGCAGCGTTGACCTCTGCGCCGCGTCGGAGGTCTGAACCGCGTCGAGGTAGGCCTTATATTCGGCGGGATCTTTGATTACCTTCTGCTTCGCCGCTGCGGGTTGCTGGGCATTGCTGCCGGCTTGACTGGAAGATGGCGCGGGTTGCTGGGCGTTGCTGCCAGCTTGATTGGAGGGTGGCGCGGGTTGCTGGGCGTAGGCGGCTGCCGCCAATGCAAGCAACAACGCGAGGAGCGACGTCTTCATGAGGTGGTTCTCCTTCGAACGGTGCGGAGTGTGCAATGCTCGCCGCCACTGGCCGGAACAACTCAAACTGGTCGATTATAGGGAGCTGCCTGGGACTAAGGCAAGTAGCGTAGTTATGCGCACGGAATTCCGCAGCACACGACAGTTCAGATGCCGAACTCCTCAGTCGGGATTCCCCTTTGGTGCCGCATTTTCGTCCGATTTTGAGTTGGGTGGTTTCCGGTGAAGCTCTGCCGGTATGCCAAATCGCTGACCGGGTTTCCACGTTCCACCCGCATCGCGGCGCTGACGAACTCTCCCAAATTTAATTATCATCGTCCGTATGAAAGACGCGAATGGCTCACTACGGGAACAGGTTGCCGTCGTCACCGGCGGCGGACGTGGTATAGGCGCGGCAATTGCCCGCAAACTGGCGGAACTCGGGGCAGCCACGGTGATCACCGGCCGGACGCGCCCGGCGCTGGAATCCGCCGCCGAGCAAATCCGTCAATCGGGCGGCGCTTGCGAACCTATCGTTTGCGACGTAACTTCCCTGCCTGACTTGGAGAGGCTGGCAACGCATGTGCGTGAGACTTGGGGACGCGCCGATATCTTGGTCAACAACGCGGGCATCGGAGGCCTCTCCGGTCCCGTTCACGAACTTCCCCCCGAACAGTGGGACCAGATCATGAACACCAATCTGCGAGGCGTGTTCTACGCAATCCGTGCTTTCGCCCCCATGATGATCGCCGCCAAAAGGGGGCATATCATTAACATATCCTCGCTCGCGTCCAAGGGCCCATTGCCCAACCGGGCGGTCTACGCCGCCTCCAAATTGGGATTGAACGGGCTGACCTATTCCGTGGCGGAGGAATTTCGCCCTCATAATATCCGCGTCGCGGTTGTCTGTCCGGGCTCCACGCACACCGATTTTGACCGTCATGCCGGCAAGGATTCGTCGCGGATGCTCCAGCCGGAAGACATCGCGCACGTGGTGGCCATGCTGGTCACGCAGGCTCCGCGGGCCTTCGCCAGCGAGGTGCTGATTCGGCCGACGCAGAAACCGTAGCCGCCAATCCGTTTTGAAGCGGGGAGCGATTTCACTTTTTCTGGATTCCAGTGTTACCATCCGTTGTTCTTAAGTTTTAGGAGGAAGAATCATGGCTGACGATAGCGGTAATGGCATTTTGTGGTTTTTGGCAGGCTTGGGACTTGGCGCCGCTCTGGGTGTTTTGTATGCTCCGAAGCCGGGCCGCGAAATCCGCGACACTATCCTGGGCGCGGCGGAAGAAAGCACCGACACTGTAAAGGAACGCGCCAAGCAATACGCCGATCAGGCTCAGGAATTCGTGAGCCGCGGGCGTGATTATGTTAGTCAGCAGAAGGATCAGATCCGCTCAGCCTTTGAAGCTGGCCGCCAGGCCTATCAGGAGGCAACGAGCAACCCTGAACCGGAAGGCGGCGCACCCAAGGCTTAGTCGGTGTAGCCCGACAGCCAGAGCGCCGCGAAGGCGGCTGGACAAACCATGGATTCGCGTTCGAAATACCAAGCCGCTGTACGGCAGCACTGGACGGGGTTGAACTTATATGAATGAAAACCTGTTGACGGTGTTCGTGGGGTTGGCGGCTCTCGCCATGATTATCCAGATGGGGGTGCTGATTGCGCTCCTTATTTCATCCAGGAAGGCCAGTGAGCGATTGCAGCGCGTCTCGAAGGAGATGGAAGAGAACCTGCTTCCGATGATTCGCGACACAAAGATTCTGCTGGCCGAGTCGGCGCCTAAAGTGCGGGAACTCCTGGACAACCTTACCGTCCTGAGCGCCACCGTTCGCCAGGATGCGGAGCGCATCAGTGCGACGGCGAATGAGATCACTGATCGGGTTCGCCAGCAGGCGGCACGAGCCGACCAGTTGGTCACGCGTACGTTCAATCGGGTCGAGGAAACTACCGCCACCGTCCAGCATGCCATTTCGTCACCGATGCGGCAGGTCTCCGGCGTGCTGACTGGCGTGGCCGCAGGTCTCGCCGAGTTTCTCGGCAGCCGGAAGCTACAGCAACGCAGGAACGCGATGCCGCGCGACGAAATGTTCATCTAGGCTTATTAACTTTCTCAGGCTGCCTGCCCCACGTTCGGCCAACTTTGGAGAGCGTGGGGTAGTTCCGTCAGGCGTAACCGATCAGCAGATCCAACCACCGCCCACAACCAGGTCGTCATCGTAGAACACGACAGCCTGCCCCGGTGTAATCGAGCGCTGAGGCTCATCGAAGGTGACCATGACCTCGTCGGCTCCTGCCGTCTCCACGGTCGCCAACGCCGACTCATGCCGATGGCGAATCTTGGCCCGCACTCGCAGCGGCTCAACCAGCCTGTCGAAGGCGATCCAATTCATGCGCCTGGCTTGCAACCTGGTCGAGAGCAGATTCTCGCCGCCGCCCACCACAACCTGACGCTTGTCGCCGCGAATCTCCACCACGTAGAGCGGATTGCCGGTCGCGATACCCAGTCCTTTGCGCTGGCCGATGGTGAAGTTGTGAATCCCGCTGTGATGGCCCAGCACCTCGCCCGTAACCGTCACCAACTCTCCCGACGTATCCGGCAGCGAGCTACCCTGCTCGGCCAGATACGCATCCAGAAAGCGCTTGTAATCGCCGCCGGGCACAAAACAGATTTCCTGCGAATCCGGCTTCTCCGCCAGAACCGTAAGTCCCTGCCTGCGTGCCTCGTCCCGAACCTCGGGCTTGTGCATCTCGCCCAGCGGAAACCGCGTTCGGCTTAGCTGCTCCTGCGTCAATCCAAAAAGAAAATACGTCTGGTCCTTGGCGCGATCCGCCGGACGCTTCAGCAGCCAGCGCCCGCGCCCGGCGTCGTATTCGTTGCGGGCGTAGTGTCCTGTGGCGATGCAGTCTGCCCCGATCTGCCGCGCCGTCAGCAGCAACTGATCGAACTTGAGGTGATTGTTGCACAGGCTGCACGGGATCGGCGTGCGCCCGGAAAGATAGTCGGCCACAAAGGGCCGCACCACGTCCTGCTCGAAACGCTCTTCGTGATTCACCACGTAGTACGGAATTCCAAGCTTCTCGGCGACCCGGCGCGCGTCATAGACGTCATCCAGCGAGCAGCACCGGCCCTGCATGGGGTCCCCGCTACGCGTGTTTTTACGCGTAGTGGGGCAGACGGCCTCCGCCATTCCCTCATGACCCGCAAGTCTGCGCTGGTTCCACAGTTGCATAGTCAGGCCGATCACCTTGTGCCCCTCGGCGCACAACATTGCCGCCACGGTCGAAGAATCGACGCCGCCGGACATGGCAACCGCGATAGTCTTATGATTCGAATTCATGAAATCACTTCTGGATCAACACAATACCTTTTGAAGTGTCATTCTGAGAGAGCGAAGCGAACGAAGAATCTGTGTATTTGTGTTTGATTCTTGCCACAGCCCCCTAGCCGCCAACTGATTGCCGCGCCTTCGAGCCGCTCCACACCGGACTCAACTCCCTCAGTTTTGTGACCGTCGCCGGCAACTGGTCGAGCACGAACTCCAGGTCGTCCTCGCTCGTCTGTTTGCCCAGGCTGAAGCGAATTGAGGCGCGTGCCTCGCCCGACGTGAGACCCATAGCGGTCAGCACGTGCGAGGGCTCGACCGCGCCGGATGAACACGCCGCCCCGGTCGAAACCGAAATACCCTTCAGGTCGAGCGCAATCACCAGCGCCTCGCCCTCTATGCACTCGAAAACAATGTTCGAGGTGTTCGGCGTGCGCGCCACCCGTCCGCTGTTCACGCGCGTCAACTCAACTTGCCGCAGGATGCGGTTCTCGAAGCGGTCGCGCATCGCCGCCATCTTCTCTGCCCCGCCGCCCGCAAGCCATTCGCGAGCCATCTCGGCCGCCTTGCCCAGTCCGGCGATGCCCGGCAGGTTTTCCGTCCCGGCGCGCCTTCCCCGCTCATGCCGTCCGCCGTGCATCATCGGCTGCAACAGCGTTCCCTTGCGCACGTAAAGCGCGCCCACTCCCTGCGGCCCGTGCAATTTGTGGGCGGAGATCGTCAGCAGATCGCATCCGATGCGGCCCACGTCGATCGCAACCTTCCCGGCGGCCTGCACTGCGTCCGTGTGGAACCACACGTCAGCTTCGGCGGCAATCCTGCCGATCTCCTCCACTGGCTGCAGCACCCCGGTTTCGTTGTTCGCCATCATCACCGAAATCAGCCGCGTATTTGGCCGCAGAGACGAGCGTACGTCGTCGGGACTGACCAGCCCCTGCCCATCCACCCGGAGAAACGTCGCCTCCACTCCGAGCGCCTCCAGACGCTTGCAGGAGTTGAGCACCGCATGATGTTCAATGCTGCTGGTGACGATGTGATCGCCCGCTGAAACCATGCCAAACAGCGCCAGGTTATCGCCTTCCGTTCCGCCGCTGGTGAAAACGATCTCCGCCGAGCGCGCGCCCAGCAGTTGTGCGACGCTGTCTCGCGCCTGCTCTACCGTGGCCCGCGCCTGCTGCCCCTGCTGGTGTATGGACGAGGCATTGCCGAAGCTTTCAAAGAAGCATGGCCGCATCGCCTCGAAAACTTCCGGCAGCAATGGACTGGTCGCGTTATTGTCGAGATACACTCTACGCATAAATCTGCCTGGCTTAATTCTACCGCGCCCATCCCGTCACCGCTTGGTGGCCCACATTTGCCGCAGTTGGCAAATGTGGGAATAAAGTTCCAGCCGGGCTGCCGGGTGCCCCACGTCCCGCCCCGCTTTTGGGCTGACGTGGGACTCCTCTCTGCCTCGCACGCTGCCGGGTGCCCCATCCTTATTGCGCAGCGATAGCGTGGGGCGGGTTCCTCATCATCAAGTCTGAATACCATTGCCCCCGCACCACTGCTCGGCTACACTCGCCGAGAGGTCCCCGACCATGCGAGTCATGGGCGTTGATTGCGGCAGCCAATATACCGGCTTTGCCATCGTGGAACAGGAAGGCGCACAGGAGTTGCATTGTGTCGCGATGGGCGTCATACGGCTCTCCACGCGCGATCCGCTGGAAATCCGCCTGCTTCGCATCTTCCGAGAGCTCTCTGCACTGATTGACGCGCATCACCCCGAGGTCGTTGCCATCGAAGACGTTTTTCACGCCGCCAACGCCAAATCTGCTCTCAAACTCGGGCACGTGCGAGGCGTCGCCATGCTGGCCGCCTCCCAGGCGGGGTTGCCCGTAGTCGCCTATGCACCACTGTCCGTCAAGTCCGCCGTTGTCGGCTATGGCCGGGCGGAAAAATCTCAGGTGCAGATGATGGTCACGCGCCTCCTCAAGCTGGAAGCTGTGCCTGAACCGCCCGATGTGGCGGACGCCTTGGCCATCGCCATCTGCCATCTGCACACGGCTGCCACCCTGGCACACCACGCTGCCCGCCCGTCATAGGCAGCGCTATCGAAAAACGAAGTCGACAGGTGGCCCACATTTGCCCGCTGTTGGCTAATGTGGGATCGATGACTCCTACCTCAACCCCTCCATAATCTGCGCCAGCACTTGGCGTGGAGGCCGCACACGCTCCGTCGGCAGCGCCGCCAGCGGCTCGGAAGTCAAGTTCAGCAGGTCGATAAAGCTCGGCTGTTCCTCATTCACGTAAAAGATTCCGGTGAGCACCTCGTTGGCCTCTTTGGCCTGCATCAGGCGCCGCACGGCCGTCACTCTGTCCGTGGGATTGTAATCTTCTTCCAGCTTGCGCAGCCGCAGGTGAGAACCGTCGTGCATTTTGACGTCGACGCTTGTGCCGTGATCGTACTCCACTTCGATCTGCTCGAACACCGGCACAAAATCAGCATCCGTCAGCGGCTCTTCATGGTCTTTCATAAACTTGTACGACTTGGTTGATCCCTCGTGATCGTTAAAAGTCACGCATGGAGAAACCACATCCAGCATCACCGTGCCGCCGTGGGCAATCGCCGCCTTCAACATGGTCTGGAGCTGACGCTTGTCGCCCGAAAACGAACGCCCCACAAACGTCGCCCCCAGCTCTATCGCCAGCAGACACGTATCGATGGGAGGCAGCTCGTTGATGACTCCGGTCTTCAGTTTGCTGCCGCGATCGGCCGTCGCCGAGAACTGTCCCTTGGTCAGCCCGTAGACGCCATTGTTCTCGATGATGTAGATCATCGGCAGATTGCGCCGCATGAGATGCACAAACTGCCCGATGCCGATTGACGCCGTGTCGCCGTCGCCGCTGACGCCCAGCGCCAGCAGCCGATGGTTGGCCAGCGCCGCGCCGGTAGCCACCGACGGCATGCGCCCGTGCAAAGCGTTGAAGCTGTGCGAGCGTCCCATGAAATACGCCGGACTCTTCGAGGAGCAGCCAATACCGGAGAGTTTGATCACGCGCTCGGGGGCCACTCCCATTTCGAAGAATGCGTCGATGATGCGCTCGGAGATCGCATTATGTCCGCAGCCCGCGCATAGCGTGCTCTTGCTGCCGCGATAGTCGAGCACGGTCAGTCCAATGCGGTTTGCGCTCTGGCGCGGCGGTTGAGAGGCTGAAGTGGACATTATCTGCCCTCCTGCGGAACGATTTCGTCGGTGATCGAGCGCGCGTCGATTGGCAGGCCCGTGTAGTGCCGCACGCTGCGTAGCTTCGCCACCTCTTGCGGCGGAAGATCCAGCTTCAGCAACTGCAGCATTTGCCCATCGCGGTTCTGGTCCACCACGTAGACGCGCTTGTGGCGGGCGATGAACTCGTGTACCTCGCGCGCGAACGGATAAGCCCTCAGCCGCAGATAGTCAAAGCCCATCGCGTGCTCGCCTTCCAGTTGCTCGATGCTCTCCCGTGCCGCCCAGTGCGAGCTGCCGTAGGCCACAATGGCTGCCTCGTTGCCGTGGTCACTCACCATCTCGGGCGCGGGAACCAGTGTGCGTGCGTGCTCGAACTTGCGGGCCAGCCGGTCCATGTTGCGCACGTAATCGTCAGCACGTTCGCTGTACTGCGCCTTTTCGTTATGCCCGCTGCCGCGTGCGAACCAGGCTCCGTTCGGATGATCCACACCGGGCAATGTGCGATAACCGATTCCGTCTCCATCCACGTCTTTGTATCGGGCAAAGCCTCCCAGGCGATCCAGATCCTCCTTAGAGAGCACCTTGCCGCGCTTCAACGGCTGCTCCGGGTAAGCGAACGGCTCGCTCATCCAGTTGTTCATCGCCAGGTCGAGATCGCTCATCACGAACACCGGCGTCTGCAACTGCTCGGCCAGCTCAAGAGCTTCCATGGCCATCGTGAAGCACTCGCCCACCGAAGCCGGAATCAGCATCGGATGCTTGGTATCGCCGTGCCCGAGCATGGCCACCGCCAGCAGATCCCCCTGCTGGGTGCGTGTCGGCAGCCCGGTCGAGGGCCCCACCCGCTGCACATCCCAAATCACCGCCGGAATCTCCGCGTAGTAGCCGAGTCCGCAGAACTCCCCCATCAGCGAAATTCCCGGGCCCGACGTGGCAGTCATCGCGCGCGCCCCCGCCCAGCTCGCTCCCAGCACCATGCCGATTGCCGCCAGCTCATCTTCCGCCTGCACGATGGCGAAGGTAGCCTTTCCGTCCGCGCCCACGCGGTAGTGCTTCATGTAGTCGGTCAAATTTTCAATCAGCGACGACGAGGGCGTAATCGGATACCAGGTCACGACCGTCACCCCGCCAAACATCGCGCCCAACGCGGCAGCGGCGTTGCCGTCGATGATGATCTTGCCCGCCGTCTCCTGCATGCGCTCCACCACAAACGGATCGGCCTTGGTGAGCGATGCGGCGGCATAGTCATAACCGGCCTTGGCGGCGTTCCAGTTCAGCTCGGCGGCTTTCGGCTTGCTTTCAAAGTGCCGGCGCAGCGCCCGCTCCACCTCCTGCATCTCCAGCGCCAGCAGACGCGCCATTACCCCGACGTAAATCATGTTCCTGACCAGCTTGCGCAGCTTCGCCTCGGGACATACCGCGGCAGCCAGTTTGTCGAACGGAACCGAATAGAATGTCAGGTCGCTGCGCACCTCGCGCAGATTCAGCGGCTCGTCATAAAGCACGGCGGCGCCCGTCCTGAGCGAGAGAACGTCCTCCCGCGCGCTTTCCGGGTTCATCGCCACCAGGAAGTCGATCTCTTTCTTGCGCGCGATGTAACCGAATTTGCTGGCCCGGATCGTGTACCAGGTCGGCAGGCCGGCAATGTTGGAAGGAAACAGGTTCTTGCCACTGACCGGCACGCCCATTTGAAAGATCGTCCGCAGCAGCACCGTGTTTGCCGACTGCGAGCCGGAGCCGTTGACGGTCGCCAGTTGAATGCTGAAATCGTTGACGACCGGGACTGCACGCCCCCGCGCATCCTGCTGCGGGACCACCTCTGTCGTTGCCATCGATTTTCCTTACCTTTTCCGAGTCGAACCGGCTCGCGCGTGCCCTGCTTCCCTAATCGACGCGATCTCGGGTGCCCTACCCTTGCGCCGTGTTTTAGGGCGCAGGGTGGGGTATTTTGTCGGGCAGTCACACCACTACGAGCGGAGTGCAGGCTTCGAATGGTTTGAACTGGTAGCGCGTCCCCGACTGTCCCACACGAACCGGCCTGGGCCTCAATTGCAAGATGACAAGCAGCACAGCAGGGTTGCAAAAAGGCCGCTCTGGAACGCGCCGGTGCCTCGGCCTCTCAATGAGCAACCCCCAAGAGGAAATGCTCACCCTGCTGCTCTGTCGGGGTATACTCCAACTAAAGTCCTGCAATTATTGCGTCCCAACAGGGGAACATCGATCATGAGTCAGATCGCAGTAGACACGAATTTATGTAAGAGAGACGGCGCATGCGTGGCCGTTTGTCCCTCCAGAACCTTATCCCTCGACGAGCAAGGATTTCCCGAGGAGGTTCCGGAAGGCCGATGTATTCTCTGCGGCCACTGTGTTGCCGTGTGTGCCTGCGAGGCGTTGACTCATCGCGGCCTGCCCGAAGAAGCTTCTTTGCTTGCGCCCAAAGAACTACCAACTCCGGTGGCAATGGAGAACCTCCTGATGAGCAGGCGGTCGGTGCGGGAGTTCAAGAATCGGCCAGTCGCCAGAGAGACATTGGAGGCATTGCTAAACGCAGCCCGGCGGGCTCCGACGGCGTCCAATACCCAAAAGCTGCACTGGATTGTCGTGGAGGGCGAAGGGAAGGTGCGCGCATTGTCTGTAGAGGCGATGAACTGGATGCGCACTTCAGATATTGGCCCGGATAAGTTGGAACAATGGAAGAACGGATACGACTTTATCTTGCGTGGAGCCCCCGCGGTCATTGTGGCCTGCACTCCTGCTGACTATCTCTGGGGGAAAGAGGATTGTGCCATTGCCGTGACCTTCCTTGAGCTGGTTGCGGAAGCCCGAGGCCTGGGCGTCTGCTGGACCGGATATCTGATCCGCGTAGCCAGAGTTCATGCTCCGCTTCGTGAGGCGCTATCGATCCCTGAAGGATATGCAATGCACGGCGGCCTTATGATCGGGGAGCCCAAGTACTCGTATCCGCGGATACCTCCCAGAAAACCACTCAGCGTGCAATGGATCTAATGCGACGGGTGGCCCATTCAAGCGCCGCCGTTGCGCTTCCACCCCACTACGCGAAATGCGCGTAGCGGGGACCCCCGGCTTGAGTGGGGCAGTTTTCTTTCGGCAGCTAACTTCGATCGCGTCTCTTACTCTTCCGTATAGAACTGCGCCATTTTGCGGAACTTCTCGTAGCGCGCAGCCAGCAACTGTTCAAGCGAGAGCGCCTGCAACTCGCTGAGCTGTTTGTGCAACTCGGCGGCCAGCAGATCCGCTGCCGCCTTGGGGTCGCGATGCGCGCCGCCTGCGGGTTCGGAGACGACGGCGTCGATCACCCCGAGTTCCACCATGTCTTTTGAGGTAATGCGCAGCGCCTCGGCGGCGACATCTCGCTTAGTGGCGTCGCGCCACATGATGGAAGCGCAACCCTCGGGCGAAATCACCGAGTAAATGCTGTTCTCCAGCATCAGTATGCGGTCGCCGATGGCGATGGCCAAGGCGCCGCCGCTGCCGCCTTCGCCTGTGATCGTTACGATCACCGGAACCTTGATCCGTGCCATCTCCCGAAGGTTATAGGCGATGGCTTCCGCCTGCCCGCGCTCTTCGGCTCCCAATCCGGGGTAGGCTCCGGGAGTGTCCACAAAGGTCAGGATCGGATGCCCGAACTTTTCCGCCATGCGCATGGCGCGCAGGGCCTTGCGATATCCCTCGGGGCTCGACTGGCCAAAGTTCCGGAAGACGCGCTGCTTCACGTCGCGGCCCTTCTGCTGACCAACCACCAGCACGGGCTGTCCCCGGAAGTTCGCCATGCCGCAGATCATCGCGTGGTCGTCGCCAAAGCGGCGGTCGCCATGAATCTCTTCGAAGCCCTCAAACATCAGGCTGACATAATCCAGCATGTACGGCCGCTGAGGATGCCGCGCCAGCTCGGTCTTCTGCCACGCCCCCATGGCAGCCGTCACCTGCCGCCGCAGGTTGCCGACGCGCTCTTCCAGTGCCTTCAATTGCCGCTGGGCTTCGGTGTTGTCCCCGGCGGCGCTTTCAAGCTGGGCAATCTGCTCTTCAATCTTCTCCAACTCAAGCTGGGCTGCTGACGTTGCTTCCATGTTTGCTTTCTTTTTCGCCTGGGCTCGCTTCGCCGATCAGTCGATGACGACCACACTGCCTCGCCCGCACAGCTCTTCCACTCTGCGGATAAATGCACGGTCCGGCAGGATATTATAGCCCGCGGCGACCTCCATCACGGCCACGAACTCGCCCGGCGACGCCAAGTCGAACATCACCTTGGCCTCTCCCGGCGATTGCGTGAAGAGGGAATGCAGCTCGTCGACCGTATCCGCCGAGGCATCGGCCAGCGAGATGCGCACCCGCAATGCCCTGGCCAGTTTCGGTTTAGCCTCCTCCATCGGAGTGATCTCTGAAATCGCCAACTTCGGCGCCGCGCCCTCTTCCACTCGCACGCTTCCCTTCACCAGAACCGGAACCTCCAGTTTCACCTTCTCGCCAAGCCGCCGGAATGCCTCCGGAAAAATCATCGCGTCGATTCGGCCTTCCATATCTTCCAGCGCCGCGTTGGCGTACATCTCGCCTCGCTTCGATTTCAACACCTTCACTCCGCCGAGCACCCCGGCTGCGAAAATCTCTTCCCCTTTCGCGGTCGAGTGCTTCATGGCGTTGAGGGCAGCCGTGCTGAGCGCGTGCAAATCTTCGAGCTTATCGGCGTACTTTTCCAGCGGGTGCCCGGAGATGAAGAATCCGAGCACTTCTTTTTCGTATTGCAGACGCGTGCTCTCGTCCCAGTCGGGCGTCTCCGGAAGCGCGTCGTTGGCGTGGCCCGGCTGCTCGCCAAAGACTCCAAACAAGCCGTGCTGCCCAGCCTGCGCGTCGCGATGCACCTTCTGCGCCTGCTCCATTGCCCGGTCGAGAACCGCGAACAACTGCGCCCGCCGGCCGAGCGAATCCGTAGCTCCGCTTTTGATCAGCGATTCGAGCACTCGCTTGTTCAACAAACGCAGTTCGACTTTCTCGCAAAACTGATAGATCGAGCGAAACGAGCCGACTTCCTTGCGCGCTTCAACAATTGACTCTATCGCGTTCTGCCCCAGGTTCTTAACCGCTGCCAGTCCAAAGCGGATCGCTTCCCCATGCGGGGTAAAGCTGGAATCGCTCAGGTTGATGTCCGGAGCCTCGACGGATATGCCCATCTCACGGCATTCTTTGATGTACTTCACCACATCGTCGGTCTTGCCGGTCACAGACGTCAGCAGCGCGGCCATGAACTGCACCGGGTAGTGCGTCTTCAGGTAGGCCGTGTGATAAGCCAGCAGCGCATAGGCGGCGGCGTGCGACTTGTTGAAACCGTAACCCGCGAACTCCTGCATCAGATCGAAAATTCTTGCGCTCTTCTCCTTGGGGAAGCCGCGTTCGTGCGCACCGGAAAGGAAACGGTCCCGCTGCTTGGCCATCTCTCCCGGATCTTTCTTGCCCATTGCCCGCCGCAGCAGGTCGGCTTCGCCCAGCGAATAGCCCGCCAGCAATTGGCAATTTGCATGACCTGCTCCTGGTAAACGATGACACCCAGGGTTTCCTTGAGCAGCGTCTCCAACTCCGGCAACTCATATTCGACCCGCCGCCGTCCCCACTTGCGCTCGATGAAGTCGTTAATCATGCCGCCTTGGATCGGGCCGGGCCGATAGATCGCATTCAAGGCCGTCAGGTCTTCCAAAGTGCTCGGCTTGTACCGCCGCAGCACATCGCGCATGCCTTCGGATTCAAACTGGAAAATGCCAGACGTGTAGCCGTTGTGGAAAACCCTTTCGTAGGTCGCATGGTCGTCCAGAGCAATTCTTTCTAAATCAATCTTTTCCCCACAGTTCTGCAAGATTAACTTGAGCGCATCGTCGACGATCGTCAAGGTCGTGAGCCCGAGGAAGTCCATCTTCAGCAGGCCCATTTTTTCCACAGCCTTCATGTCGTAGGCAGTGACAATGTCATCGTTTTTCGTCTTGAAGAGCGGCACCAACTCATCGAGCGGAACCGGGGAGATCACCACCCCGGCGGCATGCACTCCGGCGTTACGGACCATTCCTTCAAGCTTCTTTGCCGTGTCGATCAGCTCTTTGATCTGTGGCTCCCGGCCGTAGGCCTCGGCCAGCTGCGACGACTCCGCCATCGCCTTGTCGATGGTGATGCCGATGGTTCCGGGAATCATCTTGGCGATCCGGTCAACCTCGGCGTAGGGCATGTCGAGCACGCGCCCAACATCCTTGATGGCCGCCTTGGCCGCCATGGTCCCGAAGGTAATGATTTGCGCCACCTGCTCGCGGCCGTACTTCTGTTTGACGTACTCAATGACCTCTTCCCGCCGATTCATGCAGAAATCGATATCGATGTCGGGCAAAGACACGCGCTCCGGGTTGAGGAAGCGCTCAAACAGCAATTCGTTCTGCAATGGATCGATGTCGGTGATCCCCATCGAGTAGCCAACCAGTGACCCGGCAGCCGATCCCCTACCAGGGCCAACGGGGATGCCATGCTCTTTGGCGTAACGGATAAAGTCCCACACGATAAGGAAATAGCCGGAAAACTGCATCTGCTGGATGATCTGTATCTCGCGGTTGAGCCGTTGCTCATAGTCGGCAAAGCTCTTGCGCAGCCGCCCCTCCCGCTGCATCTCCCGCAGCCATTCCGTTCTGCGTGCGTAACCCTGGCGGGCCACCTGTTCGAAATAGCTATCGGCGGTGTGTCCTTCGGGAACATCGAATCGCGGGAATGGATTCTTGATCTTCTCCAGCTTCAGATTGCAGCGCTCGGCAATGCCCATCGTGCGGGTCACGACGCCCTCTGCTCCGTTGAAAACCCGCCGCATCTCCTCCGCGCTCTTGACGAAAAACTGGTTGCTCGCAAACTTCATTCGGTTGGTCTCGTGCACAGACTTGCCGGTCTGTATGCAAAGCATCACGTCCTGTGCATGCGCATCATCTTCGCAAAGGTAGTGGCTATCATTGGTCGCGACCATCGGGATGCCGAGTTCACGCTCCAACCGGAAAAGTTCGTCGTGGATGCGCTTTTCCTCCGGTAACCCCTGATCCTGTATCTCAAGGAAGAAATTGCCGGCTCCGAAGATGTCGTTGAACGTAACCGCCGCCTTCCGCGCGGCATCGTACCTGCCTTCGGTGAGGCTTTCGGCCACTTCGCCCTTCAAGCAGGCAGACAAGCCGATTAGACCCTTGGAATGCTCCGCGAGGAATCGCTTTGAAATCCTTGGCTTGTAATAAAACCCATGCAGCGATGCTTCAGAGGTGATCTTGACTAGGTTGCGGTAGCCTTCCTCGTTCTCCGCCAGCACAATCAGGTGATTGTAGGTATCGCCCTCGGGAGCCGCCCGGTGGTCTTCCTTCTTGCAGATGTACAACTCGCAACCGACGATCGGCTTGATGCCGGCATCCTTCGCCGCATTGACGAAATGGACTGCGCCGAAAATGTTGCCGTGGTCGGTCATGGCCACGGCAGGCATGTTCAACTCCTTCGCACGTTTGCAAAGCTCGGTGGCGTCGCAGGCGCCGTCGAGCATGGAATAGTCGGTATGCAGATGAAGATGAACGAAGTCTGACATGAGTCCTTTTTAGGTCTTCTCATTGTACTGCTGGCGCTGCCCGTGATCAGCTGAAAAGGATTCCGCTACTGAGGAAACCCGGATGCTTCGAGGTGGCCTACATTTGCGCAGCCAAAGGCGGAGCTAATGTGGGGTTGTTGTCGGGGTGCCCCATTCACACGAAGCTTGGGTGGGGAATTTCGATTTCATCTGGCAAGCGCGTAAACTGTCCCACCCGCCCTGTATCTTCCCGCGACTAGGTCATATAGTATCCACCGTCCACGTTAATCGTCTGCCCGTTGATGTAATTATTCGTGGCAAGCATCACCGCAATAGCAGCCACATCATCGACAGAACCAAAATGTCCCATGGGGATGCGGCCGGGGCTTGCATTCAGATTGCTCGTCACCATCTCGGTTTCGATCAATGCGGGTGCGATAGCATTGGACGTAATGCCTTCTTTGGCAAATGAGGCTGCACACGAGTGCGTCAGTCCTAGAATTCCGGCTTTTGAAGCCGCATAGTGCGCCCCCACGATACCGCCCGTCCGTGCAGCCACAGAGGACAGGTTGATGATGCGCCCCCACTTCCGCTTTCGCATCTCGCCAACGACCGCCTGAGTCACCAGAAACACCGACTTCAGATTGACCGTAAGCGTCTCGTCCCACTCCGCTTCGGTAATATCTTCCAGCTTGCGTGGCTTGGCGATTCCAGCATTGTTGACGAGGATGTCCACTGGGCCAAGTCGTGTTTGAACGTCTGCGACCATGCGTTTGACCTCGGCGGGAACCGACACGTCAGCCTGTACCGCCAATGCCTTTCGCCCGAGGGCGGTGATTTCGGCACAGACCGTAATGGCGGCATCGGCTCTCTGACGATAGTTCACGGCCACATCTGCACCAGCCCGAGCCAGTGCGACGGCGATCCCTGCCCCAATACCACGACTCCCGCCAGTTACAAGGGCAACTCGATTTTTCAGGTCTTCCATGGGAGACATCATACGACTGAGTTTATGACTTGAGGAGTGCCGGCATGTCAGGGTAGAGGAGCGTCAACTCCTTCCGGACGGATAGGTAAAGTATAATGTGCTGTCTCGGGAGCCACTCCCTTGAGGTGGAGGCTGCTAAACCAGGAAGGGCACCATCAGCAGGAGGAGAGCGATGTCAGCGAAAGGGCCATCCATCCAGGGCGTGACCGCCATCGTCATCGGGAACATGCTCGAGTGGTTTGATTTCGGTATCTTCGCCTTCATGACGCCGATCATCAGCAGTGTGTTCTTCCCCGTGGATCCCAAGATTCCGGGCAGCGAAATCAATGCGATTCTCGCGACCACGGCGATCTTTGGCGCCGGGTTCCTCATGCGGCCCATCGGCGCCATCGTGCTGGGGCTCTACGGGGACAGGAAGGGGAGGAAGGCGGCGCTGACTCTGGTGATGACCCTCATGGGGGTATCGATCGCCCTGATAACCTTTGCGCCGACGTATCGGACGGCGGGCATGTTTGCTCCGGTGGTCGTTCTCGCCTCGCGGTTGTTGCAGGGCTTTTCGGTTGGAGGCGAATTTGGACCCTCGACGGCGCTCCTGGTGGAGGTCGCGCCCGCCAACGCCAAAGGGATCTACGGCTCCTGGCAGATGACCGGACAGGTGGGCGCAAACCTGTTGAGCGCCGCGGTGGGGGCGCTGTTGACGTCGCTCCTTACCCGGGAGCAACTCCTGGCAGGAGGGTGGCGCCTGGCCTTTGCCGTCGGGCTCATCATTGCACCCGTTGCGGTCTACATCCGCAAGCGGCTGGTCGATGCGGAGGAGTTTCAGGCCCTGTTGCGCGCCCGTTCGGCCGCCTCCAGCAAGAAGCTTGGCATTGCCAACGACTTGCGCCAGAACCTCCGCCGCCTGTTGCTGGCCGCTGGGATGGTCACCGCCAGCACCGTTTCCTTCTGGGTGGCCTTCGCCTACCTGCAGACGTTTGCCTCCAAGACACTCCATCTGCCGATTCGCGATGCCTTCGTGGTACAGACGGTGAGCGCCCTCATGATGCTCGGACTAGTCCCGCTTTCGGGGCTTCTGTCTGACCGGGTCAATCGCAAGACCATTCTCGTGCTGTCGCTCCTGGGGTATATGGTCGTGATCTACCCCCTGTATGCCTGGCTCACGGCCGCTCCGAGCATCGCCAAGCTGTGGGTCGTCGAGTTGACGGTGTGCTTCTTCATTGCGATATTCATCGGAACGTACTGCACGGTCTTCGCCCTGATGTTCCCGACGCGCAGCCGCTCCACCAGCTTGTCGCTGGTGAATAATCTCACGGTCCTGGTGGTCGGCGGGTTCGCCCAATTCATTGTGACGTGGCTGATCAAAGTGACCGGGTCCCCCATGGCGCCCGCTTATTACATGCTGGTCGGCGTGACCCTGGGGTTCATTGCCACGCTGTTCCTGAGCAAGGAGATGATTAACGCCCCGGCGTCGGCGTCGGCCCACGCGAGCTGAGGGGCCGGAGCAGCCTCGCTTAGGATGAGTTGTCGGCTGGACCCAACGCCTGCTTCGGAGGGAGAGGCTCATGACCAAGCGCGAGAGAATGCAAGCCTTGCTTCACGGCAAGGCCGTGGATCGCACCCCGCTGAGCTTCTGGTGGCACTATCCGGAAATCGACGAGCGCCCCGAGCTGCTCGCCGAGGCTATCGTCCGCGACCACCTTGCCTACGACCTCGACTTTGTCAAAATGATGCCCAGCGGTATGTACGGTGTGGAGGATTGGGGTTGCCGAGTGGGGAATCCGGACCCGGACCTTGGCTTCAAGCGGTTGCTGGATGGTCCCATCCACGTCCCCAATGATTGGCGGAAGATCACCCAGCGGCTTCCTGACCAGGGTTCCCGCGGACGCGAGCTCCGCTGTCTCGAACTCGTGCGCAAGGCCTTGCCCGAGGCGCTCATTCTCCAGACCGTGTTCAGCCCCCTCACCACTGCCGCCAAGCTGGCCGGCAGGGATCTGCTCCTGGAGCATCTCCGGAGCTGTGAGCCCGAGGTCATGGCAACGCTGGAGGCCATCACCCGCACCGAAGAAGCCTACATCGCCGCATGTCTAGAGCGGGGTGCCACCGGCGTCTTCCTCGCCACCCAGTTCTCTGGAGATAACTTGCTGACAGCGGGCGAACACCAACGCTGGTGTGCGCCGTTCGATGCGCGGCTCCTCGAGTGCCTCCGTGGGCGCTCGGAGTTCTCGCTCATGCACCTGCACGGCCAGACCATCGTCCTCGACCGCTTCATCCGGTACCCCGTCCCCGCCTTGAGCTGGGAAGATGGGTCTTTGACGATGGCTGACGGGCGCCGCCGTTTCGCGGGTGTCGTCGTTGGCGGCTTGGATCGGACCGGGTGGGTGGTAGCAGCGCCGCCGGAGGTCGTCCGGACAAAGACTCGTGCTCTCTTGCAAGAAATGGGACCGGAGCGGTTCGTCCTCGCGCCCGGTTGTGTCATGGCGCTCCGGACACCCCCGGCAAACCTCCGCGCTGTGCGCGAACTGGTGGGCTGATCGGGTGATGGGGTCGCCTGCCGCGCCTTGGCTGGTTGTAGTCTGGTCGCCGCACACCATGACGAGGCCGGTACCGCGAAGTCGGCTTGTGAGCAGTGATCACGATAACTCCTGGATAACGGCCAACCCGGAAGTTGACTCACTGCCGGATGGCGAACTGAGGAAAACCCGGATGCTTCTCGATGTGGCCCACATTTGCGCAGCCAAAGGCGGAGCTGTTGTGGGGTCGTTGTCGGGAACCCCAGGGCTCCGCGCCGCCAACCCATACCGAAGCGGCGCTTCGGGGTGCCCCATTCAAGCGAAGCTTGGGTGGGGAATTTCATTTTCATCCGGAGGTGGCCCACATTTGCGAAGCCCAAGGCGAAGCTAATGTGGGGTTGTTGTCGGGGGTGCCCAGGTTCCGCGCCGCCAACCCATACAGAAACGGCGCTTTGGGGGTGCCCCATTCAAGCGAAGCTTGGGTGGGGAATTTCGTTCTCATCTGCAAGCGCGTAAACTGCCCCACCCTACAAAAATGGGGGAGGATGGGCCACCCGCCCTGGGGCATATACAAGTTGCGCGGACACTGCAAGCGCGCGCGCTGCGCCAGGCGCTCGGATTAAGTTTAGATGGCTAAAGAAACGTTCTTACGGGTAGGATGACGCGCGCGGATGGGAGAAAGATGGTGCAGCCTTGCAGGGTATTGAACATGCTGAACGTGCGCGTTAATCGAACATAAATGACGTTTGATGTCTGGTTATTTTTCAGCTACTCTGCTAGGGTTTGCTCGTGCAACCGCCCGATCTCGATCCACGTTACGGAAACAACTTTGTCGATGCGAACGCTCTGCAGCACACTGGGGGGCCAGAGGACGCGCCGATGGACGAGATTCTCCGGTTACTAGATACGGATGAGGGTGATTTTTCTGTGCTCTTGCCCCATTCCGTCAAAGCGGAGATTGCGCATCCGAACACTCCTCCGGACGTGAAACGAAGGGCGGCCCGCCTGATCTACTCAATGCCAACGAGATTGACAGCGCCAGAGCTGGCGACGCACGAAGAGATACGGACATTGATCCAAGGAAACGCCAAACCTGGACAACACGACAGAGACGCTTTTCACTTGGTGGAGAGCGCAAAGTACGGACGTCACTTTATCACGAATGATGGGCGGCTTCTGAAAAAGGCCAATGAGATTTGGGCGATGCTTCATCTCAAGGTCCTGAAGCCAAGCGAGTTTTTGGCTGCCTATTTCTCTCATGTTAAGGACGATTCTCAATGAAGCGACGTTTTTAAAAAGATTTGTAACAAACGATTTCTGCACACGGATGCGGTGGCATCATTGATCGATTGGCAACTTAGGTAGGACAATACAAATCTGCTTTCTAGGAAAACAGACATGTTTCTGCGCCAAAGATCGTTTTTTCTCGCGCTTATGTTGACCCTGCTGTTTCCGCTCTGTTCGCTCTGCCAAGCGCAAACACTCGATGAATTGAAACTGCGCGCGAAAGCTGGAGATGCTGACGCTATGCACACCATTGGCGTTAGATACTGGCTCGGCGAGCCAGCAGAGCTGGAGTGCGCCCCGCTGGAGTGCTCCACACCCTTCGCAGGAAAAGACCGCAATTATGCGGAAGCTATGCACTGGTTTCAGCTCGCCGCGGACAAGGGCAACGACGAGGCCATGAACGACATTGCCATCATGTATGAGAGCGGCTTGGGTGTGACTCGAAATTATGACAAGTCGCTGTACTGGCGGCGGCTCGCTGCCGAAAAAGGAAACAATGCTGCCATGTTCGGCATCGGTTCGATGTATGTCGATGGTCTAGGGGTAAAGCAAGACTACGCAGAGGCGATGCGTTGGTATCGAAAAGCAGCGGACGCGGGCAACGATATTGCGTTTAGTTTTCTTGGCCGTGGGTACGAGCACGGGTATGGAGTGAAAGCCAGTCTCCCAATTGCGGCCTATTGGTATACCAAGTACGCCAACAGTTCATCTGGCGCAAGGGATTCGTCCGCAAAGGCTGACCTGGCCCGATTGAGAAAGCGTGGCGTAGTTCCGGCAAAATCGGGTGATCTTCCCGAGGGCGCAGCAGAAAATCATCCGAGTTCCCCTGACAAAAAGTAGGGTGTCCTATCCTTAAAACTAAGGAAAGCAGGAGAGCGAGTTCTAAATGGCAAACCCCAAACCGATAAACATCGCGCAACTCGGTGATCTCAGCGTTGACGATGATGGCCGCTTGTACTGGAAGAATAAGATTGTGCAAACAGAATCAGTCGTTGTTTTGAGCGGCAAGCAAACGTTTTGGGGCGTGGTGATAGCAATAGCTGCAATAATCAGTGCCTTCGCCAACATCTACACAGCCCTCAGGGGTGGGAAGTAAATTCGATGAACACCAAGTTGCGGACTTGCATCTTCGTTTTCGTTGCCTTGTTCTTCGCCTCCAACGGTCTGGCTCAGAAGGTGCCGGTCAGCATGATAGCTGATGCAAGCGTGAATGACGATCAGACCACCCTCAGATTCAGCCAGTCATTGGCAGATGAAATTCAGCTTTCCGGCAACTTTTACATGTGGCCCGGAAAGGTCCTTCCCCAGAACGGAGTGCGCATCACGGTGAAGTCGATTCGCATCACGCTCAAAAATGGCAATGAATTGGGTTTCTGCGATTTTCATCGAAGCGGAATGTCCCAGCGGTAAAGACCCTGGGTACTTCAAGGTTGTCTCAGCGCAACTTATGATGATCCCAAAAGATGATTCTGTGGCTGACGAAACGCGTAGCTTTCTAGCATCTGTAGATAGGGAGCTGAAAAGGTAAATTCACCCTGGGCCGCGTTGCTGGTCCTTTGGTTCAAATCCAACATCGACCTTGTGCCGACCGACTTGCAACGCGGCCTCGATAGCGGCCTCCCCGCTCAAGAACGTCTCTTTCAAACTGAACTGAGTGACTACGTCGCTGTCTCCGTCCGGTTGCGCGACATAAACCTCAGCCATATAGCCTTGGCCGTCCGTTAGCTCGTGGGCGCGAGCATCAAGTGAGCATTTCTTGTAATTCGCAATCTTCTGCATCTCGGCCTCAATTCCAACCGAAAAGCTTTGCCGATCGCTACTTGCGCTTTGCCGGCTTCTTAGCTGGAGCCTTGGCAGGCTTCTTTGCAGCTGGCGTTTTCTTCGCCGCGGGTTTCGCGGGCGCAGGTTTCTTCGCGGCAACTTTTTTCGCGGGCTGGGGCTTGGCGATCTTTTTCGCAGGCTGTTTCGCCGGCGGTGGCTGAACTTTTTTCGCAGGTGCCGACTTCGCAGGTACCGGCTTTGCGGGTCGGGCTTGGCGGCTGTGGGCTTAGTCACCTTTGCTTCCGCCTTTTCGCCCTTAACAGCTTTAGGCTCTGCCGCCGGTTTGGCGGCCACCTTCTTCGGAGCTTCGACCGCTACCGCTTCCACCGGCGCAACGGGAGCGACAACTTCTTTCGGCTTGCGTCCTCTCTTGGGCACGGCAACCGAAGCTTCCTGCCCCGTGGTCGCCACCTTAACGGCAGCGGCCTTGGCGCCGCGTCGCTTGGGCGGAGGCGGCGGCGGAGGCAGCGGCGGTTCATAGGGCTTCAAGAACTTGACAATCTCAGCATGGTTCCGCAGCTTGCCATCCAGCAGCAGCAGGAAAGCCTCTTCGGCGATCTTTGGATATTCCGGAAGCTGCGATGTGATGCGCATCTCCGCCATCTCGGGGAATGGCAGCTTTTGTTGCGTCTGCCTCCACTTTCCAAAGTAGTTCTTGATCTTCTCCGAGACCACATGCTGGCGCGAGGTGACGTCGAGAAACAGAATCGCCTCCGGCTTGGCCGAACTCAGCATCCTCCAGGCGCGCGAGGGGGTGGAGGCTTCCTTGCTGGCCAGTTTCTTCGCCAGTTCCTTGCCGTTTTCCTCGACTGCCTGCCAGGCCGCGACAAACTCCTTGTGCGGAATAATGCGCCGAAGCTCCGCAATCTCCTTTTCGCTCATCCGTTTGGTCAGGAAATAAAACGCCAACGGCGCCGCGTCAATCGTATATCCGATCTCCTGAAGCAACTGACGCGTCTTCATCCACTGCGACATTTCGTTCTGGTCAATCTTTGCCGTCGACCACTGCGGATGCAACACCTTGAGCCAGCCCTCTTTTTCGAGCGTCTGCATGACATGCAGCGGGTTGTCCTCGAAAGCGATCTGCTCAATTTCATAACCGATACTTTTCCGGTTTATATACTCGATGTAGTTGTTCTCTTTCGCCGCCTCGTAGCGAGCTTTCGTACGCTCTTCCAACTCCCAGTGGAAACGCGCCGCAAAGCGCGTAGCCCGAATCAGGCGGGAAGGATCTTCCAGGAAAGCGTAGTTGTGCAGGATGCGGATGAGCTTAGCCTCAACGTCGGCCGAACCGTTGAACGGGTCGAGCAGCAGGCCCCGCGAGCCGGGATTGAGCGAAAGTGCCATCGCGTTGACCGTAAAGTCGCGCCGGCGTAAATCGTCGTTGATCGTCGCTGGAGTGATTTGCGGCGGCGTCCCCGGTTTGCCGTGGGTTTCCGAGCGCGCCATGCTGATTTCCACGCGCACAGGTCCAGGCAGCACCGCATGCAGGATCTTTGTTTCTTCGTTGATGACTTCGACTTGCGCTCCGCCGCGTTCAAGATCCTTTTGCAGCTTCAGGGCATTGCCCTGGACCGAGAAATCGAGATCGCGGATGGGCAATCCGCTCAAGATGTCACGAATCGCTCCGCCCGTCAGATAGACGTTCATACCGTGGGCGCGAGCCGCTTCCTGCACCAAACTCACCACCTTTAACTGATCAGGTGTGAGCCGGATTTCCATCGTATAAATGTAGTCAGCCATTCGTGCTTTTAAGGAATCTCAGATTGCGACGGCGGCCAAAGCCCGCACGACTGGTGAATGCAGCACTTCCCCGACTTTGCAGCGCCGTTCTATTCCGTTGTAAATCTCTCACCACCAACTACTTACACGTAAGTGCAACAATTCCGCTACAAAGAAATCACAATAACACAACCGTTATTCATTTGGCTACACAGGAAATAGGGAATCCCCTTTTTTCACAAAAAGATGCGACAATCAGGAGGCTGGAACCCAGCTCAATGCCCGAAAACGCGTTCGCCGGAGTTTCTGGGCTGGGTTCCAAGAATTCACGCAAATGTCCTCAACCCACAAGAAAGTTATCGTCCGCAAGATGGACCGCGACTCGGTGCAGGGATACCTGCCCCCGGCCAACTTCGTCTCCGACGGCAAGTTAGAGCTTCTCAATACGGCCGGGACCGCCGTTCGCATTCAGTTGAGCGACATCAAGGGCGTATTTTTTGTTCGCGAATTCGGCGACTCCGAGGCGTTGCAACGAAAGACCTTTACCAGCCGTCCCAGGACCGAAGGGTTGTGGGTTCGCCTGCGCTTTCGCGATGGTGAAATGCTCGAAGGGCTGATGCCTAACGACCTTATGCAGGTGACTCCGGACGGTTTTTTCCTGAACCCGCCGGACACCCGTTCCAATACCCAGCGAATTTTTGTTCCGCGCTTGGCGGTAGCCGAGTTAACGGTGCTGGCCGTGATCGGCAGCCAGGCCCGGCGACGCAAGCCCGTGGAAGATATTCGCCAGGTACCCTTGTTCGACGAATCTCGCGGCAGCGGATCAAGTGGCACTGGCACATAGTTCGCCAAAGACGTGGAGGTTCGCAGTCGTAGAACCCGTTCGCGATGCCTGCTAAACTGTAACCCGAGTACGGCTAAGATCTTTACCCGCGCTACGAGCCAGAGGACCGGTCTCTCGCCCGCCGCGCAAACGCACCACCGGAGATCCCGAAGCCCAGAGCTGGCGGCTGGAATCTGACGAATGAAACTTCTTGAAATCGCAAGGTCTATTGGCGCGACGGCTGAAAATGTCCCCCCCGAATTGGAGATTACCGGACTGGCGGGAGTCGGCGATGCCGGGCCAACGGAATTGACGTTTCTGACGAACCCGAAGTACATGGCGGCGGCGTCCACGACGAGGGCGGCGGCTATCATCGTCGCGCCCGGCTTCCCGGCCGATGGCCGCGCGCTTCTGCGCAGCCAGAACCCTCACTTGGCCTACGCCAAAGCCCTGGAGCTTTTCTACTCGCCACCCCGTTACCAGCCTGGCATTCATCCCACGGCGGTGATCGCCTCATCGGCCAGGGTCGGGCCTGGGACCCACGTCGGCGCCTACGTTGTCATCGACGAGGACGTTACGATCGGCGCCAACTGCACCCTGCTCCCACACGTCGTGATCTACCGCGGTGTAACGATCGGTAATAATTTCTTTGCCCACTCGCACGCCGTAGTGCGTGAGTTTTGCCGCATCGGCGACCATGTCATTTTGCAGAATGGCGTCGTGATCGGCGCGGACGGGTACGGCTTTGCGCCCGACGGCGAAGGCTGGCACAAGATTGTGCAGTCGGGCACGGTGGTGGTCGGCAGCAACGTCGAAGTGCAGGCGAATTCCTGCGTAGACCGCGCCACCATTGGGGAAACCCGTATCGCCGACGGCGTCAAAATCGACAACTTTGTGCAAGTGGGACACGGGTCGCAGGTTGGGGAGAATACGATGCTCTGCTCGCAGGTTGGGCTTGCCGGTTCTACCCGCGTGGGCAAGCACGTCATGTTGGCGGGACAGGTCGGCGCAGCGGGCCACTGCACGATTGGAGACAATGCCATTGTCACCGCGCAGAGCGGCGTTCGAGACGTGCCGCCAAACACGATCGTAAGCGGCAGCCCCGCGATTGATAATCGCCAGTGGTTGCGTGCGGTTGCGGCGTTCACCAAGTTGCCCGAGCTGGCCAAGGCGGTTCGCAAACTCGCGAAAGATTGACATTGCGGACCGGGCATCCGGTCGCCTCACCGCAGTCAACTGGAAAGATGCGAAAGCATGGACGAAGATAATTCAGGAACCGTTGAAGACGATCGCAGCGGCACCTCGCGCAGCCCTATCAGGGTTCTGCTGCTTGATGATCGCGAGGACAACCTGATCGTGCGCTCGGCAATTTTGCGCCAGAAGGGCTACGACGTCCTCACCTCCAAATCCGTCGAGGAGGCCGAAGCACAGCTCGACGATATCGATATCGCGGTGCTCGATTACAACCTCGGACAGGGGAAGTTTGGCACGGAAGTAGCCGAAAGCCTTCGCCGCAAGCGGCCGCAGGTTCCCATCATCATTCTTTCAGCCACCTTGGAACGTAAGTTCGGCGGCATCGCCGACATGCACTTGCTCAAGGGTTACAGCTCGGTGGACGACCTCGTCGGCGCCCTGCGCAGCTTCGAGGGCAAGCAGCGCGGCCGCCCGGTGGTGGTCGACGCTCGCGACTTTTTCTACTCGCGCATCAGCATGGCGATGGGCGATGATGTCGCGCTGGAAATTCTCGACCGTGATGGTGACTGGCAGTACGTCAACGATTATTTTGCCGCGCTCAGCGAGCGCAAACGCAATTGGTTCCCGGGAAAAAATCTTTTTGAGCAGTATCCCGAACTGGGAGACGAATTCCGCGAAATCATTCGCACCGTAGCCGATACCCGCGAAACCTACATCGACCGCCGTGGACAACGCGGCGTCCCGCACCTGCCCACCACAGCCCCGCGATGGAGCTGGAACATGCTGGTCTTCCCGATCAAACTGCACGATGGCCGCGACGGTGTCGTGCTCAGCGCACGGTTGCTCGAACGTAAGTAGCAGGAGCGGACGAACAAACATCGAGACTTCCCGGCTCGCCGCCGCATCTCTCGCCCATTCCTTAGTTAGGAGGGGAGGCCGTTGAACTATCAGCCCCTGGACCCGAATTTCGAAGCGCGGGTGCGTGCGAGCTTTGCCCGGCAAACGTTCATGACCACTCTCGGCGCCACTCTGCTTGCGGTAGAACCAGGCATCGTGACCATCGATTTGCCGTTCCGCCCGGACCTGTTGCAACAGCACGGATTTCTGCACGCGGCCGCGCTCACGGCAGTGGTTGACAGCGCCTGCGGATTCGCCGCACTAACGCTGATGCCGCCCGAAGCGGCGGTGCTCACCATAGAATTCAAAGTCAACTTTCTCGCGCCCGCCGCGGGAAAGCGTTTCCGCGCCGTTGGCCGTGTTGTGCGGGCTGGGCGGAATATCTGCGTCAGCAGCGGAGAGGTACTAAGCATGGGTAACGGAGTGGCGCAAGGCAAGGAGCCCGTAATCGCGCTGATGCAGGCTACCGTGATGACCGTGCGCGGTTCGGGATTAGCGGACTGATCGCATCGCTTTCGAAATATACCTTTCCGAATCTGTCTGGTGGCCCACATCCGCCCGCAGTTGGCGAATGTGGGGCTCGAAGAGGTTGATGGAACGCTGAGCACAACAACCCTATCTCCGCTCTAAGGCGACAGCCCGGCTGCTCTTTTTCCCGCTCACTGGTAAATTAGATGGAGTGCAGCTTCTCAAATTACTTGCGACTTTCTTCGCGCCCGTTGCCCGGCGGCAGACGAACTACATGACCGTGTTGCGCCACCTGGGCGTCTTGGGGATCTTCCTGCTCGCCATTGCCGACAGCACCCCGCTACCAACCTTCGCTGGTCCGGACATCCTGACGGCCATCTTCGCGGCGCGCCATCGCGACCCCTGGTATTACTACGCCGCAGTTACGACTGGGGGCTCCGTCATAGGCGCCTATATCACTTTCCGCATGGCGCGCCGTGCCGGTGCCGGCTACATGCGAGACAAGTTCGGCGAACGCAAGGTCACCAAGCTCCTTGCTTATTTCGAAAGGTGGGGCACGGGAGCCCTGGTACTTTCTTCGGCGGTGCCCTTTCCATCTCCCACCAGCGCCTTCTTTGCGGCAGCCGGCGTGCTGAATTACCCGACGAGAAACTTCCTCGTGGTTGTCACCCTGAGCCGTGCCGCAAGGTATGCCGCCATTGCCTCCATCGCTTCGCACTACGGCGGCCACTTCATCCGGGCGCTTCGCCATCCGGCGCAATATTACGGTGTCGTGTTTCTGATAGCCGCAGCCGTGTTTCTGCTCGCTCTTATGGCCATTCTTTTGCACCGCCAACTGGAAGACGCACGCGTCGTCTTCCGCAACCGGATTTAAGAATCCGGCTAACCGCCGCCTTATCAGCGACTTACAAACACAGTTCCGCAGCTCCGTAAAACTTAGTCCCCAGCCCCAGAGTTTAGCGGTAAGCTATGTGGGCTGAAACTGTAGCCTTACGAGAGCAGCAGGAGAGCAAAATGGACTACCTACACATCGCCGAAGACCTGGTACGCAAGGATTTCATGAAACAGTGGGATTCGCGCACCTTGGCGATATGGCTGCGGGACGGATGTCGATGCTCGTACTGCGGAAAAGACATGCTCTCGTGCAGCGACACAGTTTCGTTCGGTTCCAGCATCGATCATCTGCTGCCAGTCGCTACATATCCCGAGCTTGAACACGTGAGTTGGAACTGCTTGCTGGCATGTTCCGCGTGTCATACGCGCAAACAGGATTGGGACCCCAACACCTCCGATGGCAACCCGCCGGTTTACGCGCGGGGCAGCCAAACTCTCGCCGACCCCGACCGCTATGAACTGGTTACGCGGGCGCGAAGCTATCTCACCACGCAGAAACTTCCCGAGAAAGCGAACTTCGAAAAAGAGCGCGACCTGATCCTTCGCACCCTGCGCACGCTCGGCATGCGGCTGGATGAGCCGGCTCCGCCGCGCGCGAAATCGAAATCCGCCGCGTAATACATTCGATTGAATCCAACGATCTGGTGCCCCACGTCCCGCCCGTCTTTGGCTGACGTGGGGTAGTTGCTTAACATGCTCCTAAAAAACTAATCTCAGGAGGTGTCATCCTGAGCAGAGCGAAGGATCTGCTGTTTGCGCGCGCTGAAAGCAAAGCCGGGTGCCCCACGTCTCGTCCCGCTTTTGGACTGACGTGGGGTAGTTGCTCGAACCACCCTCAGCGGGCCTGCAACTCGCGCAAACGTTTCGGCAGCTTTTCGTAGATTCCGCCAAAGCCGCCATTGGAGAGAATGGCGACCACATCTCCACCGCGCAACTCATCGGCAATGCCGGCGACAATCGCGTCCGCATCCGCAAATTGCCGTGCACGGCGTCCGCGGCGTTCGAGTTCGGCGATGACGGCATCAACGTCGAGACGCTCCTCCGGGCGGAGCGCGTCGCTCTGCTTGAAGTAAACTGCGGCCATCACGACCTCGTCGGCATTCATCAGGCTTTCGACCAGTTCCTGCTGAAATACATTTCGACGCAAAGTGTTGGAGCGCGGTTCAAGAATGGCCCACAGGCGGCGTCCGGCAAAACGCGTCCGCAAGGCTCGCAGCGTGACGGCGATTGCGGTCGGGTGGTGGGCGAAGTCGTCGATCACCGTAATCCCGTCAATCTCGGCTTTCACCTCCAAGCGCCGCTTCACGCTGCGGAAGCTGCGCAAGGCGTCGCCGATGGTTGCGCTATCGATGCCATAGCCGGCGGCAAGTGCGGCGGCGGCAGTGGCGTTCAAGACGTTGTACTCCCCCGCCAGCGCGAACTCGAACTCGGCCCACGGCTGTCCGTGGCGATCCACGCGCCATGCGGTGCGCTGCGGCTCGTAACGCACATCGCGAATCCGCCAGGCAGAGCCCTCGGCAAAGCCATAGCGCTCCACCGTGCAGAAAGCACGGCTAACGCACTCGCCCACACTGCCGCCCCCAACGATCCCCCGATCCAACCCGGCGCTGCCTTGCTCGTCCCAGGCGATGACACGGCCCCGGCGTGGAACCAGGTTCACCAGTCGCTTGAAGGCTGTCTTCACCTCGTCAAGGCTGCGGTAAATATCGGCGTGGTCAAACTCAACGGAGGTCAGGATCACGCCATCGGGAAAGTAATGCATGAACTTCGGACCTTTGTCGAAGAACGCGGTGTCGTATTCATCGCCTTCGAGAATGAA
The DNA here is from genome assembly GCA_963819175.1 of uncultured Acidobacteriota bacterium. GTDB lineage: Bacteria > Acidobacteriota > Terriglobia > Terriglobales > Acidobacteriaceae > CAWBRT01. The sequence continues at coordinate 106,017 of CAWFVJ010000013.1, forward strand.
CTCGCGCCCCTCGGTCACGGCGAAACTGGAGCCGAAGTTCTCGGCGATTCCGCCGATCAGAAATGAAGGCTGGCGTCCCGCCACGTGGAAGATCCACGCGAGCATCGATGTCGTGGTCGTCTTGCCATGCGTGCCCGCGACGGTCAGCACCTCCCTGCCGCGCAGAAACTCCTCGTGCACCAGGGCAGCCATGGATGTGAACGGCAGCCGCTGATCGAGCACGTATTCCACTTCGACGTTGCCGCGCGAAAGAGCGTTTCCGACCACGACCAGATCAGGATGCGGGCTCAGGTTCGCCTCCGCATACGGCTGCGAAACCACAATCCCAATGCCCGCCAGCATCTCCGACATCGGCGGATAGGCCGCAACATCGGAGCCGGTGACGCGAAAGCCGCGCTGCTTCAGCATGCCGGCGAGCGACGCCATGGCTGTGCCGCAGATCCCAATCAGATGGATATGGCGAGGTTTCATTGTCCCTGTGCTTGTTCGGCAGAGTGGGTTGTGGCCGCGTCCATGTGCAACTGCACGGATGAGCTTGCGACCACTAACTCGACGTTGACCCCGAAGGGCAGCGTCACGTTGTCGCGCTCCACGTGGCCGGAAGGAACTCCGTAGGCGATGGGAATGCCGAGGTTCCCGACAATGCGCTCCACGATCTCCTGCAGTGGGAACTCTTGTCCGCCGGGCTGCACGCAGTCGAGCATCTCCCCGAAGACGATGCCCCGAACGCCGTCGAGCTTGCCGGCAAACTTCAACTGCATCAGCATGCGATCGATCTGGTAAGGCTTTGCCGACACGTCCTCCAGAAACAGGATGCGGCCTTCCGTCTCCAGCTCATAAGCCGTGCCGAGCGCCGCAGTCAGAATCGAAAGGCATCCGCCGCAGAGCACTCCGCTGGCCGTGCCCTCCACGAGCGGCTTGACCGAGGAATCCGCGCCAAACTCGATCGAGCACGGCTCTCCGCAGACGGCGGCACGCCAGGAATCGAGGTGAACGCCGTTCTCCTGTGCGAAGCCCCTCGCCGCCATCGGGCCGTGAAACACCACCTGCCCGAGATCCGCCAGCCACGCGAGCAACCATGTGGCGTCGCTGAAACCGACGAAAATCTTGGGATTGGCGCGGATCAAATCGGCGTCAAGATGGGGCAGCAGATAGTTGCACCCGTAGCCGCCACGGGCGCACAGAACCGCGCGCACTTCCGGCCGCGCGAACATCTCATGCAATTCGTTCACGCGCCTCTCCACCGTGCCCGCGAAGTAAAGGTCCCGATCGAAGATGGACGGCAGGTAAAAAGGCTTGTAGCCGAGTTCGCGCAGACGCCGGCACCCGGCTTCGATCAAATGTCTCTCGACAGCACTCGATGAAGCGACGATGCCTACCGTATCGCCGGCATGGAGTGCGCGAGGTCGTACCGCTGGATTGTGCTCTCCGGTGACCATGGACATTAATGTTAAACGAAAATGCTAAACGAAGAATTCGCCGCGACGGACCAGCCGCGCCGGCCCCGAATGACAGCTCAGACACCTCCATTAGGTTACTCGACTTCTGACGCACCCCGCCTCACCATTTTGGGATTGACGGGCCGGGGTCCCCCGCGACGACCGCTTTTGACGTCGCAGGGGTGGGAGTCAATGCTATCTTGGTGATGGCTGGCGACAGCCCGAATGGCTGGGAATCACATTCATGGATGTCCTCAAAAAACTTTTTGAGCAGCATTTCCACTCGCCTGTAGAGCAGGCGCGGCCGCTCCAAGGCCAGCTCGGCGGATCGGGGCGCAAGATCATCCGGCTTGAAAGTAAGAAACTCAGTGCTATTGGCGTGCTCTACGACGTGCGTGAAGAGAACGTCGCTTTCGTCGAGTTCTCCAGGCACTTCCGGCGGCACGGGTTGCCGGTACCTGAAATTTATGCCGAGGATTTGAGTCAAGGCGCTTATCTCGAAGAAGACTTGGGCGACACCACGCTTTTTGAGTTTCTTTCGCAGCATCGCGCCGGCGGGGAAATTGCGCCCCAGGCGTTGGATGCGTATCGCAAAGTTGTGGCCGTGCTGCCGCGCTTTCAGGTCGAAGCCGGACGCGATCTGAACTACAGCGTTTGTTATCCGCGCGCCAGCTTCGATGGCCAATCTATCGCTTGGGATTTGAGTTATTTCAAATATTACTTTCTCAGGCTCGCCGGCATCGCCTTCAATGAGCAAGCGCTGGAAGACGATTTCCACTGCCTGACGGAGTTCCTGTTGGATGCCGACCGCGATTATTTTCTCTATCGTGATTTCCAATCGCGCAATGTCATGCTGCGCGATGGCCAGCCATTTTTTCTGGATTACCAGGGCGGCCGCAAAGGCGCCCTGCAGTATGACATCGCTTCCCTTTTGTACGACGCCAAGGCCGATCTGCCGCCGGAGTTGCGCCGGCAATTGCTCGATCACTATTTCGACACGCTTGCCGGTTACATCCGGCTCGATCGCGACGTTTTCATGCGGCACTACTATGCCTATGTTTATGTCCGCATCATGCAGGCGTTGGGCGCCTATGGCTTTCGCGGCTTCTACGAACGCAAGTCTCTTTTTCTGCAAAGCGTGCCGTATGCGCTGAAGAACTTGCGTTGGCTGCTTCACGACGTCGAGTTGCCCATCGCGCTGCCGGCGCTGATGGACGCGTTCAAAAGCATGGTGGCCTCGGAGAAACTTCAGGGCATGGCTTCCGTGACGGGAAATCTGGTCGTGCGAGTTTTTAGTTTTTCATTTCATCGCGGCCTGCCGAATGACGAAAGCGGAAATGGCGGCGGATTCGTTTTCGACGCCCGCAGTCTGCCGAATCCCGGACGCGAAGATCGCTTCAAATCGCTCACCGGCAAAGACGCGCCGGTGATCGAATATCTCGCTCAGCAGGAGAGCGTGCATCGGTTTCTTGACAGCGCCATGTTGCTGGTGGAAGCCAGCGTGAGCGAGTATCAGCGGCGCGGTTTCAAAAACTTGATGGTGTCATTCGGCTGCACCGGCGGACAGCACCGCTCGGTATACCTGGCGGAGCAGTTGGCAAAGCGCCTGCGCGACGGAAATGGACTTGAGGTGGTGGTGCGGCATCTTGCATTGGAGAACGCGGGCAAATGAAAGCCATGATTCTGGCCGCAGGATTCGGCACGCGCTTGCGGCCACTTACCGATGATCGCCCCAAAGCGTTAGTGCAAGTCGCCGGCCGCACCACGTTGGAAATCGCACTCTCTCGCTTGCGCGCCTTTGGGGTCTGCGAAGTAATCATCAATGTGCATCACTTTGCCGGCATGATTATCGACTACCTGAAGGCCAACGATTATTTTGGCATGCGGATTGAAATCTCTCGCGAGGAGGTCTTGCTCGATACCGGCGGCGGCCTGAAGCAAGCCGCCTGGTTTTTTCTCGAGGATGCCGCCCGCATTGATGAGCCGTTCATTTTGCACAATGTCGATGTCATCAGCACCATCGACCTTCGGCGCATGGTGCAATTTCATGCCGCCCAGCAAGCCCTCGCCACACTGGCAACGCAGGACCGGGAGACCTCCCGATACCTGCTCTTCGACGAGCTTCAGCTCTGCGGCCGCCGATCCGAGAATGAAATACCTGAAATGGTTCGCTCCGCACGGCAACCGCAGGCGCGTGCGTTTTGCGGCATCCACGTTATCTCTCCCCGCCTGCTTGCGATGATGATGGAAGAGGACGCTTTCTCCATCATCACCTCTTATATGCATCTTGCTGCCCGCGGAGAAAAAATCGTCTCATTTGCTGCCGATGAATATTATTGGCGCGATCTCGGCACGCCCGACAGCGTAAGACAAGCGGCTCAGGAAATACCTGCCTTGAAAGGTGGCCCACATTTGCCAGTCGTTGGCTAATGTGGGATGGAAGCACCGGTGGCCGGGCGCCCCAGTCGTTCAGGATCAGTTCCTCGTCCACAAAAACAACAGCCACGACGCTAGCCGTGGCTGTTTCCTAAGTACCGTTTATTTAGCGTGGGCCGCCGCGACCTCCGCCGCCCCCGCCTCCCGGACGCCGTCCACGTCGCGGCGGACGCCGGCGATTACGGTCAGCATCTCCGCCTCCGGGTGCACCTGTGCGCTGCGGCGCATGAGCAGGTGCGCCGTCGCGGTTGAAGTTAGGCTCGTCTCCGCCCTCATCGGCCTCTTCATGGCCGCCTTCGAAGGTGACGGCGCCTGACGTAACCGCGCCGGACGCCTCGACTGCCGCGGGTTCTTCGGACTCGCCGCCGCCCTCGGCAGCAGCCGGTGGGAGCCCCATCTTTGCCCGCTGTTCCTTCAAAATCGCCTTGCGCGACAAACGGATGCGATTGCCTTCGACCGCCAGCACCTTGACCAGGACCTGATCGCCTTCCTTCAATTCGTCGCGGATATCCTTGATGCGGTGCTCGGCAACTTCAGAGATGTGCAGCAAGCCGTCGGTGCCGGGGAAAATCTCCACGAAAGCACCGAAATCGGCCAAGCGCGAGACCTTTCCGAGATAGGTCTTGCCCACCTCGGCTGTCGCCGTGATCTCGCCGATCATTTGCAGCGCTCTGGTAGCGGCCGGGCCATCGCTGGAAGAGACCAGCACCTTGCCAGAGTCGTCCACATCGATCTTGACCCCGGTGGCCTCGACGATCCCGCGGATGACCTTCCCGCCCGGGCCGATGAGGTCGCGGATCTTGTCCGTCGGAATCTGCAGGGTATAGAAGCGCGGTGCGTACTCGGAAACCTTGGTGCGCGCTTCGCTGATTACTTCGTTCATCTTGTCGAGGATGAACAGCCGGCCGCGCTTGGCCTGTTGCATCGCTTCGCGCATGATTTGGGGCGTGATGCCCTGAATCTTGATATCCATCTGCAACGCAGTGATGCCCGCAGCCGTTCCCGTGACCTTGAAGTCCATATCGCCGTAGTGATCTTCGGCGCCGGCGATGTCTGTGAGAATGGCGTAATCATCGCCTTCCTTCACCAACCCCATGGCGACTCCGGCGACGGGAGCACGCAGCGGAATGCCAGCATCCATCATGCTGAGCGAGCCACCGCAGACGCTCGCCATCGAGGACGAACCGTTCGACTCGAGAATGTCGGCGACGACGCGCATGGCATACGGAAACTCCTCTTGCGAGGGCAGCACGGCCAGCAACGCGCGCTCGGCGAGCGCTCCGTGGCCAATCTCGCGACGACCGGCGCCGCGCATGAATGAGACTTCCGCCACCGAGAACGGTGGGAAGTTGTAGTGCAGCATGAAGCGCTTCTTGGCTTCGCCTTCGAAGCGTTCGAGCCGCTGCATGTCTTCGCCGGTGCCGAGGGTCGTCGTTACCAGGGCCTGCGTCTCGCCACGCGTAAAGATCGCCGATCCGTGAGTTCGCGGCAGCACGCTCGTCTCAATCCAGATATCGCGAATCTGGTCGAAGGCGCGCCCATCGGGACGCCGCTTTTGATGCGTAACCTGCTCGCGGAAGATTCGCTCGCGCAATAGCTCAAAGTATTTGGAAATCTTGGCGCGTTCGGCGGCGTTCTCTTCGGGAACCTCCGCCACCAATTCCGCAAGCAGCGCATCGACCTTCTCATAGCTTTCGAGCTTCGGATGCTTCTGGGTATCCAGCGCTTCCGCCAGGCGCTCGCCGACCTTGGCGCGCAGAGCCGTGAGATAAGCGGCGTCGACCTCGACCGGCGTGATTGGGCGCTTGGGCTTGCCCCCGCGCTGTGCCAACTCAGAAATGCCGGCGCAAATCTTCTTGATCTCGTTGTGCCCGAATTCGATGGCGTCGACCACCCGGTCTTCCTGAACTTCGTTGGCTCCAGCCTCGATCATGACGATCGCCTGAGCCGTGCCTACCACCATCAGATTCAGCTTGCTTTCGCGCATTTCGCCGTAAGTTGGATTGACGATAAATTTGTCGTCCAACAGGCCGACACGCACAGCTCCGACAGGTCCGTTGAAGGGAATGTCGGAAACGGCCAGCGCGGCGGATGCGCCATTGATCGCGGCGACATCGGGATCGTTCTCGGAATCGGCCGAGAGTACGAGGGCGATCACCTGGGTATCATTACGGAAAGCTTCGGGAAACAGCGGGCGAATGGGACGGTCGATCTGGCGGCTCACCAGGGTTTCACGCTCGCTGGAGCGGCCTTCGCGCTTGATGAAGCCTCCGGGGATTCTGCCCCCGGCGTAGGTGTATTCGCGGTAATCGACGGTCAGCGGGAAAAAGTCTCCCCCGCCCGGCCGGGGATACGAGTTGGCGCAGGCGGTGGCGAGCACCACATTCTCACCGGTGCGCACCACGACGGAGCCGTGTGCCTGCTTTGCCAGCTTTCCGGTTTCAAAACTAATGGACTTGCCGTCGACGAGGTTGACGGTGGCTTCTTGCTTCATTTCGTTCCTTCCATTCAGGACGCATCCAAACTGTTAGCCCGCGCCGCACACGGACCTCAAAAAGTGGGTGCCACCAGGAATCTGAGCGGTGGCTCATCGGGATCTGGTTTCCGCCGGCATTGGCGCCGCCGAATCGGGTACGCGAGGTCAGCAATAGTCTGGTTGGAGGAGCCATGGCAGGCAGCCAGACAGCCGCCTGGATCAGCGTCGCCTGACTCTCCGGACTCTACTTTCCCCTTGAGTCCTTATCGGCCAAATGCAGTAATGCCGGAGCTTTCGCCCCGGCAACATCGACATCCTACTTGCGGATGCCCAGCCTTTGAATGACTGCCTTGTATCGCTCGGTATCGTATTTCTTGAGATAGTCCAGCAAACTTCGACGCTTGCTGACCATCATAAGGAGGCCGCGACGCGAGGCGTGGTCTTTCTTGTGGGTTCTGAAGTGGTCGGTAAGCTGGGTGATACGTTCGCTCAACAACGCAATTTGCACTTCAGGACTGCCGGTGTCTTTGGCGTGGCTGCGATACTGCGTAATGATGTTGGTCTTATGCTCTCGGGCTAACAAATCGAACGCGCTCCTGCTCTCTTTATAATCAATCCTGTACGGATTGAGACTAACACGCGGCGCGCAAAAGTGTAAAGTTGCAGCGGGTTACCGCAGTTCAGTTCCCAAATTCGACGCAATCCCTCTCCTCGGCACGGAGCTCCTGGAAATCTGTATCCGATTGCTTCGGCGATCATCCAAATACCAAAATCTTTAATTGGCTCTCGAAGAGCGATGGGCGTTGGCGTGGTGCTCCGGAGAGGGCTGGGCGGAGGCCGACATGAAGAGACTCGAAGGAAAAGTGGCAGTAGTGACAGGCGGAAACAGCGGCATCGGGCTGGCGACGGCCAAACGCTTGCAGGAAGAAGGCGCGAGAGTAGCCATCTCAGGTCGAAGCAAGAAAACGCTGGATGAAGCGGTAACAACAATCGGAAATGGCGTGCTCGCGGTGCAGGCAGACGTGGCGAAGCTTGGCGAAGTGGACAAGTTGTACGCGGAGGTTTCGCAGAAGCTGGGTAAGATCGATGTGTTGTTCGTGAACGCCGGAGTCGCGAAGTTCGCGCCGCTGGCCGAGACATCCGAAAACCTTTACGACGAGCAGTTCGACATCAACGTCAAGGGAGCGTATTTCACGATCCAGAAAGCGCTGCCGTTGCTGAATGACGGTGCCTCGATCATCTTGAATACCAGCGTGGTGGACAGCAAAGGTAACCCTGGGACCAGCGCGTATTCGGCAACGAAAGCAGCGCTGCGCTCTCTGGCGAGAACGGCGGCGGCGGAACTGGTGGGGCGCGGCATCCGCGTGAACACGGTCGCCCCGGGACCGATTGTGACGCCGATCTTTGGCAGGACCGGGCTGCCGAAGGAAGCCGTCGATGAATTCGCGAAGGGAGTGGTTGAGAGGGTTCCGATGAAGCGGTTTGGACAGCCCGAGGAAGTGGCAGCTACCGTGGCGTTCTTGGCTTCGCAAGATGCCTCGTACATTACGGGCGTGGAAATCAACGTAGACGGCGGGTTGGGACAAATCTGAATTGCTCGGCCGGCCTGAGCGCCGCCTGGCCGCCGGGTGCCCCAGGTTCGCCCGCAGTTGGCTAACCTGGGGTAGTTTGTTTCTGAACCTCGGGGTAGCTGACGGCGTCCATCGCTTCGTGACGCTGCGCCACTGAACCGTATCCTCTGGCGAGTTGCCGGCTTTCGGCGTAGCATTTGACACTGTAGATCAGGATTCATCTTGAGTATCTTGAGAGGAACCTCTAGATGAGAGAGAACAAGCTGCGGACGATCTGGAAGCAGGGCGGTTGCGTACTCAACGGTTGGCTCGCCGTGCCGAACTCATTCTGCGCGGAAGTGATGGCGCACACGGGATGGGATTCGCTGTGCATCGACATCCAGCATGGAATGGTGGATTTTCAGACGGCCATTTCAATGATGCAGGCCATTTCCACAACCAGCGTCACGCCCATAGTTCGCGTGCCGTGGAATGAGCCGGGGATCATCATGAAGTGTCTTGACGCCGGTGCATATGGAGTGATCTGCCCCATGATCAACACTCGCGCGGACGCCGAGCGCCTGGTCGCAACCTGCCATTATCCGCCGGCGGGTTTTCGCAGCACCGGCCCTACACGGGCTGCGCTTTACGGAGGCAGCGACTACCAGGCGAAGGCCAACGAAACCATCGTTGCCTTTGCCATGATCGAAACCACCGAGGCGCTCGCCAATCTCGACAGCATTCTGAGCACGCCCGGCCTCGATGCCATATATATTGGACCGAGCGATCTGGCGCTTTCCATGGGGTTGCCCAACAGCCTTGATCCAACAGCGCCGAAGGTGGTGGAGGAAATCAGCAAGATTCTCGCCGCGTGCAAACGTCACGGAGTCAAGGCGGGAATTCACACCGGCAGCGCCGCCAATGCCAAGGCCATGGTCGCCAAAGGCTTTGACTTTGTGACCATCCTCAGCGAAGCCCGCATTCTGGCGCAGGCGGCAAGCGCACTGGTTGCCGACGTTAAGGCCGCGGCCACGGCGGCTGTCGCCAAGTAGCTCTATCTGCCGTCGCCGGGGTCCGAAGGTGGTTTGCCAAATTGAAAAAGCCCTGCGGAATCCCGCGGGGCTTTTTCTCGTTCGGTCACGATGAACCAAATCCTACGAATCCTTGAACAAAGTATTCACTGCACCTGTGGAGGACAGACGTTGCCTGTCTTGTGATCCTTGGTTGCCGACAGCCGGACCTTGAGAACGTTTCCGGCAACTTCAATTTTTGGATTCAGGGTGCGGGCGCAGCGGGCGCACAACCAGATGTACTCGGTCTTGCGCTCATCGCCGCGTGAATTGCTGCCGATATCAATATCTATGCGGAACAGCTTGCCTTCATTTTGACCACGAACAGCGGAACATGATTCATTAACGCATTTACCCGACATAAGGACCCTTGTTCAAAAATAGCCGCCTTGAACTTGCAAGCAACCGTTAAAAACTTCCGCTTTGAGAGGGTGCGCTGGTCGTTCATGGCACATCCGCCGACCGCGAAAATTCATTGTTGATTATCATGCACTACGGGACCGGAAGCGTCCATGCAAAACGAAGTCGCCTTGGAAAATTATTAGCGCGGAGACCGTGGCGCAAACTATCGTTTCTTGCGCGGAACACTTAGTACCCAACACGTATCACCCGGCGACGGAAAGTAATATTCTCATGGTAACCACCGGGGCACGCGGAGGAAGAACGACGCCGGTAGGGACTCTTCGAAATTGGCACGCCGAAGTGGGCACAGGTGAAATTACTTAGGCTGTATACTATCGAGGATTCTTCGGGTCGCCGATGTTAACGCCTCGGAACAAAATCTCAAACGCTAAGTCAAGTTTTGAATGCTTATGGCTAAGTATCTCGTAACCGGTGCGGCTGGTTTTATCGGACGTTCGATTGCCGCCGAGCTTCTGGCAAGCGGCGAAAGTGTCCGCGGAATCGATAATCTCTCAACCGGCAAGCGCGAGAATCTCGCCGGCCTGGAAGCGATGGAATTTATCGAGGCGGACATCAATGACGCCGCGGCCTGCGCCAAGGCGTGCCGCGGCGTGGACGTTGTATTTCACGAAGCAGCGATTCCTTCCGTGCCGCGTTCCGTCGTCGATCCGGTTTTGGTGAACGATGCCAATGTTTCCGGCACACTGCAACTGCTGGTCGCTGCTCGCGACGCCAAGGTGCGCCGGGTCGTGTACGCTGGATCGTCCGCCGCCTATGGCGATGCGCCGAGTTTGCCCAAGCATGAAGGAATGCTTCCCGACCCGATCTCGCCGTATGCGGTCTCCAAGCTCACCGGCGAGTACTACATGAAATCTTTTTACCGGGTTTATGGATTGGAAACGGTAACGGTTCGATACTTTAACGTCTTCGGACCTTATCAGGACCCAACCTCGCATTACAGTGGAGTGCTTGCGAAGTTCACCATGCAGATGCTGGCCGGAGATCAGCCAACTATTTTTGGAGACGGCGAGCAGAGCCGCGACTTCACGTTTATCGAGAATGTTGTGCGCGGCAACCTGCTGGCGGCCCAGGCGCCCGCCGGCCAAGTCGCCGGAGAGGTCTTCAATGTTGCCACCGCATCGAGAATCACTCTGAATGAAACCGTAAAAATCTTGCGCGAGCTGACCGGTTACCGGGGCGAGGTGGCGTATGCGCCCGAGCGTGCCGGCGACATCAAACATTCGCTTGCCGATATCGATCTTGCCCGGAAACATCTCGGTTATACGGTGCGGGTGGACTTCAAGGAAGGTTTGCGCCGCACCGTCGAGTGGTACAAGAGCACCATGAAGCCGGAGTCCCTCGCCCGCTCTTGATCGCAATTCAACCAGGTTGGAGAACGCCGCCTTGAACGCACATGCCACCATGCCGAGCGAGCTGAAAACCAAATTTGAAAACCGTACCGCCCACATCGGCATCGTGGGCATGGGATATGTCGGGCTGCCGCTGGCCTTGCTGTTCAGTGAAGAGCGTTTCCCGGTCACCGGCTTCGATATCGACGAGCAAAAGGTGGCCGCGCTCAATTCGGGCGGCTCCTATATCGTGCGCATCCTGCCTAAGGAAATTCAAAGCGCGCAAAAATCCGGATTCCGCGCCACCAGCGATTACAGCCACATCAGCCAGATGGACGCCGTCATCATTTGCGTTCCCACTCCGCTGAATGAGTACCACGAGCCCGATTTGAGCTACATTACCGGCACCGTCGAGGCGATTGCGCCACGCCTGCGCCAGGGCCAGTTGATCGTGCTGGAAAGCACAACCTATCCGGGAACTACCGATGAAGTCGTCATTCCCCTCCTGGAAAAAGGCAACCCCTCGGGTTTGAAAGTAAACCGCGCAAATGTGCCGGGGAATTTCTATGTCGCGTTCTCTCCCGAGCGCGAAGATCCCGGCAACACCACGGTTGCGCGCCGCGACATTCCGAAGGTCGTCGGCGGCGAAGAACCCATGGCCACGGAACTTGCCTGCGCCTTGTACGGAACCATCTTCAATCGCACCGTACCGGTCTCCAGCCCGGCGGCCGCCGAGTTGACCAAGCTGCTGGAGAATATCTACCGCTGCGTAAACATCGCGCTGGTCAACGAAATGAAGCAGCTTTGCCAGCGCATGGGCATAGACCTTTTCGAGGTCATCGACGCGGCAAAGACCAAGCCGTTCGGATTTCAGGCTTTTTATCCAGGCCCGGGATTGGGCGGACACTGCATTCCAATCGACCCGTTCTACTTGTCGTGGAAGGCAAAGCAGTTTGACTTCCGCACCAAGTTCATCGAACTGGCCGGCGAAGTGAACATTGGTATGCCCTATTACGTGGTGGAGGCGGCCGCCACCGCCCTCAATGACCGGCGCAAACCGCTGAAGGGATCCAGGATTCTGGTTCTCGGGCTGGCGTACAAGAAAGATATCGACGATCTGCGCGAGTCGCCTTCGCTCACCATCATTGAGCTGCTGCAGAAACGCGGAGCACAGGTTTTTTACAACGATCCATATTTCCCCAGAGTGGGCCGCGGGCGCCATTACAACCTCAACATGACTTGCACTCCGCTCGATCACCTTGAGCAATATGACTGTGTCATGATCGTTACCGACCATTCCGATTACAACTATCAGCGCATTGTTAAGGAATCGCAGCTCGTCATCGACACCCGCAATGCCACCAAGGGAATCACGGCGCCCAACATTGTGCGCTGTTAAGTGCGATGGTTTTGGGAATCATGGCCCACATTCGCCAAGGCGAAGTCCAGCCAATGTGGTCTAACCGGCTCTTCTCTCCCGCTCAATCACCTTGAAGAAACGACGGCCGCAGGCATGGCAACGAAACGGATATCGCCCGAAACAAGAGCGGAGCTTTTCCAGAAAGTTCCGTCTGTGCGAACGGAACAGTGCTTCTTTGCCGCACCATGGGCACAGCGAACCTGTGCTTTGCGAATAGCGAGGTTCTTCCGTTCCGTCGTTCACGGCTTCCTCGCGCAACAAGAGTGCGTGGCTTCGCATGATGAGGAAAGTATTAAATACTCGATCGATATCATCAGCCTGGAAATTCGTTCCGAGGAAGCCAATTTTACAGAAGTGGGATTCGGCCCGATATGGAACATGACGTACTCTGCCTCTTGCAATCCAGCATAATATCAAACCCGTGGAAAGCCCATCGGTTACCGCAGCCCTACGACTTTCGGCACGGAAGCCGTGCAGGCTTTCAATAGATAGGCGCTTCACCGGGCGGCCGGGTCTTCCAGCGCCGGTGAACCCAAAGCCACTGATCGGGGTAGCGCCTCACGTAGCTCTCAATCACCTTTGTATACATTGCCGTGTTGGCCACGGCGTCGGCCTCGTCATCGCCCGTGCGAATCGTTTCCAGCGCCGGATCAAAACGGATTCGATACTTTTGCAGCGAGTCATCCCAAATGGTGAAAGCCGGAACCACGGCGGCTCCGGTGTGCAGGGCAACGCGGGCAACTCCCACCGCGGTACAGGCCAAATGGCCAAAAAAATCGACAAATGCCCCCTGCGGCGGCGTCATGTTCGTATCCATCAGGATGCCTACGGTGTCGCCGCGACGCAATGCGCTCAGCAGAGCACGCGCAAATTCGTTCTTGTCGATGCTGCCGTTGCCATGGAGCGTGCGATAACGCCTGACCAGGCGATTGAGATAGCGATTATCGAGATCGCGAACCACGACTTGAAGCGTGTTGCCGTAGATAGAGTGAACGAACGAACCCACTTCCCAGCCGCCGAGGTGAGCCGTGAGAAACAGTACGCCCTTGTCTTTGTCGCGCGCCGCTGCAAAATTTTCGAAACCGTCGTAAACCGCGATCTGCGAGACATTTTCCTGCGAATACTCCGGGAACTTGGGGAACTCCGCCAGCAGCCTCCCCAGGGAAACGAAAACACCGCGCAGAATCCCCAGGCGCTCGGGCTTGGGCATCTCCGGGAACGCCAGTTCCAGGTTTCGCAATCCGACGCGCCGCAGGCGAGGATAGAAGTGAAAGAATCCGAGGCCGATCGCAATTCCAACCCGGCGGGCGGCCCCGCGCGGCAACACTCGCAGGAGCCCCAACAGACACCAAACTGGCAGAAATTCAAGAAGGTCTGACATTGGGGGAACGCTTGACGGTAGCAGACGGAGAAAAAGCGTGTCAAACCCATGCTGGAGGAGGTAGTGGGTCAGCAGCCTCTTTTGAGTCCGCGTTAAAGAGGCGCGGCTTCACCTGCCCTGAAGGGGACGGGCTTAGCCCGTCGATGTATGGGCCAACGAGTGCGGGCCTTTAGCCCCTGAGGGACCGCCTTTGGGTTCAGTCCAATATGAGTAATAAAGCAGCTTGCAGCCACAACACGCGTCGCCGGTTTTCGACAAGGCGCGGGAAACACATGCGGCACCAAAAACTTTGCTTGGTTGTGCGGGGCGTCACAACAGGGAGGTGACTAGAATCACGGCCTCAGGCGTCATCACGCTCTACGATGAAAATGGCATTAGGGAAGCGGCCAGTCGCACCGAGCGGGTCGCACCATAACAGCATCAGCATTGGAGAAACTAAATGGCATACGTGATTACTGATTCCTGCGTGAAAGACCTGCTTTGTCTCGACTCTTGCCCGAGCGACGCCATTCATCCGCGCGGCGACGAAGCTGATTTCGAGGCTGCGGCCCAGTTGTTCATCAGCCCTGAGCTCTGCATGGACTGCGGCGCTTGCGTCGCGACTTGCCCGACCAATTCGATTTTCCCACTCGAAGAACTGCCGGCCGAAAAGGCGGAGTTCGCCGAGAAGAACGCCGCGCACTACGCGTAATCGTTCTCGTTTTCTTGAACTTGGGCGCGAGGCGGGGGCTGCTGTATGCTGACTCCTCTCCGACTCCTCAATCGCCTCCGCCCTTGATTTTTCAGCCCATCAGAACATTCCGTGGCCCCGCGCGAGGACGCCGGGTGCCCCACGTCCCGCCCTGAAGTTGGGCTGACGTGGGGGCCATTTCCAAATACCATTCAAATCGACCCACTACTTCGCGCCCGACGGCATCTTTCTCTCTCAATAAATTGATATAAATATAAGGAGCAGCACAGGCCACGCGACCGGCCTGCGCGGAAGCGCGCCGACCAGTGGGGTTCCGGCGCACCTGCGTAAGTTGGGCAGAGGAGCCATCGAGTGAACTATCCTGTCTGGCAATTGCCTTTCCCCGGCGGAATCCTGATAGCTCTGGTCGCTGTTATCCACGTCTTCGTTTCGCATTTTGCCATTGGCGGCGGCGCCTTTCTGGTGCTCAGCGAACGCCGGGCCTATCGCGAGAACGATCCGTCCTTGCTCTCCTATGTCCGCAGGCACTCACGTTTTTTTGCCCTGCTCACGCTGGTTTTCGGCACGCTCACCGGCGTCGGCATCTGGTTCACCATCGGGCTGGTCAGTCCCGAAGCCACGTCTTCGCTGATCCATACTTTTGTCTGGGGCTGGGCGATCGAATGGGTTTTCTTTTTCGTCGAAATCATTTCGGCCATCATTTACGCCAAGTCCTGGGACAAGCTGCCGGCGCGCGATCATCTGATTGTCGGCTGGATTTACCTCGTGGCCGCCTGGCTGAGCCTGGTGGTCATCAACGGCATCATCACCTTCATGCTGACGCCGGGAGACTGGTTGCAGACCAAGCGTTTCGCCGATGGCTTTTTTAATCCCACGTACTTCCCTTCTCTGCTCTTGCGCATGGCGATCTGCATCCTGTTGGCGGGGGCTTTCGGATTGGTCACGGTGGGGCGGCGCAAGAGTGCGGAGCGCGATAAGATCGTTCGCTGGGCCGCGCAGTGGATGGTCTTGGGAGCCCTGTTATTGCCGCCGTTTGCCGCCTGGTATTACCACTGCATACCGGAATTCTCCAAGGCTTATCTCTCCGGCAGGCTGCTGGCCGCGCAACATATCGCGCGTGGCGGCTTGGCTTTCGCCGCTCTGGCAATGCTTGGCGCCCTGGTCTTCGGCGTGTGGAAGCCGCGCTGGATGCGGCTGCCGCAAATTGCGATCCTGCTGGTGCTCAGCTTCGGCGTGATCGCATCCTTCGAGTACCTGCGCGAGCTGGTGCGCAAGCCCTGGGCCATCGCCGGTTACATCTATGCCAACGACGTGCGCGCCGAGTCCGTCGAGCGCTATCGCGAGGCCGGAATGCTCACAACCGCCAAGTTTCTGCTAAGCGAAGACCCGGCCTCGGCGGCCTATGGTCAAAATATTTTTGCCGCCCAGTGCGGCAAATGTCACTCCGTCGATGGAGAACGCGGAATGCGTCCCCGCGTGCGTGGCTGGGATGCGGGGTTCGCCGCCGACATGATCGCTCATCTTGAGGTAACCCGAGGCACCATGCCGCGCTTCGCCGGCAATGAGCAGGACCGCGCCGCGCTCGGGCGCTACCTCGCCTCGCTGAACCCGGCGCTCACCCCAGCTCCCGCTGCTGGGGCCCCCGACAAGCCCGAGGTTGGCTTGTTGGGGTGGACTGCTGCCGGTCAGCAAGTCTTCGAGACGCGCTGCGGCAGTTGTCACACCATCGACGGCCCTTTCCGTCCTCTGAAGAATGCCTTGCGCGGCGCCGGCGCGGATCAGATCGAGGCGCTGCTGCCGGTTCTGGACAGCATGAGCCCGAACATGCCGCGCTTCAGCGCCCCCGACTCCCAGGCCCACGCGCTGGCCGGCTACATGGCGCACGCCTTGGCGGACGAACCGGCAAAGGAGGTCCGTTAGATGCTTATCCCGATTCGCATTCCCGACGTTGATCCTCTGCCTCTGCCTGGACCGGTTTGGCTATTCAAGTTTCTGTTGCTGTTCACCTTCACGCTGCATCTGGTGGCCATGAATTGCGCGTTGGCCGGAGGAGTCGCCGCCGTGCTCAACGCCATTCGCGGGCGCAGTCCGTCGGGGTCCCCAACGAGGCTCGGCTCGTTGGGGTGGAATCTGCATCCGTTCTCGCGTCGTTTCGCCGCCGAACTCTCGCGCATGCTGCCCACTTTCCTCGCCCTGACCATCACCCTGGGCGTCGCCGTGCTGCTTTTTGTGCAGGTGTTGTACGGCAATCTGCTTTACACCAGTTCGATTCTGATCGGGGTTTTCTGGCTGAGCGTGATTGTGCTGGTGATGGCCGCCTACTACGGCTACTACTACTTCGAAGCCAAACGCGAGACCGCCGGGGGCATCGCCGCCGCATCGATTGCCGTTCTTTGCATTCTGTGTGTAGCGTTTATTTTCAGCAACAACATGACGCTGGTGCTTACGCCGGCGCGCTGGCTCGCCATGTACCGCGCCCACCCTGACGGGTTAAGCCTGAATCTTGCCGAGCGCACCCTGCCGCCGCGCTACTTGCACATGCTGGTCGGCTCGGTCGTCATCTTCTCTGCCGCCGTATGCCACATCGCGTGCCATCGATTGAAAAAAGATCCGGAGTACGGCAGTTGGCTGGTGAGGCGCTGGTCGCTGGTCTTTGCCGCGGCCACCGGAGTGCAGATCCTTCTGGGGCTCTGGTTTCTGCTGGCCTTGCCGCGTTCGGTTGGTCTCTACTTCCTCTCCACCGGATTGGGCGCTACAGTTTTCGGCTTCGCCCTGCTGGGCGCGTTGGCGGCGATGATTCTGATCCTGGTGGGCGGACACACCGAGCGTCCGGCTCGCTTCGTCCACGCCGGATTCGGGCTCACGATTATTACCGTCGCCCTGATGGTCGTCATGCGTCAGATGGTCCGCACCGCCTATTTGCATCCCTATGCCCGGCTTGAGTCACTGGCCACGGCGCCACAGACGGGCATAATCCTGCTGTTCTTCGTTCTCTTCGTCCTCGGTTTGGCGACCGTGGGCTATATTTTGCGCCTGCTGGCCCGGGCAAAAGCTAACCCTGGTTAATCATCCGCGGCCAAGGCCTCGTAGTTTCCTGCGAACCGCACCCGCGAGACTGACAAGCCCCATTCCGACCATGGCAAGACTGGCAGGTTCGGGCACAGGACTTGTGTGGAGTACCCTGTTGCTTCCACCATCCCGGTTTTGCCGGAGGTCAACATAACATCAGAGGCTACATAAAAATTCGAACTGTTGAGTGACACGAAATTAGTCGGGGAAAGCGTTCCAGAGGTTCGTTGGACAACGAAGCTCAAAGTGACAAGGTCCGGGTTGCTCCCACCTGAGCCGCAAGCACTCCCGCAGTCAATCGCGTATTGAAAACTGCCAGCGCCATCTGCCGAGTAGGGGCCCACAACCTTGGAGGTGAAACCGGAAGTCAGGCCCGAAATGGTGATTCCCGGACTGTTCACAATGTCGAAGTCCAAGGCATCGCCTGCACCGGTCGACACGAAGCCCTTCACGGTGCTTGCGTTCAACGTCTCGGTCACTAGCACCGAGTTGGATGTTTGCTGCGTTATTTGGACGGTGCCGAAGGGGCCACAACCCGTACCCGTGCAGGTACCGCCAGAGACAGTACTGTTGTTTAGGGTGAAGGTGACGGTATCGGCGTAAGACGGCAGAGCAACAAAGATGAGTCCGACAGCAAGCAAGAGCAGCGTCTTTTTCATTGCGCTCCTTTTATTTGGATCGAAGGTACACTGTCCTTTGGTCACTCATGGCACAGTGCAACTGGTATTCCATTCGCAAGCTATTGAATTTACACACTTTACTTGGTGGCATGTGCAAGAGCTTGCACTTTTCCGGAACTTGGTGAATGGAAGATTTACGTCTAAAACCGGGGCTCCGCGCCGAAAGAGCCTGGCTTGCGGTCCCTCGCGGCTAGGGGCGATGGACGCTTCGAAAACCTGGTCTTGCGGCGCTTTTTGCCTGAGTGACATTGCTCACAAGTGCTCGTGATGGTAGTCACGGCTCTTCGGGTAATGGTCGAGTTATCTTGAGTTTGCGGTCGAGTAATCACCCCAGTGAGCGAGGCCGAAAGCGGTTGAAGGAGAAGGTATGAATCAGTCGGGTGCAACGCAGGAAAACAAACCGAGGCTGGTGTTCTGGGAGGTCACAAAGGGATGCAATCTTCGCTGCATTCACTGTCGCGCGACCGCCACGGAGCTGACTTCGCCCGCCGATCTCCCCACCGCCAAGGCACTCGACATCATCACCCAGATTTCCGAGTTCGCCAACCCTATCCTGGTGCTGAGCGGCGGCGAACCGCTGTATCGCACAGATATTTTTCAGCTCGCACGTTTCGGCACGGAGCGCGGATTACGCGTGGCGCTGGCGACGAACGGAACCCTGGTGACGAAAGAAATCGCCCGCAAGATCGTGGACTCGGGGGTGAAGCGCGTCTCGATCAGCCTGGATGGCGTGAATGCGGAAACGCATGACACCTTCCGTGGAATCCCGGGTGCCTTCGATGCCGCCCTCTATGGTTTCCGCAACCTCAAAGAGATCGGGATGGCCGTGCAGATCAATATGACGATCGCGCGGCACAACGCCAAACAATTGCCCGCCGTGCTTGACCTGGTTCGCAGCATAGGGGCCGACGCCCTGCATACTTTCCTGTTGGTTCCGGTGGGCTGCGGGGTGGACATTGCCGAGGCACAGATGGTGCCTCCGCAGGAGTACGAGGACTTACTCAACTGGTTCTACGATCAGGAGCAGATTGGCGACATCGAGCTGAAGGCTACCTGCGCTCCGCATTACTTCCGTGTGGTACGCCAGCGGCGCGCGGCCGAGCGCAAGGCCGAGGGATACGGCGCCACGCCAGCCAAGGCTGTTGCCGAGCCGGCGATCGGCGCCACGGAAATGACCATGCCGGGCTCGACCGGCATCAACTTGAAGCCAGGGGCGCGGGCCGCGGGTCATCCCGGAGGACACCCCGGTGGTACGCATCCGAATGGCATGAATGCGGTGACCAAGGGATGCCTGGCAGGTACGGGCGTCTGCTTCATCTCCCACGAAGGCGAAGTTTTTCCCTGCGGCTACCTCCCGGCATTGGCCGGAGATCTGCGCAAACAGTCGTTCGCCGAGGTCTGGACAAAGTCACAGGTATTCGAGACGCTGCGCGACAACAATAAGCTGACAGGGAAATGCGGGTGTTGCGAATTCCGCACGGTCTGCATGGGCTGCCGTGCTCGGGCTTACGCGGCAACGGGCGATTACATGGCGGAAGAGCCTTTCTGCATCTACGAGCCGAAGACGCTTCCACCCCAACCCGCACAAGACGGCGCGCGTCGGGGACCCCGGCTGCAAACGACAAAAGCTTAAGGTTCAAAGCAGCCGAGCATTTGCTGGTCGGCTGCTCCGTCGCCTGAACCGGAGCAGAGCCCAATTTGGCACGCTTACTAAAACCGGCATCCATCCTTCTTCAACTCTGGCTTTTGCCTTGTCGGGCAAACCGTGCGGACGGTATAACATTAGCCACTGGCTTGCAGCGGAAGAGTTTGGCCCGCTCTGGCACAATGAGGTCGGGTCTTGTCGCTTACATTCAGCTCCGTGGGCAACGGCGAGCAGGTATTGCGCATTGAGGTTCATATGCAGGTGCGCGTGTGGGGCATGACGGCTGCCGGGGAACCGTTCATACAGAACGCGTCCGCCGACATTGCCGGTCCACAGCGCGTCTCGATTGCCGGCATCGAGCATCCAGTGCCCGTCGGCGAGACTCTTGGAGTGGAATATCAGGGTCGTAGAGGGCGTTTTTGCGTCGTCTGGACCGGGCAGCCAGACACTCCAGAGGCCGGCAAGATCGAGATACGGCCTTTGGATGACGTGCAAAATTTCTGGGGAATTAATTTCGAGCAGGCGGGGTACCGACGCGTCGAGCGGCGGGCTCAGCCACGCTACCCTTGCAGAGGCTCGATTTCCATACGCCAGACAGAATCCCCTGGTCGTATTTCCGCGTCGGTGACGGATATTAGCTTGAGTGGCTGCTACGTCGAGCTGATGCAGACCTTTCCCGTTGGGACCAGACTTTCTTCGTTGCTGAACGTCGAATCAATCTCAGTCCGCTTTACCGCCGAAGTTCGCACCTCTCATCCCGGCGTTGGCATGGGGATGAAATTCGAGGAGATCAGCGAGAGCGATCGTGCCGCTCTTGGGCCGGCTGATCGCGAAGCTTGCGCGCGTCGTAGCACCTTCCATTCCGAATCTTGGTTTCAAAAGCCCCACCCAAGCTTCGCTTGAATGGGGCACCCGTAAGAGAACTACCCCACGTTAGCCCAACAGCGGGGCGGAACGTGGGGTACCCGGCCTTGTTCATGGACGCCTGAGGAATCTGAAATAGAAAGCTGCGAACACCAAGACGATGCCAATATTCACTGTCAGCCGTTCCCAGAATCGGTTTCTGAAGAACACGAAATCTACACAGACTATGACGGCTGCCATAGCCACCACGTAAAGCACGGCAGCTACCTGTCTGCGCATTTCAGCCGGAATCGCCATACGATCAGATGTAGTCGTCGAAGGTACCCAGGTCACTGCCGAACAGCACGGTACGGGACCCTGGGGTACCCGGCAGGAGTTTCAAGTTTCCATTTTAAGCCCCGGCGGTGCCCCATATCTGCCGCAGTTAGCAGATGTGGGACTCTGGCGTTTCAAGTTTTCAAGTTTCAGGGTGCGTGTGCCACCCGCCTGATCCGGGTCAGCGCCGAACAACGCGGCAGGGATCTGGGCCACCCAACTACGTCGAATAATCCGCGTTGATGTGAACGTAATCGGTCGTAAGATCGCAGCTCAGATACGTCAGTGAGGCTTTGCCGCGCCCGAGCTGAACGCGGATTTCGTACTCTCGTTCCGTCATGTACTGATGCACAGACGCCTTGTCGAAGCCAATCGCCTGGCCGTGGCTGCACACTTGATATGAACCGATGAACACACTGATGCGCGCGGGATCGAGCGCGATCCCCGAATTGCCGATCGAGGAAAGAATTCGTCCCCAGTTGGGATCGCATCCGGCCCATGCGGTTTTTACCAGCGGAGAATTGGCGATGGAGCGCGCGATGACGCGTGCCTCGTTGGTGGACTTGGCCTGCTCGATCCGAAGGCGAATGAGGTGCTTCGCGCCTTCACCATCACGAACAATCTGTCGTGCCAACGAGCTGCACACCTGCTCGATGGCACGCTGGAATTTCGGGACTCGCGCCCGGTTGGCCGATCTTGACGCCCGACTTGCCGCTGGCCAGCAGCAGCACAGTGTCGTTGGTCGAAGTGTCGCCATCGACCGAGATGCAGTTGAAGCTCGTGTCCACCGCCGGTTTGAGAGCGGATTGCAACTGCGCGGGGCTGGCCTCGATGTCTGTGAAAATGTAAACCAGCATGGTTGCCAGATTCGGATGGATCATGCCGGAGCCTTTGGCGACGCCCGCCAGACGGACCTCCTTGCGGCCCGCCTTGAAACTTACCATCGCGATCTTTTCCGCCAGATCGGTGGTCATGATCGCATGCGCAAAGCTCAGCAGCGCGTCACCGGACTCGGCTCGTTGCGAAAGCACAGCCGGAAGCGCTGTCACAATCTTTTCCGCAGGCAAAGGAACTCCGATGATGCCGGTGGAAGAAGGAAAGATGAACTCCGGAGAAACCTCCAGCAGGGTTCCCAACTCGCGGCAGACGCCTTCCGCGGCCACAACGCCCGACTTGCCGGTTGCGCAGTTGGCGTTGCCGGCATTGACCAGAACGGCGCGCACGCGGCCGGAGCTGCGCTTCAAATGCGCGCGATCCACCACCAGCGGCGCGGCCTGCAGGCGGTTCCGCGTAAAGACGGCGGCGGCTGAAGCGCCGTGCGGAGCCTCGGCCAACGCCAGGTCGGGGCGTCCGCTCGCCTTGATTCCGGCGATGGTTGCGGAGAACCTGAAACCTTGGGGTACGAAAAGCGCCTCGGCAAGCACACTACTGCCGGCGGCGGGCTGGACCTCCAGGTCGGACAACGATGCGTTTTTCATAGAGTCAATTTGATCAAATCTGCGTGAGCAGGCTCCCGGATGGCAAATTGGGGCAGCTCACCGCGATACATTGCAATTTCGTCGCACGCCAGCAAACGAGGACAGGTACTGCAATCCTTGTAAATCTTGTCCGGGAGCCGTTCCCGTTCCGCAACTTTGAACCCCATGTGCTCGAAGAACTTGGGAATTCGCGTGAACAGGCAGACGCAGCTGACACGGTGCAGATCGGCTTCGTCGAACAGGGCCTTGACCAGAAATCTCCCTGCACCCAATCCCTGGGCCGTAGGCCGGACGGCAATCGAACGAATCTCCGCCAAGTGCGTTCCGTAAAGATGCAGCGCTCCGCAGCCGATAATATCGGGGCCCGCGGCGGAGAAGGACTCCACCACCGCAAAGTCGCGAATGTTTTCGCAGATTTCAGTCAGCGACCGCGGCAACAGAGTCCCATCGTAGGCAAACTCTTCGATCAGCGTGCGAATCGCCTCGGCATCCGGCAACAGAGCCCTACGCGCCCGCATGCACCATCTCCTTGCGGTTTTTCAACCGCTGCTCCGCCGCATCCAGAGCCTGCAGAACGTGGGCAGGCGCGGTTCCACCGATAACGTCATGACATTCGAGCACGGCGCGAAGAGCGACAGCCGCGTAGAAATCGGTGTCGAATTCCGGACTCAACTGCTTCAGCTCCTGCGAGCGGAATTTGCTGGAGCTCGCATTGCTTCTCCATCCCCTTGCGAACTGCCTGCCCCACCAACTCGTGAGCGCGGCGAAATGGAATGCCTTTGCCCACCAAATAGGTTGCCGCCGCCATGGCATTCATGTACCCGGTTTCGGCCGCGGCGCTCATGCGCGCGGTGTTCAGTTGGACCTCGCGGATGAATCCGGCCGCCACTTGCAGCATGGCCGTGGTTTCGCGAACGGCGATGAACACAGGTTCCTGCGTCTCCTGCATGTCTTTGTTATAGGCCAGCGGAAGGCCCTTCAGACAGATTAGCAAAGATTGCGCGCAGGCGATGACGCGTCCGGATTTGCCGCGGATCAGTTCGAGCGAATCCGGGTTCTGCTTTTGCGGCATGGCGCTCGATCCGGTCGAATAGCTCTCCGGCAGGGTGATGAACCCGTATTCCTGGGTGGAGAAAAGAATGAATTCCTCGGCCATCCGGCTCAGATGGATCGCCACGATCGAAAGCGTCTGGGTGAATTCCAGGCAAAAATCGCGGTCGCTGGTCGCATCCAGACTGTTCGCCGTCGGCGCGGAGAAATCCAGTTCACGCGCCATCAACTCGCGATCAAGCCGCAGAGTCGCTCCGGCAATCGCGCCTGAACCGAGCGGACAGTAATTCAACCGATCCGCGCAATCGGCGAGCCGATCGATGTCGCGGAAAAACATTTCGCTGTAGGCCAGCAGCCAATGCGCTATCAGCACCGGTTCGGCGCGCTGCAAATGCGTGTAGGCGGGCATCGCCGCTTCACCCGCGCCCCTTGCCTGGGTAAGCAACGCCGCAATCAACTCTTCCAAAGCCTCGGTCAGGTTTCGACACGACTGGCGCACAAACAGCCGCAGATCGGTTGCGATCTGCTCGTTGCGGCTGCGCCCTGTGTGCAGCTTGAGGCCGGTTTCTCCGATCGCCTGGGTCAGTTGCTTCTCGACGAAATGATGCACGTCTTCGGCGTCGGCTTCATCGCGACGCAGCTCTTCCTGGTGCGCCGCAATGTAGTTCAACCCGCCCAGAACGGCATCGCGCTCGGCGGTGCTCAGCACCCCGGCGGCATGCAATGCAAGCGCGTGCGCGCGGCTGGCGGCCAGTTCCTCTTGCAGAAGAATCTGATCGAAGGGAAAGGAGCGTTGCCAGCGTTCGAATTGAGGGTTGAGCGGTTCGCGGAACCGCCCAGACCACATTTTCATTTCACTACCTCAAGTTCGTCCCACTATTTCTGAGACCCACAATAACTTTTTGAAGTGTCATTCTGAGTGAGCGCCGAGCACCCGCAGTCGGAGCAGCCAAAGCTGCGTACCCGACGTCGTATTTGACAAGCAAGTAGCTATTCAAGCGAGCGAAGAATCTATGTATTCGATTCGCAATGCATAGATCCTTCGCTCCGCTCAGGATTTCGGCAGGCGGCTCAGACGCCGCCTCAACGCCTCAACTTCGCTTCGCTCAGAACGACAACCTCAACATTAACGCGAAACACAAAAGTCAGGTCACCAGAGCCAGACAGCCCTACGCATGAGCGCTCCTGGGGCCGAAGCGGCGCATGCCCTTCCCGAGCAGCACCATCAGAATCGCTTTCTGAATGTGAAGCCGGTTTTCCGCCTGGTCGAAGACGACCGAAGCCGGCGAGTCGATCACGTTCGCCGTCACTTCATCACCGCGATGAGCGGGCAGGCAATGCATGAAAACCACATCGGGCGCGGCCAGGGACATCAGCTTGCGATTGACCTGATAGGGCAAGAAAGTCTTGCGCCGCGACTCCGTCTCAGACTCCTGCCCCATGCTCGTCCAAACGTCCGTGTAGACGGCCCTGGCGCCGGCAACCGCCATTTGCGGATCGGCTGTAATTTCCAGGGTGGCGCCGGTGTGGCTGGCGATTTCGCGCGCTTTGGCCACGATCTGGGCGTCAGGCTCATATTTGGCCGGGACGGCCAGCGCGATGTGACTGCCGAGCGTGGCCGCAGTCAGCAACAGCGAGTGCGCAACATTGTTCCCGTCGCCTACGTAAGCGAGCTTCACCTGGGCAAGATCGCCGAACTTCTCCTGCAGCGTAAAAAAGTCGGCAAACGCCTGACACGGATGCTCCTGGTCGCTCAGCGCGTTGATCACCGGGATGGAGGCATAGGCAGCCATATCGGCAACGGTGGAGTGGTAAAAAGTGCGCAGCACGAGCCCATCCACCCAGCGCTCGACGTTGTGCGCAACGTCGCTCAACGCTTCGCGCTGGCCGAGGCGAGAGTGTGTCTGATCGACAAAAAACGAATTTCCGCCGAGCGCGTTAATGCCTGCCTCGAAGGTCAGGCGGGTGCGCAGCGAAGGCTTCTCGAAGAACAGCACAAGCTGTTTGCCGGCCAGCGCTCCCCGAAAATCCTGCGGGCGGCTCTTCAGCAGCGCCGCCAGCTCCAGCAGGTTCTTCGCTTCGGCGGGCTTAAAATCGCACACCGAAATAAGATCGGCGGGATGAGACTGGAACGCTCCCTGCAAATCCCGGGAAACAACACTATCCTCAGTAGGCCTGGTTGCCATCTGAATGTCCTCCTGTCTTTCTACCTGCGCTTCTGCTCACTGCCTTTTTGGAGCCCCCGGCGATGGCCGTTCGAGGCAGCCCCGGTACGCGCGGAACGAGCGCGCAGCGGAGACGCTTCGGCGTCGCCGGTTTGCTTACAGGAGGACAGGATGGAATCAAGCGCTTGTACAACTTGGTCCACGTGCTTCCGCTCAATGATAAACGGCGGCAGGAAGCGCAACGTGGTCTCGTGCGTCCGATTGATGACGATCTTGCGCGCCAGCATTTCCTTGGCTACCTTCTTGGCCAGGTCGGCGGAATTAAGTTCGATGCCCAACATCAGCCCGATGCCGCGTACATCCTGGATCTCGGGATACTTGGCGTCGAGTTCCTGAAGCCGCTCGCGGAAATACTTGCCCATCTCGACGACATGCTTTAGCAAGTGGTCCTGCTCGATCGTCTTGAGAAACTGCAATGCGACCGCGCACGACAGGGGGCCACCACCGAAGGTCGTCCCATGCAGTCCGGGGTGAAATGCCTGGGCAACAGCTTCCGTGGTAAGGATCGCACCCAATGGCAATCCGGCCGCAAGCGGCTTGGCGATGGTGGCGATGTCGGGAAGAACCCCATAGTGCTGATAGGCGAACATCTTTCCCGTGCGGCCAAGACCGCACTGGATTTCGTCGAGGATCAGAACCGCTCCGGATTTTTTCGTTAGCACCCGCGCGGTTTCCAGGAACTCGCGACTCGCAGGATGGATTCCGCCCTCTCCCTGCACGGTTTCAATGCAAACGGCGCACACCTGGGAGTTGAACTTCTTCTTGAGATCGGCAACATCGTTGAAGCGCACAAAGCTGACGCCGGGCATGACGGGCGCGAATGGCTGCCGGTACTTCAACGTGTGCGTGGTTGCCATGGAGCCGAACGTCCGCCCATGGAAAGACTGTTCCATGGCCAGCACCCGCCACTTGCGCGTGCCGTTCTTCGCTTTCACGTTGGCGGCGACCCGCGCCAGCTTGAGCGCGCCTTCAAAGGCTTCCGTGCCGCTGTTGCAGAAGAACACCCGGTCCAAGCCGGAAGCTTTGGTAAGCCGTGCGGCCAACTCGACCGTGAACCCGTGATAGAACAGGTTCGAGGTGTGGATGAGCTTTCCGGCTTGCGCCGCAATGGTCTTGGTGATCGCGGGGTGCGAATAGCCAAGCGCATTCACCCCGATTCCGCTCAGGAAGTCCAGATACGCATTGCCGTCCGAGTCGTAGAAATAAACGCCCTTGCCGTGGGTCAGTAGAATCGGATTGCGATCATAGGTCGGGACCAGGAGCTTGCCTTCGGCCTTCTGTGCGGAAGAGAGAGTCGTCATGCCATGACCTCCGTTCCCGATTCGATCCGGCCTCGATAAAAGCCGGGCAGCACTTCAGCTTCGGACGCAGGCAAAATCCGCACCCGTCCCACGCCCGAGCGCAGAGCGTCCTGGCAGGCTTGCAACTTGGGAAGCATGCCGCCGCCGACCACAGAGCCTTTCACCAAGGCTGGGATATCGGTTGTGTTCAGCCAGCGCATGACGCTGCCGTCAGCGGCCTTCACGCCGGCGACGTCGGTGAGGAAAATGAGAGTATTCGCCTGGCACGCGGAGGCGCAGGCCGCCGCCATCTGATCGGCATTGATGTTGTAGTACTCGCCGTCGGAGCCGAGCGCGATGCTTGAGAACACGGGCACTCCGCCTTGGCTCCAGATCGCTTCGATCCAGCGGCCGTCAACCGAGCTGATTTCGCCCACAAAGCCGAGGTCGACCCCATTCGGCTTCTTCTTGCGCGCGATGAACGACGAGCCATCGCCACCGCACAGGCCTATCGCCGGAATGCCTTCGCTGGCCAGGGCGGCGACCATCTGTTTATTCACGCTGCCGGCCAGCACCATCAGGGCGACATCGCGCGTCTCCAGATCGGTGATGCGCAGTCCGTTGACGAACTCCGACTTCTTGCCAAGCTGCGCGAGGGTGCGTGTCAGGGCCTTGCCGCCGCCATGCACAACGGTGACGTGATGCCCGTCGGTCACCAGTTCGGCGACTGCGTGCGCGCATTTTTTCAGCAGCAACTTGTCGTCCAGTGCCGCTCCGCCAATCTTCACCACTAGTTTCACTGTAATCCCTCCTGCTCGCTCCAGCCGTACATGACATTCATGTTCTGGACTGCTTGGCCTGCCGCGCCCTTCACCAGATTGTCGAGGCAGGAGACCATGATGATCCGCTTGCCATCCGCGGCGAGCGAAAAGCCTACATCGCAATAGTTGGTCCGTATGGAGAACTGTATCTGCGGCAGTTTGCCGGCGCTGAAGATGCGAACCCACTTGGCGCCGAGATAAAACTCTCGCAGGCAGCTCTCGATTTCAGAGGCCGTCATGCTTCGCCGCAGCCGCGCATAGATCGTCGAAAGAATGCCGCGCGGGATCGGAAGCAGATGCGGACTGAAGATCAAATTCTCGGCAGCTACGTTCAACTGTTCGAGGACCTCTCCCGTGTGCCGGTGCGCGAAAAGCGAATACGCCGAAAAATTGTCGGCAACTTCCACGAAATGCGTCTTCGAGGTTGGCTTTTTGCCCGCGCCGGAAACACCGGATTTCGAATCGCAAATGATGCCGTGCTCCACATCGATCAGGCCGGCGCGAACCAGCGGCGCAAGCGCAACAATGATCGAGGTTGGATAGCAGCCGGGATTCGCCACCAGCGCCGCCTTGGCAATCTCTTCCCTGTGCAACTCGGGCAGGCCGTAGACGGCGGACTGGTCCAACTCGGCCGCACGCTTCGGGTCGCCGTCGGTGAATCCATAGACCGCGCGATTCTGAAGGCATTTCAAACGCCAGGCGCCGCTCAGATCGATGACCCGCAGACCGCGTGAAAGAGCCTCGGGAATCAACTCCCGCGAGAGTTCATGTGGAGTGGCCATGAACAGCAGGCCAACCCCTGCGTTTCGCACGGTCTCCCACGAAAACGGCTTCAGCGGGTAAGACCCGTTGCCGGAGAGGTGCGGATAAACTTCATCCAGCGGGACGCTGCTTTCTTCGCCTTCGCGGCGCAGAAATAGCGGCTCAGCCAGCTTGGGATGCTGGAGCAGCAACCGGGCCAGTTCGAAACCCGAATACCCGGTCGCGCCCATCACCGCCGTCTTCAACTTCGCGGTGCTCATCACAGCATCTCCTGCAACCGCGCCGCCAGCTTATGCGCGCTCTTCTTGGAATGAGAAATCACCAGGATCGTATCGTCTCCGCCCACCGTGCCAACCAGCTCGGGCCAGTTCTCGGCGTCCAATGCGGATGCCACCGGCTGGGCCGATCCCGCTGCCGTCTTTACCACGATCAAGTTCTGAGCCTCCTTGACATCCAGGACAAATTCACGCACCAGCCGCATGGCCGCAGGCAACTCAGTCTCCGGCTGCTGATCGCCATTCGGAATGGCATAGCCTTCGGCGGTCTTTGCCAGCCCCAGCTCATGAATATCGCGCGAGAGCGTGGCTTGCGTAACGTCGAAACCATGCTGGAGCAGACTGCACCGGAGCTGCTCTTGATTGGCAACCGGTTCGCGCTGCACGAGTTCGACGATAAGATTCTGCCGCAATAGCTTGGACATAATGGTATATACGAAACAAATTATGTAATGCTATGCATAATTATGCAAGACAGGCATCTACTTCGTCAACCGAAAAAAGATATTGTTCTCTTTGAAAACATAGGGGGTTTTACTGAATTCAGGAAGGGCGCTGGCGCGTAATCCAACTGCCCTGCTTGGGGAGAATATACGGCGGATAAAGTTTCTCCCAGCCGCCGAAGGTGGCGGCAGACGGTAGCCCACGGCGCAAGCCGTGGGTGCAAGGGCGTCCAGGACCGCAAGCCCCCGAAGGGGGCGACAGAATCTCGACCGGTTCTGTCGCCCGCGTTGCGGGCTTTTCCAGATTTCCCATTCCAAACCCCATGGCTGACGCCATGGGCTACCATCTTCCCCCGCTTCGCGGGGTCAGTTTGCAGTGTTCTGATTTGTGACGCACTACCCTAGTAGCATGTCGATTCGCCTGGGATAACGCTGGTGGCCCACATTTGCCCGCAGTTGGCTAATGTGGGAAAGGATGGACTGCGGACCCTAACCTGGGATAACGCCCTTGTGGTGCCCTGCCCGCGCAAAGTATTATGGATGAAATCGATACTAGCCAGATGATCATTGTTGCCATTTGCCTGGCGCACACGGCATTGTGACGGTTGTCCTAGAGATGCTGTTCACTGATGGGGCACGCTTACGATGGCCACAAAGTTCTAAATTGCATAAGAGGGATTCATGAAAGTAGCAGAAATAGTCGTCCGAATTCTTGAAGACGAGGGTATTCAGGCCGCATTCGGCATTCCTGGCGCCGCGATCAATCCGGTGTATGGGTACCTGAAGAACTCGAAGATTAAGCATTACGTTGCCAGACACGAAGAGGGCGCGGTGCACGCCGCCGACGGTTATTTCCGCGTTTCGGGCAAGCTGGCCCTGGCCATTTGCACCTCCGGACCTGGGGCAACGAACTTTGTCACCGGCCTGTACACGGCGCATGCCGATTCGATTCCGCTGATCGCCATTACTGGCAATGCCAATGTCGCTTTATTCGGCAAGGAAGCCTTCCAGTGCGTCGATATCGCGGAAATATGCAAGACCGTGGCCAAGAAGACCTGGTGCGTGACCAATCCCGCCGACATCGTGAAGGTCATGCGCGAAGCCTTCCGCACGGCTTGCAGCGGACGTCCCGGACCGGTGCTCATCGACCTGCCGCTTGACGTGCAGATGATGGATATCGAGTACGATCCCGCCAAAGACAGCCCGCTCCCCTGGACCAGGCCGGATCCTGAGCCGCAGGCAATCAGCAAAGCTATGGACATGATTATGGCGAGCAAGGCTCCCATCATGATTCTGGGCGGCGGCGTTATCCTCTCCGACGCGACCGCTGAGTTCCGGGCGCTCGCCGAATACCTGCAAATCCCCGTGATCATGACCTACATGGGCAAGGGTGGGCTGCCCTACAACCATCCGCTGTGCGCCGGACACGCCGGCATCCAGGTCGGCGGCCCCATGGGCAACAAGACCTTCCTCGAATCCGACCTCGTCATCGGCGTAGGCTGCCGCTTTACCGACCGCCATACCGGCAAGGTGGATGTTTACGTTGGCCAACGGAAGTTCATCCACATCGATATTTCTGCTTCCCAGATCGGTAACGTGATCAAGGCGGATCTCGGTGTCGTTTCCGACGCCAAGTCCGCGCTGGTTGCCCTGCTGGCGGAAGCCAAGAAGCGTGGCTATCATCCTGCGGCTTTGGAAAGGGTCAAGCAACCTGCCCGCGTGCCGCGCGGCAATGGCGCGCAAGACCGACTCGAAGATTCGCCTATACGGCCGCATCGTGTGTTTGGTGAACTCAACAAGTTCTTCCCGCCGAACACCATCTTCACCGCGGGCTGCGGCATTACCCAGATATGGTCAGGTCAGTTGCAGGAAATCGAACTGCCTCGCCGCTACATTCCTTCGGGTGGAGCGGGGACGCTCGGCTACGAAGTTCCGGCCGCTATCGGCGCGAAAGTCGCGTGCCCGAATGATCCGGTGGTAGCAGTGGTCGGCGATGCCGGATTCCTCTTCATGGGCGAAGAGCTGGGCATGGCCGGGCAGCACGGGATACCGATTATTGTCGTGGTTGTGAACAACGGTAACCTGGGCCTCATCCGCCAGAACCAGAAGTACGCCTACAACTACGAGCATGGCATCCGCCTTCGCTATAAAGACGAGAGCGATCCGATTTTGCCCGATCTGGTGAAGTTTACAGAAGCCTTTGGCGGCGCAGGCGAAAGAGTTTTCGACGCCAAAGACATTCCGGCGGCGTTCGCGCGTGCCATGAAGTCCAAGGTTCCCTACCTGGTCGACATCATCGTCGCCACCGACGCCGATTGCTCGATGGGCCCGGCCATCAACGCCGTCCGCGAATTCGTATAACGCAGCGGTTGCAGACACAAGAAAGCGGCGGTCGAGTTAAATCGACCGCCGCTTTTCATTTTTCTGAGGTGTCATTCTGAGCGACCGTAGGGAGCGCAGAATCTATGTATTTGATTTGTAATGCATAGATCCTTACCGCCGGGTGACCATCCACGTCCCGCCCGTCTGTTGGGCTGACGTGGGGTAGTTGATTCTACCTTACGCGCCCCCACCAGGCTCGCCGTTCGCTGTGCGAACTCGACGCCCTCCCGCATCAGTTCCAGGGCCTTCAGAATCTGCGGCGCATCTTCAAATCCATACGACACTCTGAGCTGCCGCCGCCCAACCTCCGCCAGATCGCCCCTCCGATGCACGCAATACTCGCCCGGAATGTAGATGACGCGCGGCAAACGGTTTTCCTTCGAACCATCCACCGCCGGATCGCCGGTCGTACGGGTCAGGAAGCGGAACAGAGGCGAGGTCGGATGAGTCTCAATATCGCGGAATGTCAGGTAGTAATAGAATCCCGCGCTGCCGCCGCGCTGCTCCTGGAGGTAGGGTCCGAGGCTCCGATGGATGCCTTCCTTCACCGCCAGCGCCTTCTCGCGGTAAGCCGCGTTCACAATTCGTAGCTGTTCTTGAATGCGGGTGTCCAGAAGATAGCTGGACATCTCCTGCACGAAAAGCGGCGCGCTGAATCCGCTGTCGCTAGTTTTCTCAATCATGGCGTGCATGAATGGACTATTCGGTCCCAGCAGATAGCCAATGCGCAACCCCGGCGCCAGAATCTTCGACAAGGTGCCAATCTCGTAGGCGATACCGAGATCGTCGTCAGGCAGCACGGAGACGAACGGCTCGACCGCCGGATCATGCAGCAGCAGTTCATAGGCAAGGTCGTAGAAGATCGGAATCAGCCGGTTCTGCCGCCGCGATTCGCGCGCCGCAACCTCGTACAATTCCCTCCGCCGCTTGTTCGACAGAATCGTGCCCGACGGATTATTCACCGTCACCACATAGAAGAACGAAATCTGATCCGCCGCCGAACCCAGCGCTCGCAGCTTGCGCTCAAGCACCTTTACGTCCGGCCCCTCCGCGTCCTCGGGAACCGGAAGAATCTCGAATCCCTTGCGCTCCAGGACATCGGCGTAGATGTAATACGTTGGGTCCGAGGTCACCACCAGCCCCGGCGGCAGCACTTGCGCCAGTCCATCGAGGATGCTGGTCGCGCCGCAGGCCCCAATCGTCAACCGATTGCGCTCGATCGTCGCCGCGTCCAATTGCCCGATCCTCATGGTGGTAAGGAACCGCCGAATCGACGCGATCAGGTTTGCCGAACCCACGGGTGAGCCGTAGTTGAACGCCTGCCGATACTTAACCCCGTCGCGCCCCACCGTCTGCAGCGCTTCCATCAACTCGGGGACAGGAATGGTCTTCTCGTTGACGTAGCCAACCCCAAGATTGACATCTACGCCATCGCGAAAGTCATGAGCAAAACTGGCCAACAAACGGCTCACCGGCGAAGGGTGGGTCGAAGCCTGGCCATAGTTGGAGAGACGAATTTGCATGGCTTGATACTACTACGGAGCACCCCGCAAAGTCAGTTCTTGATGCCGGTCGCTCCATGGGATACCTTTCGTGATGACCCTAGATTTGCGCGGCTAACGCGGGAACCGGTGGCCACATTTGCGGAGCTAGTGTGAGATTATCGGGTGCCCCGTTCTAGCGAAGCTAGGGCGGGGAAGTTGCTCGACTGCCGGGTGCCCCAGGTTCCGCGCCGCCAATATACTCTTATGAGACGATCGCGCAGCCTGGCAGGCTGTGCCACCTGTAGCGAAATGCTTCTTCGGCTGTTCGGCGCTAACCTGGGATTTTGGTGGCCCACATTTGCGCAGCCGCAGGCGGAGCTAATGTGGGATTATCGCCGCTTCGTTTTGAAGGGGCACGGCTTTAGCCGTGCCGCCCAGGACCAATAAGAATGCGGGGCTTTAGCCCCTGAGGAAATTCGCTGTTGCGTGCTCGCCCGCATTTGCGCAGCCGCAGCAGGAGCTAATGAGTGCATCACAAACATCATGTGTGTCATCCTGAGCGTAGCGAAGGATCTGCTGTTTCTCGCACCCGAAAACAAAGCAGATTCTTAGTGGTCCACTTGCGGAGCTAATATGGGGTTATCTTCGTTTTTGAAGGGGCACGGCTTTAGCCGTGCCGCCCAGGGCCAATAAGATGCGGGGCTTTAGCCCCTGAGGAATATAGCCGACATGACTTTCAAGACAACCGACCTATGCGATCAGTTTGAAAAGACCGTACGCGTCCTCGCGCCGATCTTTCGCGATTTCGGCGGACGCATCAGCTTCCATGGCCAAGCGGTCACGGTGAAATGTTTCGAGGACAATTCGCGCATCAAGGAACTGAGCGCCACTCCCGGAAGCGGCAAGGTTCTCGTCGTCGACGGCGGCGGAAGTCCGCGCTGCGCGCTCTTGGGAGATGTGATTGCCGCCGACCTGGTAAAGAACGGTTGGGAAGGACTCGTGATGTTCTCTTACGTGCGCGACAAGGCCGCCCTGGCCGCCTTGAACCTCGGCGTCAAAGCCCTCGGCAACATCCCCAAGCGCTCATTCAAGCGCGCCGAAGGACAGGTCAACATTCCGATTGAAATCGGCGGCCACACCTGCCATCCCGGCGACCACATCTACGCCGACGAGGACGGCGTCATCATCCTCAACGAACCCATCGCCGGGAAGTGAAGATCACAGGTGCCCCACGTCCGCCCGTCGTTGGCTGACGTGGGGTAGTTGTTCTCGCGGTTCAAACGCGGGTGCCCCACGTCCCGTCCCGCTGTTGGACTGACGTGGGGTAGTTGTTTTCGCGGGTGCCCCATCCAACGCGCTTTTCGTTGGGTGGGGTAGTTCTTCATCTAACAAAATCCCAACGCTGCGTCGGAACTCAATCAGCGCCCCGCTCCGAAACTTGAAACTTTGAAACTTCCTCTTATGGTCTCAGCACGATCTTGATCGCGCCATCGTCTTTCACCGCCAGGTCGAATGCCGCCGCGATATCGTCGAGTTTGAATTCGTGAGTGATCAGAGACTTGATGTCCACGATTCCCTTCACCACCGGTTTCAGAGCCCACGGCGTCCACACCACGCGCTGCTCCCGCGTGTGGTGGACCAGGCAGGTATTGCGGAACTCCAATCCGTCATCGTGCCAGCGGTTAATGTGCAGCTTGATGGGCGTCGTAACCCAGCTATAGAAGACGAACAGGCCGTTGTGTTTGATCAGCGCGCTGGCCGCGTTGAAACTCGCCTCGGTCCCGGCGGCCTCGACCACCACGTCGGCTCCCACGCCATCGGTGAGATCCTTCACAAACGCAACCGGGTCCTGCTTGTTGACGTTGACGCCGATATCCGCCCCGAGCTTTTTGGCCATGCACAGCTTGCTCTCATCCACATCGACCACGATCACGGTTGCCGCGCCCTGTTTTTTTGCGCACTGCGCGATCACCTGGCCGGCGAAACCGGCGCCCATCACCACCACCACGTCGCCGATATTGGTTCCGGAATTCAGCCCGGAGAACATCGCGCATGAGATCGGCTCGCCCAAGGCGACCAGATCCATTTCGAGCCCAACAGGCGCGGCCTGTAGCTCCCACACCTTCGCCTTGAAATATTCGGCGAAGTTGTTGTTCCACCCAAAGCACATGACCTTGTCGCCCGCTTTGAACTCCCGCACCTTGGCGCCCACTTCCACCACCGTCCCTCCGCTCTCGTGGCCGAGGTAGAAAGGAAAGTTCGGAGCCTGGCGGAACTCCGCCGTCTGCGGCGGCAGTTGCCCTTTAAAGAAACTCTTGTCCGAACCGCAAATGCCGACCAGATGGTTCTTGACGATCACCTCGTCATCTTCAACCGCGAGTTGCCGCTCGATCAGTTCAATCTGGTATGGCGCTTTTAGTAGTGCTGCTTTGGTCGTTACACCCATGTCCAACTCCTTTGAATTCTGAGCTACAGTGTATTTTCAGTCCCGATTCATGAACGTCTTCCCGAGGTCGTGCGGTTCTTGCGCGATCGAAGATCTACTCTATTCTAATCCGCCGGTTGCACATGCTCTCATGAGTGTCATCCTGAGGTCGTGCGTTTTTGCGCGATCGAAGGATCTGCTTTTTCTCCAGCAGGCAAACTCGCATTACCCCTTGGCGCTCTATATACGTGTCACACACCTTAGTGATGTAAATCATGGCGAGGGGGACGAAATGTGAATGTAATGTGCCCCGGCTGCCGGAACCAGATGTTCTAACTAGTCAAAAGAAGATGTTGAAAGAAAAGACCGTTCGTACAAAAGATAAAAGAAGGTAACGCAGCTTCGGAGGAAAAAACGCAATGAGTGCTGGAATTATGAACCCGCCCGCCATCAAGGCGCCGGGCGATTACGTTAAAGCGGTAATGGCGCAGGTAAAGGCAAAAAATCCTGCGGAACCCGAATTTCATCAGGCAGTCCAGGAAGTGCTCGATTCTTTGCGGCCCGTGGTCGAGAGGCACCCGGAATTCATCTCCGCCCGCATCCTCGACAGGATCGTCGAACCAGAGCGCGTGATCATGTTCCGCGTGACCTGGGTTGACGACCAGGGCGCCGTGCAGGTCAACCGTGGTTTCCGCATCCAGATGAACAGCGCAATCGGGCCCTACAAAGGCGGGCTGCGCTTACACTCTTCCGTCAACCTGGGCATCTTGAAGTTTCTGGCTTTCGAGCAGACATTCAAGAATTCGCTCACCACGCTCGCCATGGGCGGCGCGAAAGGTGGATCGGATTTCGATCCCAAGGGCAAGAGTGACAACGAAGTGATGCGCTTCTGCCAGGCTTTCATGACCGAGTTGTACCGTCACATCGGAGCCGACACGGATGTCCCGGCCGGCGACATCGGCGTGGGCGGCCGCGAAATCGGCTTCCTCTTCGGTCAATACAAACGCCTCACCAACCAGTTCGTAGGCGTCCTGACCGGCAAGGGCTTGAATTGGGGCGGCTCGTTGATTCGGCCCGAAGCAACCGGATACGGCTGCGTCTATTTCGCATCCGAGATGCTGAAGACCCGCAAAGAAACGCTCGAAGATAAGGTTTGCCTTGTCTCCGGCAGCGGAAACGTCTCCCAGTACACGGTCGAGAAGCTGCTCGATCTGGGAGCCAAGCCAGTCACGTTCTCCGATTCCAACGGCATAATTTACGATCCCGATGGCATCGACCGGGAGAAGCTGGCCTGGGTCATGGAACTGAAGAACGTCCGCCGCGGCCGCATCAGGGAGTATGCGGATCAGTTCAAGCATGCAATCTTCATGCCCACCGACGTAAGGCTGGATCACAATCCGATTTGGAACCTCAAAGCCGATTGTGCCTTCCCGAGCGCCACCCAGAATGAAATCAACGCCCGCGACGCCGCCAATCTCATCAAGAATGGCGTGGGCCTCGTGGCCGAGGGCGCAAACATGCCGAGCACCCTGGAAGCCGCAAAACTGTTCATAGATGCCAAGGTACTCTATGGACCCGCCAAGGCGGCGAACGCCGGCGGCGTGGCGGTCTCGGGCCTGGAAATGGCTCAGAACAGTGCTCGCATCAATTGGGGCCGTAAGGAAGTGGACGAGAAGCTGCACCACATCATGATTGCCATTCACAAGAACTGCTTCGAGACTGCGGCGGCCTACGGGACTCCCGGCAATCTCGTCAACGGTGCCAACATCGGCGGTTTCCTGAAGGTGGCCAATGCAATGATGGACCAGGGACTGGTGTAACGTCCGGCCCGGCATGCTGATTATCAGGGGGTGGACGAGTTCCACCCCCATTTTCTCACCGCAAACATAGCAATGAACCCGCTTCCATCACCCGAGCCAATCACCGATCCGGAAAATCTCCTTGAGGCATTCGACGATCTCATGCCTTTCAGGGTGCGCGACATCCTGCTGGTGTCGAGCCTCTACGATTCATATATTCTTCGCGAAGACGGACGCCTCAACGAACTTCTGATTGGCGATTCCCTGGAATTGCATCTGCAACACATCCCTGGAATCACCCATGTCTCCAGCGGCGCGGAGGCGCTCGAACTTGCGCGCTCCGACCCGCGCTTCAATCTCATCGTCACCAATCTGACGGTTGGTTCGATGAGCGCCGCCGAGCTGGCGCGGCAGGTCAAACAAGCCGGCCTTGATGTGCCTGTCGTCGTGCTGGCCTACGATTACCGTGAGGTCAAAAATTTCGTCGCCCGTAACCCGGTTACCGATATCGACCACATCTTCCTTTGGCAGGGCAATGTCCGCATTCTGATTGCTCTCATCAAGTACATCGAGGACAAGCGCAACGCCCTCCATGACACGGCGGTCATGGGAGTCCCGGTCATTCTTCTGGTCGAAGACAACATCCGCTACTGCTCGTCATTTCTGCCGGTGATTTACACCGAGTTGATCACGCAGTCACGCAGCCTGTTCAGTGAGGGCCTCAACGTCGCGCATAAGCTGGTGCGCATGCGCGCCCGCCCCAAGATTCTGCTCTGTTCCAATTATGAGGAGGCGGCGGAGCAGGCCATCCGGTTCCGCGATCACCTGTTCGGCGTGGTCTCCGATGTGGAGTTTCCACTTGGCGGCCAACTGACGCCGGACGCGGGCTTCGAGCTGGCGAACATGATCCGCAGCCAGGTGCCGGATGTGCCCATCGTGCTCCATTCCAGCCGCACCAAGTTCATGGCACGCGCCCATGCCGAGGGTTACTCGTTTCTGCGCAAGCGTTCGCCCACCATGCTGGCAGACTTACGCCGGCTGCTCACCGAGCATTTTGCCTTCGGCGACTTCATCTTCCGCCGCCCGGACCGCTCCGAAATTGCGCGTGCCAAGGACCTGACCTCACTCGAAAAATTGCTGCACCAGGTTCCCGCCGAATGCCTCGCCTACCACAGCGAGCGGAATCACTTTTCGCGCTGGCTGAGAGCGCGCACGGAGTTTGCCCTCGCCCAGAAACTCAGGCCGCGCAAAGTCTCAGACTTCCCTACCCTGGCGGACTTGCGTCTCGACATCATCAATTCCATTGCCGAATACCGGCGCGAGCAGCGGCAAGCGCTGATCGGCGACTTCAGCCCCTCCACCTTCCAGCCCAACGACACGTTTTTTCTGCGCATCGGCGGCGGTTCGCTCGGAGGCAAAGCGCGCGGACTCGCTTTCGTCCGCCATCTGTTTCGCGAGCGCCAGATTGCCTCGCGCTTCCCCGGCGTCAACATCGCGGTGCCTTCAACGCTGGTGCTGGCGACTGATGTTTACGACCAGTTCCTCGCCGAAAATAATCTGCTGGAGTTCGCCATCCGCAGCTCCGACGAAGCCGAGATTGAGCAGCGCTTCCTCGCGGCCTCTCTGCCGGCTCACGTTCGCGACAGTCTGCTGGCTTTTCTCACCGACTTGCACTACCCGCTAGCGGTGCGTTCTTCCAGCCTGTTGGAGGACTCGCAATATCAGCCCTTCACGGGTGTCTACGAAACCTTCATGCTCTCCAACCGGCAGCCCGATCTCCCGGCACGCTTCAACCAACTGAGCGAAGCCATCAAGCGGGTCTATGCTTCCACCTTCAGCGAGCACGCCAAGGCTTACGTGCGCGCCACGCCATACCGTCTGGAAGAGGAAAAGATGGCGGTCATCATTCAGCAGGTGGTTGGCGCGGTTCACGGAAAACGTTTCTATCCGGACTTTTCGGGAGTGGCCCGATCGCAGAATTTCTATCCTGTCGCTCCCATGACCGCCGCCGATGGAGTCGTGGCTGTGGCCTTGGGGCTGGGCCGCGAAGTCGTCGAGGGTGGAAAGAGCCTCGCCTTTTGTCCTCGATATCCTCAGAACCTGATTCAGTTTTCCTCGGTCGAAGATATCCTGGCAAACTCGCAAACCGAGTTCTGGGCTCTGGAGCTGGATCACCTGGCGGGCCACCGCAACAAGGCTTCCGATTTGCGCGAGGTGCGATACGGGCTCGGCGTGGCGGAGACCGATGGAACGCTGCGCAGGCTTGCTTCCACGTATTCGATCGACAATCATGCCATCTATGACGGAGTCAGCCGGCCCGGTTCGCGCGTAGTCACCTTCGCCCCCATTCTCAAGTACGGACTGTTCCCGCTTGCCGGCCTTGTCGATCAGCTCACCAAGTTGCTGGAAGACGCTCTGGGACGCCCCGTGGAAGTGGAATTCGCCGTCCGTTTGCCGCAGCGTCCCGACGAGAGCGCCGAGTTCGGATTCCTGCAAATGCGTCCCCTCGTCGTCTCGCGCGAATGGGAAGAAGTTCGCATGGAGGAGGTCGAACCGGCCAAGCTGCTGTGCGAAAGTTCAAAGGTGCTTGGAAACGGCCGCATTCAGGACATCCAGGACATTGTTGTCGTCGACTTCCAGCGCTTCGAACGCGCTCGC
Organism: uncultured Acidobacteriota bacterium; assembly: GCA_963819175.1. Classification (GTDB taxonomy): domain Bacteria; phylum Acidobacteriota; class Terriglobia; order Terriglobales; family Acidobacteriaceae; genus CAWBRT01. The sequence goes on from CAWFVJ010000013.1 coordinate 145,886, forward strand.
AGCCAGGAGGTCGCGCACCAGCTCGCGCAGTTGAACGCCAAACTCTCCGAGGCCGGAATCTCTTATCTGCTGATCGGGGTTGGCCGCTGGGGCTCCACCGATCCGTGGCTCGGAATCCCGGTGACCTGGGACCAGATTTCAGGCGCCCGCGTGATCGTCGAGACCGGATTAAGCGACCTGCAAGTTACGCCGTCGCAAGGCAGCCACTTCTTCCAGAATCTTGTCGCCTTCCAGGTCGGTTATTTTACGATCAACAGCAATGCCGGTGAGGGATTCGTCGACTGGGACTGGCTCGCCTCGCAACCCGCCCTCGAAGCACAGGGCTGCGTCCGTCATCTGCGATTGCCGACTCCCCTGCTGATAGTCATGAACGGCAAGACCAGCCGCGGAATCATCGTCAAACCCGAGGCTCCATAGACACCTTCCCGCTGTCATCATCCCTCAACAGGTGTCATCCTGAGCGCCAGCGAAGGATCTGCTTTTCTTCAACATGAAAACAAGACATCCGTTGGTGGCCCACATTTGTGGAGCCGCAGGCGGAGCTAATGTGGGGTCATAATGCGCGGGTGCCCCATCCAAGCCCGCGGTTGGCTTGAGTGGGGTAGTTGCCGGGTGCCCCACGTCCCGCCCGCAGTTGGCTGACGTGGGGTTGTTGCTTTCGCCCCGAGAAACGCCGCGCATCACTAATCATCCTCCACGCTGTCATCACCCCTTCAGTGTCATCCTGAGCGCACCGAAGGATCTGCTTTTCTCCCACCGGAAAAACAAAAGGCTGGTGCCCCAGGTTCGCCCGCAGTTGGCTAACCTGGGGTAGTTTGTTTCGCTCCCCCAAAATGCTGCGCATTCCTAAGCACCCTTCACAAGTGTCATCCTGAGCGCAGGGAAGGATCTGCTTTTCTCCCACCTGAAAACAAAGCCGGGCGCCCCAGGTCTGCACCGTAGGAGCCCGCGCAGCGGGCAAAAGATGGTAGCCCCATGGCGCAAGCCTGGGGTAAGCTCCGGCGTCGGAAAGACAGCCCGCATAGCGGGCGTAAGATGCCCCGCTGGACCGGCATACCTATCACAACAAACTTCATGTGCCGGGGCCCCATCCTTATCGCGCAGCGATAGGGTGGGGTAGTTTCTTCGATTCTCGAGTATTCAAAACCGGGTTCCAATTTCACCTGCCTGGAACTATGATCGTCGCATGAGCCCCAACAACTCTTCTGGAGCGCCACTCGTTACCGAGATGCTTGTCATCCCGGTTGCCGGACACGACAGCATGCTACTCAACCTGAGCGGCGCGCACAGTCCCTGCTTCACCCGCAATCTTGTGATCCTGAAAGACAATGCCGGCCACACAGGGGTCGGCGAAGTCCCCGGCGGCGAACGCATTCGTCAAACGCTCGAGGACTCCAAGTCGCTGGTGCTCGGGCAATCCATCGCCGCTTATAACAGCATCCTGAACGGCGTCCGGCAGCGCTTTGCCGACCGCGATGCCGGCGGACGCGGCTTGCAGACCTTCGACCTGCGCATCACCATCCATGCCGTCACCGCGATTGAAGCCGCTCTGCTGGACCTGCTGGGACAGTTCCTCGGCGTGCCCGTGGCCGCCCTGCTCGGGCAGGGTCAGCAACGCAAGCAGGTTCTGGTGCTCGGCTATCTCTTCTACGTCGGAGACCGCAAGAAGACCGATCTCCCCTACCTCAGTGCTCCCGACGCAAAAGATGACTGGCTGCGTCTGCGGCACGAAGAAGCGCTGACGCCGGAGGCAATCGTGCGCCTGGGCGAAGCCACGCAGACGCGCTACGGCTTTAAGGATTTCAAGTTGAAGGGCGGCGTGCTCCCCGGCGAGCAGGAGATGGAGGCCGTCACCGCGCTGCACGAACGCTTCCCGGAGGCGCGCATCACCATCGATCCCAATGGCGCGTGGTCTTTGCAGGAAGCCATCTGCCTGTGCCGCGGCAAACGTGATGTGCTGGCCTACGCTGAAGATCCTTGCGGCGCCGAGGGCGGATACTCGGGACGTGAAATCATGGCCGAATTCCGCCGCGCCACCGGCCTGCCGACGGCGACCAACATGATCGCCACCGACTGGCGCCAAATGATGCACGCCATCCAGTTGCATTCCGTGGATATTCCGTTGGCCGATCCGCACTTCTGGACGATGCAAGGCTCCGTCCGGGTGGCGCAGATGTGCCACGAATTCGGATTGACGTGGGGCTCCCACTCGAACAATCACATGGATATTTCCCTGGCGATGTGTACCCATGCCGCTGCCGCTGCGCCCGGCAACATCACGGCCATCGACACTCATTGGATCTGGCAGGAGCATCAGGAGCGCCTCACCCGCGAGCCCTTCAAGATCACCGGCGGCATGCTCACCGTGCCTGAAAAGCCCGGCCTCGGAGTGGAACCCGACATGGCGCAAATCGAGAAGGCACACCAGCTTTATCAAAAGATGGGCCTCGGAGGGCGCGACGACGCCACGGCAATGCAATACCTGATACCCGGCTGGAAGTTCGATAACAAGCGCCCCTGCCTCGTACGCTGATTGCTGACCCACATTTGCCGTGGTGGCCCACATTTGCGGAGCCGAAGGCGGAGCTAATGTGGGGTGATGATGCAAGCGGAGTGCCCCAGGTTCCGCGCCGCGCAGTTCGGCGCTAACCTGGGTGACAAAGAGCAACCGCCGCAATAAGTAAATTTTAATTCGAGGAACCCTAAATGTCTGAAGCAACTGCTACCTCCGGCGCATCGTCGGAACTCCGTTCGGCTCTGCTGAACATCGTTGGCGATAAGGGCTGTCTCTTTGACCCCGGCGACACCGCCGATTACTGCGTGGACTGGCGGAAGCTCCGCCAGGGAAGCACGCCCGCCGTCGTCCGCCCCGCCAACACCGCGGAAGTGGCCGCCGTCGTCCGCCTCTGCGCCCAAAAGCGGATTCCCCTTGTGCCCCAGGGAGGCAATACCAACATGGTGGCCGGCGCCACGCCCAGCGTGGACGGCCCCGAAATCGTCTTGCTGCTTTCCCGCATGAACAAGATTCGCAACCTCGACCCGGTCGACCTGACTTTGACCATCGACGCCGGGGTCACGCTCAAAGCGGCGCAGGAAGCTGCTCTCGCCGAAGGCTGCATGGTGCCGCTCACCATGGGCTCGGAGGGCTCCGCGCAGATCGGCGGCGTACTTTCCACCAACGCCGGCGGCAACAACACGCTGCGTTACGGCAATGCCCGCGACATGGTCCTCGGCCTCGAGGTTGTCCTGCCCGACGGCACCATCTGGAATGGATTGCGGCGCCTGCGAAAAGACAACACCGGGTACTGTCTCCGCCAGCTCTTTGTCGGAGCCGAGGGGACGCTGGGCATTATCACGGCGGCCGTGCTGAAGCTGGTGCCGCGCCCGCGCGATCTTGCGCTCGCCTTCTGCGCCGTCTCCTCCACGCAAGCGGCCCTGGATCTGCTCGTGCTTTGCCGCGCGCATTTTCACGACTCGATCAACGCCTTCGAGTACATGGAGGGCCGTGTCCTGGAACTCATCCGCAAGCACCATCCCGAGATACCCTATCCTCTGGCCGAGCCCGCCCGGCACTATGCCTGGGTGGAGTTGGCCGACGCATCGCCCGACGCCGGCCTTCGCCAAAAGCTGGAAGATCTGCTGGCCGAAGCCATGGACAAAGGGATCGTGCTCGATGCCGCGCTCGCCGGCAGCTCATCCGAGCGTGCCGCCATCTGGCAGATGCGCGAAGAGGTCACCGACGCCCAACAGCGCGAGGGCGCTTCCATCAAGAATGACGTTACCGTGCCGGTTTCAAAAACGCCGGAGTTCATCACCCGCGCCACCGCCGCCTGCGAACAGCACTTCCCCGGCATCCGCGTCATGGCCTACGGACATCTCGGCGACGGCAATACCCATTTCAATCTCACCGTGCCCGTCGGCGGCGATAACACGGCGCACATGAAGCGATCGCACGAGGTTCAGGATGTCGTCAACGAAATGGTTCATCAATACGATGGAAGCTTCTCGGCGGAGCACGGCATCGGCACCATCAAGTCTTACTTGATTGAGCGATGGCGCGGCGGCGCGGAACTGGATACCATGCGCAAAATTAAAGCGGCGCTCGATCCCCTGGGCATCATGAATCCCGGCAAGATGCTGCCCTAGAATTGGTTGCATAGACATTTATTGAAGGGACGCGGCTTCACAGGCTGCGGACAAATTCATTTCTGAGGTGTCATCCTGAGCGCAGCCGGGGTCCCCGACAAGCCCTCTGTTGGCTTGTTGGGGTGGAGGAGTGAAGGATCTGCTTTTCCCTCGCACCTGAAAGCAAAAGTCCGGTGCCCCATATCTGCCATCCTTTGGCAGATGTGGGATAGTTGGCTCCGTTCAACGCTGCTGAACGATTGCGATCCGCGTCTCTTTGCCGGTGGTGCCAATGGCAATGACCTTGGTGGCTCCCGGACGATCGACGGCAATGACCTTCTGGCCGCTTATTTCCATCATCTGAGCGTCGGGATAGCGCTCTGTGTAGTAGCTGATGACGGTTGCGATGGAGTCCGACGTGGTATACACCTCTCCGGCAACGGGGATGCCTATGTCCGGGAGATCCGCGTTCTTAACCTCGACCGGCTGCGAACCGGGATAACGGTCGGAGCCGGACGAAGCGACAGGTGGCGCCGGCAGTGGTTGCGGGGATGAGTCTTTCGGCTTTCCCTTCGACGCAAAGCTGGTTAGCGCGTCCTGCACCGCCTTTGGATCGATGCTGCTCGTGGACGGGCGGCCCGCCGGATGAGTTTCACCCGGGACGATTACCTGCGACGGTTGCTGTTGCGGCTGCGCAGTCAATGGAGCGGAAGTGGCGGCCGGACCGGACGGAGTTGCGGAACTGGCAGGTGGGATCGTAAGCGGTTGCTGCTGCTGCGTGGGAACCCGAGGCGCATCCGCTCGTTCAGCGTGCATCACCCAACTAACGGTCAACCCCGCAGCCACTACAAAGACCAGACTGGACGCGCCCACCATGAGGCGCATCTGTTTGCGGTGGCGATGGAGTTCGGCGGACATCGCGGCGACGGCCTCCGGCGCGATTGGTCTCCCGCACGCGGCACAGAAACGCCCTTCCGCCGGCTTTCCGCAATGGCTGCAAAACATCATTTCCGCACCAGCATACGCCGAAAACATCGGCCTCTGCGCAATCGTCCGTGCAGCAACCTCCGGACCGCGCCTGGCGATCGACGCGGCACTAACACGTCTTCAGGTGCCCCAGGTTCCGCGCCGCGCCTTTGGGCGCTAACCTGGGGTAGTTGCTTCTATCCCACACACTTCACGGCGTCACCACGCACTTCATGAATGTCATCCTGAGCGCAGCCGGGGTCCCCGACAAGCCCGCTGTTGGCTTGTTCGGTGTGGAGAGCGAAGATCTATGTATTCCGAATCAAATACACAGATTCTTCGCTCGCTGCGCTCTCTCAGAATGACACTTCAAAAGATTTTGCCGGGTGCCGGGTGCCCCAGGTTCCGCGCCGTGCTGTTCGGCGCTAACCTGGGGTAGTTCCCTCATGATGAACTGGCTGGTTCTTTATGCTTTCGCCGGCGTTCGATCTTGAAGGTTGCGGTCGCCTTCGCCACAAGTGTTCCCTTCTCGTCGCGCGCTTCTGCCTCGACAAAGGCCACGGTTCTTCCGGCTCTCAACAAGCGGGCCTCCGCCAGCAGAGTGCCGCGCGCGGGTTCGATGAATTGCAGGTTCAGGGTTACGGTGCCTTCGCTCTTCCAATCGTCCTCGTGACTCCAGCAGGCGAGTCCGAGCGCCGCGTCCAGCAGGGTTGCCGTCACGCCACCATGCGCAATGCCACGGCGGTTCTTCAGCGCGTCGGTGATCTCGAGCGAGACCACCGCCTTTCCCGGAGACCACTCCACAACTTTCAATCCGAGATGCACTGAGAATGGCGAATCGGCTAGCGGATTCATCGCGCCTGAGGCGCAATCAACGGCAGCCCGGTGATGCGCTCCAATTCATCCGCCGTCAGGCCCTCGACGGTCTCCACAATCTTCAGGCCCTCCGGGGTAATGTCGATGACCGCCAAGTCCGTATAGACGCGCGAAACGCACCCGATGCCGGTCAGCGGATAAGTGCAGCGTTCGACGATCTTGCTCTCGCCTTTCTTGGTGCAGTGCTCCATCATCACGAACACCTGCTTGGCGCCGATGGCCAAGTCCATGGCGCCGCCCACCGCCGGGATCGCGTCGGGCGCGCCCGAATGCCAGTTCGCCAGGTCGCCCGTGGCCGACACCTGGAAAGCGCCCATCACGCAGATGTCGACATGGCCTCCCCGCATCATCCCAAACGAGTCGGCATGGTGGAAGTAGACTCCGCCCTTCAGCAGCGTAACCGGCTGCTTGCCCGCGTTCATCAGGTCCGGGTCTTCTTCGCCCGGCGGCGGCGCCGGCCCCATCCCCAGCACGCCGTTTTCACTGTGCAGAATGACTTCGCGATCCTTGGGTAGATGATTCGCCACCAGCGTCGGCATCCCTATGCCAAGATTCACGTAAGCTCCGTCCGGAATATCTTGGGCGATACGCGCCGCCATTTCATCGCGATTCAGTTTTTTCATCGCACTTCCTTTGTCTCGATCCTCTGTTGCGCTCAGACGATTACCTTGCGCTTCAAACTTTGGAGGTGCCCCACGTCCCGCCCATCTTTTGGGCTGACGTGGGGTAGTTGCCGGGTGCCCCATCCTTTCGCCTGTTTTTGGCGAAGGGTGGGGTAGTTTCTTCCTATCGCAGAAATGCCACTCGAATCAAATACACTTCACAAATGTCATCCTGAGCGCAGCGAAGTATCTATGCCGGGTGCTCCATCCTTTCGCCTGTTTTTGGCGAAGGGTGGGGTAGTTTCTTCCCATCGCAGAAATGCCGCTCGAATCAAATACACTTCACGAGTGTCATCCTGAGCACAGCGAAGGATCTATGCATTACGAATCAAATACATAGATTCTTCGCTCGCTGCGCTCACTCAGAATGACACTTCAATCAACGCTGCCGGGTGCCCCATTTAAGCCGCAGTTGGCTTGAGTGGGGTAGTTGCTTTGGTCCCCTACCCCGGCCACTGCCTTCGACTTCACCGCCACCACCCGCTGAACAAAGATGCCGGGGGTGACAACGCTCTCGGGGTCCAACTCTCCGAGTTCGACAATCTTATCGACCTGCGCAATCGTGCAGCGCGCGGCCGTAGCCATGATAGGTCCGAAGTTTCGCGCCGTCTTGTTGTACACCAGGTTTCCCCAGCGATCCGCCGCCCGGGCTTTGATCAGCGCCACATCGGCATGGAGCGGATATTCGAGCACGTAGTTGCGGCCTGCAATTTTGCGGGTTTCCTTGCCTTCAGCCAGTGTCGTTCCGTATCCCGTGGGAGTGAAGAACGCGCCGATGCCCGCTCCAGCCGCCCGGATTCGCTCGGCCAGATTGCCCTGCGGAACAAGTTCCAGCTCGATGCGACCTGCGCGGTAGAGTCCATCGAAGACATCGGAATCCACCTGCCGCGGAAAGGAGCAGATGATCTTGCGCACCAGTCCCGCTTGTAGCAGCGCCGCCAATCCGGTAAAACCGTTACCGGCATTGTTATTCACCACGGTAAGATCGCGCGCTCCGCGGGCGATCAGCGCATCAATCAGTTCGCTGGGCATTCCGGCGACGCCGAAGCCGCCGATCATCACCGTCGAACCATCTTTCACGTCAGCCACGGCGGCCTCTACCGTCGCAACGCGCTTATCAATCATCTGGCTTGCACCTCGCACTGAATGGCTGTCAACGGTTGCAGTATATATCGTGTGCGCAATCGTCTTGCCGGGTGGCGCACCGGGATTGACTCCAGAACCCGCCGGCACCGTTATCGGACATGGCGCGCCTCGTTTGCGCATTATCGGACATACAAAACCGATTCTTTCGCGTCCGAAATGCGCAAAAAACGCGCTTTTAGCAACCAAAGATGACCGTACAAATGATCGTCCCGCCGCCTTCGGAAAAGCCAAATTCGCTGCCGCTAGTCTGCCTCGCTAGCCCTTTATTCTCATTAGCTTCCACTTCGCCGTCTGACGGCCGGAAGGCCAGAAATTCTGCTTGACAGTCTGCACTCACAAGCAGATACTCCGGCCAACCCATAAGGCGAAAAAACGCCCTTGATTATGCTGTATTTACGAGCCAGGGAGTAGTTCGCCGAACTGGTTTTTCCCGTCGTCCGTCGCGCGTATCCCCGCTCCAGCGCTGACCGACGACACCAAAGGAACCTCTCATGGAACGATCGATTGCATTCATTCTCAATGGCAAGCCGACCAGCATCAAGGTCGATGACGAGCGCATTCTGCTATGGGTATTGCGCTATGACCTCGGCCTGACGGGCGCCAAGTTCGGCTGCGGAACCGCCATTTGCGGCGCCTGCACCGTGATTGTTGACAACCAGGCTGTCAGGTCGTGTTCGGTTCAGGTCAAGGAAATCGCCGGGAAGAATGTCCTGACCATCGAGGGACTGAGCAAGGACGGGCATCTCCACCCGATCCAGGAAGCCTTCGTCAACCACAATGCCTTCCAGTGCGGATATTGCACTCCAGGCATGATTATGAACGCCTACGCGCTTCTGCTACAGACGCCGCGACCCGCCGCCGCCGATATCATTCGCCACATGGATGGCAATTTGTGTCGCTGCGGGGCTCAGGTTCGCATTGTCGAAGCCATCAAGGATGCGGCCGTGGCAATGAAAGGACGGGCGTGATGAAACAAGACGAGACGACTGTAACTGCCAACGGCGGCGTCAACCGTCGCGATTTCCTCAAGCTTGGAACCGGATTGGTGGTGTACTTCAGCCTTGGGCCGCTGCCGACTTTCGCCGCAGGGCTGCCGATGTCGGCTCCCGACTTGCCGTCAGCGAACCCGCTGCAGCCAATGCCCAAAGGGGTGAACTTTAACTCCTTTTTGCAGATCTCTCCTGACGGTCGAGTTACCTGCAAAGTCGGCAAGGTTGAGCTCGGACAGGGGCTGCGATCGGCAATGGCGCAGCATGTGGCTGACGAACTGGACGTCAGCTTCGACTCTATCGACATGATCATGGGCGATACCGATCTATGTCCTTGGGACGTCGGCACCTTCGGATCAGGCGCCAACCGACTGCTGTCGGTTGTGCTGCGCGCCGCCGCCGCTGAAGGTCGAGCGGCTCTGTTGCAGATGGCGGCCGAGCGCTTTGCCGCACCCGCATCGGGCGTGGCCGAAGTTTCGCTGGAATCGATAAAGCCGATTCTAGCGCGCCTGCAGGTGAAAGACGGCGTGGTTACCGACCCGGCGAGCGGCAAAAAGATCAGCTACGGCGAACTGCTTCAGGGCAAAAGCATCGAGCGAAAGATGGAAAAGGTGCCGCTGAAGTCGGTGACGAGCTACAAGGTCATTGGGACCTCCGCCAGACGCAAGGATGCCGCCGAAATAGTCACCGGAAAAGCCAAGTACACTGCCGATTTTGTCCTGCCCGATATGGTCTTTGCCCGCATCCTGCGCCCGCCGGCGCACGGGGCGAAGCTTACCAACATCGATACCAGCGCCGCCGAGAAGTTGCCCGGCGTCAAGGTAATCAAGGACGGCGACATGACTGCCGTGGTAGCCGACAGTCCTGACAAAGCCGAGCAGGCACTGGCACTGATCAAGACACAGTTCAGCCCATCGCCGTCAACGCTGGACAACAAGTCGATCTTCGACTACCTGGTGAAGACTCCTGTTGCCGAGAAGGTGATCTACGAGGGTGGAAACATCGCGGAGGGGGCAAAGCTCGGTGAGATGTTCGAGCAGAGCTATCTGCACAGCTATGGCGCCCACGCGCACATGGAGACGCACACGACGCTGGTCAAGATCGAGAACGGCAAGGCTACGGTATGGGCGAGCACACAGCGGCCCTTCGGCGTGAGAGATGCGGTCGCACAGGTTCTCGGCTTCAAGCCTGCGGACGTGCGCGTAATTACGCCTCACGTCGGCGGCGGCTTTGGCGGCAAGAATTACGTGCAGAACAACATGGAGGCGGCACGCATTGCCAAACTGGTCGGCAAGCCGGTGCAACTGGTCTGGAGCCGCGCCGAGGACTTCATGTACGACCGCTTCCGCCCGGCCGCCGTGATCCAGATCCGCTCGGCAATGAACAAGTCCGGACAGGTAATGATGTGGGACCTGAAGGCGATCGCCTCCGGCGACTGGGGCTCAGTCAGCTTCTATGACGTTCCCAACCATCGCACGACCGCCGCCCCGATTACCGAGATCGCTTGGCGACGCGGCAATAACGCTGACATTCATCCGTTCAACGTCGGGGCTTGGCGCATGCCCGCCACCAACACCCTCACCTTCGCCCGCGAGTCGCATATGGACGTTATGGCCGCCAAAGCGCGCATCGACCCGCTCAAGTTCCGCATGAAGCATTTGAGCGACAAGCGCATGATCGGCGTGCTGGAGGCTTGCGCCAAGCAATTCGGCTGGAAGGCGAAAGCAGCGCCGAGCGGCCGTGGTGTGGGCGTTGCCTGCGGCTCGATCTATCGTACCTATGTCGCCACGATGGCGCAGGTGGAAGTCGACAAGAAAACCGGGGCCGTGCAGGTTAAGCGGGTCGTCACCGCGGTTGACCCGGGCACCGTGATCAATCCTGAAGGCGCGCGGCAGCAAGTTGAGGGCTGCATCACCATGGGCCTGGGATACGCGCTGAGCGAAGAAGTGCTGTTCAAGAACGGAGACGTGCTGAGCCGTAACTTCGACAGTTATGATCTCCCGCGCTTCTCGGCTATGCCGAAGATGGAGGTGGTGCTGGCCGGCACTCCGGGACTCCCGCCCGATGGATTAGGCGAACCGCCGATCATCACCATGGGTGCGGTGATCGCAAATGCAATTTATGACGCCACGGGGGCCAGACCGCTCCAGCTCCCGATGACGCCGGATCGCGTGAAGGCGGCGCTAAAACGGAGCTGAGCGGGCGGAACGCAGTCACTTTTGGGAGGAGGACTCAACCGAATGAAACGAATTTCGATTCTAATGTTCCTGGGTCTGCTGACATTGGGTGTAGTGAGCCTCACGGCCGCTCCGCCCGTCCTTAACGTCGGCGACGCACATGAGCTTGACACCGATTATCCAAGCCCCTACAACGTGAATTTGGCTGAGTGGTTTGCCGCGCATCCACTACCTGCGAGCGAAACGGGGCCTCGCATGGATGTAGTGTTTCAGACGCCGCGTGTGAAGGTGCTGGCGATGACCATCCACGGAAATTTCCCTCTGCACTATCACCTTAAATCCGACGAAATTCTGGTTCCGATCAAGGGCCATTGCCAAGAGTACGTCAACGGCAAGTGGGAAATGGTCGGACCGGGAGATATTCATTACAATCCGCGCGGGGCCATCCACGGTCTGAAGTGCGAGAAAGGCATGGAGTTCCAGTCGATCGACTTCTTTACTCCAGCTCTGTCCGCGGAAGGCGACCGAGTAATGCTCGACAGCAAGGAAAGCAAAGCAAAACCCGGGGATGTCGTTGGCGACTGGGCTTTGATCGATTCGCAGTTCAAGTCGGGCGTGAATATCAACTTAGATCAATGGTACGCCAGCCACCCTATAAAGCCAGGCGAGACCATGAGGGTGGATCTGCCGATGGGAACGCCGCGTAATCAGCTGGTGATAGCACAAAAGCCAGCACTGAAAGCGCATTACCACGGCTCATCGGACGAGATTATCTATGTCTATAAAGGCGTGGGCGAAGAATTAATTAAGGGAGAATGGGTAAAACTGAAGGCAGGTGAGATCCATTTCTGCCCCCGCGGTTTCGTCCATGCCATTCGTCCGGTTAGCGACGACTTTAAAATCTTTGCCGTGTTCCCGCCGCCTCCAGCCAACGGCAGCGACAGAATTTTTGTAGAAGAAGTGGCGGCAAAGAAATAGTCGCGCGAATGTGAGAAGTGCAGCCTGAGACAATGAGCTCTTTACGATTGAAAGGCCGGATCGATTCCGGCCTTTCGCTTCTTTTCGGGAAGCCGCATCACGTGGCTAGCATGCAAAAAACCTGCGCGTCGAACCGCCTTTCTCGCCAACCGTATCAAGATTCATCGCAAAACTAAGTCGGACCCCTACAGATATAAGCCTTAACCTGCCAAGACCTAAGCCTTAACCCACCCAGACTTCAGGCGGACGCTCGACTCTCATCGACGGCGTTCGCCGGTACTTTGTCCTTGGGAACTGTTGCTACCCAGGGAGATCCGATGTCAAGAATTGCTTTGTTCCTCGCAACTCTGTGTCTGGTAAGCGCCTTCGGGTGCGGCTCGAAATCATCGTCTTCATCTACACCGGCAACGCAAGCGAGCACACCCTCAGCGACCGGTCAGGGGGCCGCGTCGACCAATGGCTCAGGTACATCGACTTCAAGCTCATCCGGCAATGGTTCAGGCACGTCGACTTCAGGCACGTCGACTTCAGGCTCATCGAGCGGGAACCCCAGCACCTCCAGCCTTGCGATTACGTCGTCGAGTTTGCCGACGGCAACCGCGAGCACGGCTTTCAGCACGACCCTGACGGCATCCGGCGGGACTCAGCCTTACACCTGGCTATTGGCAAGCGGCCAACTGCCCAGCGGCATCAATCTCTCCGCCGCAGGCGTCGTCGCCGGCACCACTTCCGTCACCGGCACCTTCCCCTTCACCGCCGAAGTCAGCGATGCAACCGGCACCTCGGCAACCGCCAGCCTCAACCTCATCGTCGCCGCTCAGAGCACCACTCCGGGCTACACCCGCTGGTATGCTCCGACCAGTTTCTGGAACACGCCCATCTCCGCCAGCGCCTCCATCGATCCGAATTCGGCAGCCATGGTGTCGACCGCCCTCTCCGCTTACGGCTCTGGCTCGGTGCTGATGAATGACAATGCCTGGGGCTTGAGCTACGTTTACGCCAACGCCAACAGCAAGACCTATACCGTGACCTGCACCGAATACTGCAACACTTCGACCACGGTCTTTCCGATTCCCGCCGGGACCCTGCCCAATACCGGTTCTGACGGCCACCTGACGGTGATCAACGGACAGAACGAGATGGATATGTGGCAGGCAAAGTACAACGCCAGCAATGACACCTGGACGGCCAGCGATATTACGACTACGACCATCAATGGCTGGGGAGCCAATTGCGCGCAAGGCCAGCTGTGTCTTGGCGCGGATGCTGCGGGACTTGCTCTGCTGGGCGGTTCGGTGCGTCCCGAAGAGATCGCCCAGGGACACATCGATCATGCTTTGGCGCTGTTGACCCCGATGACCAGATCCGGCTATATCGCCTGCCCGGCCACTGGCTCGGATGGCAAGAGCAGCAGCACCAGCGCGATCCCGGAAGGGGCGCAGATTCAGCTTGATCCGTCGTTCAACGTGGCGGCTCAGAGCTGGGCAGCGTGGCAGAAAACGATCGCCGTGGCGCTCCAGCAGTACGGTGCGTTTGTCAACGACACTGGCGGTTCGCTGGCGCTCTATGCTGTCAACGACATCAATTCCGGCAACGTCACCTGGGCTTCGGCCGGGATGACAAAGTATCCCGGTATGTCGTGGATTCCGTGGAGCCAGATGCGCGTGCTGACGCTGGTGAAATGCGGCAACTAAGCGCTCGCTGATCTGCATGCGGCCTCGATTGGTAAGCCGGCGACAGCGGCTCAGAGTCGAGTTCGCTGGGACGAACTGACCGCAAACAGGAAAAGGGGCACGGCATCGCCGCGCCCCTTATTTATGTAGGTTGCGTTGAGTGTGATGCCCCGCAAGTTCGCCGGCTAAGTTTCAGGGCGTCATGCTGAGCGAAGCGAAGGATCTAAGTGTGGAGGCTCAACAGGTTGTACCCTTCCAGACCAAGCCGTCCTGGGCTTCCGAGTTCCTTCGCTTTGCTCCTCAGGATTTCGGCAGGCGGCTCAGACGCCGCCTCAACGCCTCAAGTTGCGCGAACTTCTGGGACGCTGCACTAGTTGCAGGAGTGGATTTGCAAGACGCGGAAGCTGCTCCAGGGTAGAAACGACAAGCTGGGGGCCTTGCGCATGCCCACCGAAGACCAGGTGACGTTGCCCTGATTCATGTCGGTTACCCCGTACAGAGCCAACGCGCCGCCGGTGTCCACAACATACGCCCCATAGGTCTGCAAGGCGTGGGCTATGGTCTTCTGCCATGCCGTCCAGGATTGGGCATCGACGTTGAAGGCCGGGTCCAGCTGCACCCGCGCGCCCTCGGGAATGGCGTTGGCATTACTGCTCTTGCCGTCCGAGTTGGTGGCTGGGCAGGCAATATAGCCGGATTTGGCCGCTGGGGTCAGCAACGCCAAAGCATGATCGATGTGCCCCTGGGCGATCTCTTCGGGACGCACAGAGCCGCCGAGCATGGCGAACCCGGCGGCAACTGCACCGAGGCAATGCTGGCCCTGGGGGCAGTTGGTTCCCGTGCCGCTGATGGATGTAACGGTGCGGACTCCAGCCGACCAGCTATCGTTGCCGGAATCGTAGGAGGCGTCCCACATATCCAGTTCATGATCGCCGTTGATAACGGCGAGATGGTGATCGGAGCCAGTGCTGGGTTTTGCGCCCGGCGGGATAGGAAAGACGACGGTGTCACCCGTGCAGTACTCGGTGCAGGCAACGGTATAGGTCTTGCTGTTGGCGTCGGCGTAGATGTATCCCATACCCCAAGCATTGTCATTGCTCAACACGGCACGGGAGCCGTAGGCGGCGATGGCATAGGCGATCATGCCCGGAGAGTTGGAATCAATCGCTGCGTCGGCCGCAATCGGCGTGTTCCAGAAACCGTTGGGAGCATAGTGCGGTGCAACGGCGAGACATTGCATGCGCGAGCGATACCGGCGAGTTCGAGGGACTCGCGGGCCCTCTGAGCCACGCTGCCATGAACAACATCGAGACGAAGCACAGCACGCCCAGAGGAACCCATAGCCAGGGCCTCCTTGGGATTGCGCGCCGCAACGGCCTCTCATCGCGCACGTGCGCAGTGAGTTCTTTTGCACTATGCGGCATGAGAGGTACTTGCGGATCGAAGCCGTCTCCGACTCTACAGCCTCAGCCGCTGAGCTTTGGCGGGGGGTAACCTTCCAGGTGTGCGCCTGTTGGCCCGTCAAATAGCGCGCGAGGCCAAAGATATAGGCGGTGTTCATAAGACAAAATTGCAAGGGCATCGCGAACAAACGAACTGTCTTCCCGGCGAGCCGCAGCCGATATCCAATTGCCGCCATCGAGTAGAAGAGGAACTGGCACGCCAGAATCGCGGCATAGAACGGCCGCCCTGCCAGCAGGACATTCGCGGCGAAAGCCGCCATGAGCAAGAACGGCACCAGCATGCGCAGCACGCGATGGGAGAAAAAGGCAAATGCCGGCGCGCCTTGGAGCGGATTCAGGTATCCCGGATTTTGGAACCAAGCTTGAATAGACGCCGGCCGCGATGCGAACTCTGCGCTCGAACTGCCCTTTTACGCCCGCGACGGTGTCCTCCATCGCGATGGCCTCGGGGTCGTAGACCACGCGGTGCCCACCGAAGCGGATGGCGAGCGAAATTTGCAAGTCTTCCATGAGGTAAGCAGCCTTCGGCTTGAAGAGTGTCCGGCGAATCGCGTTCACGGACCCGTTCGCCCCCAAGAGACAGTTGACGCGGCTTTCCAGTATTTTGATTGCGGATTCGTAACGCCAGTACAGCAGCTCGCCGGAGCAGCCCTCGGCTCCAAAGCGGACTTCCTCGCCGCTGACCGCGCCGACCTGCGGATCGGAGAAGTGCCGCACTAGTTTGCTAACGCACTCGGGATCAAGAATCGTATTTGCGTCGGTAAAAACCAAAATGTCCGCCGACGTTTGCTGCACGAGATCGCAGAGCACCTCGAACTTGCCGCGACGCACCGAGAACTCAAAAATGCGCAAGCCTCGCATGGCGACACTGCGCGCCCGTTCTGCGCTTGCATCTGTCGGAGCATCGAGCCCAAGCAGCACTTCGAGCTTGTCCGGCGGATAACGCAGCGAAGCGGTGTTGCGAAGTTTATCTGCAATGACCTCCTGCTCGTTAAACGCCGCAAAGACAATGGCTACGCTTGGCAAATCGCCTGCGGCGCGGGCGCGGCGACTGTTCCGTGAGAGCAGGAATCGGATATCTCGTCCGGCCTGAACGATCGCTGAAACAATAAACAGCAGCACAGGATAGCCGGCGTAGTGGTACAGCACAGCGGCCATACACGACCAGAAAATCCATTCAGCGCCTGACATTTTTGCGACCTCCTAGTGCTTTGCCGCACACGGCTCGGGCGCTGGAGACTTGTGCGAAGCTTCCGCTGCCGCGTGGCGTGAATAGAAATGAACTCATGATGCGCGTTGCGATGTTTCAACAAGCAGATCGGCAGCAGTTAAGCCGGTAAAGAGCTCTTGCTTCGCGCGAGTGCAAGCCGTGAGATCGAACTCGCGGATGATCTTTTCCCTGCCTCGGATAGCAAGTTCCCGGGCGAGGGTGGGAGATGTGTAGATTGTCATCAGCGCCTCGCCGAGCGCATGGGCATCGCTATGCGGCACCAGCAAACCCGTGCGGCCATGTTCGACCAGTTCAGGAATCCCGCGAATTGAGCTTGCGACAACCGGCACGCCCGACGCCATTGCCTCCATGAGGCACACGGGGATACCTTCGCTCATGCCGCTTGGCGTCATAATGCTTTGAATCGTGAGGACATCGGCTTCGGCCATGAGTTCGAGCACACGGTGGCGAGGCTGCCGGCCAAGGATTTGTACGCACTGTTCAAGACCGAGCTCATGTATCTGCCGTTCGAGCAAAGGACGATCTTTACCTTCGCCGACCAGTAAACAACGAAAGTCCACCCCGCGCCGGTGCAGTTCCGCGCAAGCCTCGATGAGGTATCGCTGACCTTTATGCACTTCCAAACTGGCAACGCAAAGAATCGTGAACCGATTGTTTTCCCTGAGCGCATTCCGCGGTTTGAAGAGCGAGATATCCACGCCGCAATGGACGACGTGCATCTTCCCGGCACACTCCGGGCCGTACAGTTCGGTCAGCATCCGGCGGTTGTATTCAGAAATGGTAACGAAAAACTCTGACTCGCGAATCTTCTCTCCGAGCATGGTTCGGTCGCAGTAGATCTCGTGCGCGTGCGCGGTGAAACTGTAAGGGATTCCGGCAAGGATGCGAATCACATACGCCACCAAGGCTGTATGCGTCGCCCAACTCGCGTGCACATGCTCGATGCCTTCTTCCTGCATCTGCCGCGCAAAGTGAGCGGCTACAGGCACAATCGCAAACGCCCTCAGAAAGAAGCTGGGCGAAGCAGCGTTCCCGATTAGAGAGCGCCACCACGCACGCAGATACCTGGCCGGCGAGCGCCGCAACCAGAAGAGTTGCGAGCTCAGCACCGCCCAGGAAAAGAGATTGCAATAGTGGGCGCGTTCCACGATCGGCACGGCTTCGGCGTGCATGACTCCTTCGTTTTCGCGAAGGATCGAGTAGACTCCGACCTCGGTCCCCAGGCGTGCCAGTTCGACGATTTCGAACAAAATAAAGGTTTCAGTGATCTTGGGAAATCGCGACACGATGTACGCGATTCGCTTACGTGGTTCCTTAAACTTCATACCAGACAGTTCTCCGAGAGGCGGTGAAAGGCTTTGATGGCGCTGTCGCCTGGGACTCCGCCCGAGGGGTGTAGATTGCGGTCGCCGCGCCACACAATCCAAGCAGGAGATAGAAGTAGCGGGCGAATGACATGTGCAGGAATATGCTGGTCACGAGAAACAGCAGAAGTCCCAGCATGAGGCTTGTCAAGGTATGGACATACTCGGGGTGGCTTTGCGCCCAATATCTGCGCAGCGCGAACATCGGTCTCACGACAGCCCAGATCATCAGCAGAAATGCGGCTAGCCCCACCAAGCCTGTTTCGGCAAGGATTTGGAGATACAGGTTATGCGCCGCCGCATTCTTCCACGGCAGCATGTCGCCGTACATCCTGCCATATCGAGGAATGTACTTTGGCGACTGGCCAATGCCCACGCCGAGTAGCGGGTGATCCATGAAGACGTGCAAAGCACCGATGGAATATGTCCTTCGCTCCAGAATCGAGACATCCACTACACGCGGATTTCGCGATTCGCTGACGATCGTCTGGACCCGGCGGATTAACGTCGGGTCGGTTATCGCCAGAACTATGACGGCCGCCACAATAATAGGCACAAGGTATCGCAAGCGGAGATACCGAAGGGCAACCAGCACGGCAAGCAGCGCGCAGAGGCCGAGGATTGCGCCGCGTGAATAGGAAAGCATGACTCCGCAGAGGATGGCAGCCAAGGCCAGCAGTGCGAAGAGTCGCACGCGCCAACTGGTGTTCGTCCAGAGTTGCAGGAGAACAATGGGCACCAGCATAAGCATGATCTGCGCATAGTAATTGGGATCGCCCAGCGATCCCATGGCGCGCCAATTGGGATATAAGGCCTGATACTCCTGGTCTGCCAATTCCCTGGCGATCTCGGCGGGATCGACGGTTTCCACGGGTCGGTCGAACTCCTGGGTGACCGCGAAGCCCCCGAAGTCTTTCTGGTATGAATGCGTGGCCCCCTGGATCAGCGAGAGCGTGCCGAGCAGAACGCCCGCCAGCACAATCGCCCAAAGACATCGCTGCAACTGCGCAGGAGTTCGCACCGTATTCAGAATCAGGAAGTAAAGAACGATTCCTTGCAGGAAAGAAACAGCGAGTGCGGGGAAGGATGCCGAAATATCAGCGGATAACTCGGCCGATGCAACCTGCACCACAAAATACACGAGCATGAGGCCCAGCACACCATTGGTGCGCACTGGCTCACGCCGGATGACAACGTGATAGAACAGCGGAAGGCCCAGTACGAGGAAGGTCGCACTCACAGCTACAGCGGGTACATGATGGAAACGGACTGCGGCCGCGGCGACATTTCCCCAAAGCGCGAAGACGACGCCGACGGTGGCCAACTCCGGCTTCCAGATAGCCGCCACCAGCGCCGCAGCCAGCAAGAGGCCGGCAACGAGCAGCTTAGGTTGCACCGTTGCAAGCGCCATGATTGCAGCGCCGAGACCAAACAGAGCCAGAATCTGGACGATCATGCGTCCGCGGCTGCTTCCGTAAACGGATTGATTTGTGTTAGCCATGCTGTTGGAAGATCGAACTTACGCAAGCAAACAGGTTCTGCACGCTGGAAGGTACCGCCAGTTACTCGCCGCAAGCAGGCGGGCGTTCGCTACTCCACTCTTTCTCTTTCAGTACACGCGTCGCGGGCCACGAGAAACGGCAAACAGAGCGGCCCAGCATGGAAATATCGAAGTGGCGAGACAGCATTCGGTATCCGGCGCGATGGAGTACTTTATCAACCGCCATTGAGCAGGGAATTTCGAGGCAGACTTGACTGCTGGTTTGCTGGTCGCAAAGCAGCGTCACCAGCGCCTTGGCGGAACCCGGCATACCTCGGCCAGCCAGAGTGGCAGCCTCGAACGCGATCCTGGTGGCTGAATCATGCGGAGTTGCACCGACGGTCTCACGAAGCCAGAATAGGTACTCGGCTGTTTCGGACGATACCAGGTAGAGAGCTTCCTCGCGGCCTCGCATGCGGCGTCGAAGCGCTTGCAGAACGTCATGGCTGATCGCATCGTCGATCTTGAGTCGTGCCAGATCTCGCAGTTCGGCACGGCGAACCTGCGTGCCCATCGCGTCGCCCGCGGCCCACATGCGACTGCAAACGACCTCTTTCCTTACGGAAAACAGCCCGCCTAACGCCGCAGCCGCCGAGCGGATGATTGCTCCGGGCCGCAGCATTTGCGCGCCGCGACTCGATATCTGTTTTACCCAGCGAACCGTCTCCGTCGCCCGCTGGTTACGGCGCGCGATGTCGCGCACACTTCGGCCAGTCCGCAGACACTGGATTTGCGGCTGCCGGGGCGAACGATAGAAATAGGCCGACCACGTTTTTCCCACGTAGTTGGCGAAGCGCTCTTTGTACGCTTCATCTCCAATCGAGAAATCAAATTCCGACAGCTTCTCTTTCTGCGCGTACTTGAAGAGGTTGCGCAGGAGCACATCGCCGGGAGAATCACCCCAGTAGTTCACGTCGAAGGTCGGCACATAGAAAATGAGCTTACCCGCGCGCTGGAATCCAAAGTGGTACGCGATCGCGCGGCCATTCAGCTCAAGCACGCAAAATCGCAGTTGGCGCACCGGATCGAGTTCCTCGACCAGCGCTCGCATCATGGCCCGTGGCGCGGGATCGAGAAACTGGCTGCGGATACCGTTGAGTGTCTGGCGGGTAGCGTGCTGTGCGAAAAACTCGCACAAATGCTCTTGAATTTCCTCGGCGATCCTCGATGTGGCGAAACTCAAGATTGCCCTTGCGCCGAAGCCGATTCTCGTTGCGCTTCAGGCGTTCCTTGAGCGCCAGCCCCTCGAAGATATTGCTGCCATCATCCCTCACCGTGGGGCACGAGTATTGGAAGACCGATTGGAAATGCCTCTGCAACTTCCACGCCGGAGACTGCAGAGATTGCATCACCGGAGAACCCTCGGGAAGGTTGTTGAAAACGCATTCTGTCCAGGGAAACGGCGCATCGAGCAACGCGGTGAACGCGGTATTCAGAACCTCAAGCGCGCGCTGCGGCAGGCAAAGCGGCCCGTTGTAGTCGGCATAAGGCTCTCCGAGCAGGCGCATCGTGCCGTTTTGAATTACCAGGGGAACGATGCCTACCAGTGCATCACCGGCGAATATCACTGGAGCGCACAACGTAAGCGCATGGCCATGCGTCTTCCAGAAAGCGCTCGCCCATCCCCAGCTCTGGAACGCGCTGCCGCAATTTTCGCTATTCAGTCGCTCCCATGCGGGAGCGAAAGCCTGCAGGCGAGAAAAGTCCGTCACCAACTCACAACGCAGGCTACACGATTCTTGCAGCATCGGGCTTTCTTTAAGCTTCATAGAATTACTCTGGCGACGCACCGGGCGGGGCTAAACAGCAACCTCTTGACTGCGCCGTGCGTGCCGCTTACCCGGGTGCGAAACTCGCGCATGCCGATTCGGCCCGGCATCCACACCCGTTCCAGCAGCATCGGGTTGGCGGAACGCCGGCTAATTCCGTCCATCACGCAAAACGCGACATCGTATCCGGCATCGGCGACTGCCCGGATGGCAGCCGGCGTGATGTCATCGGTGTGCCCGTCCGGATAGGCGAAACTGGGACATTCCGAACGAATCTCGTTTTCGATCATCGCCTTGCTGGCTCGGAGCTCATGTACCAATCGCGCATGGTCGACGCGCGAAACAATAACGTGTTCGACGGTATGTGCACCCACATCGAAGCTGCTTCTTTTGAGCTCTCGTACGCCGTCCCAATCCATAAATCCAAACAACTCCCTTGCCGGCTCATCGAGAACCAGCTCGTGGTCCCTGCGCAACCGGGCAAGGTATTTCATGCAGGCGTCCGCCGAAAGCCGTTTGCACTTCCTCTCAATGGCGTCCGCAAACGCAATTCGGGCCGAATGACCTTGCGGCACAATGATGTCTCCGCCTCGGGGCATCGGCATTCGCAGTTCGGGCCAGTAGTAAGCACGGCAAAACACTTCGGCGGGCCAGAGCAATCGGTCATTGCCGATGTAACCCGTGGGAATAAAAAAGGTGGCGGACACTCCCATCTGCTTCAGCCAGGGCGCTGCGTGAACCAGATTGTTTTGATATCCGTCGTCAAAGGTAAATAACACGGGCTTGCGCGGGAGTTCGTGGCCGCCTCGAAACCATGCTCTGAAATCATCCATCGATATCGGATTGAACAGACGAACAATCTCCAGCAGATGCCGCCGAAATTCGGTCACAGTCACCATGTTGGCGGAGCGCAGAGGATGGTTGGCATAATCGTCGGAGATTACGCCGTGATAGGTCAGCACAACCACGGAGTTGTGCAGGCGGTCTCGATTCGCGGTATTCAATCCCGACCAATCGGCAACCTCGAAGTACGAAGATTTGCATTTGCTGATCATTCTCAAAGTCGGTCCAGTACGAGTGTCTCTGCCTTGGAGCTTCGTCCGCTAAGTACGTTTGTTATGCAAAGAACCGCGATACCAGCGGGAGCCGAACACTTTCAGGAAAAACCTCTTGGATCCGCAGCTCCTTCCGCGTAACGAGCAGAACGGCCACCATACTCAGAAGCGCAAGAATCGCTCCTACATACAGATGAGAACTTACAACCGAGCGAACAATTAACAGCGGCGCTGACGCAGCCACCATGAACAGGTAGAAGGCGAGAAACTTAATATCGAAGATTTCGATGCCGGCGGCGAGCCTAAGCGCCACCTGGCGGAGAAGAGATAGAACCACCGACGCGATAGCGTTGGCAATCGCGCCCCCGAGCGCACCGTATCGTGGAACCAGAATCAGAGCGAGTATTACAGTTGTGGCGGCGGTTAAGAGATTGCATGCCACGACATGACGTGCTTTGTTAAGCGCTTTCAACGTCAAGCCATTGAATCCCCACATCGCCTGGAAATAATTTCCAGCCGACAGGATTGCCATGACCACCGCGGCATCGGCATAGCGCTCACCGTACAGCGCGATGGTAAGCGGCCGCGCAAAAGCGAACGTCCCCACAAAGACCGGAAACGTGAACACCGCGACCCACGTCGCCGTACGCCAATACAGGTGTTCCAGACCTTCCCGGTCATTATTGGCGAACATCCGCGCCGCCGCCGGCATGTACAAAATTCCAGTCATGTTGTTCACGATGTGGTTCATGGCTGCCACGGGCAGTACCATCCGGAAGAGAGCCGCATCTCGCAAGCCGTAGTAATATCCGATCAGCAGGACGAGGCCTGAGTCGCCCAGGACGGACAGTAAATCCGACGTCATCATCGGCGCCACGAATGACAACAACTCGCGGCAGGGTACATTGATCCCATCGCGGCGGAGGTGGGCCAGAAGACCTTCACGATGCAAGAGCCGTAGCAGAATCCACGTGTAAAGCAGGATACCGAACACACTGGATGCGAGATACCCATAGGCAAGAAACAACACACCTGCCTTTCCCGCGATCAGCACCACCACAACAGCCAGCCTCAATGAAGGCGCCACAACATGGCGCCGAAAGAATATCGAGCGCGGGTCGGCCAGAGTGGCAAAGACCCCCATCAATACCCCGTCAAACCCTTCGAAAGGCACCATGAAGATGAGAATGGCGAGTACGGTGAGAGATTCTTTTTGGCCATGTACCAGGGCTAGCAGCTTGTCGGGAAAACAAAAATACGCCGCGATAACGAGGGCGCCGGTAAGAACTATCAAGCCGACCGATAGCAGCATCGTGCCGAACATTCTCGGATAGTCCTGGCGCTCATGGTAAATGGCAACAAAGCGCGGGACAGCCTCCGGGAAGCCAAAGCTTGTCAGGATTTGCAAGAGCAGCACGGCGGAAAATGCGTAGGCCCACGCTACGTAATCGCTTGTCGACAGACGGCGTACGATCAGCACCTGGGTCAAGGCTGTCAGAATGACAGCTATGACGCGGCCGCCAAGCAAGAGCCCGGAGCCGCGAATGTGACTGCGCACGGCCTCCTTGGCTTCGGCAGGGATGTCGTTACGGGGAGTTCCGAAAGAGGTTGTCATCGATATTTATTTCGCGAGAGGAAAAAAATAATTCCAGCTTCGGGGAAGCAAGGCGTGGACGCCGCCCTGTTGTTGCGTCATGTTCGCCAGCGCGCAAGTTTGGGCCGGCAGATCAGTCTTCGGCTACGCACCACTTCCGGCGAAGACCACCGCGACCGTCTTGAGTAGGATCCGCAGATCCATCCGCAAGCTCCAGTTCTCGATGTACTCGAGATCGAGAGCCAGATTCCTTTCCAAGGCCGCACAGCGACGGTCGATAATTTGCCGAAGCCCGGTTATCCCCGGGGTCACTTCCAAAAGCCGCAGGTGTTGCAGGTCATGGAAGTTACCCGCTGCTTTGTTCTCCAGCTCGGCAGTCAGGGCCTCCCAATCATCGAGAGGGTGTGGACGCGGGCCTACCAGACTCATGTCGCCCTTGAGCACGTTCCACAACTGGGGCAGCTCATCAATACTGTACTTCCGCAGGAAGGCGCCAATCCTGGTGACACGGGGATCTCCACACATCTGGAAGAACGGCCCCTCGACCTCGCCCCCGTTGCGCAACGATTCTTTTAGATCATCCGCGTTCGCCACCATGGTACGGAATTTCAGACACGTGAATTCCCGCCCTTTTTTTCCCAAACGCGCTGACCCATAGAATATCGGGCCACGCGAATCCAATGCGATCGCAATCGCCGTTACCACGAGCACTGGTGAAAGCACCGCCAGTGCAAAGCCAGCGACGATCACATCGAGACAACGCTTGACGAACAAGCCAACCGCCGGGATGGGCTCCTCGTGAAGCGCCATAACCGGCAACACACCCAGATATTCGATGACGGGCTGGCGCCCCATGGTGTCAAACAGCTCGGGCACTACCTTCACGTCCAGGCGATTGGCTCTTGCCATCGCAATGGCCTTCTGTGCCAGATCGCGCTCGGAAGGATTCGTAACTATGATTTCGTCTGCGAACACGGCGCGCGCAACTGCGGGGCAGATCTTCAATGCCGCCAAGCACGCTCGGTTCGCCCCCATGATCCTGGTCGAGGAAACCACAGACCACCATTCCCAGCTGCTTGTTGAGAGACAGGGCTTCAGCAACCGCACGTCCAGTCTTGCCCGCGCCTATGATGAGAACGTGGCGAACATTAAGTCCGGCGTCCACTCTGCGCTCGACCAGCTTGCGTTCCCAGACTCTCCACGTTGTCAACAATAGCGCACTCGACAATGCGCATCCCGCCAGCACAACGGGGGATACTTCCTTCGCGCCAAGCAGATAGATCAGGACACTCAGAATCAAAGTCGCCCAGCAAACCGACTTAACAACCGCACGTATTTCGTTCTCGAACGATCGCATCGGGGCCGGCTCATAGAGGCCATAAACGTATGCGAACCCAAGGCTCATGCCACCGAACAACAGGTAGTACGCGGTCGTATGTACAAGCACCGAAATCGACGCGAAACGCAAACTCGCGATTGCGGCAAAGCTAAGACACAGGCAGCACATGTCTGTCGTTACATGGCGCCACTGCATCCAGCGCCGGCTTGATATTCCCGCCTTCCTGGTCGCGGCGGGAAGAACGAGCCTCAAAGGTGCTTCCGCCTGCCCGTCTCTCGCGGATAATTCCAGACTCCGGCGGAAGAGCACGGCGGACGAGGGTGCTTTCGTGTTCACGGGCCTCTCACTTCTTTCTGGCACAACGTGGAGATCAGCGTTTCGACGAATGGTTGGGAAGGGCATATACCACATTCAGGAAGCGATGGGATCCGAAGCGCGCTGTTACAGTTTGGAATACACCGCGTCGGGTATTGGGAAGGTTCGATTGTTCAGCACGGCACCGAGCACAGGCACATTTGCCTGCTCCATTTCGACCCTCACTCGCATCGCCGTGTCACGCCGGGTTGAATTTGCTTCCAGGATCAGCACAATCCCGTCGCTGAGGCGGCCCAGGAAGACGGCTTGGCCCCGGTCCGGGACAGTGGGACCGTTGATAAGGACGTAATCGAAATGCGAGCGCAGCTCACGCAGGCGGGATGCGATGCTTTCCGATTGCGCCGCCTGCAAATCAGGCATCGCGCCACCCGCGGTAATCAGCGAAAGATTGCTGCCGCCAATCGTCCGGGCATGGGAGCTGAGAACGGTATCGTTCATCGCTGCCTCGCTAAAGCCGTTTTGATTGGGTACGCCGAAAAACTCATGCAACGAGGGCGACAGCAGGTTCGAGTCGACAACGCACACGGACCGATTGACACGGGCCGCCAACGCCATCGCCGTCAATGCGCATATCTTTCCTTCTGAAACGGCCGGTTGCACAGAACAAAAGGTCACGACTCTGGCCTCCACGACGTCTGTTCCTCCAACGAACAGCCGTTGATACAGTTGATCGATTTCGGGATCAAGTCCGAGGTTGTTCGCAAAGTGTTTGGACGCTTGCCTCTCCGTTCCTTCCCGCGCAGGCAAGGCTGCGGAAGAGAACAGATTTGATTCCCGCCCAAGGTTCTGAAGCAATTCGAAATTTCGGCTCATTAGTATGCCTTCCAAAAGGACTGAAGATCTCGCGGGTTGCGGGACAACTGACGTTTCAACCAGGAATTGCTGTGCAGGAATTCAAGCGGAACGTCGTTGCTTGCACGTTCAAGCCTGACCGCGCGCAACTTCGGAGGGCGGCCCGGCTTAGGCCTTGCGTCCTGAACGGTCGCTTGTGGCCGTGCTGTGGCGTGGTTCATTCGCGGTGTCATGCTCAAATGTCGCTGCGTCTGATCGCACTCATTCCCCCGATGAGCGGCTTTCTATGCGGTATCGCGGCAAGCACCGGAATGCCAAGAGTATCTTCGACTTCTAAAGGCGTGCGGAAAGAAGGATCCAAATAGTCGGCGATGAATCCCGACCCCACCGAAACCAGCAGCGCCAGAACAAAGCCCATGGCCAATCTCAACAGAGGCGAGGTGGCAGGCAGCACGGGAACGGTGGCTGCCTCGGCGATTGCCACATTCATAATCCGCGAACGATCAAGCGCCTCGGACAAACGCGCGTCAGACTGCTTGCGCAGCGATGCGAGATAAGTTTCCTCCGCGGCTTTCTGATCTCGCAACAGGTCCTGCTGCTGTTTCCCCAGAGCCTCCAGCCGAACGGACCGGGTGTGGTAATCGCTCACGGTGCGCCCGGTCTGCGCCTCACTGGCCCGCAAGGCGACGAGCTCCGATCGCGCCTTCGCCAGTTCGGAGGTGAGCCACGTATGCACGGGGTCTTGATCGGTGGAGCGCTCGGCGCTCGGCGCGGCTTCGGCTGCGGCGATTGCCAGCTTCGTGTCGGCGATCTGCTTGTCCACGTCCTGCACCAGGCGGTATCCGGGCTGATACTTTGTGAGCAGGTCCGACCGCCTCAGTTCAAGCGAGTAGAGGTTTGACTTCAGAGCATCGACCGGCGCCGTTGTAGTCCTGACGACCGTGGTAATGCGCGGGCTGGCAGTTTGGAGCTGCGTTTCAAGATTGTGGATACGCTGCTGAGTGAAAGCAATCTGGCTTTTCGTGGTCTGTAGCGAAGCGTCGAAGTCGGCCGTCTTCTGCAATAGCGTGTTGTTTTCTAAGTCCGCCGAAACCACTCCCTGCGCCTTCGTGAATTCGTTCAGACGGGTTTCCGCTTGTTGCAAGGCATTCCTGTTCTGCTCGACCTCATGGCTGAAAAACTCCGTGCCGCCCGCCGGACGGTGTACCTGAACGTGCCTCTCGAGATATAGGGCGGTGAGCGCCTGCAGCACCCGCGCAGCTTCGTGCGGATCGGGGGAGTGATAACGCAGCGTGACGATGTTGGACCGGTTCGGCGGCTCAATATCAAGATTCTTGCGTATCACTCGGGTGGCTTTTGCCATACGCTCTTCATCCGGTTGCAACGGCAGTCGCAGCACTTTTCGCCAGTGTCCTATTCGATTCCACAAACCGCTCTGCACCGCCGCTTGCCGCAGCAGATCGTCGCTTTCCATCAGGTCGATCTCGGAATCGACGTCCTGCTCCTGAATGCGCGCCAACGACTCCCGCGAGGCGGATTCCTGCGATGCCGAATTCGCGCTGATCATTTGATCAAAGCGGAGCCTCTGCACCAGTACCTTCGTTTCTGATACATAGTCGCCGGGCAAAAGGGCCACTGCGGCCGCAATCGACAAAAACACCACTAAGAACGTGATCATCATCAACCGGCGGCGACGGAACAAGATCGCCAGCAGTTTGTGCGGTGTGACCTTCGGAGCCTGCCGCCCCGGCAACTGCAATACGTGTTGAAGCCCTGTTTCTTGCATTCGCAACTCCATGATTTTCGCTACGGCTTGCTGGGAATAACGGTCGCTCCGAGACTAGGCTGGACGAAGGCCCTGATCTTTGAAGCCGTGTTTTGCGGAATGAAGATCGTATCTCCCGCCTGCAGGTGAACATCTTCCGCAAGATTCCCCTCGGCCAACATCTGTTTCACGTTCACTCGCTTGCGCTGAACGGTGCCGTCGGGCAGGCGATGGAAGACCCATACCGAAGAGTGCTTCGAGGTGTCATTAAAGCCGCCGGCAATCCCTATCGCTTCGATCAGAGTGGTGTTGGCTCGCAGGTCATACTTGCCGGGCTTGCCGACCTGCCCGGTGGCGATGAAATAGGGCTTATTGAAGTCCCGCAGCACCACCGTAATCACTGGCTTCGCCAAGATCTTGCTGTATGTGCTCTCTAATGTTTTTGTCAGCTCCGGAACCGTCAGCCCCGCGACGTGAACGTCTCCAACGCCGCTCAGGTTCGCAAAGCCATCCGGTTGGACGGCGATCTTCGATTGATTGAATTCCGGCGTGAACTCGAAGCGAAGATCCAGTACGTCACCGGGACAAAGCTGGTAGCGCGGATTTCTCTCGTCGAACCCGGGCGCCGGGTTCGCTCCAGCCAGTTGTGCTTTCATAGCGCTCGGAGCGGGCGTGTCTTTGCGCTGCTCCTGCGACCAGCACAGAGGAACGGCCACCAATACCATCACGATCATCAAGCCGCATCTGCTCTTCATTTTGCTGTATCCATGCCTCGTCTCCAGCAACGCCATCGCGAGCTGGCCGCTCCTCCTCATCGAGGAGAGAAGGTGATTTCGACTCGCTCATCGCTCTGCCGCGGTTGCCCGTTGACTAACGATGGCTGATATTCCCACTGCCGTACGGCGTCTATGGCCGACCTCACCAGCACCGGATCACCAGAAATCGGTTTCACCGCTTGCACCTTCCCGGCCTCGTCGACGTGCGCAGTCAGCACAACCTCACCTGAACCCCCGCTGCCGGTCGCCAGCTGCGGGTAGACAGGGTCCACACGCTTGACGAGTTTCGCCGCAAGTGTCTTCTCCGGAGCCGGATGGTTCGCCGCCTCAAACACGACGAAGTGACTCCGTGCCGGACCTGCAAGTGCGACATCGTTCGGCGTCGTCGGCACATTGTTGCCGGTTGAAGCTGCCCGTTTAACCGGCAGCCCTGTAGTCTGTACTTTTTTTTGATTTCGACTCCGCTGCGTCACGGTCGTAGCGGAGTTGGTGGACGCAGCCGCGCTTGGTGCGGGAAGACTTCTATCATGTGTATTATGTGCCGTCGCGACCGGCGAATCAGGCTTGATCTTGTGTGCCGGCGAGGTTCCTGAACCGCTCTCAAGATCGCCGGAGTTCAACTTTGGGAGATCCTTTTGTTCTTTTTTTTCAGTTGCGGAACCCGGCTTGAGAGACCCCAGCCTTTGCCAAACTGATCTTTCCGTTGCCGAAACAACCTGAGAAGCGAGCGCCGTAGCACCGTGGAGATCGCTTAACCAAATCGAAACGCCGAAGGCCAACGCGGCCACGAAGGTCAAACCCCACAGCCAGGCGAAACGGCGAAACCCCAACCGCTTCGACTGCACGTCACGCTGAGAGGCGGTTGCCGCCCTAAAAGCCCGCACCGTCTCTACTTCGCCAAGCCCTGTCTTGGGAGCACTGGCCGCGGGTTTTTCCAGCTCCGCTTTTGGCTTTACGGGGACGGGCTTCGGCGCAACCTGCGGTCGCCGCTCACTCTCACGGTCAACCGGGCTTACACTCTCCATGGGTTGCAACTTTTGCTTCTGTTCCTGTTCCGCTTCCTCTTTGGCAGGGGCTGGAGCCTCGAGCGCGGCCGCGAATAATGCAGCGAGCCCTTCGTTCGTCCCCGCAGCCTCTACCCGGTGAGCAGTTTCTTCCGGTTTCGGCACAAAGCCAAATTCCAGATCCGCAGCAGCTTCGCGCACCACTTGTCCGTCAATCAGGCTCTTTCCCATCGCGCAGCCGAGTGACATTGCATTGAAACAAAGCCGGTTGATCTCGCGCGGGATGCCGTGGGACTTTTCCACCAGTATGCCAAGAGCTTCAGGTGTAAAGAGAGAACCGCCATGATATCCGGCGCGCTTCAGCCTGTGCGCAACGTACCTGACGACGTCGGCGGGAGCAAAAGCGTCCAGTCGTGAGACGATCGTGATCCGTTGCCGAAGCTGCTCAAGTTCAGGGAGGGCCAGTTTCCTGCCGAGTTCAGGCTGGCCGGCGAGCACGATGTGCAGGAGCTTGGCCTGAGGCGTTTCAAAATTGGACAGCAGTCGCAACGTTTCGAATACCGGGATGTCGAGATTTTGCGCTTCATCCACCACCACCAGCACGCGCTGGTTGGCTCGTGCGCTCTTCAGCAGGAACCGCCTCAAACAAGTCAGTGCCGATGCATCGCTCTTGCCGTCCTCTGGTTGAAGCTTGAATTCGGCGAGCAGATTTTGCAGCAAGTCCTTGGAGTTGCACTGCGTGTCAAACAGAAACGCGCTCTGAGCCGAATTCTGAAAATGCCGCAGCAACGCGAACAGCAACGTGGTTTTGCCCATCCCCGGTTTGGCAATCACCGCGCCGAACCCCACTCCTGACTGAATTCCGTAGGCGGCTGAGGCCAAGGCCTCCCGATGAGAGGTGCCCAGGTACAGAAATTCAGGGTCGGGCGTCACCCCGAACGGCTGTACCTTTAGCCCATAAAAATTGAGAAACATTAACCCACCATTGTCATCTTGGAGCTGATTCGATTAGTGCTCCGCAGGTCGAAACTTGGACATGATTTGCGTTGCCGTTTCATTGAGACACAAGGACTCGCACTTTTGCTATTTTCCCTTCGCGCCGAGAATGGCAACGCTGCCACCCCGTTCGCGAAAGAACGGCACGCGACCGAAGAGTGCATCTTCAAAGCGGCCAATACGGTACCCGGCCTGAGCGGATAGATTCGTCTTCAGCAACTTACAGGCGCCGATCATCAAGTATCTGAGAAGCGGACCGTGACGTTCGACACGGAAACGCTCAAACATCGAGGAGAACGGCGCAAGCCTTTCAGAATTGATAGGCTTGCAGTGCACTGGTTCCCGTTTCCCTAACACCCTGGTGCCAATGGCGTGCAATAACGTTTGCCCCGGTTCAAGCGCACTGAACCTTCCGCCGGATCGCAGGACACGGTGCACTTCGCGAGCTACAACTTCCGCAACCATGTGATGAATGCATCCGCCGGAATAAACGATATCCACGGACTCCGCCTTCAGTGGTATTTGCTCGCCAACGGCTGCGACACAGTGCAGACGGTCCTCTACCCCGACTGTGCGCGCGAGCGATTTGGCGTAGAGGCATTCGCCGACCATGGGCGTTACAACCCAGGCTTCTTTCGCCCCGGCAACCAGAAATTTCACTGCGTGCCGTCCCTTGCCACCCAATTGCAAAACTTTCATGCCGGAAATATTTCCGAGGTTTAAGTAGCAGTCGAGTTGGCCGCACGCATCGTGCTCCTCATCCAGCCAAATATCCGTTGGGTACGGAAATGTGGAAACATGGCGTGCCAAGTCGGGCGGCAGAGGATTGCCGCCTCCCGCGAGCAACTGATTCATCTCAGCTATGCAGGCGGCGTTATAGAATTCCATTTCTTCATAGGCTTCCGCCCACATTGGATTCTTCAGGTCAAAGTGCTTCTCGCTTCGCTCGGGGAAAAGCAATTCGGGAAAGAGCAGCAGAGGCACACCATCGACGATGGGATATGCACCACTCGAATCTTCTCGCAACATTACTCGTGCGGTGGGACCGACTGCTTTGGGTGATCCTACCATCCGCCAGCGAAGCGGTGAGTCAACACACATCGACTCTTTCGCTTCTTCAATCGAACATTCGCGCAACGGTATTTTCGTTTCTGGACAAACCAGCATGTCAGTCGCTTTCATAACAGGGCTTTCGAAATCTTTCCTTGAATCAAACCAGGCAGGATGCCGTGCGCAGCGCCGGCGGGACGATCGCCTCGGCCAGTTCCAGATCGAGTCCCTCAACATTGATCGCGATTGCGCGCATGATCAGGTCAATCGATACCACGAACCGGGTATCGCCGTCGCGCCGGATGATCACGCCTTCCAACCCGCTGAGCGGCCCAGTCACTACGCGGACGCGGCTTCCCTCGCTCAGGTAGGCAGCCGGCTCGGCGCACAAGTTCTGCGACAGGCAATTGCGGAGAGGCTCGATCTCACCGTCCGCCAGCGGTACTGGCTGCCCGCCTGTGCCAACCAAGTAGGCCACACCGGGAGCGCTCAGCACGCGCACACGCTCCGCGAGTGGAATCCGCACAAACACGTAGCCCGGGAAAAGAGGCAATTCGACCCGCGCGCGTCGCTGGTTCCATTGGCGTGTCGCCGTATGCAGCGCCACGTATGATTCCACCCCGATTCGCTGTAAGTGTTCAGCCACGCGTTTCTCGTGACGCGCGTAGGTGTAGGCGGCGTACCACCGGGGCTCAAATCGATTTGCTGGGGAGAGATGGCTCTGAGATCTTGTTGGCAAGGACACCTGGGGCCCGGGCATAGCTTCGCCGCCTCAACGACATTACGTCTTTGAATTTCTGCTTTTCCGTTGACTTGATGAAATCGAACAGCAACGCAAACCATCGCCAGTCTGCGCCTGAAAAGACACTCGACAAAGACTCTGACGCACGTAGCTCATCGCGCGATGCCCCGAGTTCCCGAAAAAGGCAAATTACCTGAATATCTTCTTGCAATCATCGACAGTTAGCAGGCTGGCGAAACCGAACCTAAGCTACAGAAAATGGGCCAGATGGTTAGGTGGGGCAAGCCGTTAGTGGTGCTCGTGGAAGGCGCGAAGACCGTGTCGCCTGCTGAGCCGGGCGAAAATCGCTATCAGAAATCCTCCCAGGCCAATGACGCTGCGCAATCTTACTCAGTGAGGCAGCTTATTTGGGACGGTTCACCCAACGGTTGCCAAAAACAAAACCCCGAACCGTATGGCTCAGGGTTTTTACAGCACGGTACAAGAACAATTCAGAAGGTGACCTGCGGAAGATTAATTGTCGTCGATCTGGTCTTTTGATTTCCGTTCCGCAAAATCATTGTAGGGATTATTATCGCCTGCTTTAGTAGTAGCCTTTACAGTAGTCACTTTTTTCAAGTGAACAGCGATCTCGGCATCTCGTTTTGCTTTCATCGCTGCGCCTGTTGGTTCTTCCACGCCCTTCATAAATGACTCCTTTAGGTAAGATGTAGGAGCGGGTAAGACATGAAAAATATACGGCTTGGCCCTGAGTGTCGTCAACAAGACTATCCTTTTTCAGCCCTAAATCACTAGGGTTGTGTCGGGGATACACTCAAAAGTAAACGGCGTACGCCGTTATTTATTTGTGATGTGAAGATAGCGACGGCGTGCGCCCTTATCAGCTTGAGCGGTGATTATCGCTTTTGGGGGTATTTGTGTCAGTGACATTCTTTATAGGGACTGTTGCAAAACGCCACGTTCCCAAGTCTTCAGGAAGGTCTTTGTAGACCTGTAACTAATTGATTCTAAAGCTGGCGGAGAGGGAGGGATTCGAACCCCCGGTACCCGTCAAGGTACGGCCGCTTTCGAGGCGGCTCGTTTCAACCGCTCACGCACCTCTCCGCATGAGGACTTGCAGCTATTCAGTTGTCTCCCGATCAGTGTAACAAAAAGCGGGCCGATGCGGGGCAATTGAGGGCTCCCCGCACGCGAGAGTAGTTCTTGAACGCGTGCGCGAAACAGCCCCACACTGATTTCGCCTGCGGCTCCGCGAATGTGGACCGCCAACTCGGCGCAGCCGCTACACCGCTACACCACGAAATACTTTGCGCCCGGGTGGTGGACGATGATGGCCGACGTGCTCTGCTCCGGTTCCAGCATGTAGGTTGGAGTCAGGCGAACTCCGATCGCCTCCTCGGGCTTGAGCAGCGCAAAGAGTTTCGTCTGGTCCTCCAGGTTCGGGCAGGCAGGATAGCCGAATGAATATCTCGATCCACGATACTTCTGGTGAAACAGATCGCTGATGCGTTCGGCGTCATCGCCGGCGATGCCCAGCTCTTGCCTGATCGTCTTGTGCGAATACTCGGCGAGCGCCTCGGCAGTTTCCACGCTCAGGCCGTGCAGATAAAGGTAGCGTGTGTACTCACCCTTCTCGAACAGCCGCTGCGTTTCGACCGATGCCCTTGGCCCTATGGTGACCACTGACATGCCGACGACATCGACGCGTCCGGATGCGCGCGACAGAAAATAATCGCTGATGGAGAGCCGTCGGCCTTCGCGCTGCCTGGGCAATGTGAAGCGGACAATCTCGCGGAGATCGTGCGGCGCCGTGCATCCGGCCCGCAACTCATTCTTGCCCTCATAACCCTGGGGATCGTAGACGATGAGATCGTTTCCTTCGCTCTGACAGGGGAAAAAACCGTAGACCACGGCTGGCGCGAACCATCCGGCGTCGATGACTTCGCTCTCCAGCTCGCGCAGGATGGGCCGAAATTTTTCTTCAACAAGCCGCAGATAGTCTTGTTGCGAAGCGGTTTTGAGCTGCCACTGATTTTTGAACAGGGCGGTTTCGTTGATGTAAGGGAATATTTCGCGCAAGTCGAAATCGCGGCAAACGCGCCTGCCCCAGAACGGCGGCTGCGGAATGTTGGGCGCCGGAGGAATCGCGTCGCGCGGGACTGCGGGCGTTTCTTCGCCAGCGGCCGCCGGCCGGCGCGCAAACTCTTTCACCTCGCGCCCGGCGGCAATCGTCTGCTCACGCTCGCCGCCCGCCAGCGACTGCATGTAATGCAGCCCGGCAAAAGCATCCTCTGCATAGAAAACAGCCGAGGAATACTCGCGCCGCAGGTCGTCCTCGACATACTTGCGAGTGAGCGCGGCACCGCCGCAGATTACCGGAAAGCCGAGCGCCTGGCGTTCGAGATCCTGGATCACGTATTTCATCTCCAGGGTTGACTTTACCAACAGTCCACTGAGGCCGATGGCGTCAGCCCGGTGCTGCTGGGCGGCCTGAATAATGCTGTCTGCCGGCTGCTTGATGCCGAGATTCACCACCTTGTACCCGTTGTTGCTCAGGATGATGTCAACCAGGTTCTTGCCGATGTCGTGGACATCGCCTTTGACGGTCGCAAGAACCATCGTGCCTTTTTGCGAGCCCTCAAGTTTTTCCATCTTGGGCTCAAGGTACGCGACGGCAGCCTTCATCACCGAGGCGGAGTCCAGCACCGATGGCAGTTGCATTTTGCGCGCCCCGAAGAGGTCACCCACGGTGCGCATGCCATCCAGCAGCACGTTGTTGATTAATTCCAGCGGCGTGTACCGGGTTAAGGCATCTTCCAGCAGTTGCTCCAGGCTGCGCTTTTCCGCGCCGTCGCCAAGCACCTTCTCGCCCTGAATAATGCAGTATTTGAGCTTGTCTTCCATGGAGAGCGACTCGACCTGAGCCGTGGGCGCGATCTCGCTCTGGCCCTGCATGGCGGCGAAATGCGCCATATAAGCCTGCAAAGGATCACCAACCGAGCCGTCCTGAAAGATCAGCTTCCGGGCAAGTTCAACTTCCGCTTCGGGAATCTTGTATAACGGATAAATCTTGCTGTAATTGACAATCGCCATATCGAGCCCGCGCTCGACCGCTTCGTGCATGAAGACCGAGTTCAACACGCGCCGCGCATAGGCATTCAGCCCGAATGAAACGTTGCTGACGCCGAGAATCGTCTTCACATCGGGCAGTTCCTGCTTGATGCGTCTGACTGCTTCCAGCGTCTCTACGGCAGCCGTGCGGTACTCTTCCTGGCCCGTCGAAATGGGCAAAGTGAGCGCATCGAAGATCAGTTCCTGCGGACGCATCCCGTACTTCCTGGTTGCCAGTTCAAAGATGCGGCGGGCGATGGCAAGCTTGCGTTCAGCGGTTAGCGCCATGCCTTCTTCGTCGATAGTGAGGGCAATAACCGTAGCGCCGAAGCGCTTGGCCATTGGCAGCACGCGGCTGGTTCGCTTCTCGCCATCTTCCAGGTTGATGGAGTTAATGATCGCCTTACCGGGGATCCGTTTGAGCGCTTCCTCGATCACGTCGGCCTCGGTCGAGTCCACCAGGATCGGCGCGGGCACGCGGGTGGCAATCTTCTCCAGCACCGAACTCATGTACTTTTTCTCATCCTCGCCCACAATGGCGCAGCAGAGATCGAGCATGTGCGAGCCCTCGTTCACCAGCTTCTTGGCGAGCGTGAGAATCGCGTCATAGTCCTGCGCCCTGACGAGGTTGCGGAAGTGTTCGAGGCGAGTCGTGGTGTTCATCTCCTCGGCCACGATCAACGGCTTCGGGTCGAGGTCCAGCGGTACCATCGCATAGGCGCTGGAGACCGCTGCCACAGGTTCCACGTTGCGTGTTGCGGGTTGAAGTCCGCTGACCGCATCGACGACGGCTTTGAGATGCTCGGGAGTGGTTCCGCAACATCCACCGACGATGCGCACTCCGTAGTCCAGCACGAAGCGGCGATGATAATCGGCCAGCTCCTGTGGCGAGAGGGCATAAACCGCGCGCCCGCCGACATTCTGCGGCAACCCGGCATTGGGCAGCACCGAGACGTGCTTGGAGGAATTGACGCTGAGGTAACGCACAGCATCGTTCATCTCCTTGGGCCCGGTGGCACAGTTCAGCCCGATGGCGTCCACGTCGTACGCTTCCAACGCAGTCAGCGCGGCGCCGATTTCGGTGCCCAGCAGCATTGTCCCGGTAGCTTCCAGCGTGACTTGCACCTGCAACGGAAGCCGCTTCCCTTTTTCCCGCATCACGTCGAGCGCAGCAATGGTCGCAATCTTGGCTTGCAGCAGATCCTGGCAGGTCTCGATCAGCAGAACGTCAACGCCGGCATCGATCAACGCGGAGATTTGCTCGACGTAGGCGGCGCGCATGTCGTCGAAGCCGATATGCTCCAGCGACGGCAACTTCGTTGTCGGCCCAATGGAGCCGGCCACGAAGCGCGGCTGGCGCGACGTGGAATAGTCCGCCGCAACGGAGCGCGCGAGTTTTACGGCCTCGGCATTCAGTTCGGCAACGCGGTCCGCGAGGCCGTACTCGGCCAGCACAATGCGCGAAGCACCGAAGGTGTTGGTTTCGACGACGTCGCAGCCAACCCCCAGGAAGGCGGCATGAATGTCGCGGATGATGTCCGGACGGCTGAGCACCAGCAATTCATTGCAGCCCTCCTTGCCCCAGTAGTCGTCGGGGGTGGGATTGCGAAACTGAATATTGGTTCCCATGGCGCCGTCGTAAACGACAACGCGCTCATTCACCGTCTGGAGGAAATCATTCATAAGTGCAATCCCCTGAACTCTTGCTACGTTTCGACCACCGGGAACGAAGTTGAGGCGTTGAGGCGACATCTTAGCGGGGTCCCCAGAAAGCCAGCATTTAGGTTTTCCGGGCGCCGCTCTGCCGAAATCCTGAGCGAAGCGAAGGAACTCGGAAGCTTACAGCGACGCTGGGTGGGACAGTTTCCTGCAATGCTTCGCCACGCTCAGCATGACATTCTACGTTATGCCACAAGTATTCGAGAGCCGTGCTAACGCTTCAGCATTCGCTGCTTGTCTTCTTCCGTGCGGTTGAACGCCGCGTTTTGACCGATGTGCGCCGGAACAGGCGAGAGCAACTGCTCCTTGCGGTAGACAAGGTTGGTGGCGTTCAACGTGGCCAACTCGAAGCCGTGGCCATGCGTGATCGCGTCCGTCGGACAAGCCTCGACGCAATAGCCGCAGAAGATGCAGCGGTTGTAGTCAATGTTGTAGACCTTGGCGTAGCGCTCGGCGCCGCTGACGCGGTTCTCTGCCGTGTTCTCGGCCGCTTCGATGTAAATACAATTGGACGGGCAGGCGGCCGCGCAAAGAAAACATGCGACGCATTTCTCCAGGCCATTCTCATCACGCTGTAGAACGTGCATGCCGCGGAAGCGCTCTTGAAACATGGCTCCCCTGAGCGGCCCGGGGCCATCGGGATAGTTCTCAACCTGGGTGGGCGAAAACATCTCCCGGAAGGTAACGCTCATACCCTTGGCGATGGCGGCGATATTCCTCAAAATCCCCATATTGCCTTTAGTATAAATGTAGGGCGAACAACTGAGCCAGTCCCGGTCCGCTGCTCTCGTCTACAGCTTCTCCGCGCGGAGTCTGAGTGAGTTGGAAATCACCGAGACGGAGCTCAGGCTCATGGCCGCCGCCGCGATGATGGGGCTCAGCAGCACGCCAAAAAATGGATAGAGAATGCCCGCTGCAACCGGTACTCCCACAGAGTTGTAGATGAACGCAAAGAACAGGTTCTGCCGGATATTCCGCATCACCGCTTTGCTCAACCGGCGGGCGCGCACAATGCCGCGCAAGTCGCCGCCCATGACGGTCACTCCCGCCGACTGAATCGCCACGTCGGTTCCGGTCGCCATCGCAATTCCCACATCGGCCTGCGCCAGGGCCGGCGCGTCGTTGATGCCGTCGCCCGCCATCGCCACGACTCTTCCCTGCTCTTGCTGCTCGCGCACCACCTGGTTCTTCTGCTCAGGCAGCACTTCCGCGTAAAACTCCGCCAAGCCGAGTTTGCGCGCAACAGCTTGCGCTGTCGTGCGGTTATCCCCGGTGATCATCGCCACGCGAATCCCGTCGTGCATGAGTTCGTGTATCGCCTCGAACGAAGTGGGCTTGATTGCGTCCGCTATGCCCAGCAAGCCCGCGAGTTTGCCGTCGACGGCAACCAAGGTGACCGTGTGGCCTTCGCGACGCAACTGTTCGGCTGCGGAGTCGAGTGCTGACGCCTCCACTCCATCTTCAGCCAACATGGCGACGGTTCCAACCATCACCCTGTGCGCGTCCACTTCGCCAACCACACCCTTGCCCGGGACAGTTTGAAAGCCAGATTGCGGCTTCAGCGCCAAACCATTGGCGGTTGCCGCCTCGGCAATGGCGCGCGCCAGCGGGTGTTCACTGCCGGCCTCCAAACTTGCGGCCCACACCACCACTTGCTCCTCGCTGAAATGCGGCGCCGCGACAACCGATTCCAGCGTTGGCTTTCCCATGGTGATGGTTCCGGTCTTGTCGACGAGCAACGTGTTGATTTTTTCAAGCCGTTCCAGGGCTTCGGCGTTCTTGAATAGCACACCGGCGCGAGCACCCCGCCCGGTGCCCACCATGATCGCCATCGGCGTCGCCAGCCCGAGCGCGCACGGGCAGGCGATGATCAGCACCGCTACGGCGTTCACCAATGCGTACGCGAAACGAGGCTGCGGCCCCCAAATGAACCATGCCAGAAACGTCAGGCCCGACGCAGCGATCACGGCGGGGACGAAAAATCCAGCAACGCGATCGGCGAGGCGTTGAATGGGCGCTCGGCTGCGTTGCGCTTCACCTACCATCCGGACGATTTGGGCAAGCACGGTTTCGCTGCCGACGCGTTCTGCACGCATCAGCATGGTGCCCGTGCCGTTTACGGTTGCGCCTACGACACGCGCTCCCGCTGCTTTTTCGACGGGCATCGGCTCGCCGGTCAGCATCGACTCATCGACCGTGCTACGGCCTTCCAGCACAATGCCGTCAACGGGAATCTTTTCCCCAGGGCGCACGCGCAGCCTGTTGCCAACCTGCACCCGATCAAGTGGAATGTCACTTTCCGCGCCGCTGTCTTCGACGAGACGCGCCATTCGCGGCGAAAGATCGAGCAGCGAACGAATCGCACTGCTGGTTTGTCCACGCGCCCTTAATTCCAGAACTTGCCCCACCAGGACCAGAATTGTGATCGCCGCCGCCGCCTCGAAGTAGACCGGCGGTTGCCCGTGGTCTCCACGCAGCGAGGCTGGGAAAATACCCGGCAACAGGGTGGCCAGTACGCTGTATCCGTATGCGGCGCCCACGCCGATGCCGATCAGGGTAAACATGTTGGGACTGCGGAAGCGGAACGAATTGCGGGCGCGCTCGAAAAACGGCAGGCCGCACCAGACCACAATCGGACTGGCCAGCAGCAGCTCGATCCACGCCACCAGGTCTGCCCTGACCGCATGCGCCAAGGGTTTCGCCATGTGCGCCATGGCAAGCGTCAGCAGCGGCACGCCCAACCAGAGCGATACTTTGAGTCGATGGCTCATGTCGCGGAGTTCTGGGTTTTCCGGCAGCGCGGCGGATGCGGTTCTCGGCTCCAATGCCATGCCACAGATCGGACATGCACCCGCTTCATCGCGGACCACTTCAGGATGCATTGGGCAAACGTACTCGGTCTTGACCGTCGGCAGCTCAATCGTCTCCGGCTCCAGCGCCATGCCGCAGACAGGACAGATGCCGGGGCCGCTCTGCCTCACCTCGGGGTCCATCGGACAGGTATAAATCCCTTGTGGCGGTGCGGCGGGCTCGGCTGCCGTGGAACTTGCGCTCTCAGCCGGCTTTGGCGCTGGCGCAATCGCCAAAGGTGCGGTTGGCGTCTGCGCGGGTGAGATTCCGCCCAGCTGCACCATGCCGCTCATTCCCCCAGGCTTGTAGGCGGGGTCCAGGTACTTCTCCGGATCGGCTGCAAACCGTTCGCGGCAGCGCGGATTGCAGAAGAAATACGTACTCGCCTTATGCACGTGGCTGCCGCCGCGAGCTGTGGCTGGGTCCACCATCATCCCGCACACCGGATCTTTACTCCGGGTTGCATCAGCAGCTTGAAGTGCATTGCCCGCGGCGGGTGTAGCAGTAGAAGGCTTGGCGCAATCGGCGTCCCCGGTGGTTGCATCTGCTGGGGTGAGGTTCCGCCCAGTTGCACCATGCCGCCCATGCCGCCGGGCTTGTAGGCGGGGTCCAGGTACTTCTCCGGATCGGCTGCAAACCGTTCGCGGCAGCGCGGATTGCAGAAGAAATACGTGCTCGCCTTATGCACGTAGCTGCCGCCGCGAGCTGTGGCTGGGTCCACCATCATCCCGCACACCGGATCTTTGCTCCGGGTTGCACCAGCAGTTTGAACGTTGTTCACTCGCTCGTCCTGTTCCATGTTCGTCCTATAGACATTAGACCAGATTCGAAGGCCATAGCGGGAATCGCCTTAGCCTGCCCTCTTGCCATCTCTTGCTATATAGTAAGACGTAAGTTGATCGTACCAGGGTTCTGATTTGCCCTCGTACCATTCGAAGGACAAGCCGCACATGACCTCTGTGGATGTTTGCTTTAGCTACGGGATGACGCCGACCGAGACGACGATGCGGGCGTTGGACTACGTTCGCGAAGTCTATGGGGTCCGGGGAATCCGCTTCAACGAAGCGGCGCGATTGGTTCGGGTGGAGTACGACGCGACCCGGCTGAACGAGGATACGGTTGCCGCTTTGCTGCGCCGGACAGGGCTGGAGATATCAGGAAAAGTCGCGCTCACCTGAGTGCCGGTGACTTCAGCTTGGGATTTTAGGCCAGTCAAGATTTTCCGCCAAAAAGTGAAAGGGCTGTCGAGAGCCCTGGCCGAGTTCTCTCGTCAACCCTTTCACGCGCCACTACGTCTGGCTTGAGATAATGCACTCCCTGTGCCAACCAATTCTCGCTGAAAATAAGAGACTTACGTGTGTTGCAGCCGGTTAGTCGCAGGTATCTTTTGCCATCCAACGGAAGTTTTTGCTCGATACCCGGTGATCACCGGCCCTAGCTGACGCGGATGTACTCTTCTTTCTCTACTCCGCAAACCAGGCAGCGCAGGAAATTGAGGCTTTCCGTGGTGTAGCCGCACACCGCGCAAACGAAATACTGTTTGCTGGCGCCTTTCAAGGTCTCCAGTTTGCTCAACGCTTCCGTATAGAGGCGAGCGTGTTCGGCTTCGGTCTTGATGGCGTAGGTGAAGGTCCGCAGGGCGTCGGAGTTTTTCGCCGCTTTTGCTTCGGCAATGAACTCCGGATACATAATGTCGCGCTCGTAAGTCTCGCCGGCGATTGCGACCGCAAGGTTCTCCCGGGTGGACTTAACCTCTGGGGCCTGAATATCTGCTTTAGGCTCCGCCCCAAGCATGCGGATCACGACGGCATGATTGTTGGCGTGAATCTCTTCCGCCTTGGCGGCGGCACGGAACAGGCTGGCCACCTCGCCGTAACCTTCTTCTCCGGCTTTCTTCGCGAAAGCAAGATATTTGTTGCGCGCGTTGCTCTCGCCGTTGAAGGCGGCTTGCAGATTTTCAAGCGTGCGCGAGCTGTCCTTTTCCGCGGTTTTTGTTGCCGCCACAACGGCGGCCGGCAGCAGCATCGAAAGAATCGTTCCAAGCGTAGGAAACATCTGAGTGGCTCCTTTACCCTTTCAGTGTCCATGCTGTACCGAACCTCACACAGTGACCCGCGTCGCAATTATGTGTGATCCGCAAACAGTAAAGGGCGCACTCGCATGCGCCCTTCTGGTGGATCATCGATAAAAGCATTCCCGGAACGCGCCGTGGTCGCGCGCTTTGGGATGAAACACCTGCCGCCTACCAGCCCCGCGTTTGCAGCATATCGCCTTCAGCAATCGCCGAAATCGCCAATCCTTTCATCGAGCCCTTGACTTGCTCGCTCACCTCGGCCAGCACTTTGGCATCGTTGTAGTGCGTGGTGGCGATCACGATCGCCTTGGCCCGGCTCTCGGCCTCTTCGCGCTGGACGCGGTCGTGCATATCGAGCGGGGTCGTGCCATCTTTCATGAAGATGCCGCTGCCGACGAAGATCGCTTCGGCGCCGAGTTGCATCATCAGCGAAGCGTCTGCCGGCGTTGCGATGCCACCTGCGGAAAAGTTCGGCACCGGCAGTTTGCCGGCCTTGGCCACCATGCGGACCAACTCGTAAGGAGCCTGATGGTTCTTGGCCGCCGCGTACAACTCTTGTTCGCTCATCACGGTCAGCTGCTTCATTTCCTTCACGATCTGCCGCATATGCTTGACCGCGTGGACCACGTCGCCGGTGCCCGCTTCGCCCTTGGTGCGGATCATGGCCGCGCCCTCGGCGATGCGTCGCAGCGCCTCACCCAGGTTGCGCGCGCCACACACGAACGGAGTGGTAAACGCATGTTTGTCCACGTGGTGCTCTTCGTCCGCCGGGGTAAGCACCTCGGACTCGTCAATATAATCGACGCCCAGCTCCTGCAAGATTTGCGCCTCGGCAAAGTGACCGATGCGGCACTTGGCCATGACCGGAATCGACACCGTGGCCATGATTTCCTTGATCTTGAGCGGCGAAGCCATACGCGCCACACCACCTTCGGCGCGAATCATGGCCGGTACACGCTCCAGTGCCATCACGGAGGTTGCTCCGGCTTTTTCGGCAACCTCGGCCTGCTCGGCGTTCATCACGTCCATGATGACGCCGCCCTTCAGCATCTCGGCCAAGCCGGTCTTCAGCCGCAGACCGGAGCTTCCATTATTTTCCGACATAAAGCTTGTCTCCCCTTGTCAGTATCTCCTTGCATAGACCACCCCGCTGGCGGCAGCTCTGCCTGACCGCAAGGCAAGCGGAACGTGGCCTCGGCTGGAATACTTATTGTAGCGCGAACCGGGACGCGGTTGCGGGTCCACAAATCCTCTCCACAATTTCCACCATTTGCGATACACTGGCGCCCCATTTCCGACAAGACACAAAAGTGCAAGGAGCGAACGAGGCCATGGAAAGACAGAACGAAATTCGCCGGGTGGCGGTTGTGGGAACCGGCGTCGTTGGGGCCAGTTGGGCGGCATTTTATTTGAGCCGCGGGCTTGAGGTGTCTGCGACCGATCCGGCTCCGGGCGCCGAATCCGCACTGCGATCCTTTGTCGACCGCGCGTGGCCGGCGCTGGAAAGTCTGGGACTCTCTCCCGGGGCGTCGCGCGATCATTTGTGCTTTTCCGCCGACCTCGAAAAGACACTTGCCGGGGCGCAGTTTGTTCAAGAAAGTGCCCCCGAACGCATAGACCTCAAAATCAAACTATTTGCCCGTATGGATGCCGCTCTGCCGCCCAGTGTGGTGATTGCCTCCAGTTCGTCGGGACTGAAAATCAGCGCCATCGAGTCCCACTGCAAGCACCCGGAGCGCTGCTTAGTCGGTCATCCGTTCAATCCGCCACACCTAATTCCGCTGGTCGAAGTGGTCGGCGGAACAAAAGCTTCGCCGGAAAACATCGAGCGAACTTTGAAATTCTATGCAGCCCTGGGGAAGCATCCGATTCACATCCGGAAAGAAGTTCCAGGGCATGCCGCGAACCGGCTTCAGGCGGCGCTTTGGCGTGAGGCTATTCAT
This sequence comes from uncultured Acidobacteriota bacterium, assembly GCA_963819175.1. Taxonomy (GTDB): domain Bacteria; phylum Acidobacteriota; class Terriglobia; order Terriglobales; family Acidobacteriaceae; genus CAWBRT01. Next base: position 190,030 of record CAWFVJ010000013.1, read on the forward strand.
CTGGTTGCGGAAGGCGTGCTGAGCGTCGCCGATGTGGACGCAGCAGTGTGCTGGGGGCCAGGACTTCGCTGGGGCGTTATGGGGCCAAATCTCCTGTTCCACCTGGGCGGTGGGAAGGGTGGTCTGCAACATTTTCTGGATCACCTGGCTGGCCCGTTTGCAACCTGGTGGGGAGACCTTGGCACTCCCGAGCTGACGCCGCAAATCAAGGCAAAGCTGATCGCCGGAGTACTGGAAGAAGCCGAAGGCCGTTCGATCGAGGAGCTCGAAGAAGAGCGCAACCAGGCGCTTCTCGGCCTGTTGGCAATTCGCGAGGCAGGCAAGCGCGATTGACGAGGCGCGCGTGCCGATTTCCAGACAGGCGCCGCTCAGGGGCGAGTTGGCCTTCCGGCGATTACCGCCCACCCCAGCTATCGCCCCGCTTGAGGTGGCTATTGAACATCTTTTGCGGATCGATCGCAATGAATGTGCCCTCGCCTCGGGCCAGAACCTCGCCTTCCAGGTTGCGCAATTCGGCCACGTTGACGTGAACGCGTCCGCTGATGCTGCGCTGCCATCCTTCGGCGACCAGCAGCTTGCCCAGAGGCACCAGTCTTCGATACTCGACTGTCATCTTTTGGGTGACCGCCGTCACTGGCGTGATGCGGTTTGCCTTGCCCATCGCCTCGTCGAGAATTGTCGCGATGATGCCGCCATGAGCGTGCCCCGGAGGACCGGTGTGGCGTCGCCAGAGCTTAAAGCGGCAGACAAAGGATTTGCGCTCCTCGTCGAAAGCAAACTTCAAGCCTAGGCCCTGTGGGTTGTCACGACCGCAACCGAAGCAATAGTTTCGAGTGCTTCTCTCCTGCTCTCGATTCTTGCCGGCCTGAATGCCTGGGCCCTGCTCCTTCTTGGTCTTCTTGTTGGTGGCCATCTCAAAACCAGAATACAACATGCGGGCCGGGCTGCAGGCATCAGGCGGGTACTCCGAAGACCGCAAAGGTCACCGGAAAACCCTTCGGCGAGCAAACGATTCTACCGCTTAGGCCGGTCCCTGCAATCTCTGAACCTCTACGGGCAAACGCGCATCTTATGGCAATGGCGTCTCAGCTCTACCGAACCAAAACTCCCAGGCCATCCATAGGAGGCAATGGGCGGACACCGGTTCCGCCGGAGCCTTTTGGCGGAGGCGGCGGGGGTGGCCGCGGAGACGGCGATCACATTCCGAATCCCAACGAGCGCTTGCGGCGCTATCGCATGGGGCTCAGCTTGGCTGTGGCGTCGATCTCCATGCTGTTCCTTGCCTTCACCACACTTTTTCTTGCACGCAGAACCGCCGGCAAGTTCGACCCAATCGCTGGAAAATTCATTACCGACTGGGTCCCGATACACCTGCCGTCAAAGTTGCTGCTGATCAATACGGGGTTCCTGCTGCTGAGCTGCATCACCATTGAAGTTGCGCGCCGTGCCGCCACCGTCGAGATGATTCTGGTTCCGGCCACGAGCTTGCCGGGTATCAAAGCCACTCCAGAGCATTCGATAGCGTGGGTTCGTCTTGACCGCCGCGCTGGGAGCGTTATTTCTCGCCGGGCAGTGGTTGGCGTGGCACATGATGCACACCGAGGGCAACTTCCTGAGTAGTGGTCCCGCGAGCAGTTTTGCCTTCCTGCTGACCGGTGCGCACGCCGTGCATCTGGTTGCAGGCGTTTTGGTGCTCCTCTACGCCGGCTTCCACCGCCGGCAGCGGCGCTCGCTTGAAGGCCGCCGGATCGTCATCGACGTAGCCGCCTGGTATTGGCACTTCATGGGCCTGCTCTGGCTCTATCTGCTCGCCCTGCTCTGGTTTCTCAAGTAGACGCTGCTGTGGCATGGCCCTTCTTGGGAACCCTCTCCGCAATTTATAATGTAATGCTCCGGTTCTTCGGCTGACCGCGTCTGTGGAGGCATGGCAGGCGTTCTTCGGGGATCGGCTTCCCTGACGGGAACCGGGATCGTTTGCTTAGGTATGTCCAACGAATCCATCATCGTGCGCGGGGCTCGCGTTCACAATCTCAAGAACATCGACTTTGAGATCCCTCACAACAGCTTGACCGTGGTGACCGGGGTCTCGGGCTCCGGCAAATCTTCGCTTGCCTTTGACACGATTTACGCCGAAGGGCAGCGACGCTACGTGGAATCGCTGTCGGCCTATGCCCGGCAGTTTTTGGAACGCATCGAAAAGCCCGACGCCGATCTCATCGACGGCATTGCGCCGGCGGTTGCCATCCGTCAAAAGAACCAGACCCGTAACCCGCGTTCCACGGTGGCAACGGCAACCGAGATTTACGATTATCTGCGTCTGCTTTTTGCCCGCATCGGACGCACCTATTGCTCGCAGTGCGGCCAGCAAGTCAAGAAAGACACGGTCGATGAAGTCGCCGCCGGCGTACTCGCGCTGGAAGAAGGCACGCGGCTCAATGTCCTGTTTCCGCTGCAACCCGCGCCTGCTCCCCCGGAGCCGGAAAAGAAGCCTCGCGGCCGCGCGAAGAAACCTGCGGCCCCGGCCGTCGATGACCTGCTCCGCGAGCGCCTGTTTGAACTTCGCAAGCGCGGCTTTAACCGTTTGTTTCAGAACGGGCAGATTTTCGAGTTCTCCACCCCCGAGTCGCTGTTGGACGTGAACTTCGATGCTCCGGTCTTTCTGTTGCTCGACCGCATTGCGCTGGCGCCCGACATTCGCGCTCGCGTCGTAGATGCGGTGGAGAGTGCCTACCGCGAAGCCGGAGAAGTGATATTCGAGACCGCGCCGCGCGACGGGAGCGAGCCACGGCGCTTGCGCTTTTCGCAGCGCTTCGAGTGCAAAGCCTGCAATCTCAAGTATGAGGAGCCCGAGCCGCGGCTGTTTTCTTTCAACAACCCGTTCGGCGCCTGTCCTCGTTGCCAGGGCTTCGGCAACACTATCGACTTCGATATGGACCTGGTTGTCCCTGACACATCGAAGACGCTCACCGAAGGCGCCATCGAACCCTGGACCAAGCCCAAGTACAAGCCGCTGGCGGCCGAGATGAAGCGTTATGCCCGTCAGGCGCGAATCCCATTGGATATTCCCTGGAGCGATCTGGACCCAGAGCATCGGCGGGCGATCATCGAAGGCGACGGCAAATGGTTTGGCGTGCGCGGGTTCTTTGCTCATTTGGAGCGCAAGAAATACAAGCTGCACGTGCGCGTCTTTCTCAGCCGGTATCGTGGCTATTCCGTTTGCGGCAGTTGCGGTGGCGCGCGCTTGCGGGCGGACGCGCGGCTGGTGAAGATTGCGGACAAAGACATCTGCCAAGTCTGTGCCATGACGGTGGAGCAAGCGGCGCTGTTTTTCTGGGGACTCACGCTCGCGGACATGGAGAACGAAATTGCCGGCAAGCTGCTGGAAGAGATTCGCGACCGCTTGCGTTTCCTGCACGAAGTCGGACTCGAATACCTTACGCTGGAGCGCCTGGCCTCGACGCTTTCCGGTGGAGAAGCGCAGCGCATTCAACTCGCGTCATCGCTGGGGTCGCGCCTGGTTGGGACGCTCTACGTGCTCGACGAGCCTTCCATCGGTTTGCACAGTCGCGATACTTCCCGTTTGATCAACATCTTGAAAAACCTGCGCGACCTCGGCAACACGATCCTGGTGGTCGAGCACGACCGGGAAGTCATGCGCAGCGCCGACCGTATTCTTGACCTTGGCCCTGGCGCGGGCGAGCACGGCGGAAACCTGGTGGCCGAGGGAACCTACGAGGAAATCCGTCTCAACCATGCTTCTCTCACGGGGCGATTCCTGAACGGCGATCTTGAAATACAGGTGCCGCAAACCCGACGGCAGCCCGGACGATTCCAACTCAAAGTTTTCGGCGCACTTGGCCACAACCTGAAAGGGTTCGACCTCGGCATTCCTCTCGGCATGATCGTCGCGATCACGGGCGTCTCCGGTTCGGGAAAATCCACGCTGGTTCACGATGTCATCTACAACGGTCTCGCCGAGCAGAAGCGTCAATCTGCGGGTGGGGCCTCCGAAGGCGCTTACACCCGACTGCAAGGCGGCGATTTGCTCGACGACGTGGTTCTGGTCGACCAGTCGCCGATCGGGCGCACTCCTCGCTCCAATCCGGTGACCTACATCAAGGCCTTCGACGCCATCCGGGAACTGTTCGCCTCGCTGGCCGAAGCCAAGAAACATGGTTACGCCGCCGGATATTTTTCCTTCAACATCCCCGGTGGACGCTGCGAAACCTGCCAGGGAGACGGCACGGTCACGGTTGAAATGCAATTTCTGGCCGACGTCGAACTGCTCTGCGAGGAGTGCAAAGGCACGCGCTATAAGCCGGAGATCCTAGCGGTTCACTATCATGGCCGCAACATCCACGACGTGCTCAATATGACGGTGAAGGAGGCGCTGCACTTCTTCTCCGGAGTGCACAAGATAGTCGATAAACTTAAAGTATTGGATGAAGTTGGACTGGGTTATCTGCGCCTCGGCCAGAGCGCCACTACGCTGAGCGGCGGCGAGGCCCAGCGCATGAAGCTTGCGGCCCACCTTCAGCCGCACAGCTTGAACCGCCCCAAACCTGCCGACGAAGCTCGCCGCAGGCTTCCGCACGTGCTCTACATTTTTGACGAGCCGACCACTGGCCTGCATTTTGATGACATCAGCAAGTTACTGCTCGCCTTCCGCCGCCTGATCGATGCCGGCGGCTCCATCCTGGTCATCGAGCACAATCTCGACGTGATCAAGGTTGCCGATTGGGTGATCGACCTTGGACCGGAGGGCGGCGACCGGGGCGGCCAAGTAGTAGCCGAGGGCCCTCCGGAAAAGATCGTGCAGAATCCTAAATCCTATACCGGACAGTGGCTGGCGCGTGTGCTTGCCGCCCACGAGTTGAGCGCCTCATAGCGATCCTCATCTCAAGTACATCAAAAAGTCTGTGAAGACTCCCAGAAGAGGCTGCGGCAGAAGCTGCGCAATATCCGCGAAGCGAAGAAGTCACGCTACTGCACTTTTATAGTTGGGGTACCTCAATGTTTCAAAGAGCGTCATCACGACCGAAGCGAAGCGAAGTGGAGGGATCTTGTGTCTTCCGCTGCTTTCAATACACAAGATTCCTCGACTCGCGACGCAAGGCGTCGCTCGCTCGGAATGACGTTCATTTCTTGGGGGTATAGCATCTCTGGAACCGTGCTAGACCAGACTAATCGACATTCTGCAACTCCGCCGGAGAACCCGCGCTTCAGCTTTAGCGTCTAAGAAATAGCGAACAAGAGCCAGCCAGTCAGTCAGTCGGCGGCAGCGCCGGTGAACGTGTGATCCGAACGAGAGTCATTCAGAATGCGGCGGAACTCCAAAGTGTGCGCGGCCTGTGGGAGCAACTTGCCCGCGACGCGACAATCTTCCAGAGTTTTTGTTGGAACCAATTGGCCGCCTCCTGCTTCGCCCGCCGGGAGCAGCCGTACATCATCTGTTGCGAGTCCGATTCGGGAGCTGCGCTCGTTCCTGCCACCATTCGCCGCGATGGCTCGACGAGCCTGATGGGCGAAAGACTGTTCGACTATCGCGATGTCATGCACGCCGGGGACGAAGCAGTGTTGTCGCAGGCATGGCGGCGACTCTGCGATCTGAACCGCCCTTTCGAATTAACCGCTCTGCGCGGCGAGCAGAGCCACAGGCTCTGGCGGGGAGCACAGCCGCAGCCTTTCGCGCACGCTCCCTGCGTGCGCAGCCGCGATTTAAGCATGGTTACTACCGCCGGCGAGGCTTCGCCGATTTTCTGCCAGGACAGGTTCCTGACGATGCATTCCCGCCTCGGGCGGCATACCCGGCGCATCGCGAAACAGGCGGTCACCTTCAGACACCATGCGGGCAACGAACGGGAACTCGTACGATTCATCTTCGAAACCAAAGGCAAGCAGGCAACGCCCTCGGAGAATCTTTTTCAGGATCGCGTGCGACGGCAATTCATGATGCGGATCGCTGCCGAAGAAGGGTCGCGCTGTGATGTGTACACCTACGAGACAAACAGCGAACTGGTTGCGGCGCTGGTCGCCTTCCGCGACGATGCCGTGCGCTATTGCTACACCATCTATTACGACCCGCGATGGTCAGACTTTTCTCCGGGGCAGCTTCTGCTGTTTGAGGTAGCTGCGCGCTCGCTGGCCGAAGGGTTGGACTGCGATTTCATGACCGGCGAGTATCCCTACAAGAATAGAGTGGCAACTGCCCGTGTGCCATTGTTCACCGTGAAAGTCGGGGTCGAGGCGCTTCCGGCGGTTTTCCCGTACAGTGAACTAGAGCAACGTCAAGCCGTACCCTCCGAGGCGGAGGTCGCAGCAAAAGGCGAGAAAGACGGCAACAGACCGGCTGCCTGAGCCGCTTCTCCCGGACCCCATGCTAGCTAGATAGTTTTCAAGAATCGCTTCGCCTGTTCCAACTGGGGAAACAGCTTCTCTTCCGCATGAAACTCAGGCCCGTGAACCGAGCGACGGCTGCCACGCAGTTTGACGGGATGCTTGAGATGAAGCATTTCGTGATAGACCAGGTATTCAATTGCGTAGCGCGGCACGCGCGGGTGATCGAAGATGCGGCTGACCACTATGGCGTTATGGGCGGGATCGTAATGCCCCAGGCTGTTACGGGCGCGGGCGCTGCTCCACGACATCCGCGGACGCGCCAACAGGCCATGAAAAAAGCGCAGGTTGAGGTCTTCGAAAACGGCGTCCAGATCGTAGGTGCGCCCCTGCGGCGGCGCGAAACGTTTGCGTCCGCGAATCTGCCGCACGAGGTGCGCCTTCTGCTGCAGGTCGTAACTCGAAACGTAGCGCCGGTAGCGCGTGGCCTGGCCTGAGTCGATGGGCTTGCGGTATACCTTGGCCATCAGGATGTGGATGATGGCTCGCAGAACCGATTCCGGCGCTCCCTCCAGCATATCGGAGATGCGCAGCTTGAGCGTTCCCTCACGCAATCGAATGGTGTTATTGATGTTCGCGAACGGATAAAAGCGAACCTCGAAGGCGGGCATTTCAGCCCGAGGGCGAAGCTCGCGATAGGTTTCGCGCAAAATGGCTTCCAACTGAGGAGTCAAGGCACTTTCAATTTATCATGCGGCGGCGGAGCCCGGAGCGGTGTGCTACGGCTGCTTCTCCGGTTCCTCTTCCGGCTCCAGCAGTCGCTTGTAATACGACTTGCTGTTGTAGAGCGCAGCCACCGGATTGTGGCCCAGAACACGATCTTTGACGATCAACGTGGTGACCGGTGCCGTGGAGTACTTGATGAACAACGAATCGTGCCCGACGCAGAGGCCGACCAGCACATTCAGTTCGGTCTGTTGCTCATTGAGTAATTGAGCTTGCAGCACGGGATTGCACATCGCCTCGTATGCGTCTTTTTGCAGGCGTGCTTCTTCCACGAGGCCGATCTCGCGCTTGTCGACGGAGCCGACTTTGCAGCATACGGTGTAAGGCTCCAAGCCTTTGGCTCGGACGATCTTGGCAAAGGTGCGCGCCTCTTCGATCAGCCCCCGGCAGGTGGCGATGCCGATGCGTTTGGCACCGATGCGCTTGGCAAAGAGAATCGTCTCTTCCACCCGAGTCGCCTTGCAATAGTAGAAACCTTCGATTTCCGCAGCTGCACGCGCCATGCGGCCATCAAGATTATCGCCGCGCAGCAGCTCGACGATTGATGCCACTTGTTGCGGATCGGCGGCTTCCGTCAAACAAAAGGGCGGCTTCTTTTTATCCTGACGATAGCAGCTGAGCGGGCCGCACTCCGCGCAACTCGGTTCGACTGGTTTAGACATACGTTTTCCCCAATATATGAAGATTTACATCATGGCCAAGCCAAAAGCCGTGATGCTGAGCACAGCAGGCGAACACAATAGTCACATTTTGGTATTATCTTTTTGCACTTGTGCGGAGTGACGGCCCTCACGCGTAGAGATTGTTGAACGCACGCTACAACGAAGGCAGTTTTCGCTGTGCGCGCGGGCTGCCAGGGAACCATGACAATGTCTACGCCAAACCAACTTGATGATAATCGGCTGCCGAACAATGCGGGAGAGGCTCCTGTATTTGCCATCCTGGTCACGATCGGCTTATGTCATCTCTTGAATGACATCATCGGGGGGCTGGTGCCCGCCCTTTATCCTCTTTTCAAGAGAAACTATAACCTTACTTTTTCGCAGATCGGGCTCATCACCCTGACGTATCAGATCACATCTTCTCTGTTGCAGCCCCTTGTGGGCCTGTACACCGATCGCCGTCCCAGGCCATATTCGCTGATGGCTGGAATGGCTGTTACCCTCGGCGGCTTAATCTGGCTTTCCCGCGCCAACAGCTTCCATACCCTTGTGGTCTCGGCGACCGCGGTGGGCGTAGGATCGGCAGTCTTTCATCCTGAAGCTTCGCGCGTGGCAAGGTTGGCCTCCGGCGGGCAACATGGGTTGGCGCAATCGATGTTCCAAGTGGGTGGGAATTTCGGATTCTCACTCGGGCCGCTCCTGGCCGCCTTCATCGTGATAGGGCGCGGTCAGCAAAGTATTGCGTGGTTTTCGCTGGACGCGCTGCTGGCCATGATTCTGCTCTTCATCATCGGACGCTGGTACAGGCGGACTGTATTTTCCCGAAAGAAGGCTCAGGCGGCTACGGCAACTCTTTCCTCGCCTCTGCCCCACAAGGAGGTCGTGTTTTCGCTCGCTATTCTGCTCGCGTTGATCTTTTCCAAGTACGTCTACATGTCGAGCATCACCAGTTATTACACGTTCTACCTGATCAGTAAGTTCCACTTGCCTGTACAGAACGCGCAGATCCATCTGTTCATCTTCCTTGTCTCGACCGGCGCCGGGATCATGATTGGCGGTCCGCTCGGTGACCGTATCGGCCGCAAATATGTTATCTGGGGTTCTATCATCGGGGTGCTCCCGTTCACCCTGATGCTGCCTTACGCCAATCTGTTCTGGACCGGCGTCCTTACTGTCTTGATCGGCTTGATCCTGTCTTCGGCATTTTCGGCGATTCTGGTCTATGCGCAGGAGTTGATTCCAGGGAAGGTTGGAACGGTCTCAGGGTTGTTCTTTGGCTTCGCCTTTGGCGTGGCGGGAGTGGCTGCCGCCATGCTGGGAAAGCTCGCCGATAAGACAAGCATCGATTTCGTCTATCGAACGTGTTCATTCATGCCGGCAATCGGCTTTCTAGCTTACTTCCTGCCAAATCTGGAACCAGGCAAATTGCGCCGTAATCATGCGCTTCCAGAGCAGGTGTATCCCGAAACCAATTAGAAGAATTCCAGAGTAGGTTAGCCTTCATTTCGGGTAGCTGGCCTAACGCAGGCAATTCTCTTATGATTCTCGCTTAGCCACAACCGCACCAAGGAGCCAGCTATGTCTTCGCAGGTCGCCTCGTCAAATATCTATGGGCCCTCTATCGGTTTGGACGCTGCCAAGAAGGCCGCGGCAGCGGCGCTCGCCGAAGCGCGCAAGAACAACTGGACGATGGCGGTTGCCATCGTCGATCCCGGCGGGCATCTGGTTTACTACGAGAAGATGGACAATACGCAGCTTGGAGGCGCCAACGTTTCCGTCGATAAGGCCCGCTCGGCCGCGCTTTTCAAGCGCCCTACCAAAGTTTTGCAGGATATGCTCGCCGCCGGCGGTGCTGGCCTGCGCGTCCTTCGGCTGCGCGGGGCCATTCCGGTAGAGGGCGGCCTTCCACTGATCTCCGAAGGCAAGATCATCGGCGCGATTGGCCTCTCGGGTGACAGCAGCGAAAACGATGGCCGCTGTGCCCAGGCCGGCGTCGACACACTGAAATAAGAAGAGGTGCCACCCCTCCGCTGCGAGTTAGCAGATGTGGAAGTGCGAGTGCGACGTTCATCCCCGGCGATGCGCGCTTGGACCCGCGCCGCCAGCGCTTCCCGGCGCCAGCAAGGTGCTGAAGACTCGCAGAGGAGTGCGATCCTGAGATCGCGCCAGGTTTGGCACGACTGAGGGATTTGCTTTACCTTCCAGACGCAACTGCCCGCAATTATCTGTTCATCTTTTCAGCTTTGATTATGCGAGGTCCGATGGTATTGTCTACTCTTCCAAGCGTACGGTACGAGTTTTAGACCAGCTTTCGGCAGACTGCAGCTCTGGTCAATGCGAAAGCGGACGAGTTTCATTGGGCCCATGCATAGCTTTGCGTCGATTTGTTTTGCAGATGATTTTGGCATTCCGGCAATTTCAGCCTCGCAGTTATCGAAAAGCATCGAAAGGGTCGCATGAGCATCAACAGTACAACGGTCTCAGCCCCTGCGCAAAAGCCGGCGCATATGTTCCAACTCATAGCCGCCGCGTCGATCGGCAACGCCCTCGAATGGTTTGACCTCCTCATCTACGGCTATTTCGCGGTCACCATCTCGCGGGTATTCTTTCCTTCGGCGAACGAATCCATGTCGTTGCTGATGGCGCTGGGCACGTTTGGCATATCGTATCTTGCGCGGCCGGTCGGGGCTATTTTTCTGGGAGCCTATGCTGACCGGGCCGGGCGCAAAGCATCCCTTCTGGTTTCCATCATTTTGATGATGATCGGCACTTTCCTCATGCTGATCATGCCCAGCTATGCGTCAATCGGCATTCTGGCGCCGATCGCTGTGCTTGTGGCGCGCCTCATGCAAGGCTTTTCGGTCGGTGGCGAGTTCGGCAGCGCGACGGCGTTCCTGGTGGAGCATGGCTCCGAGAGAAGAGGATTTTTCGCGAGTTGGCAATGGGCCAGCCAGGGTTTGGCCGCGCTGATCGCGTCGACCTTCGGAGTGGCACTGACCACGCTCCTGACAAGGTCGCAACTCGAGTCCTGGGGTTGGCGCACGCCGTATCTCTTCGGTCTGCTGATCGGGCCCGTGGGTCTTTACATCCGGAATCGTGTAGCCGAAACGCCGGAGTTTCTCAGCATCAAGCCCACCCGAACGCCGGTGCACGACCTGGTGGTGAACCAGTGGGACCGCCTGCTTCTCGCCATAGGGGCGGTCATAGTTTCCACCAGTTCCAATTACCTGATCCTCTACGTGCCCACATACTCCGTCAAGTCATTGCACCTGCCGCAATCAACCGGCTTTGTGGCGACGCTGGTAGGCGCCTTCATACTGACCTTCGGAGCGCCAATGATCGGGCATTGGTCGGACAAGGTCGGACGTAGCCGGATTATGTTGGCGACAACCCTGTTGTTTCTTTTTTCCGTTTATCCGCTTTTCAGTTTCCTGACGACTCACGCCTCGATGGCAACGCTCATCTTCGCGGTTGCTTGGTTGAGCCTCTTGAAAACTGGTTACAGCGGCGCGCTGCCAGCCTTCCTTGCCGAGTGCTTCCCCGCCCAAACCCGGGCCACCGGATTGTCACTCAGCTACAACATCGGCGTACCGCTTTTTGGCGGATTCGCACCGTTCTATATCGCTTCGCTGATCGCCCTGACGGGCAGCAATATGGCCCCAAGCTTTTACATAATCTTTACTGCGCTGCTCGGCCTTGTTGCCTTGCTCATCGCGCGCGCGCGACTGCATCTCAAGTAGCACTCCAGAGCTGAACCCTCAGCCTTCGCTCCTAAACAACAAGCCCCTCAGTCCGATTGACTGAGGGGCTCCACGAAACAACTTGATGCCAAGCTACCGCCGCCATCCGTACGGATGACGAACCGGATAGCCACGGTAAGCGTAAGCATAGGGCCTTGGATACCACCGTGCGCCAACCACTACCGGCCCAGAATAGGCGTAAGGATAGACATATCCAGGAGCCACCGCCACATAGGGCGCCGGAGCAACCACGTACGGGCGAACGCCTACGTAACCGTAGGGACGTGGAACGACGGGGCCCACGCCGATGCCAACTACAACCTGCGCGTTCGCCGTCGCCGGCGCCACCAGCAATACAGCAACAACCAAGGCCAGTAAAGCGATTATCGTTTTCTTAAGCATTTGTCGAGCCCTCCGTCTCTGTATTTACGAAACCCCTTCCAACAGGAAAGTTGCTGTTGAAGAAGTTTTGAGTTTTTCAGCGGTTTGTTAGAGCGGCTTCGCAATAGCTGTGCCACGGAGGCGTCTTCACGGGGTAGGTCTTCGCGGGGCTGGTTTAAAATGGCCGGATGAACTCATTCAGCACGAAACTCTCTCATGCCATAAGCTCAGCCGAAGCCATTCTTCAGCAGGTTAGCGAAGAGCAGAGCAGAAGACCGGTTTTGGCTGGCGGGTGGTCACCGAAGCAAGTTATAGGACATCTGATTGATTCGGCCTCGAATAATCATCAGCGTTTTGTGCGAGCCGCATTGCAGGGTTCGCTCGACTTTCCGGGCTATGAGCAGCAAGGCTGGGTGCGTGTTCAGGCGGTTGAAGAAGAGCCTTGGCCGCACCTCGTCGCACTGTGGGCAAGCTACAATCGCCACCTCGCCCATATCGTTGCCCACCTGCCTTCAGCCCAATTGGAAGCGGTTTGCCGCATCGGCTCCGGTGAGCCCGTGACCCTGCGGTTCCTGGTGGAAGACTATTTGCGCCATTTGCTGCATCACCTCACGCAACTCGGCGCCGTTGTTCCGGCACGTTAATCATAAGGTTGACTTGGGCCTGAATCCGCGAGGCGAGGTGGAGCATGGTGGATTTATCCGTCGCAGATGGCATGTTGACTTTGCACGTCCGTGGAGCCGATCAGCTTTGGGCGTTCAAGAGTTCGCTGGAGATTCCCTTACAACACGTCGCGGGAATCAGGGCGGACAGCACGATAGCGCATGGCTGGTGGCACGGCATCAGGTTGCCCGGAACCAACATTCCCGGCGTGCTCACTGCCGGCACGTTTTATCAGCACGGCAAGCGGGTATTTTGGGACGTTCATAATCCCGACAACACAATTGTGATTGAGCTGAAAGACGAGAGGTATAACGAGCTGATTGTCGAAGTTGAAGATCCGAACCTGGCCGTCGAACTGGTTAAGACATCATTGCCCTAGCCCGCTCAATGCTGACGAACAAGCTGCATGACAGCCAGCAAATGATGAGCCTCATGAAGGAGAAAGAACTCCAGCCACTGCGCCAGCGTCATTTCCCCAAACTTTGGATGAACCCCAATTCGCGAAAACTCCGCTGCTGAAAGAGAGTCAACGTCCTTCACCAACTGTGCGCGCAGCGAGCGCAAAGACGCCATAATCCCGGGCGTGGGCAACAGCATCCATTGCGGCCACTCTGCATCGTCTTCCGCCCGATAGCGCGGCAAACGTGGGCACTCTTCAGTTCTTATACGCTGCATTCGACTGAGGAACATCTCCTGATACCGCGCCAAGTGCGCCAGGTTTTCGCGTGCCGACCACTTCCCCGCTATCGGCCTATTGTCGAGTGCTGTCTCTGGCACTCCGGTGAGTAGGATCGGCAAGCAATCAAGCTGCGTTCGCAAACGAGTCGCTGTAGTTTCAGGGGCATTCATGACACGCTCACCTTACGATGTTACCGCAAGGCCGCCGTACGCCACTTCCTCGCTTACTTTTTTGCGGCCGGAAAAGCCTGCACACATGGGGCCTCACATCTCCGGCAAATCCCTGAATTCGCATTAGATAACCGCCTTTTCTGCGCGACGCCCGCCGCCGATTCCGTGTACCCGGTACAGCAGCTCTCGATTTGGGCAAACTCGCGCGAATCTCTGGCCATCTGATCTGCCGTGCGACTCGGATCGAAGTACCTGAACGCTAAAAGTCTTGTGCTCACGGCAGCACTGGCCAGCATCGCTGTTATCGGCTTGCCTGCTGCCTTGGCGCAGCAGTTTGTTTACAAGCCGACAACGACGCTCTCCGCCGAGACGGCCAACAACACCAGTGCCGCCCCTTCGTTCACAGCGTTGAGCAATGGAGATACCGCGCCGGGCAATGTCAGCAAACTGGCAACCGCGAACCTGCTCTACTCAGGCGCCAAGACCGCCGTCTACGCACAGTTCATGCCGTGGTTCGGTCAATCCAGCCACATCAATGTCGGCTATAACTCCGACGATTCCACGCAAGTGCAAAAGCAAGTTACCGACATGTTGAGCCGCGGCATCTCCGGCGCCATCGTCGACTGGTACGGCCCCGACGCGGCTGTCGAAAACAACACCACTTTGTTGCTCAAGGCTGAGGCGGAGAGCAGAAGCGGGGCCTTTGTCTTTGCCGTTCAGGAGGACGTGGGCGCGCTGAGCACGTGCGCAAACACGTCGGGATGCAGTGTTACCCAGCAGCTCATCAGCGACCTGACTTACGTCTACGACAATTACGAGCGCTCGCCCGCTTACATGACTGTGAATGGCCGCCCGGTCGTGTTCTTTTTCGGTGTCGACAAGTACTCCATTACCTGGTCCTCGGTGCGCGGCAGCATTCCCGGCAATCCATACTTCATCTTCATCGGCACAAGTGGAATGACTCATGCGGACGCCGACGGATTCTTCGCCTGGGTCATTGTCGACACCAGCAATCGGGCAGACGAAAACCTTGGTGTGCTCTCCACTTTCTATTCTGGAATGCAGGCCCTTCCGAACGACTTAACCTATGGCGCTAGTTACATCGGATTCAATGAATCGCTTGCGCCCTGGGTCACGAGCAATCCCCGCATCATGAATCAGAACTGCGGACAAACCTGGCTGGACACCTTTAGTACGGTTGCCAAAGCAGGCTACTCGGCAACCAACCAGCTGCAGGCAATTCAAATTGTCACTTGGAATGATTACGAGGAAGGCTCTGAGATCGAAACCGGGATCAGCAATTGTATTACGCTCTCGCCTTCGATCAACGGATCGTCACTGCAATGGACGGTTACCGGCAACGAGAATGCAGTCGACCATTACACGGTTTTCATCTCCCTGGACGGCCAGCAACTCATGAATCTGGCCAACGTCGCTTCGGGAAAGCACGCGCTCGATCTTTCCACCTACAATCTGGCCCCGAACACCGCCTACCAGTTGTTCGTCGAAGCCATTGGCGCTCCCTCGGTGCAGAACCGAATGTCGGCACCCGTGGGATATATGCAGCAGTCGCCGAACGTCGTGCTCACCCTCAGTGCCACCAGCGGGACGGCTCCGCTGTCCATGACCGCCTCCATTACTTCGTCCTCCCCGAATGGACCCATCACCAGTTCGACCATAAACTTCGGCGACGGCAGCGCGACAGTATCGGGCACGTCGGCAAGCCTGACAGCGCCCCACACGTATAGTTTGCCCGGCACATTTACGGTCACCGCTACGGTTAGGGATAGTGTTGGCGCATCTGCTTCGACAGCCCGGCAGGTAGTGGTTGCGCGGGCGACTCCAACCGCGGTGCTGTCGGTTACGCCGCTCAGCGGGAAGACCGTGTTGAAGGTTACCGCATCGCTTCAATCCTCGTCGCCCGATGGCACTATCAACAGTTCGACCATAAACTTCGGTGACGGCACCTCGGCTGTCACGGGCACGACGGCGAACCTGACCGCGAGTCATACTTACTACGTGCCTGGTACTTTCACAGTGACAGGCACCGTGACCGATAGCCTAGGCGCGACAGCCTCTGCCACAAAGACTGTTACCGTCACCCCAGGCTGCGCAATCAGCGGCACCAACCGTAGCGTTACCATCTGCTCGCCAGTTGCCAACTCCACGGTCGCTTCGCCGGTACAAATCGTCGGCTACGCTACTGACAGCAAGACCATAACTGGAATGAACATCTACGTTGACAGCAAGCTGGTCTATCAGCAGAAGACGTCGGCAAAGCTTGTCAATCGAGCGGTCAGCATGAGCTCCGGAACGCATACGATCACAGTCAAGGCCTTTGATTCAAGCACGAACTTCAGCAAGTCGATTACGATCAAGGTTCCGTAACAACAGGTACGTATCGCGGCCATGTCGTCAGCACCAACTTCTGGAAGGCTGAAGAACTCAAAGCAGTGTCATCTGGAGGCCGCGCCGGTTTTGCGCGACCGAAGGATCTGCTTTTATTCATCAGGCGCAAACAGCAGATCCTTCGCTGCGCTCAGGATGACACCCTCGAAGAAAATTTAACGGTGGCCCATTGGATTCGCGGAAGCTACACCCCGCGAAAAAGCCGGACGTAAGAAGTCCCCGGCAAATGCTTCAGCATTTGCCGGAGTAACATCGAGCCCGGCGGTGATATGAGGGAACCTGCGGGCAAACCGCTCTACTTCAGCAGGCCGTACTTGTACAAAGTGGCATGGCCGCTGACATACACATTTCCGTCGATCACCATTGGAATGATGAAATTGCCGCCTGCACCAAAGTCGGTGACATAGAGTTGATTGGCGACGTTGGTCGCGTCGAAGGCGCGCAGCCAGCCATTGCCGTTGAGGTCGTTCTCCGCCGTCCATACAATCGCGTTGGAGGTGCCGTTCGACGAGACGATGGTCAGCGGACCGCGTCCGGTCTGACCGTTACCCGGATAGAGGTGTGTCGATAGAGCCTTTTGCGTCAGCTTTCCGCTCGTGATGTCGTACTGCCGCAGGGGTCCGAATGCCGATCCAAAGTAGATGTTGCCGTTCCAATAGGCGGGCGAACCGTAAACACGCAGCGGAGCGCTGGCGTTGAAGGCCGCCTGCCCGCACGCCGCCGGATTAAACAGCACCGAGCTCAGAATCTGGCTGTCACTGCCCGACTGGAACTTGCCCAGATGGTTTTGATCGAGCAGGTAGGCTCGTCCTTCCTTGCTGCCGAGCGCGATGACGCTGGTTCCGGCGATCTGATCCGGGATCAGCGTCGGGCCGGAAGAGCCCAGATCAAGATCATCAGCACTCAAGCACACCGCGTTGTAGGGGGAGAAATAGTCCACCAGCGTCAGTTTGCCGCCAATCACATTCAACTTCAGAAAACTGTTCGGCAGATCGTTCGGCGGATCGAACAACGCGGTCGCGTCCGGGCGGCCGTTGCCGGTGGCGAAATATACGTTGCCATCGCTGTCTCCCGCCGGCCCGGCGCCAGCCATCCAGGAGCCGCCGCCACCACCGTTCGGCGTCGCATTATAGGCGTCGATAAAGTCCAGCGAAGCAGCATTGAAGGCAATCACCCAGCCGTGATACGGATCGTAATCGCTGAACGAGGCGAACGTCACGTAAACGACACCATTGTTCAGCAGCAGGGCTGGACGCTGGTTCTGGGTCAGCGGTTGGAAGGGGACATGCCCGACGCCGTCATTGCCCGACCCGGTTCCACTTACCACCGGGTTGATCGGCGCAGCGTTTAGTACGTCAGCCCCCGTTGTGATGTCGATTGCATGCAGGCGCTGCACCTGGTTGCCGCCCTCGGTGGTGCGCACCACCACGTACATCCAGTTGGTGACGGGATCAATGACCGGCGTACCGGTGATCCCGACATCGCCGCCGATCGAGGTGCGCCCGCCCGTATAGCCATGGCCAATCGTGGCCGTCGAAGTCAGGAAACTGCGCTTCCAGAGCACCGTCCCCGGCACATCGGCGTTGAGCGCGTAGACGCTGTCGTTCTCCGTGCCGACATACAGCACGTTATAGGTGACGCCGTTGATGGAAACACCGGGCACATATAAGGGCTGGGTGTAAATGCTACCGTCCACGGTCCAGGAACCGAGCTTGCCGAAATTGGCCCCGTTGGTGACCGCCGCAACTGTCAGCTTGCTCTCGTTCGCGTTCAACCCGGACCGCCCATTATCGTACTTGTAGGTATAAACGCCCGAGATTGGAGGAGGCGGAGGGGGCGGAGGAGGATTTGGCACGTTCACCATAGCGCTCGCGACCAACGAGGCGTCAGAGGCCGAGGTTGCCGTCACCGTGTACGTTCCGGGCGTGCTTGCCGTATACAGGCCGTTCGAGGTAATGGTTCCTGTCGCGGCACTGCCGCCCGCCACACCATTCACCGCCCAGGAAACTGTCGTGCTGGACGCTCCCGTAACCGAAGCCGTGAACTGCTGCGTGCCGGACAGTGTTACCGTGGTTGAACTCGGCGAGATCGAAATCGATGCCGCAGGCCCTGCACCGGTGCCGGTATCCGTTGTTGTTCCTGATGAGCTAGTGCTTCCTGTCCCCCCCTGTTCCTGGAGAAGTTGGCGTCCCTGCACCTGATGCATTGCTCGCGGCCGTCGCTTCGACACCACGGCCACATCCGGAGAACAAAAGGCAAAGCGACAAAATCGCAAGCGGAACTGCTGCCACCGCACTCCAGCGAACATCATTCCGAATCATCCATTACTCCTGTGAAAGCGCCAGCGGGCCGAAATCCTGACTCACTCACAGATTCGGAAGCACGATCCGGAGTTGCTCCTAAGGTTATTGATTAAGTAGTCAATTATCGAAAATGCACGGCCCTCTGCTCCGCTTTCCACAGCCGTGCGGGTATTTTGCCAGGTGAAGCGACTGAATCAGGATGTGGCAACACGCGGCAACCTAGTGGGCTCCAATATGCCAAGCAACATCTGGTGTGAGGATTAGGTCAATCCTTAGTTCCGTAATTTCCCTGTTGTCCTGAGTAGAATCTGACGTAGAATCGCCGACAAGGAGCGGATCTTGCCGAAATTCGAAGAGTGCCTTCAGCGTCTTGAAATCATCGTCCAGCAATTAGAGCGGGGCGATCTTCCATTGGAGCAGGCTCTAAAACTCTTTGAAGAAGGCGTGGGGCTTTCAGATTCCTGTCGTCGGGAGCTGGAAGAAGCCGAGGGCAAGGTCGAAATCCTGCTTAAGCAAAACGGAAAGCTGCAACCGGAACCTTTCGCGAATACTGCCGATCGGTCGGAGTCACAATAGCAGCCCAATAACTCAGTTCTGGGGCGCCTCTATCGCCCATTGCTTTGCTCATCCTGCGCAAGCCTGGGAACCGGTCATACTGACTCATCCGGGCAGACCGCGAGGACTCGAGCCGGGGAGAATTTGTATGCAGTCATTGTCGATTCTCATTGCCCAGGCGGATGCTGGAGTTGGCGAACTACTCGCCGCAAGCTTACGAACACACTTCCGGGAAATCCGCGTAGTACGCGGCCTGCACGAGTTGCGGGAGCAACATTCTCAAAACCAGGAGCCCTACGCCGTAGTTGTTGATCTCGAGTTGGTCAATTTCCAGGAGCTGCATGAAATATGCGGTTGCTACCGCAATGCTGCGGTTATCTGTACCCATCGTCTCGCCGATGATGAGATGTGGGTCGCAGCGCTGGCCGCCGGCGCAACCGATTGTTGTGTGCCCAACGACGTTGTCGGTATCCTCCGGGCCGCCTCCGGCGCGCGGAGACCCAGTGCCAAGGCGGCGGCCTGATCTTGGAGTTTGCCGGGCGCCAGTTAGTTGTGATCCGGGATATGCCCGCGAGGCGATGCTCTAGCACGCTTCCCGAGATGCTGTATCCGGAAATCAACGTCATTTCGAGCGAGCGCGGTGTTTTGGCGCGAGTCGAGAAATCTTGTGGTTTGCCGAAAAACACAAGATCCCTCCACTCCGCGCTTGAATAGCTTCTTGCTTATCGAGTGCAATCGGGTACGCAGTTTGGCTGCTCCGGCCTGCGGGCACTAGGTGCTCCGGTCGGGATGACGTCTTTCGGGAACACCGGATATAGCAACTGAGGAACCGCTCTAGTTCGCCGGCAACTCCTCTCCAGGCTCTTCCACTCCGGCGTTCCTGTAGGCGTTGATCACATCCTGCACCGAGATAATCCCGATCAGCATTGCGGGATCTGCTCGATGCACCACCGGCAGGAATGGCCAGTCGCTGATGTGACGCAGGGCTGTCTCCAGGGACTGATCCGGATAGAGCGCGGGAATGAACATGTTCAGCCGCGAGCCCAGCGATTCGCTTCCGTCGGGCTCCAGTTCCAGCAGCGTCTGCCGCGAAACGCCCGCCCATCGCCCGCCTGGCAACTTCACCAGGAAGAAATCGGCTTTTGCACCCTCGATGACATCCAGGGCGCGAGTCAGCGAGCCTTTGCCGTCGAGCACTTGTTCCGCGAATGGGCACAGCGCATCTTCCACGCGCAGGATTGCCACTTCGCGCTCTTCTTCCAGCAATGGCAGATCGAGCCCGTCCTGCCGCGAGAGCAGATCGAAAATCGGCACTCTCTGAAAGGTGCGCGAAATCAGATATGCAATCGTGTTTGAGACGATGACCGGCAAGATGATCGAATAATTGCCGCTCACCTCCAGGGTCATGATGATCGATGTCATGGGCGCGCGCAGGATTCCCGCAAACAGAGCGCCCATACCGATGAGCGCATACGCACCCACGGGAATCGACAATTGCGGGAAGAAAGACTGCTCCATTCCGCCGACCGCGCCGCCAAGCATCGCGCCGATGAACAACGTGGGAGCGAACAGCCCGCCCGGAGTGCCACTGGTAAACGATATTCCGGTCGTCAGGATCTTCAATCCAGCCAGGATTCCCAGTATCTCCCAGCCGAAACGCGCATTCATCGCCTGGTCGATTGAGCTGTAGCCGGCGCCCATGACTTGCGGAAATCGGATGCCGATCAACCCGACCAGCAACCCGGCCACCGCCGGTTGCAGATATTGCGTCCACGATGGCAGGCGCCGCAGATTTGGTCTGAGCAGGGCTATGAACTTGACGAAAACCACCGACGCGATGCCGCCTAACACTCCCAATGCCGCATAGGCGATCAACTCGCCGGGGTGTTCGAGATGATACTCCGGAACGCGAAACAGCGGCTCCTGCCCGAGAAACCAGCGCTCGACCACCGTGCTCGATATGGCAGACAGCACCACCGCGCCGAGAATGCCCGCCGTCCAGCGGCCGATGACTTCTTCAATGACAAACAATACGGCGGTGATCGGCGCATTAAAGGCCGCCGCCAGCCCCGCGGCCGCGCCGACAGGCGCAATCAGACGCAAGCGCTCGCGCGAAAGCCGCAGCCGCCTTCCGATCAAGGATGCTATGCCGGCGCCGATCTGTAGCGCCGGATCCTCCGGACCGAGGGATTGTCCGCTGCCAATCGCCAGCGCACTGGTCAGAAACTTGCCGATCGTGGTGCTGCTGCCCACGTACCCGTCATAGATATAGAGCGCGCCCTTCGTCTGGTTCACGCCGCTGCCGCGCACGCGTGGAAAGGATTTGCCGACCAGAACCGCAATCAGCAACCCAGCCAGCGCCGGAGCGATGAACACACGCGGAACATCCGGCCGCAGACCGGTGCCCAGCAGCAGCCATCGCACGGCGGCGATGGCAACCCTGAAGAGCACCACTACCAGTCCCGCAATCGAGCCGATGATGACCGACAGCACGAGAAAAAACTGCTCCTCGCGCAACGACAAAAGCGCCGACCCGGTCAGCATCCGCCGCAGAGACGACCAGTACTTTCGCCGTACAGGACTGCCGCTGGTTGTCCGCTTTTCGACCGGCTTCATTACTGGTTCCCCCAGCGATGATGGCCGATGGTGGCCAGCAACTCGTCCATCCCGCTCGGTGCGCCGCACATCCTTGCCGCGGCATCTTCGGTGGCGAAAACGAACCGCATCATGTTCTCCACCACGTCATCGCGGCCTCGCAATCGGCCTTCCGTCGCGTAGCGTCTCAGTTGCTCGGCCCAGCTCTGGAGCTGAGCCAGCTTGTCCGCATCCGCTTGCGTATCGGACGAGGGGGTATGCGGCGGACTGGCGGCTGCGGCCTTCGCGCGGGAGAGGACGCACTCATCGAGGCGCTTCACGGCCGCTTCGTACGCGGCGAACGTGCGCCGCGCCCGCTCTGCCGCATTCACTCCCGGTGAAAAAGGATCGGCTGCGAGCAGTTGCTCCGCCCTGGTCAGCAGGGTCCTTGAGTTGGCGTCCTGATCGTCCAGCCTCACCGCGTCCGTCAAGTAGCGTATGGCTGCCGGATAATCGCCAGCCTGAAGCGCCACCGCTCCGGTGCCCGCGTAGGCAGCCGCAAAATTATGATCCAGTTGTCTGGCATGTTGAAACTCGGCAAGCGCCCGGTGGGTGTTACCCAGTTGGAAATAGATCCGCCCAAGCCGGCTATGGGCATTCGCGCTCTGCGGAAGTTCAGGCAATAGCGCTGCCAGCTCTGCCTCTGCGGCCTCATTCTGGTGATTCGCGGCCAGCACTTCCAGCAGTTCGAATCGTGTATTCAGGCGCTCGACCGCAGGCGCTTTCCCTGGACTCCAGATGCCGTCGATGGCGGCGTGATAATAACGATTCGCATCGTTCAACTCGCCCTTGCCGGCCGCAATCCGCGCCAGTTCCAGGTTCACCTTTGCATCGGTTGGATGTTCATCCAGAAGGCTCAGGAGGCGCGAACGGGCCTCGTTCGGGCGTCCGGCGGCAAGCAGCGATTCGGCGAGTCGAACCCGGTATTCGTCGTCGTCCCGCTTGGCATAGACCAGCGCAGTCTCGAAATCTTCAACCGCCTGTGCGGGACGGTGCGAGTTGAGCGCAGCCACGCCTCTTTGATACCAATTGGAGGCCAACTCATCCTGCCGATGGTTGAACCAGTCCACCACCATGCGCGTAAAACTGAAACCCGCAATGATGATCAGCACCAGCACGGGCACTCCGAACCTGTGTCGGTGAAGCGAAGCCGCCGCTTCGCAATTGGCGCATCGCCCCGCCGTGGTTAGGGGCTCGCCGCACACCATGCATGTCTGGTTCGACGCTGGCATGTTGAATTTTTAAGTTAGCAGATTTGGCGGCGCTATGCGCGTTCCTACTGGTGTCAACCTCGTCACCTATCACAAAGTGCTTGCGGCGCTTGCGAACCCTCCTTGAAACGCAAAAAGGAGAGGCAGGTTTGCCTCTCCTTTTCTATATTCCGGCTCTTTGCGTCAGCTTTGGCGCAATCCGGGCTCCTGCGACAGCCGGATTTTAACCCCGGCGAGTCAGCAACGGAGCTAGTACAACCGGAAATTCACTTCTACACTGATCTGTACGGCCACGGGCTTGCCATCCTTCATGGCCGGTTCGAACTTCCACTTGCGAACCGCTTCAATCGCCTTCTCATCCAGCCCCATGCCAAGTTTGCGAGTCACACGGACCTGCTGCGGAGCGCCGTTCGGGTCGACGATCATCCATAGAACGACCGTGCCTTGGTACTTCGCCTTGCGCGCTTCTTCCGAGTACTCCGGGTCCGGCGCATCGAGCGCACGCGGAGCCGAAACGCCCCCGCCCACTCGGAAAACGCCGCCGCCAATGCCGCCACCACGCCCCATTCCAACTCCAGGACCTGCTCCGACACCCACGCCGCCGCCGCTACCCGAACCTATTCCGCCACCCGATCCAGTGCCGTTGGAAGCCGGCCCGCTGGGAAGCACAGCCTTCGGGTCACCGAAATTCAAGGCGTTCATGGTGGGCATTTTTACCTGCGGCGGAATGACGACCGTAGGCTCCACTACCAGTTTTGGCTTTTCATTCGTCCGCACCACCATCGCCGGTGGAGTGATTTGTTCCATCGCCTGCTTGGGCAGTTTGCCCCTGACCGCGGGAATTTTGTCGTGGTCGCCACCACCGCCGCCACCGGCGATGACATCGTTCTTCTTCATCGAAATTGGGGGTAGATAATCGGAGACAGGTGGCGCAATCAACGTGACTGTCGGGTGCTCTTCCACTTTGACGGTCTTTGCTCCGAGGATCGTGAGGCCGATCAGTCCGCCGATAGCCAATGCATGCACCACGAGCGATAGCGTAGCGCCTTGCTTCTTGTAGCTGTATCCACCCCAGATATCGCGAACCTTGACCGGACGCGATGTGAGCTGCAACGGGGGCAACTTCTCGGGAAAGAAGGTCTCGCGGATATTGCCGATCAGGGATCCCCAAAGCGATTGATCGAAATTCCCCCTCGGCAACAGATCGAGCCTGCCGGTGTCAAATCTCGGCGCGCTTATAACTTCGTCCGCCATAAAAATTGTCTTTGTCCCTCTCTCCGCTGCCGGGGCCTTCGACCATTGGCTAAAAAGATGAGCACATCGGTCGCCAAGTTGCACGCTGTACGGAAATGCTCATTCGTTGCACGAAATGCGAGTCGCCGCCCAACTTCGGCTCGCACTAAGCATTTCCAGTCCAATCGTTAGATGCTGCTCTCCTCATTTCGGCGACTATGAAAAATGAATACCCATAAAATTTTTCTTGGGCGCGACAGCTCCGACCCTCCGATTGCAACGTTTCACGATAGTGCTGCTACCCTAGCCAGTGTAGTGCGTCATAAATCAGAACACTGCAAACTGACCCCGCGAAGCGGGGGAAAGATGGTAGCCCATGGCGTCCGCATGGGTTTGGGAATGGGAAATCCGGAAAGCCCGCAACGCGGGCGACAGAATCTCGACCGGTTCTGTCGCCCCCTTCGGGGGCTTGCGATCCTGGACGCCCGTGCACCCACGGCTTACGCCGTGGGCTACCGTCTGCCGCCGCCTTCGGCGGCTGGGAGAAACTTAAACATTGATCTATTTGACGCACTACACTAGGAAAGTTGCTGAACTGCGCCGCTGGCGCATGCTGCCTTTCCCCTTTTCGCCCGAATTGGACTCTCGCTTCCGGACACCTATAATGAAAGATCGGTGCGAAATTTTCGCCGCTTGACTAATACTGGGCCTTCCCCGGCTCCATAGCGTTCCCGTAAGGGCTTGCGAGTGGGAACCATGGATTCCGGTGAGCGTTGCATTGCGCGAACCGGTCGAGCCCAGCCAGACCAGAAAGGGACCGGAGTGCCGCTAGATCTCAAGTTGACTCTTAACCTGCCGAAAACCGAATTCCCGATGAAGGCCAACCTGCCGCAAAATGAGCCCAAAATGCTCGCTCATTGGGAAAAAATACACGTGTACCAGAAGATTCGTGAGTCACGGCACGGCGCACCCATTTACGTCCTGCACGACGGACCTCCCTACGCCAACGGCCCCATCCACCTTGGGCACGCGCTGAACAAGTGCCTCAAGGATTTCATTGTCAAATCGCGCAATATGATGGGTTTCGACGCACCGTATGTGCCGGGATGGGACTGCCATGGTTTGCCCATCGAGATTAAGGTCGATGAGTCCCTGGGCCGTAAGAAGTTGCAGATGGACCCGCTGCAAGTGCGTCAGGCCTGCCGGAAATATGCCGAGAAGTACCTTGATTTGCAGCGTGAGCAGTTCAAGCGCATCGGCGTCTTTGGCCGCTTCGAAGAGCCCTACTCGACCATGACCCCGCAATTCGAATCGTGGGTGATTGCGAATTTTTACGCTTTCTTTGAGAAGGGCATGGTCTACAAGGGCCTGAAGCCCGTCTACTGGTGCATTCACGACGAGACAGCTCTGGCCGAAGCTGAAGTCGAATATGCCAACCACACCAGCCCAAGCGTCTGGGTTCGTTACGCATTGACCAGTGATTCGGCTGCGATCGATCCGGCGCTGGCCGGAAAGAAGGTCGCGACCATCATCTGGACGACTACCCCTTGGACGCTGCCGGCCTCCATGGCCGTCGCCTACAACCCGCGTGAAGAGTACGTCGCTCTCCAGGTCGGCGATTGGGTCTACATCGTTGCCCGTAGGCTGGCCGAGGAAACCGCTCGCAAGTGCCAACTAGGTGAGCCACTCTCCATTGCCAGTTTTCCCGGCTCCAAACTTGACCGTGTAACCTTCGCGCATCCTTTTCTCGATCGTCAGGTCCTCGGTGTGTTGGCCGACTATGTGACCATGGATCAGGGCACCGGTGCCGTTCATACTGCGCCCTCGCATGGCGCCGACGACTTCTACACCGGAGTCGCGTACGGCATTGACCAGACGTGCAACGTCGACGGCTCCGGCCACCTGCTCCACGGACTGCCGGAGTATGACGGCCTGACCGTTTTCAAGGCGAACGAGCCGATCGTTCAACTGCTGAAGACGCGAGGCGCGCTGCTCGGACGCGAGGACATCGAGCACTCCTACCCGCATTGCTGGCGCTGCCACAATCCAGTCATCTTCCGGGCCACCGAACAGTGGTTCATCTCCATGGAGGGTAAGCTTAACGGCGGCACGCTCCGCAGCGTCGCGCTCGACGAGATCAAGAAGGTCAAGTGGGACCCGGCTTGGGGCGAAGAGCGCATTTCCAACATGATCGCCACCCGTCCGGATTGGTGCATCTCACGCCAGCGCGTCTGGGGTGTCCCGATTGCGGTCTTCTTCTGCACCGGCTGTGGAGAGGTGTTGAACTCGAAGCCGGCCAATCGCGCCGTGGTCGAGCTGTTTGCGCGCGAGGGCACTGACGCCTGGTATCGCCTCCAGCCCAGCGAAATCCTGCCCGCCGGGACGAAATGCGCCAAATGTGGCAGCACTTCGTTCCGCAAGGAAATGGACATCATCGACGTCTGGTTCGAGTCCGGCTCAAGCCAGGCCGCCGTGCTGGGCCACACGCCGGAAATGCCCTGGCCCGCCGACGTTTATCTGGAAGGCGGCGATCAGCACCGCGGATGGTTTCATTCTTCCCTGCTCTGCGGCGTGGGACTGCACCAGGCGGCGCCCTACCGCGCCGTGGTGACCAATGGCTGGACGCTGGACGAGCAAGGCCGGGCAATGTCGAAGTCGCTCGGCAACGTCGTTGATCCGGTCGATATCTGCAAGCGGCTCGGGGCGGAGGTTGTGCGTCTCTGGGTGGCGTCGGTCGATTTTCGCGAGGACGTGCACGCCTCGGAAACCCTGATACAGCGCGTGGGCGAGAACTACCGCAAAGTGCGCAACACTTTCCGCTTTCTGCTCGGCAACCTTCATGGATTCGACCCGGTGCGCGATCTCGTACAGTTCGACCAGATGGAACCCATCGATCAGTTCATGCTGCTGCGCACGGCCGAACTCGCCCGCGAACTGCGCGAGTGGTATGACCAGATGCTCTTCCACCGCATCTATCAGCGGCTGATTCAGTTCTGCGTCGTCGATCTGAGCGCGCTCTACATGGCGGTGCTCAAGGATCGTCTCTACACCTTTCCGCGCACATCGCGTGAGCGCCGGTCGGCGCAAACGGCGATGTGGCGAATCGCCGAGGCGCTCTCGCGTCTGGTGGCGCCGATCATGACGTTCACCGCGGATGAGATCTGGCGGTTTCTGCCGGCGTTGAAGTCACGCCCGGAAAGCGCGCACATGGCCTTGTTCCCGAACGATCACGATATCACCGGCGAAATCCGCGATCGCGATGCCGCGGCAACCCTGCGCGCCGATTGGGAGATGCTGGTCGCAATTCGCGACGAAGTGAATAAGGCCATCGAGCAGGCTCGCAACGAGAAGGTCATCAACAGCGAACTGGAAGCCGCAATCGTCATCACCGCGCCTGCGGAACCCTACAAACTGCTGGAGCGCTATCGTGGCCAGTTGAATGCCCTTTTTGTCGTCTCCTCTGTGGAATTAAAGTTGGGAGCATCGACCGACGGAGCGGTTGCCGTGGAAGCTGTCCGTGCGCCCGGACAGAAGTGCGAACGCTGCTGGAACTACTCGACGCACGTCGGCGAAAACTCGTCGTATCCCACCATCTGCGAACGTTGCTCCGCCGCGCTTAAGGTCATTGAAAAGGAGGTGGAGGAGCAGAACGCAGGAGCAGCATCGTGACAGCTCGCTCGCCGCGCCTCTACCAGTTCCTGATTGCCGCGCTCGTGGTGGTCGCCGACCGCGCCACCAAGTTGCTGATTACGCGCTCCATACCGCTGAGCGGCTCCGGCATCCAGGTAATACCCGGTCTGTTCCGCATCACTCACGTCGAGAATCGCGGGATGGCTTTCGGGCTTTTCGCCGAATCGCCGACGGTGTGGAAGACTGCGCTCCTGATAGCGATGTCGCTGCTGGCAATGGCCGTCATCGTCTATTTGCTGTGCAAATCGGAGCGCGTGCTCAACTCAACCACGATCGCGCTGTCGCTAATCCTCGGCGGAGCGGCCGGCAACTTATGGGATCGCATCGTACACGGCCGAGTGGTGGATTTCCTGCACTTTTACATCGGTGAACACATCTGGCCGGATTTCAACATTGCCGATAGTGCCATCGTAGTCGGCGCCATTCTGCTCATGGCCGATATCGTGTTTTCCAAACCGCAGCGAGGCAAGAGCGCTCGACACGGAGATGTATGAGCTGGCTCGATCAGGATAGCGAAGCAAGCAGTGGGCGCAGACAGTCCGTGGAAGAAGATGTGGCACGCCACCTGCGCTGGACGTGCTATAGCGGAGTGCTCGCGCTGGCCGTGGCAGTCATGGCGGCAGCAACCGCCACCGCCCGCAGCTTCGTCTATTTTGTGATCCCGTTCATCGTCTCGTGCTTCTTTACCGGCTGGCAATGGATGGAATGGAGACGTGCGAAACGTTTGCTGGCGGCCGCTCCTGAAGCCGGCCCGGAGAGCAACCGCGAAGTCAGCCAAGGAGGTGACGTTCCACTGTTCCTTTTGCGGCAAATCGCAAGCAGATGTGACGCACCTGATCTCTTCGCCGCAGGACACCGGGGTCGCGCCCGCTCATATTTGCGATAAGTGCGTCGGGGTGTGCAACTCAATCCTAGCGGACCTCGGCGGCAACAAGGTCAAAGCCTAGCGCGGTGTCTGTTCTCTTGTTGTGTATCGCGAACATCAAGCGACGAGCTTTGGTGCTGTCATGCTGAGCGGCAGCGAAGCATCCCCGGGAATACGTTTCACCCGGTGCCGCTCTGGGCTTTTTGAAAAGATTCTTCGACTTCTGCCTCAGCCCCACGCCGCGCTGGGATTCTGAGTTCCTTCGCTCCGCTCAGGATTTCGGCAGGCGGCTCAGACGCCGCCTCAACGCCTCAACTCACTGCGGATAAAGTCTGCGGTAAATCCTGGCGTTGCGCATGATCGCCTGCACATATTCGCGCGTCTCCGTGAACGGAATCGATTCGACGAACTCCGGCACGTCGCGGTACGTGCCCATGCTGAGCCAATCCTCCACCCGGTGGGGGCCGGCGTTATAGGCGGCCAACGCGTATTCCACCTGGCCGTTGTAGTGATCAATCATTTCGCGGAAATAGCGCATTCCGAGCTGAAGGTTGATGTTTGGAACCAGCAGCGTCTCAGTTCGGAAGCGGAGGTGCAGTTCTTTAGCGGTCTTCCTGCCTGTGACGGGCAGCAATTGCATCAGGCCGAAGGCATTCGACCGCGAAACTGCACCCGGATTGAACTCCGACTCCTGCCGTATGAGGGCCGCAACCAGGTAAGGATCTAGCTGGTTCTCCATGGCGAAGCGACGGATTTCCGTCCAGTAGGGCCGGGGGAACAGGTAATCCCAGTAAGGCCGGGGAAGCACCGAAATATCAATCGCAAAGTAGCTGGGCACCGCCGATTTCATGAAGCGAAGAGCTCGATGAACCTGGCCTCCGTCGTTATAAATGCGGGCGATTTCCAGCGTTGCCCAGTTTGCCCCCTTGCCGCCGTCGGACGCCTGTAGTTCCTTGATGGCAAAGTCGGTCATCCCGGCGTTTTCCAGAAGCTTGCTCTTCTCCACGCGCAATGCTTCGGGCGGTACGCTGGTCAGTGCCGCGCTTGCGCTCAGTGGCGACAGAGGAGCAATGGTGTCGAGAAGCGGATCGTGCGCCGTGGGCGAAACTCCGATTTTCGCCAGCCTCTCGGTCGCCAGGTGGCCGTAATAATAGTTGCGGTAGCGCTCCGCGACCTTCGCGTACCACGCCCGGGCCAGGGGCAAATCGTGCTCATCTTCCGCGATACGTCCACGCCAGTAGATTGCAGCAGCGATCTCCAGCGAAGCCGGATAACTCCGCACGTGTTGCGTAAATTCTTTTTTTGCCTCTTCCGTCCGTCCCTGTCGATACGTTAGCCAAGCCGCTTTCCAGTGTGCGTAAGCGGCCCTGCCGCCATTCGGAAAACGCTCGCACGCCTCGCGATAGTAATCGATAGCGTGATCGTAATCCTTGTTCAGCATGTACATGTTCCCGGCCGAAATCAGCGCCGGCTGAAACCACGCGCTGGTGGGCGCCGATTGCCGGAACTGCGAGAGATAGTCCAGCAAGTTGCTCTCGTTGTCTTCCGTACGCGCGATTTCCACCAGCTCGTAAAGCCTCTGCGCGTTGGCTTCTCCCGTCACCTGCGCGCGCTCCAGCAACTGGCGCCCTTCGCGCGCGCCGCCGCTGCCGCTGTGCCGTAGCGCAGTGCCGAGCCCCACTTCTATCTCGCCGCGCTCCGCCGGCGGAGCCAAATTCAGCAACTGCCGGTACTCGCGCGTAGCGTCCGCCCAGCGATTTCCCTGTGCCAGCAGCGATGCGTGCGTCTTCAGGTCGCTATAGCTGTCTGTCAGGCTCGCCCCTCTCACAATCAATTCGGCGCCCGCCTGTGCGGCTTCGGTGCTAAGCGGCATGGTCAGGTAGAGATGCCGCAGAACCTCCATCCCCTTCGCCGGATTGCCGCTGTTCAGGTAAGCATGTCCCAGCGCAAGTTCGGCATCGGCTCGCGCGGGCGCACGATTCGCCTCCAGGAAGCTGACCGCCTCCGACGCCCGGCCCGAAGCCACCAGCGCCTCGCCGTAAACCGCTCTGGCATCATTGAGGAATATCGAATCCGCGCACTCTTTCGAAAAGTTTTTCAGAGTCGCAACTACCTGATTGCTCTGCCCACTGCCGCCATAAGCTAACGCCTCAAGGTACCGAACATAGTCGGCCAACTCGCCGGCGTGCGGCCTTGCCTTTTCCAAAGGCGCAATTGCCTTGGCATATTCACGGTCGAGAATGTGCGCGTACCCGATTGTCAGCCATGCCATGCCTCCCGCATCCGTGCCGGCATGCTGCCGCGCATATTTTTCCACCCCGGCGTAGGCAGTCAAAGTCCGCGCCTCGAGCAACTGGCGGGCCATCGGCTTCAACGTTGCCGACGCCACGAATGCGCGCGTCATGCGTTTCATGCGCGCCGAATTCACTCGCTGTCGGGCCGTCGTCTTGTGAGCGCTCTTGGCCTGCGCGGCGCGCTTGGATGCCGCAGCCGACTTCTGGCTGGTGCCTGTCTTTTGGCCTGTTGAAGCCTTGCCTGTCTTTGGGCTGGTTGGCGTCTTGCTTGTCTTTTTGACAGTGGAAGCGTTGCTTGTCTTTGCGGTGGTTGACGTTTTGCTTTTTTTTTGGCAGTGGAAGTTTTGCTTGCAGCCGCTTTACGCTGGGCCGCTCTTCTTCGCCGCAGGAGCCTTTTCGGCTCCATCTTGTGACCAAACTGAAACTCCGGCAATCAAGACCGGGAGTAGCAGGAACAGAGACAAAAATCGCTTGTACATCACTGTTGGGTTCTCTTGGAGTCCGTACGATTCAGTTTAACCCGGAAAGCTGCCGCCTAATAGCGAACGATCATTACTGGCGAGAATTCGTACCAGTTCTTCGGAAAAATAATCCGCATCGCGAATCACTTCACCGTAGCGTTTCTGGTACGCCGCGCGGCTCTTCTCGATATCGGGCCGCAAGCGTTCGTACAAATCCCGTTTCGACCGCCCTTCAGCCACCTTTACTTGGTTGTAAAGTTGGATCTCCTCCACCAGCAACTTGGCAAACCGCTTCGCCTTGGCATGCACATCGTTGCCTTGTGATGGGCCCGCGGACGCCGGCGCCGGCGGCGGAGCAGGCGGCGTTACCATCGGCGCTGCGACAGCGTAGTCCCTTGCCTCGACCGGGGGAGGGGCGGCGCAACCACCGGCGCCACCGTCGGAATGGCTGCTGGTGGCGCTTCGGGCCGTGAGGTCGCCGCTGTCGGCGAGGGCCGCACGGGCTCCGGGCTTATTCCCGGCTGCATCGCGCCCGACACCGCCGGTTTACGCAACGAAGCCGTTTCCACCGCTACGCAGGCAATTAAGCTCATGGCCTGCACTACTTCGACCTGAACCACGGAGTCCGTCAGACCTCCGTCGGCGTAAACCGCTCCGGCCAGGCGATCACGAATCAGCAATGGAAAGAGATAAATATCTCCGGGGCCGGCAGGCGCGGCGGACGCAAAGACATCGCCAAGTTCTGCGGCCTGCAACCGCAAAGGCTGGCGCTCCTTGCCGAGCCGTTCGATCACGTGATCATTGGCGGGAATCGAGATGCGCGTAAAAGCCGAAGCATCCCGCATGCCTCGCGATTGCCACCCCATAAAAAAGCCGCCACGCAGAATCAGCAGACCCGCGCGAGCTGCAAACGGCTGTGTAGTCTGCAACAGCACACTGAGGATCTCAACCTGATTGGCCGCCTGCAAAAGCCTTATCAGGTCGGAGGCAATGACGAACGCAGCTTCGTGCCCGGCGCGGGTGATTTCGGCTTCCAAAACCGGCTGCAGCTCTTCACCGATGCTTCGCCGCAGTTCCTCGCCCCATTGCCTGACTAGTCTGGAAGCTAACTTTTCGGCTGCCTCAGGAAGATTCTCTTGCACGTTACGCTCCTGCTCTAGCGAGCTGCTGTAAAGCCGTCTTGGCCGGCGTCAACGTCTTCTTCTTCAGCGGCCTGCTAATCCTATGATTATAAGGTCGCTCTGCCGGCAAACAAAGCCTGCAACCGCGAAAGGGATCAAACTTCTTACCTCCCAGTTCTGGCTGAGACTCGCCGGAATCGCCTGCCGCGATTAAAATGGAAGTGCGCTAAAGAACAGCGGAGAGTCGCAAGCCCGTTTTCGGACAAAACGAATCCTGAACCTATACAATTGAATCAAGATTTATCTTCGACTGCTGATCTGGAAATCTTTGAATCGGAATAAGTATGGGAGCCATCGAATCCAAAGTAGGTGAGCCGATTAATGATGAATCCGTACTGGTCGATGCGGCCCGGAACGGAGACATCGCGGCATTTGAGCAACTGGTGCGGCGTTACGACCGTAACGTATTTCGCATCGCTCAGCACATTACGCAGAATCGGGAGGATGCGGAGGACGTCGTTCAGGATGCGTTCCTGAAGGCGTTCCAGAATCTGGGGCAGTTTCAAGGCCAGTCGAAATTTTATACCTGGCTGGTCAGGATTGCGGTCAATGAAGCCCTCATGCGTTTGCGGCGGCGGCGCCCGGAACGCATGGTTTCTCTCGATGAAGATGTGAAGACGGAAGAGGATTCCATGCCGCGAGAGGTCGCGGACTGGTCTCCCAACCCGGAGCAGTTGTATAGTCAGGCTGAGCTGAAAGACATACTGAGCAAAACCATTCAGGGCCTGCCGCCGGGATTTCGTGCTGTTTTCGTGCTGCGCGACGTGGAAGCTTTGAGCACCGAGGAAACGGCTGAAGCTCTGAACCTCAGTATTCCGGCCGTGAAGTCACGCCTGCTGCGCGCCCGTTTACAGTTGCGCGAGCGGCTGAACAAATTCTTCAAGCGGCGCAAT
This sequence comes from uncultured Acidobacteriota bacterium, assembly GCA_963819175.1. GTDB lineage: Bacteria > Acidobacteriota > Terriglobia > Terriglobales > Acidobacteriaceae > CAWBRT01. Next base: position 223,176 of record CAWFVJ010000013.1, read on the forward strand.
GGAGAAACTGGACAGTGACCTGCTCTGAATTTTTGAAGGAGCTTACGGACTACCTGGACAACACGATAGATCAACGCACCCGCGTTGAGCTGGAAGATCATTTGCAGTGGTGTCATAACTGTTATGTGGTTTGCAACACCACCAAACGAACCATCGAGATCTATCGTGACTCCGAGTTGTTCGAACTGCCTGACGATCTGCGGAATCGGCTGCGCACTGCCATCATCAGCAAGTGCAAGCAGCACAAGTCAAAGACAGACGCATAGAGAATCGGCAGAGCCTCTCGCCTGAGCTCCCGTTGCGTCTGTTGACGGTTTTTTCCTCTTTGTTAATTCTTCTTGTTCCCTTCAGACCACAGTTGGACGAACCTTTTCTCCTGCCTTGGAATCTATATTGCTATCGCAAGTGGATGGTCTGGAATTCACGGCGTAAGGGTTCTAGCCTGGGGTGGGAACATGGTGCTGTCGGGGTTTCTGAACGCGATGTTCGGATGTACTCACAAGAACTGCAGTTTCCCTTTTACGCCTAAGGATCGGCATAGCTGCTATGCCGCCGGCCCCACCGGGACCTATGTCGTCTGCCTCGGTTGCGGCAAGGAGTTCCCCTACGACTGGCACGAGATGAAGATTGTCTCCGCCGATACCTCACTGCCGGAGAAACGCCGCGAAGCAGTCAAATCCTTAGTGAACCCCCTGTAGCTTGAGCTGGGTCCGGTGGCCCAAATTTGCGCAGCCGAAGGCGCAGCTAGAGCGATTCCCCAGTAGGTGTATTCCAATACATCATGCTGTCATGGCGAGCGAAGTCGAGCCACCTTATGTTTCTATTGCTGAAAAACAAAGGGTGGCTCCACTCCGCTTCGCTACGGTCGCCATGACATCGCTTGAGAATTTGGATACACCAACGTGGGGACTGGCCTAATGTAGGGTCATCTTCGGCCCCGCGGTGATGGGGATTCTCCATCGAAAAAAAACGAGTGATCTCGAACCGGCAACCCTTTATGCTGGACGGCCGCCAGGAGGGATAAAGAATTTGAAAATCGTAGACTTGACGCTGCCGCTTCCACCGGGGCTGAAGACCAATCCCACTCACCCCGAAACCATCATCACTGACCATGTAACTCACTGGTTCACAGCTCCCAGATACCAAGCGCCCTGCAAGGGATACGCCAGCAAACTGCTCCTGATCTGCGATCATATCGGCACGCACCTTGACGCTCCTCTGCACTTCATCCCAGACGGAAAGTCCATGGACGCCGTTCCCTTGGAAAACACCCTCGGCGAAGCCATCTTTCTCGACTTGTCCGATAAGCCGGCGGAGCAGCCCGTAACCGTTGAAATGATGGAGAAGAAGCTGGCCGCCAAAGGCGAACAGATCAAGTCGGGCGACATCGTGCTGCTGCGAACCTGGCCCGGCCAGTGGGGCGACGCGATTTTCAAAGCCGCCGGCATAAGCTGGCCCGCCGCCAAGTGGTTGAGCGCAAAAAAAATCAAGTCGGTTGGCCTGGATTTGCCGAACGCGGACACCGGTGCCGACATGCAGCGCCCTTGTCACATGGAACTGTTGGGCAACGAAATCGGGATCATCGAGAACCTGGTCAACCTGGACAAGCTCACCAAGACGCGATTCTTTTTTATCGGGCTGCCGCTGCACTTCATCGGACTGACGGCATCGCCCATTCGAGCCATCGCCGTCGAAGAATGGTAACGCCCGCCAGCGCGCGTTACTGAAGTCGTTGACGGTGCCCCACGTTCGCCCGATTTTGGCTAACGTGGGGTAGTTTGCTTAGTATCTAGAATAGAGTCGCGGTGGTGCCCCATATCTGCCCGTTTTTGGCAGATGTGGGACGTTTAGGAACTGCCGACGGATCGTTCGTGGACAATGGGTGCCCCAGGTTCCGCCCAACTGTCGGACTGACGTAGGGTAGTTGCTCCAATCTAGGACATCATCCTGTATACTGCGGCTCTCAGCCTATGCTCAAAGACATTCTTCTTCAGGGCCGTCAGGCCGCCGATGAGGCGCTCGAACACCTGCTTCCGCCGGGCACGCAGTATCCGCCTTCGATCCACCGCGCCATGCGCCACAGCGTCTTTGCCGGGGGCAAGCGCCTTCGTCCCATCCTGTGCATGGAAGCGGCGCGCATGGTCTCCGGCGCGCTGCCGCCGGGCGTAGCCGAGTTGGGCGCTGCCGTCGAAATGCTGCACACCTATTCGCTCATCCACGACGACCTGCCGGCGCTCGACAATGACGATCTCCGCCGCGGATTTCCCACCTGCCACGTCGCCTTCGGCGAGGCCACCGCCATTCTCGCCGGCGACGCGCTGCAAACCTACGCTTACGAGGTGCTTGCGCGCTTGCAGTGCGCGGCCGAGGCGCGTGTGCGCATCATCGAAGAGATTGCCCATGCCACGGGCACCATCGACGGCATGATCGGCGGCCAGGTGCTGGACCTCGAAGCCGAGCACACCAAGCCCGACGCCAAGACCCTGGAATACATTCACCGCTCCAAGACCGGGGCGCTGATCACGGCCTGTCTCATCTCCGGCTGCATCTATGCCAACGCCACGGCTACCGAACTTCAGCGCGTGCGCGAATTCGGCCGCGCCGCCGGCTTGGCTTTCCAGATCGCCGACGACATTCTCGACGTGACGCAGACCTCCGAGCAGTTGGGCAAGACAGCCGGCAAGGATCTCGCCGTCGAAAAAGTGACGTATCCATCACTTTACGGATTGGAAAAATCAGCGCGCATGGCGGATCAGCTTATTGCCCAGGCCTGCGCGGCGCTGGACAGCTTTGGCGCTCGCGCCGATACGCTCGAAGCCATCGCGCGCTACCTGGTCGAGCGCAAGAAGTAGGCGCTAGTCAAGGCTCACAGTTGCCGTTATTTGAAAGGCGGCTTCTTGCGTCTTTCAGATGTCATCCTGAGCGAAGCGAAGGATCTATGTATTTTTCTTGCACCGAAATACGAAATACATAGATTCTTCGCCTGCGCTGTGCTCCGGCTCAGAATGACATTTTCATTAGATTACTCGAGTTGTGACGCGCTACACTCGTGCTGTTCCAAGGAGCACGTTGGCCCATGCCTGACACTGTCGACATTCTTGCCATTGCCGCTCATCGCGACGACGTGGAGCAGACCTGCGGTGGCACTCTGCTCAAAATGGCCCAGCGCGGCTATCGCACCGGCATCCTCGATCTCACTCAGGGCGAGATGGGCACGCGCGGCAGCGCCGAAGACCGCGCCCGCGAAGCCAACCGGGCCGCTACTCTGCTGCGCGTCTCATGGCGTCAGGCGCTCGACATCCCCGATGGCCGCGTGGAAAACACATGGGAAAATCGCCTGAAGATCGCGCGCGTGCTGCGCCAGCAACGGCCTCGCGTAGTGATCCTTCCCTACTGGCAGGGACGGCACCCCGACCACTACACATGCTCAACGCTCGGCTATGAGGCCTGCTTTCTGGCCGGGCTGGGCAAACTCGGCAAGGCACAGCAGTCAGCGCCCTCCGAGCTTCAGGATCTTGAGGCCATAGCTGAACTTCCCCCGCACCGGCCATTCAAGATCGTTTACGCGTCTCTTTATTTCGACGTTCGGCCCACCTTCGTTGTCGACATTACCGATCAGTTCGAAACCCGCTTTGACGCGCTCATGGCCTACCAGTCGCAGTACACAGACCAGCGCGCGGGGGTCGGCCTATTCCCGATGCAGGCCGAAATTCGCCAGCGCCTCGAAGCCATGGCATCGTTCTATGGATTGCTGGCCGGCGTGAAGTACGCCGAACCTTTTGTGCAAAAAGAAGTAGGGCTCGTCGATGACTTGCTGGCGATCCCGGTGAAATCAATTTAAGCCAACAGCCTGTTCAATAAAAGTGCGGTTGTCCCAGAAGTACGTCGGATGACCAACACATCCCATGAGTGTCATCCTGAGCGGAGCGAAGGATCTGCTTTCCGTTTTACTCTTTAGATTCAGCAAGTTGCATCGCTCGCAGCTATCTCTGCATCCAAAATAGCTGAACGTGAAAGGAGCAAGATAGAAACTATGCGGAAAATGAATTGGAGACCACAAAAGGAAATATTAAACCAAGAAGTAAACGGGCAAGTCGTAAGTGGACAAGTCGCACGATACTCCTTAGCAATAGGATACTGGAAGAATTTTCCGACTCTCGCTTGTCGGTGGAACAGCACTAAAGAGCATCCAACAGGATTCCCGAGTCGCGGATGGTTTCCGTTTCCATCTTCGTTTAATCGAATTCTAGAAGTCGCGCCACTTACAGACGAGATATTAAGAGAAGAAGCAAAGGAGTTTCTTGATCCTCACAGGCCATGGACTGAGGAGGAAATAGGAGCGCTTGAGCCAGACGTTCCAGAGCGGGAAGGAACTTCCGTTCAGCCTGAAGATGTTAGCTCGCCCGAAAAAATATGGAAGCATAAGGCAGTTCTTATTAGAGAGGGCGAAGGAAATTATTCCTTGGTAATGGGCCAGTGGGCTGAAACCCCGAGCCTTGCCATTCGCTGGAACAGATATTGTGGAAATGAATACGGATTTCCCGTATCAAGGGGACGTTATCCGACATGGTTTCAGATTCCCACTGAGTTTAACGGAATTCTCGTTGAGTCACCGGAAATTCCAGAGCATCTGAGGGAATTTGCAAAAGAACATCTCGACACAAAAGCAAAGGCGAACTTCATCGCCTGGGGGTGATGCTTGTTGAAACCACCCCAAAAACACCAAATCCCGAGGTTGGAGCCAGCCTGTTCGTCTCGACCAACGGCTCGCTGTAGACCCTTGCCGAACCTGTTCCCGCCGTCTTCACTTGCGTGACCGCGTGCGGGCGATTCCTGCTCGGGTTCCGGGCTTACCGTCAACCGGATAAACCGACCTGTTGGACGCTTCCTGCAACGCCTGTCTCGCCTGCGGGGCGAAAACCGCGTTTGCCATCGCCGTCCAGCTCACCTCGGGACTCGTTCTTGCCTTTAACGATTCCTGTTCTCTTCGGCCAGCAGCTCGCTATCAGACCCTTGCTGCCCCTCCGCCTTCTCTTACCGCGCTCTCGCCTTGGAATCGCAGCCAATTCGCCGATTGGCCTCACCGCCGCTTCAGCCTGGCGCGTGAGCGCCCGCCTCAGTTGCGGTCCTCGCAGGGTTTGCCAACCCGCGAGGCTGGGGAATAGAAATCAGCCCGCCGACCGATTCCGGCTGAAGCCCGGCCCCCCTAGACCAACGCATTGCTGCGTCTGCCTGCGGGCTGGCCGCCTCCGCCTGGATCCCCATGCGCGGCTTCCACCGTCGTGGTTGCCGCTATTCGGGCTCACGACCCGATCCCAACAGACGCGGCGTGCGCCTGCCGAAACCATGACCGCTGCCCAGCGATTCCGGCTTTCTTCGCGGTACGGACTGCGGTGAGCTGAGCTTGGGCCCCGGACTCACCACCAACCAGGAAAACCGTTCGGAATCTGTCAAAGAACGAAACTGAATCTACACTCGGCAAAAACAAAGTCAACTCCTGAAGAAGAATTCTATCTGCCCTGTTTTCAATCGAGTGCAGTTCGTCCACAGGCCCCTGCCCGAATTCGGTGCAGTCGCGTGCCGCCGTTGCTGTATCCAGCCCCGCTCGCCGCCCGCACCAGGATCGGGCCCTCTTCGCACCACTCGCTCGAAGCCGCATCAACACTGGCCAAAATCGCAATCCCCGGAAAAATCTCTTTCCGGAAAAGCAGGTCAAGGCGGGTCGGAAGAATTTCAGCGGGCTTGTGGCAAATTGTGAAAATCAGGTGAACAATGGCTCTGGTGGCTGCTTTTCACGGCTATGGATTTCCGCCATCGTCCTCTGCCAACCCGTTGCACCGTTCCGAAAAACGTATCGGCGATCGCCGGTTATGACTTGAACCGATCGCACGCATAAAGCTCATGTCAGCCGCACCGTCCAGAAGCAGTGATGGCGCGTTTAGCCTAGCCCCTGAGGGAATGCCGGTCCTTGCGATGTGGATTTATGCAACTGGTTCTCGTTGCATGTCGCGTCCTGCTGTGATGCAGGTCACTGCTGGAGAAGATGAATTGCCCGATATTGCAAACATGCAAAGAAATCTCACAGGAAACTGCGGTCGCTCCAGGCCCAAGCCCTGTAATCATGCGGGTCTTTATCTTGCGGTATGCAATATTTCGACGCGCACCTCGCACGCCTCGTCGCGATATTCTGCCGAGAGCATACAGCGTTATTTCTGTATGACAGCTTTGGGAACCTTCTTCTTCGAAGGGTTGTACCTGTTGATCCATTAGCCGCGCCAAGCACACCTCGCCTGAGTGCTCAACCGACTGCCGATGGGCCGGTCAGCGCGATCCCACCAGTTGCGCGACGCGCAATTCCTTGCGGTCTCCCGGCTTGAATTCCATCAGTTCGAAGCCCCATTCGGCGGCCGCTTTCTTCAGGTCACCGGGCTTGCCGGTCAACACCGGAAACGTACCGAAGTGCATCGGCACCAGAACCTTCGGCTTCAGCAAACGGCAGGCATACTCCGCCTCGCGTGGTCCCATGGTGAAGTGATCGCCGATGGGCAGCATCACGATTTCCGGCGCATACAGCTCCCGCACCAGTGCCATGTCGCCAAAGAGGGCCGTATCGCCGCTGTGGTAGATCTTCTGCCCGTTGGAGAACTCCAGCACGAAGCCGCAAGGCTCACCGCCGTATATGATGGAGCCGTCGTCATCCTGGATGCCGCAGGAGTGATCGGCGTGGATCATGGTGATGCGTACGTTTTCCACCGTCTGCGAGCCGCCTTTGTTCATCGGGCTTATCTGCTTCGCGCCTTTCTTGTTCAACCAGGCGCAGAGCTCAAAGATGCCAACCACCACCGGGTTCTGCTGCTTGCAGATTCCCACGGCATCGCCAATGTGGTCGAAATGGCCGTGGGTACAAAGTACGACATCAATCTTGCCTAGTTCTTTCAGCTTCTCCGGACAGGCAGGATTGCTCTTTACCCACGGATCGATCAGCAGGGTCTTCCCTTCCGGTGTTTCAATCGTAAAAGTCGAATGACCAAGCCAGGTTGCATGTACGGATTTCGCCATCGCTCATTCCTTTCGCGAAGTTGACTGCCGGAGTCACCGCCACGCGCTCTTACGCGTTAGTCGGGGGGCTACTGCGTTTTTGGTTGAGATTTGCTCCACTTGACCGCCTATAGCTACGAGCAACACCGCTTCTCATGAGCTACTGCGTTTTTGGTTGAGATTTGCTCCATTGCTCATATCCGCCAATGAGCGAGAAGACGTTACGGAAGCCCATCCTGCCCAGCATGTACGCCGAAAGCAGAGAGCGGACGCCGCCGTTGCAATACAGCACAATCTGTTTGTCTTTGTCTGTCGTGAGCTTATCGATATCCACTTCCAACATTCCTCGGGTGAGACTCACTGCCCCGGGAATCATTCCCGCCGTCAGCTCCTGTGGTTCCCGCACATCGATCAGGAGAAAATCTTCTCCTTCCTCCTGCATCTCTTTCAGATCCACGAGACTGATCTCTTCGACTCCCTCTCTGCGAAGCTCTTCGAACAACTGCTTGAACTCGGCTACCAGCATCTGTTCCTTCTCCCGTTTGAGATTCTAGTTTTCCCGGAGGCGTTGGGCAAATGTTACAGCTCCGGTTGCATTTTCGGGAATTCCTGCTTATTCCGTTGGCGCCCCACGTTTGCGAAGCCGCGGGCGACGCTGATGTGGAGCTGGATTCCCGCTTCTTCCGCCTTCGCAAAACACACGACTAAGGTAATCTCAGGAGCGTTCTGCGCGGTTCCACCGATTTCTCGCAGCCGCCGCGCTGCTCACAATGTTTCTAGAGCAATTTCGAGGTTGATGTACCAGTACCAGCACCGCCGGGCTGAATGCCCGGCTGCTTCGCGGGGTACACCTTCCGCGATACGGTCTGAAGCCACCATGCAAAATGATCGCTATTCCAACCCTGGCATCACGATCGGAGCCTGCGCCTGGTGCCGCGCAGAATATGTCATCGGCTGTAGCCGCGCCCTCGATCAGTCCGTCTTCTGCTCTAAGAAGTGCGAGATTGAGGCGCGCTTCTGGCTGCTGGACGTACTCAAAGAGGTGGGGAAGTCGCGGGGGGACGAAGGCGATCGGGGAGCGCACCCGCAGCCGCCACAGCCGTAAGGCAGCATCCCGGAAATACTTCGCTGTTGTGCGTTGTCATGCTGAGGTTCAGCGCTGGCCCCATTTGAGCCTGTCGCGCAGCACCTCGAAAAACGAGCCTGACTTGCGGAAGAGTTTGACGTTGTGTGCTGCACGCCGGCATTCAACCACCTCGCCCTGCGTGATCGGAACCCCCACCTGGCCATCGATGCTCAGAAAGCCTTCTTCGTCCTTGCTGAGCTGGATTCGGATTGTGACCTTGTCGCTCAGCACCAGCGGCCGGTGTGTTAGCGAGTGCGGAGACACCGGCGTAATGACAAATGCTTCGGTCGAAGGCTCTACAACCGGACCACCCGCGGCCAGCGAATACGCGGTTGAACCCGTCGGCGTGGCCACGATCAGCCCGTCGGCGCGACAGGTGTATACCAGCGAGTCTTCCACTTGCACATCAAAACGAATCAAACGGGCCAGGGCGGTCTTGCCGACCACTACGTCATTGAGCGCGTAGTAGCGCTCCATAATGTCTCCGCCCCGGCGCAGCACGGCTTCCAGCACCGAGCGCTCTTCTATCGGACAGGTGCCCGCGTCCACCGCCGTCAAGGTCTCGAAAAGCAATGGCAGCGGAACCTCGGTCAAAAATCCCATCGACCCGAGATTGATCGCCAGTATCGGAATGCCTTGCCTCGATACCGCGCGCGCCGCCGACAGCAATGTTCCATCCCCTCCCAGCACGATGGCGAACGATGGGTTCTCCCAACCCAGCTCGTATCGGGGGAAGACGTTCTGCGCCACCCCGTAAGCCGCGGTCTGCTGATCCATCACAACCCGGTAGTCTCGCTTCGTGAGCCAATCGATGACCTCGGGGACAACCGTGTGGAGCTCGTTCTTAGCCGGTTTGGAGATGATGGCTGCGCTTTTCATTTGAATCTGTTGTACCCGGCTCCTTCGACGCCGTGCTAGCGAGCTTCCCAGAGATATTGAGTGTTTCGTACTGCTCCGCCAATTCGCGGCACCTGGGTTGTTCTCAGCATCTCACAAGTGAAACATGCAGTGTAACAGGAACTCGCGATTGCCTTCCGCACCAAAAATCGGAGACTCCGTTACCTCGATCTCCGTAGCGCCGAGCTCCGCCGCTGCGCGACGAACTTTTTCGACCGCAAACTGCTGCGCTTCCGGATCGCGTACGATTCCGCCCTTGCCGACCTGCTCGCGTCCGGCTTCAAACTGCGGCTTCACCAGGATGACTGCTTCCTGCCGCTCGGCAGTTTTTCCGGCGAACGCGGCGCGCACCACGGCGGGGAGCACGAGCGTGGCAGAGATAAACGAAACATCGATGGCAATCAAGTCGATGCCTTCCGGCACCTGCGCCGCTTCCAGGTAGCGGGCGTTGGTCTTCTCCAACAGGCGCACGCGCGGATCGCCACGCAGGCGCATATCGATCTGGCCGTAACCGGTGTCGACCGCCACAACCAGCGCCGCGCCGTGCTGCAACAGGCAGTCGGTGAAGCCCCCGGTGGAAGTGCCCACATCCATGCACTTCGCGCCGCGCACGTCGATCTGCCAATGGGCCAGCGCATGTTCAAGTTTCAGTCCACCCCGGCTCACGTAGCGAATGTCTCCGCCAAGCAAGCGGATGACAGCGCTTGCATCGACCGCCGCACCCGATTTCTCGATCTTCTGCTCGTCCACCAGGACGCGCCCTGCCAGGATCAGCGCCTGCGCCCGCTCGCGCGACGAGGTCAGCCCGCGCTCGACCAGCAATTTATCGATCCTGACTTTGTTCAAAAGAAATTCCTCAAACGAAATCACTCCCGAAGTAGCACTTCATCCAGTGCAAAATGGAGAAATAAGTAATCTGCGCCCGTTTGCAGGAATGTTCCCGGAGTTTTTCAACAAATTTCCACAACTCCGGTGGAAAACCCGGCCTACGCGGTGGAAACAGAATTGTATCCCCTGCTGTCCGTCGAGCGACAATGTAGAATTGCCTTTCGAAACATGACTGACCTACCGCGCCAATTGACGGTCGTTCAACCCCCGGAGGTTCCTCCGCCGGAGAACGAGACCTCGCTGGTTCCGAATCGGGTCCTGCGTCACCTTTACGCCGCCATTCAGCGATTCCAGGTCGTCGCTCCCCGGCTCCCGCTGGCCGGCGCCGTCCCGGCGCAGTCTTGCGTGCTGGCCGAGATTACGGCTGCCATTTGCGCCCGCAAGCACGACCGCCTGTTCAACGCGAGGGCAGCTGCCCGCCTTGCCCAGGGCGAAACTTTCGTCGAGCTGCTGAAAGGCGTACCTGCGCCCGTCGCCGCTCCCAACGCGCTTCCACCCGGCATCCGCGATCGCTTCTCGCTCGATCAGTTCGCCGCCACCACGGCCTTCATAAGCAAATTGCGCGGCGAGGAATGTGTCTTCTTTGTGCTGCTCGGAGAGCACTCGCTCGACCAAAGCTTTCGTCATAGTTTGCGTGCCTGCGCGGAGTGCCGCCTCCCAGTTCTGTTTTTCATTGAGGCGCGGTTGCGACTCTCTGCCGGTAAACGCGCTAGCGGTAAGCACGAAGACCCGCGCTCCGTTTATACCGATTTCGGCGTGCCCGTGATTACCACTGACGTCCACGACCCTGTCGCTCTCTATCGAGTCACCACCGAAGCCATCCACCACGCCCGCTTCGGGCAAGGTGCTACGGTGATCGAGAGCATCCGGGTAGTTGGCTCGGGCAAAAGGGCTCGACTCGCCACTCCCGGCGATCCGCTGGATTTCATAAAGAGGTACATGCAGGCCCGCGGTATCTGGGACAACGATTGGGCAAAAGAGCAACACCGGGCCGCCGTCGAGGAGTTGGCTTCGGCACTAGCGGCAAGCCACGACTGAATTGAAGGCGCTGGTTCTCAACCTAAGTACTGCAACCTTTTTCCCGCCGCAGTGTTCCAAGTAGGTATGAGCGCATGGACGGTTTTTCGGGTCATGATCCTGCTTCTGCTCCTCTTCCTGGGGGTGCTTCTGGTTGCGGCCGCCAAGACCCACGACGCGGTTGACGGTTCAGCGACCGTCGACGATGAAACCTGCCTCTCGCTCAACTCCCACCTGCACATCGCATAATCGCCATCGCCGGTCAGTAGATCGAAATCTGGGGTTGGGGAGGCTTCAGCTCGATCGTAAACTCCATCGCCGGCTGCTTCACATCGTAATCTTCGCCATAGGTCTCAAGACCATGCGCGATAACCTGCACCCGCAATCTGCCGTAAGGGATGCCATCCACCGAAGCCTTGCCCTCGCTATCGGTTTTCAACTCAAAGCCGTTGCTCTGCTGCCTTCCATGCTTGTCAAACCCGTGCAATACCACGCTCGCATTGCGCACCGGCTTGCCGTTTTCCTGCCTGATAACCAGGAAGTGTAACTCTGCACTCTGCTCCGATCCCTTCTGCGCGGCATGGACGAAAACCGGCAACAGCAGCAGCACGGCGGCAACCAGACAAATGCGGCGTTGCTGTAAATCCCAACCGCGTGCAACCGCGCCTGTCATTCGTTTCTCCCTTGCACTATTCCGATGAATTCCGGGAATTGCCGCCATTGTAGCGCAGTCTCGCGGATTGCTCCGCCGGCACTGATAACCGGCTAGCACCAGGCCCGCGTCAAGCGGGTCAGCAGATTAGATCGGCTCCTCAGTTGCTCATATCCGGTGTTCCCGAAAGGCGTCATCCCGACCGGAGCGCCTAGCGTCCGCAGGCCGGAGCAGCCAAGCTGCGTACCCGATTGCACTCGATAAGCAAGAAGCTATTCAAGCGCGCAGTGGAGGGATCTTGTGTTTCCCGGCAAACCACAAGATTTCTCGACTCGCGCCAAAACACGGCGCTCGCTCGAAATGACGTTGATTTCCGGATAAAGCATCTCGGGAAGCGCTCTAGAAGGGAGAGATTAGAGGTGCCCCACGTTCGCCGCCGTTGGAGAACGCGGGGTAGATGTTTTTTGAAACGCGGCTCTAATCCCGCCGCTTCAGCGTTGGAGGACCGTCGTCGTCGGCACCAGAATTCTGCGCGGTGGTCCTCGTCGAATCGTCCGCGGGCACGCTTGCTGTGTTCAACGTCGAGTGCACGCGCCGGTGCAGGGTAGGACGATTGCCGTTTTGCGGCCCTCTCAATTTGCGACCGTTCAGCACCGAGTACAGGTGCGCTTTGACCTCCTCAAACTCGCTGGTATCCAAAATGTACTCAGTGCGAGGAGGCAGGTATTCCTGAATCTCTTCCTGTGCCCGCCTAATGCGCTCGGCGTTCATGGGATGGGTGGCGAAGGCTTTGGATAGCATCGAAAACTTCTGCTTTTGCTCCTTGCCGAGCTTCTCGAAAAACTGCACGAAGGCCGCAGGATCGTATCCGGCTGAATACTCGTACTCGAGCCCGAGCAAGTCGGCTTCGAGTTCGTTCTCACGGCTGAACTTCAGAAACGACACCGGCACCGCAACTCCCGCCGCCTGCTCCATCGCCAACGCCACCGGCCCGCCGATGAAGACCAACGGAATCGACGCCAGGTTAATCAGTTGGTTGCGAGTCAATGCCCTGGTGGCGTGGCGCGCGGCCACGTGCGCAACCTCATGCGCCATCACACCGGCAAGTTCGGCTTCGTTATCGGCCGCCATGATGAGGCCCGTGTTCACGAAGAAATATCCGCCGGGCAGCGCGAAGGCGTTCACTTCGTCGTTATCAATTACCTTGATGGTGAACGGAACCTTGGCGTCGGAGTTTCGCACGATGGTTTGGCCGAGGTTGTTAATGTAATTGTTCACCATCGGATCGGAAATAATCCGCGCCTGCGTGACGACTTGGTCCGATAGCTCGCGGCCCATCGCCATCTCCCGCTCCAGGGAGTAAAAGTTGAGCCCTTCGCCGATGCCGCGTTGACCAATCTTGCTGACATCGTATTTCACCGGAGCGGCCTGGCGATTATGTTTAGGGCTTTTGCCCGCCTTGTTGTTCTCTGGCGCCGGAGCCACCGCCGGAGCCGTGGCTTCTGTGGTTGTGATGTCTTTGCTGGCTTGTTCCTGCGCCGCCAAGGACTGTGACAGCACCAGGAGCCCTAACACCAACATGGTCGCGACCTCTGCATAGGCATTGCGAAACGCAATCCTAAGGAACATCCGGAGCACATACCCAGAACGGCGCACGAGATCCCCCACAGTCTCGCCCCAGCCCGGACAACGAAGTTAACTAACTAGTACACTTCTGCTGCCGCCCCGTGGCGTGGTTCCTTAGAATTACCCAAGGCAAGCCATGTTGCCCACGCGGAGTGTTCATTGTAGATTTCGTTAATAATCAATGAGTCAAAGTCCGACTAATTCCTGCCATCGCTTCTCACAGAACACGAGTCTTCGCGTGCAAGTGCTTGCCCGTGGCGATCTTAACTACAAGGTGCGGAGACTCCAGATTCCCAATCTCGAAAGGCCTATTTGTGGCGGGTTACGTTTTGCGTAATCAACATTTGAGCGAAAGGCACTCAGATCGCCAGAATCGTACTTGACAGGAAGCGCGAGATCTAATAAATTAGCACTCGTCTGGTTAGAGTGCTAACAGAGTTGCACCCGCAGCCCGCAGTGCCTTAACCGAATGGTCTGTCCCAGTTCCACAAGAACCTGTCAGCCATCCAACCGGCTTTGTAAACCGGAGTGGTAGAGCGGGAATCCGAAGGGCGCCGCACGCGCGGTCTTGGGGCAAGACCTTAGTAGCTCGATTTTTAGTAGCTCGATGAAAGATGTCTAAACCTTCATTTTCCGAAAGGAGTTTCAGCATGGCAGCAAAGCTCACTCCGCTGCACGACCGTATTGTGGTTCGCCGCATTGAGGAGTCCGAAACAACCCGTGGTGGCATCATCATTCCCGACAGCGCCAAAGACAAGCCGCAGGAAGGCGAAGTTATCGCCGTCGGTAAAGGCAAGAGCAACGACGAGGGCAAGGTGTTCCCGCTGGACGTAAAGGCAGGCAACCGCATCTTGTTTGGCAAGTATTCCGGCACCGAGATCAAGATCGATGGGGAAGAATTCCTCATCATGCGCGAAGAGGAAGTTCTCGGCATTCTGGAAGGCGCTGCGAAATCGGCTAAGAAATAACGGCGCTTTGGGCGTCTGAGCCCGCAGACGGGCGCAAGCCCAAGCGGAATTGAAAGCCGAGGCGAGAGCCCGGCACACAGCAAAGTTTGAAGGAGCTTTAGCAACATGGCAAAACAGATTGTTCACGGTGAAGAATCCCGTCAGGCAATTCTCCGCGGCGTCAATATTCTGGCCGACGCCGTAAAGGTGACCCTTGGACCCAAGGGCCGCAACGTAGTGATTGAAAAGAAATTCGGTTCGCCGCTCATTACCAAGGACGGCGTTACCGTTGCCAAGGAAATCGAGCTGAAAGATGCGCTCGAGAACATGGGCGCGCAGATGGTGCGCGAAGTTGCCAGCAAGACCAGCGACGTTGCCGGTGACGGCACAACCACCGCAACCGTTCTCGCCCAGGCCATCTTCCGCGAGGGCGTAAAAACCGTCGCCGCCGGCGCCAATCCGATGGCCCTGAAGCGCGGCATCGAGAAGGCAATTGTTGCCGTGACCGGTTCGCTCGATCACGATGGCAACCGCATTCCCGGCGCTATCGACGCGCTCTCGCAGAAGGTCGAGGGCGACATCAGCAAGATCACCCAGGTCGCCACGATTTCCGCCAACAACGACTCGACGATCGGCAAGATCATCGCCGAGGCAATGAAGAAGGTCGGAAAAGACGGCGTCATCACCGTCGAGGAAGCGAAGACCATGGAGACACAGCTGGATGTGGTCGAGGGCATGCAGTTCGACCGCGGCTATCTGTCTCCTTACTTCGTCACCGATCCCGAGCGCATGGAGTGCGTGCTGGAGAACGCGCTGATCCTCATCCACGAAAAGAAGATTTCGTCGATGAAGGACCTGCTCCCATTGCTTGAGCAGATCGCCAAGAGCGGCAAGCCGCTGCTGATCATCGCCGAGGACGTGGACGGCGAAGCGCTCGCCACCCTGGTCGTCAACAAGCTGCGCGGCACGCTGCAGGTTTGCGCCGTCAAGGCTCCGGGCTTTGGTGATCGCCGCAAGGCCATGCTGCAGGACATTGCCACCATCACCGGCGGCAAAGCCATTACCGAAGACCTCGGCATTAAGCTCGAGAACGTGCAGATGAGCGACCTTGGCCAAGCCAAGAAGCTGACCGTCGACAAGGACAACACCACGATCGTCGAGGGCAAGGGATCGTCCAAGGAGATCGAGGGCCGGGTTAAGGAAATCCGTGGCCAGATCGACAAGACCACCAGCGACTACGACCGCGAGAAGCTCCAGGAGCGCCTGGCCAAGCTGGTTGGCGGCGTTGCTGTCATCAAGGTTGGCGCTGCGACCGAAACCGAAATGAAGGAAAAGAAGGCTCGCGTTGAAGACGCCATGCACGCCACCCGCGCGGCTGTCGAAGAAGGCATCGTACCCGGCGGCGGCGTTGCGCTTCTGCGCTGCGTCGATTCCATCGAGGCGTTGAAGTTGGAAGGCGACGAGAAGATCGGCGCCAACATCGTGAAGCGTGCCCTGGAAGAGCCGTTGCGCCAGATCGTCGCCAACTCCGGCGAAGAGGGCGCGGTCATCATCGGCAAGATCCGCGATCACAAGGACAAGACCTTCGGCTATGACGCTCAGACCGGTCAGTTCGCCGACATGATCAAGGCCGGTGTCGTCGACCCGACCAAGGTCGCCCGCATTGCTCTGCAGAATGCCGGTTCGATCGCGGCCCTGATGCTCACCACCGAAGCCCTGGTTTGCGATATTCCTGAAGAGAAGAAGGAACCAGCAATGCCACACGGCGGCGGCGGCATGGGCGGAATGTACTAAACCTCCACGGTAGGACCCGCTTTGGGTGCCCCATTCAAGCGAAGCTTGGGTGGGGCTTTCTTTTTGTCATCAATGCGCTCGAACTCGGAAGAGTGTTGCGAGTAAGCACCATGAGAACGAGTAGTGGGTCAGGCTCCCACGTCAGCCCAACAACGGTCACCCCAGCGAGCGAAGCTCGCTGGGGACCCCGACATGGGCGGGACGTGGGGCACCCGTTCTTACGAAGACTAAGAATGACCCACTGCCATGAGAACGACAGAGGTTTGCTCCGGATCGGCGGTTTGCTATAATTGCGGTGCCTCTGTTCGTGGTTTTGGACCCGAGTTACTTCGGCTGGCAGAGCCGGAGTCCTGTGATTGCGCTGTCCTGCGGGTACCCATTGACCGCTGTAGTTGCGGTTGATGGGCTAGCGACGTGCGGAAGTGGTGGAATTGGCAGACACACCATCTTGAGGGGGTGGCGCCGAAAGGCGTGCGGGTTCAAGTCCCGCCTTCCGCACCATATACTTCGAACGGAGAACGGATTCCACCCTACCAACGGCAAGGCGGGCGTTGTCGGGGACCCCGGATTATCGTCACCGGCATGCAGGCCGGAAAGGAAGAGCATGGTTGCACTGGTTACCGCTGTTCACGTCATTGTTTGTTTGTTTCTGATCGCTGTTGTGCTTTTGCAGAGCGGCAAGAGCGCCGACATCGCCGCCGCCTTTGGCGGACAAGGCAGCCAGACCGCCTTCGGACCGCGTTCGGCCGCCAACGCTCTTACCAAGGCGACGACTTGGGCTGCGGTCATCTTCATGATCACTTCATTCACACTGGCGATCATGGCCACGCGGCGTGCCGGACTCAGCGGGTCCGTGTTGACCGGAACTCCCGCCACCACTCAAGCGCCTGCCCAGAAGACCGCTCCCGCATCGCCAGCGCCAGCACCGGCGCAGAAGTAAGCGGCAAGTTTCAAAAGCATCAAGCCTCGCCTCGCGAGGCTTTTTCATTTGGTATAAATCAGATAACCCAGAGCGCATTTTTCGTTGAGGAAGCGACGCCAAGGCGTGCTAGTCTGGTGCCGAATTCCACTCCGCAGTGTGAAAGCGCCCATTATGACGAGCGAATCTTTTCGCGAGTTAAGGAAGCTGTCAACGGCGTGGCATGGTGAGGTTAGTTTGCTGCGCGACATGGCAACGCAAGCTCCTACCCTTCTTGAGAAACATAACCTGACGGTTATGGCTAACACGTATCTTGTCTGCGCAACAGCGCTGGATGAAGTCCTCGATAGCGAAGCAGAAGATTCGCGCGCCATCGCCCAGCACGCTTAACAGGCTGCGAGCTGCGTCCCTGGCGTCTGCTATCTTGCTTGCGGCTTGGCATTGCAGACCGGGAAAAAATTCCACCCCAAAGGTCAGGATTGCCATGCTGCGGGATTCCAGCGACATGGGATACACGAGCTGCCCGGCCTAACCCTCTGAAAAATTGCGACTTCCTCAAACCGCTTGGACCGCGTTCAATTGGCAGCAGGCTTGCACTTCCATGGACGATGGCCGTGAATGCCAGACCCAGCAAATCGCAAGTTGGGGCTCAGGTGACAAACGCGCGGCGAAACGGCCACATTCTTTGCCCAACGGTGCTCCAAGGCCATGGTTGGAAAGCCCTAAATAAGAGGAGAGCTTGATGAAACGAGTTTATGTAATCGGTGTTCTGGCGCTGGCTGGCCTAGCGTTTACCGCGGGCTGCGCGACCAAGAAGGAAGTCACCCGCGAAACAGCTCCGGTTACCAACAAGGTCAATGAATTAGACGATCTGACGGCCCAGACGACGCGCAACATCAGGTCCACCGATGCCCGCGCACAACAGGGCATTCGGGATGCGAAGTCCAAGGCCGGCGAGGCCGATCAGCACGCTCTTGCCGCCGGTCAGCAGGCCGACCAGGCACAGCAGTTGGCCACTAACACCTTGAATGGCACCAATACCTTGGCCGAGCGTGTCGCTAATTTCGACAACTACAAGCCGGTGACGGAGATCGCCGTCCACTTTGCCTTCGACAAGGCCGAACTCACCCGCCGGGACAAGCAGCAACTGGACCAGCTCGCGCAGCAAATCCCGAATGCGAAGGGCTATATTGTGCAGATCGAAGGCAACACCGACTCGGTCGGCGACGCGCAGTATAACTACGGATTGAGCCAGCGGAGAGCCTCATCGGTTACTCAGTACCTTGCCCACAAGTACAACGTACCCCCACACAAGATTTACGTGATCGGGCTCGGCAAGGACCGGCCGGAGGCGAAGAACACAACGGCAAGTGGCCGCGCCGAAAATCGTCGGGTCGATGTGCGCCTGATGTCCAATGTGGCTACTGAACAGCAGTCGCCTGACCGCAACATGGCAACTCGTTGAGCTTTTTGTAGACCTCTCTCCCGCAGGCCGCCGGCCCCGGTGTCTAGTCTCACACCATGGCGGCCTGCCCTTTTTTCTTTCTACTCCTCAGCCTTTCACTCCGTAGCGGGCGGTGCCCCATATCTGCCGCAGTTGGCAGATGTGGGACGCGGGGCCGAGCGGGGGTGGCAAATGCGCTTCCTGATTGGTACATTGGGGCATGAAATTATTTATCAACGGTGAAGAGCGGCAACTGGAAGTGACTACCGTCTCCGCGCTCGTGGAGCAACTCGGCATGAAAGGCGATCGTGTCGCTGTGGAATTAAACCGCGAAATCGTCTCCCGAGCCGATTGGCCGAAGGCGGCACTGCGGGACGGAGACAAGCTGGAAATCGTCCACTTCGTGGGCGGCGGACTTTAGCCCTGGACGGTTTGTAACCCACACAAGCCACTATTATCAACTAAGTACAGCGCATATTCTTTCGCGGCGGAGTATTTATCTCCGGAACACTGCCAGCCTATACCCCGCATCGGAGCTGACCGAAGGGGTACCCGTTACCTTTCTTGAGTTCCCTAGTCCCCGAACTCCGCTTGACAAGCAACAGTTCAAGGTTAAGATGTTTCAAACATTTCTTGGCGGGAATGTTTTTTGCGTCAAGAGGGCGCTGCTGGATTTCGAGAGTTGGGCGAGGACGGTGCGGCATGGATTCCGGATTCACGTCCAGCCAGGTTGTTAAATTCACCGGCATCACGCTGCGCCAGTTGCAGTGGTGGGATGAGCGCGGAATGGTTGTGCCCCGCCGCGAAGGTCATCGTCGCCTGTACTCCCTGGAAGACCTGGCAGAGGTCGCCGTGATCTGCGAACTGCGGCAGCGTGGGCTCAGCTTGCAGCGCGTGCGCAAGGTCATGGCTTTTCTCCAACGCGACCTTGGCAAACGCCTCTATGACTCGGCGAGCACAAACTCGCAGATTCATCTGCTCACCGACGGTAAGAACATTTTCATCAAAGATTCACCCGAAAGTATCGTCGACGTGCTCAAGAATTCTCGTCAGCCAATCTTAGCCGTGTGCCTGAGTGACACCGTGCAGCGAATCCAGGCAGGAATACAGGTGGAAAGCCAGGAGTGGCCGGCGACGGAAACCGAGGTGGCACAGCTTCGAGCAAGAGGTCGTGCGGAAAAACATTTGGCAGCCGGCAAATCAAGGCTGTCGCGGGTATCCGGAGAGTGAAACCGGTTACTGCTGGCGGCAAAAGGTGAGAGGAAGCGGATCTTTGCAGGATCTTCAATGGCCGAAACGGGGGTGAACATGGTCGCGGAAATCAATATCCTGAATGAGTGGATCCCGGAACAGATGGAGCCTGGAACTATCTTCATTCTTGAAAATGCGGGCGAGGATGGAGAGAGCGCGGATCCGTTTTGGGCAGTGTTGGCGTGCCCATGCTGTGGCGTACTCGGGCTGATCACTCGCAAGCAAATCGCCGGCCTGGTACCGGTGATCTGCGGCTCGAACACCTGCTCGGCGCAATTTTTTATCTCGAATGACGAAATCGTGCCACGCAAAGCCAGTTGAGTGCGCAAGGTCTAGGTCGCACAGGTCAGGTGATGATGGCGCCTTGGCGCTTACAATCTGAACCATGACTATTGAGCTGACGCGCAAACACGTAATGCTGTTTGTTGTCCTTCTCGCAGTGCAATTGCTGGGAATATGGTTTATGTTAAGCCGATCCCCGGTTTTTGTGCCCCGATTGTTATGGGCCTTCCTTTTCATGATGGCACCTGGTTCCGCTTTCCTCACCACCATTATCATGCTGGAACTGATTCGAGCGGTGTCCCGCAATTCTCGATAGCGACTGAGCTACCCCGGTGGAGCACTCCGACCCGAAGAACATCCACCTGCGCTGGCCCAAAACCGGAACTGTTCCACGATAGAAACCCTCGCCTAAATCGTTTTCCTTGCAGGCAGCGCTCTCAACCCACATCTCTGTGCTGGCGTATTAAAATAGTCATTGCATTTATGGGGTCTGTTCAGTTGAGCAGGAATGTGCTCGAACAAAATTCCGCAATCTGGGCCGGATACGTCAATTCCGGTTCTGCTCTAAAACCCGAAATTACGCAAGAGGAGGTTTGCCGTGAAGCTTACGCCCGGAAAACTCGCCGGTATGAAGGCCGTCTCCAACCAGCGCGGAGTGATCGCCGCCGCCGCCATGGATCAGCGCGGCTCGCTGAAGAAGGCCCTTGGGGCCAACGCCGGCGACAAGGAACTGGAAGAATTCAAAGTGGCCGTCTCTGAAATCCTGACGCCGCATGCCAGCGCCATTTTGCTTGATCCCGAGTGGGGACTGCCCGCCTCGAAAAAGCGCGCCAAGAATGCCGGGCTGCTGCTCGCCTACGAGAAGACCGGTTATGACAAAGCCACCCCCGGTCGCCTGGGAGACCTGCTCGACCACTGGTCGGCAAAGCGATTGAAAGAGGCCGGCGCTGACTGCGTCAAAATTCTGCTCTACTACACTCCGCTCGATCCCAAGGCGATCAACGACCAGAAGCATGCCTGGGTGGAGCGCATTGGCGACGAGTGCCGGGCCAACGACATTCCCTTCTTCCTTGAACTTGTCGGCTACGAGGAAGGCGCGGACGAAAAAGCTCTGGACTATGCCAAAAAGAAGCCGAAGATCGTCAAGGACTCCATGGCCGAGTTCACCAAGGACAGATACGGCGTGGATGTGCTCAAGGTCGAAGTGCCGATCAACATGAAGTTCGTCGAAGGCGCGAAGTCCTTTGCCGGGCAGAAGGCATACACCCGCAAGGAAGCGATGCAGCTCTTTCTGGATGCGGCCACAGCGGCGACCAAGCCTTTCATCTATCTCTCAGCCGGCGTCAGCAACGCGGAATTCAACGAGTCATTGGCCTTGGCCGCCGAAAGCGGCGTCAAGTTCAACGGCGTGCTTTGCGGCCGTGCCACCTGGAAGGATGGCATCCCCATCTATGCCGAAAAGGGCGTGCAGGCCTTCCGCGACTGGCTCAAGTCGGATGGCGTGAAGAATATTGAAAACGTCAACCAGAGCCTCAAGGCCGCAACTTCGTGGTTTTCGCACTACGAAGTCGCGCAGACACAGGCGCGTTAGACGGATTCGCGTAAGGTGTGTCCGGTAGGTAGCCGGGCTTTAGGGTCTCTGGCAAACGCGGCTTTGCGTTTGCTCAGGTGACGTTCGCCCTGGCGATGATCGTGCCGGATACACTGCCTCTGAATCTGCGTTAGACTTAGCGTGCGAGGCACGGAATGTCATGAAACTGAGTGTTAAGGCTATGGCCAGAACCTCTGCGCTGCTTTGGGGCGGGGCCGTACTAACCGTCGGAGTTGCGAATCTCATTCAGCCGCGATACGGCAGGCAATTCCTGCGGTTAGTGGCCTCGATCTATCCTGGATATAAGGCGCGCCCCACGCCCCGTGAGGTTGCCGTTGGAACCGCCTACGCCGTGGTAGACGGAGCGGTCGGAGGCGCATTGTTCGCCTGGCTGTATAACCGGGTCCTGCCAGAGGTGGTCGAAGACATGACGAAGTTGGCGTAACAGTGTCTGGCGCCACTCGCGGTGGAGAGACAGAACGCCCACCCTTGAGCAGCGGCCGCCACATAGCGCCTTTCCGCGGCCTCACAACTAATCTCCCCTTTTCTCCCACGACAACTGCTGTTGCGATTTCGATTATTGTGGGGACATCTCTATCGGCCGCCTGCCAGATGGGAGTTTTGGGGCGCCCGCACGATATACTTTCCAGAGCACCACACTCGTTTTTGGGAACACCATTACCTATGACTACTGCTGTTGTGATTTCGATTATTGTGGGGACCTGTTTCGGCGGATTTGCCTCCGGCACGGCCGGCTTCGGCTTTGGGCTGGCGGCACTTAGCTTTTGGGTTTGGCAGATCGATCCCAAGTTGCTGGCACCGATGGTAGTTTTCGGCTCGTTCGTCTCGCAAACACTTTCCGTGGGGGTGGTGCGGCGCAGCTTCGCCTGGAATCGGTTGACGCCATTTCTGGTCGGAGGCGCGCTCGGTGTTCCGGTCGGTGCGGCCCTGCTCGGCGCGGTCAACGTCACAATGTTCCGTTTGTTCGCCGGCGTCGTCCTGATCGTCTTCTGCTCTTCGATGCTGTTCATGACCGATGTCAAACCGATCTCTGCCGGAGGACGATTTGCGGACGGCGTTTCCGGCCTGATAGGCGGCATCATGGGCGGACTCGCCGGACTCACCGGCCCCGCGCCAACGCTATGGTGCACCGTTCGCGGATGGGACAAAGATACGCAACGCTGCATCTTCCAGACTTTTAACCTGACGATGCAAGCCATCGCGCTGGTGACCTACTGGTTTAACGGAACCCTTACCCCAACCGTCGGCAAAGTCTTCGCCTTGATGGTGCCCGCCGTGATCATTCCGACCTTTGTCGGCGCGCGGCTCTACAAGCGGATCAACGCGGTCGTCTTCCGCAAGGTCGTGCTTGGGCTCTTGCTGTTGTCAGGAGTGGTGCTGCTGGGCTCGACTCTGTTCGCCAAGCATTAAATCGCCGCGGAGAAGTTTCGAGTCTGCTCAAGAAATAAGAAACCACCCCACTCAAGCCGACAGCGGGCTTCCACCCCAGCGAGCCGAGCCTCGCCGGGGACCCCGGCTTCCACCCCAGCGAGCCGAGCCTCGCCGGGGACCCCGGCTTGAATGGGGAACCCGCGCCTAATGATTCTTCGAAGTGTCATTCTGAGTGAGCGTAGCGAGCGAAGAATCTATGTATTTCCTGCTGCCCAAATGCATAGATCCTTCGCTTCGCTCAGGATGACAGCCGGCTATGTATGCAGCGAGTTTGCGAGACAGCTTGCCAGTTTGTCCGTCACTTGGCGGCTTCTGCCGTCTTGGCGAACTGTTTTGCCACCGCATTCTTCTCGCGGTAGATCACGTACAGTGCCGCTGCTGCCGCGCATAGGCTGGTCAGAACGCCCAGATACCAAATTCCGAGAAACTCGGTATAGAAGGCGCCGCCCTTGATTGAAAACCTCACCGCCATGAATCCGCTGGCGGAGAGTGCCACCGCTCCGGCGAACTGTCCGACCATATTGATCACCCCCATGGCAAAGCCCGCCGTGCGGATCGACCAGATTTCCGCCGCCGAGGCATTGACCAGCGGGAAGATGTTGATCAGTACACCGCTGGCAAAAGACAACAGCCCCAGCAGGTATACATTGGGAATTGGCACGGTATAAGCCCAAAAGCATGCGGCGATTCCCAGCAGCCCGATGAAAATTATCACCGAGCGCGGAACGGCGAACTTTTTGAGCAGGACATCCGACAGCTTGCCGACCAGCGGTGTGCCGACCACGCGCCCCAACACGTAAGTGGTCGCCATGGCTCCTCCGGCGACGATGGCGGCCCCTTTCGCCATGCCCTGTTTCTGAATGTAGAACTCGGTGGCGTACAAGGGCAGCCAGCCCGGAACCAGGCGCGCCCCGATCATGTATCCCGACCAGGCCAGCGACAGGATCCAAAGCGCCGGGTCTTTGGTTATGCCGGCAGCGACGTGCTTGTAGTGTTTGTCTTCCTTCTTGTCCTCGACCGCCTGGATCGAGGGAAGGCCCATGATGGTTGGGTCCGACCGCAGCATCACCGCGCTGGCTATGCCGATGAGCAGCACTACGACGCCCATAACAACCGTCGAACCCCGCCAGCCGGTTAGCCCGAACAGGCCGCCACCGCTCATAACCAAAGCCATAACAGGGATAAGCAAAAAGCTAACTGCTTCACCAAGTCCGCCGCCGGGACCGGAATAGAATTCCATGGCGAAGCCGCGCTCTTTTATGTCGAACCACTTCGCCAGGACCGAAGCGATAGGCACATAGCCGGCGCCGGCCATGGCCCCCATCAGGGTTCTCCATATAATTGCCTGCGTAAAGGTCGCACTAAAGGCGAAGCCGGCCAGGAACAAGGCCATTATTGCCACTCCGGCCGGGATCACCTTGCGCCCGCCCCAGCGGTCGGTGCTGAAGCCCCAGGGAATTTGCGAGAACGAGTAGGCGTAAAAGAAAGCCGATCCCATCAACCCGATTTCCGGCTTGCCGATGTGCAGGTCGGTCATCAGATACTTGGTGATGCTGGCGTAATTCCAACGCACCAGTTGAGAAGTACAATAGACCATGGTGCAGGCCGCGAGAACAACCCAGCGGTAATATCTCTTCCCGTAGAACCGGCTCATAAATACCTCTTCCTCTCGATTGGACATCGCACGCCGCACAGGCTGCTGAAAACTCTTCGGTCGCCCGCCCCAACATGCGCAAATACGGCGCATGCCGGGGACCCCGCAAACCGGCACGACCCCAGGATGACACGGCTACGTTTTTTCAACAGCCTTTAAACGCCACCCTCTCGCTGTAATTCCGAGGCGAAAGGGTGGGCCGTTCTGTTATTTCACCGCGAGCGGCAAAAGACATCCTCAGGCCAACTTCGTAATGTCCTCGGCCACCTTGGGAAAGTCCGTCAGCATCTTCGCGTCATGACCCGGGAACATGTTTTCCGCCGGGGCGTTGAAGCGCAGCTTGTCGTAGCTTTCCAGCCAGATCGGCAGGTTGGTGATCAAGCCGCTGGGCACATCCTCTTTGAAGCTTCTGAAAAGATGCGCGACATCGGAGCCGACGATGGTTTGCCCCTTGGCCGTGGGGATCAGTACCGTCTGTAATCCCGGAGTGTGTCCGGGCGCCAACAGAAGCTGCATATCGGGGCCAATCACCATATCGCCGTTGATCTGGATAACCCGCGGACCCTTGGCCAACTCATCGAAAGCCTTGTTGGCATCCGGGTTTCCTGTCGGCTTGTATGGAGCCCTCTGCGATAGCGGGCTGTTAACCCAGAACTCTAGTTCCGTCTTCTGCACGTAGAATTTGGCGCGCGGGAAATGCCTGTGCGAAGTCGGTCACGCCGCCGATATGGTCAAAGTGCATGTGAGTGACGATGATCTTGGTCACTTGCTCGGGCTTGATTCCGAGGCGCGCTACCATCTTCTCGGGCGGGAAGAACCCTTTAACTTCGACCCCCAGACTTGCCGGTTCCGGTGTCCACCAGCGTGGTCTCGCCATTTTTGGCGCGGATCGCCCAGACGTAGTAGTTGATTGCCATGACGTCGCATAGCCGGTGGTTAAAAAATGTCATGGCCCGCGGCAGATCAAACGGGACCAGCATATTTGAGAGCGAAGACTTCGTAGAGTTGACTTTCGTGCCGGAGGACTGGGCTATAACCGGAGTAGCCCCAGCCAAGGTTGCGGCGCCGGCGGCCACGGAAAGCGATTTCACAAAATTCCGGCGATCAATGATGCTCATGAGAATCTCCTTTATGTCCTTTTCGTTTCCGACTGCTGTGCTGCGGTGAATGATTTTCGGTATGTCGGCTTTGTATCGCTCCGTGAGGCTCTTGGCAAGTCCAATGTTTGCTGCGGCGGAGATTATCCTTGAGCAAGCACAGACCACCGTCCCCTGTCGCTGAAAAGCTGAGGGATCACTACAGGTCCAGACTGCGCACCGGCGTCGCGGACCCTGGCAAAAGAGGCTAGAATGGGGAGCTCTGCCCCGAAAAGGTTGTGGCGCCATATTATGCAGGCGTAAAGGCATTTGTGCCGCGACCCGGCAAGCCGCAGGAATAGGACCAGCAAAATGCAATGCAGACAATGCGGTTACGATATTCCATCCGGAAAGCGGTTTTGTCGTCAATGTGGTACTGCCGCGCCGGACGGCGGTAGTGAAGCTGCCGTAACGGAAGTTGAGCAGGAGCCAAGTGCGCGGTGGGGCACTTCCGCCGGTCGAGAGGCGTCACCGAGAACGCCGACGGAAGGATTCACCGGCATCGGCCAAACTGAGTCGTCATCCGAATACAACTACAGCGCCGACGAAGAATCAGATTTTCAGTCGTCCTCAGACAGAACCTCGCACTGGGGCCTTTTCGCGCTGCTCGCAGCGCTCTTAGTGGCTGGAGCGCTGGGTTGGGTTTGGTTTGCGGCTTCCAGCCGTTCTTCGAAACCAACAACAACCGCTTTCCCCATCCCGCCTCCCCGCGCGGCAGCGGCGCTGCCTTCGTTCCCGGCCGCTCCATCGCCGACCCCTTCCGCGCCCTCTACGAGTGCTCAGCAGACAGGCATGAGTTCAAAGCCTTCGGCAAATTCCGCTAACACGAAGGCTCCGGGCGGCGAGCAGAAAGCCGCAAGCAACAATCAACCGAATCTCCCGATGGAGGCAATTAAGCCGCAGCCATCGCCGATGCATATGACAGTTCCTGCTCTGCCTACTGCGGGGACGCTGCATTACTACGGCCCTCCCGTGCGTTTTGGACAGACCGTTGTCTTCGCAGGCCTGCCGGGAGGCAGACTTCAATTCACCTTCGACCACCAGTCATGGAGTCCGCTGATTGCACGGCAGCCGGATGGCACACAGAAGCTCACGCTTCGTTCTCTGAAACAAGGCGAACAAACGCAATGCGACGTCGGTTGGGAAATAATTAAGTGACTGCCTGATGGCGTGAATGAACTGCGAAATCTCCAGGTATGAGGTTGCTTCGCTAATGCGGCCTGCTAATCTCCGGCGACGAGCGTGTTATGCCCATTACCCTTGCGTGCTGGGCGAAGATCAACGAAACTAAATGGGTTCCAGCGGCAATCATTTATGGAGGAAATAAATGCGTAAGCTTCTGCTCGTCTGCTTTGCTCGTTGCTCTGTTTAGTTTCCACCGCTTTTGCCCAGAATACAGGCAAGCCGCTCAATCCAGCGCGACCACCATTCAACTGCCTCAGCCCAGCAAGTCGGGTGGCATGGCGTTAACGGAAGCTCTCGCAACCCGCCGTTCGGTGCGAACCTTCACCGACAAGCCATTGACCCAAGTTGAGATTTCGCAACTGCTGTGGGCGGCGCAGGGAGTTACCGACGACAAGGGCCATCGGACCGCGCCCTCGGCTAGCGCACAGTATTTCCTGCGATATCTATCTGGCTTCCGCCGACGGTTTCTTCGAGTACGTGCCGAGCGGCCACCAACTTAAGAAGCTTCAAGCACAAGATCTGCGTGCCAAACTTTCCGTGCAGCCGTCGGTTAAGACCGCTCCATTTGTGCTCGTGATTGCGGGCGAGTACGAGCGTGCGGGAGAAAAATACGGAGCCGAAAAGGGTGTGAAGGTGGTTAATCTGGAAGCCGGTCATGTTGCAGAGAACGTGCTGCTGCAAGCGACTGCTCTGGGGCTCGGCGCCGTCCCGGTAGCTGGATTTGAACCGAAGGACGCTCAGAAGGCAGCCTCGCTGCCCGCGCAGCATATGCCCATCTACCTTCTTCCTGTCGGGCACATTAAATAGGCGAGGGATGTCGGAAAAGTTATGTTACAGCCAAATATAAGGAAGGGTTTGCGCGTCCTGGTGACGGCGGGCGGCTCAGGTATCGGCCGTGCAATTGCGGGTGCATTTGCCGAGAGTGGCGCA
Organism: uncultured Acidobacteriota bacterium; assembly: GCA_963819175.1. Lineage (GTDB taxonomy): Bacteria > Acidobacteriota > Terriglobia > Terriglobales > Acidobacteriaceae > CAWBRT01. The sequence continues at coordinate 251,005 of CAWFVJ010000013.1, forward strand.
CGAGTACACATCTGCGACGTTTCCGCGGAGGCGCTGGCGCAGTGCGCTAGAGAGCTTCCAGCGGTGAGCAGCACTATCGCCGACGTTTCCGCCGAAGCCGATGTCGAACGCCTCTTTCAAGAGGTGCGGCGGTCGCTCGGTGGACTCGATGTTCTGGTGAACAATGCCGGGATAGCCGGACCGACCGGCGGGATCGAGCAGATTTCGCCGGATGACTGGCGGCGCACCATCGACATAAACCTGAACGGGCAGTACTACTGCACCCGCTTGGCGGTACCGATGCTGCGCGAGGCGAAGGACGGCGCGATCATCAACCTATCCTCACTGGCGGGCCGGCTCGGCTTCCCAAACAGGACGCCGTATGCGGCATCGAAATGGGCGGTGATCGGGCTGACCAAAAGTCTGGCGATCGAACTCGGCCCCGCCGGTATCCGCGTCAATGCCATTTTGCCCGGCGTTGTGGAAGGCCCCCGTCAGGAGGGCGTTATCCGCGCCCGCGCGAAACTCGCACAAGTGAGTTATGCCGAAATCGAAGCCGAGCTTACCAACCGGGCCTCGCTGAAGCGGATGGTGACGGCAGACGATGTTGCCGCGACAGCGCTGTTTCTGTGTTCGCCCGCCGGACGCAACATTTCCGGCCAGGCACTCAGCGTTTGTGGCGACGTGCAAACCTTGGCCTGATTTAGGCCGGCGTGGCTGCGGCATGCACGGCCCGGCGCAACGCGGCCCGCGCCAGCAAGCGTGTGGAATCGAGCGTTGGCAACGGAGAAATCGAGTCATTCATGATCAAAGGGATCTCGGTGCAGCCGAGTACGACGGCGTCGCAGCCCTCATCTTTCATGCGTCCGACGACCCGCTGGAAGGTAGCAACCGCCTCGGGCTTGAAGACGCCGTAAACCAGCTCATCCATGATGATGCGATTGATTGCTTCGCGTTCGGCTGGGTTCGGACGCACAAACTCGAGTCCGCGCGCCGTGAGCTTTTCCGGATAGATTTCGCTCTCGACGAGCCAACGAGTTCCGGTCAGGCCGAGACGCCGGAAGCCGCTCTCGACGGCATGTGCAGCGACGACCTCGGCGATGTGCAGCCAGCCCAGCGGCGATCGCGGTTCAACGTAAGGGAGCGCCTGGTGAATGGTATTGTCCGGACAGATCAAGAAGTCAGCGCCGATTTTCGCGAGCTTATTCGCGGAGGAGAGCATCAGATCACCCACGCCCTGCCAGTCGCCCCGGTAGATGCAGTTCATGTACTGGGCGAGCGAGTGCGTGTGCATCGAGACCTCGGGATGATCGTGCGCGCCAAGAAGCTGCGCGCCTTCCACGCAGATGGTGCGATAACAAAGAGCCGCGCCTTCGGCGGAGCAGGCAACAATACCGATGTGCTCGGGCATGACTTGATTTTACAAGGTTGCTGCCAGTCCCCGCCGACGGTTCCGTGGAGACAAAAGGTGCTGGCACTTTGATATGCTTTCCGGCATCATTGACGTTATAGTGATGTGAGTCGCTGCTTCCGCAGTTCAGAGTCCGTCACTCTCCGAAACCTTGTGTCTTCGTGCTGGAAGAATAGCTGCGATTCCGCACGGGAATGTGCGCGGATGATGCAGGATAATGCCCCAGGCAGCGCCGAACTGCCAAATGAGCCGTTTGCTACGAACGGGGCAGCATGACCGAGTGGCGCGGCGTGTCTCAAAGGAAGTGCTCGGCGGCGCGGGACTTGGGGCACCAATTTTATTTCCGTGGCTAATGGAGTTATGTGTGAGCGGACCTGGCGTGGGGGTGTTGAAGGATAGAACCAATCAGACGGTCTATGGGATTCTGGCGGCGATCTGCTTCTGTCATTTTCTGAATGACATGACGCAATCGATGATTGCCGCGTGTTATCCGATTTTCAAGGATCTGTATCACCTGGACTACTCGCAGATAGGCCTGATCGCACTCACCTACCAGATAACCGCCTCGTTGCTGCAACCGGTGATTGGCTTCTATACCGATCGCCGCCCGCAGCCTTATTCGCTACCGGTTGGAATGGGGTTCACCCTGGTCGGCCTAGTGCTGCTTGCCCGGGCGAATAGCTTACACATGATTCTGTTTTCCACCTGCCTGACCGGGGTTGGGTCCGCGACGTTTCATCCTGAGTCGTCGCGGGTTGCCCGCACGGCTTCGGGCGGAAAGCTTGGTCTGGCGCAGTCGTTCTTCCAGGCGGGCGGCAGCACGGGTTCCGCGCTTGGCCCCCTGCTGGCAGCCCTATTGGTTGTGCCAAGAGGACAGCACAGCATCGCGTGGTTTTCCATCGCGGTATTGGTTTCCATCATGGTGCTGATTTACGTGGGCGGCTGGTATCGATCGCACCGCTCCGCCCAGGCAGCATCGCTGGTGAAACAGCAGGCCATCCACTCGCCGCTGCCGCCAAGAAAAACATTTTTTGCGATTCTGATCCTGCTGAGCCTGCTCTTCTCGAAGTTCTTCTACCTTTCCAGCCTGTCCAGCTATTACATCTTTTACCTGATCACTAAATTTCATCTCACGGTGCAAAGCGCGCAGATTCACCTGTTCGTTTTCCTGGGAGCGGTTGCGCTGGGAACTTTCGCCGGCGGCCCGATTGGCGACCGCATTGGACGCAAGTACGTCATCTGGTTCTCGATCCTCGGGGTCTTCCCGTTCACGCTGGCGCTGCCCTATGCGAATCTTTTCTGGACCGGCATTCTCACCGTGCTCATTGGCCTGATTCTGGCATCGGCATTTGCAGCCATCATCGTCTATGCGCAGGAGCTGCTACCCGGCAGGGTCGGCATGATCTCCGGACTGTTTTTCGGCTTTGCCTTCGGCATGGGAGGCGTCGGTGCCGCAGTGCTGGGCAGGCTGGCCGATCTGACCAGCATCGGCTTCGTATATCACGTCTGCTCGTTCCTGCCGCTGATTGGTCTTTTGACCGCTTTTCTGCCGGACCTGCGAAAGATTGCGATCGAGCCTGCGGCGAAAGTGGCTGCCGCCGAAGAATCGGCGGTTTAGCGTTCACAGCCGACTTAACTTTGAGGTACCAGAATGACGGAGCAAGCCACAATCGCGACCAGAACAGAACCAGCTTCCCGCAACACTCCTTCGCTGGCGGAGCTCTTTTTTTCGTTTCTGGGTCTGGGAGCCACGGCTTTTGGCGGCTTGGCCATGATGGTCTACGTCAAGGATCTGGCGGTGCGCAAGCGCTGGATGGACGGCGAAACCTACAACGATGGCGCGGCCATGTGCCAAGCTCTCCCGGGCGCGACGGTCATGATGGCGGTCGCTTACGTGGGACTGAAGACGCGGGGCGTTCTGGGCGCATTGCTGTCATATGTCGCCTTCGTTCTCCCTTGTTCCTGCGTCATGCTCTTCCTTTCTATCCTCTATGCCAGATCTCACTCGCTGCCGCAGATCGTTTCCTTGCTATCAGGGCTGCAAGTCGTGGTGGTTGCGATCATGGGCATGGCGACTTTCAAGTGGGGCAAAGATGTCGCGCGGAGCTATAAAGGGGCAATCATTTCGATCGCCGCCGCCCTGCTGTTGATTTACGGCCTGGGCCCCATGGCAGTCATCGTGATCGCCGCGTTGGCCGGAATGGCTCTGTTCGCCGAGGTCCCCGCCGCGAACTCCGCTTCCGCGCCCGCCGACGGCAAACACGGAATGCTAAAGCAAGCATTGGCGCTCGTGGCGCTCGCGGCCTCTGGGCTCGTCGCGCTTTATTTTATCGACAGGACACTGTTTCTGCTGGCAGCGACCATGATGAAGATCAACCTCTTTGCCTTTGGAGGGGCCGCCGGATCTATTCCCATGATGCTGCATGAGGTTGTCACCCTCAGGCACTGGGTCGATGAAAAGACGATGATGGACGCTCTCGCGCTCAGCCAGATCACACCGGGTCCTATCAGCACGAGCACGGCATTTCTGGGTTACCTGATTGCGGGGCTGGCGGGTTCGGTCGCGGCCATCACGGGCTTTTACATCCCAAGCTTCATTCTGCTGATTGTAATGACCCCCTATTTCAATCGGCTCAAATCGTCAAAGGCATTTCGCAAGGCGACCAAGGGCATAGTCAGCTCGTTTGCCGGGTTGCTCTTCTTCGTGACATTCACCTTTTTCAATGTGGTCCATTGGGATCTGAAACGATCGTTGCTGGCGATTGCGGCGGCCATTGCCCTGCACAAGAATGTTCACGTGGCCTGGGTGGTGCTGGTTGGCGCCGCAATATCGATTGCGATGATCTGACGTTTACCGTAATTCATGGTTCCCACAGTTGAAGTTTTTCCAAAACGCCCGCCAAAATTGGCACTTTCAGCGCAAGTTCCGAGTTTTACAACCCAATGCACGCCGTAGCTCACCCACCCGCGTGCCCATCATCACCTTTCAGCCGTTGCTGCATCACGCCTTAGTCGTCTCTCCATCACGACGAGATAGTCCCATCATCACTGCACCATTAACGCAGGTATTAGTTAATGGTTCTGTCTCTCAATTAAGGAATTGGTGTCTTCGTGTCGATGGATGACATGAGCTAATCACCGGATATCCGATTGATTGAGCGCAGTCGTACCGCCGGCACACGAGAAAAGGGGAGCGCCATGCACACTACCCTTCGCGAAACTCCGGACGCGAGCGAACGAGCGTTCATCGATCAGGCAATCGCGAACCAGAACGACCGTCCTGGAGCACTGCTGGGCATCCTGGAGGCCGTTCAGGATCATAACCCTCGCAAATACCTTCCCATGGAAACGCTGCGATACGTTGCGGCGAAGACAGGGATTCCGCCTTCACAAGTATTCAGCGTTGCCACCTTCTATGCGCTGTTCAACCTGCAACCACAGGGCGACAACACCATCTGCATCTGTCGTGGCACCGCCTGCCACACACGCGGTTCGCGTGACCTGCTGGATAGCCTGCGGCTTGAGCTTAACGTCGGGCAGCCAGATGAGTCGGGCGAAACCGATGAGGCCGATAAGTTGGCGCTCACGACCACGGACCAGAGGTTCACGGTACGCACTGTTGCGTGTTTCGGGCAATGCGCGCTGGCCCCCGTGGTCGAAATCAACCACAACATCTGCGGCCATGTGAATGAGCACACGCTGCAGCGGCAAGTAAGAGCACTGGAACGGGAGAGTAAGTGATGCCTCCAATTCAAGATATCGGAGCCTTCAACGCCGTCCGGGAAGCGGGGCTTGCCAAGTTGATGCCCCCCATTCCGCGAATCGGCGTAGGCATGGGAACGTGCGGCCGCGGCAACGGCGCCGAAGGCGTTTATCACGCTTTCGCCGATCTGCTTTCGCGGACGGGCATGGACGTGCATCTGGCCAGTGTAGGCTGCTTCGGCGCTTGTTTTCAGGAGCCGCTGGTCAACGTTCGCCTGCCCGGCGGTCCGCTTCTGGTCCTGCGTCGAGTTCAGGTCGATGACGCGGCACGCCTGCTTCATGATATTTCCACCGGAAACATTACCCCCGACCTCATCTATTGCAAGCTGGAGGAATGGGACCACATCACCTCAACGATCAGGTACGGCCACGGATACCCCGAAGTACCTTTATGGAACGAAGTACCATTTTTTAAGGGCCAGAAGAAGATTGTTCTACGCAATTGCGGACTCATAAATCCTGACGACATCGAAGAATACATAGGGGTAGGCGGTTACCAGGCACTCTACAGCGTGCTGATCGATGGCCGGCCCGAGATGGTGATCGAACAGATCAAGGCCGCCAAACTGCGCGGCCGCGGCGGCGCCGGATTCCTCACTGGCAACAAGTGGGATTTCCTGGCCAAGGCAAAGGCCGACCAAAAGTACCTCATCTGCAACGCGGACGAGGGCGATCCCGGCGCGTACATGAATCGCAACGAGATCGAAAGCGATCCGCATTCGCTGCTCGAGGGCATGCTCATCGGCGGCTACGCAATGGGTTCGAGCAATGGCATCGTCTACGTTCGTGCCGAGTATCCGCTGGCAGTCCACCGCTTGCACCGGGCGATCGAACAGGCTCGCGAATACGGCTTGCTCGGAAATAACATTCTCGGCCGCGGCTTCAAGTTCGACATCGAAGTCGTCGAGGGCGCCGGAGCCTTCGTCTGCGGAGAAGAGACCGCGCTGATTGCTTCGCTGGAAGGTCAGGCCGGCAGGCCTCGTCCCCGTCCTCCATTCCCTGCGCAAAAGGGACTCTGGGGCAAGCCCACCAACATCAACAACGTTGAAACCTGGTACAACATTGCCCCGATCGTCAGCAAGGGAGCAGGATGGTTCAGCGAAACCGGCAGTGCTAAAAGCTCCGGGACCAAGGTGTTTTCGCTGGTCGGCAAGGTGCACAGCACCGGGCTGGTGGAGATGCCGCTGGGCACTCCACTGAAGACGTTCATCTACGACGTTGGCGAAGGCGGCAGCCATCCCGGCCGGGCGATCAAATCGGTTCAGACCGGCGGACCATCGGGCGGCTGTATTCCCCGGGAGATGTTCGATACCCCGGTCGATTATGAGAGCCTGCAACAGCTCGGGGCGATCATGGGCTCCGGCGGCATGGTCGTACTGGACGAAGACAACTGCATGGTCGATGTCGCACGTTACTTCATCGAGTTCACGCATTCGGAATCGTGCGGCAAGTGCATTCCTTGCAGGGTCGGACTGAACAAGTGCCTGCGCATTCTGACTGGCATCACCAAGGGCATTCCGGGCATGAAGAATCGCATGGAGACCTTGGACGAACTTGGCCGCATGATCCGCGAATGCTCGTTGTGCGGGCTCGGACAGACGGCGCCGAATCCGGTGCTCACCACCATGCGGCACTTCCGCGCGGAGTTTGAGGACCACCTGCGGGCTCATCATTGCGAAGCGGGTGTGTGCCAGGAACTGGCGTTATCGCCGTGCGAAAACAGTTGTCCGTTGCGCATGAACATTCCGCGATTCATCCAGCTCTACAAGGAAAACCGGATCGAGGAAGCGTTCGCGGCGGTCATCATGGACAATCCGCTGCCGGCCTCGACCGGACGCGTCTGCCAGCATCCCTGCGATAAGCGGTGCCGCCGCCAGACTCTCGACGAATCGGTCAATATCCGCGATATCCATCGGCAGATAGCGGATGCGACCTTCTCCTCGGAGCACTTCGACAGCATCGTCAAGCAGATTGCCTCGCGCAAACTGGAGCCAACTGGACGCAAAGTCGCAGTGGCGGGCGCGGGTCCGACCGGCCTTACAACAGCCTTCTACCTCGCATTAATGGGGCACGAAGTCACCGTCTTTGAAGAAAAGGCGGAGGCCGGCGGCATGCTGCGTTTCGCGATTCCGGAATACCGGCTGCCCAAGGCCATTCTGCGCCGCGAAGTCGATCTGATCGAGCGCATGGGCGTGAAGTTCATGTTCAACACTAGAGTCGGGATCGATCTGCCGTTGAACGAACTCGCCGATCGCTTCGATGCGGTTTTCATCTCCATCGGGACCTGGAAGGAATCCTGGCTGTACCTGCCCGGAACCGAGTTCAAGGGCGTTCACCACGCTCTACCGTTGCTGGACGAGCTGTCTCGCGGCAAGGAGGCACGGATCGGCCGCAAGGTGGCGATCATCGGCGGTGGCAACGCCGCCATCGACTCGGCTCGCTCGGCGGTACGCACCGGAGCGGACGTAACCGTCTTCTACCGTCGCGAACGCAAGGACATGCCGGCCATCGAAGAAGAGACCACAGCGGCGGCAGAAGAAGGAGTGAAGTACGTGTTTCTGGCTGCGCCGCATCGCATCATGGGCGACCAGGACGGCAACGTTCAGGCCATCGAGATCGAGCAAACTCGTCTCGGTGAATACGACAAGTCGGGTCGCAGAAAGCCGGTGCCTACCGGTGAGATTAAACGATACGCCTGCGACACCGTGGTGCTGGCCGTTGGCGAAACCTTCGACCTTGACTTCTGCAAGGCTTCCGGCCTTGAACTGAAGGAAGAAGGCACGATCAACGTCGACCGATTCACTCTGGAAACCAGCCGTCCGGGCTTTTACGCCGGCGGTGACGTGATCACCGGAGCTTCCAATGTGTCGAACGCGATGGGGTACGGCAAGCAGGGTGCCCGTAACATCGACGAGCGGCTCATGGGAGAGAACCGGTGGGAGCGGATCTTCCCCGAATTTACCTACAGTCAAGAAGCACCCGAGGAGCCCAGCGAAAGCAAACGTCACGAAGCACACATGATCGCGCCCAAGCTTCGCAAGCGCTCCGATGATGAAGTGGTTACCGGCTTTACTCCGGAAGAAGCGCTGGAGGAAACCTGCCGGTGCCTTCGTTGCGACGTCAAAACCCATGCGAGCCTGAGCTAGAGGAAGGAGCCAAGTCTTGCCAAAGAAATTATCAATCCGAATCGATGGTGAGTTGGTGAGTGCCCTCGAAGGCCAAACGATCCTCGAGGCGGCCAGGGCGGCGGGCAAGTACATTCCGACCCTTTGCTACCTTGAAGGACTGAGCGCCGTGGGTGCATGCCGTCTCTGCATCGTCGAAGTTTCCGGCACCGACCGGCTATTGCCGGCGTGCACCACCCCGGCGCAGGATGGCATGTCGGTCACGACCACCTCGCCAAAACTGATGCAGTACCGCCGCATTGCGCTTGAGCTTTTGTTCGTCGAGCGCAACCACGTGTGCGCGGTATGCGTCTCCAACGGCCGATGCGAGCTTCAGAGTATGGCGACCGCGATGGGGGTCACCAACATGCGGTACTGGTACAACTATCCGAAGCTGTCAGTCGACCTCTCCCACAAGCGCTTTGTACTCGATCACAATCGCTGCATCTTGTGCACGCGCTGCGTGCGGGTCTGCACCGAACTTGAGGGAGCCCACGTGTGGGAGGTCAATTCACGCGGCATCAACTCCCGCATCGTCAGCGAACTGAACCAGCCGTGGGGACAATCAACCAGTTGCACCAGTTGCGGCAAGTGCGTGCAGGCGTGTCCTACAGGCGCGCTCGCCGAAAAAGGCGCGGCGGTGGAAGAAATGGTCAAGCGGAACGACAACATTAGCGAGTTGGCGCGCCGCAAAGGAGTGCAGGCATGAAGAAGGTCAAACTGGCTACTGTTTGGCTTGATGGTTGCTCAGGCTGCCACATGTCGCTGCTGGACATGGACGCGGGAGTCATTTCGCTGGCCGGCAAAGTGGATATCGTGTACGGACCTCTGGTCGATGCACAGGAGTTCCCCGATGGGGTTGACGTCACGCTTGTCGAAGGCGCCATCAGCTCGATGGAGGATATGCATAAGATCCAGCTGATCCGGCAGCGCACGAATGTGCTGATCTCGCTGGGCGACTGCGCGGTCACCAGCAATGTGCCCTCGATGCGAAATTCGATTCCGGTCAGCAAGCTTTTGCAGCGCGTTTACGTCGAAGGCGCGGACGAAAGCAAGGTGATTCCGACCGAAGGCGTACCCTCACTGCTGAAACGCGCACGACCGGTACACGAATTCGTAAAGGTGGATATGTACCTGCCGGGCTGTCCTCCGCCCGCCAAGGCAATTCTCGGCTTGGTAACCGATCTGCTGGAGGGCCGCAAACCCGGGATGAACCAAAAGGTGAAGTTTGGATAAGGAGCGTCCATGAAGCGACTCACAATCGATCCGGTGAGCCGGATCGAAGGACACGCGAAAATTTCGATCCACCTGAATGATGAGGGCCGCGTCTCCAGCACGCAGCTCCACATCACTCAAGTGCGTGGATTCGAAAAGTTTACCGAGGGGCGCCCCTTCTACGAAATGCCCGGCATCACCTCTCGGATATGCGGTATTTGCCCGGTAAGTCATCTGCTGGCATCCGCCAAAGCCTGCGACGCCATTCTGGCGGTGCGAATTCCGGCATCGGCGGTCAAACTGCGGGAGCTATTGCACTGTGCGCAATTCGTGCAGTCGCATGCGCTCAGTTTTTTCTACCTGTCATCGCCCGATCTGCTGCTCGGCATGGACTCCGATCCCGCGAAGCGCAACGTGGTTGGCGTGATCGAGAAGCATCCCGAGTTGGCCCGGTTGGGCATCGAACTGCGGAAATTCGGCCTGCAAATCATCGAGGGGTTGGCGCTGGAACGTGTTCACCCGTCCTGGGTAGTACCCGGCGGCGTGAATGCGCCGATGTCGCCTCAACTCCGCGAACGAATTCTGTCTGAATTGCCAGGCATCACGGCCGGCGCGGAGCGCACCATCAGCTTCTTCAAGTCGGCAGTTGGGTCTTTCCAGGAAGAAATCGATTATTTCGGCTCTGCTCCGACGATGTACGCGGGGATGGTCGATCGCAAGGGCAACATGCAGCTCTATGACGGCACGTTGCGCTTCCGCGACGCTGCCGGCGCAATCGTGAAAGACGAAATTCCGGCGGAAGAATATCTCGATTACATCGGGGAGGCTTCGCTGCGCGAGTCCTACCTGAAGGCGCCTTATTACAAACCGATCGGTTATCCGCAAGGCATCTATCGCGTCGGTCCACTGGGGCGGCTGAATGCATGCGACCAATGCGGAACGCCGAAAGCCGATGTCGAACTGGCGGAATTCCGCCAGCGCTTCGGCAATCCGGCGCACAGCTCGTTCCTGTTCCACTATGCCAGGCTGATCGAACTGCTCTATGCCCTGGAGCGGATCGCTCAGTTGCTGGACGACCCGCAAATCCTGAACACTCATGTCCGCGCCACCGCCGGGGTCAACTCGCTGGACGGCGTCGGCATGATCGAGGCTCCGCGCGGCGTTCTCATTCATCATTACAAGGTGAACGAGGACGGCGGAATCGTGTGGGCCAATCTGATTGTCGCGACGGGGCACAACAACCTCGCCATCGGCAAGAGCATTCAGCAGGTAAGCGAGCACTTCATCGACGGCAATAAGCTGCATGAAGGCATGCTCAACCGCGTTTCCGCGGTGGTGCGCGCCTACGACCCGTGCTTTAGCTGTTCGACGCACGCTTCGGGACAGATCGCCATGAAGATCCGGCTGTTCGCTCCCGACGGCGCTGTGCTCGACGAGATTTGCAGTCGATAGATTGGTGCCGCGACTCTGGAGCATTTCCAGAGTCGGTATGCCCTGACTATCACCGCCGGGCACGGAAGCCCGGTTGCTATGCAGGGTACACCTTCCGCGAATCCGGTCTAAGCCTGCATCGGCAAGCACAAACCAGCGCTTGCCGGGCAGGCTGTTATTTTTGGGTGAAGAGGAATCCGGTGCAGAAGATTCTCGTAATCGGCTATGGCAACCCGCTGCGTGGCGACGACGGATTCGGCAGCCTCGCGGCGAGTTATGTCAAGGAACGCCAGATTCCGGGGATTGAAGTTATCGTCTCTCACCAGTTGAATCCGGAACATGCCGCGTTACTACCTGAGAGCAGCCACGCAATCTTTCTCGATGCCGCTGTCGGCGACGAACCCGGTGCCCTCCGCGCAATGCCGGTCGAGCAATGCGATTTGTCATCTTCCGGAATGCACCATTTCGAGCCGGGCAACCTGCTGGCGCTAGCGCAGGCCATCTATGGACAGGCGCCTCCGGCAACGTTGATTACGGCCACTGCGCGCAGCTTCCACCATGGACATGAAATCAGCGCGGAAGTGCACCAAGCAGCCGCCAAAGCCGCCGAGGCAATTGCGTCGGCTGCGGCCTCGGGTAATTTCGATTCCGAAATTCTCTCCACAGCTTTGCGCAAGCTCTGTTGAGTTCGCCAACGCTACCTGGCGCGATACGCAGCCACCAGGGCCTGACCCAGGCTCAACCCACCGTCCCCGGCGGGAACCTCGGAGTGCGCAAACACCTCGAAGGAAAGCCCGGAGAGCCTCTGCTGCAATCGCTCCGCGAGGAAGCGATTCTGGAACGTGCCTCCGCTCAGGCAGACGCGATTCAGGTTTTCGGCTTCGCGAATCTGTTGAGCGATGCGGGCGAACATCTCCACCAGTCCCAGGTGAAATTTTGCGCTGATCATCGGCACGGGCACTTGCCGGCGAAGGTCGTCGATGAGTTCGACGAACATTGGCTTGGTATCGATAATCCAGGGACCGGCGTCGCTGGGCTTCACCTTCAACTGATAAGCTTCCTCGCCAGCCGGTTCGGCGATTGCATTCTCCAACTCAATGGCCGCTTGCGCTTCGTAATTCACGGTTTGGCGAATGCCGACCAGAGCGGCCACGGCATCGAACAGCCGTCCACAACTCGAGGTGAGCGGCGAATTAACGTTGCGCTCCATGATGTTTAGCAGCAGTTTCAGCTTGCGCGGGTCAAGGCCACGCAGGAAAGGGATGTCGATCCCCGCGCACTCCGCGCCGAAGTGATGTGCCAAGTAGCTAACGGCCATTCGCCACGGCTCACGGATAGCGGCAGCGCCTCCCGGCAGCTTGACATAGTCGAAGTGGGCGACCCTGCGAAAATCCTCGTAGCCTGCAATCATCACTTCGCCGCCCCAAATACGGCCGTCGGTTCCATACCCGGTTCCGTCCAGGGCAAAGCCAATGACGCGGCCCTCCAGATGATGCTCCGCCATGCAACTGGCGATGTGGGCATGGTGATGCTGAACGCCAACCAGTTCCATTCCCTGCTGTTGCAGAGCCCATCGAGTACAAAAATAATCGGGATGCAGATCGTAAGCCACAATGCCCGGCTCGATCTGAAGAATCTTGCGCAGATGCGCAATCGCTTCCTCGAAGAAGCGGTAGGATTCAAAGTTCTCCAGGTCTCCGATGTGCTGGCTGAGAAACGCGTGCTTGCCTTTGGTGACGCAGATCGTGTTCTTCAGTTCGCCGCCAACGGCAAGGATGGAAGGCACTGCCCGGTGAAGGAACACCGGCACCGGCACAAACCCTCGCGAGCGGCGAAGCTGGCGCGGGCGGCCACTGGAGACTCGCATCACGGAATCGTCGCAGCGCAGCAGTATTTCACGGTTGTGCACCAGCAGGCAGTCGGCCAGTTCCTTCAGCCGTTGAACAGCTTCCCCGTTGCCGATCACGATCGGTTCTTCGCTGAGATTGGCGCTCGTCATCACCAGCGCGCGGGCTCCGGTCTTGGCGAACAAAAGATGATGCAGCGGCGTGTATGGCAGAAACACACCAAGATAGTTGTTGCCGGGCGCCACCTCGCAGGTGATGGCGCTCGGACGCTTCCACGACAACAGCACAATAGGCCGCTGCACCGAAGTGAGCAATTGCCGCGATATTGAATCGATCTCGCAGAAATCTTCGGCGGTGGCCATATCCGGAACCATGACCGCGAAAGGTTTTTCCACTCTGTGCTTGCGCTCGCGCAATCGGCGCACTGCTTCCGCATTGGTCGCATCGGCCGCCAGATGGAAGCCGCCGAGACCTTTGACGGCAGCCACTCGCCCCGCAGTGATTAACTTGGCGGTTGCGGCAAGCGGATCAGCGCATTCAATGCGAATTCCGTCTTTGTCCAGCAACTCTAACTGTGGACCACAGCGCCAGCATGCGTTGGGCTGCGCGTGAAAGCGGCGGTTCAGGGGATCGTCATACTCGCTTTGACACTCCGCGCACATCCGGAACTCCGCCATCGAGGTATAGGGCCGGTCGTAGGGAATGTCGCGGACAATCGTGAAGCGCGGCCCACAGTTGGTGCAATTGATGAAGGGGTAGCCATATCGCCTGTCTGCCGGGTCGAACATTTCGCCAAGGCAATCGGCGCACGTGGCAACGTCCGCCGAGATGAGCGTCTGCACATGCTCGCCTCTGCGGCTCGGCAGAATTCGAAAGTCCGATTCGCCACGGCACGGAATGAGCGTGACGTCGAACTGAATGATGCGTGCAAGCGGCGGCGGTTCCTGCGGCAGACGCGAGACGAACTCGTCGACCACCTCAGACGAGCCCTCGACCTCGACGGTCACGCCGGAAGAAGTGTTGCTGATGACTCCAGCGAGATTGCTTTCCGTGGCAAGTCGGAAGACGTAGGGACGGAATCCGACCCCCTGAACAATGCCTTGCAGATCGATCCGCTTGCGGATGATCATTGGGCCTCAGGAACCCGGCTCCGGGCTGGGGGCGGCGACGGCAACGGTTGCCGTGGCCCTCGCCAATTGCTGGCGCCGCTCAATCCATGCGAGCCAGGCGCCAAGGCCCTCGCGAGTGGTGCAGGAGACCCGCACAATCTCCATGCCCGGATGCACTTTGCGCGCATTCTCCTCGGCCGCCGCAACGTCAAATGGAACGTAGGGCAGAAGGTCCATCTTGTTCAACACCATCAACTCCGACTTGAAAAAGATGGACGGATACTTGAGCGGCTTGTCTTCGCCTTCGGTCACGCTCAGCAGGACAACCTTCGCCTCTTCGCCAAGGTCGTAACTTGACGGGCAAACCAGGTTGCCAACATTCTCGATCAGCAGCAAGTCGATATCTTCGAGCCGCCAGTCGGCAAGGTGCTTGTCGATCATGCGCGCATCGAGGTGACAGGTGCCGCCGGTCGTAATCTGCTTCACCGGAAAACCTGCGCGCTTCAGACGATTGGCGTCATTCTCGGTTTGTATGTCTCCGGTCAGCACTGCCACGCGCGTTTCGCGAGGCAAACTTTCCAGCGTGCGCTCCAGCAAACTGGTCTTGCCTGAGCCGGGAGAGCTGATGATATTGAGGCAAAGGATTCCGTGTTCGTGAAAGCGTGCCCGCAACTCGGCCGCAAGCTTATCGTTTTCGCTAAGTACTTTTCGTTCCAGCGGAACTCGATTCATCTTCCGACACCTCCACAAACATCAATTCCAATTCGTCTCCCGACGCGAAATCCACGCTGACTGCGCCGCAGCGTGGACAGCGAAAATCGTAATCGCGGATCACAAACTCTTCTTTGCAGTCGGCGCACTGGTGTTTGCGCGGCACCCGATCGATTTCCAGTTGCAAGCCATCCTGCTCCGTGCCCTGCACTAACACTTCAAAACAAAAGCGCAACGATTCGGGATCAATCGCCGCCAGTTCTCCAATCCTTACGCCGACACGCGTAGCGCGAACTCCGGGATGTCGCCGCGCTTCGTTGGCCACCGCGTCCAGAATCGAGCAGGCAATCCCCATTTCGTGCATGATGATCCCTTGGCGGTAACGCTCTTAAGCAAGCATAAGCGCGGATTCGGCTATCCCCATTTCGTGCATTAGGCCCTCAACAGATCCGCGGCAACTGATCGCCCGCCAGCATGTCGACAATTCGTGTTGTTCCCAGCGCCGTCCGCATGAGGACCGTTCCCGGCGAACGCTCCGTGACCGTTCCTATCAGGCGCGATTCCCTGCCCAGTGGATGGCGCCGCATGGCCTGCAAAATAGACTCTGCGGCTCCGGCTTCCACGATGGCGATCAGTTTGCCCTCGTTGGCGACGTAAAGCGGATCAAGCCCCAGCATCTCGCAAGCGCCGCGCACCTCTTCGCGGATTGGAATCGTGGGCTCTTCAATCTGGATGCCTACCTTCGACTGCTCCGCAATTTCGTTCAGCGCGCTCGACAGACCGCCGCGAGTGGGATCGCGCATGCAGCGAATGGCGCCCTTAATCCCGGCACTCGCCTCGAGCATCTCCGCCACCAGGCCGTGCAAAGCCGCGCTGTCGCTCTGGATTGGCGACTCGAACTCGAGCCCCTCGCGCTGCGCGAGTATGGCAATGCCGTGATCGCCGATGTATCCGCTAAGCAATATCTTGTCGCCGGGTCGCGCCTGATCGGCGGAGAGTTCGAGACCTTCCGGCACCAGTCCGATGCCAGTGGTGTTGATGAAAAGCTGGTCGCCGCTTCCCTTCTCTACGACCTTGGTGTCGCCCGTAACCACCTGCACACTCGCATCGACAGCCGCCTGGCGAAGCGAGTCCACCACCCGGCGCAACTCGTTGAGCGAAAAGCCTTCCTCCAGAATAAAGGCAACGCTCAAGAACAGCGGACGCGCGCCGCACATCGCGAGATCGTTGACGGTGCCGTGTACCGCCAGCGAACCAATGTTTCCGCCCGGAAAGAAAAGCGGCTTGACCACGAAAGAATCGGTGGTGAATGCCAGCCGCGTTCCATTCACGTTGAGGACGGCCTGGTCATCGAGCTTGGCCAACGTTGGATTCTGAAAGGCGGGCAGGAAGATGGAGCGCACCAGTTCGGCGCTCAACTTTCCGCCGCTGCCGTGGCCGAGAACCACCGTATCCTTCACAGGTAACGGCGTTGGGCAGATGATTCCGGCGATCGTTTTCGTCTCGTCCACTGGTCTGACACTTCATGAGCCACGGCCACAAGAGCGGCGATAGCGCATTGCGAACGGAGCGGCTGCAGAAATTACCGCCAAGATGCCATAGCCGCGACTGCGCGAATTCCGAACGTTACGCATCTATCACCCGATGCTGTAAATGCATAATCCGTTGCGCGCCGAGCGCGCCCGACGAGCTTCGTGAGAGAGGTTCTCCTAAGACATCGACGCCGAGATCACGCGCCCGTTGTTCAAGTCGATCGCCTTCAAGAAGCTTGGCCATACCAGTCCGAGGCACTGTATTTGAAGCCTTATCGCCAACTTCGAGTTGATCCAAATCGTTAAGCCTTCGCCGTATGCCGCCGGTAATGGTAATAGGCGGCGCACGCACCCTCGCTGGAAACCATAGGCGCGCCGAGCGGATTCTCCGGTGTGCATCGCGCGCCAAAGGCTGAGCAGTCCGTCGGCTTCTTCAAGCCTTGCAGCACCTGGGCGCTGATGCACTCGGCGGGCTCTTCCGCCGTGATATCAGCCAGCCCAAAAATCTTCACC
This sequence comes from uncultured Acidobacteriota bacterium, assembly GCA_963819175.1. Taxonomy (GTDB): domain Bacteria; phylum Acidobacteriota; class Terriglobia; order Terriglobales; family Acidobacteriaceae; genus CAWBRT01. The sequence continues at coordinate 267,679 of CAWFVJ010000013.1, forward strand.
GCATCGTATTCCGCATATGCATCGCGGAGCCGGAGACCACTGGCAGGAATCGTCCCTAGGCCGCGCCACTTCTGGTCGGCAATCTCGAAAACGTCCTGCATGATTTTCCGGGCAGCGGGGTTGCCTTGGGCCTGAACCGCGCGCGCGTACTGATTCTCCAACTTGGCGCTTCCGGTCTCCAGTTGCTTCACCAGCAGCAGCACCGCCTGAAGCAGGTCTACGGGCTCGAAGCCTGCCACGACGAATGGCACACGGAAGTCGCGCGCCAGCGCCTCGTACTCCTCGCATCCCATCACGCTACACACATGCCCCGGGGCAATGAAACCCTGAACACGATTTGCCGGTGAGCTCATCAAGGCGCGAATCGCCGGGGGAACGAGCACCTGCGAGACGAGCATGGAAAAATTTCGCAAGCCTTCCTGCCTGGCCTGCCACGCGGTCATAGCATTGGCCGGAGCCGTGGTCTCGAAGCCAATCGCAAGAAAAACGACGCGGCGCTCAGGATGCGCTCGTGCGATCTTCAACGCCTCTAGCGGCGTGTACGCAACCCGCACATCGCCACCTTTGGCCTTGGCCTGGAACAGGTCCGAGCGCGATCCCGGAACCCGCAGCATGTCGCCATAAGAAACCAGCGTGACATCGGGAAGCGATGCAAGTTCGATGGCCTTGTCGATCGTCTCCAGGGGAGTGACACAGACGGGGCAACCAGGGCCGTGCACCAGTTCGATACGGTCGCCGAGCAACTCGTCGAGACCGTAGCGCATGATGGTGTGCGTCTGCCCGCCGCAAATCTCCATCAACACCCACCTGCGGTTGGCGCGGCTGGCGATTTCAGCGGCTAGCGCGTGGGCGATACGATGATCTCGATACTCGTCGATATACTTCACAAGGTCTCCGAACGCGGGCCGATATCACAAGTCGAGTAACTATAAGAGATGTCAATCTGAGCCGACAGCACCCAACGTCAGGCGAAGAATCCATGTTTTTCGGCGCAGGGAAAATGCATAGATCCTTCGCTTCGCTCAGGATGACACCCAAAAGAGCGCATCAGGCCCCTTCCGAATAACCGCCCATCTGTGTGACGCACTACCCTAGTTCACTTTGGAACGATCCGTGTGCGCTGGTTCTTTTGCCGCCACACCTTCCTCATCTTCCGGAGAACCTAACTCATCAGCCAACGCACCCATTTCGGACAGCAACGCAAGCGTGCGCTCCGCTTCTTCGGTGTCGACGCGGCTGATGGCGAAACCAACGTGCACCATCACGTAATCGCCGACCTGTGCCTCGGGCACAAAATCGAGCCTGACCCGGCGGACAATCCCTGCAAACTGCACGCGGCCTTCGCGGATACCGCTGGTCTCATCACAGTCAAGCACTTTTCCCGGCACGGCGAGGCACATCGAATCCTCCTGACTTGCCAAGCACACGACTGCCCAAGAATCTCCGGCGGCTGCACTGGCTCTATATTTCGATTTTACGCTCGATCTATGCCCATTTACAGAGCATTCCGCTGGTTGGCGATCCGCCCGGCGCTCCCGCTTCACCCGTTGGGGGACGCAATAATCTAGTGCCGCTTTCCGTCCAACTCTAGTAGAAATATAGAGTATCCGGCTTACGAGATTTTACTGAGCGCTGGCACGCGCGAAGCTCAAAGTCAGGCATTTGCAGCCCCGGCACTGAAAATACGGACTGCGCGGGGTAGGAAGGTGGGCGGAATGATTGTACTGGTTACAGGCGCGACCGCTGGATTCGGAGCAGCGATTGCACGGCGGTTTGCGAAAGAGGGCGCAAAAGTTATCGCGGCTGCGCGGCGCGGCGAGCGGCTGAACGCGCTTGCGCAGGAACTGGGCGCGGATAGAGTCCATCCGCTTATCTTGGACGTACGCGACCGTTCGTCCGTCGAGCGAGTGGTGAGCGAATTGCCTGCTGGATTCGCGGAAATAGATGTGCTGGTCAACAACGCCGGGCTGGCACTCGGACTTGAACCGGCGCAACGCGCCGATGTCGACGACTGGGACCGCATGGTGGATACCAACGTGAAGGGGTTGGTCTACATGACTAAGGCGGTGCTGCCCGGCATGGTGGCACGCGGTCGCGGGCACATTATCAACATCAGCTCGACAGCCGGAGCCTGGCCTTATCCGGGAGGCAACGTCTACGGCGCCTCAAAAGCCTTCGTGCAGCAGTTCTCGCGCAACCTACGCGCCGACCTGCTCGGTACGCCAGTGCGTGTCACCGACATCGCGCCCGGCATGGTGTCAGGCACGGAGTTCGCTCAGGTCCGCTTTCATGGCGACCAGACCCGGGCAGGAAAAGTCTATGAGGGCGCGGCTCCGCTCAGCTCCGATGACATTGCGGACGCAGTGCACTGGGCCGCCACCAGACCTTCGCGCGTCAATATCAATGCGATTGAAGTGATGCCCGTATGCCAGGCGTGGGCACCAATGGCAATCTATCGGACGAAGTAGTGCGGTGGGGACTTCAGCGACACCGCTGCTTCTATTGGAATGCGGAGCAACTTTCTGAAGTGTCATCCTGAGGTTGCGCCGGTGTTGCGGGGACCCCTACATGCGCCACATTTGCGCATGTTGGGGTGGGCGAGAAGATCTCTTATCTAGCGATCCCTCGCTACGCTCAGGATGACACCTTTGGAGAGCAGTTTTTCAGCAGCCTGCTAGTCGATGATCTCGCACCCTTTCTCTTTCAAGCTCTTGTCTACCCAACTGCGATCGAGCGTGCCGGCCTTGATATTGGCAAAGGTCTTGACCTCATTGGCGTTCAGCGCCTCGGTTCTCTTGATTACTTCTTCGGCGTCCAGCGGATCGACGATCACGACGCCATCGTCATCGCCAACCACGATGAAGCCAGGCTTGACCAGGACTCCGCCGCAAACGATGGGTACGTTGATCTCTCCGGGACCATTCTTGTAAGGGCCCATCGGACTCACGCCCCGCGCGAAGACCGGGAAATCAATCTCCTTGATAACGCCCGCGTCGCGAATGCTTCCGTCGACGACGAACCCGGCACAGCCTCTGCTCATGGCATAGCGGGTCATGATCTCTCCGACGAGTGAATGAGTCAGGTCGCCCTGGCCATCCACCACAATGACGTCGCCGGGCTCGATCATGTCGATCGCTTTGTGGAACATCAAATTATCGCCGGATGGCACCCTGACGGTGAAGGCCGAGCCCAGCAACCTGGCTCCGTTGAAGGGCTTAATGGCCGGATGAACGCAAAACATCCTGCCCATGCAATCGGCGATATTCGGCACCGGAAACTTTGCAAACTGCTTGATCAGCTCTTTCGCTGGTCGATTGACTTTCGTATGAATGCGGAAACCGACATTGGACATCGATCTTACCTTCCTTGTTTCTTTTATCTAATTTGTGTGTCTTTATTTCTTTCAGCACAGCGTAAACGGCACCTGCCACTGCTCGGCTTCGCGCCGCAAATCGTCGACGTAGGTAACTGCCAGCGGAATCCCTTCCCTGCGCCACTTTTCACGCCGGCAAAGCTCAATCTCACCCGGCAGAAAAATCTCGCTCACTCCTTTGGCGGGCTTGGCGGTCTTGATCTCGGTAATCATCTGGTCGATGTCGCTCTTGAATTTGGCGAGCGAGGTGAAGGCTTCGACGTTGATCGCGCCAAACACGTGGCTGATGCACGCCGGTTCGTTGAAATCCGTGTAGAGGTCCCGGACATAAGGCCCGTACAGCGATCCCGACAGCACTGCGGTCAACACATCGATTACCATTGCAATCGCTGATCCCTTGTAGCCCGCAAACGGCACGACAGTGCCCTTCAGCCCCTCGGCGGAATCGGTCGTTGGCTCGCCTTCCTTGTCCAGCGCCCAACCGGGCGGAAGAGGTTGCTTGTTCTTGGCTGCGGCCGCTACTTTGCCACGCGCGACCACGCTGGTCGCCATGTCGGCGATGATTGGCCGTTGCCGATCCGCCGGAATCGCCACCGCGAACGGATTTGTCCCCAGGAAAGGCTCCCTGCCCCCGTAGACCGCCATACGGGCTTTGCTGTTGGTGGCGGCGATGCCGATCATTCCGTTCGGCAGAGCGCGCTCAGCATAAAAGGCGGCGATTCCGTTATGGTTGGAGTTTTTCACCGTAACGAACGCCACTCCCGTGTGTCTGGCTTTTTCAATCGCCAGCTCCATTGCATTCACGGACACGTAAGGCCCCATGGAGTTGCAGGCGTCAATGACGGCAGCCGAGAGTCTGTCCGAAACCGTCTTCATCTCGTAGTTGGCACGAACGATTCCCATCTTGATGCGTTTGAGATGGATCGGCAGGCGGCTGACGCCATGCGAATCAATGCCCTTCAGATCGGCGTCCACGAGATTATCAGCGTTGATCAACGCCTCCTCCGGCTGCATGCCGGTCTTCTCGAACAGCTCGACGCAGAATTTCTTCAGTGGTCCGGCCTGTATAAGAACCGTATCCTTCACTCGTCTCGCTCCTTGTTCCGCTCAATACTCTGGGCTATGCGTGTGTCTGGCTGGCTTTGTGCGCCATCAGCCGGTTGACCAGGTTGCGCTCAGCATCGAATTCGAGCGCCACGGGTTCGGCTGCCACGTCCACGCCGGGTTTCTTTTTCAGCTCCGAAACCAGCGCCTCGGAGACATACACCTTCTCCAGGTGAAGCGTGGTGGGAATAATCATCAGCCGCAGATCCTTGGCCGCGATGCGTCCCAGGCTCGCAATCGCCATCTCGACGGCTTCCTTCTCACTGGGGAAATGCAGCGGAATGAAACAGCGCTGCACAAAACCTGTGGTTATGACGTTGAGGTAAGTCGTTTTCAAATCTACTTTGCTGACAAGTTTGTCAGTCACAACATCCGCCAGCCCTATTCCGTTGGCATTGCCGTGCGAGCCTTCGGACATGTCCAGCAGCACAATGCGCTTGATAAAGGGCGTCTCCGGTTCCGGCTCGCCTTTCACCCGGAAACGGCCGACGACAGTTGTATCGATGCAGGTGCCGCTGTAATCCTTGCCCATCTCCTCAATGACGAGGATATCGAGTTTGTCGGCGGGCAGCAGAGGCAACAGCTTCATGGCTGTTGCGAGAAGCTTCGGTTCCTCCTCGATGAAGTTGCGAGCCTCCACGCCAATGATGTGCGCGGTCTCCTCAAAACCGTTTTCGATAATCGCCAGCCCGCCCAGGATCGGTGTGTTCTCGATCAGAATCGCCCCGATCTCACGCAGGCACGCCGGCAGCTCCCGGATGCCCAGACTGTGAAACTGTTGCGCTCCGCTCGGGCCGCCGAGTCCGACCACGCACATCTTGGTGAGACCGCTTTGCATGTCTCCCACCAAGGCGGTGTGGACCTTGATGCGATTGAGGACAATCACGCCGTCAACGTCCATCACGTGCCGATTGATATAGGCGGACAATCCCTGCGGGGTCTTGCCCACCTCGACGGTTTCCGCACCGGTGAGCACGGGCGCTCCGACGGCATCTGCCGTCATCCCCAGGCTGTTCAGAATCTCCCTTTGTCCCTCGGCAGTGCCGCCGCCGTGGCTCCCCATGGCGGCAATCAGGCGGGGCTCAAATCCGTTCTCCTTCAGGTACTCGACCATGATCCTGGTGATCTCAACGATCCGGTTGATCCCCCGGCTCCCGGCGGTAATGGCAACCTTGGCGCCCTTGGGCAAACGTTTTCTGATCCCGAGTTTTTCCAACTCCTGATAGACCGTTCGATTGATGTCTTCCACACGCGGACGAGGAAACGTCTGCTTGGCGAGATAAAGTTTGGGAAACATGATTTCACCCTCTGACCCGAAAACCCGTAGTCCGCACGCCAGGGTACCTGGACGGACGTTCATTCTTCGTAGAGTTTCGAATGTTCAACAGAATGTCATTGAACGCGCTAATTGGGAATTGTCAATCTTATCAACAATCCGTGCAAGTCCAATTAGATCGGATTCGCGGTGGGCGTTCCTCAGTGGATGAGGCTTCTTCGCCTGTGGTGCGCGGTCTCTATAAGATTCCAGAGAGATTCCAGTCGATGTAGCGGGTGGCCATCAACCGCGAATGCAGGCGAATTTGGATGGCGAGAATCGTCCGGTCCGGCTGACTTGGAGCCGCTTCCGGGTTTCAACTCCGCTTCCGACAGCGCAACAACGGGTATATCCAGTGCGGTGGCAATCACGGCAGCTAAGCGCTCCAGCCGCTGAATGTGGAAGTTGTCAAAGGCGCGCGGGTGCCGCGAGAACACCCCCAGAACGCCGGCAAGCTTGCCCGGGGCGCGGATCGGCATGATCACCGCCGAACCGAGTTGAAGCTGGCGGGCAACGGCCGTGTCAATGCGCGAGTCGGATCGAGCATCGGAGGTCTGTACAACCGCTCCGGTACAAAGACATTGACCGGCAAGCCCAAATCCCGAACGCAGCGAAACGCCCAAATCCGGGGCCACGCCCGTACTAGCTCGACAAATCATGCTTTCGGCATCCCCAAGCGCGATGGCCGCGCCATGAGCGCGAGTGATGACCTGTGCACGTTTCGAAAGCAAATGAAGAGCGGATTCGAACTCCTGCGCCCCTACTCCGGCGATACCGGCATCGCTCGCGTTGGGTTGTAGGGGAGTCAGGCCAAGATCGTCGCCAACCCACTTTCGCAGACTCTCGCGTATCCCGGAAGTCAGGTCGATGAACTGAATCCCGGCCGGGCCGCCCGATCCGGTCCAGGCCACCATGCCTCTGCTGGTAAAAGGCCTGCCAGCTCCCGGAACGCCAAAACGCAACTCGACCAGGTTTCCCGGAAAAAGCCGTAGAAACGGCTGCACAGCCAGCCCGCACTCGCTCACGTTGAGCACAATGCAGCGTTGCTGCCGCTCGATGCCAGTGCCTGCAGGCAACACGTCCGCAGTCAACAGTTGAAATTCACTGATACTGCGGCGGCCAAAGCGGCGTCGCTCCGTGCCAGTCTCCAAAGCGTTTTCGATAGCCATTGTCAACAGATGTCCCTCATGGAAACTGGCGTGACGTGGGTGCCCCGGACAGGGCCGTTCCGAAGTCATGTTCACCAAAAGAAAGGGCTAAGTCAGGTATCTTTGGGCTCGCAACCGCGACGACAGTCTGCGCCGCAGCTGGTGAGTCTTTCTCGTCCAGCAAACTTACGGCCATGCGCAACGCCTCAACTTCCTTCTCAAGCTGCTCTAGCTCCGCCTCTTTTTCGCGCAGTAAGTCGCTGATGTTTCTCATCGTAGGCCCGTCACCTTGGACACACTGCCCCGCTGCAAGTCCTTGTCGATGTTCGCCCAGATTGGCCCCGGCGTGAAGATGGCGAATTTGATTCCTGCAGCATTCCTGTCTTGAGCACCGCATTAGCGGAGAAATTTGGTAACAACGGCAAAGTTACGGGCGTAATCTTACAGAATCTCAAACTCTGTAGTACTAGTAGAGGTGGACTGGGCGAGCGGTTTGCGAGGATGATCAATTGGCAGCTAATTTCAGCTTCGAGTTACCTATTCAATCGTTTGGGAAAGACTTGCCGATTGATTCTGTCGCGACCATTCCTCAACGGTTTGAAGCCACATGTCCTGAGCTGGATGCCATGAATCCTCCCGACGGCTTGAACATGCGCAAGCGTTTCGACGAGCAACTGCGCCAGGAAATTACCCGAGCCCGCGCCGGCGGAAGCCCCTTGGCGTTGCTGGTTATCGAGATTGACCGTTTCGGGATTCTGGAGGATTCGCATGGCCCGACGTTCCACGAGTGACGTGGCGGGCAACGTCGCAACCATTGTGTCGCGCAACGGGCGCGAAGGCGATACCGTGGCGCAGTACGGCAGCAAGGAATTTGCCATCGTCCTCCCGGACACGAATACCGCCGACGCATATTGCCTGGCCGAAAGCGTACGCGAGGAGATCGAAGGTACCTGCTTGCTCGCCGGACTGCCGCCAAAGGCAGTGTGGGTTACGGTCAGTATCGGGGTAGCGCTGTTTCCGCGCGACGCTAAGTCGAGGCGCGAGCTGTTCGCGGCAGCCGTGGCGGGAATGCTGGAAGCTCAGCGCGCTGGCGGAAACCGGGTGGTCCTTCACTCCGATCTTGAGATGAAGCCGGGCGCGCGGCGTGAACAGCGCCTGCGCATCGCTCTTCCGGTACAGTTCTGGGGGATGGATCTCGATGGCGCTTTGTTCGAGCAGGATGCGGTTACCGTCGACATCACCACGACCGGAGCCCGGCTCAAGGGAATTACCCATTTGCTGCAACGCGGCTGCGTTGTCGGCGTGAAGCACCAGAACAGCAAGGCCAGATATCGCGTTGTCTGGGTCGGCGACGCCAGCTCTGCCACCGAGGGGCAGGTCGGCCTCCAGTTGATCGACGGCGGCAAGTTTATTTGGGGGCGCACGCTTCCCCGCATCTTTGGTGACGATCAGATTGCCGCTACGCGCACACGATGAGAATTCGGCGGTAACCCTTCGTTTTGTTCAGCCCTGAACGGTCTTGTTCCTACAGTCCTAATGATGTCTCGGTTGATTGGATCATGGCTTAGCCGCGACCAACCGCCGCAATGGGTCGCTGCGATCGACAAGCCAGACATGGCGCCCTGGATAAGCCCTGATCAATTCCTCGTTCTTCACAGCCCCCATGTCACGAGCCCAGATGATCTTGGCCGAGCGCGGATCGGGCTTGTTTGCAATCCATTCCTCGCCGGGAATGTCCCTCGGGCCGTAAGTAACAATCACCAGGTGTCGGCCCGGCATGCTGGAAAGCTGACTTGCAATGCGTTCGCGTTCAATGCGCAGGGGAAAAGGCGAGATCGCTTTAGCGGCATAGAGCTCAAACGGGTCCATGATCTTGGCCGATGCGGCGGCCAGCAACGCAACCGCGAGTAGGATTACCACGGCCCGCGAAAGCGCACATCCAATTCTTGCGCCACGCACTTTCGACGCCCTTAGACGCCGCAACCCCATCAACCCAACGAGGATGAACGCACCCGTGGCAGGTGCGGCATAGTGCCCATGCGGAGGCCAGAGCCCCACCAGCGATGGAACAACAGCAGCGACGGCGGAAGCGGCAATCATCGATTGCGCCGGGCTCCGCAGCATCCGAAGCCAGCCAGCCAACATCAGCAATCCAACCGGACAGAAAAAGAAAACGTAAACGATTGCCGTATTCCGCGCCACAATCTGGCGAACTCCCCAAACGCTCTGCGAGTCCAGGTAGTCCGGCAGCTCGTGCATGACATAGAACCGGCGCATGCTGTCGTGCCGGTAAACCGGAATCGGGTTCCGCGCCTGCCCTAGAAACGGATTGGTCAGGTGATATTCCGCGTGGTTCACCATGTAGGGCATTTTCCACGGAGTGCCCACCGTGCGGCTGTCGTAGTGCAGCATCCAAACCGCGCCCGCCAGCAACAATAGCCCCCCGGGAAGAGCGATCCGCGAAAGCAGCTTGCTACGCAGGCTGGCGTCGCAACGAGCGATTCTCACTACCAGGTAAACCAGCAAAGGCAGGCTGAAAAGCAAGCCCTCCAGCGGCCTGCTGTTGGCCAGCAGCACAAGCCCAAGCGCCAGCAGAACACCGTCTTTCGCTCTGGGCTCACCGGTTCGCCGCCGCGCGTGGACAATGCGCGCAACCGCCCCCAGCACCAGCGCACCCGCCGTGGCGGCCATCGCTCCGCCCCAATAGGAGTTCACCCAATAGGAAAAGATGCCAAAGCGGAGCGCCGCCCATAGGCCGCCGAGCAAAGCCCAGTAAGCGGGCACCCAGCCTTGCAGCATCCAGGTAATCGCCGAGCACATGACGGCCACGCCGAGCAATTCGCCGATCCACGCATTGTTTGCCAACAGGATGCCGAGCGCGGGAAATACAAACAGCCCCGGCGGATACATCGAGTGGTAGCTAGGCCGCATGTTGACGTGGAACGTCTCGAAGTGCTGCCACGCTTCCGGCGTTGGATTGGTGAGTCTACCGGCGGCGAATGTCTCTGCCCCAAGCAAATAGCTGAACTCGTCGTGAATCTCCGGCGCGGGCACGGGGATCAGCGGCAACAGCGCCAGACGCAGCACGATTACCAAAAGCCCCGGCGCAAGCATCGAAGCCATCTGGCGGCGGCTCGCGTATCGCCATGCGGCTTCCAGGCGCACGCAGCTTCTCCCACATTTCAACAGCGGAATTGCCAGCAGCAGGGCGAGAATCCAGAACAATGCCTCCAGCCACCATACGTGGATGCGCGGGTCAAGGTATCGCCCGTCAAACAGACGCAGAAAAGGAAAAAGTTCCGTGTGCGGCATGAGGCTGGTTCCAGAATATCTCGCTGAACCGAAACAAACATCAGAGAATTCAATGGCAGGGAGAGGTTTCGAATGGACCCGCGACTCATCAGCTGGCTGCGGGTAAGTCCCCAAGCGGGCTTAAGACCTCTTCGATCGATTCGAGATTATTTCGCTCTTCAGTCGTAGGTGCAGCTTGGGTTTGCACAGTAGCCCACGGACGATATAATGCAAATAGCCTAGAGTGATCTAGGAGGTTTACCTGAAAATAGCTGACCCACAATGCCGGGGCTCCTATTGTCGACAATCAGAACGTGATGACCGCCAGGATCTCGCAGCCCGGCGCTCCTGCAGGACGTATGGTTTCTGGAAGAACCCGCTCACTTTTGACCGCGGAGTGATTCTGGAACGCCGAGCGAACGCCAAGGGCTCCGGGGGCCCATGGAATATTTACTGTTCCCACGACATCACTTGCTATAGGAAGGCCGAGATCTTTTCCGTAATCGAAAGAAGATCGAACTTTTTACCCAATTGATTGGGCCGATATAGGCCGACACATCACTGGTCGAAACAGATTAATAAGTCAAAAATACGAATGGAGCTGACATGGAAAGCAAAGTTGAGATGGAAAGCAGAGTTGAGATGGAAAGCGATAGCAAGTGCCCTGTGACGGGTATGTCTCACATGCGCAAGGCGGCTGGGGCCATTTCGAATCAGGGCTGGTGGCCTAATCAGCTGAATCTGAAGATTCTCAACCAGCACTCTCCCCTGTCCAACCCCATGGGCGAGGAGTTCAACTACGCCAAGGAGTTCAAGAGCCTCGATCTGAACGCCGTGATTAAGGACCTCCGTGCCTTGATGACGACCTCGCAGGACTGGTGGCCTGCGGACTTCGGCAACTATGGGCCGTTCTTCATCCGCATGGCGTGGCACAGCGCAGGGACGTACCGTATCGCTGATGGCCGAGGGGGCGCGGGCGCCGGAGCGCAGCGATTTGCACCCCTCAATAGCTGGCCGGACAACGTGCTCCTCGACAAGGCGCGCCGATTGATCTGGCCGATCAAGCAGAAGTATGGCCGGAAACTCTCCTGGGCCGACCTGATCATTCTCTCCGGTACAGTAGCACTGGAGTCGATGGGATTGAAAACCTTCGGTTTCGCCGGTGGACGCGAGGACATATGGGAGCCGGAAGAAGCCATTTACTGGGGATCTGAGGGCAAGTGGCTGGCAGATGAGCGCTACAGCGGCGACCGTCAACTCGAGAATCCCCTCGGCGCTGTTCAAATGGGCCTGATCTATGTGAATCCGGAAGGACCCAATGGCAAGCCGGATCCAGTGGCTGCGGCAGTGGACATTCGGGAGACGTTCGCTCGCATGGCTATGAATGACGAGGAGACAGTTGCCCTCATCGCTGGCGGACACACCTTCGGCAAAACCCACGGCGCTGCTGATCCGAACAAGTATGTTGGTCCAGAACCCGAGGCTGCTGGCATCGAGGAGCAAGGTCTGGGTTGGAAAAGCAGTTTTGGCACGGGCAAAGGGGATGACACGATTGGCAGCGGCCTGGAAGTCATCTGGACCACGACGCCAACGAAGTGGAGCAACAACTTCTTCGAGAACTTGTTCGGCTACGAATGGGAGCTGACCAAGAGCCCGGCCGGTGCTTATCAATGGAAACCCAAAAATGACGCAGGCGCCGGTACCGTACCGGATCCCCACGATCCATCCAAGCGTCGCGCGCCATCCATGCTGACCACTGACCTCTCGTTGAGGTTCGACCCGATTTACGAAAAGATTTCAAGGCGCTTCTACGAGCATCCTGATCAGTTCGCAGACGCGTTTGCCCGAGCGTGGTTCAAGCTGACGCACCGCGACATGGGCCCGGTCGCCCGCTACCTGGGCCCGCTGGTTCCGAAGGAGCCGCTGTTGTGGCAGGACCCCATTCCCGCAGTGAATCATCCGCTGATTGGGGCACAGGACATTGCTGCCTTGAAGGCGAAAATCCTCGCGTCTGGCTTGTCCATCTCCGAACTGGTCATGACGGCCTGGGCGTCGGCGTCAACCTTCCGCGGCAGCGACAAGCGCGGCGGGGCGAATGGGGCGCGCATCCGCCTGGCGCCGCAAAAGGATTGGGATGTCAACCAGCCGGCTGAACTGGTGAAGGTCCTCCATACGCTGGAAGCGATCCAGAAGGCTTTCAACAGCGCGCAGTCCGGCGGGAAGAAGGTGTCGCTGGCCGACCTGATCGTTCTGGGCGGCTGCGCGGCCGTCGAGCAAGCGGCGAAGAAGGCTGGGCACGACGTGAAGGTTCCCTTCACCCCCGGGCGTACGGATGCTTCGCAAGAGCAGACCGATGCGCATTCGTTCGCCGTACTGGAGCCGACCGCAGACGGATTCCGCAACTATATCCGCAAGGAACACCTGGAATCGGCGGCGGAGCTGCTGTTGGATCGGGCGAACCTGCTGACGCTGACCGCTCCCGAGATGACGGTTCTTATCGGTGGCATGCGCGTCTTGAACGCAAACGTCGGGCAGTCCGAACACGGCGTCTTCACCAAACGGCCGGGGACGTTGACCAATGATTTCTTTGTCAACCTGCTCGACATGAACACAAAGTGGGAAAAGTCCACCATAGGTGAAGGCGTGTTGGATGGACGCGATCGGGCGACGGGTGAGCTCAAGTGGACGGGCACCGTTGTCGATCTCGTCTTCGGTTCAAACTCACAACTCCGGGCCCTTGCGGAGGTCTATGCATGCAGCGACTCGAAAGAGGTGTTCGTGCGTGACTTCGTGGCGGCGTGGAACAAGGTGATGAACCTTGATCGCTTCGACCTTGCCTGATCTCAGCGGAGCGGCGTTTCAAAACAACTTGAAACGCCGCTCACGCGCTTTGGCTGGTGGCCCACATCCGCCGTTTTGGCGAATGTGGGGTAGTTTCAACGTTTCGTGTATTGATACCTGGGGCACCAGATCAGGGGCTAAGTGAGCCTATCCATTGTGCGAGCTGGATGAGAGCGGGACCGAGAGCTGTCGTAAGTGTGGCATGGTTTGCGGCCATTGCAATGAACTTGGCATACTGGTTGCTTGCACTTGCCTTCGAAGTAGCGTGTTCTATCTCTTCCAGACTGCGTATCAGCTCTTTTCGAATCGTTTCATCAGGAAGTTGATTTTCGAGCTTAGCCTTGATCTGCTGAAACAGTTCGATGGAGCCAACCATCACTGTATTTGACGAATTATCCGTGCCGTTGATCGTTATACGCGCATTGGGACCCTGCGCGTTATAGACATTGTGAGGCACATGCTGCTTATTCTTCATCTCAATTCTCTGTTTATCAAGAATTCTTCGGCCTTCCAAAAGTGCCACGTTAGCGTCTCGTTCAAAGCCTTGCAAGAGATAGGGAACCTGAGAGGTTGATCTTCCTGTTCGCCCGTGAACCAAACTCGCGTGGCCCGCAAAACTTGCCTTTCTCGCGGCAACGACAGTGGCGAAAAAGGTTGATAGCTCGGCATCAGCTTCACGGCCCGTGGCTTCGTGGAATGATGTGTAAGCGGTCGCAATGCAGTTGGCTTTGGCCACTACCAGCGCTTTCGCGTGTGCCACATAGCACTCCGCCTCGGCGGGAAACATTGCGGCGGAGTTGCCAGTTTTCAGTGCTTTGAAGCGGGCCAGCCGCAATTCTTCCTCGTGCTTGTCGCGCAAAAGGCTCCACTCAGGTTCGAACAGAACCTTTGCATGTGCCATGATTTCCTGCAACCTAGAGGCATTCATCTCAAACTCCTGTGTTCCTCCAGACTGACAATGCTTGATGGACAAATTAAGCTTTGGTTACTGGTACCTGAAAGTGACAGTATAGGCGAAGAAATGCCGAATAAGACTTTTGTATTCGCGGGTGCCCCTTCCCCCCCGGTTTTGGTTAGGATGGTGGAGATTAGCTTTCGCTGCGATGACGAACGAAAAGCCCCACCCAAGCTTCGCTTGAATGGGGCACCCAAAAGTGCCCGTTCTGACCGTGCGACTTCCAATCCAGAAACCCACCTGCTGATCAATAGCATCGCTTCCGAGCCGCTGCTGCTTTATACTTTCTCTATACCTGAATTTTCTTAATGATGTTCAGAAATTGGGGCCCGAATGTCTTCATCCGTAGCCAGTTTTGAGTCGGAGTTAAAGCGCGTTCTTGAAGGCGATGTCCGCTTTGATTCCAGGTCGCTCGCAATCTATTCCACCGACGCTTCCAACTATCGGCAGGTGCCCGTGGGAGTGGTTTGCCCGCGCCACGAGCAGGATGTCATCAACACCCTGGCACTGGCGCGCGAGAATCAGGTGCCCATCGTGGCTCGCGGCGGCGGCACAAGCCTCAGCGGAAACTCCTGCAACACCGCCCTGGTGCTGGACTTCTCCCGCTACATGGCGGAGATCAAGTCGATCGATCCCGAGCGGCGAACCGCCGTGGTGCAGCCCGGAGTGGTGCAGAGCATTCTGAACACCGAAGCGGGTAGGTTCGGGCTGTTCTTCCCGCCAGATCCCGCGACCAAGGACCGCTGCACTCTGGGTGGAATGATCGGCAACAACTCCTGCGGAGCGCATTCGGCTGCTTATGGCAAGACCTCGGATAACCTGATCGATCTCGACGTGGTGCTCTATGACGGCACGCGGCTGACGCTTGGCCCGAACACTGCCGAGAGCATTCAAGCCGCCCTTGCCTGCGGCGGGCGCACGGCGGACATCTATGGCCGCGCGCAGGCGATAGCGCAAGAGCATGCCGACCTCATCCGCGCCCGCTATCCGCGAATTCCGCGGCGCGTCTCCGGCTATAACCTTGACGAGCTGCTGCCGGAAAACCGCTTCAACCTGGCACGAGCGGTGACCGGCTCCGAGGGCACGCTGGCGCTGGTGCTCAACGCGACGGTGCGGCTTGTGCCGAAGCCCAAAGAGCTGGTGCTGGTGGTGCTCGGTTTCGACGACATCTTCCTGGCGGGCGATCACGTCCCGATGGTGCTCGAACACAAGCCTGAAGCGGTTGAAGCCTTCGATCACTACCTGGTTGAGTTTTGGCAGGAAAAGGGTTGGACCTCGGTCAAACTGCTGCCTCCGGGCAGAAGCTACTTGATTGTCGAACTGGGCGGCGCGACCGTTGACGAGGCGCGTACCCGAGGCGAGGCCCTCGTTTCGCGTGCCAAACAAGCCAAGGGCGTTGCAGGCGTGGCGCTGTTCTCCGCGCCGCAGGAGCGCAATGCGGTTTGGGGATTGCGCGAGTCAGGCCTTGGCTCAGGCGCACCACGCGAAGGGGTGCCCCGCGGCTGGCCCGGAGCCGAAGACTTTGCTGTCCATCCGAACCGGCTCGGCGAATATCTGCGCCGCTTCGATCAGCTGCTCAAGCGGCACAAGCTGACGGTCAACATGTACCAGGGACACTTCGGCGAAGGTTGCGTGCATGGCCGCGTGGCCTTCGACTTCAACACCCCGGAGGGCGTCGAGACCTTTCATCGCGCCATGCTCGACATGAGCGAACTGGCCACTGAGTTGGGAGGCTCGAACTCCGGCGAACACGGCGACGGCATCGCGCGCTCTGAGCTGCTGCCTAAAATGTTCGGCCCCGAGGTGATGGAGGTATTCCGCGAATTCAAGGACATCTTTGATCCCGAGCGCCGCATGAACCCCGGCATCATCGTGGATGCTCATCCGCTGCACTCCTTCCTGCGAATGGCGAGCTACCGGCCGCAGCAGATTCCAACCATGTTCGACTTCAGTTCCGACGGCGGCATCGGCGGCGCCTTCTCGCGCTGCGTCGGCATTGGCAAGTGCCGCAGGCTGGACGCCGGCGCCATGTGCCCGTCGTTCAAGGCCACGCACGATGAGGCGTTCTCCACTCGCGGGCGCGTTCACATGTTGTTCGAAGCCATCAACGGAGAAATATTCCCCGGCGGTTTTACCGACGAAGCCATTCACGAAAGCATGGAAATGTGCCTGTCCTGCAAGAGCTGCAAGTCGGAGTGTTCGGCGACGGTGGACATGGCCATCTACAAAGCGGAGTTCCTCCACCACTACTATCAGAAGCATCCTCGTCCGCTGAGGGCGCAGCTCTTCGGCAAAATTTATGAATGGGCGCCGCTGGCCGCCAAGATTCCCGGACTCGTCAATGCCATCTCAGCTTCGGTGCTGGGAAGCGTGGCGAAAAACGCCCTGGGCCTGCACCAAGATCGTCCGCTGCCTCGCTTTGCCTCGCGCAGTTTTCGCGAATGGTTCGCCGCGCACAAGCAGCCGCGCGAAGGGCGCGAAGTTGTTCTGTTCACCGATACGTTTAATAACTTTTTCGACCCGGAGGTCGCCATCTCCGCCGTCGAGGTGCTCGAACGCGCCGGTTGCAGGGTGGCGGTGCCTTCGCGCTACGTTTGCTGCGGACGTCCGCTCTACGATCAGGGCTTGCTCGACGAGGCCAAGCAGCAGCTCGCAAAAGTGATGCAGGTGCTCGCTCCACACATTGAACGCGGTACGCCAATTATCGGACTGGAGCCCGGCTGCATTCTCACCTTCCGCGACGAGTTGCTGCGGCTCTACCCGAACGATCCGAAGGCGCTGGCCCTGTCGCGCCAGTCTTTCATGTTCGAGGAGTTCTTGACCCGTGAGCTTCCGGGCTTCACGCCGCCGGCGCGAAACGCCACAGCGCTGCTCCAGGGACACTGCCATCACCGCGCCATCGTGGGCATGGATACGGAGATCAATTTACTTCGGCGCATGGAAGGCCTGAAACTGGAAGTGCTGGAAGCAAGCTGCTGCGGACTGGCCGGCGCCTGGGGCTATGACAAAGAGCGCTACGACATGTCGCACACGCTGGCGGAACGTGTGTTGCTGCCGGCGATTCGCAACAGCGGACCGGAAGCGGTCGTCATCGCCGATGGCTATTCATGCCGCTCGCAAATACGCCACTTCTGCCCCGGAACCCGCGTCCGGCACCTGGCGCAGATGCTCAACGACGCGTAGAACACGCCTTTAGAACGGTTCCTCAGTTGCTATATCCGGTGTTCCCGAAAGGCGTCATCCCGACCGGAGCGAAGCGGAGTGGAGGGATCTTGTGTTTTTCGGCAAACCACAAGATTTCTCGACTCGCGCCAAAATACGGCGCTCGCTCGGAATGACGTTCATCACTTGGGATACAGCATCTCGGGAAGCACTATAGAAGATGAAACCCGCTGATGCTCCACATCTGCTGAGCAGATGTGGGAGTTCTCCCACGCCGCGCGCAAAAAAACCGCCGGTAAGCCGCATGGGCTTCCGGCGGGATATTCAGGACCATGACGAAAAGCGGAAGAGACGGCCCGCTCACGCCGCTAGGCGTTATTCGTAGGCTTTCAGTTCCTTGCCTTTCGTTTCGGGAAGCATCAAGACCGCGATAATCAACACCACGTATGCGGCGACCCCGAATACGGCGATCGCCTTGCCGAGGGTGATTGCCGCTGCCAGGTAACCGACCAGCGTTGGGAACAGAGCGCCGACACCGCGTCCGAAGTTGTAAGCGAATCCCTGACCTGAACCACGCAGCCGCGACGGAAACAGCTCAGTGAAAAACGAGCCGATCGGACTGAACGTCCCGGAGACAAAGAACCCTAACGGGAAGCCCAGAATCAGCATCACTCCATTGCTGATGGGCAGGAACGTATAGCAGGTAACCGTGATGGCCGAACATGCGGCATAAAAGATCAGTGATCGCCTGCGGCCAAGATAGTCGGCAAGGTACGCTCCCACCATGTATCCGACCCAAGCGCCGATGATCGCCACGAACGTATATGCGCCGGTGTTCAGGACCGAAAGCTTGCGTACGGTTTTCAGAAAGGTTGGCAGGAAGGTTGTAATCGCATAGTAGCCGCCCTGGGCGCCAGTCGCCAGCAGGGAGGTCAGCAGTGTGGTGCGGAGCATGCCAGGCGAAAAAATCTCCAGAAAGTGACTGCTCTCGCCTTTGGCTTCCATTTGTTTCTTGGTCTTGGCGAAGACATCCGGTTCCGGCACGAAGCGCCGGATGTAGAACACGAGAAACGCAGGCAGGATGCCGATCCAGAACATGCCGCGCCAAGCTATATCCGCCGGGAAAATCTTGAACAGCCCCATGTAGAAGATCGCAGCCAGGGCCCAACCGATTGCCCAACCGCTCTGCACCGTACCAACTGCTTTGCCACGATGCTGGGGGCGAATCGTCTCGCCCATCAGGACAGCGCCCACGGCCCACTCACCGCCAAAGCCGAGGCCTTGCATTCCGCGGGTAATCAACAATTGCCAGAACGATGTCGTAAACCCGCTGAGGAATGTAAAGACCGAGAACCAGATCACCGTCCATTGCAGAACCCGGGTACGTCCGTATTTATCGGAAAGCAGTCCTGCCACCCATCCGCCCAGCGCCGAGAGCAGCAAGGTCGCCGTGCCCAGCAAGCCTGCCTGTCCGGGGCTGATGTGCCAAAGGGCCATCAAGGTGGAAATCAGGAACGGATAGACCATCACGTCGAGGCCGTCAAGGGCCCAGCCGCCAAAGGTTGCGAATAGAGTGCTTTTCTCGGCGGAATTCAGATCCAGAAACCACGCTCGCTTCTGTACTTGTTCTTGTTTAGTCGGCGTATTGATTGTACCCACGGCCCCTCCTCCAGTCGTCCAGGCGCCTGTTTACCAGTCGCTCTCGCTTCAGACTCGTCAAATGATTACGCTTGCACCGCCCAAGTTTCAGACGGTCTCGCACAGCAGCCCATCAAAATTCTCTTGTATTGCCCAAAAACGGATGTTGAGATGATACTCCATCTGGAGAGTTGCGCGAGCGATTTGTCAGCTCCGAAATTAGGAGCGCTCCCAACAGACCTGTGCAGGTCCAGAGTGACACCACCCCAGCAGCAAAGGATAGCTGCGACAGAATCCGTTTTCCCATGGCCCGCGAGCGGTCTTGCAAGGCAGAAGCTCCCATGTGAATGCAAAGCGGAGCCCAGGCCGTGCCTTGTTGGGCCTCGTCGCCTCCTCAAAACCGTTCTCTTGTCAATTTCTAGGCAGTCATGATGTATCTCGTGCCGGCTGTGTTGAGAATGAACTTCTCGGGCATCTCTCGGGCAAAGGTTGATATGGCCTCGTACCCGGTGCAATGCGTGGGCGCGATGTAGTCCGGATTGATAGCCCGAATGTCCGCAACCGTCTTCAGAATCTGTTCCTGCCTGGCATTGATCAGGTGGCAGCCGCCGATTATGGCGTACACTTTTTCAATTCCTGTCATCCTCTGCGCCTGTTTTACGGCGTTAACGATACCTCTATGGGCGCAGCTGGAAAGCACGACCAACCCCTTCCCTTTGATGTTGAAAACCATCACCTGTTCGCCGATGAACTGTTCCGGCACATACTGTCCGCCTCTCTTGGCCAGAAGATTAGGGGCAATCTTTTCATAGTCTGTTACCCGTTCGATCTTTCCCACGAACATGGCCCCAGGGATGATCGGGGTCGGACCGTTGATCTCCACGATTTTTACGAAACCCAGCGCCTCAACATCCTCCCTTTTAAGGAGATTTGTCTGGACAATGTTGCCGTTGGGCCGTTTGCCGTAGTTGCCCACAAAAAATTCCTTGCCGATATAGAGAGGAAGCTCTTTGGCCATTTCATGTCTCTTGGCCTTGAGGATCTCGATTAATCCGATCTGGTGGTCCCAATGATCGTGGCTGATGCCGAGCGCCTCCACCTGGCCGAGGCTGAGCTTGAGCAGGTCCATGTTCCGCAGGATGCCCGTGGCATTTGTCCCGAAATCGTAGAGGCACGCATGCGTCTTTCCATCGACCACCGTTTCAATGTGGTAGGCCAACCCATGTTCAGCGTGGAAAGCAGCGTCCAGCGGGCTTGTATAGTAATCCGGTCTTTTCGCGATCTTATCGTCGCGCCGGTTGGCATCGGCAAGATTGTCAGTAATAACCGTAATAACGACTTTTTCGGCCTCTGGAATGCTCGTTCGCTCTTGCCCGCTTGGGGCTGCTTGCGCGAGGTTGCCAGCTAACAAAACCGAGCCTGCGGCTGCTGTTGTCTGTATGAACTTGCGCCGATCTAGTCCTGTTTCCATAAGATCCTTTCTTCTATGCTCACGGGTGGGTTGTGATCCACCGGAATCTCCTGTTCGAGCCCGAGTCCCCGAAAACGAACAATTCGTTGACCTCTTGATACAGCCAAGCCGTGTGGTTGGGTGACGCAGGAACCATGACGCTGGTTTTATTAAAAGTCAATAAATATCGAAAACCAGCTTTCATCCTGGCATTCCCATTACGGGCGAAATTCCTTGACGCTCTCCGCTGAATTGTCTTAAAGTAATTATTCTTCTATGTTTATGCACTTTTCTCCCACACCCGGCAGCACAATAACACGCATGGCGTGTGTGCGAATTATTAGCACATACGGCGCGCCGGGCGGAGACGGGGTCTGTAAGGGTTCATAGATTAGCTCTCATAGATCACCACTCGTAAGACCCACCGCATGGACGAGCCGGTGGGTTTTTGTTTTTCGGCTTCACTAATCACCCCGATCACCCTGAGGAGACAGCAATGATCGTTATGAAATTCGGTGGTACTTCGGTCGAAGATGCGCAGGCGATTGCCCGAGTGGCGTCCATCGTCGCCGGCCGTCGAGCACAAAAGCCGGTAGTGGTAGTCAGTGCCATGGGAGGCGTTACAGACGTGTTGGTCGCCATGGCGCGCGGAGCGGCCGGCACCGGCCTGCCCGCTTCCCTGAAGTCCCTTCAGGGCGTTCGCGAGCGTCACTTCGCTGCCAGCAAGGAACTGAAGGTCACGTCGCAGGTGAATCCGCAGTTGCAAGTGCTGTTCGACTCGCTGGAAGTAGTGTTGCGCGGAATTGCCGCCCTGGGCGAGCTTTCTCCCCGCACGATGGACAATGTGATGTCCTATGGCGAAATCTGTTCCAGCACGCTGGTGACGGCGGCCTTTAACGTCTTGGGGATCGAGTCCGAACTGGTGGATTCACGCGAATGCCTGATCACCGATTCGGCCTTCACCCGTGCCGCTCCCGACTTCGCGGCAACCAACGAGCGCATGCAGGCAAAGTTGCTCCCGCTGCTCGCCCGCAACTGCGTTCCGGTGATGGGCGGCTTCATCGCATCCAACGCCAGCGGCATCACCACCACGCTAGGACGCGGCGGTTCCGACTATTCCGCCTCGATCGTGGGCGCGGCTCTCCCGGCTGATTGCATCGAGATCTGGACCGACGTCCAGGGTGTGATGACCACCGATCCTCGGCTCTGTCCAAGCGCACGAAAAATCGACGAAATGAGCTTTGCCGAGGCTTCCGAGATGGCCTATTTCGGTGCCAAAGTGCTGCACCCCGCGACGGTGATTCCCGCCGTGGAGAAGAACATCCCCGTTCTCGTACTCGATTCCAGACACCCGGAACGCGAGGGCACCTGCATTCGCGCCCAGGCCCCGCGCTGTCAGACCATGTTCCGCGCCATCGCCGCCAAGAAAAACGTCACGATCATCAGCATGAGGACGAACCGCAGACCAATGGCGTTCAGCTACCTCAAAGGACTCTTCGAGGTCTTCGAGCGTTATAGCCTGTCGGCCGATCTGGTTTCGACCTCTGAAGCAAGCATTTCCATTGCCCTGGATTCGGCCGGAATACTTAGCCCGCTGGTGCGGGATTTGAAAGAGCTGGGGGACGTGGAGTTGGAAACCGGGAAGGCGATCGTTTGCCTGGTCGGCGAGGAGATCAGGCACAAGATTGGAGTGGCGGCCAGCGTTTTCGGTACGTTGGCAAACGCGAACGTCAACATACACATGATTTCGCAAGGCGCGTCGGAGATCAATATCGGCGTTGTAATCGAGGAAAGCGCCATGCCCGAGGCCGTCAGGCACTTGCACGCCAGATTTTTCGAGCAGCCACAACCGCTGAGCGCGGCGGCCACGTGCGGGGATTTGAAATAACCTGTTACCCGGGTGGTTGCTTCGGAATTTCCCGGGGTCCCCAACGAGCCCGCAGTTGGCTTGTTGGGATGGTCTAAGGCACACAAATACAATTGCAGGATTTCCCATGATGTGGTGAGGTGAAGAGTGGCAACATCAACTAAGACTGCGGATGGTTCCATGCCCTATTCTGAATCGGCTCTCAAGGTTGCTATCGTCGGCTTCGGTACCGTCGGAAGCGCAGTGGCACGCATTCTGTGTAACGGAGTGAACCAGCCGTCGCTGCGCCTGACGCATGTTTTCAATCGTAACGTCGAGCGCAAGAAAGTCGACTGGATTCCCGGACATGTGCGTTGGTGCGAAAACATCGAGGAGATACTTGCCTCCGATGCCGATGTGATGGTCGAAGTCGTGGGCGGAGTGAACCCCACGGGCGAGTGGGTGAAGCGCGCGCTCGAAAGCGGCAAATCGGTGGTGACCGCCAACAAGCAACTCATTGCCCACTGCGGAGCCGAACTGGCCGAGGTTGCGCTCCGCGCCGGGCAGCACCTGGCCTTCGGGGCCTCGGTCGCCGGCGGTGTTCCCGTGCTTTCGGGTTTGCAGGATGGCTTGGCGGGGGATCATCTTTACAAGATTCATGGCGTTCTGAACGGCACCTGCAACTACATCCTGACCAAGATCGAGAGCACCGGCATTCCCTTCGCTCAAGCGCTGAAAGAGGCGCAGGAGGCTGGTTTTGCCGAGGCCGATCCAACCGACGATGTCGATGGCTACGACGCGCGCGCCAAACTGGTGATCCTCGCCCGCGTAGGTCTGCGGGCCGAGGTGCGGCCAGAACAGGTCGTGTGCCATTCGATTCGCCCGGTTGAGATGATCGATTTTGCCTACGCGCATGATCTCTACCTGCGCTCCACCGTGCGCCAGATTGCGCGCGTCGAATTGCGCGACGGCCATCTCTACGCCTCGGTACAACCGGCGATCCTCCGCCGCGATTCTCCCCTCGCACAGCTCGAAGGCGGGCAGAACCTGGTGGTGAGCACGGGAGATTACGGTGGCGAAACGGTGTTCTCCGGCCACGGAGCGGGCGGCAATCCGACGGCGGTCGCGGTGGTTTCCGACTTGGTGGCGGTGTCGCGCAATCGCTCGCAGGGGCTGGAAAACCTCTCCAGCGGCGCTACTTCGGTCTATCCCGTCAGCCATGATTTCGTAACGCCTCACTATGTTCGCTTTACGGTTCGCGACCGCCCGGGGATCATCGCCGCTTTAGCTTCCGCATTTTCCAATCATGGAATTAATATTGAAGCAGTACTGCAAAGACCCGACTGCGCGAAAGCGGCGTTGCCGTTCGTGATTACGCTGGAGGAATGCAGCACCTCAAAACTGGAGTCTGCGTTGGACGAGATCGGCAAGTTCGATTTCCTGACGCATCCACCGGTCCATCTGCCAATCCTTTCCTAGGAGCTTCAATGTATTTACGGTGCAGTGTCCCTCAATGCGGTGCTCAGCTCGATTTGCATGACCGGGCTCTTGCCTGCCCACGATGCGGCGATTTGCTGGAAGTGGTCGTCGATAAAGTTCCGCTCGACCCGCCGGCTCTCAAGCGGCAATGGCGGGAACGGCGACTCTCCTTCGATCCCCGCGACGTCAGCGGTGTATGGCGCTTCCGCGACTTCCTTCCGGAATACCCAGCCGACACGGTGATCACCCTCGGCGAAGGAAACACGCCGCTGGTGCGCGGCAAGAGGACCGCTCAGTTCGCCGGTCTGCGCACCCTCTGGTTTAAGCACCTGGGGTGGAACCCGACCAGCTCCTTCAAGGATCTGGGCATGACCGTCGGCATGACCGAAGCCAAGTTCGTGGGCACCAAGGCGGTCGGTTGCGCTTCCACCGGAAACACCTCCGCTTCACTCGCCGCTTATGCAGCTCGCGCCGGACTGATCGGCAAAGTCTATTTGCCCGCCGGGCAGATCTCGATGAACAAGCTGGCGCAGGCGCTTGACTATGGAGCGGAGCTGATCGAAATCCCCGGCAGCTTCGACGACGCGCTGAACGCGTTGTTGGCGTCGGTCAACCCGGATCTTTATTTTCTGAACTCGATCAATCCCTTCCGTCTCGAAGGCCAGAAGACGGCCATGTTCGAATTGCTCGAACAGCTCGCATGGAAGATTCCCGATTACCTGATTGTTCCGGGCGGCAATCTCGGCAACTCGTCCGCCTTTGGCAAGGCGTTTGAAGAGCTCATGAAGTTCGGGCTCGTCGACAAGGTTCCCAAGATGATCGTCGTTCAGGCGGAGGGAGCCAATCCCTTTGCCCGCATGTGGCGCGCCGGCACGCGCCAACTGGTGCCGCTGGACAAGCCTGAGACTGTGGCAACCGCCATCCGCATCGGCAATCCGCGCTCCTGGAAGAAATCTCTGCGCGGCGTCGAATTCACCGGCGGCTTCATCATGGATGTGACGGACGAGGAGATCGGCGAAGCCAAGGCTATGATCGGGCGGGACGGTATCGGATGCGAGCCGGCCTCGGCAACTACGCTCGCCGGACTTCGTAAACTGCGCGCGGAAGGGACAATCGATCCCGATGCGGTGGTTGTCGCCGTGCTCACCGGACACGTATTGAAAGACACGGACTACATCATCAAGCACCGCAAAGCGTCCGAATCGAGAGAGGCGGCCGAAGTCCATGTCAAGTAGCGAACCCATGAACCCTGCCCAACAAGCCAAAGGCGGGCTTGTCGGGGACCCCGCGGCGCGACCGACGGAGCTGGAAATCAAGGTCCCCGGGTCGATCGCCAACCTTGGACCGGGCTTCGATACTCTTGGCCTCGCCGTGCAGCTCTACCTGCGCCTGCAAGTGCGGCTTACCGGAGGCAATAACGACCTGCAATTCGAGTTTCTCAATCAGCAACTCGATGGCGAAAACTACATCGAACGAGCCTTCCGCTTCCTGGCCGTGCAGCATGGAGGCTCATTCCCTTCCATGTCGGTCAAGGTCATCAGCGACATACCGATGAAAGGCGGCCTGGGCAGCAGCGCCGCTGCCACCGTCGCCGGACTGCGCTTGTATGAGGCGATCATCAGCCCATTGCCGTCGCAGGGACTGCTCAACGCGGCGTGCCACCTGGAGGGGCATCCAGACAATGTGGCCGCGGCCCTGCTCGGCGGACTTACCGCCAGTTGCCAGCTTTCCGACGGCTCCGCCTTTGCGGCGCGCCTGCACTGGCCGGAATCGTTGTGCTGCATTGTGCTGACGCCGCAACTGGCGCTCGCGACTTCGGCGGCCCGCAGCGTTTTGCCGAAACGGGTGCCGCGCGCCGACGCCATCTTCAATCTCCAGCGCGTTGCCTTGCTGTTGCAGGCGTTGCAGAGCGGCGAGTTTTCATTGCTGAGGGAAGCCTTTCAGGATCGCATGCATCAGCCATACCGCGAGCCGCTGGTGCCGGGACTCAAAGAGGCATTGTCGCTCGAGCACCCCGACCTGCTCGGTGTATGCCTGAGCGGAGCCGGCCCCTCAATCGCTGCCTTTGCCGAAAACAACCTGGACGCAGTCGAAGAGTTGCTCGCCAAGTCATACACCCGAGTCGGCATCCCATTCAAAATCCGCAAGCTTAGCGTGCATCAGAATGGCGAACCCACCGGCGGGGTCGCCCTCAACACAAAAAGCTGTTGCGTTTGAAACCGGGCCACCGCTGGCCTCGCTGCGCAGCGTACCTCACGCGAGTGCTGCGCAGCAAAAAGCCACTTACTTAGCCTTGGCTGCCATTGCCTTCAACGGCTTGGTGGCAGCTTCCAGCAGATCCTTCTGCGTCTCGAACAGGGCGTCCATGCCCTTCTGGAAGGATTCCGCCGCGGCTGCGGCGGGCGCACCGCTGATGCTGAACTGCTTGCCGGCGTCGGTCAGTGCCTTGCTTTGCTGTGCAGCAAACTCCAGCAGGCTCTTTTGCAATGCAATACCGCGTTCGACCGACTGCTGAGCGATCTTCGCCGCGGTCGCCACGATTTTTTCGGCGGAATTTCCGCGCTCTTTCGTGGTCTCGACCAGAGCCGCGTTCTGCTCGACCACCATGTCAATGACGCTCTTCTGCGTTTCGACAAAGCGGTCGAAAGCCTGCTCGGCGGTTTCAAAGATCAACAAACTTGGGACTCCAGGAATGGCCTTCACGGCCTTCTTCAACACTTCGACCGCCTGGGCATTCTGTTGAGCGGCGACCTCGAGAACTTTCTTTTGCAACTCGGCTACCCGCTCCACGCCTTTCAGGTACAGGCCCGTCAAGGCCTCGCAATCCAGAGCTTCGCCGGTTGCGACCGGTGCAGCCTTCTTGGTTGACTTGGATGTAGGCTTCATGATTTCCTCCTTAAAGGAAAGGGGAATCCGTAATCCCCATTGTTGCAATTAATGCTGCAATGCAGCACGAAACCATTCTAGCTGGTTTTTGAGGTCTGTCAAGCGCCGGGAAGCGAAAAAATGAAACCGAAAAAGGTAGTCATTAAGAAGTACGAAAACCGGAGGCTCTACGACACGACGAACAGCCGCTACGTCAACCTTGAGGAAGTTGCCCAGCTTGTGCAGAGCGGCAAGGACGTTGAGGTGGTCGATGCGGCAACCGGTGAAGATCTAACCCGGTTGGTGCTCACCCAAATCATTGTCGAGGACGCCAAGACACCAGATTCCAACTTCCCGCTGGACGTCCTCCGCCAAATGGTTGTGGCTTCAGGCCGGGCTAGCCAGGAAAGCACTCTCAAGTACATGAAGGCGGTCTTCGACATGTACCAGAGTGCCTACCGTGCCCTGCCCTCGCCGCTAAACCCGTTTGGGCTCATCCCGAACCTGCAAAGTGTCATGGCGCAATCAGCACCCGAGGCGGCCGCGCCTCCACCATCGACCGCTTCCGCGCCCAAGACCTCAGGCCCGCCGGAAGCGAGCGGCGACTCCGAGGTGAAGGACCTGAAGCGCCGCATCGATGAGTTGGAAGGGCTTGTCTCCGGACTCGGCTCTGTTCCCTCCGGACGCAAGCGAAAAACCAAGCCCCGCCGGGCCTGAGCGGGTCCGGAACGGCGGGATTCCCTTCCGGGAGTTTCTACTGCATCCTGTGATTGATCAAGATCATCTCCTACAGGTAACGACCGTCAGGTGACTGAGGACGATCGTCCGGAATCTTGCGGCCTGGCCATTTATGCGGCGAGCAGGCCCGCCGGGCTCTCAGCAGCCGATTCCACCGGGAGGCGAATATGCTCAGAAAGATTTTCAATACCAGCAATGACTACTCGCTCACTATCGCTCGCCTGATGCTGGGCGTGGTGTTTTTTGCCCACGGCGCACAGAAGGTGCTTGGATGGTTTGGCGGCCATGGGTTCAACGCAACCATGGCTGGGCTCACCGGTAAAATGCACATTCCGGTAATCTTTGCCTTGCTTTCCATCGCCGCCGAGTTCTTCGGCAGCCTGGGCTTGATCGTGGGGCTGCTGGGGCGCATCGCCGCCTTCGGAATCATGTGCGACATGGCGGTTGCTGTTGCCTTGGTTCACCGCCACATCGGCTTTTTCATGAATTGGACAGGCACACAGCGAGGCGAAGGGTTTGAGTTTCATCTGCTGGCCTTGGGCCTCGGCGCGGTAATTCTCATCAGAGGCTCCGGTGCTCTCTCGATCGACCGATTGTTGACCCGCCCGGGCAGTTCGGACGTAGTGAGGATCGATCATCCCGCGGTTCGCAGAACGGCATAGGCAAGTTCTGTAGTCCATCAAATATAGGTCCACCACCCCGAGACGCGCTGCGGTCTCAGCTCCCGCCTCTGTCTCTACCTCAATATCTATATCTATGCCTGTATCTAAACCCTGCTGAGATTCGCAGCCTTGTCTTTCGGGCCATATTGCCTCCGAACACATGGGTCGTAACCGCGACGCTGACAGGAGTTGCTTCCCCGACGGGCACCGTTAAGGTAACAGCCAGCACAGGCGAGAGCTGCAGTGGCACGGTAGCTGCTGGGAGCTGTAAGTTGACATTAGGAGCCGCAGGGCCTCGAACCCTAAGCGCCAGCTATCCCGGTGACACGAAATACCTCCCGAGCACATCTGGTACGGTCACGCAGGTTGAGAACCCAGCAGGGATGTGAACTGAACTATCGATAGGAGGCGGAAGCATCGCCAACCGCGCAGCACGATGTTGGAGCACGAGAGGATTTTGCGAAGCCGTTGCAGGCACGAATCTTCTCGTGGTCCAGGCCCCAGATAACTGCCGCATGTCCGCCACGCCTGTAAGTGGCGGACAGCGAATGCCCTTGACATTTAAACCTCGATAGATTGATCGCTGTTTTAGTATCCCTTGGCGTAGCGGATCATCAGGGATCCAGGGATATCCACCAAGTTATTCCGCACCTGGGGATAAACGGTTGCCGGAGTCACGGGCCAGATGTCCGCCAACAGACCGACAATCGAGCGTAAGCGACGATTCCGAATCTCTAGCGGAAACTTATCCGCGGATCGATAACAGATAAAGCCTGCATGCTGCAATTCGTCCAGATACTTGATTGAATTGCGGGGAAACACAAAGGAATCAGCCCGGAGCCCAAGGTCTTTTGCGATTTCCGCACAGCGCTGGAATTCCTGACTGGCTCTAAGACGAGAGGTACCCGGAAGATCGAAAATAACGTGCGAGAAGGAATGGGATCCAACTTCCTGTGCCGGCGATGCTTCGCTAATCAGCCTCACGACACTTGCCCCAAACCATTCCGGATGATCGGTCTCTCTTCCTTCGGGAACGTAATCGAACCAAGGCCGTGAAAAATGAGGATAGTGGACTTCATCCATTTCGTGGACTGGAGGCAGGCGATCCAGCATTGCGGCGCCCACCACTGCCCACGTGGCCGATAAGCCGTTCCGAGTCAGATGCCGGAGCAGATTGGGAATGCCAACGTCATGCGTCCAGCGGGCGCACTGCAACAGCTCCGGACCATACCGCGTGTCAAATGCGCCCCAACTTAGTTCGCAGTCCAAGCTGATGACTACAGTGGGATCCAATCATGGCTCCTATCTGAGCGTCACTCTCGCCGGCAGATCCGTGCCGAAATCCCATGAGCCACCCCAAATATGGCAACGTGTGAGATCGGCGCTTCTCTTCCCGAGAAAAATACGGGAGCCTGGCTGCTTTTTACGTTCAGACCATCCCCTCGAACCAAGAACCGCCGCTCCCTTGGCGTCCGTGGTTGCTGCCAGAGCGACTGCTACGCCCGACCGGCGCAACGCCATGTCGATCTCGTGGACCAATGTATGGAGTGCCGCTTCGCTCCGTGGCGCAGTCAATTCAACCAGGCGTCCAATGAGCGTGCCGCGCTTGCTGCCGAAGGAGATCAACGCTCGCCCAAGGCAATCTCCGCCGGAAAGGGCTAGCAATAGCAAGTGAGGAGGCACTCCGTCACCAAAGAACCGCCAGCGAAACGATTTTTCGTCCCAATCGGTGTAGATACTGGCATCTGGAGTACACGAGAGAGCGGCTTCGATTTGCGCCGGGGAAGGGTCTGTGGTGGCCTGCACGCAAAGCCCATCCTTCTGGTAGGCTCGCTCGCGCTCCTGAAGAAGCACCTTCGGGGTAATCCCTATCTTGGACAGCATCAGATTCGAAATGCCGCGTACGCTTGGATATATCTTCTCCATCCAGAAGGAGCGGACTTGCTGCGTCCGCCATGCCGCAGAGGCCTTGTGTAAAATCGAAAGGATTTTCTCGGACTGATCAGACAACCCAAAACACAAAGAAGCGTGCAATCCCTCATACGGCGTCGTTATCAGCTCGAAACCACCGCGAGAACGATATTCGGGAAGAACAAAAATGTCGAAAAAGGTCGGAAATACGATTCTCTCCTCCCCTACCATCCACGGCAATTGCATATAGTGATGGCACCCAACGATCCGATCGCCGTCGAACAAGGCGAGCAGATCGAGCACAGACCCCCGGGAATAAGGGTTGCCGCCATAGAGCCACTCCAGGCGCTTCCGCGAGGCTTGCGCGGAGCCACTGCCCCACGCTATTCGCGCAAATCTCAAGTATTCCTCATATTCAGAGGCATGGACGCCGCGACAGACTGTCTTCATAGCAGCGGTCCGCGGAAACGCGTAGGACAAGATTCTTCGTCACTCGGGTTGATATGCATTCGTGATATGCGCTCAGTGCGCCGCCGCTGAACTCGCTTTCAAAAGCAGGTTGTCTACAACATCTTGAACGGTTACGAAGCCCCGAATCTCTTTTGCTGTCAACTGCACGCTGAAGCGCTCATCCAACAGCGACATAGTGGTCAGCCATGCAAGCGAGTTCCATTCAGCGACGTCGGCTATTTTGGAGTTCATATCCAGGGTGGACGGCTCAACCTCAAGAGCTTCGGCAAAGAGAGTAATCAGTTCCTGCGACATCATTGGACACCTCCACAACGGCTTGTTATAAAAAAACGTTTCACCTGCGCACTAATATGTTTTGGCGCTCTATGAAATAAGATAGCTCTGGGCACGCCCACAAGACTTTTCCTGAAAGATCTTCCACGCCTGTGATGATAATCAGGGCGTCAGCATGTGTAGCCTCCGTCCAGAACCAGCGTTGTGCCGGTCACATGCCGAGCCGAATCCGAAAGCAAATAGGCTGCGGCAGTCCCAACCTCATCGGGAGCGATGAGCCCGAGCACCTGCCGATTTTGCAGGTCAGGCAGTCCGTCCGGCATTTCCCCTAATGCCTTCTTAAGCATTGGCGTATCAACCCAGGCGGGCGCAATGCAGTTCACGCGTATCTGCTTCGAGGCCAGTTCCAAAGCGGCGGACTTTGCGATTACGTGCAAAGCGGCCTTAGACCCGCCATAGGTGGTCTTCCCGGATACTCCGACCAACCCTGAGACAGAAGAGATAAAAACCACGGAGCAACCATTTTCACCGCCAATCGCCTTCATCGAAACACCACGCAAAAGACCGAAGGCGGCATAAACGTTAATGCTCATGGCATCGTCCAGTTTCTTCCGGTTCAATACACGAAGAGGATAGGTCGCATCGACACCGGCCGCGTGTACTATGCCCTGCAAACTTGAGCCGTGATTCGCGCAGAGCCGCTGCATCCAGGAGGGGATCGCATCGGTATCGGTCAGATCGAATGGCTCAACGTAAACTTTTGCTCCGGAATCCACCATGCCCGCCGTAGCACGCAGTTCCGCCTCGCGCCGTCCGCACAGGATCACTGACGCGCCTAATCGGCTAAGTACAATCGCAGTTGCTCTGCCGATACCCGATGATGCCCCGGTAACGAGGATCAATTTGCCGGTGAGGTCGAGCGGATTGTACATGCTCCCTCCTGTGGAATAGAGATTACGCGCGCTATCTTAAGGGTTGAAAAGGCGCCGGCTAAAGCTGCCCATGAGTAGCCAACGCCGAAGGCGGCCATCAGCAGACGCGTGCCGGCCGTCTGTGTCAAACGAGCGCTCAAATCGTCGGCCATTAGAAGAGGGATCGAGCAAAGAGATGTATTCCCGTACTTGCCGATATTGATAGGAACACGTTCCAGGGGAATCTTCGCTTTCTTTGCTAACGCCTCAAGCATGAATCCATTCGCTTGATGGAAAAGAAATGCGTCGACTTGGTCCCCAGTCCACCCGTGCAATTCAAGAACATCGTGCAAGAGCCGAGGGACTCGTTTGAGAGTGAAATTGAAAATTTCCAATCCGTCCATCTTCAGGTCCATCAGGGAGCGAACATTGCCGTCCTCATCGAGGCGCCGCGGAAAGCCTTCAGGCGTCGGCGGCATGCGGTAGGCGCCAGCGGGAATAATCAGGTTCTGGTACCCCGAACCATCCGTCCCCAGAACAAAGGACATGGGCGCCGCAGCGGCGTCGAACTCCAATGCACTGGCCGTCCCGGCATCGCCAAAGAGCATGGCAACGGATTTGTCATCGGGAGAGAGTACCCGGCTGATCGTATCGCCCGCTAACAGGAGAACACGACGACACGAGCCTCCGGAAATCGCCTGCGCGGCGAGCCACATGCCATACACGTATCCAGAACAACCCATACCCACGTCGAAGGCCATGCACCGGTCACTGAGTCCCAGGTTCTCGTGCGCCACGCACGCGGTTGCTGGAAGAAAGTGATCCGGAGTCTGCGTGACCATGAATACGCCGTCGATGGTGTCCGGTGCCCAGTTCAGTCCTTCCAGCAGAGCCTTGGCTGCGGCAATGCATAAGTCACCGGAGGTCTGGCCTTCCTTTAATGCCCCGCATGTGCCGATGAGAACGCCAAGCCGCGTTCCTCGTAAAAGCTTTAGTGATGGGCACGCCGATCACTCAACGTGCGGATACCAGACATCGTGAATTATCAACTCATCCTCGATGTCGTGCGGCTGATGCCATATGCCCTTGGGAATACGCAGGAATGTGCCTGTCGCCAGGGGAAGATCTCCGACCCCATCAATCCACATTTTCCCGCTTCCCCGGATTACGTAGAGAATGTCGCGGGTGGCCCATATTTGCCTTCCGTTGGCAAATGTGGGGCAGTTCCAAACTTCAATCACTCGGAGCCTCTCGGGTTCTGAATGTGGGGCTCACACCGAAGCCCACAACCACCATTCAACCCCAGAGTTGGAACAGCGCCAACTCTGGGCCACCAGCCCTTGCGCAGCACCCAGATGCGCGCCAGGTCTTCCTTGACAGGTGGCCCATATTTGCCTTTCGTTGGCAAATGTGGGGCAGTTCCAAACTTCAATCGCTTGGGACCCTTTCGATCGACGCAAGACAAGCCCGGCTCGCGCCGGGCTTGTTTTGCCGAATGGGTTGTTGCTCGCCGAAACTACAACGAACTCATGTTCGAGAGGAAGTCGCCGTTTGCCCGGGTTTTGCTGAGTTTGTCGATCAGCAGTTCCATGGCCTCCACCGGAGACAGCGGGTTGAGCACCTTGCGCAGCACCCAGATGCGCGCCAGGTCTTCCTTGGGGATCAGCAGCTCTTCCTTGCGCGTGCCCGAGCGTTGGATATCGATGGCCGGGAAGACGCGCTTGTCGACCAGTTTGCGGTCGAGGATGATTTCCATGTTGCCGGTTCCCTTGAACTCTTCAAAGATCACATCGTCCATACGGGAGCCGGTATCGATCAGCGCCGTGGCAATGATCGTCAGCGAGCCGCCTTCCTCGATGTTGCGGGCCGCGCCGAAGAAGCGCTTGGGACGCTGCAGGGCGTTGGAATCGACGCCGCCGGAGAGCACTTTGCCCGATGGCGGAACGATGGTGTTGTAAGCCCTCGCCAGGCGGGTGATCGAGTCCAGCAGGATCACCACGTCGCGCTTGTGCTCCACCAGGCGCTTGGCCTTTTCGATCACCATCTCGGCAACCTGCACGTGCCGGGCCGCCGGCTCGTCGAAGGTGGAGCTGATGACCTCGCCCTTGACCGACCGTTGCATGTCGGTGACTTCCTCAGGCCGCTCATCGATCAGCAGCACGATCAGCACAACCTCGGGATGATTGGTGGTGACCGAGTTCGCCAGGTTCTGCAACAGCATGGTTTTGCCGGTGCGCGGCGGAGCCACGATCAGTCCGCGCTGTCCCTTGCCGATCGGAGTCAGCAGGTCCATCACACGCGAGCTGATGTTCTCCTTCACCGTTTCCAGCTTGATGCGCTCTTCCGGATACAGCGGCGTGAGATTGTCGAACAGGATCTTGTTGCGCGCCTCTTCCGGCGACTCGAAGTTGACGGCTTCGATCTTGACGAGCGCGAAGTATTTTTCTCCCTCGTGCGGCGGACGCACGTTGCCGCTAATCGTGTCGCCGGTCTTCAAATCGAATTTGCGGATCTGCGACGGCGAGACATAGATGTCATCCGGACCGGGAAGGTAATTGTAGTCGGGAGAGCGAAGGAAGCCGTAGCCGTCGGGCAGGATCTCAAGCACACCCTCGGCGAATATGTGCCCCTCTTTTTCGCTTTGGGCTTGCAGAATCTTAAAAATCAGATCCTGCTTGCGCAGTCCACTCGCGCCCGGCAGCTCAAGCGTTCGAGCAATGCGGGTCAGCTCAGTTATGTTTTTTTCTTTTAGTTCAGCGATGGTCATGTTCACCTACGGGAATGAATAACAGGAAGGTCGGAAGAATTTGCGCAACGCACGGATGGCGCGCGGCGAAGAGCAGGCTCTGCTGGTCCAATCCAGGCCCGAACGGCATGATTGGACCAAGCTTCAGCCCACAAAACCGCCTCAGGCAGCGCGACGCTGCGCTTCGCTCACATTTTTCGGTTCGGCTAAAATGTCATCCCGCTCCGAGCCCGCAATCCGGTTTAATACCTCATTGGTAGTGTCCTGGATTCTGGTGCTCGGCTTGTGAAACTTGCGGGTAGCTTTAGAAGCAAGCTGGCAGAGCATATAACGATTCTGCAATGTATGTAAAGCCTCAAAAACTTTATCTGAACGCATAAGTTGCTCCATAGTGCGCTGACTACCGAATAGGGGCCTTTACGGCGTGCGCTTTTTTGATTTTGAACGGGGGTCTCGATACCGGGAGCCTGGAATTCCAAACCGTACGAAGTTAGATGCATCGTCCCGAACCGGAGTCGCTCTTTTCGTTGTGCTCCGCTTCCTTCGACGGCCCAAACACCTTTGGCAAGACCTGACTGTTACGAATACACAGGGGCTCCCCAAATCTTTGAACCCCTTTGTGCGCTTATAGTTTTGCTGGAGAACCGAGAATTCTACTCGGCCGGACGCACCGACTGCCCAACGGGAGACCCATAAACCACAGTCCACACGGGCAAACCAGCCATTTTCAGGCCACAAACTTAAGATAAACACTGGAGAGCGCTTCGGTCAAGATTTTTCGGCGCTCAGTCTAAACATTTGAAAAAGCGGAAAATACGCCATTCGGAATCCGAGGCCTCATTTGGCTGTGGATAATTCCTTACTACCGGAATCTGTGGTATTTTTGCCGCATTCCGTGGCTTCGTCGCTGCGATTTGTCTGACGGTCAGGCCCAGTAACTCCGGTCGAGGCTGCGGTATTGGATAGCTTCGGCGATATGCTTGACCTCGATCTGGCCTACGTTCTCCAGGTCTGCAATCGTCCGCGACACCTTCAAGATACGGTCGTGAGCGCGGGCGCTCAAGCCCTGCTGGGACATGGCGCGCTCCAGCAGCCGCTCACACTCGGCACTCAGCTCGCAGAACCGGCGAATGTGGCGCGACCCCATCTGCGCGTTGGAATAGATTTTTTCCCCTCCGGCCTTGAACCGGGCCAGTTGCGTCTCGCGCGCCCGCAACACGCGCGCTCGAATGCTGGCCGAATCCTCGGGTGTAGCTCCCCCGCGCAGTTCTTTATAGTTCACGGCGGGCACATCGATATGGATGTCGATGCGGTCGAGCAGCGGGCCGGATATCTTCGACATGTAGCGCTGGATCATCGGCGGAGTGCAGTGGCATTCGCGCGTGCGGTCATTGAAGAAGCCGCAAGGACAGGGATTCATGGCAGCCGCCAGCATGAATCGCGCCGGAAACGTCAGCGACATGGCGGCGCGCGCGATGGAAACCGTACCGTCTTCCAGGGGTTGCCGCATCACTTCCAGCACGTTGCGCGGAAATTCGGGCAGCTCGTCGAGGAACAGCACGCCGTTGTGCGCGAGAGAGACCTCGCCGGGACGCGGAATCATACCTCCACCGATCAGTCCGGCATCGCTGATGGTGTGGTGCGGCGAACGGAACGGACGCACGCACACCAGACCCGCGCCCGGATCGAGCACGCCCGCGACGCTGTGAATCTTGGTCGTCTCCAGAGCCTCTTCGAAGGTCAGCGGAGGCATGATGGTTGGCATGCGTTTGGCGAGCATGGTCTTGCCGCCGCCGGGAGGACCGATCATCAGGATGTTGTGTCCGCCCGCGCATGCGACCTCCATGGCACGCTTAGCGGTGTGCTGCCCGCGTACGTCTTTGAAGTCGACGCCCATGTGCTCGCCTTGGCCAAGCAACTCGGACGCCGCGATCTTCAGCGGAGCCACACCGTTTCCGGTGTTGATGAGCTGCACCACTTCCATCAACGAGGTCACGGGATAAACGTTCACGCCCTCCACCACCGCCGCCTCGCGAGCGTTGATTGCGGGCACCAGCAGGTTCGCGATCTTCTTGTTGCGTGCCGCTACGGCGATGGGAAGCGTGCCTCGGACGCCGCGCAGGCCGCCGTCAAGCGACAACTCGCCGACCATCACGTAATCGTTCAGCTCGCGCTTGTTCAACGCGCCATACGCCCCCAGGATGCCAAGGGCCATGGGCAGATCGAAGCCCGATCCCTCTTTCTTCAAGTCCGCCGGAGCGAGGTTGACCGTGATATGCGTCGGCGGAACGTCGTAGCCGGAGTTCTTCAGCGCCGCGCGAATCCGCTCGCGGCTCTCACGCACGGCGGCATCGGGCAGACCGACGGTCGTGAAGTGATCTTCTCCGAGCTTCACGCCAGAAACATCGACTTCGACATCGATCAGGTTGGCGTCGATGCCAAAAACCGCGGCAGAAAGGGTTTTGAAGAGCATAAGGATGCGAAAGAGAGAACGATTATCCCTATCACGTCCTTTACTCCCGCCCTGTGCCACGGGTCACGTTCACTTGTGACGATCCGGGAAACCCGCGCCGCCTCCGGGCTCGCAAGCAAAGGGTCAGCCATACCTCTGCGCGCAAAGTGGCCCGATGATGCAGCAGATCCACGGCATGCCTCCGAGTCAAACGGGCGGAGAAATGCCCGGTGCGGGTTCGCCTGATAAGATTGCGCTGCGATGAGCGAACCCAATCACCCCAGCGAGCCGAGTTCGCCGGGGACCCCGATTTCAGGAAACCCGGCGGAGGCTGCGGTCGGTCCGTCCGGTGTCCCGCAACGTATAGCGCCACTCTGGCACACAGCCGTGCTCGTCATCGCAATTCTGCTTATGTCGGTCGGCGGCATCCACAGGCAGCATCTGGTCACCACCTCACGCACCCGGATTTTGCAATATCTCCTGACCCTGACCTGGGAGTGGCTGCTATTCGCTTTTTGCGTTTGGGGCGCGCGCAAATCGGGAACCGGGCTGCGGGAGCTCGTGGGCGGACGATGGCGCGAGATCGAAGACCTGCTGATCGATCTCTTGACGGCGGCCGGCTTCTGGGTTGGGGCAATGGTCGTGCTGGGGCTCGCGGCACACCTGCTGCATCTTTCGGGAGGCAATCGACTCGACGATGTGCGCAGGCAGTTTGGGTACCTCGTGCCCCACAGCACGCGTGAGGTCGCGCTTTGGATGTTGCTCAGCATGACGGCTGGAATCTGCGAAGAAGTCATCTTCCGCGGCTATCTGCAGCGCCAGTTGGCTGCGCTGACCAGGAACGTCTGGGCCGGAATCATCGTATCCGGGTTGATCTTCGGCTGCGCGCACGGATACGAAGGTGCGGGCCGAATGATGCTGGTGGGAATTTTCGGAATGCTGTTCGGTTTGCTCGCATATTTTCGCCGAAGCCTTCGTCCGGGAATGATCGCTCATGCCTTCCATGACGGCATCATGGGGCTGGCGCTTCGTTTTTTTTTGAAGTGAGCTTCTCTTCGGCGCGGGCCTCAAATTCAGTTTCGTTCACCTCGTCTCCGCGCCTGCAACTCGCAACAGATTTTGCATCGAGGCCGGCATTTGAAAACATCGCAATCGCTCTAGACCGCATAAACACAGGGTAAAAACGATATCGGCTTCAGCGGCTGTGATATCCTCCGAAGGCGTTTTTCCATCTCCTTCGCTCGCGTGCGAGGAGTCGTTCGCGCAAAATTCTTCTCGCTGCGGGGTCGCTCCATTGAGGAGTTCGCTTCCGCCCCTGCGTTTTTTGCTTGACATGACTTACCGAATCAACTTATACAACTAGAAAATTGCAACGATGAAACGTTGCAATTAATACTCGATCATTGATCGAAAGGGAGAATAGCAATGGCAACGAAAAAGGCTGCAAAGAAGGCTGCAAAGAAACCGGCAAAGAAGACCGCGAAGAAGAAGTAGTTGGCCTTCCGCGTTATGAAGGGGGACGCGAAAGCGTCCCCCTTAGTTTTTTGGGCGCGATTCAGGACCTTCAGCGGTCTGCCAGAGCGAGCACGGCTGCCACCCCGACAATGGCTGCGGTCTCAGTCCGCAGAATGGTTTCTCCCAGCGAGACCGATCTCCACCCGGCACCTTCGAGCATCTTCACCTCATCCTCCGTCCAGCCGCCCTCCGGTCCAACGGCCAGTGCCAGCGAGTTCTTTGCGCAGCCCGGATCAAGCAGCTCGCCAACCGAGGCATGCGCTTCGTTCTCGTTAAGCAGTAGTTTGCAATCGCTCTCCAACGTCAACACGTCTTTCAATACGGACGGAGCGGCGATCTCTGGAGGCCGCGCACGGCGGGACTGCTCCGATGCCTCCAGGGCAATTCGTCGCCAGCGCTCAACCCGCTTGCCGGCAGCGGCGGCGAGACGCGCATCTGTCCGGCGCGCCACTAGCGGAACAATGCTGGCAACGCCCAACTCAGTGAGCTTCTCAATCGCCCATTCCATGCGGTCGAACTTGATCACGGAGAGTAACACCGCGATCTGCGGCGCTGCAGGCGCCTCGACAATCTCGCCGAGTTCGAACTCGACGCGATCATCGGCCACCGAGAGCACCCGCCCGCGGCGGAGTTGATCGCCCGCGGAAATCTCAAACTCCTGCCCCACCCGCGCGCGCAGCACCCGCGAAAGATGTCCTGCATGGGCACCAAAAAGATATGCGCGGTTGTCCCTGACCTCATCGGCGATCCAGCGGCGTCGCGTCATGCGTTCAACAATACCAGCCGGAGGCCCCGGCGGCGACCTGGCGTTGTCTTTAGGTTGTTTGGGGGATTTTGGACGGTGCCCCACATCTGCCGCAGTTAGCAGATGTGGGACTTGGACTCCAATCGAACTACCCCACGTTAGCCAAAAGCAGGCAAACGTGGGGCACCAAGCCGAAAGATTCTTGAGATATAGCTTTTCTGGGTTGCTCTAACTAGGCGAACATGTCTTTCACTTTGCTGAACAGCGAGCGCTTCTCGATCTTGTTCTCCACGCCGGAGATCGTCTCCAGTTCCTGCAACACTTCACGCTGGCGCTTGGTCAGCTTGGCGGGAGTATGGACCTTGACCTCGACGTAAAGATCGCCACGGCCGCTGCCGTTGAGCACAGGGACACCCTTGTGCCGCAGCCGGAAGGAAGTACCTGTCTGCGTTCCCTCGGCAATTTTGATCGTCGCCTCGCCCTCGAGTGTGGGGATCTTGATTTCCGCCCCGAGCGACGCTTGCGCAAACGAGATGGGAACGGCGCAAAAAAGGTCTTTGCCCTCGCGCTCGAAAACCGCGTGCTCCTTGACGTGCAGCACAACGTAGACGTCGCCGCTCGGTCCGCCGTGGATGCCCGCATCGCCAGCGCCCGTGAAGAGCATGCGCGTCCCCTCTTCAACGCCGGCGGGAACCTCAACCTTCAGCGCGTGCTGCTGGATAACGACACCCTCGCCTTTGCAACGCTTGCAGGGGTCCTGAATCACCGTTCCCATGCCCTGGCACGCCGGACACGTCCGCGCCATGGTCAGGAAGCCATTCTGGAAGCGTATCTGGCCGCGGCCTCCGCATTGCCGGCATTGTACCGGTGCTTTGCCTGCCGTGGTGCCTTTGCCCCGGCAGTCGTCGCAGAGCTCGCGCCGGCGAAAAGTAACTTCTCTTTCGCAGCCAAAGACCGCTTCCACGAACTCGATGGTGATATCTTCGCGCAGGTCACCGCCGCGTTGCGCGCGTGAGCGACGCCGGCCGCCTCCGCCGAAAGCGTCGCCGAAGCCAAACAGGTCGCCGAAAATCTCGGCGAAATCGATTGTGCCCGCGTCAAAGCCGCCACCAAAGCCCCCGCCCATGCCGTTGACGCCTGCATGGCCAAAACGGTCGTAGTTGGCGCGCTTCTGGGGATCGCTCAGGATTGCGTAGGCTTCGCTGCACTCCTTGAACTTCTCTTCGGACGCGGGATTCCCCGGATTGCGGTCCGGGTGATGTTGCAGCGCCATCTTGCGGTAGGCGCTCTTGATCTCCTGATCCTCGGCGGTGCGGGAGATTTCAAGAACTTCGTAGTAATCGCGTTTAGTCTGAGTAGCCAGGGTCTTCTTCCTCGTGGGGTCTTGCTGAATTTATTTTCCGGGTTTCTGCGCCACCAACACCATCGCCGGGCGCAGAAGTCGATCACGCAGCTTGTATCCGCGGAGCAACTCCTCAACTATGTGGTTTTCTGGAACCTCGGTGGTCGGGATCATTTGAACCGCCTGATGAATGTTGGGATCGAATGCGACGCCCTTGGCGAGGACCGGTTCCACGCCGAGTTTGGCAAGCACGTCATGGAACTGCCGGTCGATTAAGTCGATGCCAGATCGGAAGTCCTCGGCGCCGGCCGCTCCGGTTTTGAGCGCGCGGTCGAGGCTGTCGAGAATCGGCAG
The DNA here is from genome assembly GCA_963819175.1 of uncultured Acidobacteriota bacterium. GTDB lineage: Bacteria > Acidobacteriota > Terriglobia > Terriglobales > Acidobacteriaceae > CAWBRT01. Next base: position 308,266 of record CAWFVJ010000013.1, read on the forward strand.
CAACAGCTTCAGCGCATCGGCCAGAGCGTACTCGCGATACTCCTGCTGCTCCCGCGTGGCGCGCTTGCGGAAATTGTCGAACTCGGCCTGCAGGCGAGCGAGTCGATCGAGATAAGCACCGCATTCGGCGCGCAACTTCTCGATCTGAGCTTCGAACTCGTTGGTTGGGGCCACAGGCGCTTGCGCCTGGCCCTCCTGAGTGTCCTGCTGTTCGCTGGACGACTCGTCACTTTCAGGTAGTTCACGCTCCGGGTCCAGTTGATCGATTCCCTTCTGCCTGATCTTTCCATTGCCTTTGGTCATGATGCCTATTCAGTTTCGTTGAGTAATCTGTCAAATAGAGTCGCAATGTAGGAAACTGCGGTGATGGTGTGCTGATAGTCCATGCGGGTGGGGCCAATCACGGCCAGTCGCCCAAGCATCTCGTCTCCGGAGCGCGCCGGAGCTCCGATCAGCACAAAGTTCTTCAGGTCGGGCATCTCCTGCTCCAACCCAATCACGACGCGCACAGCTTCCTGCCGCGCGTCGAGATAGGCGGCGAGAAGTTCACAGACGCGCTGCTTTTCTTCCAACGCATGCAGCAACTGCCGCAGCCTCTCCGAATCATTATCGCGAGAAATGAGGTTCGCCGTGCCCTCGACGAAGACCGCTTCTCCCCCGTGATCGCCGGCCAACGCGCCATTCTTGTACAACTGCTCGATCGAGCTCATCAGCTGGTCGTACTCGCTGCGCTCCTTTTCAATGCGCCGCTCCAGTTCCGCGCGCAAGGAATCCAGCGTCCATCCGCGAAAATTTTCGTTGATGTAGCGGGAAGCCATATCGAGATCAGCCTGGGAAAGCACCCGTCCCACTCGCAACATGCGATCACGCACCAAGCCGCCGCGCATCACGACTACGGCGAGAACCTTCTGGTCCGCCAGTCTCTGGAAGTGGACGTGCTCCAGCGCGTTCTTCGGGCCTCCGCTGGTGACCGCGACACCGACTCCGCGCGAAACCAGCGAGAGCACATGCGTGGTTCTCTCCATAAATTCCTGCACGTCATTTACGCCGTGGAAGAATTTCTGCATGGTTTGCTCATCCTCGGGCGAGATGCGCGCAGCGCCCGACAGCGTCTCCACGTAGTAGCGGTATCCGTGAACACTCGGGACACGCCCAGAGGAAGTGTGCGGCTGCTCGAGCAGCCCAGCCTCCGCCAAGTCCGCCATTACATTGCGGATACTGGCCGCACTTAGACCTTCCAGGTTGCGGCGGGCGATAGTGCGGGAACCAACCGGCTCACCGGTCGAGATGTAAGTCTCGACGATGGCGGTCAGAATTTCCTGCTCGCGCTTTCCGATTTGAGGAGAGTCGGCCATGCTAAGACTCCAGACATCCTCTTTAGATGCAGCCATTTACGCGCCGGATTCCAAGCAAACCGCATCGCTGCCATCCCGGCGAGGGACTGAGGAACTGTCTTGGAACTCTTATTTTACCACCGTTATTGGCACTCGCAGCCAAAGAGTGACAGTCAATCCATCAGTGGGATACTAAGCTACGTGTTATCTTTCGCTTAGAGCCATAGGAATGTGCCGCGCCGGGCTGAAGTGCCGGTTGTGTTTGAGCACGTTTTTGCGCGAGTTTTTCAGGTAAATTCGCAGCAGCTATGTCCGATAATGCGCAGCACCCGGCCGGCGGCAATCTTACGCCCTCTGAATGGGCCATCTTGTCCCATTGGAAATCAACAACCCCAGGTTAGCCCCAGTCACCCCAACGAGCCGAGCCTCGTTGGGGACCCCGACACGGGCGAACCTGGGGCACCCGGCACCGGTTCTTATGGAAAATTCAAAATGCCCCACTACCGACGGTTACTGGACCTCGATGATGTTTCCGCCCTGGGTGGAGTTCAGTTCATTGACGCGCTCGAGCACGTTTCGGGCGAAAGCAAACATCGAGCGCGCGTGCTCGGACTGGTCTCCCTCGAGCGTCACCGGATGCCCGCTGTCGCCTCCCGCGCGAATTTGCGGATCAAGCTCTATGCGGCCAAGGAACGGCAAGCCAAATTGCTGAGCCGTTCGCTCTCCGCCGCCCTTGGAGAAAATGTCGATCTCCTTGTGGCAGTGCGGGCACTGGAAGTAGCTCATGTTCTCGACCATGCCGATGATGTCAACCTTCATGGTGTGGAGCATCTCAATCGCCTTGCGCGCGTCCTGCAGGGCAACATCGCTCGGCGTAGTCACCACGATGGCTCCGCTGAGCGGCACGGTCTGGATGAGCGAAATCGCCACGTCGCCGGTGCCCGGAGGCAGATCGACCACCAGGTAATCCAGTTCTCCCCACTCGACCTGTCCGAGGAATTGGCGAATGATGGAGTGCAGCATGGGTCCGCGCCAAACCAGAGGCTTGTCTCCAGGGTTCAGGAATCCGACCGAGATCACTCGGACGCCATAACGCTCGATAGGAACGATGCGATCGCCTTGCGGCAATCTGCGGCGCCTCGTTGGTGCCGAACATGAGTGGGACGTTGGGCCCGTAAACGTCGGCATCGAGCAGGCCGACCTTATGCCCCATGCGCGCCAGCGCGATGGCGAGATTCACCGCCAGCGTGGTCTTTCCCACGCCGCCCTTGCCGGAGCCGACAGCGATAATCGATTGAACGCCTGGAATAGCTTGCGGTGTTGGCGCCTGCGGAGCAGGTCCGTGCTCATGAGTGTGAGACAAGATGGGTTCCCCTTTGCCTAGATAAACTTTGATTATATACGCCGGAAAGTCCGGGCCTCTTCGAGCCGCGACAGGCTGCTGAAGAACCCGTTCTCGTGTCATCCTGTTATGAATCAAGCGCAGCGAAGGATCCCAGCACGGCCCGGAGCTGAGACAGACTCAGAGCGGTTCTGGTTGGGGCAGTTTTCATGGGATGTTTCGCTACGCTCAACATGACACTCCGGGGGAGGCTAGGTACTTCCGGGACGCGCGACCGAACATGAACGATCCCACATTTGCCAACAGCGGGCAAATATGGCCCACCGTCGAGCGTAGTAATTAGGAAGAAACTACCCCAGATTAGCCGAAGGTAGGCGAATCTGGGACACCCGGCTGACATGTAAGGACAGGTTCATCTTCCCGCCCCACATTGAGGATCTGGCAAACCGGCGAGTTCAGTTCTACTGGGTCACCGTCAACTTAAACGCATTGCTGGTGATTCCGCTCGACTTCGCTTTTATGTTCGTACTACCTATCCCAGCCCCGGTTGCCAGACCGCCTGCAGAGATTGTGGCGACAGTCGGCTTTGGCGAGACCCATGTCACGCCGGCGGTAATGTCATTGGTACTGCCATCGCTGTAGGTTCCCAGTGCCGTGAACTGCGTACTTTGCCCCACTGTGATCGATGAAGTGGGAGATGAAATCGCGATGGACACCAGTGCGGCGTTCACGGTCAATGTTGTGCCGCCAGAGATACCTCCGACGGATGCCGTGATATTCGAGCTTCCCGGCGCCACGCCCGTGGCCAAGCCCCCGCTGGTTATCGTCGCCGCCGAAGTATTGGACGAGCTCCAAGTCACGCTGGTGGTGATGGTCTTGATGCTCCCATCGCTATACGTGCCTTTGGCTCTGAACTGCTGGGTCGCATCAGTCGCAATTGACGGGTTCACAGGGGTCACGCTGATCGACACGAGCGCCTTCGAAAGGCTGCAAATTGCCGTGTACGCGGGGAGCGAGCCCGTGGCGAACGACTGCATCGGTGTAGCGCTACCCGTGGTCGCGTCAATTCGGTACTGCGTGAGCACAGCTGCGGACTGCTGGTCTGCGTATAGCCACTGGCCGCTTGGATCAATCGCGACCGCGGGGTCCTGCGTAATGCTCGAGAAGGGAGATCCCGAAGTGGTGGAAAGTGCGCCGTTCGACGCGATCGCGACTCCATCCAGGCCGCCATCATCATTGCCAATCCAGCCGAAACGGCCCGTGGGGTGGATGGCCAACTGATAGATATTGAACCTGACCGCAAACGGCGAATCGCTTAGCTCGGTCAGCGCGCCGGTGGCGGCATTGATATTGAAAACAGACACGTCGCCCGACACGGTGTTCGAAACATACAAATGGGTGTTGCTGGGATCGATTGTCAGGCCGCGGGGGCTTGAGCCGACCGCGAATGGCGAACCCGAAACCGCCGTAAGCGCCCCGGTAGAGCTGATCGTTAAGGCCGATACATCATTCGAGGACTGATTCGCAACGTACAAGAACTTTCCCGAGGCATCGATGACAGCAAAATCTGGGTTGACCCCGTCCAGCGCAAACGGCGAGCCCGTGATTGGCGATAGGACACCCTTCCCCGCGATGGTATACGCCGATATCGTCGAATCACCATAATTTATCGCGTACAGATACGTTGAGGTCGGGTCGATTGCCACCCACGCCGATTGGGTACCCGCCGCAAACGGTGAACCGGGTACGGGTGTCAGATTTCCGGTGGTCGGGTCGATGGAATAACCCGAGACCGTACCTCCCCAGTTGCCGGCGTAGACGTGCTTGCACCGCGGATCGGTTACGATGCCGCCCAGGTTTCCTTGCGGAGTCGCGCCAGACGCGAACGGCGACCCGGCGACGGGGGTCAGCGCGCCCGAACTCGGATCAAGAGAAAAGCCGGATACGTCGCCGGAACCGTAGTTCGTCGTGTAGGTATACGTCTGCGCGAGTGCGGTGTAACTACTGCAGGCGACCAACAGCAAGAGCGCCGCTACAACGGTGATGCGTTTCATGTTCGAGCTCCTTCTCGATTCGGTGTGTGGTTGTGGTGAGTGGTTCATCGTTGCCCCATGATGGCGATTGCCGTGAAGCATGCAAGGTATTTTTGGGCTGCGCTCGAACGCGACTAAAAAATTGCTGCCGATCATGCAATGTCAGGGGCGTCAGCCTTGGCCCGGCAGGCCGCAGAAGATTCTTTGTAACCGATGAACAGATGCAATTCAGCTTTGTTCTGGTTGTCAGATGCGAACCCATGGCAAGCAGACACTCTGGCTTGTCCGTGGGCTGGGACGACTAGTTGCTTTTTGGGTAGGACAACTACCCCGGGTTAGCGCCGAACAGCCAAAGGAGCCTTTGGCTACAGGCGGCACTGCGAGTCAGGCGGCGCGGAACCTGGGGCACCCGCCAGTCCGAAGATGTGAATGCAGCTTTGGCTTGCAAATTTATCCGTGCACAGTAATATGTGAGCGCCTGAAAGCCAATAAGGGAACCTGTATTACATGAATTGGTGTGGGCAGGGAGACTGGACAATGAATGAACAAATGCTGGAAAAGGTCGTCATTAAGAAAGTCACTTGGCGGCTGATCCCATTCCTAATCGTGACCTATTTTGTATGTTATCTGGACCGGGTTAACGTCGGGTTCGCAGCCTTGACGATGAACAAAGATCTCGGCTTTACCGCGACCGTCTTCGGAGCCGGTGCGGGCATTTTCTTTTTGGGCTACTTCTTGTTTGAAGTACCAAGCAATCTTGCTCTTCAGAAGTACGGCGCGCGTTTTTGGATTGCGCGAATCATGATCAGTTGGGGCCTGCTGTCGGCCGCGATGTGCCTGGTTCAGGGAAAGACCAGCTTCATCATTGTTCGCTTCCTGTTGGGCGCAGCCGAGGCGGGGTTCTTCCCGGGGATCATTCTCTACCTCACCTACTGGTTTCCTGCGCGCTACCGAGCCGCCATTGTGTCGAGGTTTATGTTTGCCATCCCGGTTTCCCTCCTCATCGGGGCGCCGGTTTCCGGATTGATCCTCAACATGAACGGGGTCTTCGGGATAGCAGGTTGGAAATGGCTGTTTATTTTTGAAGGCATTCCATCCATAGTGCTGGGGTTTATCACCTTCTACTACCTCACGGACACCCCGGCGAAAGCGGGTTGGCTGGAGCCGAATGAACGCCAATGGTTGCAGGCGCAACTTGACCACGAGCGTGCGAGCGTTGAATCAGTTCACAAGTTCACTCTTGGCCAGGCATTACTGAACCCACGGGTTCTCGTGTTGGGTTTGGTTTACTTCACGCTGCAAATCGGCATCTATGGCGTGAATATGTGGTTGCCGCAAATTATTAAAAGGTTTGGCAACCTCACTACTCTTCAAATCGGTCTGATCGCCGCCATTCCCTTCGCCGCCGCCGGTATCGGCATGTTGGTCTGGGGGAACAGTTCCGATAAGAAACTCGAACGCAAATGGCATTTGACAGTTGCATTCCTGTTGGGCTCTTTCGGATTGCTTGGAAGCGCGCTATTCAGTACAAACCCGGTGTTGACGATCACGCTGCTCTCGCTGTCGAGTATTGGACTTTATGCGGCGATGCCGGTATTTTGGACTGTTCCTCCTATATTCTTGACGGGAACTGCGGCGGCGGGCGGCATTGCTCTGATCAACTCGATCGGGAACCTCGGCGGATTCGCCGGCCCGTTTACGGTTGGGTGGATTCGAGATGCAACAGGCAACTTCATCTATGGTCTGGTATTCCTCGGGGTTAGTGTATTGGTCGGCGGGGTCATCGCATACGCGTGTTGTCATCGTGTGCAGGAGACGGGAAAAGCATCGGCCAAGGCTGCGGGACGCTGAATGCTGTTGCAGAGGGTCTCGGGGCTTTAGTGATCGCTTTCACCTTGCACAGCAGGTGCAGTCCAGGGCTTCAACGAAGTGACATCAATCTGGGGGGATTCGACAATGGCAACGATCAGCTATTTAACAACAACGGAGTTTGGCTTCGGAAGCGTGAAGCTCCTCGATGCCGTTCGCACGCGGCTTGGCATTCAAGAACCTCTGATCGTCTCCGACCGTGGGCTCGAAAAGGCCGGGGTTCTTGAGCAGGCGTTGCAGGATCTCCCCAGGGGTGTCAGCACACATCGATTCCTTGACACTCCTGAAAATCCGACCGAGCAAGCGGTAGAGAATGCAATCATTCAGTACCGTAATGAAAAGTGTGATGGAGTGATCGCCATCGGCGGCGGCTCCTCCATCGATCTCGCTAAAGGCGTTGTCCTGGGCGCGACCCATGAGGGACCGCTGGAGCAGTATGCCGCGATCAAGGGGGGCGTCGGAAAGATCACATCGAGGGTGGCGCCGCTCATCGCTATTCCCACAACCGCCGGCACCGGTAGCGAAGTGGGACGCGCTACGCTGATCGTCCTCAAGAACGGTCTGAAGCTTGGAATCATCAGTCCCTATCTGTTTCCGAAGACGGCTATTTGCGACCCGGAGCTGACGATGAACCTGACACCGCGGCTGACTGCGGCGACGGGAATGGATGCGTTGACCCACTGCATCGAAACTTACCTCTCGCCTCTGGTAAATCCGCCGGCGGACGCGATTGCCCTGGACGGCGTTGCCCGGGCGTGGAAATCGATTGAGCCTGTTGTTGAGGATGGAAAAAACCGGGACGCTCGCTGGAATATGATGATGGCGGCATTACAGGGTGGGCTGAGCTTCCAAAAGGGCCTGGGACCGGTACATTCGCTATCGCACGCGCTGGGATCGCTGTCCAAATTGAAGCTTCACCATGGCACGTTGAACGCGATTCTTCTGCCGGCGGTGCTCTGTTTCAATGAAGGGTCATGTGGGAGAGAAGTACGCCGACCTGCGGCGGGCGATGAACCTTCCGGAGAAAGCCGATCTGGCGACGGCCATCCGCGCCAAGAGCCGGTCAATTGGACTGCCGACAGGGTTGAGCGATTTGGGAGTCGATAGCTCTGTGTTTGAAGAAGTCATCGAAAAGGCCCTCATCGACCACTCCAATAACACGAGTCCAAGAAAGCCCACAACTCAACAGTTTGAGGAGCTTCTGAGAGAATCCATGTCCTGAGTCATGCTGCTGTCGCTTGCGTTGGCCTGCCGCAGCGCTGTTGTGATCTGTCCTGAACCCACATCTGCTGACCGCGGAGTGGACCCGTGGGCTGAGATTTCTCTTCGTCTAGGAAACTACCCCACTCAAGCCACCAGCGGGCAAATGTGGGCCACCAAGATCAAATTCGTGGTGCGCTGGTTTTTGCAACGGCGGGCGTCCGCGCGGAATCCAATTGCGAAGGAAAGAAGCCAGGAGCAAAGAATGTCGAACTGCACTCACCTCGGACTGATTAATCCTACCGTGCGGCCCAGCGGCAAAGGCTGCAAAGAGTGTCTGGAAATGGGTAGCACATGGGTTCATCTGCGGATGTGCGAAATTTGCGGACACGTGGGCTGCTGCGACTCTTCACCGAACAAGCACGCAACCAAGCACTTTCACAAGACCAAGCACCCCATCATCCGCTCGTTTGAGCCGGGCGAGAACTGGCACTGGTGTTACATCGACGAGGAGTTTGTGGAGCCAAGAGCCGCTTGAAGGCTGGAAGGAACTACCCCAGGTTAGCCAAAAGCGGGCGAACCTGGGGCACCTGGGCTGCTGCGACTCTTCACCGAACAAGCACGCAACCAAACACTTTCACAAGACCAAGCACCCTATCATCCGCTCGTTTGAGCCGGGCGAGAACTGGCACTGGTGTTACATCGACGAGGAGATTGTGGAGCCAAGAGCCGCTTGAGGCCTCGATGAAACTACGCCGAACCCCACATTTGCCAACGGATGGCAAATATGGGCCACCGTCGGGCTTTAGTGATTAGGAGAAACTACCCCACTCAAGCCAACAGCGGGCTTGAATGGGCCGCCCGCGCAAAGAAACTACCCCAGGTTAGCGCCGAACTGCACGGCGCGGAACCTGGGGCACCCGCGGCTTATGCATTACAAATCAAATACATAGATTCTTCGCTCGCTGCGCTCCCTCAGAATGACACTTCACGGGGGTATGGCTGGACAATCAGTAGCCGTGCTCGCCGCCTTCGTCGAGTTTCACTTTGCCGCGGAACATGCGGTAGATGAAGACGAAGTAGGCGAGAGCCAGCACGATGCCCACGCTCCACCAAACCAGTCCCACTCCCAGCGCATAACTGGAGGTGACGGAGTTCTGAATGGTGAGGTTCTGGCGCGGGTCCACGGCCGGCAGGATGACCGGATACAGCGCAAAGACGGCTCCAACCAGCATGAAGGCCAGATAAAGCGATGAGGCAAGAAATGCGCCCAGATCGTTGCCCTTGCGGCTGAAGATGAACATGGCGAAGATGCTGCCGAAGACCGCCAATGGAATGATGAATCCGACGGGCGCGGCCTGATAGTTGGCTAACAGTTCGGGACGAATCCACAGGGTTGCCACCAGGCTGAGCAGGGTGAGCGCGAGTTGCGCCGGCCAAAGTATGGATGCGATCTTGTGCGCCCGCTGGTTTAACTCGGCCTCGGTTTTTACGGCGACGTAGTGGGCTCCGTGGTTCGCCAGGGCCACCAAGGCCAGCACGCCGGAGAGCACGGTGTACCAATCCAGAATGCCGGGCTGCGGCCCAACCCTCCAATTGGTGAACAGCGGCAGAAAGAAATAATGGTCCGGGCCGAGCGGCACGCCGCGCACCACGTTGCCCAGCGCGGCGCCGTAGAAGATAGCCAGCAAAATACTGGCGAGGGCGAAGATGCCGTCGAAGAACGTCTTCCAGACATCGTGCTCGATGTGGGCGCGGAACTCTATGCCGATGGCGCGCAGCATGAGCAGCCACAGCACCATCATCAGCGGCAGATAGAAGCCGCTGAAGCTGGAAGCATAAAGCTGCGGAAAGACAAAGTAGAGCACGCCGCCGGTGGCCAGCAACCAGACTTCATTGCCATCCCACACCGGGCCTATGGCGCGGATCACCTGCTTGCGCTCCTGATCGGTGCGGGCGGCGAGCAGGTGAATGGCACCGGCGCCAATGTCGAAGCCATCGAGAATGACGTAACAGGTCAGCATGACGGAGATAATGCAGAACCAGAGTGTGGGCATGGTTATTTCACCTCCGCGTGCAACTCAGGGCCGTGCTCAATTTCGCGGTGTACGAGGAAGAGGAAGAGAATCGAAAGGATGGTGTACATCCCCAGAAAGCCGAGCAGCGTGAACCAGCCATTGCCCGCCGAAACCGACTTGGAATAGCCGTTGGCGGTGCGCAGCAATCCGTAGACAAGATAGGGCTGCCGCCCGATCTCGGCGGTTATCCAGCCCGCGGTGTTGGCGATGAAGGGCAAGGGGAAGCTCAGCATCAGAATCCAGAGCATCCAGCGCGATTCGAAGAGCTGCTTGCGCCAGAGCAGCAAGGCCGCAATCACCACGACGGCCATGAAGATCGTCCCCAGGCCGACCATGATGTGATAGCTGAAGTAGAGCAAGGGAATGTTATCCGGCCACTCCGACTGCGGAAAGGCATCCAGCCCTTGCATGTGGGCTCCCCAGTCGCGGTAGGCAAGGTAGCTGAGGATGCGCGGAATCACAACCGGATTGTCGATCTTCTTTCGCTCGACGTCGGGCTGGCCGATGATGACCAGCGGAGCGCCCTGACGCGATTCGAACAAGGCTTCCATGGCGGCCAGCGTGACCGGCTGATGTTCGGCCAGGTTGCGTCCCTGTCCGTCGCCCGTGGGCCCGATCAACGGGATGACAAAGATCAGCGCGGAGGCCACGCCAACCTTCAGAAAGATTTTTGCCTGCTCGACGTGCAACTTGCTGAGCAGATAGAAAGCGCCCATGGCCATCATGACAAAAGCACCGGTCACACCCGCTCCGGTCATGTTGTGCGCGTACTGCCAGAGGGCCCACGGATTCAGCACCAGGCCCCAGAAGCTGGTGAGGGTCACGGAACCATCAGCGGTGCGCGCGTAGGCCACCGGGTGCTGCATCCAGGCGTCGGTGGCAACGATGAAGTAGCCCGAGAGCCAGGAGCCGACAAAGACGGCCACGGCTGACCACCAGTGGGCGATTCTGCTGAGGCGCTTTTCGCCGTAAAGGAACAGTCCCAGGAAAGCCGACTCCAGAAAGAAGGCGAAGGTGCCTTCCATGGCGAGGGTTTGTCCGATGACGCCGCCGGCGTATTTGGAAAAATGCGACCAGTTGGTGCCGAACTGGAACTCCATGGGGATTCCAGTGACCACGCCGAAGACGAAGGAGATGCCGAAGATCTTCGCCCAGAAGCGCGCGGCATCGTCGTAGCGCGGGTCTTTCTTCCACAGGGCCAGGGTTTTGAGCACCACGATGAGCGGCGCCAGTCCCATGGTGAGCTGCGGGAAGAGGTAGTGATAGGTAACAGTGAAGGCGAAATGCAGTCGATGTATGAATTCAGCGCTGTCCATGTGACGTTCACCTTGGGGTACGGCAACAGAGTTTACGGTTGCTAAATACTCAGGATTTGGAGCGCTCCCGTTTGCGAATCTTTTCCGCCTGCCGGATTTCGCGGCGCCGTCCCGCATCTTCATAACGGCGCTTTTCGTCCTCGGTCTCAGGCAACACCGGCGGCACCTGGAGTTTGCGGCCATGGCGGTCTACGGCCACGAAAGTCAGATAAGCGCTGCTGACGTGGCTTCGCTCGTTCGACAAGTAATGCTCCACCCAGACTTTTACGCCGACCTCCAGCGAAGTGCGAAAGACGCGGTTGACCGAGGATTGCAACAGCACCAGGTCGCCGACACGGCCCGGCACGAGAAAATCGAGGTGATCGAGAGAGGCCGTGACAACATAGCTGCGCGAGTGCCGGTGCGCCGCCAGCGCCGCTGCCAGATCGATCCAGTGCATGAGCCGTCCGCCGAGCAGCGAGCCAAGCGGGTTGGCGTCGTTCGGAAGCACGAACTGCACCATCTCGGAAGCCGACTCGGCAACCGGCTTGGGGCTCAGAAATATGTCGAACCGGGTTTCCCTTTCGCCTTCAGTGCTCACCAGACAATCCTTTTCATGCCCAAAAATATCGGTTACAACAGCTAAACTGCGGGGCCGTGGGTCCAAGTTGTTTGCCCCATCGCGCGCAACCATCGCCCGTAACTACGACGCGTGACGGGGGGCCGGATGGCGGCTGAGGTATGCCGCCAGAAAACATTCTGCCTGGTGCTGTAGTCGCTCATCCCGATGAGAGTTCAGCCAGGTGGAAGATGCCCGCGAGAATTCCAGCACTCCGGATTCGCCGGGCGCATGGTTCAATTCCGTGGCGTAGAGAATCCGCAGAAGCGCCGGTTCATCGCACGATACGCAAAAGCGTACGGCATCGGCGGCGCGTTCGGCGGGAAGCCATGAACAGTGCGCATAGCCGAGATTACACTGCTTCAAGGCTTCGTCATCCGGTTGCTCTCGCTGATGCCCAGAAGCCGAACAGCAGCCACGAAAAGCATCGCCCAAGGGCAGGCGCTGGCGCCAAAGCCACAGATCGGCATCATGACGCTGCTCCGGAATGAAATAAGGGCAACACATAGAATTTGTACCAGGGAATCGCCGCCGCCGATTGGTCCACGCCGCGACGACGGGACAACTCAATTACCGCTATTCTACAGAATTCTACTGATCTGGCGAGGGAGGGAACTTGAGTATGGGATGGAATAAAATCAATTGGTGGAGGATAGGCTGGCGGCATGGGCTGCGGAATTTCTTCCCGGACTGGGGCGTCGAGCGTCCTCCATTCAAGATACCCATGGCTGTGTGGCGAACGCTTGGCCACGCCCCAACGCTCATTCCCACCTACTGGGTCAGGGGCCTGGGCATAACGGTATGCTTTTGGTTCGCGGAGAATGGCACCAAGTTCACCAAGTTTCAGATTGAAAATTGTTACCAAATGCTGCCAGCCGACTACGGAGGTGAGTCCTACCGTATGGAGTGCATTATCTGCAAGGAAGAGGGCAGCATAATGGGCAGGTTTAACCACAAGCCAGGGTGTCCGGCGCAGGAAAAGTACAAGGGATCATGAGGCACATGCTTGGCTACTCTCTGCTGGTCGCCTTCAGGATGTTTTAGGAATTGCTGCGACCACGTAAGGTTGGCCGAGGCGGGCGAAGGTGGGGCACCAGGGAGAACAGCAGATCCTTCGCTGCGCTCAGGATGACACTTCGGGAGGGCGTTAAGAGGTGGCGCACCGGCGAAGACTCCCACATCTGCTAACTGCGGCAGATGTGGGGCACCGCTCGAAACGTCACAAGATTGAATACATAGATTCTTCGCTCGCTACGCTCGCTCAGAATGACACTTCAATGGGTTTGCCTGGAATGACTTCTCTGATGACTTTCTGGAGACGGGCCGGAGTACGATAGATGTTGCCGGGGGCCGCAGGGAATCCAGGCATGTCGAGGATGCAGATGGCGCAGAGTCGAGTGGAGCAACTCAAGGCAATTCTTGCTCAGGACGCGAACAACCTGTTGACCCGTTACGCGCTGGCGATGGAGTACTCCAACTCCGGCAACGTCGACGCGGCGGTCACCGAGTTCAAGTTGCTGCTCGAAAGAAATCCCGATTATGCCAACGCTTACTTCATGGCCGCGCAATCGCTGGCGGGCGCAAATCGCAGCGCTGAGGCTGGGCAAATGCTTCGGGATGGAATTACCGCCGCCAAGCGCAGCGGAAATCAGCACGCGGCATCCGAGATGCAATTGATGCTCGACGATCTGGAGCGGTAGCGACACGCCCAATTCTCGGAAAGAAACTACCCCGCCCTAGCCAACTCGGATTCCAGCCGTTCCTACATTTGCCACGGATGGCACATATGGGCCACCTGACCCACGTCAGCCCAACAGACGGGCGGGACGTGGGGCACCCGGATGATTCCCTTCGTTCCCACATTTGCCAACGGATGGCAAATGTGGGCCACCTGACCAACGAAAGATTTCGTCAAAACCGAGAGCGGCGCGGAGTGGGACGATTTCCGGGGATGTTTCGCTACGCTCAACATGACAGCACGGAAGTTGTTTCGCGGAAACTGTCCCACATTAGCTAATGCGGCAAATATGGGCCACCTGAGCAATTCAGTGCCGGCCGTGAGATGCTCTCGTCCTTGAGCAGGCGTCTAAGGGCAAAATTGATGACAAACGGCGCCAGGAATGCCAAGCCGATTGCCAGGCGGTTCGTCCAGGGGACGACGGTCTCAGTGACGTCGCACTGGTAGGCGCGCAGCACAGCCTGAGCAACACGGTCGGCGGTGATCCCGCGCCGAATGCTGGCGGAGATGCGCTTCCCTTCCGCGCCGTGCACGGCATTCTCGCCGAAATCGGTTCTCACGTAGCCGGGGCAGATATTGACTACGGAGACGCCGGTGCCTTCGAGTTCGAGACGGGCGGCACGGCTGATCCCATTCAGCGCGCGCTTGGTTGCGCCGTAGGCACCCATGTAGGGCACCGCAATGTAGCCGGCCACGCTGGAGATGTTGATGATGCATCCGGTGTGCTGGCGCTTCATGACCGGGATCACCTGCTGCATGGCTTCGATGGCGCCGAACAAATTGGTATCAAACATCCGGCGGTAGGCTTCGCGCTCCATGTGTTCGATGGAATCGATCAGGCCGAAGCCGGCGTTGTTTACCCAGACATCGACCCGGCCGAAGCGTTCCAAGGTGGCACGGAGCAGAGCCGAAATCTGCGCGGGGTCGCAGACATCGCAAGCAACGGCCAGGCTTTGCTGCGGGCGTCCAACCCTGGCGCGCGCGGCTTCGGCCCTTGCCTGGTCGCGTGAGGAAAAGACGATGGACGCACCATGGTCGGCGAAGATCTTGGCAATTGCCTCGCCGATGCCCATGGATGCGCCGGTAATGACCACGACTTTTTCTGACAGGTCCATGGAGCGCTTTTAAGTTCTTCGGCGGGAAAAGTCAAGTTGGGGGTCAACTTACTTCGGTCAGGATTTCAGCAGCGTTCTAGATTTCGGGCCAGCAGCGCGCGTGCAGTTTCTGACCGGGCCGGGCATGTTCGGAAGAGGCCCGGCGAGAACTGTCCAGAGCCTCTGGTTCAACGATGCTGGCGCTGACGCGGCTGGTCTCCACCCGGTGATCGGTATGTGTCTCGAAGGAGGGAGCGGAGACTTGATACTTGGCAAGCCTCGCTTTCGGCGTTTTCGAACCAGACGGCATACTTATGTCTCTAGAGCGGTTCCGGAGTTGGTGTATCCGGAGCTATCACCGCCGGGCAAAAAAAGCCCGTCTGCACCGCGGATACACCTTCCGCGAATCCGGTCAAATCCCAAACGGCCGACGAAGTGGAGGGTGCTCCATCACCGGCGCCGGCCGCACGGAACTCGCCGCAGCCGCTGCCTCGGCCGATGTCGGCATAGGTTCCGAATGGGCTACAGCTTAGCTGCGCTCTAAGGCGCTTGCAGTGAGGATTGTCACAGCCGCAGGTGACCCTTTCCGGCGTTACGATTCAAAAGAAACTACCCCAGGTTAGCCAAAGGCGGGCGAACCTGGGGCACCTCGGCGTTAACCGGAGGTGCTCCGATTGGACTTTCCAGGTCACTGTTGTCGATTGCGTGTTGCGGGCCGCACGGGTTTTGGGAAATAATCGGCTTGTTGTTCCCCAGAATGAGACGACGCTTGCGTTGGCCGGACTCTTATCGATACCTGACCAGGTTGAATGCTCCCGCCTCCGAGGCTGACAATCTGAGGACGGAGCGTGCGCTGGGGATTGCCCGTGCCGCGTTGTCTGTCCTGATGCTGTTGGCAATCTATGTGGATTCGCGCCAGACGGGCGGCTCCACTCGCCTGCTTTATCTGACAATGGGCGCCTGGGTACTCTATAGCTGCGTCCTTGTCCTCTGGCTTTACTATCGGGATGACTCGCCGCCGATTCGTGCCCTGCACCTGTTCGACCTGCTGTGGATCATTCTGATCACCTCGCTTACCCAGGGGCCTTTCTTCACGCTGTTCACGTTCAGCCTGGTGGCCGCCGGCTTCCGCTGGGGGTTGCCGGAAACAATGGGCACGGCTGCGATTAATATCGTTATTTTGAACATCGAGGCATTTTTCGGAAAAGGGACAATCGCGTCCTTTCAAGACCTGCTGCAAGGCCATTTCGAGGTCAACCGTTTCATCATGCGTTGCGTGTTCCTGGTGGTGTTGGGGATGCTGATTGGAGTCGGAGCCGAAAACGAGAAGGAGCGGCGCGCCGAAGTGGCCATGGTGAACCGCTTGCTGCACTCGGTTCGTCCGGAGGCCGGACTCACGAGCAGCCTGCAAATTGTCTTGTCGGAATTCGCGCGCCTGTTCTCCGCCAAACGCGCTTACGTGGCCATCAAGGAGCTGACGACCGATAGAGTTCTGGTCTGGCAACTGGATGCTTCACTCCCTGACGCCAAACCGCATATGCGCGAGATTCCGTCCGCCGAAGCGGATGGCTACCTGCTTCGAGAGCTGCCCAGGACGTTCTGCTGCAGCAACTTCACGACCGCGCGCAGATGAATTGGCTGGAAGGCGGATCGGTGAATAGCAAAGAGATGGATCGGCTGCCGAGCGGCGAGTTCGCACGCGGCCCGGTTCGCTCGATGGTTTGCGTCGCCAGCGAGATGGGGGACCAGTGGTTCGCCCGGCTTGTGCTCATCGACGGGCGCACTGGCAAGCGGCGCGACCGAGAACTCAAGTTCGCGGAAAGCCTGTCAAGGCAGGCAACGTCGGCGCTGTACAGTCTGTTCCTGATTCGCCGGCTGCGTTCGCGAGCGGGCGCGATGGAACGAGCGCGGGTCGCCCGCGAACTGCATGACGGCGCAATCCAGAGTTTGATTTCCGCCGAAATGCGCGCTGACGTTTTACGCCGTCGCGCCGAGCGGGGCACGGCAGGGCTGGCACCCGAACTGGCCGAGCTTCAGCAGTTGCTGCGGAGAGAGGTGCTGAACCTGCGCGACCTGATGCAGCAGATGCGTCCCGTGGATCTTACGCCCGAGCAGTTGTTGGATTATGTCGCGGACACCGTGGACCGCTTCAGGCGCGACACCGGAATCGAAGCCCGCTTCGTCTCTGACCTGCAAGACGTATACGTTAGTCCGCACGTCTGCCGTGAGCTGGTGCGCATTGTCCAGGAAGGGCTGGTGAACATTCGCAAGCACTCCCAGGCGACGCACGCAACTGTGGGTATAACCCAGCGCGAGAGTGGCGCCCTGCTGCTGACCATTTCAGACAACGGGTGTGGATTCGAATTCCAGGGGACAATCTCTCCGGAAGAGCTTGCCAACACCACCAAGGGGCCAATGATTATCAAGGAACGAGTTCGTAGCATTGGCGGGCAGCTCAGCATAGAATCGATTTCCGGGCGTGGTTCCCGGCTGGAAATCACCCTACCACCGAAAGGAAAGTCCGCTCATGGATAACAACGCTTCCAAGATCCGCATTCTTATCGCCGACGATCACGCGATCTTTCGCGACGGCCTCCGACGCCTCTTGGAGTCAGAGCCCGAATTCGAGGTGGTGGGCGAGGCCGCCGATGGCGCCGAGGCTATTACCCAGACTCAGCAACTTCATCCCGACATTCTGCTGCTCGATCTGGCAATGCCCCGCATGCCCGGACTGGAAACGTTGCGGGAGCTTGCGGCTCAACACGCCGAAGCGAGGGTGATCCTGCTGACCGCCGCGGTCGAAAACCGCCAGATGGTCGAGGCCTTGCAGATCGGCGCGCGTGGCGTGGTGATGAAAGAGGCCGCCACACAGATTCTGCTGAAAGCCATTCGCGCAGTCATGTCGGGCCAGTTTTGGGTCGGGCGGGAGCCGGTCGCCGACTTGGCGCAGTACCTGAAGGCGCATGCCGTCGGACAACAAAATAGCAAGGCAAAAAGCTATGGCCTGACGCGGCGCGAAATCGAAATCCTCTCAACGATCGTCTCCGGCCTCAGCAACAAGGAAATTGCGCAGAAGTTCACGCTCAGCGAAGACACGGTCAAGCATCACTTAACGAACATCTTCGACAAACTGGGAGTTTCCAGCCGCCTGGAACTCGCCTTGTTCGCCATTAATAATCGCCTGATCGAAGGAGTTTGAGAGAAGTAGATTGTGCTCGGATGCGAAACATGGTAAAAAAACTGTGGGCGCCCCATTCAAGCGAAGCTTGGGTGGGGCTTTCGCTTTTTTTCGCAACTACCCCGCACTGGCAGGCTGCTGAAAAACTGTTCTCCGAAGAGTCATCCTGAGCAGAGCGAAGGATCTGCTGTTCGCGTGCTGAAGGCAAAGCAGATCCTTCGGACGCGCAAAATCAGCGCGACCTCAGGATGACACTCCTAAGTTTTTCGCCGACTGCACTGCGCTAGCGTAGTGCGTCAAACAGATCAACGTTAAGTTTCTCCTGCGCAAGCGGCGGCAGACGGTAGCCCACGGCGAGCTGTGGGTGCAAGGGGTCCAGGATCGTAAGCCCCCGAAGGGGGCGGCGGAACCGGTCGAGATTCTGTGCCGCGTTGCGGGCTTGCCAGATTTCCCATTCCAAAGCCAGGGTGACGCTCTGGCTGCCATCTTTCCCGCTTGCGGGGAGTTTGAGTGTTCTGTTTATGACGCATGCGCTAGAACGGGCACCTACAGCGTTTGAAGTTCCGCCCCGATTACTTCCCGGCCTTGGCCCTGAGCGCTTCGACTTTCACGCCAGCCGCCAGCAGTTTCTCGCGCAGCACGCGTGCGATATCGGGCGCGCCCGGCGTATCGGAGTGTATGCAGAGGGTTTGCGCCGCAACCGCAAGCCGCTTGCCGTCAATGGAAATGATCTCCTGGCGGATGGCAACTCCCACGCCCTGCTCGGCCGCGCGCTCGGGCGGTTGCATCAAGGCTCCCGGAAGTTTGCGGTTGCGCAGCGTACCGTTGGCTTCGTAAGCGCGGTCGGCAAAGGCCTCCGCCACGGTCTTTAAGCCCATCTCGGCATACCAGCGCAATGCGTTGGAGCCGCTTTGTCCAACCATGATCAGGTTGCGATCGCACGCCAGAGCGGCTCGGCTGATCGCCTGCGCCGATTCCTTGCTGTTGTTTGCCGCGTGATAAAGAGCGCCATGAGGTTTCACATGAACCACGGGCACGCCGTGGCGCTTCGCCACCTTCTGCAAGGCGGCGATCTGTTCGCGCACGGAGGCCTCCAGGGCCTCTGGCGCCATCGCCATCTCCGTCCGTCCGAAATTTTCGCGGTCCGGATATCCCGGATGCGCGCCCACGCTAACGCCGAGCTTCTTGGCAAGGCCAACCGTGATCTCCATGGTCTGCTCGTCGCCGGCGTGTCCTCCGCAGGCGATGTTCGCCGAGGTTAGCTGGCGCATGATTTTTTCTTCAGTGCCGTTGGCAATCGCTTCCGGCAATTCGCCAATATCGGAATTGATATCGATCGTAAGTACGCTCATTGTGCTGTCCTATTTCAAATAGAAATAATTCTAGACCCACTCCACAGATGCTATACCCAAGAGATGAACGTCATTCCGAGCGAGCGACGCCTCGCTGTCGCGAGTCGAGGAATCTTGTGTGTTGCTTTGCCGCGGGAAGACGGCGGAAGACACAAGATCCCTCCACTTCGCTCCCCACCCCATCAAACGCAACAACGGCGTTTGCTGGGGACCCCGGCTTCGCTTCGGTCGGGATGACGCTCTCTGGAACATTGGGGTGCACTAACGACGGAAGCGCTTTAGTGCTTCTGAAATCTGAAATCTGAAATTAAACAATCTGAAATGCCTTCCGCAGCCACTCTTCCTGCTCCCGCAGCAGCCCGAGGGCTTCCTCGACAGTGACTACGCGAAAGTGTACCTCATCCCGTGGGCGCAGCTGCGCAACATGCCGCAGGTCGGCGGCGATCACGTTGGCGACCTTGGGGTAGCCTCCCGTCGTCTGCTGATCCACGAACAGGATGATTGGTTGCCCATCGGGAGGAACCTGCATTGCGCCCAGCGAAATGCCCTCGGTGATGAGTTGCGACTTCGGCGGCAGCTTCAACGCCTCGCCCTGGAAGCGTATGCCGCGGCGATCGGAGTCTCCGGAGACGACATACGCGCCGCGTTGCAGCATTTGCATTCCTTCGGCGCCAACCCATGCGGCCTGCGGCCCGGGCGTGACGCGCAGTTCGCGGCGCGGCTCCAGATATGCAAGCGCCTGCCGGGAGATTCCGCGCACGCCACTGGAGGCAACATGGTTGACCGCAAGCTGGTCGCCGGCCTTCAGCGCGCGGCCATCCAGTCCTCCGAGATGAGCCGAACGCAGCGTCGCAACACTGCCCATAACGGGCTTCAACTCAAAGCCGCCCTGAACCGCAAGATAGGCGCGCGCGCCTCCGGTGATGGCACCGCACTTGAGAACCGCGCCGGGAAGAACCGGAAACGCTCGCCACATGGGAGCCTTGGCATTGCCCATCCTGCAATCGACCTGAGCGCCCGTAAGCACGACAATCGCTGCGCGCTGGAACTCGACCGCAGCTCCGAGCAAAGTCATCTCCAACGCCGCTGTGTTCTCTTCGTTGCCGAGCAAGCGGTTGGCGACGCGAAGGGCAAGCGCGTCGGCAGCCCCTGCGGGCGTCACACCGAGGTGCGCGTATCCGTAGCGGCCAAGGTCTTGAATCGTCGTCATCAGGCCGGGATTGAGAATTCGAAGAGCCATCGGGTTATCTGCCGGCAATCATCTGGTCAAAACTTTCGCGAGTAATGGGCGTGAACTTCACCAGGTCTCCCGGCGCCAAACGCGAAGGCGGGTTCGCCTCGGGATCGAACATGCGCATCGGTGTGCGGCCAATCAGCCGCCAGCCGCCGGACCACTGCATGGGATAGAGCCCCGTCTGGCTGCCGCCGATGCCGACGCTACCGGCGGGAACGGAGGTGCGAGGCGTTTTGAGACGCGGCGTCGCCAGCGACTCGGGCAGACCTCCCATGTAGGGAAATCCCGGCGAAAAGCCGATGAAGTAGACGGTGTACTCGACCGCGCTGTGGCGCGCAATCACTTCCTCCGGAGAGAATCCGGTGTGCTGGGCGACATCGGCCAGGTCGGGCCCTTGCTCCCCGCCGTAGCAAACAGGGATTTCGATCGGGAGCCGCACGGCGTCCGCTGACGCTATGCCGCTCTGTCCGGTCAGCTCATGGATGCGTACGCGCAACTCCGCGGGCGGCAGCAGCAGCGGATCGAAGTCGATCAGCAAAGAGGCGTATGCGGGATGCAGGTTGCGGATGCGCGGGACGGCACTCTTCCGCAAGTCGCTTTCCTGCAAGTCATGAAAGAGTTGAATGACGCGCCGGTTCAAGTCGCGCGAGATCTCATCGCCGAAGACCACCAGTATGGAAGAGTCACTGGCATCGATGACTCGCATTCCGTCGCTTACCTGCACGTTGCCTCGCATCGCATGGTGCTGTTTCCAATCCGAGAGTACGCCGATGCGCATGGGTTTTCCAGTGCATTTCCGAGCGGCGTTGGATCAGGCTAGCCAAGCAATAATCATTTTGAAGTGTCATTCTGAGCGAGCGCAGTATCTATGTTTGGCTGCGCAAAGAAAACGGGAAAACACAAGATCCCTCCACTTCGGTCGGGATGACGGATGTTCGTTCCCAGGGACAACGTTGCGCTGCAGGAAGAGTGGTGCAGAAAGAAACTACCCCACATTAGCCCCAGTCACCCCAACGAGCCGAGCCTCGTTGGGGACCCCGACGAGGGGCGGAACGTGGGGCACCCTTCGAGGTTGATTTAGTCACAGTCTTTTAGGATGACACCTCGGAAAGTAGTTTGCAGCAGCCTGCTAGGACAGTTCCCGGTCTTGCGTACGGGCTGAAAGCCCGTACCCTTCAAAACTTTCACTTGTTCAGACCTTCCCTAATGCGAGGTTGTCGCCAGCCCATACTGTTGCCGCAGTTGTTGCTCGTAAGTGGAGAGCTGGGCCGCGATGCGCGACTCGGCTTGGCGCCGCCGGATGATCTGTTGGCGATAGCGGCGGAGGAAGTAATCGATGGTTTCGACCCGTATCTTGATGGAGCCCGAGGGTTTGTTTTCGTCAAGATCCTTGAAGCAAAAATACGGCGTGCCCGACTGCTCGACAATGGATTCGATGGCGGCGTAAATGGGGGCGTCGTGTCCGCACTTGAAGCTGGACATCTCCACGGCCACGAGGTTGGGATGGCGCGCGGTGAATTTAGCCGCCCATATCTTGTGGTTGGTGCTCGCCGAAAACGTGTTCTTCCACACGTCGCCGATATCGAGCGGATGGCGGATGATTCCGGCGCGCACCTCATCGCCGAAGAGGCGCTCCAGCAGATCCTCATCGCGGGGCAGCGTGCTCTGAGAGAAGATCGGATAGCCGAGCTTCTGGAACTCTTCGAGGATGCCGTGATTCAGTCCGGGATCGTGCAGATAGGGACGGCCCAGCATGACGATGCCGATACGATCCTCGCGCTCCAGTTGATCGATGACCTCGCGAGCGCGCCGCAGGATGCTCGCCTCGAAGCTCTCCAGGGCGGCAAAGCCGGCTTCGACCGCACGCTCATTTTCTTCCGGGGAGAGACCGAGAATGGGCTGCCAGGCCTGGAGCATCTGGTGGACAAACATTCGACGGTCGCGAAAATTCAGCAGCGGGTTGAGATACTGGATTCCATTTTCCGCAAACGCATCACCTTCCTTGGTGAAGGCCGCTTTCACGGACTCAGGCGTCGTCATCACCGTCGGGCAGGCATTGGAGGCTTGCAGGTTCATCGAGCGGCGTGGAGAGAACGTCGTACATCGGAAAGAAGATCGCGTTCAGCGGCTTGCGGGAGTGCTTCACCTGCAGCAGGTTGTAAACGTGCGCGATCGCAACCTTGGAGGGATAGCAGGGATCAATGGCTCCGCGGCTGCATCCGGCACGGTAGAGTTCGGGCGTAGTGTAGTCGGAGTAGACAATGTTTTCCGGCTTCACGCCGAGGCTCTCGAGGTAGGCCTGGAAGAGCGGGGCATAGACATAGATGTTCAGCACGCGCGGAATGCCCACGCGAAGGTTGCGACGATCTCGCATAAGGGCCATGCGCTGGCGGGATGAAAACGTCCAAGCGCGCGCGGGAATTGCATCCGCCACGCTGGGGGAATTCAGCGGCCGGAAAACTTCACGTGCCGCGATCTCGACGAAATTCGGATTCGCCTGCTTCACCTTGTCGAGCCCGGCCTTGATGTCCTTCATCTGGTGAACATCTTCGACGGCGCCCTTTTCGCAGGTCGCGATGATCAGGCGGCGTTCGCCCGCGCGCAGCGGAACCTTGCTCCCGCGCGAGTCCATGCTCTCATCGGACTCTTCGCCGGACACAGCTCGCTCGGTCGATTCGAGCACCGCGGTTTCAGCCGATTCGGATGAGAGTTGAATCTGGATCAGCGGCTGCCTGATAGCCTTGATGTTAGCGCGCTCATCGCGGTCGTACTCGTGCAAATGGTCGTGAAAGGCGCTCGACGCGCGCCGCTCGGAGATCGCGGTGCTCTCCGTCTTTCCGCGGAGATCGATGTCGATAAACGTCCGCAGGCAGTTGTTCTTGCAGAAATAGCAGCGTGTCGCTTCGCCGCGCGTGCTGCGGTAAGTGATGTTTCGGGTCGCGTCCAGCCCGATAAACGTGGTCTTCCGTCCATCGCGAAAGAGCCGGAGAGCTTCCAGAGCGGCGCCGATGGCGCCCGACTCTCCGCAGTGCTGATGAACCATGACCTCGGGCCTGCCCTCGCCGGAGCGGAAACTTGCGCCAATGAAATCGACTTCGGCCTTCACCACCGCAAGGTTGTTCTGGGTTCCGCCTTGCAGAACGAAGCGCGAGCCTAGCAGTGCCAGGTTCGGAATGCTGGCCACATAGAGAAAGACGTTCTTGGGCAAAACCGAGGCCAGACCGGCCAGGATTTCCTCCGCGCGCCAGCCCTGGCGCTGGAAATTAACGATGTCGGATTGCAGAAAAACCGCGCAGCCATAGCTGAACACCGGCATATTCTTCGCGGAAAACGAAAGATCGGCGTACTCCCCAACGCTCACGCCGAAGCCTTCCGCCGTGGACTGAAGAAAATAACCGTTGCCGGCCGAGCACTGCGTGTTCAGCTTGAAGTCTTTGACACGGCCATCTTTCACGACGATCAGCTTGATGTCCTGTCCGCCGACGTCGACGATCACCTGCGGATCGTCGTAGAACTTCATCGCCGATTCGGCGTGCGCGACGGTCTCGACCAGCGCCACGTCGGCCTTGAGCACATCGCGCAGAATGTCCTTGGCATACCCGGTGGTGGCCACGCCCAACACTTCGAGCTGCGCTCCCTGGTCTTCCACCTGGGCGCGCAGGTTCTCGAACATCTCAATCGTGTCCTGGATGGGATTGCCGTTCGAGAGCTGATAAGCCTTGCAGAGAACTTCGCCTTGCTCATCCATCAGCACGGCCTTGGTCGAAGTCGATCCGCCGTCGATGCCGACAAAGGCACGCACCGTCTGGTTCCGATGAAAAGTGGCGGGCGAGAACTTCGGCGGCGTGTAGAGCTGGCGGAAGCGCGCAAGTTCCTGGTCGCTGCCGCACAGGGGACGCGCGCCGGACTTGGCTTTTTCCCGGGCGCGATCAAATTCCAGGTAGTGCTTCAGCCGGCTGGTGCCGCGGTAGCGCCCGCTGTGTTCTTCTTCGTCCCTGCCGAACTCCACTGCCCCGAGCGCCGCAAAATACTGCGCGTTGGCCGGGACCTTGATCAGTTCCTGGGGAGACGCCCCGGCTGGGATTTCCAGTCTGCGCTCTTCCCACATGCGCGGAATGTTAGCCTGCCAAGCCTCGCGCATGCCGCGAATAAAACAGTTTGGGCCGCCCAGCAGAAGCACGTGCGGACGCAAGGTGTTGCCGCGCGTGAGCACGCTCAGGTTCTGCAGCACGATGGCATCGAAGAGAGAGGCCATCAACTCCTCGGGTGGCGTGCCGAGCTTCTGCAGGCTGTTGATGTCGGTTTCGGCGAAGACGCCGCACTTGCCCGCAACCTGATGGAGTTTGACGCCCGCGTAGCCCAGGTTGCAGAGTTCGGCGATGGGGATGCGCAGCTTGGAATTGATCTTGTCGATGACCGCGCCCGTTCCGCCGGCGCACTTGTCGTTCATCGAAGGGATCTTCTTCTTGCGTCCGCTGCCCTCGTCGTCCTGGAAGACGATGATCTTCGCATCCTGCCCGCCGAGTTCAATCACCGAATAGACTTCCGGATGCATCTTCTCCACGGCCAGCGAGACGGCATGCACTTCCTGCACAAACTTCGCCCCGATCAGGTCGGCCAGCACCGCACCGCCGGAACCGGTGATAAAAACGCGGCAATTCTCTTTGGTAATGCCCGCCTCGGATTCCATCCGCTGAAGAAATTCGAGAACCTTCTCGGGCTGTTTGGTCTCATGGCGCTGATAGTCCTGCCAAACGAATGCGATCGCCGCCGGCTTCGACTACGACCGCCTTCGCCGTCGTCGACCCGATGTCAAGACCAACCATCAATGAGTTATGAAACTTCATCTACAGCATCTCTTAATGCCCCACGTTCGGCCGCCTTGGCTGACGTGGGATAGCTCGACTGGTGCCCAAGTCCCACATCTGCTAACAGCGGCAGATGTGGGGCACCATCCGAAAAGTCACAAACCCTGAGCGCAGCGAAGGATTTGTGCATCTTCCCTGCACTATTCGCAATAGCTACGCAGCAGTGGACTCGGACAGAACCGGGGCCGGCGTTCGCTTCCGACGGTACCTCTGGGCGTCCATCAAGTCGCTGACGTGCGCCACGAACTGCGCGGCGGTTCCGGCAATTCCGGAGCGCTGCGGCACGGAGTACATGGCGCGCCGCAATTCCGGATGATCGGCTACGAAGTCGTGGATATCGTCGAGCCGTTTGCCCGTGCGCTTGAGAACGTCTTCAAATTCGGCGCGTGCCCGCAGCTTCGCTTCCGCCAGCGCCATCTGCACCCGGCTGTGGGCGTTGACCTCTCCTTCGCCGGAAGTTTCAATCGGGAGAAAGATCATGTCCCGGTAGCGGTTGACGACCGCCGAGTGGACTCCGTCCGATTGCGACGAGGGCATGCATCCAAAGGGCTTCAGTCCGAGCACCATGTGACAGAGGCGATGGCTGGTGTAATAGACGCTCTTGCCGACTTCGAGGTGTCCCTCGCCGCCGCGCGCGAGCTGGTGATAAAACGGATGCGCCAGCCGAGCCAGTTCTTTTTGTGAAACCAGCTTGTGCGTGAGTCCGCCGGTGTGGCGAATCACCCGCTCGTAGAATCGGTTCCAGAGCGAGTCGCCAACTTTCAGCGCCAGCCACTTCTTGCGAAACTTCATCTCGTTGGCCAGCCGGTGACGGAACTCCCACCACGCGGCGTTCGGATACGGCGCTGTCACCGGTTGGTGGGCGCGAGCGGTCTCGATGGCCGCGTGCATCATGTAGGCCACCCACGTCGAGATCGGCTCCACCACCACCTGCGCGCCCTCGCGCTCCAGGAAGGTGAACATATTGAAGTTGCCGTCGCCTTCCGTAATCTGCGCCCAGAACTCGCCGTTGATCTTGACCACCGGCTTGACCCTTGTGCGGTCCACCTCGATGGCATTCATGGAGTCGTGGAACTCATGCAGGCCGTCAAGGATTTCCTTGCCGTAAAGGTGATCGTAGGTCTTCATCAACCCGTTGGCCACCTTGCCGAGCAGCGGCTTCCGCGCCGCTATCCGCACCATCCACTCTGGGGCGTCGCGCTTAAACTCATACGCCTTGCGTCCGGCCAGAACCCGGCTGAGCCGCTCCACGGCCAACTGGAAAACCCGGTCGGTTTCGCCCGGCCTGGTTTCGTAAGGGCGCACTTGATAAACGGTGTCGCTGACGATGTCGCCAATTTGAAGGGCGTTCAGTGCGCCGAGACCGAAATCGGCGCTGAATTGCAGTCCTGCTTCGCCGGCGCTCGCCTTGATGCCGTCGGCTTGCTGAAAGAGCAGGATGCGGAATCCCTCGAAGCCCGCATTCTTGAGCGCGTAACGGTACTCGGCCTCGTACATCCCAAAGCGGCATGGACCGCATGAGCCGGCGGTGAAGAAGACATACCTGTCGATGATCTCCTGCCGCGTCAGGCCCTTGGCTTTCAACGTGTGCAGAAACCGTATCAGGTTGCCGATCGTGAAATAGGCTGGATTGCACTGGCCATTGTTGCCGAATTCTTTTCCCAACTGGAAGGCGGCCAGATCGGGTGCGGGGAGCCCCTCGCAACGGTACCCGCAGTTCTGGAAGACGGCGCGAATGAACGCCTCGTGCTTCCAGGTGAGACCGCCGAACAGAATGGTAACCTTGTCGCGCTCGGCCGCTGTGAATGGTCGTTCCTCCGGCCGCCGGAAGTGGCGCACCGGCAAGCCCGCCTCCATTCTCAGGCGGGTACGTTCCTCCTCGAGGCGGTGCAGTATCTCGGCTTCGACCGCGCAGGAAGAACATTCTGGGGACTGATCGGCCATGCGGCGTTTCTCCAGCGTAGGGAATTGATTGGTGCCGACGAAGGCGTAGTTGCTCGGGCAAGTGCACCCCGCAGTTGGCGGAGCCCTGTCGGCCTGCCTGGCAGAGCAGAACTAAATTGTATACGCCACCCGGCGGGAGCAGCAATGGCTCCAGTACTACTCCAGTACTAAGGTAGCGGGGTAATTTGAACTTGAGATTAATTTACGGACCAGAAAGTTCAGATTCAATGTTGATTAACAAAAAAAAGGATTGAAGTGTCATTCTGAGTGAGCATAGCGAGCGAAGAATCTATGTATTTGATTCACAATGCATAGATCCTTCGCTTCGCTCAGGATGACATCCTGAAACTTCTGCAGCCAACTTACGGGACAGCACTCTAGAAGTTAAATACGACTTGCGCCGTATAGCTTCGCGGAGTGACGAAATGCGTGCCGCTGAAGGTTGAAAGAAAATTGTACAGCGCGACTTTGTTGGTCACGTTGATCACGGTGAAGCTGGCATTCCATTTTCTGCGATCACCGCGAAAGATGTTGTCCCATCCCACTCCCATATCGAACAGATTACGGGGCTGAACCCGGGGCGGATTTTTGTCGTCGTTTTCGGTGCCTGGTGGCGGGATTTTCACCAGCGAAGACGACAATGAACCAGGCGCGCAATTGCTGAGCGGAGCCGCGAAGGTAGCTCGTACGCCGCCGCAGGAAAGCCCAATTTGCACCTGCTGGTCCGGGGTTAGAGTCGTCAGATCGACAGGGGTTGTCGTGTCGGTGGCGAAAGGCACGGCGCCGGCCACCAGCCCGCTGTCGTAACGCCAGGTAAAGGCATACCACGGACCGACTTTCTTCGGTTGGTATTGGATGTGCGTTGTCTGCTCGAAGGCTTCATCGTGGTCAATGCGGAAGACACCCGATTGAACGGGGGAATTAAAGAGAAGGCCGCCAACCTCCGGATTGAAGAAGCGGTCGCGAGTGTGGCCAAGGGTGGAAAAAGCGGTGAGGCCGTGCCATTGCGGCATGCTCACCCGGATGGCAAAGCCATCGATTTTCGATTTCGCCCACTGGATCGGGAATGTTAGAGAGGTATTGAAGAGCACATCGAAGTCATAGTCCCGGTCGGTGTACTTCCAGTAATACATGGCGTCCACCACCAGGTGCTTGCCAAACGCCTGTTGGAATCCGGCGTTGTACTGGTTGCGGGTTGCCGGCTGCAGCGGGGCTTGGCCGAAGGCGCCGATTCCGGTCGCGGCGAGTCCGCCCGAACCGGTTCCGGTGCCGGTCGAACTGGAAAGAATGAGATTCTCATTGTAGGGAGTCAGGAACAGGCGGCTGTAGGCAAGTCGCAGGACTGTTCCGGTGCGCTTGACGTGGTAGCTCACTCCCGCACGGGGCTCAAGCTGATGTCCGTAGGAGATGCCGTTGTAATTGTCTCCGCGCAGTCCTACCAAGAGGTTCACGCCCCGGTAGGTGATGTTGTCCTGAATGTATCCCGCCTCCTGCTTGATGTCTGTGGAGCCCACGAATCGAAACAGAGAGCCGCCGGACGCCAAATTATACGGCACTAAACCGGACAGAAGCTGGCCGTTGTCTCCCAGAAATCCGGGAAACGTAGGGTCTGTGACGCCGAGTGAGAAATTCTCAGAGAGGAAGGTGTGATAGAAGTTGCCGCCGACCTTGATGTTGTGTATGCCCTTCACATAGGAGAGGTCTACCTTGAGGCCGGCATTGGTCAGCCGTCTGTGCGATGCCAGCGTTGCCGGGAGATCATTGAACGGGTCTGCGCTCGGGAAGTACTGGATGCGATCTTCACGAACATAGGGGTTAACGCTCAGCAAAACATATTGGTTGAAAAGATGGGTCCAGAAGCCGGAAATATTAAAACCCTCGTTTTGCTGACGCTGGTCCTGTCCGGCGGCTTGCTGATCGTACTGGTTGGGGATCTGGAACCAGGAGCGGGATACACCGAGGTTCAAGTGCAGGGAATCCTTATCCGAGGCCTGCCAGTCGATGCGGTCGAAGAAGTTCTCGGCGTTGCCGTGGGCGTGTAGAGGCCGGAACTCCGGGGTATCGAGAAAGCGGCCGCTGTCAATGCCATCCAGGGTCAGGAAGTTGCCGAGTTTTTTTCCGCCAAAGCCGAGGGCAAGGTTGCTGGTGGTCGTTCCGAATGAGCCGTAGCCGAACGACAAGCTGCCTGTGGGTTCGGCGAGTCCCAAACCAGACCGGGTTGTAGCGCGGACCACCAAACTCGACTTGTCGCCGAACTCCGGCGGAATGAGGCCGTCGATCACCTCGAGCGACTGGATGGCGTTGGGCGAGAGCTGATTGGCGAAGATGCGGCTTTGCTGATCTGAAATAGGTTGACCGTCAATGCTAAAGGTAGTGTCCGCGTGCTCACCCAGCGGGTGAAAAAAGCCGTTTGAGTCGGCGGCGACGCCGGGCGTTGCATTCGTGATGAGAGCGCTGAGCGCCGAGTTCGTGCTCGCAGGGAGCTTGAGGGTTCCCACGTCGATGTCGGTGTGGCTGCTTGGCGTATTATCTAGAACATCCTCCGAACCCGCTTCGACCGTTACGTTTTGCGTAGCCCCGGCTACCTGCAGGCTGATATTTGCCTGCACGGGAACCGCCGCGCGGACTTCCACATCTTGCTCCCGGCTGGTAAATCCGGCAGCGCTCACAGCCATGTGGTAGCGGTTGAAAGGCACGTTGTCGAAGCGGAATTGACCACTCTGATCAGAAGTGATCGAACGCTGGTAGGCCGTTACCGGGTTGTGGATTTCGATTTTCGCGCCGGGGATAACTGCGCCCGTGCTGTCCGTCACTTGACCGCGAATCTGCCCGGAGTTCGCAAGGCCCTGTGCGTTGGAGCGCGACGTATGTGCCACCATAAAGAACAAGATAAGGCAGCAAATAAAGCTGCGGACGGGCGATAGCCGCCCTTCCAGGAATGACATGATTGCCTCCCAAGGGATCGTTTAGACAAAGCTTCAGGTAAACGAACGGTGCCTGCGGCGATGAAGTGACTACACCGCCGGAGGGGGAGGACGAATCGAGGCGCAGGGTACGAACAGGCGGGATTGAAGCTGAGGTTCGGATGACTCAGCAGGTGCAAAGACCAACGCGAGCACTGGCGCTGCGCTAACCGCTGTCGGCGCAGCCGCCAAATGGGCCACCATACAAAGCGAGCAGTGCGCCTCAGAGGTCGAGTCTGAATGGAAATGTACGACCTCGGCAATCGCAATGACGGCAAACACCAACACGGCGAGCAGCACCGCCAATTTCATGGCGGGCGTGCGACCGAATTGGCTCTTCCGTTTCATGCCCCTGCGAACGTGACGGGAGTGACAGATCTGGCGGACAACGAAGTTGAGAGTAGCTCACTCCGCCAGCTTCGTCAATTAGAGCAGAGTACGCGGTGAGCGGGATGCCCGTGAACTTCGACTGTTGGGCATCCTTACCATCCCTGACTGCTGCCGCTTGATTGGGTGTCAACCCGGTCTGATGAATGGATTCCGAATCGTGTTGGCCTACAGGTTAGAGCGACGGCGGTCAAGCGGAGCGAAGAAACTACCCCAGGTTAGCCAAAGGCGGGCGAACCTGGGGCACCCGCGAACAGCAGATCCTTCGCTTTGCTCAGGATGACACCTCAAGTAGTTAAAGAGTAGTTTTTCAGCAGCCTGTGAAGCCCGTACCCTTTAAAAACCTTCACTTGTCAGAGCTTCCTGAAGCCCCTACCCTTCAAAACCTTCACTTGTTCAAAGCTTCCTTAGTGCGCGATTGCCGCATCCTCCGACCGGGCCCCAAAAAGTGGAGTTTCATTCCAGCGATTTGCGACATCTAATTCAGAGTTGCTCGGCGGTGGGAATTCCCTGCCCTGTCGAACTGAATTTGCTCAAGCGCGAGGCGCCCAGTGCGATTGCTCGTAGTGGAAGATGACAACCCCATCCGGGATTTTCTGTCGCGCGGGCTGGCAGAGGCCGGCTACCACGTCGACGCCGCGCCGGACGCGCGCTCGGCGGAAGCAATGGCCGTGGAGAGCGCCTACGACGCGATGGTGATTGACCTTGGGCTTCCCGACATGGACGGCCTGGACTTAATCGCCCGCTGTCGCGCTCAGGGCAACGCGGCGCCAGTGCTGATTCTTTCCGCACGGCGTTCGGTGGACGATCGTGTGCGCGGCCTGGAGCAGGGCGGCGACGATTACCTCACCAAGCCTTTCGCCCTGGCGGAGCTTTTGGCGCGCGTAAGAAACCTGATGCGCCGAACTGCGCCGGCTCAACAGGAATCGGTGCGCTTGTGGGTTGGCAATCTGCAATTGGACCTGGTGCGGCGCGAGGCTCACCGCGAGAACCAGCTCTTGCAGCTCACACCGCAGGAGTTTTCACTGCTCGAGTATCTTTGCCGAAATGCCGGCCGGGTGGTGACCCGCACTATGATTCTCGACCATGTCTGGCGCATGCGCATCGATCCCGCCACCAATGTTGTGGACGTCCACATTTACCGTTTGCGAAGCAAAGTGGATCAGGAACCGCATCGGCCCATGATCCACACGATTCGCGGGATGGGCTATGTCCTTAAGGCTTCCTAGAGGCGTTCAATCGACAGCCGCATGGAGGATCTCCGTCTGGACCACGCTGGCGTTTGCCGCGGGCAGCGCAATCGCCTTCGCCATCGTGTACATGCTGGTGGTCAGCGACGCGGAAGCTCGACGCGACGTATGGCTGGAAGGTGAAGCTGGAACACTGGCGGAGGTTGCGGCGAAACTCCCGCGCGACGCCTCATACGCCGGCCGGATGAAAGAGGTGGCCGAATTTGCCACGCGCGACGTGCTGCAAGAACATGCCAGCCACTTGATGCCCGGTGAAGATGCCGTCTTTTTCTTGAACGAAGGAGGGGGGTGCCCAACAGTGTGGGTGGGGCCGAAACAGCCGGAACCCTTTGTGCAAGCCGTCGAGGCGGCACGGCTTTCGACCGACGCGCCGCAAACCATACAAGTCCGCGGCTGGCCGGTCCCGTTCCGCGTGATTCGCAAAGCGCAGGGAGCGGATTGCGGATTCTACCTCGGATACTGCGATGTCAGCGGCGCGCACACGATGCAGCAGCTTACGGGGCGTTTCCTGATGGTCTGGTGCGGCACGGTCGCGCTCGGATTCCTGATCTCATTGGGCGGAGCCTACCGAACCTTGCTGCGGGTCGAACGAATTTCAAACGCCGTCGACAATATTGACAGCAACGAACTCAAGGGCCGTGTTCCGGAAGGACCGTATTACGACGAGGTTTGGCGGCTGTCGCGCACCTTCAATCGCCTGCTGGACCGCATCGCGGCGTCCAATCACGAATTGCGCATGGTGACGGATTCGGTGGCTCACGATCTGAAGAGCCCGATCACCTCGATTCGAGGCAATTTGGAAGTCGCGCTTTCCAATGGCGAAGACGGCAAGTGGCGGGAGTCCGTGGGCGAAGCTCTTGAAGGGCTCGACCGCCTTGCGCAGACTTTGAATACCGCGCTCGACATCTCCGAGGCCGGCGCCGGCGCGCTCCACTTGCGCCGCGAGGAAGTGGAGCTGGCGCCATTGGTGCAGCAGCTTGTCGATCTCTATCAGCCCTCGATGGCCGAACGCAATCACGACTTAAGGTGCTAGTTTAGAAAGCAATGTCTATGTCGAGGCGGATCGCTCTCTGCTGAATCGCATGATTGCCAACCTGCTGGACAACGAGACCGCTCATCTGCCGCGCGGATGCTCCGTGAAAGTAATCGTCAGAGCGAAGAACGGCGCGGCGGAGCTGATCATAGAGGACGATGGTCCGGGATTTTCTCCCGCTCTGCGTCCGCACGTGTTGGAACGCTTCGTGAAAGGACCGAACTCGAACGGTCACGGCCTTGGATTAGCATTCGTAAACGCTGTCACGCAGGCGCACGGCGGAGCCGTGCTGGTGGAGAATCGTCCGGGCGGAGGCGCGCTCATCGAGTTGACGCTGCCGCTGGTCAAAGTCGCCTTATCGCATGGACGCCTGGCGGGCGATTGAACCCGCCGGCGACGAAGACGTCGGTGTCGAATCTCTCGGCCATGGCTTTACCAACGCAACAGGACAACCTCGGAGCAGAAGCCAGGGCCCATCGCCGCCAGCAAGCCGTAACTGTCCGGCGCGGGACGGCGCGCGTTCATGAAATCCTCCAGCACCAGCAGCACGGAAGCCGACGAAAGATTGCCTACCTTGCGAAGCGATTCCCATGAGGCATCCAGCGCCCCGGCCGGCAGGTGCAAGGCATCCTCCATAGCTTCAAGGATTTTGGGGCCGCCCGTATGCATGATCCAGCTTTGAATGTCGCTGCGGCAAAGCCCGTTGTCGGCCAGGAAGCCTTCCACATCGCTTGCCAGGTGCTCGTACACCATGCGCGGGACATCCTGCGAGAGCACAATGCGGAAGCCCTTTTCCGAGACGGCCCAGCCCATCACATCCTGCGTCCCCGGATAAAAGGAAGAACGGGAGCACAAAACCCGCGGGCCACTCGCCTCGACTTCGTCTCCGGCAATCACCACAGCCGCTGCGCCATCGCCGAACAGGCCCGACGAAATCAGATTCGCCGCCGAAAGATCGTCCCGCTGCCAGGTGAGCGAGCATAGCTCGACGGAAACCAAGGCTGCGCATTGCGCGGGATAAGCGCGCACGTAGTCGGCGGCGCGCGCTATGCCCGCTGCCCCGGCCACGCAGCCCAGCCCGAAGATAGGAACTCGTTTGATCGAGTTGGGCAAGCCCATCCGGTTGATCAGGCGGGCGTCGATGGACGGACTGGCAATCCCCGTCACCGAAACGAAGAAGATCGCCCCCAGATCCTTTACCGAAAGTCCCGCGCGCGTGAGCGCCTTGCACAAAGCCTGCTCGGCGAGTTCCTCGGAGACTTCGATCCACGCGTCATTGGCTTTTCCCCAGCTCGTCAGACCGTCGTAGGCTTCGATCGGCAGCGCCAGGTGGCGGGACTCAACTCCGACCCGTGAAAGCAGGCGGTCGAGCACATCCGGGTTCCCGAGCCGCTCGGCCCAGCGCTCCCTGAGCGCCGCTGTGATCTCTTCCTGACGGAAATATTGCTTGGGAAAAGCGCTTGCCACTCCGGCAATTCGCATATCGAAAACCTTCTCTCTCAAGAGCGGCGGAATCGCCAGCCCGATTAATAGTTTGGATGTTAGAGGTGACTGAATGAACTCTGCTTTAAATCACCAGTGTAGTGCGTCATAAATCAGAACACTGCAAACTGACCCCGCGAAGCGGGGAAAAGATGGTAGCCCATGGCGTCAGCCATGGGTTTGGGAATGGGAAATCTGGAAAGCCCGCAACGCGGGCGACAGAATCTCCACCGGTTCTGTCGCCCCCTTCGGGGGCTTGCGTTCCTTGGACGCCCTTGCACCCACGGCTTACGCCGTGGGCTACCATCTGCCGCCGCCTTCGGCGGCTGGGAGAAACTTAAACGTTGATCTGTTTGACGCACTACACTAGATTGTCAAAAGCCATGTCATCCGACAAAGACTCGCTTCATGGGGCCGCAGCCTCGCCAAGTCCAAACACATCTATTGGCACGGAGTTTCTGCGCGCAATCCAGCAGGACAGAATATCAGCTTCTGAAAAAGCAGCTCTGGAATCGGTTGGCGGCCTTCACTTGGCCAAGGGAAGCCCGGCGCTTATTTCCATGGCTTGGAGTATGAGGTCCAGGGAGGTCTCGTATCCGCACGCCGTGTTGAGCATGAGATTGTAAAGCTCGCGGCACGGCCAATCTTTGCCGAAATAGCGTTTGACGAAGGTGGCGCGTTCCATGTCGATGGTGTCAACCAGTTCCGTGGCTTCCTGTTCGGACATCTTCTGCGCCATGGCGCGGCGAATCTTGAGTTCGCGGGGAGCGTAGAGAAACACCGAGAACCGCTCCTTGTGATTGCGGAGAATGTACGGCGAACCGCGGCCGACAATCACGCAGTGGCCCCGGTTCGCGGCACCTTCAATGAGCCGCTGCGCCAGCGCGACCATCGAGTCGGTATCGAAGATGCGGTCCTCGGGTATCGGAAGCATGCGCTCATAACTGCCGCGCCAGAATACTTTGGCAAGCCGGTAGAGCAAGGGATCGACCTGCTCGTCGCACCGGGCAACCACTTCCCTATCCACTTGCGCGATGCGGGCTATATCGGCCGTCAGTTCCTGGTCGTAGAGCTTCCATCCCAGACGCTCCGCCAACTTGGCGGCAATCACGCTTCCGCCGGCTCCATATTCCCGCTCAATCGTTACTACGCTGTACGAGGTCACGCTCGCCCCATTGAGGTAAATCGTCAGAAACAGATATGAATTGGCCTCCGGCTACTTCTTCGCGGCTCGGGTTGCGGAAGCCGATTTCGGCTGCTCGGGAAAATCAGAAATATCTTGCACTCTTCCCTCCCTCACCCTCGGCAAAATCTCTGCTAAGGCCCAACTGATTCGTTTAATCTCAGCTTCTACGATTCGGTCAATCTCCGTCTCCGGGAGCAGTTTACGCCCCTTGATTACTGTCAATGCGTTGTTGACGTGATGGTTCAGCTCCGCAATGATTCGCTCCTGATTCTTTGCCCGATTTCTATCTCTTAACCAGGAATGACAGAGGAAATACGTGATCAGAGCAGCCATCAATCCGGTAATCAAGGCGATGACCGCGCCATGGAACCACCACGGCCAGCCTCTCCCGTGTGCCCGGATCAGTAACAGGCCAACCCCGAGGGTGGTAACCACCACCGCCCCTCCGGTGCAGATGGCGAAGGCAACCGGATGCCGCAGACAAAGATTCTTCGCTGCATCCTTGCTCACGCTATCTCCTTCACCCGTCAGGTGCTGAGGAACGTTTCTAGCCACAACGGACGCTCTCGCCTTCGCATCCTGAACGAGTGGTGCTGAGCGAGCAATAGGGAAAGTTACTTAACACTAGTCTGCTTACCCTAACTCTCTTAACACTAACCCATTGAGCATAGATGCGGAAAGCCGTCGTTGAGTTGGAGGCGGATGTAAAAAGCGGATGCGCCACGGCAGCCGTTGAGAAACTCGTCCACGTGTGCCGATTTTGCGCGCCGAAGTTTCGTGCGCTAGTCTCCCAGCACCTCTTCGCGCAGCTCCGGTTTTTGCCCGGCGGGTGTTGACGAAGCCGGCGCGACCGAGTGGAGCGGAACAAAGCCGCCGGCAGGCGGCTTTTCGCCGAGCACATGCTGGCGATAAAGCGTCATCATGCGATCATGCTCGGCCTGCTCCTTCAGGCGGGCTTCGCGGGCGCGGAACTTCTCGTCGCGGGCCGTCTTGGCGATTCCGAGTTTGTCGAGCGTATCGTTGGCGGCGGCGTGAACGTGCTCGGGGTTCAGCTTGAGCGAGTGCTCGACCGATTCGAGCGCGACTTTCTTGCCACCGGCGAAAATCTCGTGCCGGCCATGCTCCTCGTACCACTTGGTGAGGGTGGCCGTCATGTGCATTTTCTCGATGATGTTGCGCCAGCCTACGCCCGTGTTGTAGGCGCAGAAGCTGATCTCGCCCTGCTGCGTCGCATAGGGAA
Organism: uncultured Acidobacteriota bacterium; assembly: GCA_963819175.1. Lineage (GTDB taxonomy): Bacteria > Acidobacteriota > Terriglobia > Terriglobales > Acidobacteriaceae > CAWBRT01. The sequence continues at coordinate 344,985 of CAWFVJ010000013.1, forward strand.
TGATGCACTGTTCGGTGCGGCGGAAATCGTAGTTGAAAAGATCCTGGAACCACATTCCCGCGATGAACAGAAAATTCCAGCGGTCGGCACGGCGCTTCCGGATGTCTTTTCCGGTGCGGCCCGGATCGGAACGCCCATAGCGCTCACTGGCGCCGGGAGTGGCTCCGAACGTCTTGTCGAACTTTTTCAGCAGGTCAAGGAAGCGGAAGTGAGTGGGCGTCTTGAACGGATCATAATTGCGCGCCAGCGCCAGCGCCATTCCAACCACCGAAAGGAAGCGGCCGCGGGCGGCGTCGTTCACCTTCTGGATGTCGGTGGCGATGCGGTCTCCGTTGAGGAACGCGGTTACCGGCACGGCCTCGCCGGTTTCCTTGTCGATCATCAGGGCCATGCCCACGCCGCAGTTCGGATGGCAGCCGCAGCAAAGCGAACCCCAGTCAGCCGCAGGCCCGTGCACAAGGTCGGCCCAGTCGCTGAAGGTGGACATGAACGAGATGGGGAACCAGTCGCGCGCCGGCTCGCCGAGGCCGATCTGGTTCTTGATGTCGTGGGCGAGGTGCGAAAGCGTGTAACGCTGCGCCTGGCGCCGCTCATCGGTGATCTCTTCGTCACGGCCGGTGAAGGAAACAGGCTGGAACGAAAGGAACGTGATCTTCTTGGGATTGTCCAGCGCGAACTGGATGATGCGTCCAACCTGCTCGTTATTGATGCCGTTGACGATGGTCGTAACCGGCACGATGTCCACCCCCGCGTTGTAGAGGTTTTCAATCGCGCGCAGCTTCACGTCGAACAGGTTGCCGACCTTGCGATGCGAGTTGGCGGCATTGCCGATTCCGTCGAATTGCAGGTAAGCGTAGCGCAGTCCGGCCTCCGCCGCCTGACGGCAGAATTCAGGGCTCTTGGCGAACTCGATTCCGTTGGTCGCCGCCTGCACCGAGTTGTAGCCGACCTTGCGCGCGTAGGCAACCGCATCGAGAAAATGAGGCGAGAGGGTCGGTTCACCGCCGGAAAACTGCACGCTCATCTGGCGCTTGGGCTTGATGGAAATGGCGTCGTCGAGCAGCTTTTGAATCTCCTCCCAGCTCAATTCATGGACAAAGCCCACCTGGTTTGCATCCATGAAGCAGGGATCGCACATCATGTTGCAGCGGTTCGTCAGGTCGACGGTGAGCACCGAACCGCGTCCATACTTTACCGTGGAGCTGCCGTGCCGGTGCAGGCGCTCATCGTTGTGCGCGGCGAATGTCGCGCCCCGGAAATGTCTGTTCCAGATGGCGGAAGAACTCAGGGTCGATCGCCATCACATCCTCGAAGTGGCCGTGCGTGGGGCAGTCCTTCACCATCAGGATTCTGCCATCGCGCTCGATGATCTGCGCCTTGATCTCGCCGACCTTCTCGTTGAGCAGGATTTCGTAAGGCAGTTTGCCATCGAGGATCTGGCGGCGGATTTCGGGGACGCACTTGGGGCAAAGCGAATCGGTGGTGCGCGGCCATCCCAGCGGCGGCTTGGACTTCTGGTACGACTTGAGAAGAGGCTTGTCGCTCCAGCTGGGGAGTGAAAGACTCACGGGGATGAATGCTGTTCAGCCTTTCAAAAACAAACCACGCCGCTTTTGGCTCCGAGGGTAAAAGCCTTCTCGAAGTATTTCACCGGCTTACTCATTTCCATCCTCCTCCCTGGGCGCTGAGCACAACCATGGCAACCGGTTTAGCGGCAAAGCCTGCGGCTATTCCGATGTCTGCCTTTTGAGCAACTGCCGCAAGAGTTCCCCACTGCCTTGCGCCCGCCCCACATCGAGCTACTGATGAAATGCTACGGGCGGAAGATCGCCAGGCCCAACCGGGAAACCACGAATGGCGCGGATTTGCAGTCGAATGATAAGAAGTCACATCAAATGGTGATGTAAGGCAGCATCGAAAAGTGATGCCTCCCGCCCGGCGGCAGAGCTCTTGAAACAAGCTGCTGGAAGCAGGAAACTACCTTCCATGGCAGACAACGAAAGTCCAGGCAAACTGAGCTCTGACATCGAGCGCTTATTGGCGGCGGCACGGGAGCACGCCCAGCGCATTTACTCCACTGCAACTGGATTTCACGGAGCGCAGCATCGCGGACGTGGAACTCATCCTGGGGCGATTGAGCGAGTCCATACCGCATGGCAGGTTTCAGAAGCTGATCAAGAAACAGCCTTCGCCCGAACAGATCGCGCACATCGCATTGATCTACGGAATTTACGTGGGCGAAGTGCTGCGCAGGAAACTTGGAGGCGAATGGCGGCTGGAAAGCGTGGAAGGAGAGAAAACGATCGGGCTGCGGCTGCCGGGCGGCACGACCGTCTATCCTGCGTCGCAGACCTACCGGCGCTTGACTGACGGGCGCAGCGGAAAACGTCGAGAGATTTTTCGAGAGTATCAGCGGCTGATGAGCCTCGGCGGGCAGTTGATAACGCCGTCGCAAAGCAGCTCGCAGTAAGCAGATAGTGGGCTTGTCCCGTAAGTTCGCACAATAATTCTTTTAAGTGTCACCTGAACGAGCGCGAGCCGAGCCGGGGAATCCCAGCACCGCGTGGCGAATGAGGTGCCAGCCGAAGGATTTCATTGAAAAGCCCAGAACGGCGCGGAGCGGGACAGTGTCCTGGGATGCTTCGCTTCCAGCCCGGCAATGGCATTGAAAGCGGCCGTCGCCGGGACCCCGGCTACGCTCAGCATGACATCCTAAGTTATGTCACAAATGGGACAGGCCGCTAGTAGGCGGCAGACTCTGACGGAGCCTGATCACCGGTGAGGCGATCAGAAATATTTCTCGATTTTCTGCACGAACTTAGGGGCGTGCCCCTGAAGCCTATTGTGGATCGAGGGCCAGAATTCGCGGAAGAGGTTCATGCCCGCATCGCTGCCGATGGTGGAGCCGAAATCGGCGAACACGGCTGAACCTGTGCGGGCCCAGTAGGGGCGATAAGCCGTGGCAACGGCGGCCGAAGTCAACACTGCCGAGCAGATAGGAAGTATTGAGAGTCGCTTTGCCTGCGTCGTTGCGGGTAATCAGAAGGCGCGACGCAGCATACGCCGTTCGCCCCATAAAGCTTTGACTGGTGGAGGGGTAGTAGCGCGGGTCCTGCTTCAGCAGCGAAGGGTACAAGAACTTGCCCAGAAAAGCGCTGGATTCCCTCTGCACGACCGACGCTTCGTAGAGAGTATAGAAGCTGGACTGCATTCCGGGAGCGGCATGGTCCTGAGCTTCGCGCAGCGCCATCGCGTTGAGACCGGCAGCGCCGAAGATCAAAGGCGACCTCGCCTCCTCGACGAATGCCTGAAATTTGTCGGCCTGGGTTATTGGTTGCGGAGTGGGAGCGTCCGGCAACATGGATTGGGATTCAGACGATGGCTTGCTCCATTTCGATGGCGGAGAGCCCTGGAACGATATGCCGGGGCCGGACAACGGCGCAGATTCTCTGTCCTGGGCCCATACGCAGCAACCAAGTAAAAGAAAACCTATGACCCGAACTGCCAGCCTAAGTCCCATGCACATCTCTCGCCATCGGCCCTGCCCGATCCGTCCGGACCGTGCAAAAATTCACACCGCATAAGAATCGAAATCAGACCACATGGTTTCTTGCACTTTGCTTTTTAGTTACATGGACCGTTTTTGGGGCCTCGCCGAAAAAAAGCATCCATGCAGCCAGTACTGAGCTCTCGCATCTTTCTGTTCTCGATCAGGTAGCAAGTAGGGTGCCACCTCATTGACCCATTTCGGGTCTGCCCCGGATAATTGATTTGCTTCGCGCAAATGCGCGTAAATCCAAGGCGAGCTGTCTTATGCCCCATGTCTGTACCGAATCCAGCGTTGACCGGAGACGCGGGTTCACCCTGAAGGTTCTTGCCGGCGTGGGCTTGTTTGCCATTGCGATTTCGCCCATCGGATGCGGCAAAAGACAAACTCAGGCTAAAGTGCCGGTTCCGCCGCCGCCGATCTCCGCACCCGCCGCCCCCGTGAACAGACCTCCGGCCAGCACGCAACCGCACATTGCCCCCCGCGCCCACGACATGGACACAACTTGGAATTGCAAGCTGGTACGTTCCTGAACCCGCCGGGCGAAAAACCGCCAGCGGCGAGCCTTACGAACGCGATGCGCGCTGACGGCGGCCCACTGCACGCTTCCGCTCAATACCCTGGTACGGGTTACGAACCTGAGCACGCATCGCGAGGCGATTGTTCGCATTAATGACCGCGGACCTTTCATGCCCGGCCGAGTCATAGACCTTTCCGTGGCCGCCGCCAAAGCCCTCGACGTTTGGCGCCCCGGCACGGCCAAAGTGAAACTGGAAGTGGTGAGGAGCCCTCTGCCAATCGAGACGGGCGGGCGCTGGTGCGTACAGATCGGGGCGTTCCGGAGACACAATGACGCGCTGGACTTGAAAGACATGGTGACGCAGCAGTACAGCCCATCACGCGTACTGGAGTTCGCGGGTTCAACCGGCTACTGGGTGCGAGTGCGGGTGAAGGACGACGACAGGAATCGCGCCCAGGAACTGGCGAGCAGGCTGAGGGTCGAGGAAGGCGGGGTTTTCCTGGTGCGTCTGGACTAGGGGTGGGATCGGGTCGACGCGGCTCAAGAGCAATCTATTCCAGATGTCACCCTGTGTTTGCTTGTTCCGGGCCTTCGGGTGGGCTCAAAGCATAGATCGTCACGTCGGTTCGCCCGGCGAACCTCCTCACGATGACACCCGCAGCGAAGGTGGTGCTACTATCACTGACGTTGTTGAGTGAGCAGACTGGATTTGCAACTCCGCCCCAGTGGACGCCGAGTCCGCGGGGCTGCTGGAAGACAAACATGCCCAATTGCCTCTTCTGCGACATCATTGCCGGAAAGATTCCTTCCAAGAAGGTCTACGAAGACGACCGCGTCTATGCCTTCGAGGACATCAGAAAAAGTGCGCCGACACATGTCCTGATCATTCCCAAGAAGCATATCGTCGACCTGAAACATGCCCAGGCGGAAGACGCGGAGATTATCGGCTATTGCCACCTGATAGCGGCGAAGATCGGCCGCGAACACGGCATCGAGGACGGCTATCGCACGGTCTATAACGTGGGCCCGCGAGCCGGACAGTCCGTGTTCCACCTGCACCTGCACCTGCTGGGCGGACGCGACCTGACGTGGCCTCCGGGGTAAAGAGGGGTGGGGACATCCTGCTTAGCCCACATCGTCCGCAGGTAGCAGGAAATACGTGGGACTCGGACAGCTACTTTTTCACCCGGATTCCCAAATCCTTCAGTTGCGCGTCCGAGACGGGCGTGGGCGCATCGACCATCAGGTCGACGGCGCCGGCGGTCTTGGGGAACGGAATCACTTCGCGCAGGCTGGGCGCTCCGGCCAGGATCATCACGATGCGGTCGAGCCCAAGGGCAATTCCGCCGTGGGGCGGGGTTCCGTACTGGAGCGCCTCCAGAAAGAATCCGAAGCGCTGCTTCTGCTCTTCGGGACTCATGCCAAGGGCGGCAAAGATCTTGGACTGAACGTCCTCGCGATGGATACGGATGGAGCCCGAGCCAAGTTCGGTTCCATTGAGCACCACGTCGTAGGCAAGGGAGCGGATAGCGCCGAGGACCGAATTGGGGTCGCGCACCGAATCCAAACCCTCGTTGAGCTTGTCCATATCCTCTTCGTGCAGCGAGGTGAAGGGATGGTGGGCGGCGTTCCAACGGCCCTCGGTCTCATCCCACTCGAACATCGGAAAATCGGTAACCCAGAGGAAACGGTAGCTCTTCTGATCGAACAGCTTATGCCGGTCGGCGAACTTTTGCGCCAAGGCGAGGCGGAGTTGGCCGGCGGCGGCGCAGACCTCTGCGGCGCGACGGGCTTGCTTGCGCTGGGCGGCGAGATCGGCCGGGGCCGCAGCTTCGGCTTTGGCATCGGCAGGTGCGGCGGCAATCACGATGAGGTCGTTCGGTTGGGCCTCTGCAAGCTGGCGAATCTTCTCCGCAGCCGCGGGTAGGTTCCGTTCGACACGCTTGAAATCTTCGAAGACCTTGATGATGTTTTTCGACTTTTCCGGAATCAGCAGCCGGAGGTCATCGCGTTCCTTGCGCGAGAGTTCGCCGACGCCCGGAATCCGTATGGCAAGAATCGGCATCGCCGGATCGATGGCGAGCGACTGCTTGTCCTCGGCGGTGAAGGCGTGGGAAGCATCGGCCATGGCGGGCAGGCGAAGGTCGGGCTTATCGATGCCGTAGAAACGAATCGCCTGATCATAGGTCATCTGCGGGAATGGCGTTTCGATCTGGACGCCTGCGGCATGGAAGGCCGCGATCAGAAAGCCCTCGACGGTCTCGAATATGTCTTCCTGCCGCGGGAAAGTCATTTCCAGGTCGATCTGGGTGAACTCGGGCTGGCGGTCGGCGCGCAAATCTTCGTCGCGGAAGCAGCGGACGATCTGGAAATAGCGGTCGAAGCCGGAGATCATCAGGATCTGCTTGAACAGTTGCGGCGACTGCGGCAAGGCGTAGAACTCGCCACGATGCACACGGGAGGGCACAAGGTAATCGCGGGCGCCCTCGGGCGTCGAGCGCGTCATGAACGGGGTTTCGATCTCGAGGAATCCCTTGCCCGCCAGGTGATTGCGAATGGCGAGCGCGACCTTGTGGCGGGTTTCGATGTTGAACTGCATCTCCGGCCGGCGGAGATCGACATAGCGGTACTTCAGCCGCAATTCCTCGTTGCTGATGGCCTTCTCGGAGGGCAGGAACGGAGGCAATTTGCTCTCGTTCAGCAGGCGCATCTCGGTGACCACGAGTTCGACATCGCCGGTCTCGATGTTGCTGTTGCGGGTGTCTTCATCGCGCAATTTCGCCAGCCCGGTGACGGCCAGGACGTATTCGCTGCGCAGGTCTTCAGCCCTGGCATGCAGCACGGGATTGGACTCGTTGAAAACAATCTGCGTGATTCCGGTACGGTCACGCAAATCGATAAAAATGATGCTGCCCAGATCGCGGCGGCGGTTAATCCAGCCCATGAGCGTAACGGTTTTGCCGGCATCGGCGGCGCGGAGTTCTCCGCAACGATGAGTGCGCTTGAGATCACCTAGGAAGTCTAATTGCATGAGTTTGCCGTTCAATTCGTACTATGGTATGAGGATACTGGAACTATCGTTTGATTCTACGACAGTCAGAGCGGGAAACACTACAGGACTGCGGATTCCGGTAGTGGGTCATTTTGAATTTTTGCAAGAACGGGTCCATTTCCCACATGATCCAAATTGACCCACGACTGCGGATTCGGTAGTGTCTGATTTGTCGCCATCCAATAAATCCCAAAGCCTTTGAAATCGGACGGTACCCGGGGTTAGGGCTCAACTCCGCCTGATGGCCAGTGTCAGCGCGCCGGCCCCGATCAACGTGCACCCGCCCACATAGCTCACCTTGCGCTGAGCAGATGCCGCCGTCAGCCTGCCGCCGATCAGGCTCGCCATGAGGCTGTACATCGATGAATTCATCATGCTGAGGCAGGTGAAGGTGGCTATCAGCACGCCGCTTTGCGCCAGAAACGACGCGTGGGCCGACATGAATTGCGGCACGAAGGCAACAAAGAAAAGAATGCTCTTCGGATTCAAAACGGTTACAGCGTAGGCGCGGCCAAAGCGCGCCAGCATAGTCGGCCCGGCACCGCCTGCAACCACTTCGCCGGCGTGCGTCGCGCCGCTGCGCGCGCCCAGAATCGACTTCACACCGAGGTAGATGAGATACAAGCCTCCAAGGGTCTTCATGAAAGTGAAGGCGGAGGCGGAGGCTTGCAGCAAGGCCCCTGCACCAGCCAACGACAGGGTCATCGCCGTGGCATCAGCCAGGACGACACCGGCAACCGTACCCCAGGCACGCTGCGAACGGTTCGCCAAAGCGTCGCCCACGACCATCAGCACCGTTGGGCCTGGAATCAACAGCATAATGACGCTGGCCGCCACGAACGCCAGCCACACCTGGAGGGTCATCGAAGTCGCTCCCCTCTTGAACGCATCGCTACGCGGGCTCGACACACGAAGAATTCAACTGCAAGTCTCCGAGAGCTTCGCGCCTGGGACTATCGTCTTACGCCCACTCAGCGGAAGCAATGCATGGCCACGTCCCAACGATCCCGGCTATTGTTGCACCATCTGGCACTCGAGCACTTAGACGCGGGTGCCCCATTCTAGCCGCTGCGGTTGCGGCTAGGGTGGGGTAGTTCATCCAAGTCCAATAGGGCGGCCCGTACTATTGTTGCAGCCTGGCCGCGAGTTCGGCGCGGGCGACCGCAACCTGCTCTCCACTGGCTAGATTTTTGACCGCAAAATTGCCGCTGGCAACTTCGTTTTCGCCCACCAGAATCGCATATTTCGCCCCCAGCTTCCCGGCGGCCTCGAAGCCTTTCTTAAGGCGAAAACTCTCATCTCCAACATCGACGATGAGCCCGGCGCGGCGGAGTTCGCGCGCCAGTTTCAGGGCGTGGCGGTTCATGCCCGCGCCGAGCGGAATGATGTAGGCCACGGGCGTCTCGACGACGCTGGCGGCCTGGGCCTGCAAGGCCAGCACCAGGCGATCTTCGCCGATGGCGAAGCCGGTTGCCGGGGCTCTGGGTCCTCCGAGCAACTCCGATAGACCGTCGTATCGGCCGCCGCCGAGCACGGCACTCTGCGCGCCGAGTTCGCCGTGGGTGAACTCGAAAGTTGTACGCGTGTAATAGTCCAGGCCGCGAACCATGCGCTCATTGATGGTGTAGGCAATCGCCATGCTGTCCAGGATGGCGCGAACCTCGGCAAAATTCTCGCGGCATTCTTCGTCGAGGTATTGGCTGATCTTGGGCAGCTTTTCGATGATGGGCTGGTCTTCCGGCACTTTGCAGTCGAGGACGCGCAGCGGGTTGGTTTCGGCGCGTCGCTGGCAATCGGCGCACATCTTGTCCTTCACATTGGCCAGGGCCTCGCGCAGAGCCTGGTTATACAGCGGACGACACTTGGGACAGCCGACCGAGTTGAGTTGCGAGCGACCAGCCTTTGAGACCGACGGCATCGAGGATCGCGGTGAGCATGTCGATGATTTCCGCATCGCGCACCGGCAGTTCGCTGCCCGACGAAGGCGGTCCGATGACCTCGGCGTCAATCTGGAAAAACTGGCGGTAGCGGCCTTTCTGCGGGCGCTCGCGCCGGAACATCGGCCCAATCATGTAGAGCTTGTGCAACAGACCCGTGCGGTTCAGATCGTGCTCGATGTAGGCGCGAACGATGCCTGAAGTCGCCTCCGGGCGCAAGGGTCAGCGACTGCGGCTTCTCGCTGGCTGCGCGGGCGCGGTCTTCCCAGGTGAACATCTCCTTGGAGACGATGTCTGTCTCTTCGCCCACGCCGCGGGCAAACAGCTCGGTGCTTCGAAGATAGGCGTGCGGATTTCGTGAAAATTGTAGTTGCGGAAGACCTCGCGCACACGGGCCTCGACAAAGTTCCAGAGGTCTGTGTCAGGCGGCAGGAGATCGCGGGTACCGCGAACGGCTTTTATCATTTCGATTCAGTTCTCAGTCGTCAGTTTAATGGCCGCTGAGCTGCTTCGCGCAAATTACGATCTTAACAGGCGGGGCGGAGGGTTGACTGGTTGTGCGGAAAGAACTGCCCCACTCAAGCGCAACTGCGGCGCTTGAATGGGCCACCCGCGATCTATATGAGGTGTCACCCCGAGCGTAGCGAGGGGTCTATGTATTTATTTCCTTCCGAATCGCTGTCCATGAAATGCATAGATCGTCACGTCGCGCCGAACTGCACGGCGCTTCTCACGATGACAACCAGGGCAGATTTGCTTAGCGCGTTCGCCCCGCCGCTTCTTTCAGGTACTGCTCGCGAAGGTCGAGATAGTTGCGTGCGTTCAAGAGAATTTTTTCCCGGTCTTTGTCGGCGAGAGCACGGCGGAACTTGCCCGGCGAACCCATCCACAGCGAACCCGGTTCGACAACCGCATTCTCCGGGATCAGGGTACCGGCGGCAATGATCGAGTCGTGTCCAATGCGCGCGCCGTTGAGTACGATGGTGCCAATCCCAATCATGCAGCGATCCTCGATGGTGCAGCCGTGCAGCGTGGCGCTATGCCCGACCGTGACCCATTCGCCGAGTTCGACGCGGTACAGCTCCGTCTGTCCATGTAGAACCGAGCAGTCCTGAATATTGCTGTTGGCGCCAATGCGAATCGAATTAACGTCGCCGCGCAGCACGGCGCACGGCCAGACACTGACGTTCTCCGCCAGAACCACGTCGCCAATCACCTGGGCGGATTCGTCCACATAGCAGGAGGACGGAATGGCTGGCGTAATTCCTTTGTGCGAACGGATCATAGGTGCTCTCCTTGCAGCGCGCGGGCGCCAGCCGTCTCCAGTTCACATCTCCCACATCTGCTAACAGCGGCAGATATGGGGCACCAGCGACGAATGGGTCATCAACTTTCCGACCCCACATTAGCAACTGCGGCAAATGTGGGCCACCAAGAATTCACTTGGGAAACGACGCGTCAGTCCGAGGCGCTTTCGGCGGCCAGGGCCGCAACCGGCTCCGGTTCCTGCGCCGTGCAGGGCGGAACGTGCTTGGCTCCGGTAACGAGAATGACGCTGACCACTACGATCGACGCTTCCGGCAACAATATAGGGCGTGATTCGCTCGTGGAGCACCAGCCAGCCCAGGAAGACGGCAACAATCGGATTCACGTAAGCATAGGTCGCGACCTTGGAGGAGGAGACATGACGCAAGAGCCAGACATAGGCGGTGAAGCCGATCCAGGAGCCCGCAACGATCAGGTAGCCAATGGCAAGCACGGCGGGGCGCGTCCAGGATGCCTGCCTGAAGCTGCCGAACAGCAGGCCGACAAGACAATCCACGATGCCCGCGATCAGCATCTCCCAACCGCTCGCGCTATAGGTGTCCACTTCCAGATGCCATCGTTTGGAAACGATCGAGCCGCCAGCCCAACTGAGGCTGGCCAGCAAAACCAATCCGGCGCCGGCAAGTTCCCGGCGGCCAAGGTGCAAACCGGCGCTCAGAGCGGGCCACAGCAGTACAACGACGCCGCACAATCCGAGCAGCAATTCCCGCCAGTCCACGCTTCCCGATGCGTTCGCCGCGGCTGCTGAGGCGCTCCAGAAGCAGGAACCAAAGCGGCGTGACGGCAAGCAGCAGAGACGTCAGACCGCTCGGGATGTAGGTTTCAGCGATGCCGATCACAACGTTGCTGATGCTCAACAGCAGAACGCCAATGACGGTCAAGCCCAGAAATTCATGCATCGTCAGCCGAACACGCCTGCCACGAAGCGCACAGCAAAGCAGCAGGACGGCTCCGGCAATCGAAAAGCGAACACCCGCCATCACGGCGGCGGGCACATACTCGACCGCGATTCTTATGCCCAGGTAAGTCGAACCCCAGAGGACATAGACCAGCCCGAACGCAATGATGACCTGCAATCGAATATTGCGATTCCCGCGAGGCATGGATAGAAATATTTTTAGCTTACCAGAGGGGTGCCGGATTCCGCACTCAATGTGACGCGGCCCAGCGGCGTGGGTTGAAGGATTGGCCTGGTCGGAGGCGTGCCGGATTCGCACTCAATGTGAGGACGGCGCTTGTGGGCCGGCGCCGTTGTTGGCGTGCAACTTGTGGCCGGTGATCATAATGTAATGAATTGCGGAGACGCAGGTGAGGATCATGGTGGCAATCAGAAAGCCCTTGCGCGCCACGATAATCCATGGCTCGGGATTGATTTGCCGCGCCAGCACAAAGAAGATGGCGCCAATTTGCGCCGCCGTATTCATCTTGCCGAAAATACTGGGCTTGAAATCGCGAATGCTGGTGGTGATGTAAAGCACAGCCGCAATCAGCATAAGGAAAAGATCGCGGCTGAACACCAGCACGGTGTATCTCCAGGGAACCAGTTTGGTGAACGACAAAACCAGAAATGCCGAACTGAGCAGCATCTTGTCGGCAATCGGGTCCAGGTATTGGCCCAGGATCGTCTGCTGATTCAGCCAGCGCGCCAACAGGCCGTCGAGGGCATCGCTGAGTCCGGCGAGCACGAAGAGCAACAGCGCCAATTGATAATTGCGACTCAGAATATTGATGATTACGAAGGGAACAAAGATAAGACGGAAGAGCGTAATCTGATTCGGCGCGGTCCAGAGCTGGGATTTCACGGCCGCACCCCATCCGCCGCGGCCTGGAAAACCGTCTCCGGGTTGGAGCCCGTCTCTTGCCGAAAACGCTCCAGCAGTGAAGGCACGGGCCCGTCGGAGCGCTCCAACTCTACCGACTGGACGCGATGCATCGGATAGAAAGATCGTGACCGGGACAGCCACTTCGCCGTCGCGCAATTGGCGGACAAAATCGTCGAAAGAATCGAGCAGAACTCCGCAAAGCACAATGCCGCGCACGATCGAGGTCGAGCAGCCGGCCCCAAAATTTTTCGCGCGGGTTGCTGAGCGTGGCCAATACAAACGCCGACGGCGGAAACCCTTTCGCTAGTGACATAGCGTCCAAAAGCTTTGCCTTCCAGAATTCCATCGCCATTCTAAAGCTGAGTTGCACATTACAGAAGGCACCAATTGGCCAACTACCCACGTCAGCCAAAAGACGGGCTGCACGCGGGTTCCCACCTACCAATTGATTGGGGCCGGCCTACAACCGATTGATCAGGCTGCCGACATAGGCCGCACCAAAGCCATTGTCGATGTTCACGACCGAAACGTTGGAGGCACAGGAGTTCAGCATCGCCAGCAAAGCCGTAAGTCCTCCAAAAGAGGCGCCATAGCCAACGCTGGTGGGAACCGCGATAACGGGAACTCCGACCAGGCCGCCGACGACGCTGGGCAGCGCGCCCTCCATGCCCGCGCAAACGATGAGCACGCGAGCGTGCTGCAAAGACTCGCGGTGGGTCAGCAGGCGATGCAGGCCGGCAACTCCGACATCGTAGATGCGCTCGACGCAATTTCCCATGATTTCGGCGGTCACGGCTGCTTCTTCGGCAACCGGTGTGTCGCTGGTGCCCGCGGAGACGATGACGATCGTGCCCTTTCCCGGCAGGCTGTCGTTTTGCTTGAGCACGAGGGTCCGGGCCAATGGATTATGCGAGGTTTCGGGAATCCGCTGCTGAACGGCTGCAACCTGCTCAGGCGAAACCCGCGTGGCCAGCACGTTATTGCCACCCCGGGAAGCAAGGCGGCAAAAAATTTCGGAAAACTGCGCCGCCGATTTGCCGGGACCAAAGATCACTTCCGGCATTCCCGACGCGCAGAGTTCGATGATGATCGATCTTGGCAAATCCCAAGTCCTCAAAAGGGAGTCCCTTGAGTTGCTCCAGCGCGTCATCGGGAGAAGTCTGGCCTGAGCGAATTTGTTCCAGCAGCTCTCTAAGACTGTCAACGTTCACTGTTTCAATTTATCATTCCGTGCGGCCGGATGCTCAAGGACAGCCGCATTTCCGGGCAGGTCAGGAAGAATGGCCGCTTAGCGCCAGCGCTCAAGGCAACGGCGATAGCTCTCATATTTTTCCAGCGGAGTGGCATTGAAGACACAGAAAACATCGTCGCTGACGCGCACGGCCTTGACCCGGGCTCCGGGCTCTTCCTCGGCCTTCCAGTAGAGGGAATCGACATTCTGCAGCAAGGTTAGGACGCGAGCCTGCGGCAGTTTGCTCTTGATTGCGGCCGGCAGGTGCTGCGGCGCCATGTGGCTTTCGCCAAAGAGCACGACGAGGCGGCTATCCGGCACCTCGCTCGGCAATCGTCGGCGATCCGTGCGGCCGCATGCTCGTCGCGCAGGGCAATGCGGCGAAGGTCGCCACGAGGCAGCGTATCAAGGCCGTACAAGCGGACTCCATGCCGGCGAGCGGAGACTAACAGGCGAAAGAACGGATTCCAGCCGAATCCCCAGTCCAGGTCGAAGCGAATGCGGCTGCGCAACTCGCGTTCGTCGATCTGGCCATTGCGCCATTCATCCAGGATGCGCTGATCGCGGGCATAAATCGCCTCCAGCGCCAAGACCAGCGGCCGCTGCTGCGCCGCCGAAAGCTGCGCAATCAAGCTGGCCGTGTAGAGCTGCGAAGCCGGCAGCGCATGATAGTCGGCAACGAGCAAAACCTCGGCCTGAAGCAGCTCATCCAGCAAGCCGGAGCGAGGAAAGCCGGGACCGATAGGTCTGAAAGGCTTCGGCAAATACACGAATGTACTTGTCTCCGCTGTGGGAATCAGCGGCCCTGACTTCCCGCTCGACTTGCGAAACAGCGTAGAGCTGCGCCGCGCTTCTCCGCTGGCGCAAATGCGAATAGGTTCCCATTTCGATGTCTGGCGTCAGAGCGCTCGAGGTGGCTGCAATTATTGTGTTTGATGCCGGTCAATCGCCAATTCGGAGCTGCGCAACCTGCCGATTGCGAGACCCTGGCAACAGCGAGTCGGGAACGTGTGACGTGAACGCTTTCAGGAAACTTCCCGGTGGTCGCGGAGGGCTCTTGATGAGCTTCGGACGGCTCCGTTTTAAGTCTCTTTTCAAGAGTGCGGTACGGCTACGTCGAATCGCTGGACGCTCCACCAGGACGAACCCGGCCTGGAAAGCCGCTGCCAGCTCACCCTCAAATTTTTCGGAGCCTACGTGTCCGGACGGTTCTGCAAACAGCAAAGACGCCCCTGACTTGGAGGCGCCGGCTATCTCGGCAAAGAAGCCAGCCACCGAAGGCATTTCATGCACGACAGCGAAGGCGAGCGTGAAGTCCACTTTGCCGGCCACATCGGTCAGACCCAAGGAATCAGCCGAACATACCCGGGCGTCCAGTCGATCAAGGACACCGGCCTTAGCGGCGCGGCGTTTCAGCCGATCAACCATCTTGGGCTGCACGTCGACGGCGATCACCCGGCCGCCGGTCCCCACAAGGCGAGCCAGTTCCAAGGTGAAGAATCCCATGCCCGGCCCAGGTTCGAGAACAGTCATGCCTTGCCGGACATACGGGGCCAGAATTTTGGCCGGGTCTTGACCCAAGCGCCGCAGCGGGCAAGCCAGCAAGTATCCGAGCCACCAAGGACAGATGCGATGTCCCATGTCATTCCTCGAATTGAGATTGCAAATGCAGAATAATTCAGAATGCCTGATTGCGGTGATAAATTCACCGACTCCGAAAATGTCCCGATAATCCTTGTTGCCGATTTTGACAACCTCGGAAGGCCGCGCTAGCATGGGCCTAACACTGGAAAGGAGGTGGTCCGATGCAAAAAAGTTCCGACTGTAGCATACATCTGACTAGTGAGGTGGCTGAGGCTTAGGGCGGTTTCGCTCTAACGTGAGTAGTTTGCGATTGGTCGATTCCGGAGCTGACAAGCATCGTTGAATCGCCTTTCGCAAAATTAGCACTCGCCAGATTCCCGCAGTAGTTTCCATTCCCACAAACGTGACAGAGCTGGGAAGGGAGTCTGTCGCAGGGTCGAAAGGCGACGGTTTCCTGTGCATTGGGTCACGGGACCGGAGCTGAGAGCGCGACCTGCCTCAGGCCAAACCAAACAGCTAACCGGCGCCCCACCAGCTACAGGGTGGGGCGTTTTGTTTGCGGAACCGCAACGAAGAAATCTCGACGCAAAAGAACGACTTTAGTTTTGAGCGCACGCTGGTGGCCCATATTTGCCATCCGTTGGAAAATGTGGGGATGTTCGGCTCTGTATTTCAGTTCTTCGCTTCCTGCAGGCCCGAAGCGATCAAGGCTACCAAGAGACACTACCTCGGCCCGTGCGGGTGTCATCCTGAGCGAAGCGAAGGATTTATGCATTTCTCTCTGGGTTCCAATAGCTGCCGCAGAGAATGCATAGATCGTCACGTCGCGCTTGGCGGCGCTCCTCACGATGACATGTACCTAGCCTGGGTTATTCATGAGTAAGGCGAAAGACGGGTGGAGCAGGGCTTCAGCCCTGCATTTACGGCCCGCCTGGAGTGGCGGCTTTAGCCGCTGAGGTACATACCGTCGGCAACAGCGGAATCGCCGGGGTGCCCCACGTTCCGCCCCGCGTTTGGGCTAACGTGGGGTAGTTTATTCTGGGCCGGGTGCCCCAGGTTCCGCGCCGCGTTGTTCGGCGCTAACCTGGGGTAGTTTCTTTCTGAATCATAACGCCTTCCCTGGGCACGCATCCTCACATCCGTCATCCCGACCGAAGCGGAGGGATCTTGTGTTTTCCGTGAGTGCCCTGCAGTTGTCTGGTGCCCCATATCTGCCGTAGTCAGCAGATGTGGGACGCCGTTCGCTAGGTGGCCGGGGTGCCCCATTTCCAGCTTCCTTTGCTTTCCCCAGCCCGCATAGCGGGCAAAATACGGTAGCCCCACGGCGCAAGCCTGGGGTGAGCGTCAGATCCGCGTAGTCCCAGCCCGCGTAGCGGGCGTAAGACGGAGTCAGAAAGGAGCGCAGTCCGGTGGCTCGACATTTGCCCGTCGCGGCTAGCGTGGGGAAGAATAGGCCGGGGTGCTTCATTCTAGCGTCGTGCGGTTCGACGCTAGGGTGGGGTCGTTGATGCCTCCCAACCAACCGCCCGACTCAAGCCAATCGAGGGCTTGAATGGTCCACCAGCCGAAGTCGCGCGCAGAGCCGTCGTTCAATCACAACCGGCATTAATTGCTGCCTCTAGAGCAGGCACTAATTGAATAAACTCGGTTCTTCTGAATTGATCCAGGGTGTACTCTCCCTGATAGGGCAGCGTCAATTGCCCACCGGATACAAGTGCCACTACCCCGACTTCAAAGAAGAGTTCAGGAAGAGTCTGCGAGCTTCGGGACTGCAACCATTTCAGCTTGGAGAGAGCCTTCATGTCGTGATCGTTGACCATAAGCGTCTGAATGTGTTCTCGAAGCTGTTTTATCGTCCAGCGTCGATCTGCAAAACCGCGAAACACGGCTCTTACAACGTCTCCGAGTTGGGGATACAGGCTGTTGTAAGCACTTGTGAGCTCGTCCAGTGAGTCTTGTGATGCCCTCTCGCGCGCTTCCACAGTTCTGGCCCGCCCACTTTACCCGTTCTTGACTTTTGAAATGCAAGATCAAGTGTCCTCAGAAGGTCCCGCGGTCCATTTCTGGTTATCTTCTTCAATTCACTGCGAATGAGTTTCTTCCCGTCGGCCTCAGTTCCCTCAAATAAATCGGTCCATTTTTGACGCTCCGCTTTCATTCTGCGCTGAAGTAATTCAAGCAATTCGTCCGGAGACCAGTGCAATCGAATCATGTGCTCTGGGTAACGCGTCAAATCATCGACACTTCTCAAGACGGGCTGATAGATGTGTGTCTTAAGCAGACCGATGATCTTTAGATTCGGAATGGCATCCGAAAGACGAATTGCCGCTAGGCAGAACCCCCCAATTAAGTCTTCATCAAGGCTTCGACTTGCCGAAAAAACTTGCTCGGGATCATCCACAACAATCCTAACTCGTACTCCGCGCGAACAGATGTCCGACAGCGTATCGTACGCCGATTGCACATCTTTTTCCGGTCTAAGTCCGACCAGGACAGGCGAATCCCCCTTACCAAGGCTAAGACCACAGCCCAGAACAGAGACACCGACACCTCGACCTAAAAACTGCTTCACAGCATCGAGGTAAGATTTCTGCGCTTTCCGCGCCGTGTCTATCAGAGGTTTGATCCCAGGGACTTGAGTCTGCAGAACATCCTGGCGTTCTATGATTGCGCGCAACGCTTCGATTGTAATGTCATGCTCAAACTGTTTGCGATAAGTCGTGTAGTTCAAATCCCGGTTCGTCAAATACAGGGTAAACTTATCTGGGTTGATTCCGATGATGACTTCATTGGAGATTTTATTAATTTCGGTCAGATATCGAAAAGCTGAGCTCTTTCCGATTCCTTTCAGCCCCACCGCTATCACAGCACTGGACTTAAAATCCCCCAATGCATCAATTGCCTGGGTCTTCGTGATGTAGTTACTGAGACCACCATCGATTCCCGCATCCAATCGCTTACAAGTATCAGGGAATGACATAGACTGACCTCGTCAACTTTCCACAATCCCGTCCATTAGGACCAGGCGGCGCGAGGCAAGGCTCATCACATTGCTTCGCAACAAGGCAACGATCTTGAGCGCGAATCTGAAGTTTCGCGGCGAAGGCGGATTCTTCGAGCTTTGTGCGGATGTTCTCTTGGGTTGGAAGGCGGCACGGTGAGTTTTGAGTTAGATCGCGTATTGCCAGCTCGATCTGTTTAAGTGAAGCAGCCCTTGCCTTGAGGTATTGCATTGTCAGGTCACTTAACCACTGCTGAAAATTCTCAAGAGCCCGAATCTCTTTCTTCGGCCGAGTTGTCCTTAGGTCGCCATCGAGCAAGCCTATATCATGTGCAAAACTAACGTAGGTCTCAATTGCTTCAGCGCCCGCATACACGAGTTGTCCGAAACGAAGATACGAAAACTCCCCTGCTTTGTTCTGTGCAATGTGGCGTGCTAGAGCAGCAAAACTCTTGAACTCGTCTGGATCGGCGTCCAGGACTACACGGTGCAGTTTACGATCAATAGCATTTGGCGTAGTGCTGATCACGGCCATTCGAGCCTCCCTGATCATTGAATAGTCTTCATTGAGCTTTACGGGAACTTGCGACTCTAAGATATGGATTTCATTGTGTCAAGCAGAATTGAACATTTCCTATTGGTTTCAGTTTCGCAGTGGCTGGTGGCCCATATTTGCCATCCGTTGGCAAATGTGGGAATGTTCGGGCGGGTGGCGCAATCCTTTTGAATCAAAGCAGTCTCGGGGTTCGGCTGTTTGCCGGGTGCCCCATTCAATCTTCCTTTGTGTTCAGTCTCATGACATCCTTTCCAAAGTGTCTCGGGACATCCTTTACACTTCCGCGCGAGCGCAGCGAGCGCGGGAGTGTAAGCCGAGATGCCTTGGAAGACCATGGACGTACGAGAACAGCGGGTGCAGTTTGTGGTGGCGGCCGGGTGCCCCAGGTTCCGCGCCGCGTTGTTCGGCGCTAACCTGGGGTAGTTTCTTGAACTGTGCAGCGGAGCACCTATAATTCATTCGAGTACTTCCTATGGACTTTTCAAATCTTATCTACGCCAGACAATCCGTTCGCGCTTACCAATCCACGCCGGTGCCGGAAGAGAAGCTTCAGGCGCTTCTCGAGGCCGCCAATCGCGCGCCTTCGGCCGGTAATTTCCAGGCCTTCGAGATCTATGTCGTCACCGATCTGAAGCAGCGTCAGGCCCTGGCCGGCGCGACATTCGGGCAGGACTTCCTGCAGAATGCCCCGCTCAACCTGGTTTTTTGCATGAACCCCGCGCGCTGCGAGTACCAGCCGGCCGAGGTTTTCGCCATGCAGGACACAACCATCGCCTGCACCTTCGCCATGTTAAAGGTGACGGAGCTCGGACTGGCAAGCTGCTGGATCGGCGCATTCATTCCCGAAAAAGTGGCTCAGACTCTCGCTCTGCCGGCGGGCATCAAGCCGGTGGCAGTGCTGGCGATCGGCTACCCGGCGGAGAATCCCGAAAGAACCTCGCGCAGAAATCTGGAGGAAGTGGTTCACAAACTGTGAATCTGACAAAAAAGAGGTACATAAACGGTAAACATGCGGGCTAACCCAACTCCGGAGACGGGCCGTTTGATTCACCGTCGGTGGCCCAAATTTGTCTCAGGTGGCCCATATTTGCCCGTCGTTGGCAAATGTGGGGTGATGGACGTCACGTCCCTACTTACCATTATCGGACATAGGAAGGAAGCACGACAGCGGACAATTCGTGCAATTGGGAGCTTTTTTCAGGCAGTGATGTTTGCCAACCTGCACCAGCAGCGCGTGAAATTCGTTGTAGCGCTGCGCGAGTTCACTCCGGTAACTGGTTGAAACTGCGGATGGATCGTGGATTCCGGGACGATCTCCCGCAGGCGCCGGTTCACCCTGGCTTTCCGGCGGCAAATTCCGCAGCGAACGCTCCACCAACATCCTTATTGTTTCGTAGTCCGCGCGGGGCGGCACCAGTTTGTGCCGCTCGAAGACCCGGCGCGTGTACGTATCTACAACAAAAACAGGATGGTTGCCCGCCATAGAGCAGAATCGAGTCGGCCGTTTCCGGCCCCACGCCCTTCTGTTCCAGCAACACGTTGCGCAGTTTTTCGGTCGGTTGATCGAACAAGCGCGCCATCGCCGGGTGCTCGCCTCCGTCGCCGGAAGTCGCTGCCTGCTCCATAGTTTGCAAGGATAAAAGCAGTCAGGTCCTGCAAGCGGCGAGCCTTTTGCCGAAAGTAACCGGCGGGCCGCAGCAGACTTTCCAGACGCGCGCAATCTGCCTGAAGAATGGCTTCAGGAGCCAGAATCCCCGCCTCCCGCAGGTTGCGCATGGCGCTTTCCACATTGGTCCATGAGGTGTTCTGGGTAAGGATGGCCCCAACGATGACTTCGAACTTCGACTCAGCCGGCCACCAGTTCTGCGGACCCCATTCCCGCAGCAGAGAACGGTAGAACTTGGCGATCGTACGCCGGGTTCGCGCGGCAGGCGGCAGGCTCGTCGGACGCGTTGGCCCTGGTCTTTCGTATGGCGGGTTTCTTGGTCGCGGGGAAGTGCATGCCCTACCGTTACTTGCGGATTACTTTGCCAATCAACTTAGCTATAAGTGTGCGATTGGTTCCAAAATTTGTCGTATGTTCCAAAAAATGTCGCATGCGGTGACATATCGGCTGAGTTAATTTACCCCCGCCAGCCGATCAAGGGCAATTTTACAAGTTAGTGACACCGCGCTTTCCCGGATTGACAAATTCTGTCACTCGGCCTACATTCGCGCTACTCAGTAAGTTTTGCCTTTCAGTCAGGGCAATTGCGGTGAGTTTTGGACGAGTATATCTCGCCAAGAGGAGAACGAACGTATGTCTCAGCGGCTCGGTGATCTGCTGATCAAGGAAAACGCGATCACTCCAGAGCAGTTGGAGCAGGCTCAGAAGCTGCAAAGGGAGAGCGGCGGGCGGCTTGGCTCCGCGATGGTCAAGCTGGGCTTTCTCAAAGAAACCGAGGTCACGACTTTTGTTTCCCGCCAGTATGGAATACCGGCGGTCAACCTAGCCTATTGCGAAATCGATCCTGCCGTCGTCAAACTGATTCCCTACGAAGCGGCCAAGCGCTATCAGATATTGCCCATCAGCCGTGTTGGCTCCTCCTTGACCATTGCCGTGGTCGATCCCACAAACGTATTCGCGCTCGACGATATCAAGTTCATGACCGGATACAACGTTGAGCCGGTGGTCGCCTCCGAGAGCGAGATTCAGGAAGGCATCGAAAGGGCCTACAGCTCCAAGTCGGAGGACAATCTCGAGTCTGTCATCGCGTCGTTGGACGGTGCCGACACCAATCTCGAACTCCAGGAAGACGAAGCCGAAATGAACCTGGAGGATCTGGAGCGAGCGGCGGACCAGGCTCCTATCGTCAAGCTGGTGAACATGATCCTGACCGAAGCCGTCAAGCGCGGAGCCAGCGACATTCATTTGGAACCCTACGAGAAAGAGTATCGCGTGCGCTTGCGCATGGATGGTGTCCTGCACGCCATCATGACGCCGCCGCTGAAAGCCAAAGATGCCATCACTTCGCGTTTGAAGATCATGGCTAAGCTCGACATCAGCGAAAAGCGTCTGCCTCAGGACGGCCGCATCATGCTGAAAATGAACATTGGCGGAAAGAAGAAGCAACTCGATTTCCGTGTCAGTGTCTTGCCGACGCTATGGGGCGAGAAGGTCGTGCTTCGCTTGCTCGACAAAGAAAATCTCCGCCTCGATATGACCAAGCTCGGCTTCGAGCCGGAGTCGTTGGAAAAGTTCCAGAAAGCGATTCTGAAGCCATACGGCATGGTCCTGGTGACCGGTCCAACCGGGTCCGGAAAGACCAACACGCTCTATTCGGCGATCTCGCTGGTGAACAAGCCTGACACCAACATTATGACCGCCGAAGACCCGGTCGAATTTCAGCTTCACGGCGTCAACCAGGTCCAGATGAAGGAACAGATCGGGTTGAATTTCGCTGCCGCCCTGCGCTCCTTTCTGCGCCAGGATCCAAACATAATTCTGGTGGGCGAAATCCGTGACTTTGAAACCGCCGAGATCGCCATCAAGGCCGCCTTGACCGGGCACTTGGTGCTCTCGACGCTGCACACAAACGGCGCGCCTGAGACCATCAGCCGCCTGATGAACATGGGTATTGAGCCATTCCTGGTGGCGACCTCAGTTCACCTTATCGTTGCCCAGCGCCTGGTTCGCAGGGTTTGCTCCGAGTGTGCCGAGGCGGTCGAGGTGCCCTTTGAAGCCCTCGTCCGGGCGGGCTACACGCCCGATGAGGCGCGGCAGGTCAAGGTCAAGAAAGGACGCGGCTGCACGACCTGCAACGGCTCCGGCTACAAAGGCCGCGTCGGACTTTATGAAGTGATGGAGATTAATGACGAGCTGCGCGAACTCGTCCTGGTAGGCGCATCGGCCATGGAATTGAAAAAGAAAGCCATTGAAAACGGAATGATGACCTTGCGGCGCAGTGGTCTTATGAAGGTAATGTTGGGCGTCACGACCATGGAGGAAGTGGCGCGCGAAACCATAGTCTAGAGCGGTTTCAAAGAAGGTGTATCCCGGAACTCTCGCCGCCGGGGCTGCCTGCATCGCGGGATATACCTTCAGCGAAAGTGCTCTAAACCGAGACTCCGGTTTTTGGGCGCCCAGTCAGGGCGGAAGTTGACGCCGCCACAGGGGCGGCCGCCGGAGCGGAACGACGGCTCCAGGAACGGAATGATTGATGAATCTCACGCTGGGTGACCTGCTGCGCAAGCTGATCGAGATGAGTGGCAGCGATCTGCACATCACGACCAATTCCCCCCCGCAAATCCGTGTACATGGCGTATTGCATGCTCTGGATTTGCCGCCGCTGACCCCGGCGGAGAGTAAGCAACTGGTGTACGGCGTCATGACGGACGCGCAGAAGCATCGTTTCGAGGAAGACCTGGAACTGGATTTTTCCTTCGGTCTCAAGGGACTGGCACGGTTCCGGGCCAACTGCTTCAACCAACGCGGCTCGGTGGCCGCGGTTTTTCGGGTCATTCCATGGGAGATCAGGAGCTTCGAGGATCTGCACCTGCCCCAGATCGTGGCCAGACTCTGTGAACGGCCGCGTGGGCTGGTCCTCGTCACGGGCCCGACCGGATCGGGCAAATCAACGACGCTTGCGGCCATGATCGACAAGATCAACCGCGATCGCCACGAACACATCCTGACCATCGAAGACCCGATCGAGTTCGTGCATCCCCACAAGAACTGCCTGGTCAACCAGCGCGAGGTCCACTCCGACACCAAGGGCTTTAGTCAGGCTCTGCGCGCCGCATTGCGCGAAGACCCGGACGTGGTGCTGGTGGGCGAGATGCGAGACCTCGAAACCATCGAGTCGGCTCTCCGCATTGCCGAGACCGGCCACCTGACGCTTGGCACGCTGCACACGAATTCCGCGTCTTCCACCATCAATCGCATCATCGATGTTTTTCCCTCGCACCAGCAACCGCAGATCAGGGCGCAGCTCTCGCTCGTGCTGGAGGGAATCCTCTGCCAGTCTTTGCTGCCGCGCGTGGGCGGGGTAGGGCGCGTCATGGCGATGGAAATTCTCATTCCCAACGCGGCCATCCGCAACCTGGTCCGCGAGGACAAGATTCATCAGATCTACTCGGCCATGCAGTCCGGGCAAGACAAGTTCGGGATGCAAACTTTCAATCAATCTTTGGCGATGCTCTACTTCCAAAAGCAAATCACGCTCGATGCGGCCATGCAGCGTTCCTCGATGCCGGATGAACTGCGGGACATCGTTCAGCGCGGCCCCTCTGCAACCAAGAGCACGCCCGCGGGAAGTGCCATGCGGCGGTAGCACGGCTTTGAGATTTTAGTGAGGAGAAGACGATGCCGGTTTTTACGTATGAAGGCAAAAATGCAGCGGGCAAGACGATTCGGAGCCAGCGCGCAGCGGAAAACAAGCAGGTGTTGCGTGCCGCTCTCGGCAAAGAGGGCATTAAGAGCGCGAAGATCAGCGAAAAAGACGGTCGCAAGCTCTTCGGCTCCGGCGGCGGCAAGGTAAAGACCACCGAACTGGCCGTCTTCTTTCGCCAGTTTTCGGTCATGATCGATGCCGGCCTGCCGCTGGTGCAGTGCCTGGAGATTCTGGGCACGAATCAGGAAAATCAGGCTCTCCGGAAATGCCTGGCCGGCGTGCGCTCGTCCGTCGAGGGTGGCGCGACCCTTGCCAATGCCATGCGCGGCTATCCGAAAATTTTCGACGACCTGACCAACAACATGGTCGAAGCGGGCGAAACCGGCGGCATCCTTGACACCATTCTCCAGCGCCTGGCGATTTACGTTGAAAAGAGTCTCAGGCTGCGCCAGGCCGTCAAGTCTGCTCTTATTTATCCGGTCTCGGTGATCACGATCGCTGTGCTGGTCGTCGGCGGGCTCCTCAAGTTCGTGGTTCCAATCTTTGCCAACATGTTCGTTGGCTTGGGAGTGCCGCTGCCTGCGCCGACCAAGTTCGTTGTCGACCTCAGCGCACTTTATTGCGGGCTTCTGGTGGGCGATCTTCCTCGGCATCGTCGCCATCTTCGTGATCACGGCCCAGATCCGCAAAATGCCCGAAGGACGCCTGGTCACCGACCGCATGCTGCTGAAGGTACCCGTCTTCGGACCTCTGCTGCTGAAGATTGCTGTGGCGCGCTTCACGCGCACCTTGGGGACGCTGATTACCTCTGGCGTGCCGATCCTGGAGAGCCTCGACGTTACCGCCCGCACATCGGGCAATGCCGTCATCCAGAAGGCGCTGCTGAATGTGCGGAAGTCGATTGAGCAAGGCAGAACGATCGTCGATCCACTGCGCGAGAGCAATATCTTTCCCAACATGGTGACGCAGATGATCGGTGTCGGCGAGGCCACCGGCGCCATGGATTCCATGTTGCAGAAGATCGCCGATTTCTACGAGGACGAGGTCGATGTCGCGACCAAGAACCTGCTCACCTTGCTGGAGCCGATACTGATCGGGTTCCTCGGCGTGACCGTTGGCGGCATTGTCATCTCGCTTTACATGCCGCTGTTCTCCATGATCAGCAAGCTCGCCGGTTAGAGCAGTTTCAGCGCAGGTGTGTCCCTGAGCCAGCAAAGCCGGGCCGGATGCCCGACTGCCTCATGAGACACACCTATCGCGTAACCGGAGCGGAACGCAATGGCGCAGCAGACAGCAAAACACTTCGACGAATGGACATGGCTTGAATGGCTGGTCAAGGTTCGTGTCATCGTCGTCACCTTTGTATTGGCGATTGAATTGGCGATCACGAACCTGATGGTCACCAATGTCAATCCGACTCTGTTCGTCACCGTCATTCTGCTCTGGTATGCGATTTCCGCGCTGCACATTCTGCTGGTGGCGCTCTGGCACGACTGGAAAACCCAGGCCAAGATCCAGATCTTCGCCGACATGGTTTTCACAACGATCGTCGTTTACGTCAGCGGCGGCATCGACACATCGTTCAACTTCATCTATCCGCTGATTATCATCGTCGCCAGCGTACTGCTTTCGCCGTGGTGGGCCTACTTGACGGCCGCGCTCAGCTTCATCCTGCTTGGCACCACGCTGGAGCTGGTGCATTTCGAGTTTATTCCCTCTTACTCGATGACGCGCTCGGATCTGCGTTCGCTGCAAGCTGTCATCCTCATCAACCTGTTTGCGTTCATCACCGTGGCCTATCTGGCCGGGAAACTCAGCAACCGCCTTCGCCAGGTCGGGAGCGAGTTGCAGTCAAAGAGCGGAGCGCTGGAGAACCTTCAGGCGTTGCACGAGAACATTGTCGATTCCATTTCGGGCGGACTGATCACCACCGATCTGAATGGCAAGATTAAACTCGTCAACCGTTCCGGCCGCGATTTGCTGGAACTCGGAGATTCCGCGACCGGCGAGCGCTCGGTGCAAGACCTGTTTTTCGACCGGTTACCTTCCATCGAGAAGCCCGGGCAGCGTTACGAGGTGAACACGGTCACGCCTTCGGGCATTGAGCGGACCTTCGATCTCACGGTATCGCCGCTGTCCGTGGAAGGAAGCGGCACCATCGGTTACATTTACACGTTTGACGATTTGACCTTGCTCAAGCGATTAGAGCGCGAGGTGCGCCTGCGCGATCGCCTCGCCGCCGTCGGCAGACTGGCGGCAGGAATCGCCCATGAAATCCGCAACCCGCTGTCCTCTATCGCCGGCTCGGTCAAATTGCTGGCCACACTCGCCGCGCTGAATGACGATCAGCGTGTTCTGGTCGATATCGTGACCCGCGAGTCGGACCGCCTGAGTTCGATCATCGGCGATTTTCTGACTTATTCGCGCGAAAAGAAATACCAGATGCGGACGGTCGATCTCGTCCTGCTGCTCGATGACACCCTCACCCTGCTGGAACACTCGCCCGATCTCTGCATCCAGATCCGGCGCAATTTCGCTGTCGAACATGCCTACACCATGGGCGATGCCGACAAACTTAAGCAGGTGTTTTGGAATATCTGCACCAACGCCTCGCACGCGATCAATCAGAGATCGAACGGAGATCTCGCCTCCGGGATGCTGACCGTCGAGCTGAACGCCGGCGACAGCTACTGGAGCCTAAGCTTCCGCGATAACGGGCCGGGAGTTTCCCAGCAGCAATTGGAAAGCATGTTTGAACCGTTCCAATCGAATTTCGAGGGCGGGACGGGGCTCGGCCTGGCGCTCGTATATCAGATCCTGCAGGCACATCACGCGAAGTACCTCGTGCGTTCTGAACTGGGCGCCGGCTTCGAGTTTGTTTTGCGCTTTCTCCGGGCCGAGGAGCCTGCCGATGCTGTTCCGGCCGTGCTCCAGGCAGAGAAGGCTTGAGGAATAGAGGAACGATGTATGGGCAACATACTTGTTTGCGACGATGAACGCTCCATCTGCAGCATGCTGGATATCGCACTGCGGCTCGATGGTCACCACGTCGAGACCGTAACTTCCGGCGGGCGGGCCATCCAGAAACTCGACAGTGCGCTGTACGACGTGCTGGTGACCGACGTTCGCATGCCCGACATCAGCGGCCTGGAGGTGCTTCACCATGCCCGCCGCGTCTCGCCGGACACCAGGGTGATTGTGATCACCGCGGTGGACGATAACGAGACCTCGATTCAGGCGCAGAATGCCGGAGCGTTGTACGTCCGCAAACTTGGCGCGAACCTTCCCACAGACGTGCGGGCAGCGGTTCAGTCGGCGATGGAGAATCAGTCGCTGCGCCAGCAGAATGCCATTCTCAAGCGCGATGCGGCGGCGCATAACTCGCTCGATAATATAGTTGGCGATAGTCCCGCGATGGAAAACCTGAAGAAGCTTATCGGGACAGTGGCCGGCACCAACAGCACCGTCATCGTCAGCGGGGAGAGCGGCACCGGCAAAGAGCTGGTTGCCCGGGCAATCCACGCCTGCTCGCAGCGCAGTGCCGAGCCGTTCGTCTCCATCAATTGCGGCGCCTTTCCCGAGACGCTGCTGGAGAGTGAGCTGTTCGGCTACGTCAAGGGTGCGTTCACCGGCGCCAACCAGAACAAGCGCGGCTTGTTTGAACTGGCGAACGGCGGCACGATCTTCCTCGATGAAATCAGCGAGATGTCTCTCACCATGCAGGTGAAACTGCTTCGCGTGCTGCAGGAGCGCGTAGTTCGACCGCTGGGCGGCGGGGGCGAATCTCCAATTGATGTGCGCGTGATTGCCGCCACCAACAAGGATCTCGACGCGCTCGTCGGTGAAGGGCTGTTTCGCGAAGACCTCTACTACCGTCTGCGCGTCATCCCCATCGAGGTGCCACCCTTGCGCGAGCGCGGGGACGACATCATATTGCTGGCAAATTACTTTTTACGAAAGTTCGCTCACCAGATGGACAAGAAGGTGAGTAAGATTTCCTCCGAATCGCTGGATCTGCTGCGTGGGTATGATTGGCCCGGCAATGTTCGGGTGCTGGAGAACACGATCGAGCGCGCCGTCGCCATGCACGGCAGTGATGGTGGGTTTCTCCACATGCGTAGAGCCGGGGATATCCCTCGTGCAGACGGCGAGGACACTTACGGCAACGGCGAACCACTGCAGGTGGAGTTGCCCAACGAGCGCAGCAAGGCCCGCGCCGCGGCTGCCGCGGCATCCGCCGGAGGAGGAGGCGCTACCGGAGTGGCTCTGCCGGCCGACGGGATGGACATGGAACGCTACATCGCCGACGTGGAACGTTCGCTCTTGCAGTCAGCGCTGCGCCGCTCGCAGGGCGTGCAGACGCGCGCCGCCGAAATGCTCAAACTGAGCTATCGCAGCTTCCGCCACATGATGAAGAAATACGATCTGTGAATTGCGGGGATGAGGCTGCGAGATGAGTTGCGATTGGGCGCGCCATCTACTGCGCTTCCATAGCTGGTGTACCCCAATGTTTCAGGGAGCGTCATCCCGACCGAAGCGAAGCGAAGTGGAGGGATCTTGTGTCTTCCGCTGTCTTCCCGCGGCTAAGCAACACACGAGATTCCTCGACTCGCGACGAAAAGCGTCGCTCGCTCGAAATGACGTTCATCTCGTTGGGGTATAGCATCTCTGGAACTGCTCAACAGCGCTCTTGGTGGTTGTAAACTATTGATTGTGGTGCCGGACTTTTCGGCAAACGATGAAGAGCACAGCCCATGAGCCGCGCTCTTCCGTTTCCCAAAACAATCTCAGTGTATGGTGGAAGCTATCACAATGGACGCTATCACGCCCGTTGCTACCGCCGCCAACACATAGCTGCCGTCGACTAAACGCCATTCATAGCCCGCCGGTGGCCGCTGCAGGTGATAGACCCGATAGTCAACCTTCTCGGCGCGAGCCCAATCTTCATGGCGCATGTGGTACCCTTTTCTCCACTCCTTGTGCTTCACATACGCGTGATTATCGTGGCGTTTGTCGTGTTGCTCCTCAGCGCGTTTGTCGTTGTGGTGCTCCTCAGCAAAGACCAGTCCGCCAGAAAGCATTGCTGCGAGCGTGCAGAGCGCGATAGTTTTATGAAAATTCTTCATGGTCACTCCTGTTCATTGGGGGTTTGAACCAGTCCCTTCCCAGCCTGCATGCAGGCAAAGACGATGGCAACAGCCCGTCTTGACCGCGACGAACAACTGCCTCGCCGCCCTACAGTCCCGTGAAAACCGATATGGGCGTCCGCGATGAAAACCACTCTTAGGCTATCCTACATTCAATTATGATGCATTAGCGAATCACCAAGCCAGACTAGTGGAAGTCGTTATAATTTGTACCCAAACAGCTATGTGGTATGTCCTGCGATTTCTGTGGAACGCGACTCGCGGCCATCATCTGGCGCCGTGGCGGAGCCCCTATCTGCGCTGGCGTCTTGAGACCTATACGGGCATCAGGATGCATCGGATCGGCTTCATCGAATTCCTGGGTTTCACCTGGCGCGAGCGAATGCAGATTCTGCGCTTTCTCCGCTGGACGGGGCAAATGGGAAAATATACCCGAGCGAAACCTCAGAACCCTTGAGGCAATCTATCGCCCGCTACGCGGGCTGGGTGGGCAGATTCCATGCGTACCCCAGGCTTGCGCCTGGGGCTACCGTCTGTTGCCCGCTGCGCGGGCTTGCAACATCCAAGCCGGTTAGCTGGCTAGTCCCAAACTGCAGTTACTGAAAGCTGAGAACGATCTCGTCGCCGGAAGCGGCCTTGAGAGAGCGTGACGCCGGCGCGCCGTTGCAGACGATTTCCAGATAGCCGCTGGAGCCCACCATCGCAAAGATTTCGCCGGGCGCTCCCTCGTCGAATGTCTTGTGAAGGCGCGTGATCTGCTGTCCGTTGATTTCGATCCGGAACACCGGGGCCTGCGGCAGCACAAACTGCGGAAAATGAGCGATCGAAAAATTGGTAATCAGGTTGCCGAATTTGTCCGCCTTGAGCACGATTCCGTACGCCCGCTGCTCGCTCTCGATGCGGGGATTCAGGTTGGCGAAACGCCGGTAATCGCTGATCGGATCGCCGATATTCGACGGATCGATTCCCTTGGTAATCCACGCGGCTATGGGTGCGAAGATATCTCGGCCATGAAAAGTACGGCTGACCGGCTGCAAAAAGTAGTGCGAGGCCGTGATATGGCGAACCGTAACGCGCTCCTCCCGCTCGTAGATGAACGAGAAAACGCCGTTGTCGGGACCCACAAAGTAATGCCTGCCGGCTTGCACCAGAATGGGACGGCGCTCGCCGCCGACGCCGGGATCGACCACCACCAGGTGTACCGTCTCCGACGGAAAATACTGATACGCCTGTGCAATCGTAAAGGCGCCGTCGACCACGCTGTAGGAGGCAACGTCGTGCGAGATGTCCAGCAGGTTGACCTCGGGGTTGATCGTCAGGATCACGCCCTTCATCGCGCCCACAAAGTGATCGCGCACGCCAAAATCGGTGGTAATGGTGATGATGTTCCGCGCGGGCAAAATTCGTTCTCCGTCGCCTGCCGGGAAAGCCGCCGGCTTTCCAAAATAAAGTGAAAGCCGACACTAGCCTTTAAGGGCGCTTCCGTCAAGCGGCAAGCTGCGCGGGTTCCGCCCCTTTGGGTGAGGAACCGGCAGCGCCACTCCATGTTAGCGCCGAACTATGCAGTCCGGATGCTAGAATTTTCTCCACCCTGAGATGCGCAACTATGGCGCATGTCGGGGAACGCTGGTTTCCGCATGTTTACCTTCGTACTATTGCGAGTTCTGGCCGTGCTGCTGCTGGTGGCCGCCAATGCGTTCTTCGTGGCCGCCGAGTTCTCGCTGGTCAGCATCCGCGATACCCGTATCGAGCAGCTCATCGAGGCCAAGCGAGCAGGCGCCCGCACCATCCAGAAGCTCCACCGCAAACTCGACGAGGTGCTCAACGGGGTGCAGTTGGGCGTTACCATGGCAAGCCTTGCCCTGGGCTGGATCGGCGAGGCTGCCCTGGCTCGCGTGCTGGAACAGCCGCTTGAACAGTTGCCTCACGCCGCCGTTTACGCCCATGCAGTTTCGATCGCGGTGGCCTTCGGGGTGATCACCTATTTTCACGTGATCCTCGGCGAGGTTGTTCCCAAGTCGGTTTCACTGCAACAGGCCGAGCGCGTGGCCTTGGCCGTTGCCAAGCCGCTGGACGTATACATGACGATCTTCAGCCCTTTGCTGAAGTTCATGGCGCGTTCCTCGCGACTGGTGCTGCGCATTTTCGGAACTCGTGAGCTGCGCGCGGGTGGCGTCCATTCGGCGGAGGAGCTGAAGATGATCGTCACCGCGAGCCGCCGTTTTGGGCTGATCCCGCTCGAACAGGAGGAGATGGTTCACCGCGCGCTCGATCTGGAGACGGTCACGGTGCGCGAGGTGATGGTGCCGCGAGTCGATATTTTTTCGCTTCCCGCCGATATGCCTCTGGAAGAGGCCATGAAGCACGTCGTGGAAGAACAGCACTCGCGGGTGCCTGTCTACGACCCGCAGCGCGGGACCGAAGCGATCATCGGGGTACTCTATTCCAAAGATCTGATGCGCTGGATGCAGTCTCGCTTTATGCACGAAAACGACCAACGCGCCCAGCGGCATTCGGGATGGCGCGCGCGCCACATCATGCGCGACGTGCTGGTCGTTCCGGAGACGAAACCCCTGCCCGATCTGCTGATGGAGTTCAAACGGCGAAAGCGGCACCTCGCCGTGGTGGTCGACGAGTTCGGCACGACGGCGGGAGTCGTGACCGTGGAAGACGTGATCGAGCAGCTGGTGGGCGAGATCGAGGACGAATACGACATCGCGCCGCGGGCATTGGTTGCCGAACCCAACGTGCTGGTGCTGGAAGGCTCGACGAACATTCGCGACCTGGATTCGCAGTATCAACTGCGCCTGCCGCGAGACGAGGGGTTCGAGACCCTGGCCGGCTTCGTCATGACCACCTTGCAGCGCATACCGCGAGAGGGCGATTCCTTCGAGTTCGCGGGCCGCCGCTACACGGTCGAGCGCATGGACGGCAATCGCGTGGAAGCCGTGCGGATTGAGCAGCTCGGTCCGGTAGAAGGGGAGCACGCCTGATGCTGCGCCAGTTCGCCACTCGTCTGCTCTACACGCTGCCGGTTCTCTGGCTGGTGGTCAGCGTGGTTTTCCTGCTGATCCACATTGTGCCCGGCGACCCCATCCAGCAGATGCTTGGAGAAGGCGCGGCCAGCGCCGACATCGAAGCCGCCCGCCATGCTTATGGCCTCGACGTTCCGCTGGGCACGCAGTATGTCCACTACTGGAACGGCGTGCTGCACGGCGATCTTGGCCGCTCGCTGCGCTTGAACCAGGGGGTTAGTCCAGGTGATCGCGCGCGCTTACCCGGCGACCATGACTCTGACCCTTGCCGCGCTGCTGGTGGCTGTGGCGCTCTCGCTTCCCGCAGGGGTTCGCTCGGCGCTGCGCCGCAACCGCTGGGATGACCGCCTGCTGAGCTTCGTCAGCCTGTTGGGACTGTCGTTTCCGAACTTCGCCCTGGGACCGATCCTGATCTTATTTTTCTCCATTCATCTCGGCCTGCTGCCGGTCTCCGGCGCGGGCACCTGGAAGCATCTGGTGCTGCCGGCGATCACGCTCGGCGGAGCGTTGGCGGCAATCCTGACGCGCATGGTGCGCACTTCCATGCTCGAAGAACTGGGGCAGGACTACATTCGCACCGCACGCGCCAAAGGCTTGCCTCAGCGAAAGGTCATCTACAGACACGCACTGCGCAATGCGCTGATCCCCATCGTCACCGTTCTGGGATTGCAGTTCGGCGCGCTGCTGGCGGGCGCCATCGTCACCGAAACCATTTTTTCCTGGCCGGGAATCGGCCGCCTCACCATCCAGGCCATTACCAATCGCGACTACTACCTGGTGCAGGGATGCATCCTGTGCATCGGCCTGACCTACGTGGCCGTCAACTTTCTTACCGATATGGCGTATTCGGCGCTCGACCCGCGGATCAGACAATGACCACCAGAGCCGCTTGAGCAACCCGCGGCCCGGCGAGGCTGGGCGACGATCCGGCGGAATCCGCTGGCCGTGAGCGGCGTAGTG
Organism: uncultured Acidobacteriota bacterium; assembly: GCA_963819175.1. Lineage (GTDB taxonomy): Bacteria > Acidobacteriota > Terriglobia > Terriglobales > Acidobacteriaceae > CAWBRT01. The sequence goes on from CAWFVJ010000013.1 coordinate 378,076, forward strand.
CTCATCGGTGTCTTTACGTTGTTCGCCGTCTTTGCGCCCTGGATCGCGCCGCGCGATCCCGCCTGGATCGATCTGCCTGCACGGCTTGCCGGACCCTCGCGTGCGCACTGGTTCGGCACCGACGAGCTGGGCCGCGACATGCTCTCGCGCATCATCTACGGATCGCGCATTTCGATGCTGGTGGGCTCCAGCGTTGTCGCCGGGTCGCTTGCGATCGGCACCATCATCGGTTCTCTCGCCGGTTACTATGGCGGCAGGTTCGATCGCTTCGTCAACGTCGTAGTGATGAACGCATTTCTGTCGTTTCCCGGCATCCTGCTGGCGATTGCTTTTGTCGCCTTTCTCGGCCCCGGTCTGTTCAATTTGATCCTTGCGCTCATCATCGGCGGATGGGTCGGCTACGCCCGCCTGGTGCGCGCGCAGGTGCTGGCGGCGCGCGAGCGCGAGTATGTGGAGGCGGCGCGTACGCTCGGAGCGGGCGACCTGCACATCATTATCCGTCACATCCTGCCCAACATCGTGCAACCGGTGATCGTGCAGGCCGCCATCGGCATGGCCGGCGCCGTGTTGGCCGAGGCCACCATGAGCTTTCTAGGGCTGGGAGTTCCTCCGCCCGTGGCGAGCTGGGGAACCATGCTCAACGACGGCCGCTCTCACCTGTTCGACGCGCCGCACCTCGTCCTCTTTCCCGCCGGAGCCGTGATGCTCGCCGTGCTGTCGTTCAACTTTATCGGCGATGCGCTGCGAGACTATCTCGACCCGCGATCAAGGATGGAGAGCGGAATCTGAGGCGCCGGAGTTGGTGGGAGTTGTTCAATGAAAGCTGTCCCTATGCTCTCGTCCTCCGCCGCTGGGCGGCTGAGGACCTGTTCAGTGCCACGGCGGCGCGAATGAGCGCCTTCAATGCCTCTTCATCAATCTTGTCGCTCTCATGGAAATCGATGGCACGCCTGGTGCTGCCTTCGAGGCTGGAGTTGAAGAGGCCAGAAGGGTCATCCAACGAGGCGCCCTTGGCGAAGGTCAACTTCACGACATTCTTGTACGTCTCACCGGTGCAGATGATACCGTTGTGCGACCACACCGGAACCCCTCTCCACTTCCACTCCTCGACCACTTCGGGGTCGGCCTGCTTGATGAGAATTCGGACCCGAGCGAGCGTCTCGCCCCGCCAATCGCTCAGATTCTTGATTCTCGCATCTATCAACTGAGAGGAAGAGTCTCCTCCTTTTCCTTCCTTCGAGCCGCTCTTCCTCTTCTTCAATAGCATCCCTGGTCTCACCCTTGAACGGCGCAGTCCGACTGAATTCAACGCTTCTTTGCGTAGTTCTCCATTCCGGAAATATCGATGACCACCACCGGTTCATTTCCTACCACCCACGCATCGTGGCCTGGCGGAATCAAACTAAGTTCGCCGGGGCCGTACTCGCGCCCCGTGCCGTCATCCATGACGATGTGCAGGCGACCCGAAATGTGCAGATTCAGGTGCGGCGCCTGGCAGCTCCGCGTTTTGGCAATCGGCTTCACGTGAGTTGACCAGCGCCAACCCGGCTGGAAAACCGCTCGCCCGAATGTGGCTCCGCCTAGCGATACCAGGTCAACTTTGCCCAACTCGAAGCTGCGCGTCTCTTCCGGTTTAGCAAAATCGCCGTGCTCCATCGATGGTTTTTCTTTGTGCTTTAGCTGAGTTACTGCCATGGAACTGTACCTCCTGCGGAAGCTAGATGCCTCATCGCTAGACTGAGCAGCCGGCACCTTCGGGTGAGCCGCCAGATGATCTGACCTGCACCCGCCGGGCTATTCCTTTACAATCGAATCTTCATGTTTGCCAAGATTCAACGCATTCATTTCGTAGGCATCGGGGGCATCGGCATGAGCGGCATTGCCGAGGTGCTGCTCACCCTTGGCTTCCGCGTCAGCGGCTCCGACCTGAGACACTCGCCGGTTACGGCGCGGCTGGTATCGCTGGGAGCGCAGGTCTTCGAGGGCCATCGGGCGGAGAACGTGCAGGGCGCCGAGGCCGTCGTGACCAGCTCGGCCATCTCCAGAGATAATCCCGAGGTTGCCGAGGCGCATCGCCTCAAGCTTCCGGTCATCCAGCGCGCCGAGATGCTGTCGGAGCTGATGCGCCTGAAATACGGCATTGCCGTCGCCGGCATGCACGGCAAGACGACTACCACCAGCATGGTGGCCTCGGTGCTTGCCGCCGGAGGGCTCGATCCCACGGTCGTGGTGGGCGGGCGCGTGGACGCCATGGGCTCCAACGCCCGGCTTGGCACCTCGCACTACCTGGTCGCCGAAGCCGACGAGAGCGACCGCTCTTTCCTCAAGCTCTCGCCCATTCTGGCGGTGGTAACCAACATCGATCGCGAGCACATGGACTGCTATCGCGACATGGAGGACATCGAGCGCACCTTCATCGAGTTCATGGATCGCGTGCCCTTCTACGGCATGGTGGTGGCTTGCCATGACAATGAACCGCTGCGCGCTTTGCTGCCAAGGGTGACGCGCAGAGTGGTGACCTACGGACGCCACGCGGAAGCCAATTTTCATATCGCCGGATACTCGACCGTCAGAGCGCAGGACCGCGTGCGGCAGCGTTTTTCGGTGGTTTTCGACGGACGGGAGCTGGGCGATTTCGAAGTTTGCGCCGTGGGCGAGCACAATGTGCTGAACGCAACCGCGGCCATCGCAGTCGGCGTCGGGCTGGATATTCCGGTGGAGAAGGTTCGGGAGGGTATCGGAAGCTTTGGCGGCGTGGACCGCCGTTTCCAGGTCAAGGGCCGCGGCAACAATATCCTCGTGGTGGACGATTACGGACATCACCCGACCGAGATTCGCGCCACTTTGGCATCGGCACGGCACTGGGTGGCACCCGGCAACGCGTACACGTCATCTTCCAGCCGCATCGTTATACCAGAACCTACCTCCTCATGGACGAGTTCGCAGCGGCCTTTCCCGATGCCGATCGCCTGCTGGTGCTGGATATCTATGCCGCCAGCGAACAGCCAATCGCGGGCGTCAGCGGGCTGACGCTGGCCTCCCGGATTCACTGCGCCGGTGAGCGGCCGGCGGAGTTTGCCGCATCGTTCCAGGCCGCGGTCGACGCCGTGGTGCAGGAGGCGCAACCGGGAGATCTGATTCTGACCCTCGGAGCGGGAAGCGTTTCGCAACTGGGGCCGCAGATCGTCGAGCGGCTGAAAGCCCGGGCGGCCACTGCCGTGCCGGGGTAGCGCTGGGCCTGCATTCTGAACCTTCTCCGGTCGCTGTTAAAGTAGATCCAAAGATCGCTAAGGGAATTCCCTCATGGTCGGTTTCGGTCCGTACCACGGACGATTCCCCTAGCAATTTCCCCTATCCTTTTCCACGAAAAAAGCAGTTATAGTGAGCTGACACTCCGTTTAAGCGGAGTGGCCACGTGCTAGGCTCCGGCGGTGTTCGCATCTCCATGGTTCGCAGTCAAGATTCATTCACGACCGAGGATGAAGACTCCATTCGCGGAGTTGGTGTCCGCCACAAGGACTCGGAGAGCTACGTTCCCGGCGAGGCCGAATCCTTGTCGCTGGAGGACAGGATCGTCGATCTCGACGCGGTGGAGCAATCGCCGTTTCTGCGCGGGCAGAAGCGCGTTCCGAGTGCGGCGCGGCCCCTTCCAGAGAGGCACGACGAGTCGCCTGCGCGCGCTCTTGCTGTTTCTGGTCATTGTCATCGTTGCCGCCGCGGCCGCCACGGCTGTCATACCGTTACGGCAAGTATTCATGGCGCTTCCGGGTGGATTCGAGCGATGCCATCGAGATTGTCGGGAGCCGGAATGCAACTCGAGCGCAGGTGCTGCAAGTGATGGGCGCCGATATTGGCCGCAACGTTTTCTTTATCCCGCTCGACGAGCGCAAGCGCCAACTGGAAAAGATTCCCTGGGTCGAGTCGGCCAGTGTGATGCGGCTTCTGCCGAACCGTATGCGCATAGCCCTGCGGGAGCGCACGCCGATCGCATTTGCCAAGGTCGGCGAGCGCATTGAACTGATCGACGTGAACGGCGTAACCATGGCGATGCCTCTGGGCGGCAACTATTCGTTCCCGGTCATCGTGGGCAACGCCGAATCCGATCCGCTTTCGACCCGCACGGCGCGGATGAAGACCTACGTCGAACTTGTCCGCCAGTTGGATTCGACGGGCGCGAATTACTCGCGTGAATTGGATGAAGTGGATTTGTCGGACCCCGAAGACGTCAAGATCAGTGTCGCCGACCAGCAAGGCACGCTGCTGATTCACCTTGGTTCCAGCAGCTACCTGGAGCGATTCAGTCTTTACAAGACGCACATTCAGGAGTGGCGCCAGCAGTTCCAGCAGCTGCACTCGGTGGATCTGCGATTTGACCGGCAGGTTATTCTCAATCCAGGATCATCGGCTCCGGCGACTCCGGTCATTGAACAGGCTCCGCCGCCGGGACCGAAGCCGATTGCCACCGGGTCGGCAGGCGCGCATGGCCAACGCCCAAAAGGTAAGCACTAGGTTATGGCAAAGCAGAACGAGAATATTCTAAGCGTCGTTGACATCGGCACCGCTAAGACGGTGGCGCTGGTCGCCGAGATCACCGACGCCGGCCTGCGCTATCGCGGACATGGAATTGCCGCTTCCCGCGGCTCGCGCAAGGGAATCATCGTCGATCTCGATAAGGCCACCGCCAGCGTAAAGATGGCGATGGAAGATGCTGAGTCGTCGGCCGAGGTGCCGCTCGATCGCGCGGTCGTAGGGGTTGCGGGACCGCATATCCGCGCCATCAACAGCCAGGGCGGCATCACGCTCGGGGCGGAGGCGCGCGAGGTTTCCAAGGAAGATATCCGTCAGGCGGTCGAAAAGGCGCGGAACATTCCTCTGCCCGACGATCGCGAAATCGTGCACCTGTTGCCCCAGGACTTCATTCTCGACCAGCAGGATGGCTTGCGCGATCCGGCGGGAATGCTGGGCCGCCAACTCGAAGTTCGCGTACACGTGATCACCGCCGCCACCAGCGCCTATCAGAACGTCATCACGGTGATGAATCGCGCCGGCATTCACGTGGACGGCACGGTCTACGAAGTGCTGGCGTGCTCCGATGCCGTGTTGCGCACCGACGAACGGGAACTGGGCATCTGCATCTGCGATATCGGGGCCGGATCGTCCGACGTCATCGTCTTTCACGAGGGCGTTGCCGTCCATACCGCCGTGATTCCAATTGGCGGCGATCACTTCACCAACGATGTGGCCGTGGGGTTGCGCACGCCTCTGGCGGATGCGGAAAAAATCAAACGCCAGTTCGGCTGCGCCATTGTGACTTCCATTCCGGAAAGCACGGAGATCGAAGTGCCGTCGGTTGGCGATCGCCCCTCGCGGCTGGTGCCGCAGCGTTTTCTCGGAGAGGTGCTGGAGCCGCGCGCCCGCGAACTGGTCTACATGCTGCGCGATAACCTGCGCCAGGCGGGAGTGGTTGAAATGCTGGGATCGGGCGTGGTGCTCACCGGCGGCGGCGCGCGCCTGCCGGGGCTGATCGAGACCGCGGAGGACATTCTGCGCTGTCCGGCCCGCATCGGATTGCCAATCCCGATGGCGAAGCTGCCGGCATTGCTGGGCGAACCGGAGTTCGCAACCGTGCTTGGAATGGTTTTCTACTGGCATCGTATACGGGCGCAAAAAGTGCGCGAGGAGCAAGGACTGGGCAAGCGCTTGCGGTCGTTTTTTGCGCGCGCGAACTTTGGGTTTTAGCCTGGCAGTCGCCAGGGGAAAAGGGAATCCGTCGATGGACACAGTCGAAAATAAGGACATTCGAATCCAGTTCAACGAAGATCCACGCAACAACGCAAAGATCAAGGTGATCGGTGTCGGCGGCGGCGGCGGCAATGCCGTCAACCGCATGATTGACGCGGCCCTGGAGGGCGTGGAGTTCCTGGTTGCGAACACCGACATGCAAGCGCTCCAGCTTTCGCGCGCTCCGGTTAAGATTCAGCTCGGCGTCAAGCTGACCAATGGACTCGGAGCCGGCTCCAATCCCGAAATTGGCCGCAAGGCGGCACTGGAAGACGCCGACAAAATCATCGAAGCGCTGGAAGGCGCCGACATGGTCTTTGTCACCACCGGACTGGGCGGCGGCACCGGAACCGGATCGGCCCCGATCATCGCATCGCTTGCCAGCGAAATGGGCGCGCTGACGGTCGCGGTAGTGACCAAGCCTTTTGCCTTTGAAGGCAAGCGCCGCATGCAGCAGGCTGAGCGCGGCCTTGCCGAGCTGATCGATTCGGTGGATACGGTGATCGTCATCCCCAACGAGAAGCTGCTGGCGGTGGCCAAGGACGCCGGATTCTTCGAATCGTTCCGCATTGCCGACGACATTTTGCGCCAGGGCGTTCAGGGCATTTCCGACATCATCACCATTCCCGGCATCATCAACCGTGATTTTGCCGACGTGAAGGCCATCATGGCCGGCATGGGCTACGCCGTCATGGGCACGGCAACCGCAAAAGGCGAACGCCGCACCATGGAGGCGGCACAGCGCGCCATCGCGTCGCCTCTGCTTGAGGCGGGGGCCATCGACGGAGCGCGCGGCATCCTGATCAATATCACCGGATCAAGCACGCTCAAACTCGCCGAGGTCAACGAGGCATCCACCATCATCCAGAGCGCGGCTCACGAGGACGCAAACATCATTTTCGGCGCCGTGCTCGACGAAAAAATGAAGGACGAGGTCAAAATCACGGTGATCGCCACCGGCTTCAAGGCAGACCAAATCCGCAGGCGCGAACGCGCTCCATTGGCGGTAGCTGCCGCGCAACCGCATTTTGAGCAAGCCCCGGCGCCCATCCACTATCAGCCCGAGGTCCAGGCGGAGCCCTCCGAGCCGGAGCCTGCAGCGCAAGTGGAGCCCGAAACTCCAGCCCGAACCGCCGGGTGAGCTTGCCCCGGAAGCACCGGTGACGCGCACGTGGCAGGCGCCAACTCCCGTGCGGGAAAGCACTTCCACTCGAATCGGTGACACGCAGTCTGACAAGCGAATTCGAGCAGGACGACCTTGACGTTCCGGCGTTTCTGCGCAAGCGAAACGAGGACCGCTGAAGCACGCACGGCGAGCAGTGCTTCGCCGTGGAACCACGAAGCCTGTTGGAATACACAAACCGTGATACTGCCCTGGAACAATTCCCAAATCGGGATACCCGAGCATCAGCGTCGGCATGCCTTCCGCGAATCCGGTATAACCTCGCAAGTTCGCATTCGTCCCTTCCCTTGCAGGGTGAATGCAGCCACTGCCGCGCTTCCGCGGAGACACGGCTCGTTGCCCGCGCGAGCGTGCCCGCCCTGGGCGGCGCGTTTTCCGTTTTGGAACTAGTAGAAAATTCCGGTAACCGATCCTTTCGTTTCGTCATGACTCAACTTTGACAACGGCTTTATTTCGGTTTTGTGCTAACAATTGCAATGTAGATGCTTTTTGTCTTGCGCGAAGGTATATCCGACGAGGCAGCCCGCGATGGATTCCCGCAGGCGATGACTCCGGATACACCGACAGGAACGGGTAGGCAGGTACTTGCATCCAAAAATAAGGTGAGTAGCTGATTTACCGTGTTGACGTCGTGTTTTAGTTTGCAAGAGGCACTCTCGTTGGCAATGCAGTTTTCACTTGGGGATCGGACTTATCGATGACTGGGTTTCGCCGTGGTGTGAAGGCCATGATGTTGTCTCTGTTGGCGCTTGTTGTCTGCGCCAGCTCTTTTGCCGCAACCGTTTCTTCCCGCAAATATTCACGCACGCAAAAGCAGAAAGTCGCCGAGAATGCCAGCGCGCAAAAGCGCATCAGCCATGCGCGCCACAGCCGCAGCGTGGCGAGGACCGCGGCAACGCAACGCACTACGGCGCAACGCACCACGGCAACGACGCGCACGGCGGCACGCGCTTCTCAGCGGCGTTATGTCGAGCGCTTCCATACCAGCTCCTTCGCCGAAGGCCAGGGGTTGGACGACGTGACCGGCGGAGAAGATCCGATTGTACGTGCCGCCGCAATCGATGCCCTGGGGAACATGAACGGCACGGTAGTCGCCATCGATCCGGGAAGCGGCCGCGTCCTGGCGATGGTCAACCAGAAACTGGCGCTCTCGCAGGGCGCGCAGCCGTGCTCGACCTTCAAAGTCGCCGTCGCTCTGGCCGCGCTCAACGAGAACATCGTCAAGAAAGAGACTCCCGTGCGGCTTGGCGGCGGCTGGGAAATCAACATGACCAATGCCCTGGCGCACTCGAACAATGCTTACTTCGAGGCCGTGGGCCGGCGTCTGGGATTTGAAAAGGTCAGCCACTACGCGCATGAGTTTGGGCTCGGCGAACTGGCGGGATGGAATATTCCGGGTGAACATCTGGGGACCTTTCCCAGCGAAGAACTTTCGGCGAAGCTGGGCGGCGTAGGGAAGATGTGTTCCTTCGGCGAGAGCATCTCTTTGACCCCGCTTCAGCTTGGCGCTCTGATTTCGTCGATCGCCAACGGCGGAACGCTCTATTACTTGCAGCATCCGGCCACGCCCGAGGATGTTGCCGACTTCCAGCCAAGAGTGAAACGCTACCTGAACATCGCCTCGTTAATTCCCGAGGTGAGCCCAGGGATGGCCGGAGCCGTGCAGTACGGCACCGCCAGGAGCGTGCACGCAAACTTTACCGAAGCGCAGATCCTGGGCAAGACCGGAACCTGTTCCAAGGACGGCACCCGCTTCGGCTGGTTCGCCTCCTATGCGAATACGCAATACGGACGCATCGTTGTAGTGTTTTTCCTGGAAGGCGGGCGCCCAACCTTTGGCCCCAAGGCCGCCGAGCTTGCCGGCAAGTTCTACCGCAATCTGTATGACCACAACTACTTCGCCGGCCTGGTGACGACGCCCAACACCTCGACGGCCAGCCCCATCCGGTAGAGCAGCTTCGCCGGTTCGCAAGACCGATTCCATAGTCGGTGTGCAATAGACTTACTGCAACTTTGCCGGGAGGATCCCCTCCCGCGAATCTTCCAACCAGCGTCATCCTCGAGGCCTTCGCGCGAATCTTGCGCGACGTGAAGGCGGGGCCGGATTTGAGGTTCTTTACTTGGACGCCGGGGTGCCCGTATTCTGAGCCTCGAGCGTCTGGATTGCGGTTTCGATCGGTCCCCGGGCGCGCGCGTCTTTCTGACTGGCGAGCTTTAGCCTTCAGCCAATCGATCGGCGCCCTGCGGGAGACAAACGGAGTGGAGGGGTCGATGCTGACGATTCGCAATTCGCCGCTCTGGTCGCGGGTTTCGAAAGTCACGTTTCTTACCGAGCGGCATAGGCATGTAACCGGCTCCCTCCTCGTATCGACCGATCACGACGTAGGCCACATTAAGGCTGTTGGTCGGGGTGGGAGTCTCGATAAGCTGGTATCGCGAGACGATGAAGATGGAGATGAAGTCCGGGTTCTCGCGGAACATCGACAGGTTTCTATGTGCTCCCAGCCTTCGGGGCTGAGGCGAGCACCCTGGAAGTCGAGGCGGCAATAGGCGGACACCAGCCGCCGTTGCTCGACAGCCATCTGTTCAAAACGGAATTCGGATCTTCAGCGCCAGAAGCGGCAGAGAAAAGAGTCAAACAAGACAGCACACAAAGATGCGACGCATGGCAAAAAGAGTACACCGAAACCGAGTCCAAGTGAACCTAACCTGCCAGACTCTTTCGCGCAGCGGCGAAAGGCTTCTCAGTGGGCAAACTGGTTCCGGGAATCGCGTCCGCGGGCCGTGGGCGTATCGCCGGCGAGCAGGCCGTCCTTGAGGTGGATGGTGCGGTGCGCGTACTCGGCGATGTCGTGCTCGTGCGTGACCAGGACAATCGTATTGCCGCGCTGATGCAGCTCGTCGAACAGCGCCATGATTTCGTTTCCGGTCTGCGAATCCAGGTTTCCCGTAGGTTCGTCGGCAAGCAGGATCGAGGGGGAGTTTACCAGTGCCCGCGCGATGGCAACGCGTTGCCGCTGGCCGCCGGAGAGTTCGCTCGGCTTGTGATGCGTGCGGTGTCCCATGCCAACCTGGGTCAGCGCTTCGCGGGCGCGCTCGATGCGCCGCCCGGCCGAGACACCCGCATAAATCAAGGGAAGTTCCACGTTGTGCAGGGCCGTAGCGCGCGCCAGCAGATTGAAGGTCTGAAAGACGAATCCGATTTCCTTGTTGCGGATGCGGGCCAGCTCATCGTCGTTCAGTTCGCTCACCAGCTGTCCGTTCAGCCAGTACTGGCCCTGGGTGGGCGTATCAAGACACCCGATGAGATTCATGAGCGTGGACTTGCCGGAACCGGAAGGGCCCATGATGGCAACGTACTCGTTGTGGTGGATGGCGAGGTTCACGCCGCGCAGTGCATGAACCTGCTGCTCCGAGCCCATGTCGTAGGTCTTCCACAGATCCTGGGTGCAAATCATGGACGAATTCGGGAGGGGTATTCCGCGATTCCGTCATGCCGGCAACTTCAGTTGCCATCTTGAAATCTCTCCTCCATCCCGGCTATGCCGGGAATCGCCTGCGCCGGGGAGCATCGCACAGGGCCTTACGAGTTGCCGCCTTCGCGCTTCGGGATGCTGTTATCGATCTTCACGCTGGCGCCGTTGCGCAGCGTACGCAGCACCTTGTAGCTGCCGGTTACGATCTCGTCCCCTTCTTTCAGGCCATCCAGGATTTCGATGTCGGTGGTGCCCGTAATTCCAGTGTTGATGGGGATGAAAACCGCCTTCTTCTCGCGGATGACGAACATTCCCTGGACCTCTTCCTTCGCCTTGCTCCGGTCCTGGGTCGCACTTGCCGCTTCTACTGATGACTTGCCGCCGTGCCGGGGTTCAAGTTCGCCACGCTGCCGGATGGTAAGCGCCTGGATGGGCACGGTCAGCGCCGCGTCGCGGGTCGCGGTGGTGATCTTTGCCGTAGCCGACAGACCCGGGCGAAGATTCTGCGGCGGATCTTCCAGGGTCACCGTGACCTTGAAGTCTCTGGCCTCCTGGGAACCGGTGGTTGACTGCGCGGTGGAGAGGCCGCTGGTGCGGAGAATTGCGTTTTCGCCGATCTCCGTGACCACGCCCTTGAACTTCTTTCTCGGGAATGCGTCGATGGTTATCTCTGCCGGCTGTCCCAGCTTGACGTTCACGATGTCGGTTTCGTCCACTTTGACTTCGGCCGTGATCACGGAATTATCCGCCAGCGTCATCAGCGTGCTGCCCGGCGTGTTCTGGATTCCAATGACCACGGTTTCGCCCTCGCGTACCGGCAGGTTCGTAATCACTCCGCTGAATGGCGCGCGGTACTCGGTCTTGTCCAGCACATCGGCAGCATGGCGCAGGGTGGCTACGTTTTGACTCACGTGCTTAGAGGCCGATTCGGCTTGAGCTTTTGCCTGCCGTACCTTTGTCTGGGCCGACACCAGGCTTGCGTTTGCCGAGTCGTAGGTGGCCTTCTTGGTGTCGTAATCTTGCTTGGCGATCAGTTGTTCCCGGTAAAGGACTTGCGCCCGTTCCCAGTCAAGCCGGCCGTGTTCCTGATCTGCCTTAGCTCGTTCGAAATCAGCTTCGGCAGGCGTCGAGGTTGGCCATAGCGGCTTCGTAATCGGTCTTGGAGGCAGCCAGCGCGGCTTGGCTTGCTTCCACGTCGGAGTGAGGTTGAACGTTTTCGATCTGGGCCAGCATCTGGCCCTTCTGCACGCGGTCGCCTTCCTTGACGTAAAGCTTGATGATTTTGCCGAAGGCGTCGGCGCCGATGTTGACGTAGTTCTTCGGCCTGATTTCGCCCGAGGCCGTAACCACCGCGGAAATCGCGCCTCGCTGCACTCTTGCCGGTTTGTACCTTGACTACACCCTTGCGACTCTGGATGACGCTGAAAACAACAATAACCACGACTGCGGCCAATCCTGCTATCGCGATAAGCACTTTTGTCCGAGTCTTCATTGATCCTCAATGACGTTTTCGGAAGAGGCGAATCCCGGAGCTTCGACCTTCCGGCATATACCTTCCGCGAACTTGGCTGCGAAACGAACCATTACTGAATATCTCCGCCCTGCCTGGCATAAAACAGTTTTCTCCGTATGCCTATTATACCTGCGGAGCTGGTTGGCCCTCAGCTTGGTATGCAAGCGATTGAAAGCAAAAGGCGGCCCTGCGCTGGCGCACGGGCCAGCTTGGCTGCCGGTTTGCGCCGCACACGCCGTACACATAGAATCGCAATAGCTCGAATCCTCAGGAGTTGGCGTGTTTACAAGGTATTTTGGATCGCGATGGTTGTTTCCAATGCTGCTGTCTTGCCTGCTGATTGCCTCCGGCTTGGCACAGCAGACGAACGTCCGCGCCAGCCTCTCCCCCGTCCGGCACCGCGGCTCCCGACAGCGCACGCTCAAAGCAGAGTGACAAAGAGGCCGCCAAGAAGGCCAAGGAGCTACAGCGGCAACGGCTGAAGGAGTTGCAGGGGCCATTTAAGAAATGGATCAACGAGGATGTCCGCTGGATCATCACTCCCGAGGAGGAGTCCGCCTTTAAGCAGCTTGCCACCGATGAAGAGCGCGACCAGTTCATCGAGCAATTCTGGCAGCGCCGCGACCCCACGCCTGACACCCTGGAAAACGAGTTCAAGGACGAGCACTACCGCCGCATCGCTTATGCCAACGAGCACTTCGCCGCCGGAATCACCGGGTTGGCGGACCGACCGCGGCCGCATTTACATCGTCTGGGGTCCTCCGGACGAGATCGATTCTCACCCCGCCGGAGGCAATTATCAGCGCGACATCTCGGAAGGCGGCGGTTCCACCTCGACCTATCCCTTCGAACGCTGGCGCTATCGATACCTGGAAGGCGTCGGACAGGAAGTCACCATCGAGTTTGTGGACTCTTGCATGTGCAACGATTACCACATCTCGATCGATCCCAACGAGAAGGATGCCCTGCTGCACACGCCGGGCGCCGGACTCACCATGTACGAACAGATGGGAATGGCCAGCAAGGTCGACCGATTGACCTCCACCAACCCTATGAATCCTTCGAATTCGATGGGCGCGAACAAGCAGTTCGACAAGCTGGCGACTTTGGCAAAGCTAAACGCCCCGCCGCCAGTCAAGTTCAAGGATTTGCAGTCCGACGTTACTCACCGCATCACCTATAACCTCGTGCCGTTTGACGTGCGCGTCGATTACGCTCGCATCACAGGCGACGCGGTGCTGACCCCGATCACCATCCAGATCAGAAACAAGGACATTACGTTTTCCGGCAAGCAAGGCATCCAGCGCGCCAGCGTAAACATTTTCGGCAGGCTCAGCACCCTGACCGGGACGCGTCGCGAAGACCTTTGAAGACACGGTTGCGTTGGACGTGCCGGCCGAACTGCTGCCGAAAACGCTCGAGAATGTGTCCGTCTACTGGCAGGCTCCCACGTTGCGTCCGGGGCGTTATCGGCTCGACATCATCGTGAAAGACGTGAATGGCGACCGCAAGGGGAGTTGGAGCAAGGGCTTGCTGGTGCCGGAATACGCCGAGGACAAACTGGCGTCCTCGTCGCTGATTTTGGCCGATGTGCTGGAGAAGGTGGGCACCAAGAGTGCGGGCGCGGGCCGGTTCGTGATTGGAAATACCAGGGTGCGTCCCCGCGTCGATTCCTCCGACGGCAAGCCGGCCAGCTTCAAGCGCGACCAGCGGCTCAATCTCTGGATGCAGGTCTATAACCTGGCGATCGACGGCACAACGAAAAAGCCCTCGGCCACGATTGAATACGACATCATCAATGCGCAGACCAACCAGTCCGTGCTGCACACCGCGGAAAAGACGGAAGACATGGGCAACAACGTGGGAGAGCAGCTGACTCTCCAGAAGTCGGTGGCGCTCAACAAACTTGACCCCGGTCTTTACCGCTTCCAGGTCAAAATTAACGACAACGTCGCCAAGCAATCCATCAATCCGTCAGCGCGATTTGCCGTCGAGTAGCGGGCGCATGCTGGGCCGAGGCGCAACTCTGCCCGGTTTTGGGTGTTCGCTATAATTCCAACAGTGCCCGACGAACAGAAGAGCCGCGAAGCCCGCCGCCGCCGGAAGAAGCTAATTCTTCTGGGCGTCGGGATTCTTGTGCTGTTCACGATCGCGCTTCTCCAAGTCTCCTTCAACCTGACGTTTATACGCCCGGATACATTCGGTCAAACGCTGACGTTTGCGGCCTTCTCCGCCCTGATTCTTGTCGGTCTGATTACTCTCATCTTCGTCTTGATGCGGACGTTGATCAAGCTGTACGTGGAGCGGCAGACCGGTGTGCCCGGCTCAAAATTCCGCACCAAGATGGTGTCAGGCGCGCTGCTGTTGTCGTTGGGGCCGGTGATTGCGCTGTTCTTGTTCTCCTACGGGCTGATGAACCGTTCGATCGATAAATGGTTTTCGCGTCCGGTGGAGGAGGTGCGCGAGCGCACGGCCGAGGTGACGCAACTTTTGACCAGCTATGCCGGTCAAAATGCGCTGAGCGAAGCGCAAAGCATTGCGGCCTCGGCGGAGACCGGAGCGGGCCTTCCAGACAGGAAAATTCGGTCCGCTGATGGCGGAGTTGCGAAGGCACGAGGCAACGTTGCAGGAAGGGTTTGTGATTGTGCTGTTCGACGGACAGGCGGAAGCCAGCTTCCAGGCTCCCGACCTGTGGCCGATTCTGAGCCGGAAGATTCCGCTGATGATGCCGGACGGGCAATCTCGTTCGTTTAAATTGGGCGCAGAGAGAATATGTTGCGGGCAGCGCGAAGGCCGGCGACCACGGGCGCATCCTGGTGGCGATGCCGCTGCCGGCCAAATATTCGGCGGTGCTGAACGAATTGGAGGCAAGCCAGCGCCAATATGCCGATCTGCGCAGTGAGCGCAGGCTGGTGCGGCGCACCTACATGCAAATTCTGCTGATGTTGACTTTGCTGGTGCTGTTTGCCTCCACTTGGTTTGCGCTTTCTCTATCGAAGCTGGTGACGCGGCCGGTGCTGGCACTGGCACAGGCCACCAAAGAAATCTCTGAAGGGCGGCTGGATTACCGCGTCGAGGTGGCGGCGGGCGACGAGTTGGCCGACCTGGTGGTCTCGTTCAACCGCATGGCGGCCGAGTTGGAGAGCAATCGTTTGCAGATCGACTCCAGCCGCAAGGATCTGGCCAGCGCGTATGGAACGCTGGAAGCGCGCGGGCGGCACATGGAGACGATCCTGGAAAACATCCCCACGGCGGTGCTTTCGTTGGACGCGGATGAGGCCGTCACGCATGTGAACGATGCGCTGATACGGCTGTTCCGGCCACAGAGCGTGGAGCACGCCGGCCGGACCGAGAAGCTGGCGCTCGCCGATTTTTTTCCCGGCGAATTTGTGGAGCAGTTGCGGCGGCTGCTGCGCAAGGCCGATCGCATGGGCTCGACTTCCGCGCAAATGGAGATGGTGTCCGGCGCCACTATCCTGGTTTTGTCGGTGACGGCAGCCTCAATGAATGCGCGCCGCAGCGGGCCGATTGCTCCGCGCCAGCGCCTGGGATACGTCGTAGTATTCGAAGATCTCTCTGAGCTTTTGCAAGCGCAGAAGCAGACGGCCTGGCGGGAGGTGGCGCGGCGAATCGCGCATGAGATCAAGAATCCGCTTACCCCAATAGCGCTTTCGGCGGAACGCATCCGTCGCCACATCACGCGCGGGACTCCCGATGAATCCTCGCGGGCGGTGATTACCGGCTGTGCCGAGACCATCGCCAGTTCGGTGGAGACGGTGCGGCAACTGGTCGACGAGTTCTCGACGCTGGCGCGTTTTCCCGCGCCACAACTGCGCCCCTTGGACCTGAATGCGGCGATTGTGGAGGCGCTGACGCAGTTCGACAGCCGTCTCGACGACATTAACGTCAGTACCGTTCTGGCAAACGAGCTGCCGCCGGTGATGGCAGATCCGGAAGCGATCAAACGGGTCATCGCCAACCTGGTGGACAACTCCGCCGAGGCAATGAACGACGCGTTGGTGCGTGATCTGGTGATTTCAACCGCACTGCTGGGCGTCAGGGACACGGTTGAGCTGTCGATAGCCGACACCGGTCACGGGGTGACCGCCGAAGTGAAGGAAAGGCTGTTCATGCCCTACTTCTCGACCAAGCAGCGCGGGACCGGGCTTGGCCTGGCCATCGTGGCGAGGATCGTCGAAGACCACCACGGCACCATACGCGTCGAGGAAAACCGACCCGTGGGCGCGCGCTTCGTGATTGAGCTGCCGGTTGCCGCCGAAGCGGAGCGTTCCGCCAATCAAGAGCCCGACGCAACCACCGCGAGCGAGACCGTCTCCTGAACGGTTACCGCGAATGTCAATTTCCGCCACAGCAACCGCCGTTTGCGGGTCTATAACCTCCCACCGTTAAAGTTAACGCCTTAGTTCGCGATGTCACCTGAGCTGTTGATTCTGCGAATCGAAGTTCTGACACGCCGAAGCAGTGCTTCTATTGGCCATTAACCTGCTTACTGTTAGTTGACTAGATCCTGGGGGTTCCTAATGTCTGAACGAGAGAGTGCGGCGCTGTCGGCGCTTCAAGCGTTGGCGATCGAAAATAGTTCGTTGGAGCCGGAAATTTGGAATTCAATTGCCAGCGAAGCTCTTGCTGGTTCCGCGCCGGCGCAATACATCGTAGGAACCGCATTTGAAGGCTTGGGCGACATGAGGCAGGCGCGGGAATGGCTTGAGCCGTCCGCAGCGCAAGGGTACGTCCCGGCGCTCGTTAAGGTGTCTAGTTATGGCGCGGCCTTGCCGGATCGGCTACCCTCCTCACCCAGGCGAGTGTAAAATCTACCTTCTCGACAGCACGAGCAGCGGTTCCGTTTTGGGCGAAAGTGTCGTCTTCCTGACGAATATGTGAAAACAATTGCATAGTGTCGCCATCAACAGATGACCGCACCGCATGTGCTCAGGGATTCAACCGCTACGCGGAGCGGACCACGCAAATTCCATGCTTACCCCCTGCTTACCCCAGGCTTCCTGGGGCTGTCTTCTGCCCTTTACGCGAGCTCGGGCTCGCTGGGGACACTATAAAACGTCCAAAATTTGACGGTCGCGATACAATTCTGCCAAATGGTTCAGGTACTGATCGTCGATGACGAATATGGGATTCGTACCTCTCTGAGCGGCGTGCTGGAGGACGAGGGATACGAGACCAGCGCGGTCGAAAGCGGTGAGGACTGCCTGCAAGCGCTTGCCGAACGCCAGTTCGACGTGGTGTTGCTCGACATCTGGTTGCCGGGGATCGACGGGCTTGAAGTGCTGCAGCGGGTCAGGGCGCTGGAAAATCATCCCGAGATCATCATGATCTCCGGACACGGCAACATCGAAACCGCGGTCAAGGCCACCAAACTCGGCGCTTACGACTTTCTGGAAAAACCTCTCTCGGTCGATAAAACCCTGATCGTGGTGAAAAATGCCGCCGAGGCGCGCAAGCTGCGCTCCGAGAACGTCGATCTCAAACGCGAGGCGTTTTCACCGAGCGAGATCGTCGGCGAGAGCATCCCGGCGAAGGCGCTTGCGCCAGCAGATCGGCCTGATGGCCCCGACCAACGGGCGGGTGCTGATTTACGGCGAATCGGGAACCGGCAAAGAGCTGGTCGCGCGCGCGATTCACGCGCAGAGCCTGCGGTCCCGGGAGATGTTTGTCGAAGTCAACTGCGCGGCGATCCCCGAGGACATGATCGAAAGCGAACTGTTCGGCCATTGCAAAGGGGCGTTCCCCGGCGCCAGCACCGAGAAGGCGGGCAAATTCCAGAAAGCCGATGGCGGCACGCTGTTTCTCGACGAAGTCGGCGACATGAGCCTGAAGACCCAGAGCAAGGTGCTGCGCACACTGGACGAAGGCCGCTTCATCCCCGTGGGACGCGAGGAGGCGGTGAAGGTCGACACCCGCGTCATAGCGGCCACCAACAAAGATCTGGAAGACGAAATCGGCAAGGGAAATTTTCGCGAAGATCTTTTCTACCGGCTGAACGTGATTCCATTTTTCGTTTCGCCGTTGCGCGAGCGCAAGGAGGATATTCCGCTGCTGACGCGGCACTTTCTGCACGAATTCTCCGCCGCCTACGGCCGCCGCGACAAGGAGATGAGCGACGACGCCATGGAGGTTCTGCTGCGCTATTCGTGGCCGGGCAACGTGCGCGAACTGCGCAACGTGGTGGAACGGGTCGTCATCATGAACCCCACGGCACACAAGATCGAGCGCAAACACCTGCCGCCGCTGCTCTATCGCGAGGGGTCGCGCCGCAGCATGGGCGAGTTTTCCACGCTGCACCAGGCGCGCGCGGCTTATGAGCGCGATTACATTCTGAAGAAGCTCGACGAGAATCACGGCAACATCAGCCGCACGGCCGACGCCTTGGGACTGGAGCGAAGCCACATGTACCGCAAGATGAAGGCGCTGGGAATCGCGGTCAAGGAATAGCGCGGGGGCTATTCCCACATTAGCCGACGGCGGGCAAATGTGAGCCACCATCGAACTTCATGGAAAGCAGACGATACGGCGCGGGAAAACACCCACGTCAGCCCAAAACAAGTGCGGGACGCGGGCACCCTCAAACTTAATCGCCATCGAACTTAATCGAATTCAGTGTGAAGCTTGATGCACCTTGGTTACGGCTTTTCCTGCGCTTCATCGGCCTCGTACTGCTTGGGTGCGGGTTCGCCTGGGCGCAACAGAACGCGCCCCCGAATACATCCGCAACCAGCCAAGGCGCTAACCAAGCTCCCGGTCCACAAGGAAGAGATGGTGGTGACCGGGACTTATGAGCCGGTCGCGGTCAGCGAGGTCGATCGCGATGTCAGGTCTGCTGGACGTGCGCGACACGCGCGCGCTGTATCCGAGCCTGGTCGATATTCTGCGGTCTGGACCCGGCGGTGGATTTGCAGGAACGCGGGCCCAACGGCGTGCAGAGCGATCTGTCGATTCGCGGCGCCTCCTTCGGGCAAAGCCTGGTGCTGGTCGATGGGCTGCGGATGAACGATGCGCAGAGCGGCCATCACAACCTCGACTTGCCGATGCCGTTCCAGTCGATTGACCGGATAGAGGTTCTGCACGGCAGCGGGTCAACCATGTACGGCTCGGACGCGATCGGAGGGGTGGTGAACTTCATTACCGCGCCGCCGATTGCGACCGAGGTGCGCGCGGGCTCGGCGTTTGGGAATTTCGGAATGAACCAGCAGTTCGGAAGCGGCTTCCATGGTGACCAAGCGATGGACGGAACAGGTTTCCTTTGGCCGCGATTTTTCGACAGGGTTCACGACGGACCGCGATTACCGCGCTTTGACCGGCAGCTCCGAGACCCACGTGGGAACCAGGCTGGGGGCGACTACGGTGCTGCTGGCCGGCGGCGACAAGCCATTTGGCGCAAACCAGTTCTACGGACATTTTCCCTCGTGGGAGCGCACCAAGACATGGTTTGCCGGAGCTTCGCAGGAGCTGGGCGCCAACACCCTGGTGCAGTTTGGCTATCGCCGGCACACGGATTTGTTCGAGCTGTTCCGCGCTGATCCGGCGCTTTACACGAACGATCACATGACCAATAGCTGGCAGGCGGCAATCCGGCGGCACAACAAACTCGGCAAAAAGTTGAACGTGTTCTACGGTGCGGAGGCGTATCGCGACACCATCGACAGCAATAATTTTTCCTCGCTGGGCGAAACGCCCGCGCTCGGCCATCATGAGCGCAATCGCGGCGGCATCTACGCCAATCTCGACTGGAAGCCGGTGCAGCGGCTTTCGCTGTCCGTGGGAGGGCGCGAAGAATACTACAGCGGCGGCCACGGCGTCTTTACGCCAACGATTGCGGGCGGGTATCGACATCTCCGAGCGCCTGAAGCTGCGCGGTTCGGTTGGCCGCGCCTTTCGTCTGCCGACTTACACGGACCTGTACTACAGCGACCCGGCCACGATTGGCAACTCCGGCCTGCAACCCGAAACCGCATGGAGCTACGATGGCGGCATCGAGTGGACCATTGCGCCGCCGGCTGGCCGGCTCGGTGACGGTCTTCCGGCGCGATGAGAAAAACGATATCGACTACGTTCTGGTGCCGGACAATGCAACCGCGCTGGCCGCGCCTCTGAGCCTGGTTCCGCGCACTTGCACCACACCAACCTCGCCGGGCTGCATCTATCAGGCGCGCAATCTGAACGCGCTGAGCTTCACAGGGGTTGAGGTGGCGGTGCGCTGGCAGGTCACCGGCGCCAACCAGGTTTCGATTGCCTACACCTCGCTGTACGGCGCGCAGCAGGCACTGAATGGGCTGCTGAGCCGCTACCTGTTCAACTATCCGGTGAACAACGCTTCCATGCAATGGCAGTCGCGGCTGCCGGGGAAGATTCAGTTGCGCACGCGGGTGGGAGTTACGGAGCGCTACAACAACGATCCGTACGCTTTGTGGGACCTGGCCTCAGCAGGCAGTTCCGGCACGTGCGTCCTTTCTTGCAGCTTGCGAATCTGGCCAACACTTCTTACCAGGAGATTGCGGGCGTGGCGATGCCGGGACGCTCGATTCTGGGCGGGGTCGAGGTGGTGTTGAGCAGAAAAGTGCAGCCTCTTCAAGCCCCACATTCGCCAACTGCGGCAGATGTGGGCCACCAACCACCCGCCACAATTGCCACGCCTGTTTACGACAGTTATTCTCGGCTGCGTCAGCGTACCCGGTTTGACGCGCCTCGGCAATCAGTGGCAGACTTCTCCACGCCTTTCGGTGGTGACCGCCGAAGGATGTGGAGGGATGCATGAAGCTCGCGTTGATCATCGCCGCGGTTTTTCTATTGCCTGTGACAACGGTGGCGCAAACGGACGTAAGCAGCGCGTTTCAGGCACATTCGCCGGCTGCATCTGCGGGAACCACCGCTCCGGGATTCGCGTTCCCGGGTGGCTTTAATCCGCCAGCAGGGCTCTTCGACCAGTTTTGAACGATCCAGCTGTCGCTGGCGAACTGCACCTCACCGACGTGCAGCGGAAGCAATTGCGGAATGCAAGACTGACACAACGGCTGTCTCTCATTGATGGTGGCGCCGATGCCTTAAGAGCAGTTGCCCGATTGGCAGCCCTCCTGGAAGCCGATCAACTGGACGATGCTGCCTATAAGCAACAGGTGAACAATCTCGCGGCTGCCGCCGGAAGACTTGTTCAGGATCTTGGTGAGATTGTCGTCAATCCGCGCCGCGTTCTCACTGTCGAGCAGTGGCAAAAACTGCAACGTTTGCAGCGAGCGAAGCGGGCAGAGGTTCGACCCTCTGCTCCACTACGGCCGCCAGCAACGCAAACACCACCGGCGGGCAATAAGCCGTAACTCGCCTCGAGACGTGGGCACCAGCACCCGACTCAGAATGATATTTTGAGGAAGACTGATGGTGCCCCACATCTGCCGCAGTCAGCAGATGTGGGATTTGATTGGCCAGCACTATTCCGGCGTGTTTGGATCGCGGGTGGCGAGAGATTGCAACTGCTTGCGCCAGTCGAGTTCGTCGACGAACTGGCGCGACTCGCGCCAGCGGCTGCGAACTTTGATGAAGAGTTCGAGGAAAACTTTCTTGCCCAGCAGGCGTTCGATGGAGTGGCGGGCGCGGGTTCCAATCTCTTTCAGCATGGCGCCTTGCTTTCCGATCACGATCGCCTTCTGTCCATCGCGCTCGACGTAGATGACGGCCGCGATCTTCACCAGCCTTTCGCTCTCTTCGAACTGCTCGATAATGACGCTGCTGGCGTAGGGCACTTCCTGTTGGGTCAGCACCAGCACCTGTTCGCGAATCAACTCGGCGGCGACAAAGCGTTCGGGCTGGTCGGTGACCTGATCCGGCGGGAAGTATTGCGGGCCCTCGGGCAGACTGGCCACCACCTTATTCAGCAGAACTTCGAGCCCATCCTTCTTGGTGGCTGAGATCGGGAACACCTCGGCGAAGCTGTGCAGAGCGGAATAGTGTTCGATGACGGGCAGCAGCTTGCCTTTATCGATGAGATCGATCTTGTTGAGAAGCAGGAAGGTTTTGAGCTTGCTTCGCTTGACCAAGTCCAGCGCGAATTGGTCGCCGGCGCCGAACTTCTGCGCCGCGTCGGCGATGAGCAGCAACAGATCGCAGCCTTCGACCGCGTCGTAGACTTCCTGCATCATGCGCTTGTTGAGCGCGTCGGCGGGCTTATGGATGCCGGGCGTATCGACAAAGATGATCTGCCCGGCGGGACGGCGTCCGGCGCGTTTGAGGTTGACGATGCCGCAAATCCGATTGCGCGTGGTTTGCGCTTTGTGGGTGACGATGGCGAGTTTCTCTCCCACCAGCGCGTTGAGCAGGGTTGATTTGCCCGCGTTCGGGCGTCCGACAATGGAAACGAATCCGGATCGCATCTGCTGACGATCTTACTACTTGAGCGGGAAGAACGCAGGGGAGCGCTCGGCGGACACGTTCGTCTAACGCCCGCACGCGGCTGAGCAGCATCGACGCTTACCCCAGGTTGCGCACCAGCGGGCTCGCTGCGCGCGCGAACGTGGGGCACCAGCTCAGTCAATCGAAATCGACATCTGCGAGCAATGGGCACCAGTACATCACCTGCTCGTTCGCTCGAATGACACTTCGGGTGCGTGAACTTCCGGGACACTGCTAGGTTGTCGCGGCCCGCTGACGGGCCTGCTCGACCAGTTGGTAGACGTCATCGCCGGTACAGACTTCGTAATAAGCGTGATCGGTCCAGCTCAGCAGTGAAAAATCGCGCGCGTTAACCAACGGCACGACGGCCTCGCGAATGACGATGGGCTGAAAAACATCGGTGGTCACCGGCACAAGTCCGCGGTACAGGCGGACGAGCCGTTCTCCCCAGATGTCCGGAAAAGGAATTTCAAATTCCTGTAACGAGATCTCCTGCCGGAGCCGCTGAAAGGCGCG
Source organism: uncultured Acidobacteriota bacterium (assembly GCA_963819175.1). GTDB lineage: Bacteria > Acidobacteriota > Terriglobia > Terriglobales > Acidobacteriaceae > CAWBRT01. The sequence continues at coordinate 400,958 of CAWFVJ010000013.1, forward strand.
CTGCTCAAGTTGAACACCGCCGACGTTGTACTGAAGAATGAAGTCGTCAGCAACGCCGCCCGTGCCGGCGTCCGCCCTTGCACTGGAAGAGGAAGATGCTGAAAGGAAGTTTTTCTCCCTGGATGAGCTTGCGGGCGCGGTGGCTGCAGGAAGAAAGACGGTCGGCGCGATTGATCGCGTCGGAGATCATAATCCGCGATTCTCCATCGAAAGATACATCGGCGCGGAGTCCTGGTGGGTGATGCCAATTCCCAGTTCGAGCGCGGGAAGCTGCAAGGAACTGGATTGCTGATGAAAGGCCCGCACGATGCTGGTGATCTCACGGGCAAGAACACAAGCGCGCGCCACCGGGAAGCAGGCCGGTCCGTCACGCTCCTCGATGCCGAGGATGATGGCGTCGCCTTCGATGAAGATCTTGCTTGCCCCATATTTCGCGAGCAGTTTGTTGACGGGGTCATAGAATCCCAGGCTGAAGTAGGAGGCCGGGTTCTGTCCGCGCTCCACCAGGGTGTGGGTGAGGAGGGTGGAATCGCGAACGTCGGCCTTGAGCACCACGTGCGAGAGGACGCGAAGGTCGACCGGTTTTTGCTCTTCCGGCAACAGAAACTCGTAGAGTCTGGAGTTGGCCGCCGAAAGCTGGCGCAAGCGATCGGTACTGATCAGGTTCACCTGGTCCATGCCGGCGTTGAGCGCCTCCAGCCTGCGGATGTCGCGGTTGTAACGCAGAAGATCGACCAGGAAGCGCCCGGCAATCTTGGCCCGCTCGGGCTTGCCCAAGACAGAGATGCGTTTTACGGCGGCTTGAAAATTTGCCGGCGAAATCTTCCCGTGCACCGCCAGCAGTCCCTCCACGCGCTCCCGTTCGGACCGGGAGATGAGAGCATTCTTCAATTGCTGGGGATTGATCAGGGATGCGTATTCGGAGAGCAGCGGCACGACCTCATAGCCGGCGAGGACATAGTCAATAATGCCGGCATCCTCAAGCATGGCGAGCCACGCCGACAGCAGCGCGCGTTGCGAGCTTCCCTTTTCGGTGCTTTCGTCCGGCACTCCGCCGGCGACGAGTTCCTGGCCATTGACGGGAACATTCAGCAGATCATCTACTTCATCGTCGGAGAGCGTGCTGCCGATGGGCAGAACACTGCGAAAATAGCCGCGCACCAAGTCCCGGAGCACGGGAAGGCGATCGGGGTCCTTGTCGTAGTTGCCGAGCATGACAGTAGTGCTCGGCCTTGATGAAGTCGTCGCGTCCATCCTCGGAAAAAATCAAGCGGTTCAGGAACAACTCATAGGCCTCGCTCTCGGCGTCTCCGAAAATCGAGCGGCGCATGTGGCCGACTGTTTCCTTTTCGATTTCGCGCAGCGTTTCGTACAGGTCCTGGCCACACTTGCGGAGCACGGCGCGCTTGTTGAGCTGGAAACGCGCAAACGAATCGCGCAACTGAAGAAGCAGGCTGCTGTTGCCGGGACTTTCCATTCCCCGCAGCTTGGAGCGGCATTGCTCCTGAGCGCTCGTATATTGGGAGTTCAGCGCATCGCGGAGGAACTTGACCAGCGCCAGCCGAAGCAGCAGATCAATCGAGAGATTGCCCTGCTGGCGCGCCAGATTCAGCCCGGCGACTTGCAGCTCGGCGGTTTTTCGCTTGAACTCGCGCGGCGACCTCCGAAGGTCTTTGTGGACTGGCGACGACGCCAAGTAAGTCGTTTGCTGCAAGTCACGCAGCTGACCGCGCGGCTTCTCTCGAATAAGGGTTCGACGGGGCGGCCGTGCGAAGCGGATTCAAGCCTCCCGGCATAAGCAGATCCTGGATGGCGCCGTGAGAAGTCACCAGCAGCGAAGCATGGTTGCGAACCAGCTCTACATACTTGGAACTGAGAAAAACATCGTGCCGGAGATTGTCGATGCCAATGGCCAGATCGCGCAGTTGGATCGAAGGCCGATAGCCGCTCAATTGCATCTGGCGAGCGATGCTCTACAGGCGTAGCGCGACGAAATAATGAGAACGGGGACATGATCAGAAATCTGCGCTGATGCACCAGTTCAGAGTGCTATCGGAAGCTTATACCATGGGAAGCGCCGTTGCCGAGATATTTATGCGGCTTACGGCTGGGCCCGTTGATGTCCGCAAGGCCGGCCAGAATTCATTGGCCGGTTGAGAGCTTGCGGAGCTTTTCGAACTCATCTCCAGCAACCCATCGCAAGCGACTGAGGCATGTCAGCCGCGCATTCCTCATCTCCAGCAGGAGACATTCAAGCAGGCACCCAAGACCAAGGGCACAAGAAAGCTGAAAATATGCAGCTGGAACTCTCCCGTCCTCTCGATTGAGATTGGCGGTAGACGCTCAACTTCGGTTGCCCCGCAACTGCGGGTCAGTTCCTGGAGGTTCAGCCAGGGCGAAAATCGGCGACTTGCTCGCCGCTCTTGAACAGCGGCAGCTCGCCGCATCATGGTCGAGATACTTGGCATAAATCTCTTCGATTTCGGCCTTCGACCAACCCACGATGGAGGCCGCTATCTGGCCGTCGCTGGTGACTTCGAAAACCGTAGGAACGTTGGTCAGGCCATAGGCGGCTGAAACCGCGTAGCCGTGCTCGTTATCGCGGGCGGTGGGGAAGCCAACGCCATAGGCACGCATGAAACGAACCGTGTTTTCCTCGTCATCCTGGGAAATGGCCACGACCGAAACGCCCTTGTCCTTGAGCGCCTGGGCAAGCCGGTCGAAATAAGGGAAGGGATACTGGCAGACGGGGCAGCTGATCTTGAAAAAAACAAGTACGACGGGACCCTTTGCCAGCGTCTGCCGGAGCGAAAACTCACCGCCGCCAATCAGCGGCAGCTTGAAGTCGGGTGCTGAGGCACCGGGTACAAGTGCGGACATTGCTCTCTCCAAATGTGCAGTTGCACGATACTACGAGTTCGCCATGGCAATGGACAACCCATTCGGTAACTAGGGCGGCACCATGATTGGTGTAGCCCATTGTTCACAAAAGGCGTCATCCCGACCGAAGCGCCTGGCGCCGGCGGCCGGAGCAGCCACGCTGCGTACCCGACATTGCACTCGATAAGCAAGAAGCTGTTCGGGCGCGGAGCGGAGGGATCTTGTGGTTCTGCAGCGAAAAGAACCACAAGATTCCTCGACTTGCGACGCAAGGCGTCGCTCGCTCGGAATGACGTTCAGCTCTCGGGATACAGCATCTCTGCAACTGCCCTACCCCACGTTAGCGCCAAATGCGGGCGCGGAACCCCTGGGGCACCTGTGATCTTTCAAGACGTTGTTCCCTTTTTTGGAAGCTGAGCCGGCAGCAGTAGTCGGGGCGGTGCGAAAGTGGAAATTACTGGTAAGTATTTCCAAGGCGCGGGTTTATGCGCCGTCTTTTGCACCGCCCCGTTGACCGAAAAGCATGTTGCGTCCCGCTTCGCTAGAGGTACAACGTCTTGATAATCTACAGGCACCCGACAAGCCCCACATTAGCCAACTGCTGGCAAATGTGGGCCACCTGTGATCGAAACCAGCTCTCCAAGTTATTAGATGAGGCTGGCCCGGCGAAGGACTTTGCGGGCAAGGCCGGTCAGTGGCAATTCGGGAATCCGATCGAACGCCACCCAAATGCCGCCGCAGGGCTTACCAGCAGCGTCGAAGATGGCAATCTCATAGTCCGTAACGGTGATCGAGTGCTTCAGTCTGAACAGCGGCTCCCGTCCGGGGGGCGAAGCGGCAGACGTGGAAGCTCCCACATTCCGGCCATCACCTTTGCCCGCAAGGCACGGCGAACCAGATAAACGGAGCCGGGGCGTCGCGCCAGCAGATACGCCTCATCCTTATGGAACTTTCGTCGCGGAGCCGGGTAGCCGACGCGCGCGAATTGATCTCTTCCGCCCGCACGGGGCGACGACTTGCACCACCGCTTCAGCGGACACACGCCGCATTGGGGCTGCCGCGGCAGGCATATGGTAGCGCCCAGCTCCATCATTGCCTGGTTCCAATCGCCCGGACGGCGGCGCGCCAGCAGTGATTCGGCGAGCGCCCAATAGTCCAGCGTGGACACCGCCAGCAAACGCGAGATTACGCGCTCGACATTGCCATCGACGACCGCGACCGGCACGCCGAAGGCGATGCTGGCCACAGCCGCGCCGGTATAGCGTCCGACGCCGGGCAGGGCGCGGAGTTCCTGCACCGTACGCGGAAAGCGGCTGCCATGGCACTCCACGATTTGTTGAGCGGCGCGGTGCAGCGAGCGGGCGCGACGGTAATATCCCAAACCGCTCCAGGCGGCCAGGACACTCTCCAGCGGCGCGGCAGCAAGCTTCCGGACAGTAGGAAAGCGTGCCAGAAAAGTCCTGTAATGCTCCAGGACAGCGGCAACGCGGGTCTGTTGCAACATGATCTCCGACAGCCAGATGCGGTAAGGGTCGGCGGATCGGCGCCATGGCAGGTCACGCCGATTGGAGTCATACCAGGCGAGCAGCCTGCGGCGAAGAATTGTGACTCCGGGTACACCCGCTTTTGGCGGCTGCGGCATCTCACGTTCCTGAGAATTCAAGGCAGCCTGTGGCCGCAGATCAGCTTCCATTAAGAGGGATTGTACCTCTGCCAAGCCGGTTTTTCCCCGCTCGCATAACACAGCGACCGGAGAGTCGCGGTGTTTCTGCCGATAGGACTTAAGAACACGGGAAGTATGAAACGCATAGGGATAAGCATTCGTTCAAGAAACACCCGGCGGTGGCTGCTTGCAGCATGTTTGCTGCTTGCGGGGGTGGGCAGCGCCGCGGCGGAGTTGGGCGGCGACGTGACCAGCGTGGCTACCGATGAGCAGCAAATGCAGGGCGCCAAGCGAACCGTGCGTCGGGCTGAGAACTACGCCATGCATCAGTACGAGGGGCAATCCGGCGCCATGGTGCGCGAATACGTCTCGCCTGCCGGCAAGGTGTTCGGCGTGGCGTGGCAGGGCCCCACGATTCCAGATCTGCGCCAGCTTCTGGGCGCTTACTACGCTCAATACGCGAGCGCCGCTTCGGCGGCAAGAAGCGTGCGGCATCGAGGACCGCTCCTGATCCAGGAGCCTGGACTAGTGGTGCAGTCGGGTGGACACATGCGAGCGTACAACGGCTTTGCCTATGTCCCTGACCTGCTGCCTGCGGGCGTCCGGGCCGAGGAGATACGATGAGCGGGAGCGCTGAGAAATCAGAAGGATCAACGAAGATCGGGCGCATCCTGTCGCTGGCGCTGGTGGGAACCTTGTGGATGGCGGCTGCCTGCGGCAGCGGCAGTTCTAACAGCGCATCGCAAGCGGCTTCGTCAGGCGGCGCACCGTCGGGCACGGGCGGCGGCGGTGGCAACACCATCGCCGGCCCCGCTCCAAATGTTGCGTCCCTCACCGTAAACTCGGGTCCTAACTTCCTGTTTACGAGCGTGACAGTATGCGCTCCGGGAACTTCGACATGCGCGACCATTCCCAATGTGCTGGTGGATACGGGCTCCTACGGGCTACGAATCCTGGCTTCGCCCCAGGGTGCAACCGGGACGGAGGTAACCAGCCTGGGGTTGCCGCAAGTGAAAGCACCAAACAGCTTGCCGCTTTTGGAGTGCGTCACATTTCTGGATAACTCTTTCGTCTGGGGACCGGTGCAGAGGGCGGACGTGATCATGGCTGGCGAGACCGCCGGCAACATCCCGGTTCAGATCATTGGCGATCCGCCATTTTTTCAACGACGTGCCGGACGACTGCAGCGGCGAGATTGCCGACAATAACGAAAACAGCTTCGAAACGCTGGGAGCAAACGGAATATTGGGCATCGGTTTGCTCGTCGAAGATTGTGGAAAAGCCTGCGCGCCGCCAAATCCGGCGGTTCCGAAGGCTTACTACGCGTGTGCCGCCGGAGGATCAGGAACTTGCCAGGGGTATTTGAACGGCAACCCGCAAAATGCCACGAGCGTGCCGGTGGTGAACCAGGTGTCGAACCCGGTTGCTTCTTTTCTGCAGGATAACAACGGCACCATCATCCAGTTGCCGGGGGTGCCTGCCGGCGGACAAGCCAGCGTCACCGGCTCGCTGGTCTTCGGCATTGGGACGCAAGCCAATAACGGGCTTGGCGACGCGACGGTGCTCACGGCGGTCGCCGCTGGAGGCGCTTCCGGCTCCGGCCAAGTGGGCACTTTTGCCACTCAGTTCGGCGGCCAGACGTTCCCCGACAGCTTCATCGATAGCGGCTCGAACGGCTTCTATTTTTTGGACAGCAGCGCACTCGCGAGCCTGTTGGGAGGCAATCCGCTGCCGCCCTGCCCGCAAAGCGGCGCCTTCAGCAACGATCCATCCATCACCAGCTTCTATTGCGGCACTCTCAACTCGTCGGCCACGAACGTGGGAACCAACGGCAACAGCACGGTCGTTCACATCGGCGTCGCCAACGCCGAAACCAGTTCATGTCCAACCGCCAAGTATTCAACAATGTTGCCGGACCCAACCCCGGCAGCTTCGACTGGGGAATGCCTTTCTTCTATGGCCGGAACGTGTATACGGCGATCGAGGGAGTAACCCCGCCGAGCGGCGTTCCCGCCGGCCCTTTTTGGGCCTACTAACGGTAGTCACGACTAGTTTGCACATCCTGGTCTGCAAATAAAGAGCATTTTCGCCGCAATCTAAAGCAGCTATTCTGCCGCAACCGGATTCAAAGGAGAGTACCGTCTGGCCCGCGGTACCGCACACCAGGGCCAGACGTTAGCTTCTCCCATTGAAAGCAGACATTCAGATTGGTATCGCAATAGAAGCGAGGATTATGGAAACCAACATTCGGAGCCGAAGTCAGGCCTTCCGCGGAACCGGTCTGGTTCTGCTGGTAGGGCTCGTTTTCTCGTCACTGCTCCTGCCCTTGCGCGCGATGGCGGCGCTGGGCGGCGATGTGACATCGGTTGAGGCCGACCAGCAGCAGATGAAGGCCCGGCACGCAGTGCGACCCAACGACATGAAGTACACCGTGCACGAGCTCACGACGCCCTACGGCACCACTGTGCGGGAATATGTCTCGCCGGATGGAAAAGTGTTCGGCGTCGCTTGGCGGGGATCGTTTCTTCCCAGCTTTCAGCAAATCCTAGGCGATTCCTACGGGGCGTTTGTGCAAGCCGCTCAAGACGCCAGGAACGCGCAGTCCAGGCACTCACGCAACGCGCCGCTGACAGTGGAGCAACCTGACTTGGTAATGCACTCGACGGGTCACCCACGCGCTTATGTCGGGCAGGCCTACATCCCGGGAATGATCCCGCAGGGCGTTGATGCCCAGGAAATACGGTAAAGGGGGAAACGTGCGAAAAATTGGGTATGCAATTTTAATCTCAGCTTTAGCGGTCGCCGTGGGTTGCGGAGGCGGAGGAGGCAATAGCAGCCCCACCTCCAGTTCTTCTGCCCCCAGTTCTCCTGCCCCTACCCCTCCCACCCCCGTTATCACCACCCCCACCACGACTGTCACGTCGACTGCGGGCGGTAACACGATTGCCGCCCCCGCTCCACAACGTAGCACCGTTGCTGGTTGATGCCGGCCCTGCTGCCGCCACGATCTCGCAGGTGAACGTGGCCTATACCAAGGTGACCGTGTGCGTGCCGAGCGACCCAACGAACTGCGTCACGCTGGATCATGTCGCGGTGGACACCGGCTCGACCGGTCTGAGAATTCCAGTAACGGCTTTCCCGGCATTCACCAATGGGTCAAAGGTTCTTGCCGCATTGCAAAACGTCAACCCGGGCGCGCCGGTCGCCAACTGCGTTCATTTGGGGAACACCAGCTACCTCTGGGGTTCCGTGAAATTGGCCAACGTAAAAATGGGCGGAACCAGCGGCGACGGAACCGGCAGCGACAGCGAAGTGGCAAGCTCATTGCCGATCCAGGTGATGGGCGACACTTCCATCCCTTCCGGGAGCTCGATACCCGACTGCGCATTAGCAGGCGAACCCAATGAGGGCACGGTAGCGGCGCTGGGCGCCAATGGCCTGCTCGGGGTGGGGCCTTATCAGTACGACTGCGATGTGCCGGGGCTGCCGACCGGGCCCGGATCCAGCACCACCTTCGGCATAGGGTCCAGCAACGCCTGCGCCTCGAGCAGCACTCCGCCTCCAGGCGCGTATTACACCTGTCCGGCTTCCGGTTGTGTTGACTCCTTAGTGCCTGCCAGTCAGCAGATTCAGAATCCCGTATCGAAGTTTGCAACTGACAACAATGGCGTGATCCTTGAGTTGCCGTCGGTTGCCAGCGGCGTGGGAGGAAAAAACGTCGCCGGTTCGATGGTTTTCGGCATCGGCACCCAATCCAACAATGCGCTTAACAGCAGCGCAGTCGTCATGGCGCTTGATGCCGACAACTCTCACAATGCATGGCTGGGATTTTCAACCGAGTTCAACAATGTCGCCTACCCCGACCCGAATTCGTACACCGGACTCCGCGGTAACATCATCGACAGCGGCGCGATTGATATCTTCTTCCTGAACCAGGCGACTACTGGGATCAACACCTGCGGCAGCGGCCTAAGCGCTCATTACTGCCCGGCGTCGACCCAGAATTTAACGGCAGGCAACCAGGCGAGCGGCAGCACTATCCGTAGCGAGGTCCCGTTCTTCGTAAGCGACCCCAGCACACTGCCCGCCGGCACCACCGCTTTCAGCGATCTGGCCGCGCCTGACACGTCAGGTCTACAGAATTTCGTTTGGGGACTGCCATTCTTTTATGGCCGGAATGTCTACACCGCAATTTGGGGAGCAACTTCGCCGAGCGGCGTTCCCCCCGGTCCATTCTGGGCCTACTAGGGATTGCGTCTGGCAGGCTGCTGAAAAACCCCTCATCGTGTTGAGTGCAGCGAAGTATCTGCTCTTTGGCTTGCCCCACGTTCGCCCGCAGTTGGCAGTTGGCTAACGTGGGGTAGTTCGATCGACTGGGTCCAAGTCCCACATCTGCTAACTGCGGCAGATGTGGGTCACCATCCGGGACACGACACTAATGTAAATATTTGTAAAGCGATTCTTTCCGCCGTATCCTTGAGCAGCTTTTCTGCCGCACCCGTGTTAAAACCGGGAGGGGAGGACTGTGAAGACCCGGTACCGCGCTCCAAAACCAGCGGTGAATTCCGGGCTGGGTCAGTCCAACTCTAGTTTCTCCCTGCGAAGGCAGCCATTCAGATTGGTATCGCAATAGAAGCGAGGATTATGAAAATCGACATTCGGAGCCGAAGTCAGGCCGCGACGCACATCGTTCTGCTTGCGGCGCTCGTTTTCTCGTCATTGCTCCTGCCCCTGCGCGCGACAGCGGCGCTGGGCGGCGATGAGGCATCGGTTGAGGCCGACCAGCAGCACATGAAGGCCCAGCGCGCGGTGCGACCCAACGACACGAAGTACACCGTGCATGAGCTCACGACGCCCTACGGTACCACTGTGCGGGAATATGTCTCGCCGGATGGAAAGGTGTTCGGCGTGGCTTGGCGCGGGCCGTTCCTTCCAGACTTCCAGCAGCTCCTGGGCGACTCCTTCGCGACGTTTGCGCAAGCCGCTCAGGACGCCAGAAACGCTCAGCCCCGGCGCTCACGCAATGCGCCGCTAACGGTGGCACAGCCGGACTTTGTAATGCATTCGATGGGCCACACGCGCGCCTATGTTGGGCGCGCTTACGTTCCGGGAATGATCCCGCAGGGCGTTAGCACCACGGACATAAAGTGAGGGAGGGAACGTGCGAAAGATCGGATTTGCAATTCTTATCTCAGCCTTAGTGTTTGCCGTGGGTTGCGGCGGCAGCAGCGGCAGCAGCAACAACAATAATAACAACACCAGCAGCACCAAAACGGTTGCGGAATGTATTCAATTTCTGGACAACAGTTACTTCTGGGGCTCCGTGAGGTTGGCTGACGTAAGAATGGGTGGCACCACCCTGGGGGGCACCGCCGTCAACGTGGCGCCGCTGACCGTTAACGCCGGTCCCGTTACCTCTAATCCCCAGTCAAACGTGGCGTTTACCACCGTCCAGGTTTGCACTCCGGGAACTTCGACGTGCGTCACCATTGATAACGTCGCGGTAGACACTGGCTCGAGCGGTTTGAGAATTCCGTATTCATTGCTCTCGACGCTCAATTTGCCAGCTATCACCTTGAACTCGATTACGCCGGCTTCGGGCGGAACAAGCAACGGCAGCGAATTGGCAAGTTCGGTGCCCATACACGTGATGGGAGACACTTCGATTCCTACGGGGGCTTCAATACCAACAACCTGCTCGCAGGTTACACCCCTTGGCGGTTCTTCGACGATAACTGGAACCGAGGAGGATGACGTTGCACACTTGGGAGCGAATGGGCTGATCGGAGTAGGCAATTATATCTATGACTGCGATGTGGTCGGCAACCCGGCGGCCGGGACTAACGGTTGCAGCTCTAATTCCACCCCCCCTACGGGCATGTATTACACCTGTACGAGTTCAAGTTGCAGTCCTTCGTTGGTGCCTGCCAGTCAACAGGTTCGCAACCCCGTATCGCTGTTTACGGACAACAATGGCGTGATTCTTAAGTTACAGACCGTCCCTGCCGGCGGCCAACTCTCAGCCACCGGCACAATGGTCTTTGGCATCGGCACGTCAGCAAACAATGGGCTCGGGAGCGCAACAGTCTTGACGATTGATTCCAACACTAATGATCCCGCTTGGTCTGGAATCACAACCGTTTACAACGGAGTCTCATACCCAAACTCGACGAGCGCTTTCGGCAGCTTCTTCGACAGCGGTTCGAATGGCATGTACTTCCTGGACACTCCGACTTCGGGCATACCGGACTGCACCGGCAGCATTCTTGATTATTATTACTGCCCCGCGTCATCGCCTACCTCTTATAGCGCGATCAACAAATCAAGCAACGGCAGCAGCGGCAACAGCAGTACGGTCAATTTCAGCATAAGCGCCGCCAGCGGGCTGAATGGAAACTACACCGCCTTCAGTGATCTGGCTGGGCCGAATACACCCGGAACGTCTCTCAGTACCAGCACCAAGGCGGCTGATGGGTTCTTCGATTGGGGGCTGCCCTTCTTTTATGGCAAGAGTGTTTACACGGCAATTTGGGGAGTGACTCCACCGAGTGGCGTGCAGGCAGGCCCGTGGTGGGCGTACTAGGGCGAATGGCGCGGATACGAACGGAGACGGGCGCGTGCAGCCGAATCGGATAAAGGGGGTTCGGGTCGGAGAGTCTGACGCGTACGGATCAGGGTTGAGGTATCCCGGAACGCTGAGCTGCCGCTGTGGGTGTCATCGTAAGGAGGTTCGCCTCTTTTGCGAACCGACGTGACGATCTATGCATTCCGCCGACCACCACTCGCAGGCCGGAAAACGCAAATACAGAGACCCTCACGTCGCGTCCTGACGGACGCTCCTCAGGGTGACACCTTGGAATGATCGCATGACCCTAAGGGCAGTGGCCTAGACCGTTGGGCTACTCCAGTTCCGAAACCGCTCTAAGGGTTTTTTCCACATTGTTTCCTGTTGACCGATGAAGCGTGAAAAGTACAATTGGGGGTCAGGCAGCGCAAAAGGGTCCTTGCCGGACCGCGGAGGCCATGAATGCACGCTTATTTGTGCGGATCAGTCGAGTATTCCCCCGACCAGGGAAGAAGTTGGCGGGCCGCTATTACGCCCTTTTTGGAAGAGCTTGGACACCACGTCTACGATCCTCAACTCGACGATCGCAAGAGCCTGACGGATGTCGAGCGGCGCGAGTTCCGCAACTGGAAAGGCGAAAACCTGCCCAGATTCCAGAAGGTCATGCGCAAGATCATGGACCACGATCTGCAACGCCTGGAAACTAAATGCGATTACGTCGTTGCCTATTGGGACGAGTTCGCCGCCCGCGGCGCCGGCACACAGGGCGAACTCACCATGGCTTATCGCCGCGCATGTCCCGTTTATCTGGTTACCAATATGCCGGTCGAGCAAGTTAGCAGCTGGATTCTCGGCTGCGCCAGCGCGGTGTTTACCGATTTCGAACAACTGAAGGACTTCCTTCGGGGCAAGTTCGCTGCCGTGCCGAAATCGGAGCTCTCCGAGTTGGAGCCCGTGGACACGCCGTAAGCATCAGGAATCCGGTAGCCAACAACCCCAGGTTAGCGCCGAACAACACGGCGCGGAACCTGGGGCACCCGGCCACTGCCAGTTCCAGATGTGCTATATCCCAAGTGATGAACGTCATTCCGAGCGAGCAAACGTCTTGCGTCGCGAGTCGAGGAATCTTGTGTTGTTTACGCGAAGACAGCGGGAAGACACAAGATCCATCCACTCCGGTCGGGATGACGCCCTTGAAACATCGGCGCGGAAGGTGTGTCTCGGAATACAGCCCCGGCGTTTGCTGGGGTGAGGGTTAGCGCACGGGGCGGGGCGGCGATCCCTAGCGGCCGAAATTGTTCTGCTGCTGAAGTTGTTGTTGCAATTGCAGTTGTTGTTGTTGCTGCTGTTGCATTTGTTGCAAGTCGCGCAACATCTGCTCAGGCGTCTTTACCTGCTGCTGTGAGAACGGCTGCCCAAACGGCTGGTACCCCGGCTGTTGCTGAACCGTGCCCGGAGTGGGTGGCTGCCCGGGGTGGAGCTGGACTGGTGGTCTTGCAGCGACGGGGGCTACGCGGTCAGGAGGTGTCTGGTCCTCGACCTTCGGCTCCGGAGTCGGAGGAGGAGTTGGTCGAGCCGCGGCGGCAGTCGTCGGCTTTTCAATGGAGGTCGGCCGCACGGTCAGCATGATCCGGGCGACCGAATTCGGCTGCTGTGGCGAGCCAATCATTATGTAGTTATAGCGCGAGCCGTTCAGCAGCGCCGCCAGGATGTCGCGTGGTTCTCCCGGTCCAAGTTGGACGTAAACCCGCTCGCTCGCAAAGCCAGGAGAATCGATGGATGCGCCCGTGGCGCTTTGCACTGCCTTCAGCACATCGCCCAAAGTGGAGTTTTCGGCTTGGATGCCAAGCAATCCATCGTGAAAAGTGACTCGCGGCGGAGTGGCCTCTGTCTCGGCTGGTGCAGAGCTCGAAGGCGGCGGAGTGGAAGGTTGGGCTGATGCCGGCTTCTGTTTGGCCTTCGCCGCGACCGCCGAGACCGGTTTGGATGGCGTTTGGCCCAGCAGGGCAGGCCCCAAACCTGCAAGCAGAAACGAAGCGCACACGAATCTGGCTCTGATTCTCATAGCAATCTCAGACTCGGCTTGGCCCGCTGCTTTCACGGGTTATGCCTTTCTCGAAACCGGCCCACTAGCCAGTCATTCTACACCTGTAGCGCGTGGGAGGATTGGGATCTCGGGTAGTGGGTCGTTTTGAGTTTTCCATAAGAAAGCGGGTGCCCCACGTTCCGCCCAGCTGTTTGGCTAACGTGGGAAGCAAAGAGATCCCTGGCAAACCCTTTGGTGTTTGCCGAGGTACATCCAAACCCAGCGGTGATATTTAGGCTATGCCAACCATAGAAGCGCGCTAGACTAGGAAGACGTACTAATTCCATAGAACCTATAGCGATGCCGGCGGTTTCCTAAGTGTGCCGTCGCGACTGAGGTCCCCGGGTGGCCGCAGGGTTGGATGTGCCGGGGCGGAGGGCTGAAATCGGTGGTAAAAACTCTGGAATGGACTGACGCGGGCGTGCGCTTCATCGATCAGACGAAGCTGCCGACGGAAGAAGTCTTTGTAACCTGCCGGACTTATCAGGAGGTCGCCGAAGCGATTCGTACGATGATTGTGCGTGGCGCCCCCGCGATTGGAGTGGCGGCGGCGATGGGGATAGCCCTTGGAGCGCGCGATCTCAACGGCTCAGACATCGCGGAGTTTCGCAACGGATTCGGGCAGATTTGCCGCGACCTGGGCAAAACCCGTCCCACCGCAGTCAACCTGTTCTGGGCTATCCGCCGCATGCAGCGTTGTTTCGAAACGCTGATCGGAAACCCCATACCGCAAATCAAGCGTGGTTTGATCGCTGAAGCTCAGCGTATGCATGATGAAGACATCGCAGCCAACCGGGCGATGGGCCGTTTTGGCGCTTCCCTGCTGCCGGACAGCGGAGGCGTGCTCACGCATTGCAATGCTGGCGCACTGGCCACGGCGGGTTATGGAACCGCTCTGGGCGTGATCCGGGCCGCGGTCGAGGCCGGAAAGAAGCTGCACGTCTTCGCCGACGAGACCCGTCCCTTCCTGCAAGGCGCCAGGCTAACCGCATGGGAGTTGATGAAAGACGGAATCCCGACCACGCTCATTTGCGACAGCATGGCCGGGGTGATGATGGCGCAGGGCAAAGTCCAGGCCGTCGTCGTGGGCGCCGACCGCATCGCCGCCAATGGCGACACGGCGAATAAGATTGGCACTTATACGGTCGCCATTCTCGCGCACGAACATCGCATCCCTTTCTACGTCGCGGCGCCTTTTTCAACCGTGGACATGGAGACGCCGGATGGATCGCGAATTCCCATCGAACAGCGCGCGGTCTCCGAAGTTACTCACATCGGCGGACGCCAGATGGCGCCGGACTCCGTGCTGATCGAAAATCCAGCGTTTGACGTCACTCCGTCCCGATACATAGAGGCAATCATCACCGAACGGGGTCTGGCCCGGGCGCCTTACGTGGAATCCTTGCGCGCGCTGTCAACTGTGCCGGCTGTTATTGGGCAAAAATAAGAAAGGTCGGGTCTCAGGCTTGAAGAGCCTGGTGTGCTTCGAAAGTCAATCCTGGCTCCAGCACTGGCTGGAAGCGGGCGTTCGCTAATTCTCTTCGCTCTGCGAACGCAGGATCTCGCGGATCTCACGATTGATGCGTGCCGCATCGCGAGAGGCAGCGTCGATGAGTTCGACCCATTTCTTGTTGGTGTCGTCCAGCTTGGCCTGGCTCAGCAGGTAGGATGCCTGCATGATGGTCTCGATAGAGTTGCTCAAATCATGTGCCAAGGTGCGCAGGCTCTTGCTGATCGCAAGCGGAATTCGTGGAACACTTCCCATCCCGGGCTCAGGTGCCATTACTCCCCCTCGTGAAGCTACTCATTGCCAAGCGTATCCCCGAGTTTTCAGCCCTCACGGATACCTTCGCAAAACCAGCCTAAGGCTCAACATAGCAGCACTCGCCAGCGAATGCCTGACGACGGACCCTTACGCCTCTGGTGGTGCCCGCGCGCTTCACCAACTCGACGCGATAACAATTATGACGCGATAACAATATAAGGTAATCGGCTACTTAGAGCAATTCCCTGAAAGGTGCAGCCCAGGCTGTGGTGTGGCGCTTGGCAAAAAAAGCAGCCTCGCGGCTGCTCAAATCCACATTTGTCTTTAATTATTTGGGAGCCTTTTCGAAGCGTTTGTTCACTTCGCTCCAATTCACAACGTTCCACCATGCCTTGAGATATTCGGCTCTCCGGTTCTGATATTTGAGGTAATACGCGTGCTCCCAAACGTCGTTTCCCATCACCGGGTAGAACCCCAGGGAGAGAGGGCTGTCCTGGTTGGGCGTGCTGATGACCTGCAGACCGCCCGCGCCGCCGACCAGCCAGACCCAACCACTGCCGAACTGCTTTGCGCCGGCATCGTTGAACTTTTCCTGGAATGCCGCAAAGTCACCGAAGGTCTTCTTAATCGCGTCGGCGATCGCGCCCGTGGGCGCACCGCCCGCCTTCGGCCCCATGATCGTCCAGAACATCGAGTGGTTCACATGGCCGCCTCCGTGGTTGCGAACGGCGGTGCGAACTGCCTCGGGAACGCTGCTGAGGTTCTTGAGGATTTCCTCGGCGCCCTTGCTCTTTAGCTCGGGAGCCTTTTCCAGGGCCGCGTTGAAGTTGTCAACATAAGCCTGGTGGTGCTTGTCATGATGCAGGTGCATCGTCTGCGCGTCGATGTACGGCTCGAGCGCCTCGTACGCGTATGGCAACGCGGGAACTTCGAAAGCCATTCTTCTTTCCTCCAACAATGAGAACACCTTACATCCGAGCATGCCAGACCACGCCACGCAGCCGGGGTGCGCCCGTCCATCCCAATATGGGCATAAGTGGCCGCCGGCGACCCCAAAATTCGGGTTTGCTGGGAGCCATTGCCCGGCCAGCCGCATCAAATTCCAGTAGCTCGCAGTGGGAAGGAGCAATTGCAGACGACTTTTGCCACTTTCAATGGAAGACAAATCCCTGTCGATGTTTTCACGCCGGGCTCCGAGGGGCGTTTCCCCATCGTCTGCGCTCTTCATGGCTCTGGAGGGCTGCACAATGCCGGGGCGCTGCAAGTTGGAGAACTGCTGGCGAGCCAGGGATTCTGCGTCTTTGTTCCACACTATTTCGCCGCCACCGATACCCAATGGGCGGACGTGACGACGATCTGGCGCGAGTTTCCCAACTGGCTGCGAGTGGTTTCAGACTTGCTGGACTTCGCGGAGAAGCATCCGCAGGCCGATCCCAGCCATATTGGGCTTATCGGCTTTTCGCTCGGGGCATACCTGTCGCTGGCGCTTGGGTCGCAGCAGCAGCGCATTAAGGCCATTGTCGATTTTTTCGGCGGGCTGAGCGATTACTTCATCGAGCGGCTTACGCAACTGGCCCCGGTGCTGATTCTGCATGGCGAAGCCGACAAGATCGTGCCGGTGAGCGAAGCCCACAAGGTCGCCCGAACTCTCGAGCAGCACGGACTGCCTTACGAAATGAAGCTCTACAAAAACGCTGGCCACGGCTTTCACGGCCTTGAAATGTTGGACGCCGCCCAGCGAGCCTACAAATTTCTGAAGATGCATCTCGCAACCGGCCCCAGAGGTTGAGCAGCGTAGGCGAAAGGTTCTTAACCGTTGAGCTGCTGAAAGGAGTTGGAAGTATGTGGCGTTTGTTCCTGATCGCCGTGCTGTTCGCGCTGCCAACGCTCGCCTGGTGCGAAGACACTGGCGCAGCCGATCCCCAGCTCATCATTCATCAGGCCTTGTCCCATATCTCGAAGAACGCCTACGACGCCGAAAATGAAAAGCAGGTGCGCGCGCTCGGAGATGCCGCGGCGGTAGCCTTTACGAAAGAAATTGGCGACCGGCGGATGAGTTGGACCGACATCGAGAACTTCTTGTTCCTGGTCCACGAGGCGTTTGCCACGCCGCACGCAATCCAGAACCCGGATGACCGCAAGCCAACCACCAGTTTGTTCGTGCTCCAGACGTTGAACCAACTGCCCTTGGCAGAGGAACTCAAGCGAGAGGTTGTGGATACAAGGGTTTTCCTGGAGGAGCGGCAATAGGCCGGTTAGCCGAAAGGTCTGGCATTCCGGCAACCCGGTTCATCGGGCGATTTTCTGCAAGCGGCTCAGGTCGCCTAAGCCCTGCTTGGTCAAAAGCTTCGTCGCATATGTAATTTGGCCTGTGTGCAACGCGAAATGCTCTACAACCGTGTAGATATTCTCCAGGATGGAGCGGTCGTATCCCGGGCGCGGAGCATGTTCCGTGATTTGTGCAGAAGGAAACTGCCGCAGTACGGCAACCGCTTCGGAGATCGTGGCATTGAGCTGTCGCCGCAGCTCTTCGGGTGAGCCGGTCAGACCCGGATCGAATTCGCCGTTACGGTTCCGTGTATCGGGACCACCCTCACTGAGCGTCAACGTAATCCTCTGATGAACGTTCCCGCAGAGATGAATGACGAGGTTGCCAATCGCATTCTGCGCTTCCCCGCTCCTCCACCAGACCTGTTCGACGGTCAAGCGGCTGAGGCATTCGTCAATCCATGAGGCGAGCGTCTCAAGCCGTGAGGCCGAGTATCGAAGGAAGATTTCGGCTGCTTCGTTGGTCATGGCCGAAGTTTAGTGTGCTCCGTAGAGACTGTCCAGAGCACTTTCCCGAAAGGCATTTCCCAAAGCGCGGCGCCTGCGCCTAAGGATGACACCTCGGAGAGTAATTTTTCCGCAGCCGTTTTCGCCTCTGAGGTTCTGCTAGTGTAGTGCGTCAAACAGATCAACGTTTAAGGTTCTCCCAGCCGCCGAAGGCGGCGGCAGACGGTAGCCCACGGCGCAAGCCGTGGGTGCAAGGGCGTCCAGGATCGCAAGCCCCCGAAGGGGGCGACAGAACCGGTCGATATTCTGTCGCCCGCGTTGCGGGCTTTCCAGATTTCCCATTCCAAAACCCATGGCTGACGCCATGGGCTACCATCTTTCCCCCGCTTCGCGGGGTCAGTTTGCAGTGTTCTGATTTATGACGCACTACACTAGCAAGGCTTGTTCAGAGATTCCCTATGCTGGCGGCTTTTCTCCGCCGCTCAAAAGCACATCTCTTTCAACGTCGGACTGATGATCAGCTCCGCCTCGGTTGCCGCCTGCACGTCTTCGGGTTTCAATCCCGGCGCGATTTCTTCCAGCACGAGCCCTTGCCCGCGAACCACCTTGATGTAACCCATCTCAGTCACGATCGTATCGACGACGCCGAGACCGGTGATCGGGAGCCCGCAGTGTTTCAGTATCTTTGGGCGGCCATCCTTCGCGCTGTGCTCCATGGCGACAATCACGCGTCGGGCGCCCGCGACCAAGTCCATGGCCCCGCCCATGCCTTTGACCATCTTGCCCGGAATCATCCAGTTCGCCAGGTTGCCTTCTTCATCCACCTCCATGGCGCCCAGCACGCTCAGGTCGACGTGCGCGCCGCGGATCATGGCAAACGATTCGGCGCTGGAGAAGTAAGCGGTCCCCGGAATCTCCGTGATCGTTTCCTTCCCGGCGTTGATCAAGTCCGCATCTTCCGTGCCTGCGACCGGATAGGGTCCTACGCCCAGCATCCCGTTCTCGCTTTGCAGGACAACATCCATCCCCGGTGGCACATTATTGGCGACCAGGGTCGGCATGCCGATCCCGAGGTTCACATAGAAGCCGTCGCGCAACTCGCGGGCGATGCGCCGCACGATGTATTCCCGCTTGGCTGCGTCTTGTTCCTTACCAGCTTTCGTGGCCATATTTGTCCTCGCTTCTCGCATTGAACCCTGTTTCCGGATCGTGCCCGAACTCAAACAGCCGCTCGCACCGTTCTGCGCTCGATCCGCTTTTCTTCTCCAACCGCCTCAAAGATGCGCTTGACGTAAATGCTGGGAGTGTGGATCTGCTCCGGCGGAATCTCGCCGGGTTCGACCAGCTCTTCCACCTCGGCAATGGTGACTCTGCCGGCAGTCGCAATCATCGGGTTGAAGTTCTGTGCCGCTTTGCGGTAGACAAGGTTCCCCCACCTGTCGCCTTTCCAAGCCTTCACCAATGAGAAGTCGGCTTTAAGCCAGCGCTCCATGACGTAGGTCCGGCCCTCGAACTCATGAGTTTCCTTGCCCTCGGCAACGACGGTTCCGACGCCTGTCGGTGTATAAAAGGCGGGAATCCCGGCGCCCCCGGCGCGAATACGCTCGGCGAGGGTGCCTTGCGGAATCAGTTCCAGGTCGAGTTTGCCGGCCAACACCAACTGCTCGAACAGCCGGTTCTCGCCCACGTAGCTGCCCTTGTGACTGTGAATCTGCCCTTTCTGAAGCAGCAGCCCCAGTCCAAAGTCATCTACCCCCATGTTGTTGCTGATGGTATGGAGATTGCGAACGTTTTTCTCCACTAAAGCGGCGATCAGGTTTTCAGGGATTCCGCACAAGCCGAACCCGCCAACCATCACCGTGGCGCCATCTTCAATGTCAAAGATAGCCTCTTTGGCATTGGCAAATACTTTATTCATATTTGAACCCCACCAGGTGGCTCAACCGGACAGCTCAGGAACACCCCAGTCCCGGAGTTGACGTCCGACTGTGACACTTAGGATACACCAACTCCGAAATACACCAACTCTGCTGCACAAATTAAATTTTCTCTCTCTGAAGTACGTTTCGGTGGGTACGGCTGCCGGGTTATCTGTGCGTCCGGATCAGCGCTCGTACTTTGCGATCCATTCCTCTCGCTGGCGATCGAGTTCCAGGTCGATCCAGCCGACGTAGGAGTGGCCGTCGCGGGCTTTGCCGATCCAAACCCGTGTCGTGGGCTCGATCCGGGCATCACCCTGCCTGGTAAAACTGATGCCGGCTTCGCTCGCCAACGCAATGCGTAACGCCTCCAGATCCGTCGGGTAAAGCAAAGTCGTCATCAGCCGGTCGTTATAAAAAGTCATCACCAGCTCGCCGGTCGCGCCGAATTTCGCAAAACCCTGACTCGATATGGTCAATATTCTGAACGGCGGTCTCTTGTCGCTGGTCAGCGGGCGCCGGTCTTCCAGCACCTCCCAACCACCTGGCTTGAGATTCAACTCGCGCTGCACTTTCTCAAGGCTGTACCCGCTGTAGAGCGGCGGCATCAGCTTGGTAGGCTTGAGTTCATTTTTTCCTCGGCAGCCCGCGACGCATGCCAAGGCCAGCAGGGCCAGGGCAAGGACCCACACCCCATATCCAAGGGTCAAGCCGAATGAGAATTTGCGGCGCAGGGGCGGCTCAACGGCTGTTCGACTGAGGGTCACGGCTGGCAGTATAGCGCGCCTGGCAAGCGCACCGGCACGCGGAAGTGAGGAGTCCATCAGTGTTTCTGTGCGGTAGCCGTGGAAGGGACGGATTCAACTTTGGGAGCCGGATAAACGTAGATCAGCTCGCCCGGTCTCGCATACTTCAGTTGTTCACGGGCTTCTTTCTCGATTGTCTGCGGATCTGTCTTGAGGGAGTTGACCCGCTGCCGCAGCCTTTCATTTTCTACCTGTGCCTGCCGCACTTCCTGTTGCAGACGCTCGTAGTCGCGCACCTTCTGCCGGTAGGCCATCATGCCGTTTGCACCGAACATGACGTGATAAAACAGCCACCCGGCAAACACCGCCACGCATCCCGTTGCCAGCCACTGCCGGCGCGAGAATAAGCCTCGCGCGATCGCGCGCAAAAATTTCATCTTCAAGTTGTCCATGTACACACTTGCGCAACTTTTTTCGATGCGAACTCGCGCCGCCGCGCCTGCAACCTTTTAGTGAACTTCGCATTCAACTCATCCGTCAAGCGGAAGTTTTCGCGCAGCAATGAAAGGAACCAACTTCGGCAAATAGCGCCCGGCCATCGCGCCGCCGCCGGGGTCCCCGACAAGCCTGCTGTTGGCTTGTTGGGTGGCCGGTTTGCGCGAATTTGCTGCTCAAGTGGATAATGCGTCCATGACGGACAAACGGCTGGTGCTCTCGACGTGCGGCTCTCACGAGGTGGCAACCAAAATTGCGCGCGCCCTGGTCGATGGACAGGTCGCCGCCTGCGTCAACGTCATCGGCCCGATGGAATCCGTCTATCGATGGAAAGGCATAGTGGAGACCAGCCAGGAGTTTCTGCTGGTGATCAAGACGACGGCTGAAAACTTCGAGCGCCTCTGCGCCGAGATCCGCCGCCTGAATCCCTATGAGCTTCCCGAGGTGCTTCAGTTCACTGTGGAGGCGGGGTTGGCAGCCTATCTGGACTGGATCGGCGACTCCGTCACCGGAACGCAGAGCCCTGAGCGCTAACTAGCGTAGTGCGTCATAAATCAGAACACTGCAAACTGACCCCGCGAAGCGGGGGAAAGATGGTAGCCCGTCGCGTCAGCCATGGGTTTTTGAATGGGAAATCTGGAAAGCCCGCAACGCGGGCGATAGCATCTCGACCGGTTCTGTCGCCCCCTTCGGGGGCTTGCGATCCTGGACGCCCGTGCACCCACGGCTTGCGCCGTGGGCTACCGTCTGCCGCCGCCTTCGGCGGCTGGGAGAAACTTAAACGGTTTAACGCACTACACTAGCGACCCGGACGCACCGTCCGGACATTCAAGCGCACGTAGTCGATGAGGAAAGGCGGCGCATCCTCGCCCGCCTGTTTGATGAGCCGGTTCATGAACTCCCGTTGCAGGTTCTCGTCGAGCCTCGCCAGATAATTTCGCGCAATCACGCTGCCAAGAAACGAACCAAACGAATCGGGGTCGGCGAAGCTGACCGGCGAAGGCCAGCTCTCAACCTCAATGGAGGCGAACCCGGCGCGTTTCAAATGCTCCGCTGTTTGACGGGCGCCCGGAAAATGAAACTCCTCAACCCAATCGCGAATATAGGTCACGAACGGGAGCTGGCCCGCGAGCACCGCCATACGTCGCCGCCAGCACTCGATGTTGCCCTCCCCTCCAAACTGCGCCACCAGCCAGCCTCCCGGACGCAGCACCTGGAACAGCTTTGAGAAGAGCCGGACGTGATCCGGTATCCAGTGGAAGGTCGCTGTGCTGAAAACTCCATCGACTCGTTCGTCCAGCTCCAGGGCTCCCAAGTCTGCCTGCACGAACCGCAAGCGGCTGCCGGCTCGCGGGCGCAGGAACTCGCGGGCGGCGGCCAGCATGTTCTCCGAAACGTCGACGGCGATCACCCGACCTTCAGGCAGACGCTTCATCAACTCGGCTGTGAGCCTGCCCGTGCCGCAGCCTGCGTCCACGACGGTTTCATCGCCACGCAACTCCAGCCGCGAGAGAATCTGCCGCCCCCACTGAAACTGTGGATCGGAAAGTCGATGGTAGGCAGCGGCATCCCACTCGCCGGGTTTGATTTGGCCGGAACTCATCGATTGGATCATTCCCCTTGACGGTACCAGACGGTGCCCCACATCTGCCGCAGTGAGCAGATGTGAGAGATTTTTTTACCCGCCCGCTACAGGCTCTCCAACACCCAATCTGTGGGAGGCCTTCAAAGGTTACGCAAAGGCTGCAACAGGGTCAAATCCTCGCTTCGCCGGGCAGAACAAAAGCCCAGAAGGTTTCTGGGCTCGGGGTGAAAACCGATTTTCTGGAGACGTAGCTCGCGCTCGACCGAAGTCGGTCAGCGCGCCGCCCGCCGCGTTTCATTTGCGTAATAGCCGCTTCGTGTACGCACCTGCAAACGCTTGTAAGCCGGGGTATGCGCTTCGACCTTCACGGTGCGGTATCCGCCACTACGCTGTGGCACGGAAGGCTTGTAGCCAATGATGTACTGATTACGAATATCGTGCGCCACCTGGCGGCTGATCTCATCGACCTCGGTGAGGTCCTTCGGGAAAAAGGCAACGCCGCCAGTCTGCTCGGCCATAGTGCGCAGCGCCCGGCGGGCGCGCTTCTCGCGCTCGCTGCCGAGAATGCCGATCGAGTAGATTGTCGGCCCGCCATCGACGGCAACCTTGTGAATCGCCTGTTCCAGGGTGTCCACGCTTGCCGTGTCCTCGCCGTCGGTCACCACCAGCAGCACTTTCTTCTGGTCCGGCGGCGCGCCCTTCATCAAGTGCTCGGCCGACGCCACAACCGCGTCGTAGAGCGCCGTGCCCCCGCGTGAATCGATGTGATTCAGCGCATTTTTCAGCAGGTTGATGTCGTCCGTATAGTCCTGATCCAGATACGGTGTCTGGCTAAAGTTCACAACGAAAACCTGGTCTTTCGGGTTACTGGCCCTCACCAGGTTCAGAGCCGCCTGGTTCACCGCCGGCCGCTTGTCCCGCATGGAACCGGAATTGTCGACCAGTATCCCCAGCGCTACCGGCACATCGCCTTGCCGAAAGGACGTGATTTTTTGCGGCTGGCCATTTTCATATACGACGAAGTCGCTTTGCTTCAGGCTGGTCACCGGATGCTGCCGGTCATCGACCACGGTGGCGTGCAGCGTGACCTCTTCCACTTCTTTTTTGAAGACGAAAACCCCGCCCTCCTGGCTATCGGGAGCCTGTCCCTCTTGCGGAAGCTGGACCGTGTCGCCCGGCTGATTGAGAGGCGGATTCTGGGGGACGGAGGAATCCTGGTCCGGCGCCGGCGTGCTCTGCCCGCCCGAAGACATCGGCGGCGGCGGCGCGGTGGGACTTCCCTGCCCGAGGTTGGTGGACTGCTGCGGCGCTCCGGTTGCCGGCATCATCGCCCATAGGACAAGGCACAGCAACAGCGTCAGGGGAACGATTCTATTCATTCGGGCCATCATAGCCTGTTCTCGCGTAGACCGTAAGTGGTGGGAGCCCCTGGGGAGGCTGCAGTCTTACTTTGATTCTGCGCCACTTTCCTCGGCGAATTACTTGGACGATATCCGGGCACATATTGGTTGCGCTGCTCTACTCCAATCTTCGCCGCCGAATCGTCAAGGTGGTTCGGATTATCGATGGTAAACATCTCTCCGCCCGTCACTTCCGCCTCTTCCGGCGCGGAGAAAATCACGATCCGGACCGTTAGGATCATACTCCTCCGCCACAACTATCGATGTCCCTCAAGGCTGGTTGGTTTACTTTTGTAACTGCTACAATCAGCTCAGCTTCCGCAAGAATTCAGCAAACGAATTGCCCCTTTGCAAGCGGAGCATGAAGTCACAATGGCGAAGAAGATCACCCCTGCCAGGGCGGCACGTTCCGGCTCCAAAAGGCCCGGAACGCAATATCTTGCGTCGAATTTCGCTCACTTGGCGCATGACGGCCGCAAGCACGCGTGCGCGGTGATCCTCGTGTTGATCGTGGCGCTGCTTGCGATCTGTCCGGCCAACTTGCCGGCCCAGTCGACGGAAGCTGAAAGGCAATTGCGCGTCTTTGCCCCGCAAACTAACTACGTAGTACCAATCGTCGAGCACAACGGGACGCCGTATGTCGGGCTCTTCGAATTGCTGGAACCGCTCGGGCGTGTCGAGTCACGCTTCGATCAACAAAAGTGGAAGCTGAAATTCACCGCCGCCTCGTCGCGCTCGGTTGAAGTTGAATTCACCCAGGGAGAGGTCAGAGGCAAACTTGGCGGTACGGGCTATGACTTGCCCGCCGAATTTGTGCTGCTTGGCGGCAGAGGTTTCGTGCCGGTGACGGCGTTGGGCGGCATGTTGCCGCGCCTGCTGTCGCAACCGGTGCAACTGCATCCGGGCGGCCGCCTGCTGATCGGTGGGCTCGGATTCAGCTTCAGCCAGCAGCTCCGGCAGAAGCCTGCGGGCCTGGTCCTTAGCTTCCCGTCGGCGGTGAATCCGATGATCGCGACGGAGCAAGGGCACATTCGGCTGACGTTCACGCACGAGCCGTTGGTTCGCCCGGCGGACGGCGGCGCGCAGAAGTTCTCCGACCCGGTCTTCCAGTCGAGCAGCGTTGCGGCCTCCAACGGGGCGCTGCAATTGACCGTGAATGTGGCAAGTCCGGTGACGGCGACCTTTTCAGACGGCAACAAGACCATCACCCTTTCCCCGCTGCCGCCGGCGGCAAGCGCGGAAGCAAAGCCGCCCGCGCAGAGCGAAGCTCCCCCGGCCGTCCCGGCGCAAACGGTTGCCACAGCGGCTCCCTTGCCCCCGAAACCGGTTGTCGTGATCGACGCCGCGCATGGCGGGAGCGACCACGGTGCGATGCTCGCCGGGAATGTTCCCGAAAAAGATCTGACCCTGGTGCTGGCCCGGCTCATCCAGCGCGAACTTGAAGCGCACGGCGTGTCGACCCAGATGGTGCGCACGGGCGACAACGATCTTGATGCCGACCAGCGTGCCGCTATCGCCAACTCCGCCCGCATCATCGCCTACATCGCGATTCATGCCGCCGCCGAGGGACACGGAGTGCGCCTGTATACGGCGCTTCTGCCCGCTTCGGCGCAGCCGCCCACGCACAAGAAGTTCCTGGCATGGGCGAATGCGCAATCCAGTTGGCTGGACCTGAGCGGGAGTCTAGCCGGCTCGGTTGCCGCCGAGCTTAATCAGCGCAACGTCGTGGTACACGCCTTGGCCTCTCCCCTGCGCCCGCTCAATAACATCTGGGCTCCGGCGATCGGGATTGAGGTGACGCCGCCGGCGGACGAGAAGGACATCAAATCCGGCGCATACCTGCACACCGTCTCCGCCGCGGTTTCGGCGGGGATCGTAGCCGTGCGCTCTAAACTGGAGGCTGCGCGATGATCTCACGCCGCCTTGCTGAACCTGAACTTTTCTTGGCGCTGACCAGGTCACGTCTGGAGGCTGCGCGATGATCTCACGCCGCCTGCAGATCATTCTGGCCGTGCTGGTTTTTTCCGCGCTTGCGCTCGGCTATTATGCGCTGCGCCTGAAGCGCCGCGCCGAAGCCCTGCAAACCGTCACCCTGGACACCCGTCCTATGACTCCGCCTGTCTCCGGAGCCCCCGAAGCCGTGCGGATGTTCGTGGCCGACGATCGCGATGGAAGCATCCACGAGCAGCAGCTTTCAATCGCGCTGCCTGCTTCGCCTTCCTCCAGAGCGCTAACCCTGCTTCGCCTCCTGATTGCCGGCTACCTGGAAGGCACATCCACCCACAAACTCGGCGACGGCGCGGACATTCGCGGCGTTTACTTCGTGAATGACACACTTGCCGTGGTGGATGCCAATGCGGATTTTGCCAACAAACACCGTTCCGGGGCGCTGGTGGAAGAGCTGACCATCACCTCCTTTGTGCAGACTCTGTCCGCTGCCTTCCCGAAGGTGACGCAGGTAAAGTTTCTGGTGGACGGCAAGGAGCGCGATACGCTGGCCGGACACGCCGACCTGAAGGCCGTCTATGATGTAGCTGCGGTGAACCAGTTGGTACAGGAGATGCGGTGAGTGCGCCAAACCTGTGATAGGGGATGTGGAGATACTGTATTCTTCGCTACGGGTGTCATCGTGAGGAGGTTCGCCGGGCGAACCGACGTGACGATCTATGCTGAGCGTCACTCCAGGGCGGGAAGAAACAAATACATAGACCCTCACGTCGCGTCCTGGCGGACGCTCCTCAGGGTGACACGCTGAAACATTGTTCTTGGGATACACCAACACCGCTTTAGTCAGGGAGATGCAATGAGCGCGCCTGCCGAAAACTCGCGAGCCTCGGAAGTGTCCGGCGGCACTGCGGAGGTGTCGGTTGGCCGCGACGGCAGGCCCAGGATTGCGGTCTTCGATTCCGGCGTTGGCGGACTGACCGTACTGCGTTCCATCGTTGCGCTGGCGCCGAACGCAAACTATCTCTATTTTGGCGATTCGGCCAGGCTGCCTTATGGCAACAAGTCTCGCGAAACCATCGCCCGCTATGCGGTCGAGGCCGCGCGGTTTCTGGAGAAGTGCGGGGCGGAGATTCTGGTGATCGGCTGCAACACCGCCAGCTCCATGGCTCTCTACGACGTGAAGAGCGCGGTCGAGATCCCGGTGATAGGGGTGATCGAACCCGGAGCGGACCACGCCGCCGAATTGAGCCGTCACCGCGAGGCCATCGTGATTGCCACCGAAAACACTGTCGCCAGCCACGCCTATCAGCGCGCCCTTGCCCGCAGGGGCTTCGCCACCTATGAAAAAGCCTGCCCGCTGCTGGTGCCGCTGGTCGAGGAAGGATGGACGGATCATCCGGTGACCGAGCAGATCGCCCGCATCTACGTCATCGAGGCTCTGCGCAGCGCTCCGCCCAATACCGATGTGATGGTGCTGGGCTGCACTCACTACCCGCTGCTGCGTCCTCTGCTGCGCCGGGTGGTGCCGCAGCGCATAGAGTTTGTCGACCCGGCCGACAGCACGGCGCAGGTGGTGGCATCGATGCTGAGCGGCTGCGAACCCCAACAGACACAAGGACGGCGTCAGTCGGGGACCCCGGAACAGGGTTGCCACAACGGCGAGCCGGCGTTCCGCTTCTTTACCACCGACTCGGTTGAAAAATTCAAGCGCATGGTTCCGCTGTTTCTTGGCCGTGAGGTTGAGTGCGTCGAGCGCGTGGAACTGGAAAAAGGGTGAACAAGCTGCCGGAAGAACTGCGGTGTCATCCTGAGCAGAGCGAAGGATCTGCTGTTTGCGCGTACTGAAAGCAAAGCAGATCCTTCGGACGCGCAAAATCGGCGCGACCTCAGGATGACACTCCTAGGAGTTTTTCAGCGCATCCTCTAAAGGCGCGCGGGAACTGCCCTCATACGTTTTTGCAAAGTGACCTACTACTTAGGAATTGAGACCCAACCATGATCTATCGCTCCGACAACCGCGCCCTCGACCAGATGCGCGCGGCAAATATCATCCTCGACTTCGTCCGCACCGCCGAAGGCTCGTGCCTGATCGAATTCGGCAACACGCGCGTGATCTGTACCTGCTCGATTGAAGAGACGGTTCCCGGCTGGATGCGCAACCAGGGGAGAGGCTGGATCACCAGCGAATACGGCATGCTGCCGCGCTCCACGCTGACCCGTTCGCCGCGCGAGAGCAGCCGCGGGCGCGTCGGCGGGCGCACCCACGAAATCCAGCGGCTGATCGGCCGCTCGATGCGTGCCGTGGTCGATCTGGAGAAGCTCGGCGAACGCACGCTGTGGATCGATTGCGATGTCATCCAGGCCGACGGGGGAACGCGCACGGCGTCGGTCACTGGCGCCTTTGTTGCCCTGGCGCTGGCGCTGGAGAGGTTGGTCTCGGCTGGAACTTTGCGGGCGGTGCCGCTGCGCGACCAGGTCGCGGCCGTCTCGGTGGGCATCGTGGACGGCGAGGCCATGCTCGACCTTGCCTACGAGGAAGACTCGCGCGCGGACGTGGATATGAACTTCGTGATGACCGGCTCCAACCGTTTCATCGAATTGCAGGCGACGGCGGAGTTGGTACCCTTCAGCGACGAGCAACTGGCACAGATGACGCGACTGGCCCGCAAAGGGATCGGGGAGCTGCTGGCATTGCAGAAGAGCGCCCTCGATGGATTCAGGTCGCGATCCAAGTAAGCCTGACCGCTGCGGCAATGAAAAGATGTGAAAACATCGATGAGCTGCACCGGAGCAATTTCCGAGTTGCTGTATACCCCAAAAACGTCATTCCGAGCGAGCGGCGCCTTGCGATGCGAGTCGAGGAATCTTTTGTGTTGCTTTGCCGCGGAAAACACAAGATCCCTCCACTCCGTTTCACTTCGGTCGGGATGACGCTTCCAGATTTACATCACTGGGCGGCTACACTAATCCAGGGGGGGCAGCACCAGGCCATCCAGCAATTCTGTTGATAGCTACTATCAAGATTTTGCGTTTCACTTGCGGCGTGTGCAGGACTAGAGTCTTCGATCAAGGTTGTAAATCTGTTGTGTCGCTCATTGTGGGGATGGCGGAAGTCCGCGAGCCACGGAGGATGTAAAGCGGTTCGGCGATGACAGCAGCGCTAGAAGCACAGCACAACATTGCGTGCCTCGCACTACGGAGTGTGAGGCTTTTTTATTGTCTCGTAAACCCTATTGCGCAAATCCTAAGCGGCGATAGCGCGTTCCTCAATCGGCACATACTTGTTCGGGTAGACCGGTCCGATGTACTCGGCGCGCGGACGGATCAGCCGATTGTCGGCGAGTTGCTCCATCACGTGCGCGGTCCATCCGGCGACTCGCGAGACCGCAAAAATCGGCGTGAACAGGTCAACGTCGATGCCCAGCGTGTGGTAGGTCGAGGCCGAGTAGAAATCGACGTTCGCGTTCAGCTTCTTCTCGGCATTGATGAATTCTTCGATGCGCCGCGAATAATCGAACCACTTGGTCTGTCCGCTGGAATAACCCAGGTCGCGGGACATTTGCCGCAGATGAGTGGCGCGCGGGTCTTCGGTGGTGTAGACGCGATGCCCGAAGCCGGGCACCTTGGCCTTCTGCGCCAGCATGCCCTTGACGTATTCGACCGGGTCAGCCCCGTTACGGTCGATGTCCTCCAGAATGGCGAAGACGGCTTCGTTGGCGCCTCCGTGCAGCGGCCCTTTGAGCGCGCCAATGGCCGAGGTGATCGCCGAATGCATGTCGGACAAGGTGGCGGCGGTTACGCGCGCCGCAAAGGTCGAGGCGTTCCATTCGTGATCGGCATGCAGGATGAGGGCGATGTCGAGCGCGCGAGTGGCGGTTTCGCTCGGCAGTTCGCCGTTCAGCATCAGCAGAAAGTTTCCTGCGTGCGACAAGGAACGGTCGGGCTCGATGAGCGCTTTGCCCTTGCGGATGCGGTCGTAATTCGCCACGACCATCGCCAGCTGCGAGGTCAGACGAATGGACTTGCGCAGGTTTGCCCCGGCATCGTTGGCTCTTTCCTCGGGATCGAACAAGGCGAGCGAGGAGACGATGCTGCGCAGCACGTCCATCGGCAGAGCATGTTTAGGCGCTTGCCGGATCAAGCTGATGATCTGCGCGTCCAGCTTGCGCTCGCGCACCAGCCATAGGTGGAATTCCTGGAGTTCGGTGCGCGTCGGCAGCTTGCCAAACCAAAGCAGATAGGTGACTTCCTCAAAGGTGGAATTGTCGGCCAGATCGTGGATGTCGATTCCACGATAAGCCAATATCCCTTTATCGCCCTCTATGTAACAGATACCGGAACTACCCGCGATGACGTCTTCTAGGCCGCTGGCGGGCTGCATGGTGGTGGACATAAAAGCCCCTCCCGGGGAATCAATGGATTGGGTAGACGCTGGACCTCGGTTGGCACAAGCACCCACGCGCCGTGCCTCGGCAGCAATGTCCCAAGTTCTTAGATGCTCTGGCGGGTACTGGCGAATCGCAAGTTCAATCTCTTCTTATCGAAGGGCCTATTCTGGAACTGCCCTGCGGGGCCGGCAAGGGTGTCCGGGCGTAATAGGCTATATGGGGATTTCACGACAATCCTTGTTCGCCAGATTTGAATCTCACTCCCGTATTGGCATCCTAAGATCCCGGATGCAAAGTAATGTCCGGGGGCATGTCGCATGAGGCTCAAGTCTGTTATTGCGTTAGCGCTGGCAGTGGTTGCTGGCATTGCAATAGGTGCTATCGGTGAGGCGGTTTACGCGCAGGCAAAGCCGCCCGTCTACATGATCGGGAACAATGAGGTAACCAACCAGGAGGGCTACGCCAAGGAATACCTTCCCAGGGCCCAGGCTGCGATCAAACAATACGGGGGAGTCTACGTCGCAGCGGGCAAAGGCACCGCCATCGATGGGGAACCGCCTAAGGGACGCGTCATCATCCTGCGATGGGATAGCTTAGACCAATTAATGAAATGGCGGCATTCACCGGAATACGAGGCAGCCCACAAGATCGGCGAGAAGTACGCGAAATACAACGTGATCGCCGTTGACGGGGTTCCACAAAAATAAGGCGAATCGCGCGTAGCCCATTCAATCCCGCAGTTGGGGCTTGAGGGGGTGGTTCTTTCTCTAGTTTCGAACTGCCCCACTCGACGAACAACGCATTGAATGGGCCACCTTGAATTGACCGGGCTAATGCAGAAGCAACCCGGTAATAGCAATGATGAGGCCGATGGCCGCCGCCACAAACCCCGCGCCCCAGAAAACGCGCTTCCGCGTCAACAGGGTGATGGAGGTAACGACCAGCGCAATCTCCAGGAAGCTTTCGCCGAGATCGAAGCGGTCAGCGCGTCGGCGCTCGACCTCCATCTCTTTCTCCAACTTGCGGCCTTCCGCCTTCAGCTCTTCCTGCTTGGCGGAGAAGCCGCCGGCTGCATCCTGATACTTACGTTTAAGGCTCTCGACCTCCGGGTGCGTGAGCTCCGAAACCTTCAGCAGATCCAGGAACAGCTCGGTAGTCTGCCGCTGGCTGTTCTTCGCCTGGTAGTAGGCCCAGGTGTCGGTTACGCGGTTCTGCAAGATAATTTCTTCGGTGTGTGCCCGGTGACCAAGCACGGAAACCGCGGCCACAAACACCGCCAGGATTGCCATCGTCAGACTGACGGGCGCAAGCCGCGATTCGCGGCCATGCTCCGCCGCCTCCTGTAACTCATGCATCTCCTCTGGAGAAGAAGAACTCATGGTGCCTCCGTCGTAATCTTTGCCACGCTGGGTTCGCCGGGAAGCCCGGAGCTTTCCATAGTAAAGGCGAAGGGCCCGGCGTGGAAAGTGGGATTCAATAGCTCGAAACGGCCAGACCCGAGCCGCTGCCAGCCAGACTTTTCAGCCCCTGCCCTCCACCTTTCGGGGCATCCTCCCCGTTGCACGAGCAGGTTCCGGGCCAAGCGCTCTCCATTTGACCTTCCGATACCGCCATTCGCAAGCGCTGCTTTCCACTCGCTGTAAGTGTGCATCACTGTCACAAGTGAGTGTGAGCACAGCGCTAAGTCACACGAAAGATGGACAATAGAGCCAGCTTTTGAGGAAGGCAGCAGTCTGTTTTGTCGGCAGCCTCCGACCACATGGCTTGCACCGACCGTGATTTCTAAGGAGAGCGCACGTGAGCACCACCTTGATTCCCCCCGTGACCAAGCGGCCCGATTTCAACATCCTTCAGCCGGAGACGACTTTCACCGGCGCGCGCATCGACAAGCCGCAAAAGGGGCTGCCCAAGACCACGCAATCGCTGTGTCCCGAGTGCAAGACCGTCATCGACGCACGCATTTTCGAAGAGAACGGCAGGGTCATCATGCAAAAGGCCTGCCCCGAGCACGGTGAGTTTCGCGACTGCGTCTACTCCGACGTGAATCTCTACCTCAAGATGGAGGAGTGGGAGTTCGGCGACAACCGCGGCCTGTCGAATCCCGCGATCAACAAGGGATGCGGATAATGTTTGCCCGGACGACTGCGGCATGTGTTCGCTGCACACCTCCCATACCGCGCTCGCCAACGTGGATCTGACCAACCGCTGCAACCTCACCTGTCCTGTGTGCTTCGCCAACGCCAATGCGGCTGGGTATCTCTATGAACCCGATCTCATCCAGGTGCGCACCATGCTGCAGGCACTGCGCGACGAGCGCCCGGTCGATGCGCGCACGGTGCAGTTCTCCGGCGGCGAGCCTACCATCCACCCCAACTTCATTGAGATCGTCGCCATGGCCCGTGAGATGGGCTTCACCCATATCCAGGCCGCCACCAACGGCCTGATGCTCAATGACCACGAGTTCGCCCGGCGCGCGAAACAAGCCGGGCTGTCGACCCTCTACTTGCAGTTTGACGGCGTGACCGATGACGTCTATCTCAAGATGCGGGGCGAACCGCTGTTCGAAAAGAAGATGCAGACCATCGAGAGCTGCCGCCAGGCCGGCATCAAGATCGTCTTCGTCCCCACCATCGTCAAAGGCATCAACGACGATCAGCTCGGCGACATCCTGCGCGTGGCCATCAACAACGTCGACACCGTCAGCGGCATCAGCTTCCAGCCGGTGGCCTTCACCGGCCGCATTTCCCGCCGCGAGCTGGAGCAGAAGCGCTTCACCCTCACCGATCTCGCCTTCGGGCTCTCCGACCAGACCGGCATGTTCGACAAGTACGACGACTGGTTCCCGCTCTCCGCCGTTACTCCGTTCTCCAAGCTGATGGCCGCCATTCGAGGCACCGGCGTCCCCACCATCTCGTCGCACGCGCACTGCTCCATCGGCACTTACATGTTTGTCGATGAACGCAGCCGCAAGGCCGTGCCGGTGACCCAGTTCGTCGATATTCCTTCCATGTTGCAGGATATCGATGAGCTCTCGCGCAAAATGGGCAAGACGTTCACCAAGTATTACCATGGCATCAAGGCCTGGACCCAGCTTAAGAAGCACTTCAAGCCCGAGTTCGCGCCTCCCGGGCTCACCTTCCAGAAGCTCCTCGACACGCTGCAGGGCATGACCAACAAGGAGCTCGGCCGCGACGGCATGGACGGAACCTTCACTTACCGCACGCTGCTGGTGGCCGGCATGCACTTCATGGACAACTACAATTACGACATCGAGCGCGTCAAGCGCTGCGTCATTCACTACGCCGCGCCCGATGGCAAACTCTATCCCTTCTGCACCTATAACTCCGGACCCACCTACCGCGAGAAGATTGAAAAACAGTTCTCCATTCCGTTTGAAAAGCAGTTGGAACGCTTCACCTTCACCAAGTCAAACGGCAACGGAAACGGCAATGGAAACGGCAATGGAAACGGCAACGGGAACGGCCACAAGAAGTAGAGTGTGCGGGATCTAGTCCTGATGTAACGGAAGACGCAAGGCCCGGCCCAGACCGGGCCTTTTGCTTGCTTATACCGCGAGCAGGTGCGGCAGCAATTCGCCTGCTTTTCCCAGGAAAATATCGGTGAAGGCCGAGGCGTTTGCCGGCTCCTCCGGACCAACGTAGTAGGTCCGAATCGCGGTGCTCCCCGGCCCGGTGCCGGCCCAGTGCACAAAGCTGGCTGCGGGTTGCACCAGTCCGGAGGTGCCAACCACGAGCAGAACCGTACACCGCTCCAACTCTCTCGCAATGAACGGCAGGTGCATAATGACTTCGCCAAACCAGACGATGTTCGGCCTGATGCGAGCGCCGCAGCAGCAACGCGGAATGTCGGCTAAGCGCTCGTACAGCTTCTCGTCGTCGAAAGGCTCACGATCGCAACTCTCGCAGCGCGACTGGAACAGTTCGCCGTGCATGTGCACCAGGCGCTTGGAACCGGCACGCTCGTGCAGGTGGTCGACATTTTGCGTGCACAGAAAAAAGCGCTCGCCCAGTCTGCGCTCAAGCTCGGCCAGCGCCAGGTGAGCCGCGTTCGGCTTGACCCCCTGGGCTCCCTTCCGGCGCATGGAATAAAAGTTCCAAACCAGCTCGGGGTCTCGCTCCCAAGCCTCGGGACAAGCAACCTCTTCCACGCGATGGCCGTGCCAGAGTCCCCGGCACCGCGAAAAGTCGCAAGCCCGCTTTCCGCGCTGACGCCGGCGCCGGTGAGCACGAAGACCCGGTCATCGGGGCCAAGCTGAATGGCAGATGTCCGCTTCTTCTGTGCTTTCTTCTTCATTAGCAGAGTTCACTTCATTGCAGAGTCGACAGTGCTATTTTTATCATCTTTCCATAAAAAAACGGGTGCCCCACGTCCCGCCCGTGTCGGGGTCCCCAGCGAGCCCCGCTCGCCGGGGTGACTGTAGTTGGGCTGACGTGGGAGGCCTTTCCCAAACACCATGTAATCTATTTTCGGTTGACATCGCGCTGGGTTACTTTTTACAATCGAACCTGAGATGACCTTGTTCCTTCATCATCGCCATCACCATCATCACCACGAGATGATCGTGTCGGCGGGGATGTGCGGATAGCTAAGAGCAAGTCCCTCAGGTTTCTGACCCGCTGATGCGATCAAGCTCAGCGGGTTTTTCATTGGTGCCGCCCGTGAGGGTATCCGGGCCAAAAAGTTTGAGGTGAGTATGGAGACAATCGATTTCGAAAAGATGCAGGGACTGGCCCCGGCGGTGGTGCAGGATGCCGACAACGGCGAGGTTCTGATGGTGGGTTTCATGAACCAGGAGGCGCTCGACAAGACGCTGCGATCCGGCTATGTCACGTTTTACAGCCGGACGCGCAATAAGCTGTGGACCAAGGGCGAAACTTGCGGCAACCGGCTGCGCCTGATTGCGGCCTCCACCGATTGCGATCGCGACACGGTGCTGTGCCGGGTGCGGGTGGAAGGCGATGGACTGGTCTGCCACGAAGGCACGCGCTCGTGCTTCACCAAGCCTATGTCATTGGAAATCTCCTCGAAAGCGCCGGAGGTGCGGAAATGAAAATTCGCCTTGGTATTCCCAAAGGCTGCCTGCAGGATGCGACCATCGAGTTGTTTGCCGCTGCCGGATTCAAAATTTACGCCGACGGACGTTCCTATTTCCCCAGCACGGACGATCCCGAGTTGGAGTGCATGCTGATTCGCGCCCAGGAGATGGCGCGCTACGTCGAGCACGGCGTCCTCGATGCCGGACTCACGGGGCTGGACTGGGTGAGGAGAGCGGCTTGACCGTGCAGACCGTCGTCGATCTGAACTACTCCAAGCAGAGTCGCGGCAAAGTGCGTTGGGTGCTGGCCGTTCCGGAGGAATCGCCGTTCAAATGCGCGGAAGACCTGGCCGGCAAGACGATCGCGACCGAGTTGGTGGACGTGACCAAGCGCTACTTTGCCGGCAAGAATATTCCCGTGCAGGTTGACTTTTCCTGGGGCGCCACCGAAGTGAAGCCGCCGATGCTGGCCGACGCCATCGTCGAAGTGACCGAGACCGGCAGTTCGCTGCAAGGCCAATCGCCTGCGCATCATTGAGACCGTGCTGGAGTCCAACACCCAACTGATCGCGAACACCAAAGCCTAGGCCGATGCATGGAAGCGGCAGAAGATCGAAAACATTGCGATGATGCTGCAAGGCGCGATTGCCGCCCAGGGGCGAGTCGGCCTGATGCTGAACGTTCGGAGGAAGGACCTGCCGGCCGTGCTGCGGCGTTCTGCCCGCGCTCAACACGCCCACCATTTCCGCCTTCAGCGATGAGAGTGGGTCGCGGTGAACACGATTCTCGAGGAGACCGCGGTGCGCGATGTCATTCCCAAGCTGAAGGCCGCCGGCGCGACCGGGCATCGTCGAATATCCGCTGAACAAGGTGGTGATGTAATGCGCGTGCTCGACGGGCGCGAAGCCGCCAGCTACGTGACCGAAAAGCTCATCGCCGCGGCTCGGCCATTGCGCCCACGGTGGAGCGGACGGTCGCGCAGATCGTTAGCGAGGTTCGCGCCAACGGCGACGAAGCCCTGCGAAAGTATGCGCGGGAGTTGGACGGTCTCGGCGAAAAGCAATCCGTGCGGGTCAGTCGCAAGGAACTGAAAGCCGCGCGGAGTCAGGTTTCGCCCGAGTTCATGCACGCCATCGAGCGGGCGGCGAGCAACATCCGCCGCTTTGCCGAGTGGCAGATGCCGCGGTCTTGGGTGCGGACCATGGATCCGGGCATGCGCGTGGGACAGAGGGTGGAGCCGGTCGCATCGGTTGGCTGCTATGTTCCCGGCGGGCGCTATCCGCTGCCCTCGTCGGTGCTGATGACGGTGATTCCCGCGCAGGTCGCGGGGGTCAAGCGCATTCCGGTGGCGTCTCCCCGCCCCGCGCCTGAGACTCTGGCGGCGGCGGCAATGCTCGGCGTCGAATGTTTTTACCGCATCGGCGGCGCGCAGGCGGTTGCCGCCTTTGCCTATGGCACCGATACCGTTCCGCGTGTCGACAAAATCGTTGGCCCCGGCAACACCTACGTCACAGCGGCGAAGAAGATGGTGTCTTTCGATTGTTCGCATCGACATGCTTGCTGGTCCGACCGAGGCAATCGTCTTCGCCGATTACGGCAATGCGGAGTTTTTTGCCAGCGACTTGGTGGCGCAGGCGGAGCACGATCCGGAAACGCTGCCGATCTTTGTGACCACCAACTTGCGGCTCGCCCAGGAGGTCGCAAAAGCAGCCATGGCGATGTCGGCGAACAATCCAATCGCGCGCAAATCGCTGGGTGAAAACGGGGTCGCGCTGGTTGCCGCCGCTGCGGACGAGGCTTTCATCTGGATCAACGGCATCGCCGCCGAGCACCTGACGGTGGATGCGGCCAACGTGCACCGGGTCTTCGACGCCGGATCGGTTTTCGTTGGCGAATACTCGCCGCAATCGCTGGGGGACTATGCCTGCGGGCCGAACCACGCGCTGCCTACCGGCGGCGTGGCGCGTTATCGCGGCGGGCTGAGCGTGTTGGACTACGTTAGGATCATCAGCCTGCAGCAGGTACCGAAATCGGGACTGAAGCGGATAGGCCCGGCAGTGGCGCTGCTGGCCGAAGCGGAGGGCTTGAAGGCGCACGCCGAATCCGTCCGAGTGAGGATGAAGTGACAACAAAGGCCCGGATGTGCCGAGTAATGGTTGCAGCAATTTTTCTTGAAGGGGCGCGGCTTCAGCCGCGCCGTTTAAGGCCGGTAATCGTGGGGGCTTTAGCCCCTGAGGAAATGGTTTCTTCGAGCGAGGATAAAGTGCAATGCTGAACGCACGTGCGGTTGTGGAGAACCTGAAGGAGTATCATCCGCCGTTGGGACGGCGCGAAGGGCTGCGGCTCGATTTCAATGAAAACGTTGGTGGATGCTCGCCGCGCGTGCTGCGGGTGCTGGCCTCCATTTCGACCGAAGTTCTCAACAAGTATCCGGAGCGGGAGCCAGGCGAGCTGGCGGTGGCCAGCTATCTCGGGAGTCGCAATCGACCGGTTGCTGCTCACCAACGGCGTGGACGAGGCGATCCATCTGCTCTGCGAGACCTATCTTGAGCCCGGAGATGAAGCGCTGATCGTGGTGCCGACGTTTTCGCTGTACGAAATTTACGCGTTGGCGACTGGCGCAAAAGTCGTGACCGTGCAGTCCGGCGAAGGTTTCGCGTTTCCGGCCCGTGACGTGTTGCGGGCGATCACTCCGGCGACGAAACTTATCTGCTGGCCACTCCCAACAATCCCACGGGCGCCATGGCATCGCGTCAAGAACTGCTGGCGATCGCTGCACGCCGCTCCCGATGCGGCGTTGCTGATGGATGAAGCCTACTTGGGATTTTCGCGGTGAGAGCCTGCTCGACCAGATCGGAGCGGTGCCGAACCTGTTCATCGCCCGGACCTTCTCCAAAGCCTTCGGACTTGCTGGCTTTCGCCTCGGCGTGCTGCTGGGCGACCCGGCGCAGATGAAGATGGTGCGCCGCGTAGGTTCGCCCTACAACGTCAATGGAGTGGCGCTGGCTTGCCTCACCGAGGCGCTCACCGACCGCGAGTTCATCGCCGGCTACGTCAGCCAGGTGCTCGAAGGTCGCGCGCGGCTGGAGGAGTTCTATGGCGGGCGAAACATTCCCTTCTGGCCGAGTTGCGCTAATTTTGTGCTCGCCTATTTTGGCGATTACCGCAAGCCGTTGGTGGAGGAGATGCGGCGCAGGGGCATTCTGGTGCGCGACCGCAACAGCGATCCGGGCTGCGCCGGATGCGTTCGCATCACGGTGGGCACGCGCCCGCAGACCGACCGCCTGCTGCGTGAGCTGACCGAGGCCTTGCAGGCCATCGGCTTTAAGCCGCAGCCTCGCATGAGCGACGGGAACGGCTATTGCCATGTGGAGAGTGACTCCGCCCAGGAACCGACGTCCAAAGCACACGGCTGTCATGGCGCCGGACATCGGAGGTGCGGCGATGAAACAAGCAAGTCCCCGGCAAAAAACTTTGCTGTCCACAACCGCCAAGAATTCCCGTAGCGCGCGGATCGAGCGCAAGACGAATGAGACCGACATACGGCTGCGCTCAAGATCGACGGCCGCGGCATCTACAAGGTTGCGACCGGCATTCGATTCTTCGATCACATGCTGGAACTGTTTGCCCGGCACGGCGGATTCGATCTCGAGCTCTCCTGCAAGGGCGATCTCGATGTCGATCAGCACCACACGGTGGAAGATGTCGGCATCGCTCTCGGCGAAGCATTCGAGCGTGCGCTCGGCGACAAAAAGGGAATTCTTCGCGCCGGATATTTCCTGATGCCGATGGATGAGACCCTGGGATTGGCCGCAATCGATTTTGGCGGGCGCACGGCGGCCATCGTGGAACCGAAGGTCAAGGTCAGGTACGTGGGCGATTTGCAATCGGAGCTGGTGTTCGATTTCTTCGAGGGCTTCGCCCGCGGCGCACGCGCCAACGTTCACCTGAAGGTGCTCTACGGGCGTTCGAATCACCACAAGATCGAGGCGCTCTTCAAAGCCTTTGCCCGCGCGTTGCGTGTGGCTTGCTCGCGCGACAAGCGGCTGGCAAAGATGCTTCCCAGTACCAAAGGACTGTTGTAATCGTGGGCGAGAGTCCAATGTCAGCTTTAGAAGTGCTCCGTTGAGCGAGCGTAGCGAACGAAGAATCGATGTACTTTGAATGGGCGCGGCATCAGATCCTGCGCTGCGCTCAGGATGGCAGCTTGGAGCTTGTGCGGCGAATTCACGGGACAGCAGACTCGCAGGAGAGAGCAAAGTGATCATTACGATTATCGATTACAAGGCCGGCAACATCGGCTCGGTGCAAAAGGCGGTTCGCCAGCTCGGCTACGAAGCGCTCATGACCGAAGACCCGGACGTGATTCGCAAGGCCGAGCGCATCCTTCTGCCCGGCGTCGGACACTTCAGCGCCACGCGCCGGCTGAACGACTCTGGCATGCGGCAGGCGATTGAAGAAGCGATTGGCCGCGGCATTCCCGTCATGGGCATCTGCGTCGGGCTGCAATGGATGTTCGAGGGCTCGACCGAAGCGCCGGGCGTGAAGGGGCTGGGCTGCTTCCGCGGCTGCTGCGACCGCTTTCACACCGATCTCAAGGTGCCGCACGTGGGTTGGAACAGTCTGCGGCGCACCGGCGATTCGCGACTGCTGAGGGGTGTTCCCAACGAAGCGTTTGTCTACTTCACGCATTCCTATCGCGCGCCCGTGGTTGACGGCGTGGTTGCGACGACTACCCACGGCGAGGAATTTGGATCGATGGTGGAGCGCGGCAACGTCTTCGGCGTGCAGTTCCACCCGGAAAAATCGGGAGAAGCGGGCTTGCGCATTCTGAGGAATTTCTGTGAGGTTGCATGCTGACCAAACGCATCATCGCCTGTCTGGACGTAACCAACGGCCGCGTGGTGAAGGGCGTGCAATTCCTTGATCTGCGCGATGCCGGCGATCCGGCGGAGTTGGCGCACCGCCACGCCGAAAGCGGCGCCGATGAAGTCGTGCTGCTCGACATTACGGCGACCACGAGTCGCGGCCCATCCTGATCGATGCCGTGCGACGCGCCGCGCGCGAATTGTTTGTCCCGTTCACCGTCGGCGGCGGAGTGCGCACGCTGGCAGATGCCGCCGTGCTCTTCGAGGCTGGCGCCGACAAGATCACCATGAACTCGGCGGCCGTACGCACTCCCGAGCTGATCACCGAGGTCGCCGAGCGCTTCGGCTCGCAGGCTGTCGTGGTTGCCATCGACGCCAAGCGCGGCACAACTCCGGTGCGAGCAAGCCGAGGTCTACGTCTCCGGCGGCCGCATTCCGACCGGGCTCAGGATTCTGGATTGGTCGCGCGAAGTGGAGAGGCGCGGCGCGGGCGAGATCATGCTGACCTCCATGGACCGCGACGGCACGCAGATCGGTTTCGATTGCCCGCTCACGGCGGCCACGGCGCGCGCGGTTTCCATCCCGGTAATTGCCTCCGGCGGCGCGGGAAACGGCGAACACTTCGTCGACGTTTTCAAGGCGGGCTGTGCCGATGCCGCTCTGGCCGCGTCGATCTTTCACTTCGGCATTCACGATGTTCGCGAACTTAAGCGGCTATTACAGGAGAATGGCATTCCGATGAGGCTTCCATGCTGATTCCTTCGATTGATCTGATGGGCGGCAAGATCGTCCAACTGGTGCAGGGCGACCGCAAGGCGCTGGAGTTTGACAACTTTGAATACTGGGTCGAGCGCTTTATTTCCTACCCGATGGTGCAGTTAATCGATCTCGACGCGGCTATGGGTAAAGGCTCAAATGAAGCGCTCGTTGGGCAGTTCTGCGAACGCCTGCCCTGCCAGGTTGGCGGCGGAATCCGCTCGGTCGATGCCGTGCATCGCATGTTTCGTGCTGGAGCCAAGAAGGTGATCATGGGCTCCGCGCTGTTGAAGGACGGCGCGGTGAACCTGGAAGCCGCGCAGCAGTTCGCGAGCGCGGCGGCCGCAGCGCGGCTGATCGTTGCCGTGGATGCGCGCGGAGGAAAGGTCAGCATTCACGGTTGGAAAAAAGATATCGACCTCACTCCCGAACAGATGATGCGCGAAACCGAAGCGTATTGCGGAGGCTTTCTCTACACCCACATCGACACCGAAGGGCTGATGAAGGGAATCCCCATGGACGTTATCCAGCGCCTTCGCGCGACCACCAAGCGCAAGCTGATTGCCGCCGGCGGAATCCGCAGCCAGGAAGAGATCGACCAGTTGCACGCCATGGGCGTGGACGCCGTCGTAGGCATGGCGCTCTACACCGGAGCCCTGAAGGCGTAAGAGGTCGATTTTCTGTAGCGGCGGCAAGCAGGAAGAAAAAGACAAGCACAGTTTTCATGGTCGCAGTGCGGAACCCCCCTACATGCCCGGCAGCTTCATTCCCGCCATGCGCCGGGCAAAGCTCGGCTTTCCCATGCCCTTGAACATTTTGCGCATTTGGACGTACTGGCGAAGCAGGTTGTTGACTTCCTGCACGCTGGTGCCCGAGCCGCGCGCGATGCGTTTGCGGCGCGAGCCGTTGATGCATTCGTGGTGCTCGCGCTCATGGGCGGTCATGGAATTGATGATCGCCTCGACTCGCCCGATCTGCCCCTCGTCCACCTGATCCGCCATCTTGTGCATGTTGGCCATCGGCCCTATTTTCGGCAGCTTGCTGATGA
This sequence comes from uncultured Acidobacteriota bacterium, assembly GCA_963819175.1. GTDB lineage: Bacteria > Acidobacteriota > Terriglobia > Terriglobales > Acidobacteriaceae > CAWBRT01. Next base: position 442,900 of record CAWFVJ010000013.1, read on the forward strand.
TCGACTGGATTGAACCCATCTTCTTGACCTGCAGGAGCTGATCGCGAAAGTCCGCCAGCGAGAAGCCGCCGCCGCTGAGGGCTTTGGTGGCGAACTCTTCCGACTTCTTCCGGTCAATCTTGTCTTCGGCCTGTTCGATGAGCGAGAGAATGTCGCCCATGCCGAGGATGCGGCCCACGATTCGATCAGGATGAAAAGGCTCGATGGCATCGTACTTTTCGCCGATGCCGAGGAACTTGATGGGCTGCCCGGTGACCTTGCGAATGGACAAGGCGGCGCCGCCGCGGGCATCGCCGTCCATCTTGGTGAGCACAATGCCGGTGAGCGAGAGCTTGTCGTGGAACTCCTTGGCGGAGTTGACGGCGTCCTGACCGGTCATGGAGTCGGCAACGAAGAGGATTTCCTGCGGATTCAGCAGCCGTTTCAACGACTGCATCTCGTCCATCAACTGCTCGTCGATGTGCAGGCGTCCGGCGGTGTCGACGATGAGCACGTCGCAGCCACTGTTGATGGCCTCGCGGCGCGCTTCTTTCGCCAGGCGCTCGACCGAGGCGGTGTTCGGTTCCGCCACCGCTCCTTCATAAATCAAGGCGCTCACGGCGTTGGCCACGACTCTCAACTGCTCGCGCGCCGCGGGACGATAGACGTCAACCGAAACCAGCATCGGACGGCGGCCGTTCTTCTTGAGCCATGATGCGAGCTTGCCGGAAGTGGTGGTTTTGCCCGATCCCTGTAGGCCGGCCATGAGAATAACCGAGGGCGGCTGTGAGGCGAATTTGAGCTTGACCGTATCACGTCCAAGCAATTCAATGAGCTCGTCGCGAACGATCTTCACGACCTGCTCGGCCGGCGAAAGCGCGGTCATCACTTCCTGGCCAATCGCCTTCTCGCGAATGTGGTCGATCAATTCCTTGACGACCTTGAAGTTGACATCGGCCTCAAGCAGCGCCAGGCGGATTTCACGCAGGGCTTCGGTGATGTTCTCCTCGTCCAGCTTGCCCTGGCCGCGGAGATTCTTGAATGCACGTTGCAGTTTGTCGGTAAGGTTATCGAACATAAGATTCCACGTCTAAATTTTAGCAGGCTGCTGAAGAACCGTTCTCCAAAGGTGTCATCCTGAGCGAAGCGAAGGATCTATGGATTTTCCCTGCGCCGAAATGCATAGATTCTTCGCCTCCGGCTCAGAATGACATCTCCCATAAATTCGGTCTTGCGACGCAGCTGCGCTTAGTCAGCAGCCTCGTTGAGCTGACTGCCGGTCACATCGGAAGGACGGTCTTTTGACCGGATGCCGCCGAACACTTTTTCCGCCGCGAGCACCGTGTTGGCGTGAATCGCGACGGTATCCTCCAGCTTCTCAGCGTAGCCGCCGGCGAAGGTCGCCATTACCGGCACGCCCCAGTCGCGCGCAAAGCTGAGTACCATCTCATCCCTTTGCTGAAGACCTTCGATGGTGAGCGCCAACCCACCGAGCTGATCGTAGCGATAGGGGTCCGCACCCGCGACGTAGGAGATCAGCTCCGGCTCAAAGAGCCGGCGAGCCGAGATGAGAGCTTTTTCAAGCCAGTAGAGATACTCGCTGTCCATGACGCCGTCGGGCAGGTTGATGTCGATCGAGGACGGCGGTTTCCAGACGGGGTAGTTGTTCAGTTGGTGCAGGGAGATGGTGAACACGTCCCCCGCACGGCCCTGAAGCATGGTTTCGGAGGCCGGCGACGGAGCGGTGATGGGAGCGGACCAACCTGCAGGAGGGGGAATTGGCTCGGCGCGCCTGCCAAAGATCACCGCCGTGCCGTTGCCCTGATGGACATCGCAATCGACGGTCATGGCCCGCTTGATCCGTCCGTCCTTTTGCATTTTGCGGATCGCGATGGCGATATCGTTGACCACGCAAAACCCCTCGCCGTGGTCAGGAAAGGCATGGTGGAAGCCGCCGCCGAGGTGGACGCTCACGCCGTCCCGAAGCGCGAGGTCAGCCGCAAGGATCGATCCGCCGGCCATCAGCCAAAACGCCTCGACCAGCGGCCGGCTATAGGGCACCTCAAGTTCGAGTTCCTCGCGGACCGAGAGAGTTCCGGTTTTCAGCTTGTAGACGTATACAGGAGTGTGCGCCAGAAGGATGTCGTCGTCGGTGGCGGGCTGTGGCTCGACAAAATCCTCCGGGACGGCTGCACCCAGCCCGAGCAAGCGGTCACGCACGAGCCTATACTTCTGGCTTGGAAAAACGTGATGCCCGAAGGGGAGCAGATATCGATCGCTGTAAACCAGACTGAAAGGCAACATAGAAAGCAGTGTCCTGAACCGCGAAACGTCTATTCTCCGGGAAACCTGCTTGGAAACGCAACTGTTTGTGCCAAATTTGGTTAATACGACTAGTAGAGGGACTTCGGTAATGTCGTCCTCCAGGAGTTTATAGCGTGATGAAACGAGCATCGTGGATCGCAGTGAGTGTCTGTGTCGTCGTTGTCGGCGCGGCGATCGCCGGCTTCGCTGCCTATGAGCATGGCAAGCCAGGAATGGGGATGCACATGCGGTTTGAACGGATGGCGGTACGCCTCAAGCTGACGCCCGCGCAGGAATCGCAGATCAAGACGGACTTGAAGCAGGCGCGAACCAATGCCAAGCCCGATATCGATTCGATGAGGAATTTGCGGGCCACACTGGCAAAGCAAATCTTCACGGACCATCCGGACCAGGCGGCGATTCAGAAGAATGCCGACCAGTTGAAGCAGCAGCTCTCGGCGATGATCGATCAATACGTCATGGCCGGTATGCAAATTAACGGCGTGCTTGCGTCCGATCAACGTGCCGAGGTGCAGAAGATCATCGTTGAACACCAGCAACTGGCGGAGCGACGGCGAGCGAGGTGGCAGCAGCATAGAGAGCACCCGTCCAGCGGGCAGCAACCCGCAACGCCGGGTCAGCCGCGGCAGTAGTGTTGAGCGCGGCGCTTTGTTAAGCCCAAAGGAGCGACTACTCCAGGTTAGCCCCAGTCACCCCAACGAGCCAAGCCTCGTCGGGGACCCCGACACGGGCGAATCTGGGGCATCAGGCGCCCACTTCCGACCCCACATTTGCCAACTGCGGCAAATGTGGGCCACCAACCAGATAAACAGGGGCCGCCGGTGATCGATTATCAGGCGGCTTTGCTCTCGCGGGTCAACCGCGCCTCCTGTGCCGCACTGCGCGGCCTCTCGAAGGTGCACTCGCGTGGTTCCTTATCATCCCTCAGCCCAAGGAAGACCGGCGCTCGCATCTTGATTGCCCCGCTTTGCCCCTCGTGCGTCCATTCGGTGAACTTGATGCGCGCGACCAACTCAGGCCGCACGTAATGCACAGTACGGGTTGCTTCGACAGGATTGGCAAAAGGATTCTTCTCGGTCTTGCGGGCTTCCAGCAGCTTCCAGACCTCCTGCTGCGTGCGCGCGTTGAAGCCGCTGCCTGCCTGTCCGACGTGGATCAGCCGGCCGCCTTCATAGAGCCCGAGCACAACGGAACCGAAGTGTTCGCGTGAACCGCGCGGGTCCGTGTAGCCGCCGATCACACATTCCTGTTCATGCGTAAGTTTTATCTTGAGCCAATCGCGCGATCGCTTGGGTACGTAGCAGGACGAGCTTCGCTTGGCAACGATGCCTTCCAACTGGCGCTCGCCGGCCGCACGGTAGAGCTGGATTCCATCGTCGAAATGTTCGGAGTAGTGCACCCACTGATTCTCCGCGAGCACTTTGCGCAGCAGCTCTTTGCGGCTCTTCAAATCGACCTGGAACAGACTGTAGCCGTCGAGATAAAGCAGATCGAAAACGTAATAATGGATGGGAATATCGCTGCGACTGACGCGCGGGCGGCGCGGGCCTTCACTGGTTCCCGTGCGCTGCTGCATCAGGCTGAAACTGGAGCGGCCTTGTTCGTCGAGAGCGACGATCTCTCCGTCAAGAACTGCGGTCTTGGCGCGCACGCAGCCCGGAACGACCGACAGCTCCGGATAGGCGCCGGTGAGATCGTTCTGATTGCGTGAAAGCAGGCGGACATTTCCCTGCTCGACAAAGGCAAGCGCGCGAAAGCCGTCCCACTTTACTTCGTACAGCCACTCAGCGACTGTTGAACGGACCATCCACCAGGGTCGCCAGCATGGGACGAATCGAGCTCGGCATGGGCTCGCGAACGGCTCCCGGCAACCTGCTCAAACCCTTGCTCAAACCGAGGTCTGGCGGCTCGGCCTTTCTTCTGCCTGAAGATTTGCTTGAAGATTTTGAGGCTGTACGCCTGGGCTCCGTCTGGGTCTGCCGTGAGGCCTTCGGTTCGCGAGCCCGGGGCGTCGCAGACTTGCCGGCCGGAGACGACTTAGCGGGCCGCTTCTTGCGGCACGCCGCGAGACGGGGCATCCGTTGAGGCCTGCCGGTCATGAGCGGCGATCGAGGCAGCAAGCCATTCCTTCTTGCCGGCTCGGGCGGCGGGGCGGCTCTTCCACTCGGCGCTGGCGGCGTCGGCTGCGATCTCGTCCAGCGAACGGCCAGTCAGGACCGAACCGTCGAATTTGTCGATGTCATAACCGGTGGTGGCGGTGGCGTCGCGATGCTTGATCAGCAGCCATTCCGTGCCTTTGCTTCCGGGCCGCCGCGAACGCATCTTGGCCAGCACGAACTCGCCATTCAGTTTGTTGCCATGAAGCCGGAACTTAAGGTCCCCCTTCTCCAGCATGGCGGCCGCCAGCGCATCGGCTTGGGCGGCGTTGGCCGGCGGCTTGGCGCCGGGGGGCGCGAGACGGCTCCCAGGTTCCCTTGTCCCAAACCATCACGGCGCCTGCGCCATAGTTGCCCTCTGGGATGGTGCCCTCGAAATCGATGTACTCGACCGGGTGATCCTCAACCTGCATGGCAAGCCGTTTGTCGGCGGGATCGAGCGACGGCCCCTTGGGAACGGCCCAGGACTTCAGCACGCCCTGCATTTCGAGGCGAAAATCGTAATGGAGTCGCGTAGCGCGGTGTTTCTGCACGACGAAGCGATGTTGCGAGCCGCGAGCAACTTTGGCCGGAGGCTCCGGCGTCTGCCCGAAGTGCCGTTTACGGTTGTATTCCTCAAGAGCCATAGCCTGTTGGATGCCGCGAAGGCGAGTGCGCGTCGCGAACAGCACGCTATGCGGTTCGCGGTTGCTGGTAGGGTGAGTTTCTCGAAGTCCCACATCTGCCAACTGCGGCAGATATGGGGCACCAGCGCTGGCATGCGCCGAGTTGTTAGCTCGGCGTATACTTCATTGTTTTGGTAGCGTGTTGCGGGTTTCTGCCTAACCAAATTTTTGAAAGGATCGGCCATATGGGAACCGTCGAAAAGCCATTGAGCGAAGCGATCAAGCATCGGCGCGCCACGCCGAGCTTTGACGGCACTCCGGTGCCTGACGAAGACCTGAAGAAGATATTGCAGGCCGGATTGGAAGCTCCGAGCGGCTACAACCTGCAGCCCTGGAGGTTCGTCGTGGTGCGCGATCCAGAGGCGCGCAAGCGGCTGCGGGCAGCGGCCATGGGCCAGCCGAAGGTGGAGGAAGCCCCGGTGGTGATCGTGGCATGCGGCGATCCGGATGGCTGGAAGAGCGGCGACATGGAAGAGATGATGCGGCTTGCAGAGGTGGACGAAGGCACGCGGAAAGTGATTCGACAGAACTTGAACAATTTTCTGGGAGCGGAGGCGGGAGACAAAGGCGGCGTGGCACCCCATTTCTGCGTCTGGGTCAACCGGCACACGATGATCGCCCTGACCACAATGATGTGGACGGCGGAAACACTGGGTTACGATACCGCACCCATGGAAGGGTTTTCCGAAACCGCAGTCCGGCAAACCCTTGGCATACCCGACCGCGTGCGGGTGGTCGCCCTGCTGGCCATTGGACATCTGAAGGGTCCCGACAAACCCTACGGCAAACGATTTGCCATGGACAGGGTTGTGTTCAATAACAAGTGGGGCAACGGGTTGAAACTATGAGCGAGTCTTCGCGAATCCAAGAAACAAAACGCAGACTACCCCACGTCAGCCCAGTCGTGGGGCGGGACGTGGGGCACCCGCGATCTGCATCGACGGTAATCGCAATTGTTGCTGGCGTGTTCCATCCAACTTGCGCTCCGCCGCGCCACCGCCCGATGCCCCGACAGATGCTTTCTCTTCCAATCAGATTGCGGAGAAGCTGCTGAACCAGATCCGCGATGGATTGCAAGCCTACAACTCGCGGAAGATGCTCGGCCGCTTTTGATCGGGAAGGCATGCAGGCATACCCGGCGTTCCAGGACCAGGTAGAGGCCTTTTTTGCGCAATATGAATCCTTTCGCGTCGCCATACGGTTGGAGGAGAGTTCCTTCGAGCAAGATAAAGGCACGGCCACGGCCAGTTTCCAGCTGGAGGGCATTCCGCGATATGGAGGCCCCGCGATTCGGCGGGAAGGCGAGCTGATCTTTGAATTCAGCCGGACCCGAAGCGGCTGGAAGATACGGGACGTGAGTCCGCGAAGTTTCTTCTCATGACGAATATCAAGACAGAACCGCAAGCCGTAAAGCGCGAGTACCCGGATCGCCCGATTGTGGGTGTAGGAGGAGTCGTCGTTCAGAATGGACGCGTGGTGCTGGTGCGCCGCGCCAAAGCTCCACGCAAGGGGGAGTGGTCCATTCCGGGCGGCATGCTGGAACTGGGCGAGACCTTGCGCGACGGCGTCGCCCGCGAGATCGAAGAGGAAACCGGACTGAAGGTGAAGAGCGAAGAGGTGCTCGACGTCTTCGACAGCATCGTCATCGACGCGGACGGGAAGACGCAGTACCACTATGTGCTGGTTGACTACCTCTGCTCGGTTACCGAAGGCGAACTCAGGGCCGCCAGCGATGTGAGCGAGGCGCGATGGGCGACGTTGGAGGAAGCCTTGAGCCTGGTGAAGCGGGAGATGACGGTCGGAGTCATCCGCAAAGGACTCGACACCGCGCGCGATGAGAAGCGCGGGTGAACGCGAGGAGCAGTTGCCCGCTGTATAAGTGACAGTGGTGGAAGAAACTATCTTAGGTTAGAGCCGAACAACGCGGCGCGGAACCTGGGGCACTGGGCATGATTTCGCGCGAGAAAGTTCCGATATGAAATTTAGAGACAAAGTGTCATGTGTGCCTGCGGACAACTTTCCGAGTCGGAGCGAAGCGAGACGGCGATGGGACCGGCCATGGCCGCAGCCGAACCGACGACCTTCTACGTGTACATCGAACCGCTAAGCGTCAGCCCCACAGCAGGACGCTATTGACCGTTGAGGGCGGTATAGAAGATAGGGGTCTATAGTCTTCGATCAGTACTTGCCGAACATCCGCAGTCGAGGCATGTCACTGCAGGCTGTTATGTCTCTAAGGCGAATGCGCATGTAGAGTGGTGATAAGGCACGGAGTTACGGCAACGAGGGCCGCAGTCGGCCTACACAAGAGCAGGATGAGTCTTGGAAGCGCGATCTCCAGACAGAAATCGTTGTGATCGTTGATCGCGAATACGGCGAGCAGACTTATTCAACGTGGCAACTGAGCGTGACCAGTTTGATGATTTCGATACACCCGCAAAACGGGCAGCGGCTCAACGGTCGATGGGCCGAGCGCCCCCGACAGCCGCATTTTACGGGTGTTACCAATCTGCAAAGAAATATTTCAGTTGAAGATATTCGAGTGCCGCAACAGGATTGTTTGACTGGGGCATATGTGGGCATGTCGATCAACAAGACGGCGGCCTATTGTGCCAAACCCGCCGTACACTCGTGCTTGAGATCATCGGCTACTGCGGCGACGGATAGGATCAAGGCTGAACTGACCCAGTATGGCTTCAATGAATTTGAAGCAAATGAATTGGGGTTCTGTGCGGATCGGCCCTTGCCGGGCGTCGATCAATGAGACAACTGACGGCAAATCGCCTTATCGCAAGTTTGCGGCAGTCCGTAAAAGGCGCGGTTGAGCAAAGTCTCGCCTGCGTATATAGTTTTGCCTTCAATGTGAGTACAACCTGCTGGACGCTGAACGGGAGGAAGCTGAATGAATTCCAAGACAAAGTCTGTGCTGTTGCTTGCGATTTTTCTGATCTCGACCGCAGCGGTTGCCGCGACCAAACCGGTCGTGGTTTTCATCGCTACGGGCGGGACCATCGCGATGAAGATCGATCCGATCAAGAAAGCGCCGGTGCCGGCGATTTCGGGCGAGGATCTGCTGGCTACGGTTCCTGAGGTGTCGCAGTATGCCACGGTGGAAGTGAAGAACGTTTCCAACGTGCCCTCTGACTATATGGATCCAGCACGCTGGGTCTCTCTTACCCGGGATGTGAATACGGCGTTAGGCCGTCCCGAGGTTGCGGGGGTGATTATTTCCCACGGAACCGACACTCTCGAAGAGACCGCCTACTGGCTGGATCTTACGGTTGATTCCACTAAACCAGTCGTACTGATCGGGGCGCAGCGCAATGCTTCGGAATCCGACTTTGACGGCCCGCGTAACCTGCTGAACGCGGTGCGCATCTGCATTGACCCGCAATCGAAGGGCAAGGGCTCGATGCTGGTCATGAACAACCAGATCAACGCGGCGCGCGACGTCACCAAGACGCATACCTCCAGCGTTGAGACCTTTAAGTCGGGCGATTTTGGATTCTTGGGTGAGGTGGACTTCGACCGCATCATTTATTCGCGCTCGCCACTCCGCCGGCAGCACGTGCCGGTAAAGGCTGCCACCATGCCGTATGTGGAGATAGTCCCCATGTATGGCGGAGCTGACGGTTATTTGGTGAAGGCCGCCGTCGAGCACGGAGCAAAGGGCATTGTGATCCAGGGGCTGGGGTGGGGCAACGTGAACCTGCCGATGTTTGGCGCTATTAAGGAAGCAATGGCTAAAGGCGTTCCGCTTGTCATCACGTCGCGCGTCCCCAACGGCCGCGTGCTGCCCAACTACGGTTGGGATGGTGGCGGCAAGACGTTGGTCGACGCCGGTGCGATTATGGGCGACGACCTCTCTCCGCAGAAGGCGCGCATCCTGCTGATGTTGCTTTTGCAAAATGGAGTGCAGGGACAAAAGAACTTGCAGGCGGCGTTTAGTCGTTAGAGCGATTTCGCGGTCAGCGGGTTTAGGCAACTACCCCACGTCAGCCCAACAGAAGGGCGGGACGTGGGGCACCCGGCTAAGGGTGGGGTACTTGTGCAGACCAGCTTTTTCAGTTTGTTCCAGCGGGGCAAGTTGAGCCGATCCATTTGCCCGTAAATTCGTTGTTGATGTTTACGGTGTGGCCGTTGCCGGTCGCAGTGCCCTGTGCTGACGCTTTAACGTTTTCGGAATCCAGGACCTGTACTTTAATGTGGATATCTGTCTGCATACCTTGCTCCCTGCCGGCCGCGCACGACGTTCCCCGCGCGTCCATCTCGCTACCCGTGGAACTCAGAACGGTCCAGGTGCACTTGTCGTCAGACTTATTCAACAAGGGAGTTGTATCCAAATCTTTTGCGGTCACACACTTTTGATAAGTTGTCGTGTGCGGTGTTCCCCCGAACCTGCTGTTGATCATGGCCTCCATGCGGGCGCGTTGCTCGGGCGTCATTCGGTCCATTCTGGCCTGCATGTCGGCGGGGATAGGCGGAGTCCCGCTGGCGGTGTTCGGTCTCAGTCACTTGCCAAAGACCCGTCTTAACGTTCAACGGTTGGGGGTTACTATCCGCCAAGAGAACCGTGGCCCACAAAAGAACCGCACCATACAGAATCGCATTTCGCATTTTATCCCCCAGAGAGTTATCCAGCACGCCCACGGCACATCTTTTGAAGATGGGGAACACATACGCCAGTGTTGCCTCTCTTTCGATAACTGATTTCAACGCGGCGCGCGACTCAGCGGCACCGCCCGAAGCGACGGATCGATGCATTTATCAATCGAGTGCAAGGATGTTGCGGGTGCCCCATACAAGCTTCCTTTGGTGTGGGGTAGTTGCTTTTGTGTAGAAAACTGCCCCACTCAAGCCCAACAACGGGCTTGAATGGGCCACTTACCCGTGCAACTCGAAACTCGAAACTGGAAACTGCTTCTCTCTCAGGCGTTCTGCCCGATGGCTTTCCTGAGCGGGATACTGAGTGCGAAGATGGCGAGCCCGGCGGCAACTCCGAGCGCCGCCATCATCAAAAAGAACGACTCCCGCGACATTTTTTCGTAATAAGTGCCCAGGTATCCGGAGAGGAAGTTGCCGAAGAAACTGGAGAGAAACCACATCCCCATGAGCATGCTCACCAGGCGCGCGGGCGCGACCTTGGTCACCAGCGAGAGGCCTATCGGCGAAAGATAGAGTTCGCCCATGGTGTAAATAAACGTGCCGCCTACGAGCCACAGGAAGCTGATCCTCTGGTCCACGCCCAGTCCGGCGGTAATGTAGATGAGAGGCAGGAAGGACACACCCAGCAAAACGCAGCCCATGGCCATTTTGGTAACGCTCGCCGGTTCCTTGCGGCGGGCCGATTGCCAACCCCAGAACAGGTTCAGCAGCGGCGTAAACAGGAAGATGAACATCGGATTGATCGACTGGAACCAGGTCGAGGGCATCTCCCAGCCGAGGATATGCCAATCCGTGTTCTTGTCGGCGAACAATTGCATGGTGTTGCCCTGCTGCTCGTAAACGCCCCAGAAAACGACGTTCAGCAGGCAGAGAACCACCAGTCCCACAATCGCCTTCCACTGTGCGGGCGTGAGCTTGGCGTGCTCGGTGTGCGTCTGCTTGGCACGCGCCAGTTGATCCGGCGCCAGGTATTTTTGTCCCCAAAGGTAGAGCACCAACCCGGCGACCATGCCGACGCCGGCAGCCGCAAAGCCGTAGTGCCAGCCGTAGACCTGCCCCAGCGTTCCGCAAACCAGCGGTGAAAAAAACGCGCCCAGGTTGATGCCCATGTAGAAGATGGTGAAGGCGCGGTCGCGGCGCGGATCATCCGGCGGATAAAGGCTGCCGACCTGGGTGGAGATGTTGGGTTTGAAGCAGCCGTTTCCCAGGATGAGGAAACACAACGCTACCAGGAACATCGACTCGACGGCCATCAGAAAGTGGCCGATCGCCATCAGCACCCCGCCGACGACCACGGTCTTGCGCTGCCCCAGCAGCCGGTCCGCCAGCATGCCTCCGAAAAACGGGGTGAGATAGACGAACCCGGTGTAGAGTCCATAGATTTCCGACGAGAGCGGCTGCACCGTCATCGGCCCGAAGACGGCTTCGATGGCATGCCGCAGCGGAGCGAATCCGAATGACATACGCGCTGCCGGTTTCGACGCGATGGATCAGGTAGTTGACCATGTACAGGACCAGAAGCGCCCGCATGCCGTAGTAGGAGAAGCGCTCCCACATCTCGGTGAAAAACAGCACAAACAAGCCAACCGGATGACCCAGAATGGTTTTTTGCATGCGGACTGCCTCGGAAGGCGGCACAGAGCCAGCCGCATTGCTCTCAATACCCGTTGCGTTCGTATCGCTCACGTTCGTAGTCCTAACCCGGCGCCGGCTTCGGCACCCCTGTTGCAACTGAGATGCAGCCTCTCACAATGAGGACAGCGCACGGGCGTTCGCCAACCATCACTGGCTGGTATTCGTATGATAGACGTGGCGAGCCGTTGCAAGAACCCGGAATCGGGCAACGTAGCTCTTGCCTCTGCGCCCGCAAACTGCGAAGATTCAGGCAGAGAGCCGTGAGCGAGAATCCGCCGACGTCCAAAAAGTCTGTTCGTGAGTTTTCCGCTGGTGGCGTAGTGCTGCGCCGCATGCGCGGGCAGTGGCACATCGCTGCCATTGAACCCAACATCGTCAATGCCGACAGCATCACGCGCAACGCCGTCAAACTGCGCCGCCGCCCGGCTATTCTTGCCCTGCCCAAGGGAGCCATCGATAAGGGTGAAGTCGCCGAGCAGAGCGCCATCCGCGAAGTGCTGGAGGAAACCGGCCTGATGGTGCAGTTGATCGCCAAGCTGACCGATATCAAATACTTTTACGTGCGCTCCTGGGGAGGGCGTGAACGCGTCTTCAAGGTCGTAACCTTCTTCCTGTTCCGCTATGCCTCGGGCCGCCTGGGAGAGATTCAGCCCGCCATGCGCAAGGAGGTGCGGCGGGCAGTCTGGCTGCCGTTGGAGCAGGCCAACCAGAAGCTTACCTACCCCGGTGAACGGCAAGTGGCCCAGATAGCCCGGAAGTACGTCCGGGCGCACCCGGAACTCTGATCCCGGAGCGCTAAAGTCAGCGCTGGTTATGCGTCACTCTTTCGCGTGACCTACCGCACGAAAATCGCCGTTCTCCGCTGCTGGAGCCACTTTAAGCGAATATTATGGCGGTATGAATTTACTTGACTGGATCAGAGTAGTTCTCTAAAGTAGGTTCAATTAAATAAAGGCGCGCGTCGTTGCCATCCTCACCCCACATTTTCGGCGCGCGCCTGTCTCTTTTTAGGGCCATTTTCAGCCGACCCAACCCCAGACAAGTTCTTCAAATTCAACCGAATACGGCACCTTGGCCACCTTAACTTCTTAGTAAATCTCCCTTTCCCGCCTTTTCGACATCCAACTTTGGTTAGCTGCTGCTCCGGCCCACGATTCCCAGGCGGCAGAGATACGACCCAATGCGCAACACGATTGAAAAGGTAGCCGTACTCGGCGCCGGAACCATGGGTTCCCGGATAGCCGCTCATCTGGCCAATGCCGGAATCCGTTCCGTGCTCCTGGATATGGCCCCTTGCTCTTGCCAAGCGACGGGAGCAACGGGCAAAAATGCTTCGGAGTCTGGCGCTACCCGCAGCCGTCTGGCCGCCGCCGGACTGGAAAACGCCCGCCGGTCGAAGCCCGCCGCGTTCTTTGAAGCCTCTCTGTCGCGTCTGGTCACCGTCGGGAACTTCGATGACAATCTCGGCTTGATCGCCGACTGCGACTGGATTATCGAAGCCGTCGTCGAAGACCTGGACATTAAACGCGCGTTGCTTGGCAAGGTTGCCCAGATTCGCCGGCCCGGAACGATCGTCACCACCAACACCAGCGGTCTGCCGGTCGCGAAGATTTGCGAGGGATTTCCCGAAGAGTTTCAGCGGCACTGGTTCGGCACCCATTTTTTTAATCCCCCGCGTTACATGCGCCTGCTGGAGATCATTGCCACCCCGGCGGCCGATCCCGAGGCCATTCGTTCGCTGGCGCAGTTCTGCGATCTGCGTCTGGGCAAGGGCATTGTCTACGCCAACGACACGCCCAATTTCGTCGCCAACCGCATCGGCATCTTCGGCATGCTCAACGCCGTTCGGCTGATGCAGCAGATGGATTTGACGATCGAGGAGGTGGACGCGCTCACCGGCACTGCCGTCGGCTGGCCCCGGTCCGCCACTTTCCGCACCATCGACATGGTTGGACTCGACATCGTCGGACACGTTGCCGCCAACCAGGCCCGCGTCCAGGATGAGCGCTGCGAACTGACGATCCCCGATTTCTTCCGCCAGATGATCGAGCGCAAGTGGCTTGGCGACAAGACCAACGGCGGCTTCTACCGCAAACAACGCGGTGCCTCGGGCGAAGAGCGGCAGGCGCTCGACTGGAAGACCGTCGAGTATCGTCCGCGACGCAAGCCCAACTTTGCCGCGCTGGAGATGGCCAAAGGCATCGATGATCTCGGCGCGCGCCTGAAAACTCTGATCGGCGATGGCCGTCAAAAACAGGACAAAGCCGGGCAGTTCCTCTGGACCGCGTTGAGCGAGCTGTGGCTTTACTCGGCCAATCGCATTCCTGAAATCGCTTCCAGCATCGCCGATATCGATCGCGCCATGCGCCTTGGCTTCAACTGGGAACTTGGTCCGTTCGAGTTGTGGGACGCCTGCTGGCGTCGAATCCACCGTCGCCCGCATGCGCGCCGAAGGCCGGACGATACCCGCCAACGTCGAGCGAGTGCTGGGCAGCGAACGCCGCTGCTGGTATGAGTGCGCTCCAGGCACGCACTCGGGACGCCGCTACTTCGATCTGGCGAGCGGCGAGTGCGAATACAGGGACGAAGAAGTCCCCGCTGGCGTGAGCTCCGTGACGGTGATGAAGAAGAGCAACGGCGAAGTGAAGCGCAATGCCGGGGCCTCGCTCATAGACCTCGGCGACGGCGTGGGCTGCATCGAGTTCCACTCCAAGATGAACGCCATTGGGCCCGACATCGGCCAGCTTATCTCGCAGACGCTTGGCTTCGCCCCGGGATTCGACCTGTCGATGGGAGCGTCGGCCGCAAAGCCCGATGGTCCGGGCGCCAACTTCGAAGCCTTTGTCATAACCAACGACGGCGCCAATTTTTCGGTGGGCGCCAACCTCATGCTGGTGCTGATGGCCGTGCAGGAGCAGGAATGGGATGAGATCGATCAGATGGTGCGCGCCTTCCAGAGCATGACGCAGGCCATCAAGTTTTCGCCCAAGCCCGTGGTGATTGCGCCGTTCAACCTAGCGCTTGGCGGCGGCTGCGAAATCGCGTTGCACGCCCCGGTTCGCCAAGCCCATGCCGAACTCTATATGGGACTGGTGGAAAGCGGGGTCGGCCTGCTGCCCGCCGGAGGCGGCTGCAAAGAAATGCTGCTGCGGGCGCTCGACGCGGCCTCTACGCGTTCGCCCCGAAGGGCGGGGAGAGTCGGTCGAGGTGGTCGAGGGCCTCAGGCGCACCTTCGAAACCATAGCCATGGCAAAGGTTTCTACCTCGGCGGCTGAAGCGCGTTCGCTCGGCTTTCTTGGCCCTCGCGACGCCATCTCGATGAACCGGGACCGCATTCTCTGCGACGCCAAAACACGTGCGCTGCAGATGGTGAGGGCCGGCTACAAGCCGCCGATTCCGCGTACAGACCTGGCAGCGCCCGGCGAAAACATGCTTGCGACCTTGAAGCTGGGCGCGCATCTGATGCGCCAGGGAGATTACATCAGCGATCACGAGGTGAAGATTGCCAACCGGATCGCCGAAGTGCTCTGCGGAGGCGCCGTCTCTCCGGGAACACCGGTTAGCGAACAGTACCTGCTCGACCTCGAGCGCGAGCACTTCAAAGGGCTTTGCGGGGAGAAGAAGACGGTGGAGCGCATTGCCTACACGCTGAAGACCGGCAAGGTGATGCGGAACTAGATGTGCTGTTTCGGACAGAGATTAGTGCAGTTGGCAGAGATGTTGTCGCCCGAAGATGAACGTCATTCCGAGCGAGCGATTAGCGAGCTCGAGGAATCTTGTGTGTTCTTTCTTGCTGTAGAAACACAAGATCCCTCCACTTCGGTCGGGATGACGCCTCTTATCAACAAGGGGATACACCAACGGTGGAACTGGATTAGCGCTCGTAGTATTGAGTGCTGGTTTTACAAATCAAGTTTCTGGAATCTAAAACATGCGTGAAGTGGTAATTGCATCTTGTGTCCGCACGGCCGTTGGCCGCGCCTACAAAGGCACTCTGCGCGCCAGCCGTCCTGACGATCTTGCGGCCATCGCCATCAAGGGTGCGCTCGCAAGCGTGCCACAGATGGATCTTCGCGAGATCGAAGACGTGATTCTCGGCTGCGCCATGCCGGAAGCCGAGCAGGGACTGAACGTCGCCCGCATCGCCTCGCTTCGCGCCGGGCTCCCGGTTGAAACCTCGGCGATGACCATCAATCGCTTTTGCTCCTCCGGCTTGCAGGCCATTGCCATGGCCGCCGAACGCATTATGGCGGGCGGGGTTGAGGCCATTATCGCCGGCGGCACGGAATCGATGTCGATGATTCCCATGGGCGGCCACAAGGTCTCGGCCAATCCATGGCTGGTGTCGAACTACCCAGACTCCTATCTCTCGATGGGCCTCACCGCCGAACGGGTCGCCGCGCGCTTCGGAATCACGCGCGAGCAGGCCGACGAATTCAGCTACCAGAGCCATCAGAAAGCGCTGCGGGCCATTGCCGCCGGCAATTTCCACGACGAGATCGTGCCGGTGCCCGTCACCTTTACCACGCCGGCTCACAGCTCCGGCGGGCGCGGCGGCACGGCTCTGAAGCTGGCGACCGAGCAGATCGTCTTCGCCGTCGACGAAGGCCCGCGCGCCGATACCACGCTGGAAGCGTTGGCCGCTTTGCGGCCCGCATTCCACGCCAAGGGAACGGTCACGGCCGGCAACTCTTCGCAAATGTCCGACGGGGCGGCAGCCGCCCTCGTGATGTCGGCGGAAAAAGCGCGTCAACTGGGCATCAAACCGCTGGCCCGCTACGTGGCCTTCGCTACGGCGGGCTGCAAGCCCGAAGAAATGGGCCTAGGCCCGGTGTATGCCATTCCGAAGGCGCTCAAGATGGCCGGCCTCTCGCTTTCCGATATCGAGTGCATTGAACTAAACGAGGCCTTCGCGGCTCAGGCGCTCGCTGTGTTCGGGGAATTGGGGCTAGACCCCGCCAAGGTCAACCCCAACGGCGGAGCCATTGCGCTCGGGCACCCCTTGGGTTGCACCGGTGCAAAGCTCACGGCCACCATTCTGCGCGAACTCCGGCGCCGTGCGGGTCGCTATGGCTTGGTGACGATGTGTGTAGGCGGCGGCATGGGCGCGGCAGGCATATTCGAGAGCATCGCGTAGAGCAGGTCTGAACAAGTAACGGTTTTGAGGGAGTACGGCTGAAGTGTCATTCTGAGTAAGCGTAGCGAGCGAAGAATCATGCTTTTGATTCGGATGAATACATAGATCCTTCGCTGCGTTCAGGATGACACCTCGAAGAACAAGTTTTCGTGAATGAATTTCAACATCGCACCTCTGAAAAATGGAATCTAAACGATTTGTGAATGGCAGGTCTTTGTAGTGCTTCACTTGTTTCAATCGGGCGCAGCTTGAGTTCTGACTGAAAGGAAGTCGCATGGCTAGCACAATATCTCCAATTACTCCGGCCAAAGTTTCCGGCGGAATTTTTCTGATCTCCGAACCTCGTCCCGACGAGGTCTTCACCCCTGAAGACTTTGACGATCAGCATCGGCTCATCGCGCAGACCGCGGAAGAGTTCGCCGACAACGAGATCATGCCCGTGGCCGGCAAGATCGAGCAGAAGGACTACGCGCTCTGCCGCGAGTTGTTGAAGAAGGCCAGCGATCTGGGCCTCACTTCGGTTGATGTCCCCGAGGAGTACGGCGGCTCGGACATGGACAAGGTTTCCTCGGCCATCATTGCCGACCGCACCTCCAAGTCGGCCAGCTTCAGCGTTACCTGGGGAGCGCACGCCGGCATCGGCACTCTGCCCATCGTCTATTTCGGCACCGAGCGAGCAGAAGCGGAAGTATCTGCCCAAACTGGCCAGCGGCGAATGGATTGGCGCCTATGCGCTTTCCGAGAGTTCCAGCGGCTCCGATGCCCTGAATTGCCGCACCCGCGCCGTGCTTTCGCCCGATGGCGGGCATTACCTGCTGAACGGCGAAAAGATGTGGATCACCAACGCCGGTTTCGCCGATCTGTTCATCGTGTTTGCCAAAGTCAACGGCGAAAAGTTTACCGCGTTCATCATTGAGCGCACCTTCCCGGGGATCACGCCGGGCGCGGAAGAGCACAAGCTTGGCATTCGCGGCTCCAGCACCTGCCCGCTCATCCTCAACGATTGCCAGGTGCCGGTGGAAAACGTTCTGGGCGAAGTGGGCCGCGGACACATCATCGCCTTCAACATCCTCAACGTCGGACGTTTCAAGCTGGGCGCTGCCTGTGTGGGAGGCGCGCGCGCCAGCCTGCAAAACGCCATCGGATGGGCCAAGGAACGCAAGGCTTTCCACAAGACGATTGCCGACTTCGGTCTGGTGCGCGAAAAGGTCGCGCAGATGGCTACCCAGATCTACGTTGGCGAGTCGATGATTTACCGCACCGTCGGCATGATGGACAGCGCACTCGGGCAGATCGACAAGCACTCAGAGGGCGCCACCATGGAAATTCGCCGCGCCATCGAGGAGTACGCCGTCGAGTGCTCGGTCATCAAGGTCTGGTGCTCGGAGCTGCTCGATTTCGTCGTCGACGAAACCATGCAGATCTATGGCGGCTACGGCTTTGTCGAAGAGTATCCCGCCGAGCGCGCCTATCGCGACTCGCGTGTCAACCGCATCTTCGAAGGCACCAATGAGATCAACCGCCTCATCATCACCGGATGGCTGCTCAAGCGCGCCATGAGCGGACAGCTTCCCTTGCTGCCTGCCATCAAGAAGCTGATGGACGAAGTGATGAGCGGTCCCTCGTTCGGCGACGAAGCCGAAGGCCCGCTGGCCGCCGAGTGCGCATTGCTGGCGAACGCTAAGAAGATGTGCCTGTTTGTCGCCGGCGCCGCCTCGCAGAAATACATGGACAAGATGGCCGACCATCAGGAAGTGATGGCCGCCATCGCCGACATGGTCATCGAATGCTACGCCATGGACAGCGCGCTGGCACGCGCTCTGAAGCTGGCCTCTCCGGAAGGCTCTACGCCGGCGGCCATGACGCAAATCTATTTTTCCGGAGCCGATGTCGCGCATCGAGGCCGCAGCCCGAAAGGTCCTGGCCTGCATCGCCGAGGGCGACATGCTGCGCACGCAAATGGCGATCCTGCGGCGGCTGGCAAAACATGAGCCCGCCAACGTTATCGCCTTGCAGGAACAGGTTGCGGCCCGAACTCTCGAGGCGGGCAAATACGTTCTGTAGCCCGCGATTGAGGGCTCAACCAGGCGCCTTTTTCGTCCGGCAGCCAGGTACCCGAAACGTACCCGGCGCGGACGGGAATGTTTCTTTGATCCGGCAGCTCTCGTTGTAAAATTCCGCAAGTGTCCCCGGCACGCGCCCCAGTTGCGCGTGTTGGGGCAGAAGAGTTTGTTCCCTGGAGAGCACGTGAAGAAAATTACAGCCTTTATCCTGTTTGTCCTTCTCGGTCTGGCGCTTTCGGTTCCGCCCGTTGTCCATGCCGACTCGCCCGCGCACCACAAGGCGACGAAGAACTCGCAGAAGGCGTACAAGAAGACCCTGAAGCATCAAAAGAAGGCGCAACAAGAAGAACATGAAATCGCAAAAGAAGGCGACCAAGAACTGGAAGAAGCAGCACGCGGGCCACTGATCGCCTCGGTTGATGCCAGCCTGAGCGCCACTCGCCGCGAGGCCGCCGCGCGGCCGCGTTGTCCATGGCGAGCGTCTCTATGCACGTTACGGCTTCCCGTGCGGGCGCCGGGTGCCACAGGTTCCGCGACGCGCTAACCTGGAATTCCAGTGTAGCGTCCCAGAAGTTTGGGAATAAACTGCTGAAGTGTCATTCTGAGAGAGCGTAGCGAGCGAAGAATCTATGTATTTGATTCGTAATTCATAGATCCTTCGCTGCGCTCAGGATGACACTTCGAAGACAGTTTTCCATCCCGGGCGCTGCCGGACTGCCGTCCGCCGTGGTGTATGCTGGAAGTCTCTGGAACAGATAGCACAACGAATTCAATTACCTCTTCCAGGAGGTCGTCATGGAGTTTTCCAGCCCATCCCGGATTGTCCGGAAGCTGCCAATCGTTCTTTTGCTTGTCCTGCTTGTCGCTGGTTTGTTGCTGGCGGGTTGCGGGTCGTCGGGCAATGGCATCAGCTCGATCACAAGCACGGTGGGTGGTTTGAGCAACTCGCGAGGGCTCGCCGTGGATTCCTCGCGTAATGTCTTCATAGCCGACTCAGGTCACCATGTCATCCGCGAAGCTAACCGTTCCACTGGCCTGATGACCTCGATTGCGGGCACCCTCAGCTCGAATGGATATAGCGGAGATGGCGGCCTCGCGACGAGCGCGAAACTGAGTTTCCCGCAGGGCGTGGCCATGGATTCCGCTGGAAACCTCTTCATCGCCGACACGGGCAACAACGTCATCCGTAAGGTCACCGCCACCACTCAAGTGATCTCCACGATTGCAGGAACCGGCACTGCGGGATTTGCCGGAGACAACGGCGCCGCCACCGGCCAGGCGCAATGCTGAATGGCCCCCTGGCCGTGGCGCTGGACTCCTCCGGAAACCTCCTTTACATCGCCGACACGGGCAACAACGTCATCCGTAAGATCGTTCTCTCGACGGGCGTGATTACCACCGTGGCGGGAACCCGGCCCCCCGCGGTCGGCAGTTACAGCGGCGATGGCGGGCTGGCGACGAGCGCGAACTTGAATCGTCCGCAGTCCGTGGCGGTGGACTCCTCCGGGAACCTCTACATCGCCGATACAGCAAACATTGTGATCCGTGAGGTTTCTGGCGGCAACATCACCACCGTCGCTGGAAACAACACCTCCGGAGGCGGGTGCCAGACCAGCACCAACTGCAACAATGCCGGCCCAGCCACCAGCGCGCAACTGAATAATCCCCAGGGGGTAGCGGTCGACTCCTCCGGAAACATCTACATCGCCGATACCGGCAACAATATCATCCGCAAGGTCGCCGGCGGTAACATCTCGACCGTGGTCGGCAACGGCACGGCAGGCTTCGGCGGCGACGGCAGTTCGGCCACCAGAGCTGAACTGCTCTCCCCCAATGCACTCGCCTTCGATTCTTCGGGAACCTTGTACATCGACGACGCGGGCAACAACGTCATACGAAAGGTTAGCTTCTAGAGCGGTTTCAGAGTTGGCACTTGATATCATCGCCGGGTGCCCCATTCAAGCCCGCGGTTGGCTTGAGTGGGGTAGTTGCTTTTGTCCCCGCCTTCATGAGTGTCATCTTGGGCGATCCAAGGACAATAATTATGAGACTTTACGGTAGGTCAGCCGCGCGGCTGATGCTGCTGGTGCTGGCGATTTCGGTTGCAGGATGGCAGGCGAGCGCACAGACCACTTCCACCCTGTATACCTATTCGACGATTGACGCACTGCTGGCGGGGACTTACGACGGCGACCTGACGATTCGGGAACTCAGCGCCAAGGGCGATTTCGGGATTGGAACCTACAACCGGCTCGACGGCGAGATGCTTGCCATCGATGGCGTCTTCTATCACGCCAAGGCCGACGGCTCGGTAGTCATTGCCGGACCGCTGGAAAAGACGCCGCTCGCATACGTAACCCATTTCCATCCCACCCAGACCATCAAGTCCGAAGCTGCTCTCCCTCTACTGGAACTCGAGAAGTGGCTGGACGCGCGCTTGCAGAACCTCAACTTGTTCTATGCCATTCGGATCGACGGCGTATTTCGCGACGTGTCGGTGCGCGCGGTCGCCCCCCAGGACAAGCCCTACAAACCGCTGGCTGAGGTCATCAAGACTCAATCGATTCATGACTACCCCACGACACGAGGAATCCTGATCGGCATTCGAAGTCCTGCCTTCAGCAAAGGCATTAGCGTTCCGGGCTATCATTGGCACTACCTCACCGAAGATCGCCAACACGGCGGACACGTTCTCAAGTTGACTTTGGTACAAGGAAGCGCCCAGGTGGCGCCGATCGGGGAGTTGGATTTACAAATCCCCCGCAATGAAGCCTTCGCCCAGGCTGACCAAAGCAAGGATCGCACCGAAGAGACCCGGCAGGTGGAGGGCAAGTAGTCACCTGCGAGTGAATCCGTCGCCCTATTCAGAATCAAAAATCCTTCCCTGGAATTAAGTTTGAGTTACTCACGTACGAGTACTTGTTCGGATTCGACTTCACCATCGCATCCGCAGCTGAGTTCCATTGCGTCGAGTGCCCGCCAGTGTTGTTGTTCTGCACCACGTTTTGTCCAGCAGATAGTTGCTGAAGCCCGAGCGTTCTTGCGCGTTGGCTTTCTGACCGGCGTTCCAGGAGGCCTGCTCGGCGCTGTTGGCTGCCTCAGTCGCGTTCATCCGGGCTGTGGCCGAAGCACCGATGGCGTGAATGTTGTTGATGGCATTCGCCGTGAATGCCTGGTTTGCCTGCCGCTGTTGCGCATCCACCTGCTTCAGATGAGCAATAAACGGAGCGGATTGCGCATTGGCTCTCTGCGTGATCAGCGCCATGTTCACCTGGTAGCTGCTGATGATGGCTGGAGCTATCGCATTCATCTGGCCGGCTTCGGAGAGAGGGAACTGTACAACGGAGTCAAGGAAGCTGTAGTTCCCGTACTGCCCGGGCCTTACGCAGATCACCCTGAACATGCCCTGCATGCCCTTGCCATCGGGATCAGCCTGGCCGGTAGCCTGAGCGCAACGCTCGCCCTGGACCTCATCGTCCTGCGGCGGGGCAACCTGCTCCACGTTGTCGAACTTGACCGGAGCTGGACCCAAGCCCTTCGACTTGCGAAATAGCTGAGTGATATCCGCGAACGACTTCACCAAGTCGAAGTTGCTCGGATAGACAATCTGTCCCTTGAGAGGCTTGATGCCATTCCTCAGCGAGCTTGGGTCTGTCGCCAAGAACATATTGTCGAGGACAGCCGCTTCCCCATGGGGGCCGTTGAGGAGCATGGTTCCGCCTCCGATGTGAGGATCGACCTTCCAATCGGCGGGCATGCTCACACTGGCGGTGCCGTCGGGCAGCGAAACCTTTCGCATCCCGCCCACGGCACCGGTAGCAGCCGCCGGCGCGGGGCTCACCCCTGCCTTCGCACCAGAAGTCGCCGGCGCAGCACCCTGACTCCAGAGGCCGGACAGTTGCTGGAGCAGCGGGTTCACCGTACTCCCGAAGCGTGACGCTTCGTCAAAGAGCATTGCCCCGTCGATCTTGTTGGACGCGGTTGCATTGGCAATCACCAAACCCGCCAACGGAATGTTTCCGTCCGGGTGGTCCGTCACCGTGAAGAACACCCCGACTGAATTGCTTCCCCGAAACTGGAAGGGTTTTCCAATTTGCGGTTTCTCGCCGCAGTCGGTATGTATTGTGCTCAGCAACTTGGTTATCGCTGCCCCTTGGGTGGTAGCTCCAGCCACCACCCCATAGCGAATCCTCCCCCCTGGGGAGCATTGATGGTGGTCAGCGGAATTGGTCCCTGCGTTTGTGACTTGCAGCCGCAGGTGAAAACGATGAACAGCGAGAGAAATATCGTTAATCGTCCTAACGCACGCATAACCACACTTCCTTTCCTGAATCGAAACTGCCTCTTACTAGAAACAGCGAGAAACGAGCGTGTATTGCCTCAACCGGAATCTTTCTTCAGCTCTGAACCGCTCGGATTATACTACTGTGAGCGATTTTCGGACCCCAGGTTCCGCGCCGCCAAGAAACTCTTTTGAGACAAACCGCGCAGCTTGGTTGGCTGGTGCCGGGTGTAGCGAAAGGCTAATTTGGTTTTTCGGCGCTAACCTGGGCACTCTAGTGAAGCGTCCCGGAAGTTCGGGAAGAAATTTCTGAAGTGTCATTCTGAGCGAGCGTGGCGAGCGAAGAATCTATGTATTTGATTCGTAATGCATAGATCCTTCGCTACGCTCAGGATGACACCTCGGAGAATAGTTTTTCATCAGCCTGCTCAGCTGCGCCTGCGCTCTATTCCGCCGCCGTTTTCGCCTGTTGCGGCTTCCAGCGCAGCACCGGCTTGCGGGCCGCCATCACTTCGTCGAAGCGCGAGACGCGCGTGTTGTGCGGCGCGTTCAGCACCGTCTGCGGCTCTTTCTCGCACTCCTCGGCGATGGCCTTCATGGCGTCGATGAAGAAGTCGAGCTCCTCTTTCGATTCGCTCTCGGTCGGCTCGATCATCAGCGCGCCGTGTACCACCATCGGGAACGACACCGTATACGGATGGAAGCCGTAGTCGATGAGGCGCTTGGCGATGTCCCCGGTCTTGACGCCGTATTGCTGTTGCAGCTTGTCGCTGAACACCACTTCGTGCATGCTTGGCGTCTTGTAGGGCAGGTCGTAACTGGATTCCAGTTGCTTGCGGATGTAGTTGGCGTTGAGCACGGCGTCTTCGGTGGTCTGCCGCAGGCCGTCGGGACCGTTGGCCATGATGTAGGCCAGCGCCCGAATCAGCATGCCGAAGTTGCCGTAGAACATGCGCACGCGGCCGATGGATTGCGGGCGGTTGTACTCGAAGCCGAGCGTGCCATCCGCGCGCTCGATGACCACCGGAACCGGCAGAAAGGGCTCCATGAATTTCTTGCAGGCCACCGGCCCGGAACCCGGGCCGCCGCCGCCGTGCGGGGTGGAGAAAGTCTTGTGCAGGTTCAGGTGCATGACGTCGACGCCGAAGTCGCCGGGGCGCGTCTTGCCGACCAGCGCGTTCATGTTGGCGCCGTCCATGTACAGCAGGCCGCCTTTGGCGTGCACGATCTCGGCGATCTTGCCGATCTGCTGATCGAAGACGCCGAGCGTGTTCGGATTCGTCAGCATCAGCCCGGCTACGTCCTGGTTCATCTGCGCCTCAAGCGCCGAGAGCTCGACCTGGCCTTGCTGGTTGGACCTGAGATTTTCGACCTGGTAGCCGGCCATGGCCGCGGTCGCCGGATTGGTGCCGTGCGCGGAATCGGGGATCAGGATCTTCTTGCGCGCGTCTCCCCTCGACTCCAGACAGGCGCGCATCAGCATAATGCCGGTAAGCTCGCCGTGCGCTCCCGCCGCGGGTTGCAGCGTGATGGCGTCCATGCCGGTGATTTCGATGAGCTGCTCGGAGAGCGCCTTCAAAATTCGCAGTGCGCCCTGCGAGGCTTTCTCCGGCTGATAAGGGTGCGCGTTGGCCAGTCCGTCAAGCCGCGCGACGAACTCGTTCACCCGCGGGTTGTACTTCATGGTGCAGGAGCCCAGCGGATACATGCCGTGGTCGACCGCGTAATTCCAGGTGGACATGCGGGTGAAGTGGCGAATCACTTCCACCTCGCTCACCTCCGGCAGATTGCCAAGGTCCTGGCGCGCGGCCTTGCCGAGCAATTCCTTTTCGTCGACTTCAGGAACGTCGAGCGGCGCCAGGCGATAGGCTTTCTTCCCCGGCGACGACTTCTCGAAGATCAGCCCTTCATTCTGGCTGATGTGCGTGGTAGCTTTGGTGATCTTGTCGTTCCCCATTAGCGCACCTCCCCGCTGGCGAGATCGATTTGCGCTCGCGTATTCAACTCCGTGCAGCACCAGACGGCGGCATTGCCCAGCTCGGGGTAAAACTTGATGAGCGGAAAGCCGGCAATGATCTGCTTGTCGGCCAGCCGGTGGGAGATGACGTAGGGGTCCTCTTTCGTCTGTACGACGAATTCATTGAATCGCGGCGCGCCCTCGAACAGAATCTTGCCGTGCCTTTGGCGAACTGCTGCCGGGCGTAGGCGGCCTTCGCCAGGTTTTGTTTGGCCAGCTCCTTGATGCCCTGGCGGCCATAAATGCACATGAAGATGTTCGCCATGAGCGCGATCAGCGCCTGGTTGGTGCAGATGTTGGAAGTCGCTTTTTCACGCCGGATGTGCTGCTCGCGGGTGGAAAGCGTCAGCACGAATCCGCGCTTGCCGTTCTTGTCGCGGGTTTCGCCGACGAGACGGCCCGGAATCTGGCGAACGAAACGTTCCTTGGTGCCGATGACGCCGGCATAAGGGCCGCCGAAGCCCATCGGAATGCCGAACGATTGCGCCTCCATGGCGACGATGTCGGCCTCGACCGGCGGCTTCACCACGCCCAGCGAAAGCGCTTCGGCGATGGAGACCACCAGCAGCGATCCGTTCTTATGCACCATCTCGGCCAGCTCGGCGACATCTTCGATGGTGCCGAAGAAGTTCGGCGACTGGATGAGCAGGCACGCGACTTCGGGCGTGAGCGCCTTTTTCAGAGCGGCCAAATCGACGCGTCCGTTATCGCCAAAGCCGACTTCCCTCACCGGCAAACCCTGGTACCTGGCATAGGTGCGGATCACCTCGCGGTACTCCGGATGCACGCTGCGCGCCACCAGCGACGAGCCGCGTCCGGTCACGCGCATCGCCATCATCAGCGCCTCGGCCGATGCGGTCGAACCGTCGTACATGGAGGCGTTGGCGACTTCCATGCCCGTCAGCTCGCAGATCATGGTCTGGAACTCGAAGATCGACTGCAGCGTTCCCTGCGCGATTTCCGGCTGATACGGCGTGTAGGCGGTAAAGAACTCGCCGCGTGAAATCAGCGCGTCGATCACCACCGGGCGGTAGTGGTTATAGGCGCCGGCCCCAAGGAACATGGCATAGCCATGGCCAGTCTCCGCTGCCCGGGCGCGAAACCACTCGACGATTTCCGATTCCGACTTCTGCGGCGGAATCTTCAGGTCGCGCTTGAGGCGGAATTGTTCCGGGATCGGCGCGAACAACTCATCGATCGAGCGCACGCCGACCGCGCGCAGCATCAGTTCGCGATCATGATTGGAGTTTGGAAGATAGCGCATTGAGTTTTGCTGCCTGTCTCGGCGGCTGAGCACGACCGCCACCGGGCCCGGCACGCGCAACCAGCGCACTTGCCGCAGGCCCGATGGCGAGATCCGTTCGCCGCCGGAAAGGAATTGCCTGCCACGACCGGCTGGCCAATTCCGATTAATTTTTTGGTCCCGAATCCGGCTGCACCGGTTTCAGGACAGCCTCACCGGATGCGCACGCGGCATCCGGCCGGAGACCCCGCGGAAATCAGTGCTCTTCGGCGACGAATTTCTCGTAGTCGGCGGTCGACAGCAGTGCATTCAACTCGGCGGGGCTCTTGACCGTGATCTTAACCATCCAGGCCGCGTGCGCGTCCTGGTTGACCTTTTCCGGCGCGGTGGCCAGTTCCTGGTTGATCTCGGTCACGGTACCGCTGACGGGCGCGTAAAGATCGGAGACGGCCTTCACCGACTCGACCGTGCCAAACGCCTTGCCCTGTTCAATCTCCGTGCCAGGCTTGGGAAGCTCGACGAACACGATGTCTCCCAGCGAATTCTGGGCGTGATCGGTAATGCCAATGGTGGCTGCGGCGCCATCAACCTTGATCCACTCGTGCTCTTTTGTGTACTTAAAATCGGCTGGGTAAGCCATGCCTGCTCTCTCCCTGAAATGGCGTATACAACAGGGCGGAAGCCCTCAAAGCATCTATCCCGATCAAGCGCCGGATTGCGCTCCGCGGTGCAACACTGCTGGAGCAATTCCCGAGTCGGCGTATCCCTACGATCACCGCCGGGCATTAACGCCCGGCTCTTTTCCGGGCTATACCTCCGCAACCGGCTAAGCCTTCTTGCTTTCCGCTTTCGGGCGCTTATAAAACGGCGTCGGAATGACCTTGCACTTCACTTTTTGTCCACGAATTTCCACCGCAACCTCGCTGCCGGGGGCCGACAGCGGCGACCGGCACATAGGCGAGTGACACATTCTTCTTGAGAAACGGTGCGGGCGAACCGCTGGTGACAAAACCGATCTCGCCGCCCGCCAGATCGAATACCTTGTAGCCGTCGCGGGGAATGCCGCGCTCGATGGGTTCCAGTCCGACCAGAATGCGCTTGAGACCTTCCGCTTTCTGTTTTTCAAGCGCGGGGCGTCCGGTGAAATCGCCCTTCTCCATCTTCAGGAATCGATCCAGCCGGGCCTCCCAGGCGGTAATGCTGTCGGAGATTTCGTGTCCGTAGAGCGACAGAGCGCCTTCCAACCGCAGCGTGTTGCGCGCCCCGAGTCCGCAGGCCAGCAGGTTGAATTCCCTGCCCGCCGCCAGAATCTCGTTCCACACCCGGGCGCTGGTCTCGGCATCGGAAGGAATGTAAATCTCAAAACCGTCTTCGGCGGTGTAGCCGGTGCGCGCAATCAGCATGTTCGGAAGGCCGCACACTTTTCCGTAGGTAAACCAGTAAAACTTCACCTTGCGAAAGATCCGCGTCGGTCAGCTTCTGCAAGACCTTGACGGCGTTCGGCCCCTGGATGGCGATCTGGGTGAAGTTGTCGCTCAGGTTTTCGACCGCGCAGTTGAACCCTTTTGCCTGCCGCTGCACCCAATCGTAATCCTTGGCGTTGTTGCCGGCGTTGATGACCAGCAGAAAGTCGTCTTCGCCCATGCGATGGACGATAACGTCGTCGACGAACGTCCCCTCCGGATACAGCAGCGCCGAGTAGTGCGCCTGGCCGATGACCAGCCGCGAGGCGTCGTTCATGGTCATCTTCTGGATCGCCGGCAAGGCGTCTGGACCGGCAACCCGGATGTCGCCCATGTGACTGACGTCAAAGATACCTACGCTGTTGCGGACCGCCAGGTGCTCGGCCACGAGTCCGCCGGCTTTGGGATACTCGACCGGCATGTCCCAACCGTTGAACTCGACCATCTTCGCGCCCATCTGCCGGTGTACGGCGTTGAGGGCGGTCTTGCGAACGGATGCAGCCTCAGAGCTGAGAGCCATGAAAACCCTCACACGCAAAATGTCTTGAGCGGTAGAACTTTGTACCTTAACACGCGCTCGGGGACGGGTCAACGTCGCGCATGGTGGGCCGTAGCCTCGCTTCCAGGTGGCTGAATCTTTCTCTTCGTCAGAGAATCGACAGGTGGCCCATTCAAGCCCGCTGTTGGCTTGAGTGGGGTAGTTTTGTCATTGATGCACCGCTGCCCCACGCTCCGCCCCGCTGTTGGGGTAACGTGGGGCAGTTTCTTTCTGCAGCGCCGTCCTGTAGTACCGCCCTAGGGGTGTCATCCTGAGCGTAGCGAAGGATCTGCTGTTTGCGCGTGCTGAAATAAAGCAGAGAGTGTGGCCGCTCCCTGCTTTTCCCACCATGAAACTCTTTTGTTTTGGAGCTTAGTTTGCCACTGCGGTCACGTTGATGGTATTGGCGATCGCCCCGGCGGCAACCGTGTTTGGCATAGTGATCGCCAGCGTGTACGGAACCGCCGTCGAGTAGCGTGCATCGTTCTGCGAGATGATCTGCGATGTCGTGCTTAGCGTCTTGGCCCCCAACTGATACGTCAAAGCGCCCGCCGCTGAAGCCAGTGACGCGCTCAAATTGAAGCTGGTGGAACTCACGCCGCCCAAATCGACGTACACATCTACCGGCGTGCTCACCGTGAAGGAGTTTGCGGTGGTGCTCCTGCTTACCCCGGTTGCGAGCGTCCCAAACATCGACACATTCCCAAAGTTCAGCCCAGCATTGGGTGTCGACGGCGACGTCAGACTGACGCCGTTGCTGTCCGACATGAACATCAGCACGATTCCGCCCCTGTGATCCACGGACCCATTGATCACCCCGGTCGCCACCAATTGACCCTGGCTCAGAATTGGAAACAGCAGGAGGAACACGATTCCGGCCGCCAGACACCCGAATTGTCTCCTGTTCCTGCTCATGCTCACCTCGCGGTCGCCTCGAACTGTACCGTAGGAGATACCATTCCATCCGGCACCTGCTTGCTGATTTGCGTTGCAAAGGTCTGGACGCTGCTGCCGTACGCATTCGTCTGCAAAGCCGCGGCGGGTCGCGTAGTGCCCAACTGCGTTCCCGACAGCCAAAGCGACACCTTCCCCGGAATCGTGCTCGACACCCAGACGCGCAAATCATATTGCGTGCTCGGTGAATTGGAGGTATCCACCTCCAGATAAAGCGCACTGCTCAACTGGTAGGTCGATCCGTCGATTACCGTGTACTGGCCGCACCCACCGTGTTGCCCCTGGGCTGGCTGCGTGCCCCAGCCCAGATAGAGCCCAACATTGTTCGTGCCCGCGTTGCTCAGCGTGCAGGCGCCGGGATAGTTATTGAAAACCAGACTGATCGAAGGCTGCACCTGCGCCGAAAACGACAGCGTCACGCTCTGTCCATGCGCGCCAACGGACGCAAACAGGACGAGGACGCAAACACTCGCGACCATCCAACTTTCGATATGACCCACTCGCCGCATTCAGTCTTCTCGTCCTCAAATATTCCGGACGAACTCATTCCCGGACGCTTGCCGCCACTGACCGAGAACACGTGTCCTGGCCTACGGAATACAGCTTAGGCGGATTGTTTCGAACCCACAACGTAACCTAAGTAACCTGCAGGGCGGTGCCCCAACAACAGGTGCCCGCCCTTCGCGCCAAACGCGGCCTCTGCCGCATCCAATACACCTGTACGGGCGAAAAACGTGCTGCCCTGTTTGCCTCCGGCGGCACTGCCGGACTACCCTAATCTGGTGGGTGGCCATATTGTCTGGGCTTGGTGCCCCATATCTGCCCGGGTTTGGCAGATCTGGGTATAGGGTGTAGCAGTTCCGGCCCGATTCTCAAATACATCTAAGTTTCAGAGGAGCACTCCATTGGCTCACGTGATCTCATCCCCTGAGATAGTTGGTTCTGCGAGCGAACAGCGAGACAAAATTTTCGACGCGTTTCGGCGTTGGGGCTACGTGCGGGCGGATCTGGACCCGCTCGGACATTTTGTCGGAGAAGAGCATCCGGAGCTGAACCTGGCGGGTCCGGCGGCCGACGAGGCGCGACGCATTTACTGCGGCACCGTGGGTGCGGAATTCATGCACATGCCCGACCCGGAGCGGCGGAACTGGGTGCAGCAGCGCATGGAGGCCGATCCCGAGCCGGTCGATCGCGAGCGCATCCTGACGGAGCTGATCAAGGCCGACGTTTTTGAGCAGATGTTGCAAACGCTTTATATCGGAACCAAACGTTTCTCGCTGGAGGGTGAGACCTCGCTGATTCCGTTGCTGGAGGAGGCGCTGCAAGCGGCCGTGGATCATGGCGCCGACGAATGCGTGATGGCCATGCCCCATCGTGGACGCCTCAACGTGGTGGCGCATACCGTGGGACGGCAGGCAGTCGATATTTTCGCCGGCTTTGAAGATGTAGACCCACGCAGCACGCTCGGCGGCGGAGACGTGAAGTATCACCAGGGCGCGACCAACGTACGGGAGATCAACGGCCGTCCGGTTCGCATGCATTTGGTTTCGAACCCAAGTCATCTGGAAGCCGTGGACCCGGTTTGCCTGGGCCGTGTGCGGGCGCACCAAGTGCGCGACGGCAAAACCGGCAAGCAAAAGACATTTCCGCTCATCATGCACGGCGATGCGGCTTATGCCGGCCAAGGCGTCTGGGCCGAAACGCTCAACCTGAGTTACCTGCGCGGTTACACGGTCGGCGGCACCGTCAACATCATCGTTAATAACCTGATCGGCTTCACGGCCAACCCCTCTGAGGCGTGCTCCACGCACTTTGCCTCCGATATGTCGAGGCGCTTGCCGATTCCGATTTTCCACGTGAACGCGGAAGACCCGGACGCGGTGGTTCGCGTCGCGCGCTGGGCGGTGGAATACCGCTATCAGTTTGCGTCCGATGTGGTGATCGACCTCATTGGCTATCGGCGGCACGGCCACAGCGAAGTCGATGACCCGACGATCACGCAACCCATCGTCTATCGCAAGATCAAGGAACATCCTCCGCTTTACGAAATCTACGCACATCGCATCGGAGTTGATGCCGCTCCGCAGGTCGAGCAGATGCGCACCATGATGCAGGACGCCAAGAAGCAGGCGCAGCAGATGAAGAAGAAGCCCCTGCTTTACACTCTGCCGAGCTATTGGGATGCCTACCAGGGAGGTCTTTACTCGCCCGCCCTGGAGGTGAAGACCGCGATCGACGCCGAGGAGATAGCTCGACTGGGGCAGAAGCTCACGCAATATCCGCCGGACTTCCACATCCATCCCAAGGTCAAGAAGTTGCTGGAGCAGCGGCTCGAAATGGCCAAGGGCAAACTCCCAATCGACTATGGCATGGCCGAAGCACTGGCCTTCGCGTCGCTTGCCACGCAGGGGACTCCGATCCGTCTCAGCGGCCAGGACAGTCGTCGTGGCACCTTCAATCATCGCCACTCGTGCCTGATCGACGTGGAAGACGAGCACGAATACGTTCCGCTCTGTCATCTCTCAGCGGAGCAGGCGCGGGTGGAGATTTATAACTCCGAGCTTTCCGAGGCTGCTGTGCTGGGGTTTGAATACGGGTACAGCCGCGACTATCCCGAGGCGCTGGTGATGTGGGAGGCGCAATTCGGCGATTTCGCCAATGGCGCGCAAATCATCATCGACCAGTTCATCAGCGCCGGAGAAGAAAAGTGGGGCCTGCTCACCGGGTTGGTCATGCTGTTGCCGCACGGTTATGAAGGCCAGGGACCGGAGCATTCCAGCGCCCGCATCGAGCGTTATCTGCAACTCTGCGCCCGCGACAACATGCAGGTGTGCCAGCCTTCCAGCGCGGCGCAATATTTCCATCTGCTGCGCCGCCAGGCCATGCGCGCATGGCGCAAGCCGCTGGTATGCTTCACACCCAAGAGCATGCTGCGAAATCCCGAGGCGATGAGCCCGCTCGAAGCGTTTACCGGCGGGCGCTTTGAACTGGTGATCCCGGATGAGCAGGTGCCCGATCCAAAGCGCATCCTGCTGTGCAGCGGCAAAATCGGCCACGAGTTGAAGAACGAACGCAAGCGCCGCAATGACCAGGAGACGGCCATCGTCCTGGTCGATCAGCTTTATCCTTTTCCGGAAGCTGAGATCGCGGAGTTGATGAAGCGCTACGCCCATGCCAGCGAGATCGTCTGGGTGCAGGAAGAGCCGGCGAACATGGGCGCACTTTGGTTTGTCATACCGCGCCTTCGCCGCACCATCACCAAGCATCCGGTGCGCTCGGTGAAGCGGGCGGCGGCGGCCAGTCCGGCAACCGGTTCGGCCAAGGCCCACGCCATGGAGCAGAAAACGTTGCTCACGCTAGCATTTGAGAGCTGAGGCGCTTGCCGGGCGTGAGGCGAAGCGGGAGCCCGGCGCCGAAATCCTGAGCGCAGCGAAGGATCTGCATTAATCTGAACGCGGCGTCTGAGCGAGGTCGGCTAGCGTCACTGCAATCCATTCGTCGCGCCCGTTCGTACAGTTAGTGAGGCCCAGAAATAAACCGCTCTAACGAATTCTCTTTGAAACATTTTCGCTGTAAGCGAATCTGATTGTAAGTGGAGGCTGCAAGCGATGGTGATCCGAAAATCTTCCGAGGTTGCGAGTTCCGAAATTACCCCGAAGTCGGTCTACCTGAACCGGCGGAACTTCATGAAGGGTTCGCTGGCCTTGGGAGCGGCGGCACTGGCCGGCCACAAACTCCACCAGGTATTCGCCCCGGAAGCGGCGCAGGCGGAGAGCAAGCTGCGGTTCCAGAAGAGCGGATACAGCACCAGCGAAAAGCTGACTCCGCTGAAGGACGTGACGCACTACAACAACTTTTACGAGTTCTCCACCGACAAAGATGGGCCGGCACAGTTGGCAGGCTCGTTTCAGCCGCTGCCCTGGAGCGTCTCCGTCGAAGGCATGGTGCAAAAGCCGAAGACCTACGATATGGACGCGCTGCTCAAAATCGCCCCATTGGAAGAGCGCATTTACCGCCTGCGGTGTGTCGAAGGCTGGTCGATGGTGATTCCGTGGACAGGGTTTCCGTTGAGCGCGCTGATCAAGCAGGTTGAGCCCACTTCCAAGGCGCAGTTCATCGAGTTCACCTCGGTTCTGCGGCCCAGCCAGATGCCCGGCCAAAAGCGTGCGGTGCTCGACTGGCCGTATGTCGAGGGCTTGCGGCTCGACGAGGCGATGAACCCGCTGACAATCCTTGCGGTAGGGCTTTACGGCGAGACACTGCCCAACCAGGACGGCGCGCCCATACGGCTGGTGGTTCCCTGGAAATATGGCTTCAAGAGCGCCAAGTCCATCGTCAAGATCAAGTTCGTGGACTACATGCCGAAGACCGCATGGAACAAAGCTGCGCCCAACGAGTACGGCTTCTATTCCAACGTGAACCCGCAGGTCGATCACCCGCGATGGAGCCAGGCGAGCGAGCGCCGTCTCACCGGGTCGTTCTTCGGGAGCTTCTCAAAGCAGCCGACACTGATGTTCAACGGCTACGGAGACCAGGTGGCAAGCCTCTATGCCGGCATGGACCTGCGGAAGTGGTTCTGAACGCCGCCAGCACGCATCCAATAGAGGTGGTGAGTGTCTGAACGCAGCGCGCTGTCTACCGCTGACAATGCGACCATAGCGAAAATGCGAAACCGTATTTTGAAACCGATCGTCTTTACCCTGGCTCTCGTCCCGCTGCTTCGGCTGTTTGTGCTGGGATTGCTCGGCGAGCTGGGCGCCAACCCGATTGCAAAGATTACCCACCAGACCGGACTCTGGACGCTGAACTTGCTGCTGGTCACGCTTGCCATCACTCCTTTCAGGCGAGTTACGGGCCAACTGTGGCTCATCCAGTACCGCCGCATGCTCGGTCTCTTCGCATTTTTCTATGCGGTGCTGCACATGCTCACCTACGTGTGGCTCGATCAGTTTTTCAATTTCCCCGCGATGTTGAAGGACGTTGTCAAACGCCCGTTTATCACCATGGGAAGCGCCGCGTTCCTGCTACTCGTGCCACTTGCTCTAACCTCGACTCAGAGCGCCATACGGCGGCTTGGAGGACGGCGCTGGCAGCAGCTTCATCGTCTGGTCTATTGCGCCGCGATAGCGGGAGTCATTCATTTTGTCTGGCTGGTGAAGAAGGACATCCGCCAGCCGATGATCTACGCCTTGGTGCTCGCGGCTTTGCTTGGCTACAGGGTTTTCGTAGCGGTTCTCAAGCGTTACAGTTCG
The DNA here is from genome assembly GCA_963819175.1 of uncultured Acidobacteriota bacterium. Lineage (GTDB taxonomy): Bacteria > Acidobacteriota > Terriglobia > Terriglobales > Acidobacteriaceae > CAWBRT01. Next base: position 477,274 of record CAWFVJ010000013.1, read on the forward strand.
CGGCAGGCTTCACGAGCGGCTTCGGTCGCGCAAGCAGAGGCGGGCGGAAGTCTCTGAGGCACAGTTTCTCCAGCTACTCTCCTGACTGAAGCGCTCCATCTCCGTCCGCAGCAGCACACGCCCGTGCTACCGCATCCAATTTCTTAGCACCTGCCACGGGCCTCACAGAAGAGGTCACAAGCTGGCTTCTCGACGAGTTCGATAGTCAGAAGCCGGTCTTTGGCGAGTGCGGAGGGCTCTGTTGCTTTGTCCAGCCTGTCACGACGAGAATCCCGATAGGAGCCGGTTTTGCGGCCAGTGTGGAACACCGCTGCGCGACCTTGCGCCCGCCCGCCCGCCCTTCCCCTTGCAGGATGTGATCATCCCTCGGCGCGGGGCGAACGGCGATGCCGACCAGGCAGCCTCTCGTCCAAGGACAGTTGAACCGCTGCCGAAAGAGGTCATCGACTACGACAACGGGCTTCCGTTGCTGGCCGAGCCGGGAATGGATCGCCGTCGCCAAACTCCCGATGTGGTTCGCCAAGCCATGCAGGCAGTCTGGGGCGCTGCTTCGATCGATGAGCCCGAAGCGCCGGCACCGACCGGACACGAAGAGTCGGCACCAGAGGATTTGTGGAACCCCGCAGTGGTGGGCGAAACTGGCCGCCAGCCGGAATCAAACGCTGATTTTGCGCGCAGTGGGGTTGAATCGTTGACTTCGCCAGCCGACGTGCCAGCTTCTTCTCCCGGCTCGACCCCACCCGACAGCGAAAAGGATTTAAGCCACTTTCTCGATTTCACGCCGGCGCATAACGTCGAGTCCGGCAGCCTTTCCGGGCCTTCTTTTCTGGGGCTGAGCGGCGACGCTGAAACCCTGGAGCCCGAGGACGAGCCGAAGGCCAGAAGATGGCCACGCTATGCCGCAGTGGTCGCCGCCATCGGCTTCATCGCGGCGCTTGTCGTGGTGGCAAGCATGCACTGGTCATTGGTTAGTGGCGCAGCCTCTCGGGTTTATGACACCGCCTCTGGCTATGCGCGGGTTGGCGCGACTTACATACAGCGTCTGAGGACAGGCAAGACCGACTCATCAGCCAAGAGCACCGAGCCGTCGAGCGCGAACGCCAGTCCCGCGTCCAACCCAAAGGCCGCTCCCGATATCGTCGTCGAGCAGCCTCCCACGCGTCCGGCGCAAGTGCCTGGCGGGGAAGCCAGCGCGGGAGTGCCCAAGCCAACGACGGAGCCTCCTGCTCCAGAATCGCCCGCGCCTTCCGCTGGCAACTTACCGCCAGACTCCACCACATTGAATGCTGCTGCGAAAGGCGAACGCGGCGACAGCACCGGACAGACCCAGGTGGTGGAACCCAGGCAAGCGCCCGATTCTCGAAGCCAACCCCAGGCAGTCAACCCCAAGCAGCTCGCGAACGCCAAACCCCGGCCCGCCGCGCCCAAGCCCTCTGCCCGGCAATCCTCAAAGCTGACCGCCGGACAAGCGGAGTACCAGCAGGCGCTGGCGACCAGGAATCCCGAGGTCGCAAGGGCTCTGTTATGGCGTGCTACCGCACTTGGCAATTCCGACGCGCAAGTAAGGCTTGCGGACATATACATCTACGGCCAGGGCGTGCCGCAAAACTGCGGCCAGGGATTGCTTTTGCTGCGCTCGGCGGCGCAAAAGGCAAACCCCCATGCGCAAAGCAAGCTGGGAGTGTTTTACGCGATCGGGAAGTGCGTTTCGCAAGACCGTGTCCAAGCCTATCGCTGGCTGACGCGGGCGCTCAACAACGACCAAAGCAGTGAATGGACGGAAAGAAACCTTGAAACGGTGTGGCGGCAAATGTCACCCCAAGAGCGCTCAAGAGTAGCCACCAAGACGCGTTAAGCCCGACCGCCTCGTGCGACGCCGAAGGGTGGTGTCTTCTTGCGCGTTTCTTATGGATTACGTCAAGCCCCTGCTAGCTCTGGCTGTGTTTATTGGAAGAACTCTGAGCGATTCGCTTCTCCAGGAATTCAACGTGGTCTTTTTCGTACTCGGCCAGCTCCCTATATAGAGTGCGTAGCCGGAAGTCGACGGTCACGCCAGCCAACTCGGCATAGAAGCTCCGGGCAGTGTTTTCAGCCGCCAGAGCAACCTGAAAAGCCCGCTCCCGCGCCCCTGGTTTAGCAGGGTCGTCGTACTCGTCGAAGAGATTGCTCGACTCCAGCCGCGGCACCTCAATCAGCTCCTGCACATCGTCTTCCGTCAGCGCGCAGGATGCGTTGCCATAGCGCTCCAGGTAGCGCTGTTGCAGCAGCGTGCTGTGTTGGCGCTCTTCGGTCGCCATGTCCCAGAAGACACTGGCGATCTCAAGCGACGTCACGTCGCGGAACTCGGCGAACATCTCGGCAAAGTTCTGGTAAACCTCAGCGTTGCGCTCTTCGATGAAGATGGCAACGTGCAAAGCTTCTTGCGGCGTGAGGCTGGTGAAAGCTTTCTTCATAGCGTGTGCCCTTGATCGACCGACACAGACCTATGTGTCGCTTAGACGGCATCTCTGGAGGAAAAGCCGTATGTGTGAGCGAATCTTCCGGCATTCTGGCGTTGCGTGGTCCCAGATTGGAACCGGGGCAAACAATCAGCCTTTTCTAGCCGCTCTTCCCTGTCCTCTCCGGCGAACGCCCAAAAATCTATGCCAGCCGCTCATCCGATGCCGCGTCGGCTGATATAGAAACAAGTTAAGATGTAGATATAAATATACTTATTAAAATAATTCAAGCATCATCAATTTCTGCATCTTACTTGCTTTGGAATTGATCTAAAAGTTGACAGTCTTTGACTCAAGTTCTATCATCAATTTGTTATCAGGGCAGAGTAGAGCGATTTTAGGCGATTAGACAAGACGATTTCCAGCAGGAGGCAGGTTTCCAATGGCGAAGATTATAGGCATCGATCTGGGCACTACCAACTCGGTCGTGGCGGTTATGGAGGGTGGCGAGCCCAAGGTCATCGCCAATGAGGAGGGCGGCCGCACCACACCCTCGGTCGTGGGGTTTACCAAAACCGGCGAGCGACTGGTGGGCCAGGTCGCCAAGCGGCAGGCCATAACCAATCCCGAAAACACTGTTTACTCCATTAAGCGCTTCATGGGACGGCGCTTCGATGAAGTGACCGAAGAGATCAAAATGGTCCCCTACAAGGTTGTGCAGTCGGGCGACCACGTAGCCATACTGGCGCAGGGCAAGGAACACACCCCGCCGCAGATCTCGGCCATGATTCTGCAAAAGCTGAAGAAGTCGGCTGAGGATTATCTGGGCGAGCCGGTGACGGAAGCGGTAATCACGGTTCCGGCCTATTTCAACGACGCGCAGCGCCAGGCGACGAAAGATGCCGGCAAGATCGCCGGTCTCGACGTCAAGCGAATCATCAACGAGCCGACGGCGGCTGCGCTCGCTTACGGCTTGGACAAGAAGAAGAACGAGACCATCGCGGTCTACGACTTTGGCGGCGGCACCTTTGACATTTCGATCCTTGAGGTAGGCGAAGGGGTCGTCGAGGTGAAATCCACCAATGGCGATACGCACTTGGGCGGCGACAATCTCGACCAGCGTCTGGTCGATTGGCTGATTGAAGAGTTCAAGAAGGACGAAGGGCTGGATCTGCGCGGCAAGGGCAATGAGATGGCGCTGCAGCGTCTGCGCGACGCGGCTGAGCGGGCCAAGATCGAACTCTCGACCACCATGCAGACGGAAATCAATCTGCCGTTCATCACGGCCGATGCCTCTGGTCCGAAGCATCTGGTCAAGACCCTGACGCGCGCCAAGCTGGAAGAGATGGTGCGTGACATCGTGGAGCGTTCGGTTGCGCCCTGCCGTCAGGCAATGAAGGACGCGGGCGTTACTGCCGATAAAATTGACGAGGTGGTGCTGGTTGGCGGGCAGACGCGCATGCCATTCATCCAGAACCTGGTGAAGAACCTGTTCAACAAGGAGCCGCACAAGGGCGTCAATCCGGACGAAGTGGTTGCCGTCGGAGCGGCCATCCAGGGCGGCGTGCTCGGGGGCGAGGTTAAAGATCTGCTCCTGCTTGACGTTACTCCGCTGACGCTGGCGATTGAAACGCTGGGCGGCGTGGCGACGCCGATGATTCCGCGGAACACGACGATTCCGACCCGCAAGACGGAAACGTTCTCGACCGCGGCTGACAACCAGACCTCCGTCGAGATTCACGTCCTGCAGGGCGAGCGTCCGATGGCGGGCCAGAACCGCACCTTGGGCAAGTTCCATTTGACCGGGCTGCCGATGGCGCCGCGCGGCGTGCCGCAAATCGAGGTGACATTCGACATCGACGCCAACGGCATTCTGAACGTTACGGCCAAGGACATGGCTACCAGCAAGGATCAGAAGATCACCATCACGTCGTCTTCCGGTCTGAGCAAGGAAGAAATCGAGCGCATGGCCAAGGAAGCCGAGGCGCACGCAGCCGAGGACAAAGGCAAGCGCGAAGAGATCGAGACCCGCAACCAGCTCGACGGCATGGTTTACCAGGTGGAAAAGATGCTGCGCGAGCACGGCGACAAAATCTCCGGTTCGGAGCGCGGCGATGTCGAGAACGCGTTGGCCGACGCTAAGAAAGCTCTGGAGGGTGGCGAGGTGCAGGCCATGACCACGGCGCGCGAACGTCTTCAGACGGCATCGCACAAATTGGCCGAGGCCATGTACAAGGCTACGTCCGCCCCTGCCCAGCCGGCAGGCGAAGCCGGTGCGAAACCCGGCGACGGTGCAGGCGCCGCTCCGGGTGGCCAGAAGAAGGACGAAGGCGTGATCGACGCCGAGTACGTGGATGTCGACGAAAAGAAGTGACCGCGCTTGGCGGGCGTGAGCGGCGCCGTTTAGGCGCCGCGGGAGTCCGCCGCGGTCATCCTGAGCGAGCCCGCGCAAGCGGGCGAGTCGAAGGATCTCTCGCTGGTGCCCCATATCTGCCGTAGTTAGCAGATGTGGGACCGGACAGATATGGAACCGGGCGGGGCGTGATGAGCGCCCCTTCCGCTTATTTGGAACGCTTCCAAGTAGGAAAAGAGGAAAAGGCTATGCAGTTTCAGGTACAAGGCCAGAATTACTATTTGAAGTTTGATCCAGGTGTGGGACGCTGGTATCTGTTGAAGCCAACGCCCGATGGATACAGCGGTATGGCTGTGCTGGACGACGGCGATGACGGCCCAGGGCCAACGGTGGCTGACCTTATTGCGGATGAGCAGGAGGGGCACGAGACCGTTCACTGAAGTGCGGATCATTTAGCATCATTCCACCAGGAGAACGGAAGGCGGATCGAGCAATCAATGGCCACGACGACGGAAAAGAAGGATTACTACGCGACTCTCGGGGTAAAGAAGAGCGCCTCGCCGGAGGAGATCCGCAAGGCGTTCCGCAAGCTCGCGCGCAAGTACCATCCCGACGTGAATCCCGGGAACAAGACGGCCGAGGAAAAATTCAAGGTTCTCTCGGAGGCCAACGACGTCCTCAGCGACCCGAAGAAGCGCAAGATTTACGATCAGGTTGGCTTCTATTCCGACAACATCGACCCGGCAACCGCCGAGGCTTATGCGCGTGGCGGCGGCACAGGATTCGGCGCTGGCGGGTTTGGAGGCTTTCCCGGTGCGGGAGGCAATCCACGCGGTGGCCAGCGCGAAGTGCATTTCGACTTCGACAACTTCGACTACGGACAAGCCGGCGGCGGGCGGAGCGGCAGGTTTCCGCGACATTCTCTCCAGCATCTTCGGCGCCGGCGGTGCGGCCCAGGCAGAACCAGCCGCGATGGGCGGCACCGATCTGGAGTATCAGGTTTCAATACCCTTCTGGGATGCGATTCGCGGCGGCAGCATCAAGTTGAACATTCAGCGGCCCAATCCGAACGGGCAGATGGTCACTGAACCGGTTGAGTTCCGCATCAAGGCGGGCACTCGCGACGGGCAGCGCATACGGCTTGCAGGCAAAGGCAATCCCGGAATGCGCGGCGCTTCACCCGGCGATCTTTATCTGGTGGTGCATATCGATGCGCATCCGGTGTTCCGGCGTGAGGGCGACGACATCTACATCACGCTGCCCGTTATGCCGTGGGAGGCTGCCCTGGGAGCCAAAGTGGAGGTACCCACCATCGACGGCCGGGCGCAGTTACGCGTGCCGCCGGGCACTCCGAGCGGGCAGAAGCTGCGCATGCGTGAAAAGGGCGTGAAGAGCGCAACCAGGGAAGGCGGCGTCGGCGATCAGATTGTCGAAATCAAGATCGTAGCGCCGGCGGTGCAGGACGTGCGCGCCAAAGAGTTGTGGCAGCAGTTGCAGAAGCTGCATCCGGAAGACCCCAGGGCCGAGCTGTGGAGCAAGGTGTAGTTCCGTGGAGGAATATCTGAGAGAGAGGATTACGATTAAGCTTTCGACCACGTGCGCCACTTGCAGGGTGCCCCACGCTCGCAGCGCAGCGAAAGAATCTCAATGACCAAACGCAAAGGCAAAGGCGCTTACATGATCTCCGTGGTGGCGGAGATGTACGAAATCCATCCGCAGACCTTGCGCCTGTATGAGCGCGAAGGTTTGCTGAAGCCTTCGCGCAGCGAAGGCAACACGCGCCTCTACACGGAAGACGATCTGAAGCGGCTGGAGTTCATTCTTTCGCTGGCGCGCGATCTCGGGGTCAACATCGCCGGCATCGGCATCATCCTGAACATGCGCGAACGCATGGAGCAGATGCAGCACCAGATGCAGGACTTTGTGCAATACGTTCAGCAAGAGGTAATGCTGCGCGCCCAGACCAATCAGCCCAAAGATGCGTTGGTACCGGTGCGTCGCGGCATGCCCGTGGTAATTCCTCCGGTTCCCGCAGCGACTTCGAGAAGACGATAGACCGGTTCCGCAGTGCCGTCCCATAGTTCGCCGAACTGCCCCCACTCAAGACAACAGCAACAGCCGCCAAGCGGTTGTTCCCACATCTGCTAACTGCGGCAGATATGGGGCACCCACGAATCTCAACTACATAGATTCTGCGCTCGCTACGCTCACTCAGAATGACACTTCGGGAAAGAGTGGGGTAGTCAGTGGGTATCCGACGCTCGCTCAAAATGACACTTCGCGAGTTGAGGAATCTCGCGCTACTGCTGGGGCCTGAGACTCACCTTGGCGCGGCCAAATTGCGCTGGGTGAAGTTGCTGCAACCAGCGGGCGGTTAGGAACGTCCAAAGAGCTAGCGCCCGGTCAACCTGCAACTTTGCTCGACCCGAGGCGTTTGGTGCTGGTGCGAACAGGCTCTCACGAAGGCGAGAGCGGAGGGTTTTTCTGATATGAATCTGCCCCGGACGTTGGGCGAACTACGGCAGAGTGCGTTTTGTGAAAACAGACTTCGCACCCGGCATGTGAAAGATGAGCTGCGGGAAAACCTGATTGCGCGGCTGCGGCAGGGAGGGCCGGTGTTTCCCGGCATCATCGGCTATGAGGACACGGTAACGCCTCAGGTCGTGAACGCCATTCTGTCGCGCCACAATTTCATTTTGCTGGGACTGCGGGGCCAGGCGAAGAGCCGCATACTGCGCGCGTTGACGGCGCTACTCGACCCGCAACTGCCGTACGTTGCCGGATGCGAGATCCGCGACAACCCGTACGAGCCTCTCTGCCGCCATTGCCGTGAGCTGATCGCCGAGATTGGAGACAAGACTCCGATCGCTTATCTCGCACCGGACGAACGGTACGTGGAGAAGCTGGCGACTCCCGACGTGACCATCGCCGATTTGATTGGCGACATCGACCCGATCAAGGCGGCCAAGGGCGGACACGAACTGAGCAACGAACTCACCGTACATTATGGGTTGCTGCCGCGCGCCAATCGCGGCATCTTCGCCATCAACGAACTGCCCGACCTCGCCGGCAAAATCCAGGTGGGCCTGTTCAATATCATGCAGGAAGGCGATGTGCAGATTAAGGGCTACCCGGTGCGGCTGCCGCTCGATGTTGCCCTGGTGTTCAGCGCCAATCCCGAAGACTACACGGCGCGGGGCAAGATCGTGACCCCGCTGAAGGACCGGATTGGCTCGGAGGTGCGCACGCATTATCCGGCGTCGATCCGGGAGGGAATCGAGATCACGGCGCAGGAGGCGTGGACCAAGCGCAATGGTCTGCATTTGCAGGTTCCGCAATTCATTCAAGAAGTGATCGAGCAGATAGCGTTTGTGGCGCGCGAGGACAAGCACATCGACAAGCGCTCAGGGGTCAGCCAGAGGCTGCCGATCAGCGCAATTGAAAACGTCATCTCGAACGCCGAGCGGCGGGCGGTGTTTCAGGATTCCGAATATGTGGTGCCGCGGATCGCCGACGTGTTTGCGGCCCTGCCCTCGATTACCGGCAAGCTGGAATTGGAATATGAAGGCGAAGTGCGCGGCGCCGACCAGGTGGTGCGCGAAATCATTAAGACCTCGATCGCGCGGGTCTTCGATCAGTACTTCGCGAACGCCGACCTGAAGCAGGTGGTGCAATGGTTCGAGCTGGGAGGAGAAATCCAGTTGCTGGAATCGGCGAACCCGGCCGAACTGGTGGATACGCTGCACAACATCCAGGGACTTCTCGACAAGACCTCGGTTTTGAAGATGGAGAATCCCGAGGTGCCCGAGGTGCAGGTCTCCGCCGCCGAGTTCGTGCTGGAGGGACTGCACGCACACAAAAAAATCGGACGCTCGGAGGAGCGCTTGTTCACCGCCGGCGAGAAGAAGCCTCCCGAACGTGAGTACAAGGCCGAAGTGCAGGACGACTTCGAAGCGCGGCGGCGGAACCGCAGGCCGTTTAATTAGAGGGGGGCGTTGGTCCCGTACGTCCGAACATGAATTTCACGATGTCATCCTGAGCGAAGCGAAGGATCTATGCATTACAGCTTTACAAACAAATACATAGATTCTTCGCTCGCTGCACTCGCTCAGAATGACACTTCAAAAAAATTACGAGCACTTACAGTTCACAAGGCTACTTATGCGTCGAGTTCGCTATTCGAAATACGTTGCCGATCTGACCGATGAAATCAGCATGGAAGACCTGATGCAGGCTCTTGCCGACCATCTTTTGCAGAGCGGTTTCGAGGACCAGTTCGCGCGATACCAGCAGTCGGGCGAGCGCGATCAGACCATGGAGGCGCTGCGCGAGGCGATCCGCAAGGCACTGCTGAACAGCGACCTGATGGATGAGGAAATGCGCCAACAGCTTGAACAGATGCAGGCCGAAGGCAAACTCGACGAACTGATCGAGCAGATCATCGAGCGGATGGAGGCCGAGGATTATATCTCGATTTCGCCGCCACACGATCCGGCCCAGCAATCGTCAGTGGGCGGCCAGATTGGCAAGCCGCAGGCGGAGCCGCACTTCGAGGTGACCGACAAAGCACTGGACTTCCTGGGCTATCGCGCGCTGCGCGACCTGCTCGGTTCACTCGGCAAGTCAAGCTTCGGCCGTCACGACACCCGCGATCAGGCGACGGGAATCGAGACCAGCGGCGCCAGCAAGGCCTATGAATTTGGCGATACGCTGAACCTGGATATTACGGCAACGCTGGCTTCGGCCATCGACCGCGAAGGCTTGAAGCTGCCGCTGAATATAGAGTATTCCGACCTGCAGGTGCATCAGTGCGAGTACCAGTCATCCTGCGCCACCGTGCTGATGCTGGACTGCTCGCACTCGATGATTCTCTACGGCGAGGACCGCTTCACGCCGGCCAAAAAAGTCGCGATGGCCCTGTCGCACCTGATCCGTACGCAATATCCGGGAGATTCGCTTTCGCTGGTGCTGTTTCACGATTCGGCGGAGGAGATGCCGGTTTCGCAACTGGCCCGGGTGCGCGTGGGCCCTTACTACACCAACACCCGCGAGGGACTCCGCGTGGCGCAGCGCATCCTGCAACGGCAGCGCAAGGACATGAAGCAGATCGTGATGATCACCGATGGCAAGCCTTCGGCACTCACTATGGAGGACGGGCGCATTTACAAAAATGCCTTCGGGCTTGATCCGCTGGTGGTGAGCAAGACACTGGAAGAGGTTTCCAAGTGCAAGCGCGCCGGGGTCATGATCAATACCTTCATGCTCGCTTCCGACTATGGGCTGGTGCAGTTTGTGCAGAAGGTGACGGAGATGTGCCGCGGCAAGGCATACTTCACCACGCCATACACGCTGGGCGAGTATCTGCTGATGGATTACATGTCGCGCAAGACGAAGACGATCCACTAGGCAAACTACCCCAGGTTAGCCAAAGACGGGCGAACCCGGGGCACCCGGCACACACGGAAAACACAAGATCCCTCCGCTTCGGTCGGGACGACGGATGTGAGGGTACGTGCCCAGGGATAGCGTTACGATTCAGGAAGCAAACTACCCCACCCAAGCCAAAGGCGGGCTTGAATGGGGCACCCGCGTGCGACCTGAGCGGTTGCTTTACGGCTTTGGTTTCTCTGACGCTACGGCGGCCTCGGCGGCCTGGAAGCCGATCTTGGAATGCGTGCCGTCGCAGAAAGGCTTGTTTACGCTGGCGCCGCAGCGGCAGAGCGCAATCACGGGTTTGCCTGTGAGGTCGATCTTCTTGCCGGTGGGATCGATCAGCTCGATTACACCGTCGGGGTCTTCCACCTTGTAAGGGCCGTTGGGGCGCATCGTAATTTTCACCGCCATCTGTCACCTCCAAAAGAGTCTTAAGTCTCAGCTCGTTGTTTCGGACTGTGTCTGGCCTTGCAATTGGGCCTTGTCAATGAACCTACGCATTTTTTCGAACCGCCGATATTGACTCCAAGCGTAGATCAAAGCAAATCCAGACACCAGCAACAGGATCAAACCACGCATTAAACGGAATGCATTGCAGTGGAGTAGCTCATCGTACTTGGGAACAAAGCCCACAATAAAGCCCACAATAAAAAGCAGTGGGGAAAACCCCAAAGAGCAAGAGCATATATATCTCCACCAGATGGGGGTGTTTACTTCACGCCACCAAACGCAATAGCTTGTGGTTTGACGAGGATTGCAAAGGGGGCCTGGTTGACCTGGACAGCCTGCTGGGCCAAGCGATAGAACAGTTTGCCGCGCGAGGCAGACTTACGACGGTTGAAGTGAAAGGTGAACTCGTCGAGATACTCGTCCAGGTGATGGTGCCCGATTGCACCTGATGGGTGCCGAACAACCATCGCTTCAGCAGCGAGATCACGCGATGCACGCGCGGCAACAACTCCGAAGGGGATTTCTGTTGTCCGCGTAGAAACGTGACCTGATGCATGTAGCCGCGTGCCTGCAACGGCTCGTATCCCAACCATCCGTCGGTATGGACCACGCTGCCGGGTTCCACTGACTCTTCCACAAAACAAACCAGACTGCGGGCCGAAGCGTCTGGAATCCGCTGGAGGCCAACTTCCGGATCCGCTTGCAGGCTTGCTTGAATGACACCACAATCAAAGGATTGATCTGAGTCTGCCGACCGCGAACGGACTATTCCAGCCTGAGTAGGTTTCGTCCGCTTCCACGCTTCCCGAGACCGTTCCTCGTCTCGCTCCACCATGGCCGACGCAATTTGTGGAGCATCGCCGAGGCGGTTTTGTAGCTGCCCAAGCCCAAAACCCGCTGCAATCCCAGAGCGCTGATGCCATTCTTTTGGCTGGTGACCTGCCACATGGCCGGAAACCAGATTGTCAGGGGCAGATGACTGTCCTGAAAAATGGTCCCAGGCGTAACCGACATCTCATACCGGCACTTGTCGCAGCGCCAGCGATTCTGCAGCAACAGCGAAGCCTCTGCTCCGGCGCACCGCGGGCAGACCCATCCGCCCGGCCAGCGCAGAGCTGCGAGATACTCGGCGCAGGCCTCCTCGCAGTTGAAGCGCCGTTCCACTCTCAGCAATGTCCTCGCGTAATCCTCGCTCATAGCCCCGGACACTACATCTTGGGGTAGGTGGCGTCAAGTAAATACCCAGTCTCCACCATTTTAGTCTGCAACAGTTCCTTACCTCCTGCGTTTTCACCTTGTCGGTCGAGGGTTCGCAGGAAGTGCTCCCAATCGAGTAAATCGCTATGCCCTTCACGGAGTCGGGGCGCCAAGCGCAAGCCGATGTGAGTATCCAATCTTGTAGATCTGAGAATTGTGATCAACCCACAATAGCCACAACAAACTCGACACTGCCGGGAGAGCGACAACGACTTCGGGAAATTTGTCCACTACGGATAGTCCCGCACCTAGAGCTGCAAGCTGTAAGGCAACTAAACGCGCAGACAACTGCGTTCTGTTATTGATTTCATTTCTTAATTGCTCATATTCGATCAAATCCACATTTCGCGCACGAGCTTCACGAGATTCAGAATCTGTCATGTCGTTCAACCTTTCGATAGAGTTCCTCAAGTTGGTCCACGTAAGCATTCACATCGAACGCACGCACGCGCTCTTGGCCCTGTTTGACGACGCGCTCACGCAGGGCTTCGTCGTTGAGAAGACGGAACGCTGCATGCGCTAGTGCGCGATAATCATTCTTGTCAACAATTAGACCGGTGACACCGTCAGTTACTGTCTCCACCATGCCGCCCGAGTGCGAAACAACCAGGGGAATCCCAGTGGCCATTGCTTCCAGTGGTACTAGCCCGAATGGCTCATCATCGATGGTCGGATACCACACGAGACTTGCGGCGCGGTAGGCTGATGCGATCTCGGACCTGTTAAAGGCAAGGAAATGTACAGAGTCGGACATCTGCGCTTCGCGCGCTGACGCCACCAACTCCTTCTTAAGCGCCCGCACATCGCCCTGATCATCCACGATGTTCTCAGAGGAACACAAGACTAATGAACCTGTGCCGAGTTTTCGCCTGAGTTCAAGAAACGCTCGTAGCCCAACCTCAACGCCCTTCCATCTCAAAAGGCGCGCCGGATGAAAGACGATTGGACGCTCGAGCGCTGCAACCCTCGGGTCCGTGGGCCCTTGCGGCGAGAACTCTGTGAGATCGATTCCGAGCCACAGCACAGAGGCAGCGCTGTGCGTACGCATGCTGTCCTTGAGGTAGTGACTCGCGTACAAGACGTGATCCCACGAATAGTTCATCACGTGCTCAAAGAGATGCTCCCCAACCCTGTCATGGACCCCGTTTATAAGCGGAATATGGCGAATTTGCGTAAAGAGCGACAGCGCGAGTTCCGGGGCAAAGTGATGGCCGTTGTGGATATGAACGTGTGAGGGCACGAACTGAGTGATTGACTCAGAGACGATCTCGGCGAGTTCCTTGACAAGATTTCCGCTAATGACTGTTGGATCCCATCCCTGCCGTTGTGCGAGCAGGCTCTTAACTGTGAGGGCTGGCCAACGAATGACCGTTAAATGCTTCCCCAGCTCCTCTCGCGAACGGCTTTCCCCACCCACAAGACAACATACTCCATGTCCGCGTTTCGCAAGACGGGTCGAGATGTCCCACAGATGAGATTCAACTCCTCCAAACGTGGGGGGGAATGCATGAGCAATCATCAGAATCTGCATTCAGCGATTCGCCTAAATACGAATTTTCAATGCGTGTCGATCCGATCAAAGTGAGAAAAGCTGATTGAGATAAGCAATCTGCTTCTTCAGGAGAATCGAATCGCCATCACAAGAATGCCTGACTGAGGGTTTATAGTCGAGCAGAAATGGCCGGAATCAGCCGAGCCATTATTGAGAGGAACAACATATTAGACTTCACACCTACAGAACTGTAGCTTCGCTGCGATGCGCATCGTGGGAGAGTCTGAGATGGCGCATGCTCTCCACCGCGCATTCGAACTGTTCGGCGCGCTTGAAGTTGGTGTGTTCGGCCAGCACACGCTGCTGGGCCCGCGCACCGATCTTTTGCAGTTCACTATCCGGCATGTCGCGGAGGCAGGAAACAATTTCCGCGGAGTCGGCAGGCAGCAGGATCTCGCATCCGGGGGTGAAGAAATTTTCCAATCCCGGCCACTGGTCGGAAACGATGGCGGCGGCGCAGGCGGCGGCCTCGAAGAGGCGCACCGAAGGCGAATAACCGGCGGCGACCATGTCGCGCCGGGTCACGTTCAGCGTCAGCCGCGATGACGAGTACAGGTGCGGATGCCATCGCGGATTGAGGTGCATGATCCGGTGCACGTTCGCGGGCCACTGGATGGATTTCGGGTACTGTGGTCCGGCCACAATGAAATTGCGCTCCGGCAACTGCAGCGCCGCCCGGCAAAGCATGGAGTCCAGCTTGGGCTGGCGGTCGGCGGCATAGGTTCCCATGTAGCTCATCTGGCAGGTATATCGTTTTGCGACCGGATGCTTGTAATACTTGTCCGGATCGACGCTGCAATACAGCGGCAGCGCCACGGCAGCGCCAAAACGCTGCTCGATTTCCTTGAGGATGGGACCACCGGTAAAGCTGAAATAAAGATCGAAGAGCGGAATCTGTGCCGCTTTGAGATACCCGGTCTCGCCGCGTTGACGCAAAGCGGCGAGAGTTACCGGCGTGTCGATGTCGTAAAAGGTCTTGACCGGGACGCGGGAGAGCGCCAGCTCTTCGATGGCGCGAATTCCATCCGGACAGTAGGAGCCGACCATCGCCACGTCGCAGTCTTCCAGATCCCGCCGAACCTCAGGCAAGATCGAGGTCCAATCGTCGTAGAGTTTGAGCTCGCAATACTCGGGGTCCGGCAGATCGCGATTCGAGGCGTACCACTTTTCGTTGCGCTCGTAGAACACCACGCGATGTCCGCGGCAGTGGAGCGCCCGGGCAAGGGCGCGGAAGGTGGTGGCATGGCCGTTGCCCCACGACGAGGTGATCGAGAGGCCGAAGATAACGAGTTTGAACGAACTGGCACGTGGACCCATTACTTCCGGCTGCAGCGGCGCCGGTTGGGGACGGTCTGCTACGCGAGGCTTGCAGGATGCCATGCACCTGTTGCGCCCGCAACGCGTAGGTATGCTCCCGCAGAGCACGCTCGCGCATCGCGCCGCCGATGGATTGAGCCTCGCGGGGGTCGATACCCCGGAGATAGACCACCACCTCCGCCGCGCTGGCCGCCACCAGCAGTTCCCTGCCGGGGGCGAAAAAGGTTTCGATGCCCGCCCAATGGTCGGTGATCAGACAGGCCGCCGCGCCGGCAGCCTCGAAGACGCGCGTGGGCGGCGAGAAGCCGACCTTCGCCATGGATTCGCGATTCACGTTCAGGACCATCCGCGCCGAGCAGTTGAGGCGGTTGTGCCGGTCGGTGGGGACGTGGCCGATGTAGCGCACATTGGGCGGCAAAGATTTGGAACTCCAGCCTTCGCCTCCAAGAATGAAATTCATTTCGGGAGCCAGCTCTGCCGCGCGGAAGAAGAATTCGTCCACGCGTTTCTCGCGGTCGGGCAGGCGATTGCCTACGAACAACAGATCGCAGGCCAACGCGGGATCGGGCGGGACCGGATGGTGCGTATGGGATTCGAGCGCGTTGTAAACCGGATGGCAGTTGCGCGCTCCCAGGGCAAGGTAATGCCGCACGACGGGAGCGCCGCCGCCATAAGTGAAGATGAAGTCGTATTGCGGGATGAGGCGGCGAAAGGGATCGCCGGGATCGGCCTCCACGCGAGCCAGGGTTGCGGGCGCATCGACGTCCCAGAAAGCCACTTGGGTGCGCGCGGAGCGACACTCGAGCACACGTGCCTCCAGCAGTTCGTCGTCCGCTCCAACGCCGCTGTGCTTGACGACAAGGTCCGCGCCGGCGGCTTGGGCGAGCAGTCCATCGATGTCGCCGGGAGTGCGGTAAACAATCACGTCCGCGTAGTTCACTTCGTGCTGGTCGCGATTTTGCCGGCGTCCGTAGATATCGGGCTCGGCGAAGGTGATTTCGTGGCCCAGCGCGGCAAGGTTTTTGTAAATGCCGCGATAGTAGGTCGCGGCTCCGTTCCAGTAGCAGGAAGTGATGCTCGATCCGAAGACAAAAATTCTCATCTTCGAACTTCCTCGCAGATTTCGAGGAGCTGCGCGGCGCGATGCGCACAAGTGTGCCGCTTGCGAATCGTCTCCAGACCGTTGGCCGCCATTTCCGCGCGTGCCCGATGGTCACGAAGCAGGATATCGATTTCGCCCGCCATCTGCTTCCCGTCGGCGGCAACGATGTAGTCTTCGCCCGGCCGGAAAAGGTGCTCGAGGTCGTTCCAGGGGGAACAAAGCAGCGGAATGCCGCAGGCCAGCGCCTCAAATACGCGGATGGTCGGAATGCCGCCCAAGCCGTTCGCATACTGCCGCCTCGGCACATGCAGGGCAAGGCGGCTCTGGCCGTAAACCCGCGGCGTCTCCAGATTCGGCAGGTAACCGCGATAGTCGATGCCGGCCCGCTGAAGAGCAGCCACGGCTTCATCCGGATAGCGGACCCCGTGAGCGACGATCTTTCGCCCCTTGGAAGCGGAGGCGGGGCCGACCAGGAACTCCATCAGCTCCTTCGTGCGCTCTTCGTCTCCCCAGTTGCCGATCCAGACCACGTCCGTCGTCTTAGCACCATTCCCTTGCGGATTGAACACGGAAACATCAGCCGCCTCGTGGAAGGTCCACGCGCGCTCGATGCCAAGACCGTCTTGATAGATCTTACGAATCACTTCGCCAAATGCGAGCACGCCATCGAAGCGGTGCAAATGAAATTTGAGGATTTCGTGAGCGCGGGAATAAACCCGATGGTGCGTATCGTGCAACAGCGCGATGAATCCCTCTTTCCGCTTGCGCTGCAGAATTGCGTTAACCACTTCCGGGTCATTCCACTCGTGGATGATGACAAAATCCGCCGCCTTCAGCTCCTGGGCGAGGAACTCCTCAAAGCTGGGGCCGCGTTGATAGAAATGGATGTTGAGTTCGGGATACGTCTTGCGAAACTCATCGATGGCGCTGATCGCCGCCGTGCCTTCGTAGTTCACCAGGTTGGTGAGCGACCAGGCGCCCAGCTCCTCATAGCATCGGACCTCGTGCCCCAGGCGCGTCAGCTCGCGGGCGAGGCCGCGGAGAAAATGCGCGTTGCCGTGATTCCAGTCGCTGACCCAGGAGTGCGCGAAGAAACGGAATTTATATTTCGTATTCATGCCGCGGCAACTCCCTCGGCGATCATCGAGCGGTACAGAGCCACGTATTCATCCACCATGCGGTCGGCCGTGAAGCGCTGCCGTGCGCGATTGTAAGCGAGATTGGCATAGGTAAGCCGCAACTCGCGATCGGCACGCAAGCGCTCGATCGTTTCAGCCAGGCTGGAAGCATCATTCCGGCGGAAGTAGCACGCCGTGTGCCCCCAAAGTTCGTGGAACGTGGGGATATCGTTGGCGACCACGGCGCAACGGGAAAGCGCCGCCTCCAGGGGCGCGAGGCCGAACGGTTCGTAACACGAAGTGGCGGCGTAAATCGCCGCGCGGCTATACAAGCCGCAAAGCTCGCTCTCGCTCTGAGGTCCGCGGAACTCTACTCCCTGGCCGCCGCGCTGCGCAAAGGGCGGTTGTCGCAACGATTCATCCGCGTGCCGCTCTTGGCCAACGATGCATACCGGCACTTGCAATTCAGACTCGGTCAAAAGATTCACCTGTTTACCCGCATCCCATACGCGTCCGACGGAAAGCACGACGTCCTGCTTGTCGCCGTGTGGATTGAACAGCGCCGGGGTGCGCCCATTGTGGATCACGGCGCGTGCCCGGGGCACACCGTAAAGCATCTCGACGTATCGCAACATCCACTGCGTGGGCGCCACCACCGCAGTTGCGGCCTTCAAACCCGCCGCCACGGTGCGGCGATACCAAATTGTCCAATCGTCCTCCGGAGGCTGCACTCCGTTGACGTTCTCCCACCAGCTCACCACATCGCTGTGCGCCACCACCAACTTCGGAATACCGGCCGGCAGCGCTCCATAAGCGAACTGGTTGAGGTGAAGCACATCGGGGCGAACCTCTTCGATGAGCGACATCAGGTACTGGCTGGAGTGGCCGATGTCCTGCTTCGCATCCTGCATCCACTCCAAGCGAAAACCCGTGGGATGAAAATCGACTCCCCGAAGTCCCTCCAGCCACTCCGTTTGCGCGGCAGTCGGGATCTCACCAAAGCTGACCAGGGTCACACGAACGCCCCGCCGCGCCAGCCCCGCGACCAGTTCACGCGTGTAGACCCAGACCCCGCCGACCGTGTCGGCCGTTACCAGCACATGCATTGCAACTCGCGTCTCACGACTTCCTAAGTCTGCAACTAGCCACCGCGAACTACCCCACTCAAGCCAACAGCGGGCTTGAATGGGCCACCCGATTCATCCGCACTCATCCGCGATGCGGAAAGACCCCACTCAGCCCACAGCGGGGCTTGAATGCCGCCACTCCACTCAGGCGGTCAGCCCGTAGCGATCGAGTTCCTGGGCAGCCTGCTGCACCCTGTCCACCGCCGTTTGTTCACGCAACCAAGAGACCAGCTCCGCCACTCCCTGGCTGAAATGGAATTTCGGCCTGTAGCCCAGCACCCGGCTCGCCTCCGAGATATCCGCAAAGCAATGACGAATGTCGCCGGCGCGATACTTTCCCGGTAATCTCCACCGGAATCTCAATGGCCATGCACTTGGACAAGGCGCTGGCGACGCCCTCGATGGTTACCGCTTCGCCCGAACCAATGTTGAGCGCCATGCCATTCGCCTCGCTGCGCTCCATGGCGAGCAGGTTGGCCCGCACAACGTCATGCACGCTGACGAAGTCACGCTGCTGCCGCCCATCTTCGAAGATCATCGGCGTGTTTCGATTCAGCAGACGCGACGCAAAAATGGCCGCCACGCCGGTGTATGGGTTCGAGAGCGACTGCCGCGTGCCGTAAATATTGAAGTAGCGCAAAGCCACAACCGGCACGCCATAGGTTCTGCCGAAAAGCAGCGACATCTCCTCCTGGTCCTTCTTGGAGAGAGCGTATATCGAGGTGCATTGCAGCGGCTTGCTCTCAGGCGTGGCCACCGGCGCCATATCGGCTCCGCATGCCGGGCAGTGCACCTCCCATTGTCTTGCCCGCAGTTGCGACGGCCCGCGCGGCGACGGCGCCGTCTCGCCGTGTTCGGGACAACTATACTTCCCCTCACCGTAAATCGACATCGAGGAGGCCACGATCAGCTTCTCGAATTGCAGCTTGCGATCCAGCAGGGCTTGCAGCAGGTTCGCCGTGCCCTGGGTGTTCGATTCCATGAAATGCGCGATCTCGTACATTGACTGCCCCACGCCCACGGCCGCCGCCAGGTGATAAATCACCTCCATGCCCTGCGTCGCGCGCCGCACCGCGGAGAGGTCGCGCATGTCGCCCTCGACCATCTCCACCTCGGGGCGCAGATACGCAGGCAGACCGTTCGGGTGTACCTGAGGGGTGAGATTGTCAAATACACGAACCATGTGTCCGGCGCGCACCAACGCGTCCACCGTATGCGATCCGACAAATCCGGCGCCGCCGGTTACCAAGATCCGCTTGCTCATTTGCTGACTCCTATTGGCGATCGCCCGCGCACGTACCATCGTGGTTGTCGGGCTGGAATCCGCTTCTTCATCATTCGCCGGCTCCTACTGGCGCAGGCGCGCCCATCGGCGACGGCCTCTGTTGATGCTGCGTTGTGCCGGAACGTCCATGCCGCGGCGCATACCGGCCCACCGCCCAGGCGGCGAAGCCGGCAAAGTCTCCGGCGTTTCTGGGCGGGCTGGTGTAATGCGGCGCCACTCCCAGATGCTCCGGCGTGAAGCAGAGGGTCATGGTGGTGTCGAATTCGGCGAGCGCGCCCATCTGGCGGTCGAACCACCGCTCGGAGTGCTCGCGATACCAATCGGCCCAACTGATGCCGGTGCGCAAATGCCGCACCCCCAGCTTGCGCAGCCACTCGACTGCCGAATCGAGCCGGGGATCTTCATAGTGAAACCATTGGCAGATTCCCATGCCCGCGGGAAACTGCGAGACGGCGGGCTTCGGGCTGCCATCCTCGCGAACCAAGCCCATGTAGTAGTGCCGGTAGTAGGCGCTGCCCTCGGCCTCGCGGTGGCGGGTGGTGGCCGTCCAGGTGGAGGGCAAATCGAAGAGGCTGTACCAATGCACGCGCTCGACCAGCGGCAGCAGCAGTTCGGCGGTCTTCAGCAGCCCGAAAATCTGCACCTCTTCCGCCCCAAACGACGATGCCCCGGCTTCGGAAACCCAGACGGCCTTGCCGCGCGCCACGGAGCGGATCTCATCGACCTTTCGCGGCCAGTCATGAATGTTCCAATGATTCCAGTCGAGCGGAAAGCCGTGGACCGAGACCACATCGATGGCATCGATCACGCCATAGGAGTCCAGCAACTTCACAAAATTAGGATCAATCGGCGAAATTCCGCCCAGCGCCAGCTTCAATTCGGGATTGACGGCGCGGATCGCCTTGGCCGCGGCGATCACCATCTCGGCGAACTTCTTCCAGTCAGGATCGAGCTTGAAATCCCAATGCGAGAGATTGTTAGGCTCGTTCCAGAGCATCACGGCTTCAACCATCAACTTCCTTTCGCTCGCTTAGCGTGCTCGCTTAGAGGGTGCCCGCCAACTCCATATCCAGCACATATTGGCCATCGCGAGTGACATTGCGCGGCTCACAAATCCACGTCTCCGATTCAGGATGGGCCACGATCTCCAGTCCGGCGCTGCGCAGCATGGCTTCGGCGGCGGCCCGGTTGGGAATCCACCAGTTGGTTTGGTCGCTGGCGTAGCTGTTCTCGATGAAGTACATCTGGGGAAACTCAGGGTCGCTGAAGATTTCCTTGTTCCAGAAGTGGTAGTCCTTCTCCCACTCGCGCACCTGCTCGGAGCCGCGAATCATGGTCTGGAAGAGCAGCCGGCCGCGCACCTTCTTGACCACTTTATCGAGGGCGAAAAGCGGATAGCGCAGGTGGTAGAGGAGGCCCATGAAGATCACGTAATCGAACTGGCCCGCGAGCTGATCGATGTCGTAGACCGAGCACTTCTGGAACTCGATCTCCAGCCCCAGGGTCGCGGTCGCAAAGCGGGCCTGATTGAGATAGCGGTCATCAATGTCGACGCCTAGCACCCGCCCGGCGCCACGCTGCTTCATCTGAATGGAATAGAAGCCGCCGTTGCAGCCGATATCGAGCACGCTGGCACCCGCCAAGTCCTTTGGAATCGCCGGCTCGATGTGCTTCCATTTCACGTTCGGGAAGTCGCCGAGGAAGTGCTGAGGCGCGGTCCAGACGCCGCGCAGATTCATGTTGTGAAACCACTCGCCCAGCTCCTGAATACGCTGCGCAAGCCCTTCGCCGGCGTCTTGAGGACGCGAGGCTGTGTCCGCGTGCTGTGGAACTCCATGGAGATGCGTTGACATGAGTTGTTACCGGCATAGAGTCCCAGGCAACCCGGCCCGTTGCCCTGGCTGGAATTGAACCCTAAGCTCGCCGCCGTCCAGAGCTTAGAGGCGCGGTTGCGGTACTTGGGATGCCTGAAGGCGGGTTTGCGCTCTGCTTACGCGATTCCGGGAGCAGCCCCGTCAGCCGAGCAGGAGCCCCCTGGATACACTAGGGCGTGTTAACACTATTTAGATATCGGAGAGCCTCGACGATTAGAGCGAAGTTGAGGAAGCCGAGAAAGATGACGTCCAGTTTCTCGAAGCGGGAGAAGATTCGGCGGAAGCCTTTGAGTCGGCGGAAGAGTCGCTCGACCTCGTTGCGTTTGCGGTACATAGCTCGGTCGAGTTGCCAGGGATCCAGGCGGTTTGGTCGAGGCGGTACGACCGGAACATAGCCGAAATCCAGCGCCAGTTGCAGGGTTTGGTTGTCGTCGTAAGCGCCGTCCATGAGCAGGTACAGCGGCGCGGGCAGGGGACCGATACCGCCCAGCAGTCGGCGGCCGTGGACGGCGTCGGAGGCTTGGCCCGGCGAGAGCGCAAAGGTTATGGCCGTGCGAGCATCCGCGGCAACCAGATGAATCTTGGTGGTCCATCCGCCACGGGATTTTCCGATGGCTTGCGGTCCGTTTTTTTTAAAGCGCCGGTCCCGTCCGGGTGCACCTTCACCGTGGTGGAGTCCAGTTTGACGGACTCGATTCGGATGCGTACGAGTTGCTCCCGCTGCAGCAACTCAAAAACCTGGTCCAGCACGCCGTTCTTGGACCAGCGATTCATGCGGGTGTAAATCGTATGCCAGGGGCCGAAACGCTTGGGCAGGCCGCGCCATTTGCAGCCGTGCTCAGCGACATAGAGTAGGGCATTGAGGAATTGCAGGTTCGTGACCCGTACGTTGCCGCGCTGACGGGGAAGACTGAAGGCAATACGTTGGTACTGCTCCTCGACGATCTCCATACTGCGCAGCATAACATAGAATTACGAATTAGTGTTAACACGCCCTAAAGTTGGAAGCATTGGTTGGAAGCACTCCAGGCGTTCGGGAGGCAAGTTGCGGACGGAAGGCGGGTTAAGGGCAGGTCATACCATCCGCCGGCCCGTCATCAGGTTGATCACCGCGATAACAATCGCCAGTACAAGCAAGAGATGGATCATGGCGCCGGCGACATGGAATCCCCAACCCAGCATCCACAGAATCAGCAGGATGGCAAAGACGGTCCACAGCATAACGCTTTACTCCGACAACAAAACCGGAATCGCTGAAGGCATACCCACGAATTGGCCCGTCCAGCCCGGCGGCGCCAGTCTGGGTACATCAACCTTTGAAACTGTTCCAGCAAGCGGCACCGGCTAACGCCCCTCGGAGTCCGCAAGCATTGCAAAGTAAGAACAAGATTGAACACCCGAGGTTGGCCCACGGCGATAGCGATTCAATTTTCGTGCCAGTCTGGCCAGGGACACGCAAAATACACAAAACGCCACCCGCTTCAGTTCGTCATCCGATGCCCGGCTACTGCACGGTTTCCAGACGGCCACGGATCTGCGATGCCAGCTGGCAGACCAGCTTCAGCTTTTCTTCGGCTTCGAGCGGCAGTGCCTGCGAATTGAGAACCAGTTCCGTCGAAAGCAGGATTCCGGTTACCGCGCCGCGCAGCTCGCTACGCAGCAGAGACTCAGCGGCACGCATGGCAATCGCGCGCGCCTCATCGTGCCGCCGCAGCGCCAGGCGCACCTCGCGCGTCACCCGGGCGGAGTTGCTGAGCCCCAGGTTGACGTAGACGGGAACCGCCATGCCGGAGGTGTTGAGCAGGATCTCAACCGCGTCCGGATCGGCGTCAACCATGGCGTCGTCCAGCACCACCGCGCCGTATTCTTCATTGCGCAACATCGAGGTTGCGCGGCGAAGGTTATCGGCCAGCTGTACCGGCTCGGCCAGAGCCTGTTGCAGCACTGTGGCGCACTCGACGCCACGCTTGGAAGTTGTAACCAGTAAGATCATGATCTCCTCGCATATCTTTGACGTTGGGCACAGGTTCATGCTCAGTTAGAGCGCTTCCCACGATCGATGTACCGGCACTGGCACCACCCGGGCTTGGAAGCCCGGCTCCTTCGCGGGGGACACCTTCCGCTAATCTGACCCGGCGAAGTTGTAACTAGTAAGATCATTGTCTCCTCACCGATCTTTGACGTGGCACAGCTTCATGCTCACCCGTCTCGCAGGTTGCCCGGACACACCACCACGTTCTCCCGGCCAGTGGGGGAAGCTGGCCGAGGCTTCAGGAGCGCTATGCGGGCCGAACGACTTCGACTCGCGCCTTCTACTCCAGCGCTCCGTACTCTTTCAGTTTGCGGTAAAGGGTAGTCTTGCCGATGCCAAGCAGGCGCGCGGCTTCCAGTTTGTCGCCGTGCAACTGCTCAATCGCGCCAAGAATAGCGCGCTTCTCCATCTCCGCAATCGGCAGGATGCCATGAGCCGCCTTGGCGTGCTCGGCGGCGGCGGCCGCTTCTGCCTGCGAACGCCAGTTCTGGATCTGCGTAGGCAGATCGCCGGCATGGATCGTCGGCCCCGATGGTCAGGGCGCAGGCCCTTTCGAGGCTGTTCTGCAATTCGCGTACGTTGCCCGGCCAGTCGTAGGCGAGCATCAGCTTCAAAGCATCGTCGCTGAGGTTGCGCTGCACGCCGGTGCTGCGCGTCATGCGCTCCAGGAAGTGCCCCACCAGCAGCGGAACGTCCTGCTTGCGGCTGCACAAGCGGGGGAATGCGCAGCGTGAGCACATTCAGACGGAAGTAGAGATCGCGGCGGAAATTTCCCTGGGCGACCGCCTGCTCCAGGTCGCGATTGGTGGCCGCCAGAATGCGCGCGTTGATGGGAATGGACTTGGTGCCGCCGACCGGACGAATCTCTTTCTCCTGCAGGGCGCGCAGCAGCTTGGCTTGCAAATCGATCGGCAACTCGCCGACTTCATCGAGAAACACCGTGCCGCCCTCGGCGACCGCCAGCAGCCCATCCTTTGCTTTGTTGGCGCCGGTGAAGGCGCCCTTGACGTAGCCGAACAACTCGCTCTCGATCAGCGACGGAACCAGCGAGCCGCAGTCCACCGGAACAAAAGGCTGGTCGCGGTGCGGCCCGGAGTAGTGAATCGAGCGCGCCACCAGCTCCTTGCCCGTGCCGCTCTCGCCCAGGATCAGCACCGGGTGCGAGCTGTGCGCCGCTTTGGAGATGATGCGATAAAGCTTTTCCATCTCCGGCGAGCGCCCAATGATCGAGCCGAAGCCCTCCTTGGACTTGATCTGCTCGCGCAGGATGCGGTTTTCGCTGGTCAGTTGCAAATGCCCGACCACGCGCTCCAGCAGCAGACGGAGCTCTTCCAGATTGAAAGGCTTGGTGACGTAATCGTAGGCGCCGTTCTTCATCGCCTGCACCGCCGACTGCACGGTGGCGTAGCCGGTGATCACGACGACCACGGTTTCCGGACGGCGGCGCTTGATCTCGCGGAGGACTTCCAGGCCGCCGGTTCCCGGCAGCCGCAAATCGACCAGCGCGACATCGACTCCGGTGGTCTCCAGGACGCGGTAGGCGTGATCGGCGTTGTCGGCAATAAAGGTGGAAAAGCCGATCGCCTGCGCGACTTCGCGGCATCCGTCGCGAATGGCCCGCTCGTCGTCGACGATCAGCAGGTTCAGCAGATTCGCTTCGGCCTTGGCCGTATCTGTCATGGTGGGTTCAGCAGCAAACATAATAGTGGGATTAGGTTCCAAAATGGTAGTGATTTCTTCCCTAAATGGCACTGCCGATGAACCTCGAATCGCAATAACCGCATTATCTCTAGCCGTTTGCCATTGCCAGCTCCCTTGAATAGGCCTTGCCTAAGCTGCGAGGATTCATAAATGCCGATTGTTTCATCACGATTTACCAGCCGTCACTTTTAGCTGCCTCGGCGTTCACCATGATGCCGGCGAAGCTCACGGATGCTCCTCCGGGTGAAGCAGGGCGCGCGCCTGACGGACCAGTACCGCGGTGCGTTCGCCGGCCTCGTTGATCTGCTCGCAGTAGCGGCGGCGCTTATCGCCGATCAGCAACTGCGCCAGCAAACCGGAGGAAATCAATATGCCGGTGGTGACGTTGCTCAGCTCGTGCATGAGTTTGCGCAGCTCCAAACACCGCACCTCGTTCAAGCCCGCAGTTTGAGGTTTCAACTTGCTCATCTTTGTCCGGCATTGGTCCGGCATTGAGAATTGAATACGCTATTCCCATAAGCAAACCTCGTACCAAAGCTGGAAAGAGAATCCCAATGTTCGAAAATGGGCAATAACACAGGGGTTTGCGCATGCATCGCCGTCCGCGCTTTGGCGCGCTACGAGCACATGCGACGAGTGCCGTCTCCCGTAATGGGAACCAAGGATGCGCCATGAGGCTAAGAATTCGCCTCAACCGCCGCGATTTGAATCAATTGCCAAAACGGGAGGCCGATTCCGGATGCGGGAACGGGGGGCGGTGACTCGGCGATATGAACTCGAGGCGGAAGAACTGCCCACTCTAGCCAACCGCAGGCTAGAACGGGCCACCGCCGAACAGTCCTTCCTTCAAAGGTCGCCGGAAGGGTAAGGGCGCCCGCCTCCTCCCACTTTGGAATGCTGCATTTGGAATACACTGAAGAGGGTGGAAAAAGTTACATAGCGAGAGCGGGCGGCATCTCACAAACAGGCGGGATTACCCACTTTGGAACGGTGGATTTCAGCGAAGTAACCGCCGGAAACCACCCCACGTCAGTCCCAATCACCCCTGCGAGCGGAGCTCGCCGGGGACCCCGACAAAAGCGGGACGGGACGTGGGGCACCATCAACTCCCACATCTGCCAAAGCGGGCAGATATGGGGCACCGTCGAATCACTCCTTGAATGAGGCAAGCACAAGCCGATGAATTCCGAGAAGGTTCTGATCGTCGAGGATGAGGAAAACGAAAGGACCGGGCTGGCCGAACTGATCACCGCCTGGGGATACCGCACGGAAGTTGCCGGTGACGGGGTCGAGGGCCTCGAAAAGGTTTTGGAGTGGACCCCCGGAATTGTGGTGACCGATCTTCGCATGCCGCGCATGGACGGCATGGAGCTGCTGCGGAAGATCGCTCCGCAACCGTTCGAGGTTGCCGTAATCCTGCTGACGGCGCAGGGGAGCATCGATGCGGCGGTCTCGGCCATGAAGCTGGGCGCCTACGATTTCATCGAAAAGCCGGTCAATCCGACGAGGTTGCGCGCCATCCTGCAGAACGCGGCGCGGCAGCGCGGAACCCAGCGCGAACTGGAGGTCGGCCAAGCGGCAGCTCCGGGACAAGGGCGAATTGGGCTCTCTGGTGGGCGCGTCCAAAGCGATGCAGGAGGTGTTCCGCTGATTGAGCTGGTGGCTCCCAGCACCGCCTCGGTTCTGATTACGGGCGAAAGCGGCACCGGCAAGGAGCTGGCGGCGCGAACCATTCACGAGCTCAGCCCGCGGGCGTCGAAGCCGTTCGTCCCCATCAACTGCGCGGCGATTCCGGACACGCTGATGGAAAGCGAAATCTTTGGCCACGAGAAGGGCGCGTTCACCGGCGCTCTGGAGCGCCGCACCGGCTGCTTCGAGTTGGCCGAGGGCGGCACGCTGCTGCTGGATGAAATCGGCGAGATGCCGATCGGCACGCAGGCCAAGTTGTTGCGGGTTCTGGAAGACCGCAAGCTGCGCCGTTTGGGCAGCAAGGTGGAAACGACGGTCGACGTGCGGGTGCTGGCCGCCACCAACAAGATTCCGGAGCAGGCGGTTGCCAAGGGACAGCTGCGCAACGATCTTTACTACCGGCTTAACGTCTTCAATATCGACATGCCGCCCTTGCGCGAGCACAAGGAAGACATTCCCACACTGGTGGGAATCATGATCAAGGACATGAACCGCAAGCATTCGCGCGATATCCGCGCCGCCGGCGAAGCGGTGATGAACCTGTTCCAGAATCACTCCTGGCCGGGAAACGTGCGCGAGTTGCGCAACACGCTGGAGCGCGCGGTGATCGTGTGCGATTCCGCGGTCATCGAGCTGCGCCACCTGCCGCCGGGGTTCGGCGCCATCACGGCGCATACGGCGCTCAATGACGCCAACGCCATCCGCGTGGGAGTGGGAACCACGGTCGAGGACGCGGAGCGGCAGTTGATTTTGAAGACGCTGGAGAGCACGCACAACAACAAGACGCGCGCTGCCGAGATTCTCGGCATCAGCCTGAAGACGCTGCACAACAAGTTGAAAGAGTACGGCGTCCAGGGCTCGCAGCCGGGAGCGGCGGCTGGATAGAAGAAAGTTTCAAGTTTCGAGTTTCGAGTTTCGTGAGCGAAGCGAAGGATCTGCTGTTCGCTTGCTGAAAAAAAGCAGATCCTTCGATCGCGCAAAACCGGCGCGACCTCAGGATGACACTCCTGCGAGTTTTTCAGCAGACTGTTAATGACGTGCAACGCGAAACTTGAAACCTGAAACTCGAAACTGTTTTTTCTTATGCCGAGACTTAAGCTGAAGACGAAGCTGGTGCTGGCGATCACCGGGATGGTGTTTGCCCTGGTGCTTGCGCTCTCGTGCATCTATGTCTCGCAACTGATCGATCAGCGTCTGACTGAGGCCGATTCGAACGCTGCTTTCATCGCCCACCAGGTGCTGGATGCGGCGCGCAAAGCGCTGGAAACCGATCTGGGTCCAGGGGCCGACAGCGCCGATCCGGCGAAGCTGCACGAGACGATCGCCGCGATTCTGCAAAAAGATGCGGGGCTGAACTCGCTTCTGCAGTCGGTCATCGGCTATTCGCCGACGATTTACGATGTGGCCATCGTGGACAGCAGCGGCCGGGCGATGCTGCACAGCGACGCGGCAACACTGGGGAAGACATTGCCCGCGCGAGCCAGTTTCCAGGGATTGATTCGCGGCGGATTCCTGCGCCAGATTGCGGTCATCTACGGCCAACCGACCGTGTACGAAGTGCGGCTGCCGATCCAGCGCAACGGCACTCCGTTTGGCGAAATCCGCATCGGGCTTTCGACGGTCTTCCTCAAGAGCGAGCTGAAGCCCACACTCAACCGCGCCCTGATATTTTCGGCCGTATCGGTATTGATCTCGCTGTTGCTGGCCGCGGGATTGTCCAGCCGGGCGCTGCAACCGCTGGAGGCGATCGCACGCCGTCTGGATGCGATGACCGTCGAGGTCGCCCCCATAGAGCCCGAGCCGCCCCGAAAGACCGACGAGTACGGCGCGGTGAATACCAAGATCGACCGCCTGGGACGCAAGATCCGCGACGTAAAAGAAATCTTCTCCGCCCTCAAGGAAAACCTCGATCAGATCATGGGCACGTTGCAGGACGGCCTCATGCTGTTCACGCGCGACGAGAATGTGGTGTTGGTGAGCGCTTCGGCCGAACGCTTCGCCGGACGGCACAGGGCGGATATTCTGGGCAGGAGAGTCGATGAGATCTTCAACGATTCCACGGTGCTGGGTCGCATCGTGCTCGACGCCTTCGCCCTGCATCAGCCGATTCCGCAGCGTGAAATCGAAATTGAGGACGGGCGCCGCATTCAACTTTCGCTCGACTTCATCGCGGAACGCGGCCAGCCGATCGGTGCTTTGCTCACCATGCGCGACGCCGAATCGGTTCACCGCATCGAGAATGAGATTGAACTCTCACGCCGCCTGGCTGCCATCGGACGGCTGACATCGGGTGTGGCCCACGAGGTCAAGAACCCGATCAACGCAATCGTGATTCATCTGGAGATTCTCCGCGAACGTCTGCTGCAACTGGACCCGGAAACGCGGCGCCACATGGATATTATCGCCAGCGAGATTCAACGCCTCGACCGGGTGGTGAAGACGCTGGTGGACTTCACGCGGCCAATCGATCTGCGCTTGTCGGAGGTCGACCTACGCAAGCTGATGGAGGAAGTGGCGTCGCTGGCCGAACCCGAGGCGCGACAACACGCGGTGAAGATCGTTCGCCAGGAGGATGCTCGCCCGCTGGTGGCACGCATCGATTCGGACCTAGTCAAACAGGCCCTGCTCAACGTGGTGCTCAACGGCGTGCAAGCTATGCCGCAAGGCGGCATGCTCTCGCTATCGAGCCACGCGCACGACGGTTCGGCAAAGTTGGAGATTCGTGACCAGGGCGGCGGAATCGATCCGGAGATTCGCGATAAAATTTTCAACCTGTATTTCACCACCAAGGAGTCCGGCAGCGGAATCGGGTTGGCGGTAAGCTATCGAGTACTGCAACTGCACAATGGCACGCTCGAATTCGAATCGGAAGCCGGTAAGGGAACGACCTTCCGCTTCATTCTGCCACTTACGATGGGAGCCGATGCACGTGGCAACGAGATCGCGGCTGAATCTCAAGGCGCATGAGATGCCGGAGAAGCACAATGACTCCGTCCGCAACAAGCCAACAGCAGGCTTGCGGGGCTGGCGCATGATCCGCTTCAGCGGGCTCGCACTGGTGCTCGCGCTAGTCCTGACGCTGGCGTTTGCCGCAGGATGTAACCGCAACAAGAACCGGCAGGTTCCGCCGCAGGCAACCGCGCCGATCATCGCGGTTCCGCCGACAGCGCAGGCTGGACAACACCCCGCACCCCCGGTGGAGACCACTCCGCCGCCGGCCACGAGCGCGCAGACAGGAGAGATTCGGCAATCCTTCGGCCAGCCGCGCCAAACCGAAGTCGCAGAAGAACTCCGTTCACAAGAACGCCCCGACCGCCGCCAAGCAGCCCCCGCCGGTCCAAGCCGTACAGCCTGCACAGCCGGTACTACCGCCTGCTCCGCAGAAGCCCGACGTACAGGTGCAGATTGCCGCGCAGGCGCCGCAAGGCACGGCTCAGAATACGGAACAACTGCTGCAAGCCGCCGAGGGCAATCTGCGCAAAGTCACTCGCCAGCTCTCGGACGGCGAGGAGGCCATGCTGCGGCAGGCTCGCAACTACATTGCCCAGTCACGTTCCGCGAGCCAGGAGGGCGACCTGGAGCGCGCTTATAACCTGGCGATGAAGGCCAGCCTGCTTTCCGGCGAACTGGCGAAATAGTCGAATGCCGCTGAGCGGGGAAGATACTACATCGCCGACTGCGCAAATATAGGGGCAGTTCAAATCCCACATCTGCTCGCTGCGACAGATGGGGGCACCAGCCGAGCTTGCCGTGTCATACCAGCTCACGTTTATGACTTCTTTATAAAATCTTTATGGATTCTTTAATATGATATCCGCAGTATTCATGAACTCCCCGCAGGCTGGTGAGGGCCGCTAGGAACTAAGCTGATGGACAGATTTCTAGGGATTCTTGTCCCGATTCTAGACTGGATCTTCTTTCTCGGGCTGTTCGGGTCGCTGATCGTGATCGTGCTGACCACGATTGAAGACGTGAAGGTGTTGCTGGAGAAAGATGCCACCCCTTAATCCTCTGGAGCAGCCCAGCACTAGACAAGGGACCATTTGAAACAGCGGGCCAATGCAAAGCCTGGCTGGCCGTTCTCCTTTGCAATTAAATAAATATGTCAATTCCACCACAGGTTGAAATGCCAAAGGACAATCGGGTTCGCATTGTAGTTGCGACCTCGGTGATGCTCACCTTCATATCATTCTGGCGGGCGGCCGCGATTGTGCTGAACGATCTGGGCTCCTCTGCATTTTATGCCGGCAGCATCGCGGAACAAGCCGCGGGCAAAGCCGCCCCCTGGCTTGTGCTTGGGGTAATGATCTTCTCGTTCGCGGTTCGCGCAGTCTACGTCGAAAGCTGCGCGATGTTCGTGCGTGGCGGCGTCTACCGCGTGGTGAAGGAGGCTTTGGGCGGGTCGCTAGCCAAGATCAGCGTCTCCGCCCTCATGTTCGATTATGTTCTTACCGGTCCAATTTCAGGCGTTTCGGCTGGTCAATATATCGCGGGTCTGATCAATGAATTGCTTGCGGCCGCGGACGCTCATGCACTGGTGCCGGCCGGCTTGCGGCATCTGCTTGGAGGGACTCCCCACGTCTCCGTCGACGGCACCGCTGTGTTTTTCGCCCTTGCGATTACGCTCTACTTTTGGTGGCAGAACATTAAGGGCATAGAAGAATCCAGCGACAAGGCGATGAAAGTTATGCAGATTACCACTGTGATGGTGGTGCTGCTGTTGGGTTGGGGGGCTTTATCGGTCCTACAAAAAGGTGCATCACTGCCTCCCTGGCCCATTCCCGCCAATCTTCATTTCAGCGAGGAGGCTCTGGGATTTCTAAAGCATTCCGACATCGCCAAGACTTTTGGAGTGTTCGGAATCCTGATGGCTTTCGGTCACGCCGTTCTGGCCATGAGCGGCGAAGAGTCGCTCGCGCAGGTTTACCGCGAGATAGCCAGCCCCAAGGTCAAGAATCTGAAGCGCACGGCGCTAATCATGGCGGTTTACAGCCTTGCCTTCACCGGACTTTCTGCCCTGCTGGTCGTGATGCTGGTGCCCGATAACATACGCATGCTCCCGGAAAACAAGGACAACTTGCTGGGTGCAATGGCGATGTATCTGGTTGGTCCCCACCTGTTGCGGTTGCTGTTCCGCGGATTCATCGTGGTGGTTGGTTTCCTGATGCTGGCAGGCGCGGTGAACACCGCCATCGTCGGCTCCAACGGCGTTCTCAATCGCGTGGCCGAAGATGGCGTGCTCCCCGACTGGTTCCGCAAACCTCACAGGAAATTCGGCACCACCTCCCGAATTCTTAACCTCATCGTAGGGTTGCAACTGTTCACGATCATCGCCAGCCGAGGCGACGTCTACCTGCTGGGCGAGGCTTACGCCTTTGGGGTCATCTGGAGCTTTACGATGAAGAGCCTGTCCATGCTCGTGCTTCGCTACAAGAATAAAAGCGAGCGGGTGTGGAAAGTGCCGCCGACTTTCTACATCGGGAAGGTGGAAATTCCTGTTGGACTGGCTTCGGTATTCCTGGTGTTGTTGGCGACTTCGATTGTGAACCTGTTCACGAAGTCGATCGCCACCATCTCGGGGATCATCTTCACGGCAGTGTTCTTTGTGGTTTTCACGGTCTCTGAAAAGATCAACCTGCGCAAATTTGCCCACGCTGAACGGCACATGAAGGAGCAGTTTCAACTGATCCAGCGAGAGGATGTGGCGAGGGAAAGCGTCGGTGTGCGGCCCGGGAACTTGTTGGTGACCGTTCGCGATTACACGGCCATGCACCACTTCCGCTGGGCCCTGGAGCGAACCGACACGAAGGAGCAGGACGTTGTGGTCATGGAAGCGCACCTGCTGGGACTGGGCACGGGCGAATACGATCCCGCCTCCACGCAGATTTTCAGCGACTACGAGCAGACCCTTTTCACCCGCGCGGTTGCCGTAGCCGAAAGCTATGGCAAGAGAGTCTCCCTGTTGGTCGTCCCGGCACGCGATGTGTGGTCGGCGATCGTGCAAACCGCGGTTTCCCTCGAATCGGCCGCGGTTGTGGCGGGTCTCTCCGCAAAGATACCGGCAGAAGAACAGGCGTTCCAATTGGGGCGTGCTTGGGAGGCGGTGCCTGAACCCAAGCGACAGTTCATTTTTCAGGTCGTCAAGTCAGACGGAGAGGTGGCGAGTTTCCGCATCGGCCCCCACAATCCGACCGTCAGTACCGAAGATATGTATCTGACGCATCGGCTCTGGCTCCGTGCCACCCAAGAGCAGGGCTTGGAGAAACTGCACCACTCCGCCATTATTTCGCTTGCACTGACGCGGCTGGCGCAGGAGTTCTCCCGCAACCCCGAAAATGTACTGAAGGCGCTTCGGGATAGTGACACAGACGACAAGTTAGAGCTCGGGAAGCCCTTTGCCAAAGACAGCAGGCCTTCGACTAAAGAATAAGGCTCTCCGCTCTGTACGGAACTCTAAGGCTAGACCCCGCGTCAGCCCAAAAGACGGGCGGGACGAGGGGCACCCGAACAAGTCGTGTCGGAACAAGTTACAGATGAAGTGAGTGACCCAAAGCAGGCCCGCGCCGTAGTTGCGTGCGTAGGGGTGGCAGTTACGGTATGCGGAGGCGCTCGACGGTGGCTACTCGCTCGATAGCGGTATCGTAAGCTGCCGCCCGCAGGGTTTGGCGTCGGTCAGCCGCTCGCTGACGCACCTCGTCATAGGCCTTCAAGACCCGCGCTTCGATTTCGCTGCCGGCGGCCTCCATGCCGATGCTGACTTGCCGCAGATTGGCGTCCCACTCCAGATGCGCCGCAACGACCACTCCGGCGTTGGCCACCAAACTAGGGATTACCAGCGTGCCCTTCTGCGCGAGAACCATGTCGGCCAGCGGAGTAATCGAGAGATCGGCCGCTTCGATGATCACAGGGGCGACGATCTTTGCCGCGTCGCCGGCGTACACGGCACATTCGTCGTCAGCAAGGATGAGCACGTCGCAAGCGGATTGCAGCACGGCTTCCTGCCCGGCAACTCCGGGTTGTGCGGCGTCCGGGACTTCCATCATTTGCATCCCATCCGGCGCACTGCCAACGCCAGTTCGCGGCTCGCACCGGTCGAGCCATGCAGGGCAACGCACAACTCGCGCGGGGCCTTCCCTTTCTCTTCGGCAATCCGCCTCAGCAGAGCAAGGATTCCGCGGGCAACCGCCTGCTCGCGATTGGCGATGCCGCCGCCGGCTTCAGGCTTACCCACTACGCAGGCGAGCACCGCAGGTTCACCGGCATCGCGACCCGCGCCTGGGATCGGCTTGAGACGAGCAGCGTACTCGCTGTGTATCCAACTGGCGATCTGCGCGTTTGAGGCTGGCTCCGGTTGCAGAACATCCTGGAACGGACCCAGCAGCGGCAGCAAGCGGGCGACGTAGGCACGAGTAATCCGCTCCATTTCCGCCGTGGACAGCTCCGCGGGATTGCAGAGGACACCGCCCATGGAGCCGCCAAAGTGTACCCCCACCAGAGCAGCCTTCCAGGTCAGCGTCTGGGCAAGCGCGAACAGCAGGTCGCTCGAGATGGCGGGAGAAAACCGCAAGCCTCCCAGATGCGGCCCGCGCCCCACATTATGGTGTGTGCGAAAGGCCTGGAACAGACGCAGTTCGCCGCTGTCCAGCCGCACTGGAAATTCGAACCGCAGGTCGCGGCTGCACGCCGAGAGGAGCAGACAGAGATCGGGGTCGGCCAGAACCCGCCCGGCACTGGCCTCAAAATTAATTCTCGCGACATCTAGCGGCGACTCGCGGTATCCAACTCCTGCTGCTGTTGTGGCCATGAATTTTCGACGCTCCCTCTAGCTTTGGCGATGCAGAAATCCGGCGCACACCCCACGTGAAGAGCAATATACAACAACTCCGGCCATTCCGCGGGGTGAGTTGGCGAATCCGGTCGAAAATAAAGAAGCCCGCCAATGCAGGCTTCGAGATAAGACTTGCGTATGAATGCTTTCAGCTCGATTAGCTTCCCATCTCATGCTCTGACAAGAGGGTGACAAGTTTCTTGAGAAGTTCCTGGCAGTTCGCTCCCTGCGCAATGTCCCTCTCGATCGGCGCAAAGGATCTGCTTTGCTTTCAGCGCGCGCAAACAACAGATCCTTCGCTCCGCTCAGGATGACACCTCGGAGAATAGTTTTTCAGCAGCCTGCCAGGTTTACCGGGCACCGGCTGCGGTATCCGGCACGATGCTGATATTCTGTATCTTGCTGATTTGTTGACTATTGCCGCCGGGGTGAGGACCTGCAAATGTCGCATCCTCTGGAAGACTGTACGGCCGTGGTGTTTGGGGTCGCCAACAAGCGCAGCATTGCCTGGGCAATCGCACAGCAGCTTCAGAAGGCCGGAGCGAAGCTCGCCATCACTTATCAGAACGAGCGGATCAGGCAGGAGGCCGAGGAGATGATCCTGAGCCTGCCCGGAGACCCGTTCCAGTGCGATGTGTCGAGCGACGACCAAATCGATTCGCTTTTCGAGCAACTGAAGCGCCGCTACGGCCGAATCGACGTGCTCGTCCACTCCATCGCCTATGCTCCCCCCGAGGAACTGCGCAACGACTTTGTGATGACCAGCCGCGAGGGCTTCCGCATTGCGCACGAGATCAGCGTCTACTCGCTGATCGCGCTGGCGCGCGCAGCCGCTCCGCTGATGAGCCAGGGAGGCAGCATCATTACGCTCAGCTATTTTGGCGCCGAAAAGGTGGTGCCGAACTATAACGTGATGGGCGTGGCTAAGGCTGCTCTGGAATCCACCGTGCGCTACCTGGCATACGATCTGGGCAAGAAGAATATCCGCGTCAACGCCATCTCCGCCGGACCGATCAAGACGCTCGCCGGACGAGGCATCGCCGGCCTCGGCGAGATGCTCAAGGCACACGCCACACGCTCTCCACTTCAGCGCAACGTCGATGTCGAGGAGGTGGCAGCTACCGCCGCATTCCTCGCCGGCAGGGGCGCCGCCGGAATTACCGGCGAAACCATTTACGTGGATTGCGGCTACAACATCATGGGATTCTGAACGAACGCAGGCTTGCGCAAACGTGAGCCAAGCGGCGACGGATAGAAAAACCCCAACATCTCTTCACTTGTTCAGAATCTTCTCTAGCCCCGCCTGCGGCTCCGCAAATTCAGGCTGCCGGGGCGAGAGCCGCTCGCCCGACTAGCGGCTTTTCTTTGGAGAGTCTCAGCCTTGAAAAGGGGAAAACAGACGCGCGGGTCGATGCATCTACATCCACAGATCTACACAACGAATCACGAGTGACAACCTGCTTGGCACTCGTGCAGGAGGTAAGGATGAAGCGACTGGCTTGGCTGTTTTTGGCAGTTCTGTGTTCAGCGGTCTTACTGAACGCAGAAGACAACACAATGAGCGGTTGGGTTTGCGACTCGAAATGCGTAGTCCAGAACGACAACCGCGCCACCTGCGATCCAACTTGTACTGAGAAGGGCGACGATGCTGTTTTCATCAGCGATGAGGGCGCCGTCTCGACAATCTCTAACCAGGACATTTGTACTTCCCACATGAACAAACATGTGAAGGCGAAGTATACCCGCGAAGAACCGGAAGGCCAGGTGACCCAGCAGGACATCGACAAAGCGCGCAAAGACAGGATTGCAATACAGGAACTCCGCGATTCGGGCGGAATAGGGGGCTAAACCACAGCCACCAGGCCTGTCACCGACGGTGCTTTATATTTGCGCAAACGTGGGAAGGTTGCGACGGATGGAAAAGATCCCACATCTGTCGCCAGGATGCGCCAGATATGGGGCACCGTCGAGTTGGCTTTAATCGTGGAATCAGCTTGGGATTTCCCAGGGCTTCGCCGCAAACTAAAGCGAGCGAAGGAAGTCCAGCAAATCCTGCTTTTGCGACTCCGTCAGGCCCAGGAAATTCGTGATCGCCTTGTTCGCTTCCGAGCCCTGGCTCTTGTGATCCAAAATCGCCTGCAATATATCCGAAGTTCGTCCATCGTGCAGGAAGAAGATGCGCTGTCCGACGCCCCAAAGCGGCGCTGTCCGGAACTCGTCCAGGCCTGCCAGACCTTGCGTAATCCCGTCCTTGAGACCGCTTCCCATGTGGTGAACCAGCAGGTCGGAGTAAAGGTTTGCGGTTTTCAAATTCAGCGCCGCAAGGTCGCTCTTGTCGGCTTGCATAGCGGGCGTGTGGCACATGGAGCAGCCCACGGCGTTGAAGTTCGCCTGGCCGCGAATGGTTGACGATGTCTGCTGGGCGGGAGTGGGAGGCGCCAACAGCCGCCCGAAGGTGGCAAAATGCTGCATGCCGCTGGTACCGCCGCCAGCGGCCATATCCGAGCTGTAGACAACATGATCCTCCGGTTGCGTATTAAAGTTGCAATCCGGCGTCATGTTGCGCTCCGTCTGGAACAAATCGTTGGTGACGCCCATTTCGACGTTGTACGCCTCGCCGGAGAACATCGTCAGGGACTTGTTCTGCGCCTTCCAGCCAAAGCGGGTGATGGTTCCATCGTTACCATTGCGGTTCTCGTGGCCGAAGATTCCCAGAGCCTCTTCGCTGTCAGGTTCGAGTTTTTGTTGGCAAGAATTGCGGCTTCGGAGATGTTCTCGATCAATCCCGCCCCAAACATTGGGGTGGGAATGCGGAAGATGACGTTGTGGGCAGCCAATGCGGCCTCGAAGTCAGGCTGCTTGATCGAATCACATCCCGGAGCGTCCACCCGGCCTTTGATGGTGAACAGATTGTGAACACCGCCGTCCGTTGTTCCGTCTGGATTGTGAATAAAGCGCGCTTCGCGCACAGGACCGTTGGGGGTAATAAAGGACGGGATCTCGTTGAAAGCGCCATCCAAGTGCGCCTGTTCCATTTGCGGATTCTGGGCTGGGCTGCTGCCGCCGATGGCCGGATAGGAGTGGCATGTGCCGCAGCTATTCCCGTTGTAACCGGGCCCGAGGCCGTTGCCAGTCTCGTTGCCCAACGTGCCGGCTACCGAGTGAATTTGCGTGAACTCGGACGTTAAGAAGGGGAAAAGTATTTGCTTTTTGTTTTGGGAGAGTTCGCTGAACGGTTGACCCGCACCCGCAGCCCCGCCACGCACTCCCGGGTCCTTTGCCAGCTGAGAGGCCACAGCTACTGAGCCAAGAATTCCGAGAACCACCAGGCTGCGATGGTATTTCATTTTGCCGGGCCCCCTGAACCCCCAAGAACGTAAGAGAGTAGTTGCTCAGCAGCAGCTCTGGGTTGCCTAAGTGTGTAATCACGTCATTTATCGTTGCGCTGCGCTGGGGACGTGGCGGGGTTCGCCCTGCTGCCGCTGGTCGACGGTGAAGCGGCGATCCTCGTAGCCGAGTCGCTCGATGGCAATTTCGACATCGCGTTCACGGACCAGGCGCTCGAATTTTTCTCCCCACTCAATGAGCAGGATATTGCCTTCCTCGCGGATGAGGTCGTCGAGGCCAAGCGTCTCCAGCTCGCGAAGGGTTTCAATGCGGTAGAGATCGATGTGGAAGAGACTGCGCTCTGAACCGTGGTATTCGTGGACCAGAGTAAACGTGGGACTGGTAACGTCTTCCTGCTCGGCGGCATCGAAGGCTTCGGCAATTCCCTTCACCACGGTAGTTTTGCCGGTTCCGAGATCGCCGCGCAGCAACACGATTCTGGAGTCGCGCAACAGCGGGGCGAGTTTGCGTCCCAGCTCAATCGTCTCTTCCGCGGAATGTGTCAGAAATTGCTTTCGCATCCTGCCGACTCGCAGCAACTACCCCACGTCAGTCCAACAGCAGGACGGGACGTGGGGCACCCGATTTTGGTTTTGACCCCACATTAGCTCCGCCTGCGGCTCCGCAATGCGGCCACCCGACATCAACCGCCAAAAAGCTTGTGCATATTCTATGAGATGCGCAGCGGCTTCTGGCGCGACCAGGCAATCGCGCGCCGCACGGCTTCCGGCAAGGTATGCAGCAGGTCAGTGGCGATGAGTGAAAGCTCGCCCTCCTGATCGCGCGCCACGTCGCCGGCCATGCCATGCAGATACACGGCCGCGCAAACCGCCAGTTCGGGGCGCTCGGGGAACTGCGCCAGAAATCCGGCAATCATGCCGGTGAGAACATCGCCGGTGCCCCCGGTTGCCATGCCGGCATTCCCGGTAGGATTGATCCAAGCCTCACCGTTCGGCAAAGCCACAATGCTCCGGTGTCCTTTGAGAACCATGATGCAGGCATGCTCGCGGCTGAAGCGGCGCGCCACGCCGAGCCGGTCGGCCTGCACCTGGCTCACTGGCATTGCGGTCAAGCGCGCCATCTCGCCGGGATGCGGAGTGAGAACCAAAGTTCGTTTCTCGCCGTTCAGCATCTTCGCCAAGCCCTCGAATGCGTTCAGGCCGTCGGCATCGATTACGGTGGGCACGGTGGTGTTCAGTGCGACATCGCGCACCAGTTCGGCGGTTTCGATATGGCGTCCGAGACCGGGGCCGATGGCGATTACCGTCTTTGCCTTGATCACATCCGGCAAATCGCCCAAGGCAAGCCGTCCGAGCGCCCCGGTTGCCGTCTCCGAAAGCGGTTCGGTCATCAACTCCGGCGCATGTCCGGCTACCACCGGCAAAGTCGAACGGGGCGTGGCCACCGTCACCAGGCCGGCTCCAGTCGCGCAAGGCCGCCATGCCCGCCATGGCAGGCGCACCGGATTTTCCCAGGGAACCGCCGATCACCAGCACGTGACCGAAGCGCCCTTTGTTGGCGTCGGGGGCACGCGGAGCAAGCAACGGAGCCACATCCTCGGCGGTGATGGCGAATAGATTCAAGGAGGACTGGATTGCCTCCGCGGGCGAACCAATGGGGGCCACCAGGACGGGACCCGGCGAAAGATTTCCGAAGAGATGCGCGGGCCGGGGCGCGGTGAAGGTTACAACCACGTCTGCCCGGGCAATGGTACCGGTCTGCGCCGTAAGCGCGTCGGAATCGGCGCCGGAGGGTATGTCCACGGCCAACACCTGGGCGGAGGCGCCGTTGATCGCCTCGATTGCCTTGGCGTAAAGGCCGGTCACCGGAGGATGAAAACCGGTTCCGAGAATCGCATCGATAATCAGCTCGGCATTGCCCAGACCGCGCGAAAGTTCGTTGGCGAGTTCCTGCTCGTTACGAATGACGACCGGACGCAAGGGCAGGCGGGCGAACATTTTGGCGGCATCGCCACGCAATTCAGACGGGTCGGCAAGCAACAGCACTTCGACCACCTTGCCGGCCTGGTGAAGCTTGCGGGCGGCGACAAAGCCGTCTCCGCCGTTGTTG
Organism: uncultured Acidobacteriota bacterium; assembly: GCA_963819175.1. Lineage (GTDB taxonomy): Bacteria > Acidobacteriota > Terriglobia > Terriglobales > Acidobacteriaceae > CAWBRT01. Next base: position 517,287 of record CAWFVJ010000013.1, read on the forward strand.
CCTTTTCCGCAAACAATCGCGATTCGAGACGCCTCGGGAAAGCGCTCGCGCGCCACACTGGCGACCGCCGTGCCGGCATTTTCCATCAGCGTCAGCGAATGAACGCCGAAGCGCTCGGTGGTAAGCCGGTCGATTTCCCGCATCTCCGCCGCGGTTGTAATTTTCATGAGCGCGTTCCTCGCGAGCCCGGCCATACGCAGCGTCGATCTCGTTGATGTCCGGGTGTGATCTTCATGAGCGCGTTCCTCGCGAGCCCGGCCATACGCAGCGTCGATCTCGTTGATGTCCGGGTGTGATCTTCATGAGCGGGCCTCCGCCCGGCTCAGCAGCTCGCGGAGTTTGCCCGGATCTCCCATGACCACCAGGAAGTCACCCGCCAGAATCGGGTCGGTCGATTTGGGGTTGAAATTGCATCTTCTGGCCTTCGCGCTTGATGGCCAGCACGATAATTCCGAAATCCTGCCGCAGCTTTGAGGTATGAACCGTCTTACCGACAAAAGTGCTGCCCTCGCCCACGCGGACCTCTTCTATATCGAGGCCCAGTTCTTCTTCTTGAATCATGGCCAGTTTCATGAAATCCAGCACGTTGGGTCGGAGGAATGCGTGCGCAATGCGGTAGCCGATAAAGGTATAGGGAGAGACCACATCGTCTGCCCCGGCTGAGCGCAGGTGCTTCTCGGCGTGTTCCTCGCTGGCACGGGCAATGATCTTTAACTTGGAGTTCAAGCTGCGCGCCGCCAACACGATATAGGTGTTGGTGGCGTCGGTGGTGGTGGCCGCCACCAGGCCGGCGGCGTGCTCAATGCCCGCCTGCCGCAGCACGCTTTCATTCGAGGCGTCGCCCACAAGGATTGGGAACTCGCTGCGATAACGCTCGGCTATCTCTTCGTCTTTATCGATCATGACGAATGGAACGGGACGCCGCGCCAGTTCGCGCGCCACACTCCGACCGACGCGGTCGGCTCCGCAAATAATGTAATGATTCTTCAGACGGCTGATGTCGCGTTCCATTTTTCGCCTGCCGAGCAACTCTCTGAACTCGAATTCTAGCAAAGCCTGGGTCACCGCCCCGAGCAGCAGGAAGACCAGGCCCACACCCATAATAATGACAAAGACGTTGAACACGCGGCCGGCATGAGAGGCCGGCCCCTGGTAGCCAATAGTGGTAAAGGTAGTAAGCACCAGGTAGAACGAATCGAATAGGGACGTGCCTTCAAGGACGTGAAAGCCAAGGGTTCCGATGGACATGACAACGACGATGGCCGCAGCCAGAACCACTATTTTGCGCCGAGCGCGCATGCTCCCCCCTGAATCGGTGTAGCGCATGATCCGAGAAGCGGATTTTACACCCACGGCGGCCTGCGACGACACCGTAGTCGGGCGCTACCTGTTGCATAACGCATCAGTCAATTTTGTCCTCAGTCACAAGAAGTTATGACTACTGTCACGGTTATACGAACGAAGGGAGTTATATAGATAGTCACGGTTTAATACCGTCGCACCAAGGTGTGGATGGTTCCGAGGCTCTTGTACAGAGTGAGTTCGCCGAGCTGAGGCGATTCACGGCGGAGGGGCTCAGATGTTCGGCCTTATACTGATCGGCTGCTGGGTGGTCCTGCTCATCGCGGTGGCGGTTATTATCAGCAGGTATCGGCGGCACCACTTAATAACACTCGACGAGCAAGCCCATGAGCTGGGCTTTTCCTTCGACGACAACGGCAGCCCATTCGAGGGCTCCGAGGTACACGGACTCTCAGTTTTGCGATGTGATCCCTCGGCCATCGTCAGCCGTATGATGACTGGCAAAATCGGCGACAGCCCGGCGGTCGTCTTCAACCTGATTTGCTATGGCCAGCACTGCCAATCGGTAAATGCGGTCACGATTGCCGCCTTCCGCTCTCCCGCAGGAAGGCTCCCACTGTTCCGGATTGGCGCGAAAGACGTGCTGCAAGGTCTGAAGACGCGCATCGCCGGGCCGGACGCGAACGGCGAAACGGAGTGTGCGTTCGGCAAACGCTGTGTCCTGCAGTGCGCGGCGAAAGACAAAGCTGATGGCTTTCTAACGCCCCGCAAACTCTCCGAACTTGAAGGATATGCCAAGAACCTGTGCATTGAATCGAGTTCCGATTGGGTCTTCGCCTACCGTCCGTGCACACGTCTGAAGCTTGAGGCATGGCCCGAGTTCATACGGGAGGTCAGCGCGATTGCCCGCGTCTTGTTTGGCTCAGGCTCAGAGAGCCCTATGCAGAACGAGCCTCACGCGATGGCGGCCGGAGCAAGATAAGTCGAAGACTCCGCTTACACGGTCCAAGCAACTACCCCACGTCAGCCAACAACGGGCGAACGTGGGGCACCCGGAACATTCCATCAGCAGCCCACTTTCAAATAGTGACTTGAATCGCCGACAATCATCTGCGCTTGTGTAAACCCGCGAGGGCAGCTCTCGTCTATGTAGTCAGAGTCTAAAGAGTCAGAGAGGTGGTTCGATGGCTGGACGCAAAGCAGCGTTGAGTGGCGCGATCGTCCTCTACTTCGTGATCTGTCTGGAAATCCTGATCATGATCAGCCCATTCGCGGGCTTCTTTTATTCGGCCTTCAACCCCTTTCTTCTCGGGCTGGCCAGGTATCCGGCGACCCGGTGGCTAAGTTCTTTCTTTTTCGTTCACTTGATAGCTCCGCCTAATGGATTGCTGCAATTCCTGCGGGTTATGGGCTCAGTTCTCTTTGTCGCCGGGCTTGCCGTGTTTCTCGTTTGCGCAATTCAGGTTTATGCCAGCAAGTTTCTTAAGACGGGCCCTGCCTTGAAGGCGCTGTATTCCGTGATCCGGCATCCCCAATACCTCAGTCTCGCCGTCTCCGGCATCGGACTCGCCATTCTGTGGCCGCGATTCCTGGTTGTGGTTCTCTGGATTGCGATGGTGCTCGTTTATTACCTGCTGGCCAAGGACGAAGAGCGTCGCATGCTCAAGCAATTTCCGGAGTCGTACCAGAAATACATGGAGACGTCAGGGATGTTCTTCCCGAAGAAAATCGAGCAATCGTTCGGCTTTTCCAGTACGGGCGGCAAGGTTGTTCTCTTTGTGCTGCTGTCTTCATTTGCCATCGGTGGCGCTTTTCTTCTGCGGGATTACACCATAGCGCATTTGCCTTTGTGGACGGAGCCGAATGTAGCTGTGTTGCCGATCATGCCCCAGGATGAACCTATGCTGGAACACCGGATGGCCGACATACTTAACCTCGATGAGGTCAAATCGAAATTGCATGGTGGCGAATCTTATCTTGTTTATTTCATGCCTCCCCAGTACGTCATGCAAGGTCTCATCGGCGATACCGGGGGCGATTGGCAGTTGTACAAGCAGCACCACACGATCAGCATGATCACCGACTTTATACTCCACCCTTCCGGCCACCTGGCGGGACACCACATGCACGGAGACGTGAGCCATTCAGAACATGGCACGGACTCAGCAACCGTAAGAAGACTGATCTTCGTCGCCATATCCGGCGAGACACCCGGCAAGAAATTCGATCCGTTTGCCGTCAATGCGATTCGAACGCCCGAATTTATGATTGACGTGGATGTGCACACGTTACAAGTGGTGGGTGCGAAGAGCCTGCCGGTTGAAACCGCCTGGGGCAAGGTGCCAACGCCAATTTTCTAGGCGGAATCGCGGTCGGGACCACCTAAGTGATTGCAAGACATCCGGCAGCAAACGAGCCAGGTGCAGGAGTACACTAACGCGTCGATGCCGCGCTCGATTTGGCTTTCAGGGCGCGCTTGCGCCTGATCCACACGTACACCAACACCGCCGTCACTAGCGGCAGTGCCGCATAACCAAATTGTGGGTGCGTCCGCAGAAAGCCCCAGATGTAGGCAAGACTCACGCCAAAGAGAATCATCGCGAGCATGATCTTCAGATAGACCGCGGGAATGAAACGCTGGGTTCGTGCGCCGAGATACATTCCGGCAATTCCGCCGAGGCCGAAGCGGATGCCGAGAGCCCAATCCGGAGCCACGAGCATTCCATGCGTCTGGTAGAAAGGCGCCACCGACTGATAGAAGCCAACCCCGACCACCGAAGTGGCAAAGGTGCCCATCAGGGTCGCGCCGGCGATGGTGTGCACGGGCAGGCCATAGATGGCGACAAAGAACGGAGCGATGATTGCGCCTCCGCCAATGCCGTAGATCCCGCCAATCAAGCCGACGACAAGGCTCAACCCGAAAATGCCCGCCGGAGTGCACTGGTACTGGTGCTGCCGAAACTCAAACAGCAATTCGCGAACAGTGAACTTTAGCAGGCGGACGCTCGATTCACCTTGAGCGCCGGGGGCCTCGGCTTTCTTGCGCGACTTGAATATGTCGGCCACCATGCGCACGCCGACCCAGAGCAGCACGCAACCGACGAACGCCTTAAATCGTCCGGCATCGGCCAATACGGTGAGGCGGATGAATCCGCCGACGATGACGCCGGGGGTGGTGCCGGCGACCACGATCAATGCCAAGGGCCACAGGATGCGCTTCTCCCGCCAATAGCGGTATACGCCTGCTGGAATTGCGATCAGGTTGAACACTAAATTGGTAGCGCTTACGGCAGGGCCGGTGAGACCCAGAAAGCTAATCTGGATAGGCAGCAGCAGAAATGCGCCCGAGATACCGACCATGGAGGTAAAGAAGGAAATCACGAACGCGGCGACCGGAGGTAACCACCATTGTGCTTCCATGCTTTCCTCCATCGGTGTTCGGACAGGAGCACAAGATAACGCCGATCCTGCCGACGCACGCGTGATGGTGATCACTGGCATAGTGTGATGTGACTCAGCTCACCGAACAAAACGTTCGGGGAGGGCATGATGTGACCGCGATCAAGTTGGAAGCTACCGGAGGTTGGATGTCCGTATTCCGCGGGCACGTTCTGAAGTCCTCCCGGCGCGGAGTACGCATCAGCGGTTCTCTGCCGGGCTCCGATTCCGCCTTTTTATTTCGAGGTATGAATCGGCGTTTCCGGAGCCGAGTGATGGCTGCCTCGCACGGCCACTTTTTGATCGTATCGCACTTTATTCATCCACCCCTCTGCGGATGTCCGGGTTCACGGCAAATGGCGACAGGTTTCTTGCTTGTCTCTCTTTTGTTGCTGTTCGGTCGCCAGCAGTGGACACGCTACAGGCCTCGGGCAATTCGGATTTTGGAAACGACGAGGCTCGACTCAATTCGGCCGGTCTAAATCAGGGCTTCATCGAAGAAACGATGGCCTGGAGGTGATTAGTGCCAAGTTATGTAATTCCCGATAAATGTGACGGGTGCAAAGCACTGGACAAGACTGCATGCCAGTACATTTGTCCCAACGACCTGATGGTTCTCGACAAAGAAAAAATGAAGGCCTATAACCGCAGCCCCGAACTGTGCTGGGAATGCTACAACTGCGTCAAGATTTGCCCGACGCAGGCTGTGGAAGTTCGCGGCTACGCGGACTTTGTTCCCCTCGGCGCCTCCGCGACGCCACTGCGCTCCACGGACTCGATCATGTGGACAGTGAAATTCCGGAATGGCACGCTGAAACGGTTCAAGTTCCCCATCCGCACAACGCCAGAAGGCACTGCCGTACCAGACGGCGGCTTCAAGTCTCACGCGGATCTCAAGAGCAACGCGCTGTATACCGAGCCGGAAGGCCTGGGATTGCCTGCAGTCTTCAGCCTGAAGGGAGGCAATTAATGCCTAAATTTGAGACTGTCATCGTCGAAACCGATCTTCTTATCGTGGGCGGCGGAATGGCCGCGTGCGGAGCAGCCGTCGAAGCGGCTCACTGGGCCAAGGCGAACGGGTTGAAGGTCACGCTGGTCGACAAGGCTGCGGTAGACCGTTCCGGCGCCGTATCTCAGGGCCTCTCGGCCATCAACCAGTACGTCGGCCTGCGGGACGGCGCCAACTCCATCCAGAACTATGTGGACTACGTCCGCAACGATCTGATGGGTGTGACGCGCGAAGACCTGGTAGCCAACATTGCCCGTCACGTTGACTCGAGCGTGCACCTATTCGAAAAATGGGGCCTGCCGATCTGGAAAGACGAGAAGGGCGCCTATGTTCATGAGGGCCGCTGGCAGCTCATGATCAACGGCGAGTCCTACAAGGTCATCGTGGCGGAAGCCGCCAAGAACGCCCTGCTGAAGACCGGCGTCGGAGAAATCTTCGAGCGCGTCTTCATCACCGGTCCCTTGATGGATGGCGACCGTTGCGCGGGCGCGGTTGGGTTCTCGGTGCGCGAGAACAAAGTGTACGTCTTCAAGTCCAAAGCCACCCTGGTGGCGATGGGCGGCGCCGTGCACGTGTTCAAGCCGCGGAGCTCGGGCGAGGGCTTCGGCCGCGCCTGGTATCCGCCGTTCAACACCGGCTCATCGGCGTATTTCACGCTGAAGGCCGGCGCGGAAATGACCTGCCAGGAAGTTCGCTTCATCCCCGTGCGCTTCAAGGATGCATACGGTCCGGTGGGCGCATGGTTCCTGCTGTTCAAATCGCGCGCGACCAATGCCATGGGCGGCAACTACATGATCGAGCGCAAGGAAGAGTTGACAAAGTGGGGACCCTACGGACGAGTAAAGCCCGTCCCGGCGAACCTGCGCAACTACCTTGGCATGCTCGATATCGCAGAGGGCAAGGGCCCGCTGTCGATGCGGACCGAAGAAGCCATGGCGGCCATCGCCGAGCAGTACAAGGGCGATCCCAAGGCCTATGCGAAGAAGATGAAGGAACTGGAATCAGAGGCTTGGGAAGACTTCCTGGATATGACGATTTCACAGGCTCTGTTGTGGGCCGGCACCAACGTGCAGCCCGAACAGAAGTCTTCCGAAATCGCCCCCTCTGAGCCGCTCTTTATCGGTTCGCACTCCGGCGCTACCGGCGCCTGGGTCAGCGGTCCCGAGGATCTCCAGACTGCCGAGACCAAGTCTCAGTACTTCTGGGGCTACGAGAATATGTCAACCGTCAAGGGCCTGTTCTGTGCGGGCGATGCTTCCGGCGCTTCGAGCCATAAGTTCTCATCCGGCTCGCATGCTGAAGGCCGCATCGCTGCCAAGTCCGCGATTAAGTTCATCGTGGAAAACAATGCCGCGCCCAAGCTGGATCAGGCTGCGGTAGACGCGCAGATCAAACAAATGATGAAGCCGATGGATACCTTCGAGGCATTCCAGAAGGCGACATCAGACCCGGATGTCAACCCCAACTACATCAAGCCGCGCATGTTCATGCTGCGTCTGCAGAAGATCATGGACGAGTATGCTGGCGGCGTTTCGGCGCAGTTCTCCACCAACAAGCCTTCTCTCGAGCGGGCGTTGGAGCTGTTGGCTTTCTTGAAGGAAGACTCCGAGAAACTGGCAGCCGGCGATGCGAACGAACTGATGCGGTGCTGGGAAAACATTCACCGTATGTGGCAGGCCGAAGCCCACGTGTACACGGTGCTGTTCCGTGAAGAGACGCGTTGGCCAGGCTACTACTTCCGGGCCGACACACCGAAGCTGGACGAAGAAAAGTGGCATGTCTTCGCCAACTGCCGGTGCGATCCGAAGACAGGAAAATGGGACGTGTTTACAAAGCCCATCATCCGAATCTTCGAAGACAAGGCCCAGGTAGCTAGCTAAGTAGTGTCAAAGGGCGGGACCTGCTTGGCAGGTCCCGCCCGGTTTTCTGCGATCCATCGCGTGAGTAAAGAGGTCCCTTGGATACGTTGAACACACCCCGTTGTCCCGACTGTAACGAACCACTGACAAAGTGGGAGAACCCGGAACTGAACTCCTGGAGCGGCGAATACCAATACGTATGCTTCAACGATGAATGTCCCTACTTCGTACGGGGCTGGAATTGGATGCGGGAAAAATTCAATAAGAACGCTTCTTACCGTTACCGCTTCGATCCGGCCACGGGAGAGCGCGGACCGCTGCCGGTGTGGTCCAAGAACGCTTTACGCAGCAATATTTTGACAACTGAATCAGAATTAAGGAGGCCCTGCTATGGCTGAGGCTGAATCCACTGAATTAGATGTTGTACAAAACACGCCTCGCCTGGGCCTCGACGACCGGTTCACATTCCAATGTGATCCGACTCACGATTGCTTTGGGCACTGCTGTCAAGACGTTTCCATCCTGCTGACCCCCTACGACGTGATGCGCATGAAGAAGGCGCTGGGGATCAATTCCTCCGAGTTCATGGAGAAATACACCTCGATTGCGTACTCCGCGGAGAAGCGCGTGCCGGTGGTGTTTCTCAAGATGAACGAAGACGACAAGAAGTGCCAGTTTGTGGGCGAAAAAGGCTGCGGGGTTTACACCAGCCGCCCTTGGGCATGCCGCATGTATCCGCTGGGAATGGCCGAACGGGGAACTTCGCAGGCGGCCGCCGAGCGATTCTACTTTGTGTTGAAGGAAGAGTTGTGCCACGGTCACGGCAAGGGTGCTGAATGCAAGGTTAGCGAGTTCATGGACGGCCAGGGAGTCGAGCCCTACGACGTGATGCAGGGGACGTTCCGCCGGCTGCTGGCGTTGGCCGCCGAGCAGAAGGAAGCGCTGACGGAAGACCAATGCGCCATGTATTACATGGCACTCTACGATATCGACCGCTTTCGACGCTTCGTATTCGAGACTCGCTTCCTTAACTTATTTGACGTCGACGAAGCGCGGGTGCATGCGCTCCATACCGACGACGAAGAACTGCTGGCGCTGGCAGTCGAATGGCTTGCCTTCAGCCTGTTCCAACAAAAAGTGATGCGGATGAGCAAGACCGCAGCCCAGCAACGGCGAGCCACTGGGCCCGAAGCATGCGCCAACGAAGCCTCGCCGGCCTAAAAAAATGATGCCTACTACGGAAACCGCAAACGGAAACAGCAAGGCCCTACTCGTGATCGGCGGTGGCATCGCGGGACTGACTGCGGCGCTCGATGCAGCCGAGACAGGACTCGATGTCATCCTGATTGAGAAATCACCTTACCTCGGCGGCCGTGTGGCCGGGTTCCACAACTACTTCCCCAAGCTCTGCCCACCCTCATGCGGACTGGAGATCAACTTCAGGCGTCTGCGGAACAATCCGCGGATCACGGTGCTGACGCAGGCAGAGCTGGAAAAGCTGGAAGGCTCGCCGGGGCAATACGACGCGGTGATCAAGATTGCGCCGCGATACGTGAGTTCGGCTTGCACATTGTGCGGCGACTGCGTCGACGTCTGCCGGTCGGAAATTGCCGACCCGCTGGAGTTCGGGATTGATGCAGACGAAGGCGGTACACACGCGCCGATTGGCCGCGTTTCCGGCAACGTATGTGTTGGACCGCGCTGCCTGCGCCACCGACTGCCACGCCTGCGTAGACGCATGCAAGTATGGGGCAATCAACCTTGCCCAGGGCGTCGAGCGCAAGACGATTCGCGTCGGCTCGGTGATCGTGGCGACCGGGTGGAAGCCGTATGACGCGGCCAAACTCGACAATCTCGGCTTCGGCAAGAGCGCCAACGTCGTCACCAACGTAATGCTGGAGCGGATGGCGGCGATGGACGGTCCATCGGGCGGCAAGCTGCTGCGGCCCTCCGACGGCAAAGCGCCAAAATCGGTGGCCTTCGTGCAGTGCGCCGGTTCGCGCGACCAGAATCACCTGCCCTACTGCTCAGCGGTATGTTGTCTGGCTTCGCTGAAGCAGACCACCTACGTTCGCAAACTCTATCCCGAAGCAAAGGTCACGGTCTTCTACATCGATGTCAGGACGCCCGGCCAATTGGAGGAGTTTGCCTCCAAGGTGCGCGCCGACGAAGCGGTGGAACTGGTTAAAGGAAAGGTCGCCAAGGTCGAAGAGGACCCGCAGACCAAAGACCTGCAAGTCACCGTCGAGGATGTGATCGGCGGCAAGAAGATGACGCGGAGCTTCGAGCTGGTGGTTTTGGCCACCGGGATCGTACCCCAGACCGACGGGTTGCCCGCGGATTTCAAGCTGGACGAGTTCGGCTTCATGATGAATGGTTCACCCGGACTCATAGGCGCTGGCTGCGCCAAACGGCCGGCGGAAGTTTCCGCTACCGTTCGCGACGCGACCGGGGCGGCACTGAAGGCGCTACAGATCGGAATGGGGGCCGCGCACAATGGATAAGAAACTAGGACTCTACATTTGCAGCGGCTGCTCGATCGGCGACACGGTGGACGTGGACAAGCTGGCGATCCTGGCAACGAAGGAGTACAAGCCGGCGATATGCCAAACCCACGCATTTCTCTGCGGCGATGAGGGCGCGGCGATTATCCGCCGCGACGTCGATCGCGGTACGGTCGATGCGGTAGTCATTGCCGCATGCTCGCCGCGCGTCAAAGCCGAGTGCTTCTCATTCGATCCCCGGATGGTGCTGGAGCGCATCAATTTGCGCGAACAGGTCGCCTGGTGTCACGAAGCGAAACACGAGGATACCCAGGCGCTGGCCGAAGACTACATCCGCATGGGCCTGGTGAAGGCCAGCAAGATGGAGCCGCTGGAGGCGCTTCCGGAAGACACCATCTCCAAGACCGTGCTGGTCGTGGGCGGCGGCATCGCCGGCATCAGCGCTGCACTGGACGCAGCCGCTACCGGATACGATGTTGTGCTCGTCGAAAAACAGCCGCAGCTTGGCGGCTTCATGAAAGGCCTCAAGAAGGCATTCCCGACGCGCGCGCCTTATACGGAAGCGTCCGCCGACGGGCTCACGAGCAAACTTGAAGCGGTGGTTTCGAACCCGCGCATCAAAGTGTTCTGCTCGACACGGATCGTGAAGACCGAAGGCCAGCCCGGCATGTTCGACGTGACCCTCGAGGGAGCGTCGGAAACCTCGGTCGAGCGCGTGGGCGCGATCATCATGGCGACCGGCTGGCAGCCGTACGATGCGACCAAACTGGGAGCGCTCGGCTACGGATTGCCGAACGTGATCACCAACGTCGAGCTGGAGCAGATGGCGTCACGCGGGCAAATTACGCGGCCATCGGATGGCAAGCAGGCCAAGCGCGTGTTGTTCTTGCAATGCGCCGGTTCTCGCGAGCAGGATCACCTGGCCTACTGCTCCTCGGTTTGCTGCATGACGACCCTGAAGCAGGCCGAGTACATCCGCGAGCAGGACTCGCAAGCCGAGGTTTTCGTTATCTACCGCGACATCGTTACCCCGGGACCTTACGAGAAGTATTACCGCAAGGTTCAGGACCACCCGTTGAATTTTTTCATGAAGGGCAAGGTAACCCAGGTCGCGGCGGCGGCGGAAGACCGGGTGCAGGTGAGCCTGGACAGCGAATTGCTAGGCGCGCCGATGCAGGTGACGGTCGACTTGGTGGTGCTGGCGACCGGCATGGTGCCGAACTCCGCCGATGGTCCGGGCATACGCGCTTTGCGCGACGCCAATGCCAAATTGGCCCGCAATGAGTCCGAAACGCAGTGCAAGGATGCGCAGGCGACTATCGACCTGATGAAGCGGCACGAGGGAACGGAGATCCTGAACCTTAACTACCGCCAGGGGCCCGACCTGCCCGTGCTGCAAGGTGGATTCGCCGATTCCAAGTTTATCTGCTTCCCTTACGAAAGCATGCGGACCGGCATCTACGCGGCGGGAACGGTGCGAGCGCCGATGGACGCGGCGCTGACGGAAGAAGACGCCAGCGGAGCGGTGATAAAGGCTATTCAGTGCGTCGAGCTGGCCACCCGCGGCCAGGCGGTGCATCCGCGTACGGGAGATCTCTCCTACCCCAGCTTCAACCTGCAACGCTGCACGCAATGCAAACGCTGCACCGAAGAGTGCCCGTTCGGTTCGCTCGACGAAGACGAGAAGGGCACGCCGAAATTCAACCCATACCGTTGCCGGCGCTGCGGAATCTGCATGGGCGCTTGTCCGGAACGGATTGTTTCCTTCAAGAATTATTCGGTGGACATGATCGCCAGCATGGTGAAGGCGATCGAAGTTCCCGACGAATTCGAAGAGAAGCCGCGCATCCTGGTGCTGGCGTGCGAGAACGACGCCTATCCGGCGCTCGACATGGCCGGCCAGGGCCGCCAGCAGTATGACGCGAGCGTGCGCATTATCCCGCTTCGCTGCCTGGGCTCGATGAATATCGTTTGGATCGCCGATGCACTGTCGCGCGGCATTGACGGAGTGCTGCTGCTGGGATGCAGGTTTGGCGACGACTATGAGTGCCACTTCATGCGCGGCAGCGAACTGGCAAACCGCCGCCTGGAAAATGTGAAGGAAACCTTGCAGCGGCTGCAACTGGAATCCGAGCGCATTCACCTGACACAGCTCGGCATCGATGACTACGCGCGGCTGCCGGAGATCATCAACGAATTTGCGGCCCGTATTCGCGAGATTGGGCCGAATCCATACAAAGGCTTTTAGCCATGGGCAACCTGATCCTGGTCGAACCCGATACTGAGTTGATCCGCGAGGTGATGGAGGCGGGCGGAGGCGACCTGAAGAAGTGTTTTCAGTGCGCCACGTGCGCTGCTACCTGTTCGCTCTCATCCGAAGAGAGCACCTTTCCGCGCAAGCAGATGCTGCTGGCGCAGTGGGGTTTGAAGAAAGAATTACTGAAAGACCCCGCACCCTGGCAATGCTTCTATTGCGGCGAGTGCTCGAAGACGTGTCCACGGGAGGCCAACCCCGGCGAGACGATGATGGGGCTGCGCCGATACCTGACGACGCAGTATGACTGGACGGGGCTCTCGCGCCTGATGTACCGCTCGGCCTTCTGGGAGATCGGAATCCTCGCGCTGGTGGCGGCCTTTGTCGTCGGCCTGTTCACGCTGCCGCAGAATTTCGGCTTCGGACTGCTGAACCATTCCGGCCCGCTGCCTTTGACTACCGTGATGCTCGACAAGTTCGCGCCGAAGGAAGTGGTTCACCTGGGCGACTGGATCATGGCGTCGCTGCTGAGTTTTTTCCTGCTGACGAATGCCGCGCGCATGTTTCTCGGACTGACACGCGACGACAAGATTCCGGCCAGCGCCTATCTGGCACAGCTCGGCACGCTGATTCTTCAGGGCGTCACGCAAATGCAGTGGAAGAACTGCAAGGACAGCGACGCCAGCCGGAACTGGATACGCCATCTCTTTCTGGTTAGCGGCTACGTGACGATCTTTACGTTGATCGTGCTTTTCCTGCCGTGGTTCCAGATCGAGGACAGCAGTTTTCACTGGACCAGTATTCTGGGCTACTACTCGACGGCGATTCTGCTGGTGACGACGGCATGGATGCTGCTGGACAGGATCAACAAGCGGACCGAGATGCACCGCTACAGCCATCTCTCCGACTGGTTGTTTCCCATCCTGCTTTTTCTCACGGCACTGACGGGTATTTTAGTCAACATTTTCCGGCTATCGAATCTGCCCATGGCGACCTACGTCACGTACGTCGTACACATGGCGATCGCGGTGCCGATGCTGGTTGTGGAAGTTCCGTTCGGCAAGTGGTCGCACCTGCTGTACAGGCCGCTCGGAATCTTTGTTGCGACGGTGAAAAAACAGGCGCTGGTATCCGCGAACGACGCGACGGCCGTTGCCGGCCCAGCGTTGGCCAGCAATCGTTGAAGTTCGAATCGCGAAGGAGGACCAGGGGTTTGCGGCTAGGAAAGTTTGAGCCGCTGATGTGTGTTTCAGGGTTTCAATATTTGCTTGCTGCTGAGCGTGTCGTCTTGCCGGTTTTTTGTTTCATACCGGCGATGGCGGCAGCGTAGGAAAACAACACCGGTTGGTGTATGCCGCTCCTGTCGGGATTTGCGAGGGCCGTTGGCCTGAAGGAATATCGACATGAACGGGACTTCATAATCCTTAGGAGAACTTATGAGTAAGCTCGTTCCACCGCATGGAAGCGCCGAACTGAAACCCCTCCTTTTAGAGGGTGATGCCAGAGCCGCGGAAATCAAGCGCGCGCAAACAATGAAAAAGGTACAGGTCACCAGCCGCGAAAGCGGCGACTTGATCATGATGGGCATCGGGGCATTCACGCCGCTCGATGGCTTCATGGGCAAGGCTGACTGGCAGGGAGTCTGCGACACCTTCCAGATGCCTACCAAGAAAAACCTGTTCTGGCCCATTCCGATCACGCTGTCAACGACAGAAGAAGTCGCGAAGACGATCGCGCTGAACGAAGAAGTTGCGCTGATCGACAGCGAGAGCCAGGACCTGGTGGCCACGATGAAGGTCACCGAAAAATACAGCATCGACAAGGCTCACGAGTGCAAGCAGGTGTTCTGCACCAACGATCCGGCGCACCCGGGCGTGCAGAAGGTGATGGAGCAGGGCGCGATCAATTTGGCCGGCCCCGTCAAGGTCGTCTCGGAACTGGACTTCCCGGAGACATTCAAAGGTATCTATGAGCGTCCGGCCGAAGCCCGCAAGCAGTTCGAAGAGCGTGGCTGGAACTCGGTGGCTGCCCTGCAGCTACGCAACCCGATGCACAATTCGCATGCCTACCTGGCTTGGATTGCCATCGAGATTTGCGACGGCGTGTATGTCCACCAGTTGCTCGGTAAGTTGAAGCCCGGCGACATCCCGGCCGATGTGCGCGTGCGCGCCATTGATGCTCTGGTCAGCAAGTATTTCCGCAAGGAGCGGGTCATCCAGGGCGGCTACCCCATGGAAATGCGGTACGCCGGTCCACGCGAGGCCTTGCTGCATGCGTTGTTCAGACAGAACTACGGCTGCTCGCACCTGATCGTTGGGCGGGATCATGCCGGAGTTGGCGACTATTACGGCCCGTTCGATGCGCAGAAGATCTTCAAGGAAATTCCAGCCAACGCGCTGCAGATTCAGCCGTTGCCGTTGGATTGGACCTTCTACTGCTACGAGTGCGGCTCCATGGCTTCGATGAAGACCTGCCCGCACACCACCAAGGCTGTCATCGACGATAACGGGCAGTACAAAGGCGGCGCCCGGCTGATGCTATCCGGCACACTGCTGCGGAAACTGATGAGCGAAGGCAAGCCGGTTCCGGCGGAGTTCTCGAAGCCGGAAGTGATTGCCGTCCTCAACGAGTATTACGACAAGCTGGAAAACAAAGTGGAAGTGAAACTGCACAAAGCCGCAACGGGAGAGAAGTAGGCGTTCCCGTTCCAGCGTAGCTAGATAGGGCTTTTCAGTCTGCGAAACGATCCGCAGATTCGGGCCGCTTGCCGTTCAGGCGGGCGGCCCTTGTTTCATTACGAAGGAAAGGAGGAGCCATGACTAAGTATTTTTCAAAATTGCTGGGCCTCATAACAGTATTACTGCTTTTGCCGACACAATTACTGGCCAAAGAAGCGGCCGGGATGGTCTTAGTGGCTGACACACGAAACTTTAAAGGCGGGGAAGCGTGGTGGGCAAATTTGTACAACGAAAGCCATTTCGCATTCGCGCTCGCGACCGTGGTCATCATTCCTCTGGTTGGCGTAATTCTTGGCTTACTGGCGGATGTGGTGATGTCCAGAATCGGAATCGATCTGAAGAGCAGAGCGCTGGCCGAACATTAACCGTGGCGCTTCGGCAAGGAGAGGAATATGGATTGGTTACATACACTCATGCCTATCGCCGGCGTCCCGATTTTTTGGCCAGGGCTGATTATTCTGGGTTTCGGCGTCGGCATTATCGGAGGATTTTTCGGAATGGGCGGAGCTTGGATGGTAACGCCCGGACTGAACATCCTCGGTTTTCCCATGGCCTTTGCGATCGGTACGGATGTTGCGCACATGGCCGGCAAGTCTCTCATCTCCACAATGCGGCATTCGAAGTTTGGCAATGTGGATTACAAATTGGGCTTGATCATGGTATTCGGCACCGTTGCCGGGATTGAAATCGGAGCCCAAATGATCATGTGGCTGGAGCGCATCGGCGAAATCAACCTCGTGGTCCGCTGGTTGTACGTGGTGCTGTTGACCCTGATCGCCTGGATGGTGTTTTCCGATGTCGCCAAGAGAAGGAGAAAAGAACGCGACGCGGCGGCTTCCGGCCAAGCACTCGATCCTTTGGCGACCGGGCTGGAATGGCACAAGAAGCTGCATAAGATCAACATTCCCCCGATGATCGACTTTAAGGTTTCGGGGATTCGCTGCTCGATCTGGCTGCCTATCGGCATCAGCTTCCTGACGGGATGGTTAGCGGGCATCCTGGGCATCGGCGGCGGGCTGGTTCGTATGCCTGCATTAATTTATCTGCTTGGAATTCCGACGCACATAGCTGTCGGCACGGACCTGTTTGAAGTAGCGATCTCGGGTCTCTACGGCGCGGCCACCTATAGCTTTAAAGGCCGGGTTGAGCTGTTCGCGGCCCTTGTAATGCTGTGCGGGGCGGCGGTCGGAGCACAGATCGGTACGGTAGCGACTAAATACGTCAAAGGCTATGGCATTCGAATCTTCTTCGGATTGGCCGTAATCGGTTGTGAACTGTCGATCATTATGAAGCTGATGTCGGGAATTTTTCCATCTATCAAGTCGATTACGGATCAGGCAGCAACGGTTACAGTTCTCGGCGCTGTGTCGGGAATCTCGCTTTACATTCTGATCGCGTTCCTGAAGGGCGTCCGGGAGGAACGGGCGCAACGGCGATCCCCGAAAGCGACCTCAGCTCATGCTGACTAGAAAGGAGCAATATGACAATTAGCAAAAAGATGTTAACGCTGCTTCTGGCATGTGCCCCTGTGCTGTTCAGTTTGGGATGCAGTGATTTTGGGAAAGTCGAACAGGGGCGTGTCATCGCATTTGACAGCCAACATGGACTGGTCACCGTGATTCTCGACTCGGCAGCTACGACGAAAAAACCAAAGTATGACGTGCTGCCACCCATCACCGTAAAAATTCCGGCCGATCCAGAGGAGATGGGACCGGAGCCGGCGGCCGGTAAACGGCTGCTATTTGATACGGCCAACAAGAAGCTCGTGTTTTTTGATGCAATAGCGGGCAGCATAAAGACGGCTACTTATACGCCGCTGATGGAAGCGACGAACGTAGCCAAAGACGATGTCCGAGTAAAAGGCTTCCAGTTTCCTCTAGTCGATCGGAAAAGCAAGGCAATTACTCTTTATTCATCTCGCGACAAGAAACTGGTGAAGTTCTCGCTGGCTGATGAGTACTTTGCGCTTCCCGATGATACCTGGAAAGCGGGAGACGACGTCCGTTACTACTACAAGCAGTCAGGCCAGGCGCTCCGCATGATGAATGTCAGTATGACCGACATCACGAAGCGATGAGAAGCGGGATGTAGTTGTGTAAGACTGTTATGCATGCGGCTCCAAGCGGCCTTCCTTGCGTGGCTAAGTGGAATCTGGCCCCGCAGGGCAGGCCGCAGCACTATCTATTCGCTACCTCGGACGCGAATACACGGCGCTGTCAGTTGAAAGTGACCCTGAAAGACGACAAAACCGCTACTGTGGCACAATCTTGAGGTCCCCTGCTGGACTTCGCGACGGCGGTCGCTGCGAGACCCCGTAAGATGCCGACGCTCGCAGGCTGAGCCAGGAGTGATATTCGATGCCTTGGACGTGGTGGAAGAAGAAGAAACCGGCAGAACCAGCAGGTTCCCTGCAGGACAGGGTTCGAAGCCGCTACGTCAATTTTCGCGAACTACTCTCCCTCAATAACGATTGTCTGGAGTTGCTGGCCAGCATTCAGGAGGACCTGCAATACGCTCCGCGCACGCGCGAGTTGTTGAGCGATCGCGTGGGTTGCGTCTTCGACAAGACCGCCGAAGTGGTTCGAACGCTGGAACGGCTGACCGGCTACGACAATCATGTGCTTCTAACAGCGGTGCAGGCGCAGCGCCAGGAAGTGGAGAGGTATATTGCGGCCGATGACTTGCGGCCCACAAATTTTTCGGCCTCGCTGTCCGAGGTGAATGCAGCCTCCGCCGCCGAAGCCGGAGCCAAGGCCGCTGTGTTGGGCGAGATCAAGAACAAGCTGAAATTGCCCGTGCCTGACGGTTTTGTTCTGACCGCGCACGCCTACCGGCAATTTTGCGGAATACCGCTGTGGCAGCACTTCCGCGATAGCACACGGAACCTGGATCTCAACGACCTGAATCTCCTGCGAAAAGTTTCCACCGAACTGACTGAGTTGGTGATGGCTACGCCGGTGCCACGAGCGATTGAAGTCGCTCTCACCGAGCGCGCGCTCGCCTTGCAGCGAGCGGGCATGGCGATTGCAGTCCGATCCAGCGCCGTCGGCGAAGGCGGCGAAAGAACATTTGCCGGCCAGTTCACCAGCTATCTCAATGTTCCCGTCGATCAGGTTGTCGATGCTTACAAACGGGTGGTCGCGGGACGTTTCAGTGAACGAGCTTTGTTCTATCGCCTGTCTGCCGGACTGCCGGAGGTGGAAAGCCCGATGGCGGTGCTCTGCCTCGGAGTGATACGGGCGCAGACGTCGGGGATTCTCTATACCAGAGATCCGAAGGATCGCAAACTCGATGCCCTCTGGATCACCGCCACGCGAGGACTGGGATTGGACATCGCAAGCGGCCAGGTGCCCGCGGACCTCTTTGTGGTGGATCGCAAATGGCCTCATCGCGTGGTAGAGCAAAGTATCGTCGCCAAAGAGGAAGCGGTTGTGCTGGCGGAGAACGGCGGGGTGCTTCGCCGCCCCACCTCGCCTGAAGAGGCTTCGACCCCCAGCCTCAACCCGCGAGAACTGGCGCTACTGGCGGATTGGTCTCTGCGCATCGAAAAACACTTTGGCGTCCCGCAGGATATCGAATGGGCGCGGGACGAGCGCGGGCAGGTCTGGATTGTGCAGGCGCGCCCGCTGGCCCTGGTGGACTCGCAGCAGACACGAAGTAAGGCGCGGGCAAAAGGCGAGCCGCTTCTGGCCGGTGGCCGTACGGTTTATCCCGGCAGGGTTTCCGGGCCTGCGTTTCTGGTCAACGATTTGAAAACCTTGGGCGATACGCCGCAGGGCGCAATTTTGTTCTTGCGTAAGTCATCGCCAGAAATGGTGACGGTTTTTCCCCGCGTTTCAGGGGTGGTGGCCGAGATGGGCAGTGTGGCGGGCCACGCCGCTTCCCTGCTGCGCGAAGCCAAAATTCCTTCGATCTTCGAGATGAGCGGCGCCTTCGAGCACGTTAAGAACGGCGACCCCATCAGTCTGGACGCAGTGCAGCCGAGAATCTATTCCGGAATATTGTGGTCGCCCAGGGTCATTGAAACCGAAATCCGGGAACGGTACCAGGAATCCAGCGTCAAAGCCGACCCAATCAACCGGCGGTTGCTGGTACTTCATCTGCTGGATACCTCGTCCTCCGATTTTCGCCCGGCAGGCTGCAAATCAGCGCATGACGTGTTGCGGTATTGTCACGAGAATGCGGTCGAAGCGATGTTCGCCGTGAACGACAATGCCTTGGAAGGCGATTTGAATTGCTCGAAAAAGCTGATGACGCCAGTGCCGGTGAACATCTATGTGCTCGATCTCGGAGGCGGTTTGGCGCTGGAAGATCCAACGGCGCCGGAGGTCCGGCCATCGGAGATCGTCTCTTGGCCTTTTCAAGCGCTATGGCAGGGATTGACGCATCCGGGTGTCACCTGGCAGCGCGAGATGCCTGCCAGCCTCAGCGACTTGGCATCGGTCATGGCGAATTCGCTGACCTCGACCGGGGGAGCCATGCGGGCGCTGGGCGATCGCAGTTACCTGTTGGTGGCCGACGAGTATATCAACCTCAACACGCGGTTGGCCTATCACTTTACGCTCGTCGATGCTTGTCTATCGCAAGTCACGAGCCACAACTACATCTCTTTCCGCTTCGCCGGAGGAGGCGCCACTCCGTACCGCCGCAATCTCAGGGCCTGCTTCGTCGAGGCTTGCCTCGCGCACTATGGATTCCTGGTGGACCGCCGGAATGATTTGGTGAATGCGTGGTTCAAAAAGGGTCCCGCGGAGGAGACCGAAACGCGACTGAATATTCTTGGACGTCTCATGGCTTCCACCAGCCAACTGGATATGTACATGACCAGCAATGCAGTGATGCTGCGTTACGTGCAGCAATTTCTAGACGGCAACTATGCCTTTACGGTTCCCGGTGAGGCCGACGTAAAGCCAACTGCGGCTGACGTTTGATTGCACCGGCTCCCGCACGAGATTGCCGGGATGGTCAAGCCGTTGCGAAGCGTTGGCTGGTAAATCTGCATCATTTACTCCAGCAATTCTGGCGTTTTTGAAGCGAGGCGCGGTTCCGTCTTGCCGGGCGATTGATTCTCCCCCGCTTCAGTGATAAATTCGCTGCAATCAATCTTGTTCTTCCAATCGGAAGATCCCCTGAATCGTTGCGGCAGATCACTAAGCTTTTTGAAAAGGAATTTACGAATGGCCAGTAGTTATCGTACCCCCCACGAATGCGAGGAGATTTTCGCCACGATCGATCCCGAGAAGGTACGGGCAGCCTCAGCGCATCTACGCTCCTGGTTGCCGGCGCCGGATCGTCAACACCTCCGAAAGATCATTAGCGAGCACGGTCATTACGGTTGGATTTTTCACTTGCACGACGAGGAAGTGGCGGCGGAGCCCAGCCATCGTTCGAAGGCCGTGATCGCGGCCAGAGGACACTTTCAATTCGCCACCTTAATTCGTAATGAACTTCGATGCTCCGGCTTTGGGGAAAAGGAGTTGGGAGTTCAGAACCTGGACGATGTGTATTTGTTCATTGTCGAGGAGGCAATAAAATCAGAACGCTGAAATCGGGGACGGCCTCCCGCGGGTTGGCGGCGAATCCGATCTAGTACCCTCTACCGTCCGGGAACCTGGATTTCGTTAAGCCCGCGAATAATCTCCTGCTCCTGTGGATTAAAGCCCGACCTGAACGGTATGGAGTCAAGCGCTCTGCGTCTCTGCTCCGGTGGAAGAGTGCGCAGTTGACGCAACTGCTGCACCACGGCCTGACGGCGATCGGGCCCGAGGCCCCGGAACTGCTGAAACAAACCCTCCACCCGTTGCTGCTGCTCCGGGGGCATGTGCTCAAGCATTTCCATGCGGTTCAAAACCCGCTGCCTCTGCTCAGGCGGCAAACTGCTGAAGCGATCAAGACGATGCCGTAGCTGTTGTTGACGGTCTGGGGGAAGACCTTGGAAGCCCTTATCCTGTTCGAGCTGTTTCCTCATCTGGTCGGAAGGCAAGCTGCCATACCGGCGGAGCCAATCCCCACGATGCGGCCCGGGACCGCGAGGCTGGAATCCCTGCTGACTACCGGGCGGAGGCCCTTGCGGGGGTCTGCCCACCGATTGCGCCAGTTGCAGTCTCCGCTCTGTCGGGTGGAACCTGATCGGCGGCATCGAGTGTATCCTGCCCGCCGCATTCGCCCCTGTCGGTGGCGCAGACCTGTGAGCAGACGCCGCCGCCGGAAGCGGAGCGGTAAGAGCACAGGACAACACCAACAGCACGATGGGATGAGACGTGATCACTTTCCCGGGTCCCTCAGCTTCTAAAGCAGGATCAACACCTTCCGCGAATTCAATCTAATTTGCAGTGCCTCTGCTGTCGCCGTTGTCCAAAACGTCGAGGGCCTCGAATTCCTGTAATAGGTCAGAGTGCTTATCCAGATATTGCAAATCGCCCACAGCGGTGCCCCTGACTGCTGCAACGGTATGATCTGCGCTATTGGTGTCGCTTTGCCGGCCCAGAAATGAACCTATGCCCAAGGCAAGCAGAATGGTGGCTGCGAGAGCGACAGCGGCCGGTTTGCGAAACCAGCCGAGCCATCCCACGGTGGACTTTTGCTGCTCCTCGCGCAGGCGGGCCTGCAGCCTGACATCGCAGTAGGGCGAAGGCTCCGGCGCCTGCCACTCGTCCAGCAGTGCCATGGTCCTTCTGCATCTGCTCCAACTCGAGCGGCATGGCTCGCAAACCGAGCAATGCGACTGAATTTCCGGTGGAACCGGTCGCCTTCCACCGCTACGTCCAGCAGCTGATCGCGAACATCCGTGCAATTCATAACAGCCTCTAGACGAAATCCTTCAGCTTGTCGCGCAACGTCTCGTAGGCGCGGAAGAGCAGTGATTTCGTGGCCGACTCGCTCAGGTGCAAGACCTCGGCGATCTGGCGGTAGTCCATGTCCTGATACTTGTGCATCATGACCGCCATGCGCTGGCGCTCCGGCAGGGCCTCGACATGACGGCGGATGGCCGCAGCCGCTCGCGGCGAAAAATCTGCTGCTCGATGTTGAGCGTGCCGTCGGCCACGTCGATCGAAAGCCCGGTTTCCTCATCGATCTCATCCAGGCTGGCCTTGTTCTCCGGGCGCTCGTGCTTGTTGTCGCGGGCGTGGTTGACCGCCAGGTTGGTTGCGATCCGGTAGAGCCAGGTGGTGAACTTCGCGTTGGCGGCATAGCCTTCCCGCGAACGATAAACGCGGAGGAAAACCTCCTGCGCCAGCTCCTCGGCGATGGCCGCGTTATGCACCATGCGGTACATAAAGCTAATCATTGCGCGACGGTAGTTCTCGACCAGGTAGTTGAATGCGGCGTCGTCGCCGGCTTTGACCCGGAGCATAATCTCGGCGTCACTCAAGTCAGCAGCAGGAGTGGCACCCTGGACTCGAACCGCATCCCCTTGCTGGCCGGAGCCGACATACCCGGAGCCGTATCCTGCAGGCATTACCCGCTCAAACGCTGCGCTGCCCATATCCGTTGGAACCCCGCCTGCATCCGAAAGTTTCGGGCCATCTCGACTCGGATCGGAGTCGGGTCCGGAGAGGAAATTGACCGTCGGTCGATTGGTGTCTCTCAAATCCATCCAGAGTCCGGGGTGAGAAGCAGAATATCTCTTCATCAATTATGCCTGATAGGGTGCAAGTCTGCCGGGCCGAAAACCGCCAACCAAAGTGCCATATAGACGATGTCGAGCAGCTACATTCTTTCAGACGCACGCCGGGGAGTATGGTAATCAGAAAGATATTCCTCGAAGGCGCCTCCTATTGAGCTTGTATCCCGCGCGCACTACAAAGGTGTGCAGTTGGAAAACCTGATCGCTATACGCACTCGCGAGCCGATGCAGGCCTTTGTCTCCTACCGCGTGGGAGATAAGATCCGCTGGACAAGCAAAAAAAGTACGAATTCCACCTAGGGAGTTGTTGCTGACCGATGGCCGCTGCATGATCCGTACGCGCTGCGGCAACCGCCTGGTGGAGCGATTGCCACGTTCAGAGGCCATGTCGGACATTAGCGACCTTGGCCCCATGCAGGAGATGATGTTCGATACGCCGCTGCCTTCGATCGCGCAATTGCCGCCGGCGCTACAGCCGACCCTGATGCCTGGAGTAACCTTGCTCGACCTCTGGAAAAACGGTCAGCCGCCACCGAAGGACTACACGCCTGAGCCAGGCACGATCGGGTTGTTCGCGTCCGGATTGCCGTTGATGTTGCGGACGCGTTTCCGCTGACTACTCTTCCGTCTGGCTATCGGCAACCAAACCATATTGTTGGATTTTGCTGAGCAGCGAACGATAGCTGATGCCAAGCAGTTTGGCCGCCTTAATACGGTTCCAGTGAGTTTGTTGCAGGGTGGCGAGGATCGCTTCGGACTCGGCGTTGTCCTTGAGGTCGCGAACCAGCGACTTCAACCCTGCCGGAGTGCCGGAAGTGCCGGCCGAGGCCCCTT
Organism: uncultured Acidobacteriota bacterium; assembly: GCA_963819175.1. GTDB lineage: Bacteria > Acidobacteriota > Terriglobia > Terriglobales > Acidobacteriaceae > CAWBRT01. The sequence continues at coordinate 540,852 of CAWFVJ010000013.1, forward strand.
GCTGGACGTGTTCATCCAGACTGCGGATCATGGCCGCTTCCTCGCGCAGCACGAGTGCGCGCTTGACGAAGTTGCACAACTCGCGCACATTGCCCGGCCAGGCATAACGCATGCAGGCGTTCAGCAGCGTCGGGCTGAGTTGGATCGGCGCACAGGCATAGAGCTTCGCGTAGCGCTCGATGTAGTGTTGCAGGAAAATTGGAATCTCCTCGATGCGCTCGCGCAACGGTGGCACGTGGAGACTAAAGGCGTTCAGGCGGTAATAGAGATCTTCACGCAGCTTCTTGCTGGCCAGCGCCTGGGGAATATCAATGTTGGTGGCGGTCAGGATTCGCACATCCACTTGCAGCGAGGTGCGTCCGCCCAGCCGTGAGAAGGTGCCATCCTGCAGCACTTGCAGCAACTTGGCCTGCAGGCGCGGATGCATCTCGCCGATCTCGTCCAACAGCATGGTGCCCTTATCGCCAAGCTCAAATTTGCCAGGCTTGGCGGAGGCGGCGCCAGTAAAGGCACCTGCCTCATGACCGAAGAGCTCACTCTCCAACAAATCATCAGGCATGGCCGCGCAGTTCACTTTGAGGAAGGTCCGGCCCGAACGTACGGAGAGTTTGTGGATGAGCCGGGCAACAACCTCTTTGCCGGTTCCGCTTTCGCCGAGGATGAGCACGGGAATCTCGACCCGAGCCACCAGCGCAGCATGTCGACGCAGCGATTGCATAGCGCTGCTGGCGGCAAGAAACGAAAGACTGTCATCAATTTCGTCCGATGTGCTTGAGGACGGCGAGACAAACGACTGCCGGACGCTAGCTTTGCCGATGCCGAGGTACTGGCTCACCACGCCCTGCAAGGTATCTGAGGTGAAGGGCTTGGTGAGGTAATCGAGGGCGCCCATTTTGATGGAGCGAACGACCATCGCGATCTCGGTCATGCCGGAAAGCATGACGACTTTGATCCCGGGATCAAGCTCCTTCAGCCGCGCCAGGGTGGTGATGCCATCCTGCTGCGGCATCAGTACGTCCATTAACACAAGGTCAGGGAGAAATCCCGATTGCACCAGCTCGATCGCCCGCAGCCCGTTCTCCGCAGTGCTGATTTCATAGGCATCGTCGCCGAACATATCGCAGAGACAGGCGAGCACGTCGGGATCGTCGTCGGCCAGCAGGATGCGTGGACGCCTCGATTCCTTGGGTAAGACAGCAGCCTTCGTCTTTCGCGTTTTCATCACACACGCGCTCCCGGAAGCGTCGCACTCAGGAACAACGAGGCCAACGCGGCAGCGCCTGCATGTCGCACCAATTTTCTGCTTTCGAATGGAAGCACGCGAATCCTGAAGCCGGCAATAACCGGCCATGGGAAATCAGCTTCGCAAAGGACCACAAAGAGCCCTCTGCAAGTTTCCCGGCCGAACTTCAATGCAGAAACCTGCTCCGTGGAATGCCACGGAATGCGAGATTCGGATCGGAAACAAACCACTGGCTCGCCAAAGAAAAGTATGGCACGGACAGGTTAGTGGCGCAACGGGTTTCCTCGGTGGACAGAGAGACTTTCCATTCTCCGCGCAACTGCTTGCCCGGCTCCGGTTGGGAGCCGGTGTCGGCTTCGTTATCGATGCAGATCTGGGCTTGGGCCGAAGCGTCCGGTTCAATCGCTATCTGGTGGGAAGAAATGGCCAGCGGCTTCTTGTCATCTACTGGTATCAGGAGCACGAGCGCGTCATCGCCGACGAACTGCTAGGCAAGTTTTATCTGGTGTGGGACTCCATCCGCCTCCATCGCCGCGATGGCCCGCTTGTGCGCTTCAGCCTTCCTCTAGCGAACTCAGCGAAGCACAGGCCGACGATCAGTTGTTGCGTTTTATTCGGGCAGCTGCGTCGCCTCTCAGGAATCTCCTGTTCCGATGAGCTCGTGATTCCTCCGGAACGTGCCGAGTGTCAAACGCGCGCAGCCTCGTACAAAATCGTTTCCAGTTGCCTGGCCTTGTCGACCATCCCAAAGTCGCAGTATTTGAAATGACTTGGAGATGGTGGGCGCTGCCAAACATCGCTTATCGACTGGAGACCGATTTATGTCCCAAGTGTCTTTGCCGCCGAACGCGTTCAAGTCTGCCCTTGCCGCAGGGCGGCAGCAGATTGGTTTGTGGAGTTCCCTTTGCAGCAACATCGTCGCCGAGATTCTGGCTGTCGCCGGCTTTGACTGGATTGTGGTTGATACCGAGCACGCGCCCAACGAAATTGCGGGAGTACTACCGCTGCTGCAAGCCATGAAGGGTGGTACTGCGGAGCCGGTAGTTGATCCAGCCGGTTGCGAGCGTCGAGTAGCCCTGGGCTTTGATGATCTGCGGCATGAACAGCCCCAGGCCGTAGTTGCAGCCGGTACGGGCAAAATAGATAATGCATAGCGCCCAGACCATCGGGTTGGCGAGGCTGCGCAACGCGCTGCTCTCGGTCTTCTTGACGGCGACTTTCTCGCGATCTGCTTCCAACTCATGCTCTAACCAGTTCTTCTCGGCCTCGCTAAGCCACTTCGCGTCCTTAGGCTTATCCGGAAGAACGAACAGCACAACGACGGGCAGCACCAGCGCAGGCAATCCCTCTGCGATAAAGAGCCATTGCCAACCCTTGAGGCCGAAGGTTCCGTTCATCAAATGCATGATCCCGGTCGAAATTGGTCCCCCGATGCCAAACGAAAGCGGAATCGCCAACATGAAGTAGGAAATAATTCGCGCCCGGTAACGCGCCGGAAACCAATAGGTCCATTAGAGAATCACCCCAGGGAAAAAGCCCGCCTCGGCGATGCCCCGGATGAATCGCATGATCAGGAAGCTCCTGGGCCCTTGCACCCAGGCCATCGCAATCGCCACCAGACCCCAACTGAAAAGAATACGGGCAATCCATATGCGCGCACCGACCTTGGCCATGATCAGGTTGCTGGGAATCTCAAAAATGAAGTACCCCAAAAGAAAATACCCGCGCCCAATCCATACATGTACGGGCTAAGTCCGATATCCTTATTCATCGTCAAGGCGGCAAAGCCGACATTTACCCGGTCCAGGTACGAGATGATGTACAGAAACACCATTAATGGGCTCAGGCTAAACTCAAAGTTATATGACATCGTACAACAATTGAGAATAGCAGCGCATTGATTCGTATGGCCCGTTGGGCTTGAGGCCCGGTCGCGACGCCGTAGACGCAAAGATCGCTCTGTCGCGCCGCCGAGGCTCGTCAGAATGAATATTCAAGTGAGCGTTGGGAGGAAGAAAGCCCTTCTCTGTTGTAGGATGTCCGACAAGTTGAAGCTCTCCATTCGGATTCGGAGTCAGCACTGGCCCGTTTTCGCCAGCGCTGAGCGCAAACTATCAGGAATGAGCGCGGGTCATTTGCGGATTAGAGGAGATGTTTGTGAGCACCGGCGGCGTCGAAAGGGCCGAAGCAGGAAAGGCCAATGTTCGGCACATGATCGCCTCGATGTTGGGCAATGGTGGTGTGAGGCAGACCCCGAACTCGTACCCAATAAACAAAGCATTCTGGAGGGCTGATGGACCCGGTCGAAAGCGCAATATCAAAGGCGAGACGAAGGTTAATTCCAATTTTACTTTTTGCTTACTTTTCTGCATTTCTCGACCGAGTGAATGTCGGGTTTGCCGCTCTGCAGATGAATCGCGATCTGGGTCTCACCGCTACCGCTTTCGGCGCGGCGGCGGGAGCTTTCTTCATCACCTATGTCGCCTGCGAGGTTCCGAGCAATCTTTTGCTGGCTAGATTCGGCGCCCGTATCTGGATTGCCAGGATCATGATTACCTGGGGAATACTTTCGGCTTTGACGGCTTTCGTGTGGAATAGAAACAGCTTGATCGTTTTGCGAATGTTGCTGGGCGCCGCGGAAGCGGGGTTCTATCCCGGCATTCTGTTTTATCTTACACAGTGGTTCCCGCGCACCTACCGCTCCCGAATCAACTCGCGGGTGCAGATCGCCGTCCCTATTTCGACCGTCATTGGCGCACCCCTTTCGGTGCTGATCATGACGTTGATGCATAACTGGCTTGGTATGCGTGGATGGCAATGGCTGTTCCTCATTGAGGGCGTCCCTGCTGTTATCGTAGGGCTCGTCATTTTCTTTGCGCTGCCGAACCGGCCTGCTGATGCGAAGTGGCTGACCGCCGAGGAGCGGGAGGCATTGACGGCAAGACTCGCAGTCGATCAGGCACAACAGGAGAAGGTGAAGCGCTTTACGGTTTGGGCCGCACTGGCCGACCATCGCGTCCTGTTGATGTGTCTTATGTGCGTGGGGAATGTCATCGGTGTAACGGCCACTGCCCTGTGGATGCCGCAAATCATCAAGACATTTGCCAAGACCAACATCGCAACCGGTTTCCTGACTGCCGTGCCTTCCTTTGTTGGGGTGCTTGCCATGCTGCTCTCCGGTTGGCACGCCGACAAGACGGGCGAGCGCGTGTGGCATGTGGCAGGACCTTATATTTTGGCCGCCACCGGATTCTGCATAGCCGCCACGGCGCCAAACCCAGCGGTAATGTTCCTGGGACTGATCCTCGGAGTCGCCGGGATTTCCGGTGCCATTCCATCGCTATGGGCGCTTCCGGCAATGTTGCTGACGGGTACGGCGTCGGCGGCAGGACTTGCTCTCATCAACAGCGTGGGCAGCATCGGCGGTTTCATTGGCCCGTATGTCATAGGCTGGAGCAGGGATGTCACAGGTTCGTTTTCGGGCTCACTCGTGTTCATGTCTGGGGTAATGGTCGTCACCGCCGGGGTTGTCCTGATCATCGGAGCGCTGATGCGTGCCAGTTTGAAAGTCGCCCCTGCAGCAAGCAAGGAGACACATTTGCGATAGCGCCCTTCTGTCCCGCGAAAGGAACAAATGATGAAGATCACCGGTATCGAAGCAGTCGCCCTGCGGGCTCCGATGAAGGAGCCGATACGCAACTCGTTCGGAGTTATGGAATTTCGCTCGGGCATGATCCTGAAGATCTACACCTCGTCGAGCATCACCGGCATCGGCGAGACGTGGGTCAACTTTCCGTCCTGGGCGGTGGATGAGCGAAAAGCCACCATCGACAAAGGACTCAAGCCGTTGCTCATCGGGGAAAACCCGCTGGCCGTTCAACTCATTTGGGAAAAACTCTATAGGTCGCTAAACCGCCTGGGCACGCAGTGGGGTGCCAGAGGCTTGATCATGCAGGCGATCAGCGGCGTTGAGATGGCCTTGTGGGATATCTACGGGAAGTACCATGGCAAGCCGCTTTATGAACTGCTGGGCGGAGCAGTTCAGAAGCGAGTAAAACCATACGGCAGCTTGCCTCCTGGGAATCTGGAGGCGGCCGCGAAATGCCGGCAGATGGGCATCGATGTGTTCAAGGTCAAGGTGGGGTTGGACTACCAGACTGACACGCGAAACATAACGGAGCTGAAGCAAGTCATCGGCCCCGAAGCCTCGCTCGCTGTGGACGCGAATATGGCATGGAGCGTCCAGCAGGCGCTCCGGACCATCAATGAGTGGGAGCAGTTTCGCTTGGCCTTCGTGGAGGAACCACTCATTTGCGACGATTTCGAGGGGATGGCGTTCCTCACGAAGCAGACCTCAACGCCCATTGCGGCCGGGGAGAATCTCTACACCCGCTACGAATTCAAGAAGGTCCTGGAGCGGAAAGCGGTCAGCATCGTCCAGCCTGATGTCACCCGAACGGGTGGAATTCAAGAGTGCAAGATCATTGCTGCGATGGCGGACGCATGGGGAGTAAAGTGGATGCCCCATTTCTACAGTAACGCCGTCGGCCTCGCGGCGACGCTTCACCTCATGGCCTCCACTCCGGGAGCCCTGCTGCTGGAGTACGACGGCGCGGAAAATGCCCTGCGCGATTGTCTTCTGAAACAGCCCTTGGTAATCCACGACGGGTATATGGGAATCCCCGAATTGCCAGGGCTGGGCGTTGAGTTGGATGAGAATGCCATGAAGGAATACGCAATTTAGCAACAAAATCCGTTGCGCAGAACAACGGATTTGCCACCAACGGCCGAACCGAAGTCTTGTTCCTAACTCCGTGCCAGTGAAAGGAAAGAAGGAGATGATAGAAACGAAACCAAACGAAGACAGAAGGTCAGAAGCCAAAGGCAGCGTGCCAGGCGTTAGCCGGCGGCAGTTCCTCGCTGCTGGCGCGGTCGCCACTGCCGCGGCAACCGTTGTCCCGCGGGCATGGGCCGAATGGGCGCCGAGCGGGCGTTATCCCGATCCCAACGTTGAGGTCATCGACCCGAGTTTTTCCAAATACAAGATTTTTAATTCCACAGTCGAGCGTCTCTACACCGGCGCGCGCTGGGGAGAGGGGCCCGTCTATTTTCCGGCTGGGCGTTACCTGCTCTGGAGCGACATCCCCAACAATCGGGTTCTGAAGTGGGAAGAGGAGACGGGTGCAGTCAGCGTTTTCCGGAAGCCCTCAAATAAGGCCAACGGCGCCACCCGCGATCGCCAGGGGCGGTATGTGGTTTGCGAGCACGAAGCCCGCCGCGTAACCCGAACCGAACACGATGGCACGATTACCGTTTTGATGGACAGCTTCGAGGGCAAGCGTCTCAATTCGCCCAACGACATTGTGGTGAAATCCGACGACTCAATCTGGTTTACCGACCCACCATTCGGTACCTTCAACTGGTACGAAGGCACCGTGACCAAGCCGGAGTTGCCATTCAACGTTTACCGCATTGACGGAAAAACCGGAAAAGCTACGGTCGCAACCGGCGAAATAAATGGACCAAATGGACTGGGCTTCAGTCCCGACGAGTCGAAGTTGTATATCTGCGAGAACCTGGTTTCACCGCGCCTGATCCGGGTGTTCGATGTCGTGGATAACGGCACCCGCTTGGTTAACAACCGGGTATTTCTCAACGCCGGCCCTGGAACCATAGACGGTTTCCGGGTCGACGTGGACGGCAACCTGTGGTGCGGCTGGGGAATGGGCAGCGACGAAATTGACGGTGTGAACATCTTTACACCGCAAGCCAAACAGATTGGCCGTATTAAACTGCCCGAGCGCTGCGAAAACCTTTGTTTCGGCGGCCTGAAACGTAATCGCCTGTTCATGGCTGCCGGTCACTCCCTGTATTCGGTATTCGTGAACACACAGGGTGCTCTGGGAGGATAGCCGCGTAAGCGGAACCTCTGCAGAGGAGGGGAGTTTCAGGAGTGGTGTAACGGCCGAGCGGGTGCAGGAGGCGTCTCGCCCAAGATGCCTCCAACGCTCGCTGTCGCAATCGCGCTGGGTGCTCGGGATCCTTTGAATTCGATTCTCACCGGACCAACTCAAAGCTTTTAGCTGGTCCAAGGCGGTATCGTCTTTGGGCAGGAGGTTAGCGTAGTGTCTTCTAATATTCCATACTTAATGTGAAGCTTCACCCCGTTTTGTAGTAGGCGTTCTAGCGATGGCGGCTTGCGAGTCCGGTACTGGCAGGCGGATGCGGGATGTGGGCATCACCACGCGGGGCGGCTAGCTGGACATTATGGACCCGGAGAGGGGGAGGTGTTCAATGAGCGACACAGTCAGAGGGTTGATTGTCGTTTGTCTATGTGCGGCGATCTGGTTCTTACCGGTGCCAGCCGGGCTGACCGTGCCGGGGTTGCACCTGCTGGCGATCTTTGTTGCTACTATCCTCGGCTTCATCCTTAAACCGCTGCCGATCGGCGCAATTGCTTTTATAAGTATTACCTTTACGGCGCTGACCCGGACGCTAAAGCCGATCGAAGTGCTCTCCGGTTTTGCCAGCCCCACGATGTGGCTGATTGTCTCCGCCTTTGTCTTCTCGGTGTGTTTCAAAAAGTCCGGCTTGGGACGGCGGATAGCCTATACCCTGATGCGGGCGATCGGCGGCAGTGCCCTGAAGCTGGGCTATACCGTCATGCTGAGCGACCTGATCATTTCTCCAGCCACTGTTTCCAATACCGCGCGCAGCGGCGGAATCATCTTTCCCATCGTCCGCAGCCTGTGCTCGGCCATGGGCTCGGAGCCCGGACCCACGTCACGCCGCATCGGCGGCTATCTCATGAAGGTCGCCTACCAGACCGACACCCATACCTCCGCGCTATTTCTTACCGCGTCATCTGCCAACCTGCTGTGCGTCGCCCTGGCGAGCAAAGCGCTAAATATCAGCTATATGACCTGGGGGATGTGGGTTCTCGGCGCGGTGGTGCCCGGGTTGGTCTCGCTGGCCCTGCTTCCCTATTTCATCTATCTGGTGGATCCGCCGGAGATGAAAGATACCCCGGCAGCCAAACGAATGGCGACCGAAGAACTCTCCAAAATGGGACCGATGTCTCGCGGAGAGAAGATCACTACCGCGGTGTTCATCGCCATGCTGCTCCTCTGGTGTACCAGCAAGTATAACGGTCTGGACGCTGCCGTTGTCGCCCTGGCTGGCGTTGCCGTTACCCTGATCTTTCGAGTAGTGGAATGGAAGGATGTTCTTCGAGAAGAGAACGCATGGGATACTTTGGTGTGGATGGGCAGCCTCCTTGCTCTGGCGGACTACCTCTTCAAACTAGGGGTCATCCAGTGGTTGACCAAGTACGGAGGTGCCCACCTGGTCGGATTCCACGGCATGACGGCTTTGATCATCCTGACTTTGGTTTATATCTACGCCCATTATGGGTTTGCCAGCATTAACGCCCACATTACCGCTATGTACCTGGCTTTCGTCTCGCTGGCATTGGCGACCGGAGCGCCTCCCGTGCTTACGCTTTTCCTGCTCGGATATGCGTCGAGTCTGGGAATGCCCTTGACCCACTACGCCGCCGGCATGACGCCGATCTATTTTGGCGCGGGCTACCTCGACCAGGGGCAGTGGTGGCGCATCGGCTTCATGGTGTCGGTGTTCAATCTGATCATTTGGCTCGGGCTCGGGTCCATTTGGTGGAAGATAATCGGCTGGTGGTAAACAAGATTCAACTGATCTTTGGGGGAGCACGTGAGTTATCAGAGAGAATTTGCCAAAAGGCTCAATGTGGGCATCATCGGTGTCGGTTCGCACGGCTACCGGAACATCCTGCCGATGATGAACTATCTGCCGGTCAAGATTAAGGCTGTTTGTGACCGGGCCGTAGAAATTGGCAAGATCACCGCCGAGCAATACGGCTGCGCCTATTACCCAAGCTCCGGAGAAATGTACGCCCGGGAAGACATCGACGCCGTGTTCATCGCTGTCAGTCCCAAGCTTCACCCGCAGCTGGTAATGGAGGCCCTGGACAAGGGCAAGCATGTGTGGGTTGAAAAGCCGATCGCGACCAGAGCCAGCGAGGTCGCAGAAATCATCGCCCACCGCAATGACCGGGTGGTGGTCATCGGGTTCAAGAAGGCTTTTATGCCGGCAACCCAAAAAGCGGTCGAGATCGCCAATTCGCCCAAGTATGGCAAAGTCCGCTCCATCCTGGCGGTGTACCCGATGACCATTCCCGCCAACGGCCGCGAGGTTCTCGAAAAGAAGGAGACGCCGAACTGGCTGATCAATGGCGTCCATCCGCTGGCCTTCATGATGTCGGTGGGCGGAAAGGTAACCGCGGTCACCACCATCTGCAATGCGGCGAGGAACGGAGTGCTGGCCATTCAATTTGCCAATGGGGTCTTCGGCACGCTGCACATGTCGTCGGGGCCGCAACCGCGCCTGGAGCGGTACGCGGTATACGGGGAAAATTGGCAGTTGGATATCGAGAACACCAAGATTACGCTCTATCGAGGATTTCCATTTGTTTACAGCAAAACGACGAACTACGCGCCGGCGGGAGATGACTGCGGGGCCATCGTCTGGGATATCTCCAATTGCACGGCGACATTGGAGAATAAGGCTGAGTTCACTCAGGGCATGTACGACGAGATGATGTATTTCTGCCAATGTGCGCTCACCGGGACAACCCCAGGACAGGGCAACCTCGAATTCGCCCTGGCAACCATGAAGGTCTATGAAGCCGCACTCCTCTCTGAGGGGAAGACCGTCTGCATTGACTAGCCCAGAACGATAAGCCCAGGCGAGCGCGCGTGACCGGCCTTCACGCCCGGCCCATGCAGAAGATGTTGAGGGATGCGTCGGCTCTGCTCCCGCACTTCCTCCTCTTGATGCAGGGTTCACGCGGGGCGAGCGCCGAGAATACCCGCCGGTACGATGCTCAGGCCCTGATGAAACACGGGGCTGCGACAGCGCTGAGCACGAGTTTTTCTAGCGCCGCTTCGCTGCTGATTCCGCCGGCTTGGCGGGGCCGGCGGCGAAGAACAGGACACCAGGGACATCGTCGAACATCACCACCATCAACGGCATCACCACTCTGTTTTCCATCAACACCCATACCTACCAGCCCACGGTCTTGATCTCAAGACCAAAGACCATGATCAGCCCAACCCGGCGATTACCAGCCCGAAGTCGTCGGCGTCACCTCAAACGCCAGTCACTTCGAAAAATGGTCTGAACGGAGCGTCAGCTTCTACTGGAGAAGCCAGCGGCCGTTCGCCAGGTGGCGGGCTGGTGTGCGTTTCTCCGTCTAAGCATGGCTGCGGCCGGAGCCGACGCCCGCGCGCGAGGCGCTTGCTGCGCCACAGGAGGAAGGGACCTGGTATGTGCTGCGGGCCGTCCGTGCGTGCCGGCATGACGAACTCGTTCGGACGGATATTCACGTTCTTGGCGACCGCGATAGCCTGTCCTTCGTTCAGGATGCCGAAGCCGTACGTCTCTTCGATGGACATGTTCATGATGTTGTACTGCCCATCTTCCCGATAGTTCAAGTCGAAAGATCAGGCCACTCCGTCTTGATGTGCGGCGCTTTCTCCAAGTGTCCACCGAACGCATAGCGCATGGCCGACAAAACTTTGTCCGCGAAGTCGGCCTCACCGCGCGAGCTGAAGCGCTCGTAGAGTGCGGTGGTAAGGACGGGACTCGGCACAGCTTCATCGATACTGGCCTTAATCGTCCAGCGCCCTTCGCCTGAATCCGACACGCGGCCCGCGAATTTCTTGAGCTGAGGGTCTTCAACTAAGGCAGATGCGGTCAAATCCAGCAACCAGGACGCAATCACACTGCCTCGCCGCCACACTTCGGCAACGTCCGTCAGGTTGAATTCGTATTGGTAATGTTCGGGATCGCGCAGTGGTGTGGTCTCGGCGTCAATGGCATGGGTCTGCTTGCCGATGTTGGCGGCGCGCAGAATATTGAGTCCCTCGGCGTAGGCGGCCATGACGCCGTACTCGATCCCGTTGTGCACCATCTTGACGAAGTGTCCGCCGCCGCTGGGTCCGCAGTGCAGATATCCCTGTTCGGCCGTACCGCCGATTTTCTCGCGTCCTGGAGTCCTCGGGATGTCGCCGATGCCGGGTGCAATGGTTTTGAGGAGGGGATCAAGGTACTGCACGGCCGTGGCCGGACCGCCGATCATCATGCAGTACCCGCGCTTTAAGCCCCACACCCCACCACTGGTGCCGATATCCACATAGTGGATGCCCTTCGGCGCAAGTTCCTTGGCGCGACGGATATCGTCGATATAGTAGGAATTACCGCCGTCGATCAGGATGTCACCAGCCTCCATAAGCGGAACGATCTCGGCAATGGTTTGGTCCACCACCCCTACCGGGATCATCAACCAGATTGCCCGGGGCTTGGTCAACTCACTAGAAATATTTCGTAAGAGGACCCCACCGCGTTTTCCTTCACCAGTTCTTGAATTGATTTCGGCGACATTCCAAGACCAGCCTGATGCGGCGCTACCGCCCGAACGTCACCAGCCTCCATAAGCGGAACGATCTCGGCAATGTGATCCCGGTAGGGGTGGTGGACCAAACCTATCGTGGGCCAGATCCGTGTCTGTCAGGCTCGCAAGTCTCGCGATGATTCTCTGGACGAGAAACTTGCCCAGTTCAACGCTCCATTGGTTAAACGAGTCGATTCCCCAAATCGTGCCCAGGGTGAAAATCGATTATTAGTGCAAGACAAAATGGGCTTTCCAAATGCTTCTGGCGTGAGCTGTTCCGCCAGAATCGTGTTCGACGAACGATTGCCCTCAAACCCAGGGTGCATAACCAGCCAATCGGCTCCACGAGGCTATCACAGGTCGCCTGCCTGCAGGCAGCCCGCGCACTAGCCTCCTTCAGTAAGTGCCTGACAGACCTCCACTCGCCTAGCCCGAAAGCCCGCCGAACTCGACAGATATGACCAGGCTCAACTCCCGACACACAGTCTTCCAGCAGCCTGCTTGGAATCGCGGGCCTGCACACCCGCGTGACTAACCGCGATTCCTCTTTCTTTCTAGCGTTGGATTCGTGCCGATCCACCGGCCGCAAAAGCCCTGACCTGATCCAGCGTCGCCATAGTTGTGTCGCCAGGAAACGTGGTCAACAGCGATCCGTGAGCCCATCCCAGCTTGATTGCTTCGTGCGGCGACTCGCCGGTGAGTAGTCCGAAGAGGAACCCGGAGGCAAAGCCATCTCCGCCACCCACACGATCGTGGACATCCAGCTCACATGTCGGAGCGATGACGGACTCTCCATTTACCCATGCCACCGCGCTCCAACTGTGATGGTTCGTGGAATGCACATCGCGTAGCGTAGCGATAACGATCTTGACATTGGGAAAACGGTCGACTACGCGCTGGATCATGGAGAGAAATGCGCTTGGATCGAGCTTGGAGCGGGAAGCTGCGTCAGGACCCGCGAAGCCAAGCCCTTTCTGCAGATCCTCCTCATTGCCGATCAGAACATCGACGTTCTCCACGATGGTTCCGAACACTTGTCGCGCACGTTCTATCCCGCCAGAGGTCTTCCAGAGCTTTTCCCGATAGTTCAAGTCGAAAGAGCAGGCCACTCCGGCTTGATGTGCGGCGCGCATGGCCTCGATCACAAGCTCGGCGGTGGTTTCCGAGAGCGAAGCAAAGATGCCGCCGCTGTGGAACCAGCGCACGCCTTCGGCAAAGATAGCCGCCCAGTCGAAATCGCCGGGGCGCAGTTGCGCAGCTGCTTCATTGCTACGGTTGTAGAACACAACCGGAGCACGAACCCCAAAGCCGCGGTCGCTGTAGACCGTGGCCATGTTCGGTCCACGGACGCCGTCGTGCTCGAAGCGGCGATAGAAAGGCCGCACGCCCATAGCGCGCACGCGGTCAGCAATAAGGTCGCCGATGGGATAAGAGACCATCGCCGATGCGATTCCAGTGCGCAGCCCAAAGCAGTCCGCCAGATTGGCCGCCACATTGAATTCGCCGCCGCTGACGTGAATAGTAAATTCAGTGGCCTTTCGAAAAGGAATAATCCCTGGGTCAAGCCGATGGACAAGTGCCCCAAGGGAAAGCAGATCCAATGCGCCCCGTTCTGGAATATTGAAGCCGAGATTCATGATGATTCTCCTCATACGTCAGTGTCATAGACAAAGTTGGCGATGTCGTCCGCCGATGCTGATTGGCCAATATACGATCGCCATGTTCAAACCTCAACATTGCATGCAGTAAGAAGATTTTGAGACAGCGCTCATTTCCGCAACTCCGCTGCGATCTGAGCAAACTGGTCCAGCGCAGCCTGTAAATCCTCCGCGATCTCGGAGGCGATTATGTCGGGATCGGGCAGGTTGGCTGCAGCGCCGTCCACGTACAGCAGGTAATCCGCCTCACCAAAACCGGCTTTCAGCGGAAACTCGCGGATGGCGACACCCCGACCAGCGGCAGGATTGGCGTCCTTGCGGTCCTGGACCATCCACCCGGCTGCGTTCAGCAGGGCGTCGATTGTTTGCCGGGCTTGCTCCTCTGGAGTGGATGCCATTGTGCAACCGATTATCATCCAGAGTACGCCGTAGGAGAAGCACGAAAATACCCGCTGCAAAACCGAAACGGGGGCGCCTGGCCTGACACAGCTCAACATGAGGCGCGAGACACGATATTCAGCGGGTCAGCATCAAAAACACAAGTTTTTGAAACAGGTGAAAGCGCAATTTTCGGTTCTTGGCTATCAGCAGCTTAACCACGGCTGGCGCGGAATCTTTTTGAACTGTGGCTACAAGATCAACGGCCCTGCTAAGGGGCGGCAGCGATGGAAGTTGGAGTGTCAGTGAGACAGATCCGGCGACGTACCGAAAAGGTCTGCGGCGACGCATTCTAACGAACGATTTCGGAACACGCTCCGTTGCGCGCCGCCGTTTCGTATTTGACGTTCACGCTTCAGTCGCCAACTGATTTCGGTTGCCCGGAGCAGGTGTTTCGTTTGCTGGAGCGGCTGCCGCTTCCAATCTTCATTGCTGTCCTTTTGGTCGCCGCCACGTGCATCAGGATCTCGGAGTGCCTTGGCCTCCGGTGGCAACACGTGAAGTGGAGCGAAAACCGCATCCTTATTGAACAGGTGTTCCGCCGGGGCGAGATCGTGAAGCGCACCAAGACGAAGGCCAGCAAGGCCGCAGTCCCGATGTGCGAGGCTCTGGCAATCGCCCTTAAAGAATGGCGGCAGGAAACGCCTTACAGCCGGAACGGGATGCGCAACGCCTATACATGGAGCAACTGGCGGCGATGAAGCCGGCCTCAGAGGCCACCCAATGATGAACTCCAATTTCATCATCGTCGGGTTGGCCATCGGGTTGAGTTTTGGCCAATCAGAAACAACAGCCACTCGTAAGTGGCTGTGCGGTAATAAGATAGAGATGGTGGGCGCTACAGGATTTGAACCTGTGACTTCCACCGTGTGAAGATGGCACTCTACCGCTGAGTTAAGCGCCCGCACCTAGCAAACCAATTACTTGCGATTTTAACACCTGGCTTCGCAGGGACGCAAAAAACAACCGCTATTACGGGCGTGAAAATGTGGGGACAAAATTCTCGCACGGCTGAAACGCTTGTCGTCCAGAGCGCACGAAGCCGTAAGGGCCAGAGCAAGACCCAGTTCGCATTGAACCGCGTCTTGCTCATATTGGTTATGACTTCTAGCAGCGGCCACCCGCATGAACGGCGTTCTTCCGCTCAAGTGGGAAGCACCGTCGCTGCACTACTTTTTCGGCAGAGCCGGCGGTTCGGCAAGTTCGGCGGTGATGCCCGCAATGCGTTTGGCATGCGCGGCGTATTTCTCCCAAGGCTCCATGATCTTCACCACCATCCTGGCGCCGTCCGGCGAACCACCGCCGTGCATGCACCCCGGAATGCCGCCGCCCACGATGAGCCATTCCACCAGGCGCGCTGCACGGGCTCTGGTTTCTCCATCGACACCGGCGGTTAGAGCGCGCTTGAGTTGCGCACCGTACAGCTCTGACTGGAAGTCCTTATAAGATGGGAAGCACCCGGTTTCAGCAATGCCGCCGCTGATGTCCTGGGCGATGGCCTTGGTTTCGTAGGGCAGCTTCGCCACCTGGGTCTTGTTGACATGCGCAAGCAGCGCATCGGGGAGCCATACTCCGGATGGATGCGCTTTACCCACGAGCATGGCGCCGAGGCCGGTGCTGTAGGTAATCTCGTTGTTGATCGCCATCTGAGTCAGCTTGTCCTGGAAAGACTTCTGCGACAACCCATTCGCCCTGGCCATGTTGATGGCGGCGCCGATCATGACATCGCCCTGCCCGGCGACGCAGGCGCCAATTGCGGCGCGGTAGATTGCCGTGAAATAGCCAATCAGCTTGCCCGTGTACTTGAACTCGCCGCACATGAAGACGCGGTCGATCGGAACAAAGACGTCGTCAAAGAGCAAAAATGCCTGGGTGATGTTGCCGGCCTTCGGAGCATCCCAGCCTTCTTCTTCGTCGCGAGCATCGCTCGGACGGCGGGTTTCAACAATCGTCAGCCCTTTTGCATCGCGAGGAACAGCCGCCGCAACACAGAAATTCTTTTCGGACTCACCGTAGCCACTGCCCGGAACAACAATGATTTCGTGGCAGGCGGCGACGCCGCAAATCTGAACCTTGTAGCCGCGAATCACGATACCGTCTGGACATACCTCCTTAATGTGCAGGTTGGTGTCCTGATCCGCCTGCGCCGACGGCTTCTGTGCCCGGTTGCCTTTAGCGTCGGTAACCGCGCCTGCAAGACTCAGAGCGTTATCTTCCACGAAGCGGAAGTACTTCTTTAACCGCTCGTGATAGCTGGTGCCGAACTCCTTATCCATTTCGTAGGTTACGGCCCAGAGAACGTTGATGCCCGTCCACCCGGCGCAAGTCGCGCCTTGGCAGGTTCCGGTCTGGTGGTACTGCTCCCGCTTCATCATGGAGTTGCCCAGCACTCCTTCGGGGCCACTCATCAGGGTGTTCCAGCGGTGCGCAGTCTCCCCGGTCAACTGAGACTTGGCGGTAAAGATGGGCGCCTTCTCGGGGTCGAAGGATGCATCGTAAGAGCGCGAGACGGACTCAACATGCAGCCTCGTCGCAGGATTGGTCGTGACGTCCTCTATCAGCTTGCCCCACTTGTAAACGTTTGGGCGCATCTTCTTTAAGGACTCTTTGTACTGCTGCCCGTTCATCATCATGATTGAATTACCTCTCGAATCTCAGGCCGTTCGATTGCTACTCACTGCTCGTCGAGACTCGACTTAGAAACATCAAGGATTCTAGGCATCGCCCTTCAGGCAATGCTGGCAGCAACAACTTGTTCCGGAAATTCGAGAGGACTTTCAAGAATCGTCGTACCGGAGACATCGCGGAACAGCTTTGACATCAGCATCTCTTCGCTGTAGCCGTAGCCGCCCTCTATCTGCAAAGTCTCTAGCAACGAATTCATTCCCAGCCGTTGGGCGAACAGCTTCACCATCGCAGCCTCAGTTGCAAACGGTTTGCCCTGCTCGATTAGTGCAGCAGCATCGCAAACCGCCAACCGCGCAACGTAGCAGTTGGTGGACACTTCCGCCAACATCGTCTGTATAGCTTGAAAGGTGCTGATCGGGCGTCCGAACTGCACCCGTTGCTGCGCGTATTTTGCGGCATGCTGTACCGCAATGCCCACGACGCCGACGGTCTGTGCAGCTTCGGCAACAGCGAGCGCGGCGAGCAGTTCCGCGGCAATCGCTGTACCGCCAGCAACGGTCCCGAGAAGCTCGGCGGCAACATTGCGGAATACAACATCAGCCGTCGGGCGCGCACGCAATCCCATCGTGCTCTTCTTCGGGCCCACTTCAACTCCCGCCGCCTTTGCACTCACCAAAAATGCGGTGAGGCTCTTGGCCCCCGCTGCCGGATCCGTGCAACCGAAGACTACGTACAAGTCCGCTACGCCCGCGTTGGCCACGTAGGACTTGCGTCCACTTAGTATGTAGCCACCATCCTGCTGAGTGGCGATTACGGCTTCTGGCCCCTGACCCACGCCGGGCCCTGGCTCGCTCATTGCCACCGCGCCCAGCTTTTCTCCCCTGGCGAGCGCAGGCAGATACTTCGTCTTCTGCTCTGCCGTGCCCCAGCGGTTGATCGCGTAGGCTGCCGACGAGTGATTCACCACGATTGAGGCCACCGCCGCACTTGCACGCGACAGTTCTTCCACGCCCAGCACATAGCTCACGTAACCAAACTCAGCACCACCAAATTCAGCGGGCAGGAACCAGCCAAGGAAATTGTAGGACGCCATCTTCTTTACGACCTCGGCTGGAAATTCAGCGGACTTGTCCAGTTGGACAGCCATGGGCTCCAGGTACTGCGTTGCGAAGTCGCGTGCGTTTTTCTGAATGAGTTGTTGGTCCTCTGTCAATAGATAGCTCATCTTTCACCTTCCTGCCTTCGCCGTTGTGGCCTTGGGCTGAATGCTGGCAATCAACTGGCCTGCAATAACAAGTCGCTGAACCTGGTTCGTGCCCTCGTAGAGCTGCTGAATCTTGGCGTCGCGCACCAGCTTCTCCACCACGCAATCGTGCGAATAACCGTACGCGCCAAGCAGAGCAAGTGCGTCGGTCGTGACACGCATGGCAGTGTCGCTGCCCATAGTCTTAGCGATTGCCGAATCGACCGTAATCGGTAGCCCCGCATCCTTGACCGAAAGCGCGTGACGAACCATCTGCCTCGCCGCTTCGATCTGGATTCGCATGTCGGCCAGCTTGAACTGAGCAGCCTGACCCAGCTTCCTGGGATCGGGATACTTTTGGCTGAAATACTTCAGGCATTCGTCGAGCGCCCGCTGTGCAATTCCGACGCTCTGAGAGCCTACCATCGGACGAGCCATGTCAAGACAAGACATGGCGATCCTCATGCCTTCGCCTTCTTTGCCCAGGAGTTGACTGGCTGGAACCTGCAGATCCTGCATGACCAACTCGACGGTGTTCGAACCGCGGATGCCGAGTTTGTTCTCGTGCTTGGTAACAACAAGGCCCGGAGAGCCGCCCTTCACGATGAACGCGCTCAGTCCCTTCAGCCCCTTGCTAGGGTCAGTCAGGGCAAAGATGGTGAACATCTTGGCATAAGCGCCGCTGGTGATGAAGCACTTGCTCCCATTCAGGATGTACTCATCACCAACCTTCTTGGCCGTCGTCTTGCCGGCGCTGACATCTGAGCCCGCGCCTGGTTCCGTCAGCGCAAAGGCCGACAGGCCGCCCTCCACGATAGGAGCGAAATAGAGCTTCTTCTGTTCTTCCGTGCCCACAAGCAGCGGCGCGTAGTATCCCAGACCGTTCACGCCGAGTATGGTTGCAAACCCTGCGCAGCCATAACCCAATTCTTCCAGGATCACTCCCTGCGTAACTGCGTCCAGATCACGGCCACCGAACTGCTTCGGAATTCCCATTGCCAGCAGATCGGCCTTCTTCGCTGCTTCGATAATGAATTCGGGGAATTCACCCGTGCGGTCATACTCGCCGGCAACGGGGATGATGTGTGTTTCAGCAAATTCCCGCGCCAACCGCTGGATTTCCTGCTGTTCAGGAGTAAGTATCATGGTCTCTCAACCTCTCAATTTCGTTGCAAGGCGTGCGAGCAGACTTCGACCGCGTGCTAAGACGCTGGTTCAGAATAGGGCTAAAAGGTGTGCCGATCAACTACCAAAACGAGACATTAATGCGTGGGATTGGCGAAGGGGAGCGCAACGATTGAGTGTCGACCAGCGCGTCACACGCACTGCGATCAATTGTCACAGACATCGAAACCAAACAGAGGTAGCGTGCCCCTCGCGTCCTCGGTCTCCGGTCAAGTGCCGACCCTGGAATAGTCCGTTCTTATAAGCAGGGCTTTATCTTTCATGCAAAGAATGGAGGACCCCATGCCGAACACAGTGTTGGAGAGGACAGGTGAGCACATTACGGATGCAGCTCACAAGGCTTCTCGCGCGGCCGACGCCATTGCTGAAGCAGCCGAAGATACGATTGGCGTGCTGAGGCGTACCGGAAAACAATTTAACGATGCCGCTGAAGAGCTTCTGGACGACACAACTCTGCGGATTAAGCGGCACCCCGCGGAAGCAGTTGTAACCACATTCGCCGTCGGCCTCATGGCGGGCGTTCTGATCGGCTGGTTCATTGGGCGGAAATAATCGCTTCCAGGGACGGGCACCAATCCATCAAAGGTCTATCGCCGACGGAGCGAATCGATTGCCCGTGCGAGACGCGGCGAGGAGTGTTGTCGTAAAAAGCCCGCGACACGGGCTCGCGGGCGATGCTTAGGGCTGGATTTTGAGCTTGGCATGTCCCGGCCAATTCATTCGCGATGATGCGCATGTCGGCGCGGCACCAGAGGCCGTGCTTAGTTATACCTTTGTTCCTCGTGCTTCACGCACGATGGAGACGTACTGCTTCGCCAGCTCCGTAATCTCCCGCGTGTTGCCGGATTTCAGTGCGGCAGCCAAGACCAGCTCTCCGCCGACACCTACGGCCGCCGAGCCCGCCTGAATGAACTCCGCCGCCGTGTTCAGATTGACGCCGCCGGTCGGTATCATTGGAATCAGCGGCAGAGGCCCCTTGAGCGCCTTGATGTACTTGGCACCACCAACATTGCCGCACGGGAAGATCTTCACAAAATCCGATCCCGCGTTCCAGGCGGTGATCACCTCCGTCGGGGTCAACGCCCCGGCTATCATCAGCACGTCCTGACTGTTTGCGAACTTCACGGTCTCCAGGTCGAAGCCGGGACTCACCAGAAACTGCGCTCCCGCATCCAGGCACCGCTGGGCGCTGCCGGCATCCAGCACCGTTCCCGCTCCCACGAGGACCGCGCTTCCCATGGTCTTCACGAGCTGTGCGATCACCTCGACCGCTCCCGGCACCGTCATCGTGACTTCGACAACAGAGATGCCGCCCGCGCAAACCGCCTCGGCTGCTGCTATCGCCTGGGCAGCCGATGCGGCACGCACAACAGGTACTACACCAATATCGACGATCTTCCTGGTTATTTCCGCCTTAGTCATCTTGCCGCCCATCCCTTTCATAGCGCTCAAACCCGATGAAACCCATCCTAGCGGGCGATGCGCGCGCCAACTCCCCGCATTACCTGGGTCACTTCCTTCAACGTTGCCATGGTGGTATCGCCTGGGGTCGTCATGGCAAGCGCCCCGTGTGCCGCACCGCACTCGACGGCCCACTGCGGACCCTGTCCGGACAAAAATCCGTAGATCAATCCGGAAGCAAATGAATCGCCGCCGCCAACGCGATCATAGATTTCAAGGTCCCGACGCATGGCCGATTCATAAAAAATCCCGTCCGCGTAGCAGATTGCTCCCCAATCATTGCGGCTGGCCGTACTTGCCTTGCGCAAGGTGGTAGCCACCACGCTGAATGGGAACTGCTTGACCACTTGCTCAATCATCTTCTTGAAGGACTCGACTTGGACATTGGAAATCTGCTCGTCCATGCCCGGCACTTCAAAGCCCAGCGCCGCCGAAAAATCTTCCTCATTGCCGAGCATCACGTCTACCAAGGGGGCCAATTCGCGATTGACTTGCTGCGCCCGCTTCTTGCCGCCCACGGCCTTCCAGAGCGACTCGCGGTAGTTCAAATCGTAGGAAACAGTTACGCCGTGCCGTCGGGCTGCCTGCATCGCCTCCATTGCTACCGCCGGCGTCGTCTCCGAAAGAGCGGCAAAGATGCCACCGGTGTGGAACCAACGGGCGCCACTTTTTCCAAAAATTTCGTCCCAATCGATGTCGCCGGCTTTGAGCTGCGAGACTGCGGTATGGCCGCGGTCCGAACAACCAAGTGCGGCGCGCACGCCGAAGCCGCGTTCGGTGAAATTCAATCCGTTGCGCACCGTTCGCCCAACACCGTCGAACTCCATCCAACGCACCAAAGACTGATCGACGCCGCCCTGATAGATCAGGTCTTGCAGCAAACGCCCAACTGGGTTGTCCGCAAATGCGGTGACGATCGCAGTATCGAGACCGAAGCAACGCTTCAGCCCGCGCGTGACGTTGTATTCGCCGCCGCCTTCGTAGACGTCAAACGAACGGGCCGTCCAAATCCGTTTGTCGATGGGGTCGAGCCGCAACATCACTTCGCCCAGGGCGACTGCGTCCCATCTGCACTCTTTTTTTTCACGTATCTTCAGCGCCATTGGCTCCCCTTACCGAACTCGGCTTGCGCCAAGTTTTCGAAAATGGAGGTGCCTAATTCCCCATTTCCTCAAGAAATTTTTCGACTTCGATGGCTGCCATGCAGCCTGTTCCGGCCGCGGAAATGGCCTGCCGATAACGCCGGTCGGCAACGTCTCCGCAAGCATAAACACCCGGAACCGCGGTGAACACGTAGTCGCGCGTTTTAAGGTAGCCGTCGGCATCCGTCTCCAGTTGGCCCTTAAATATAGCCGCATTGGGTATGTGGCCGATTCCAAGGAACAGGGCGCTGGTCGGAAAGTCGCGAACCTTGGCGGTCTTGAGATCGCGCAGCTTCAGGCCGGTAACCTCTTTGCTCGATGCGTTGTACACATCTTCCACCACCGTGTTAGTGAGAAAATCAATCTTCTCATGCTTGCGGGCGCGCTCCAGCATGATCTTTGAGGCGCGGAACTGGTCGCGCCGGTGAATGACCGTAACCTTTGTGGCAAAGCGGGTCAGGAATAGCGCCTCTTCCATCGCCGAATCGCCGCCGCCAACGACAACGATCTCCTTGCCGCTGAAAAAAAAGCCATCGCACGTGGCGCAGGAAGATACGCCATGACCGATCAGCGCCTGCTCGTTCGGCAGTCCCAGCCAACGCGCGCTGGCGCCGCTGGCAACGATCAGAGAACGCGCACTGATCTCGCTGGAATTGGCCTTGAGAGCAAACGGCCGCCGGCTGAGGTCAGCCGCCCCGATGTGAGCGGTGAGAAACTCAGCGCCAAAGCGAGTCGCCTGCTTGCGCATATTCTCGATCAGCTCCGGCCCCTGTATGCCCTCCGGAAAACCTGGAAAGTTTTCGACCAGGGTTGTCAGCGAAAGCTGGCCGCCCGGTTCATGTCCTTCGATCACGAGAGGTTTCAGATTGGCGCGGGCGGCGTAAATGGCGGCGGTAAGCCCGGCGCATCCCGAGCCCATGATTACCGTGTTGCGAATATTTTCGTTCATATCTTTCTATAAAGAGCATCATGCATGTGATTTGGATTCAAACCGCTTCCTATCGCTTTTCTCCCGGCTTCGGATTCGACTTGGACGCCTTCGTCTTTGGCAACCGGGCGATTTCAGCCGGGATCACCGATGCCACGCGCAACGCCGAGCGGTAACTCGCGAGTAATCCCGTGGCGCGACTGAACAGGGGTTCAAACTGCGATTGATCCGAGCCCGGGCAGCGCGCCAGGACAATGGACGAGCTTCCGAAGCGTTCCAGTCGAATGCGCTCAGCCGGCGTATTCACGCGTGCCACCTGAGCCGGAGCCGCCGGGCTGCTGGCGGAATCGGAAATAGAGACTTGAATAACGTCTTTGACCTCGCGAGTGCGAAAACTGAGCGTTTCCACCACGTTGCCCTGGTTCATGCTGAACGAATACTGTGCACTGACAAAACTCGACGACGCGGGAAAATCCCTTCGAATTCGAATCCAATCGGAGACCGAGCCCTCGCCCACCGACGGCTCTGCACTCTGCATCAGCAAATCCGAGCTGCTCAAGGTTGAGCGTCCGCGCGCCACCTCGAAATCCACGGCGAATTTCGGATTGGCGGAGATTCGCTCCAGCGCGCCGGCGATCTGCTGCCGGTCCTCAGCGCTCGGCGAGCACACGTTCAGGTAATTGACCCGTACCTTCGGCTGCGCGGAGCCTGGCGGTTGCTGGGGTTGCTGGGCCCGCACGCTCGGGCCCAAGATCAGCAATACCGCTACTGCGGCCGAATTAAAGATGAATTTCCGCACGGCGAGATTGTACACGGGCGCAACCGAAAAAGCTCATGGTGAGTAGTGTCTCAGTTTCAAACTGACCGCCGTGGAACGAATCAATTGCGACGAGGAATAAGATTGAGAGCAGAAAGCAACGGCAACGTGAGAAGTGGAAGCACGAGAAAATAGGCTGCTGCCCCTACAATTACCCCGGAAAAGCCCGTGGCACCATACGCCAGCGTAAAGGCTACGCCTGCTTGAACTGCGCCGTGAAGTGGCGAAGGAACGGCGGCTCGTAAGTGAGCTTGTAACCACGAATCCAATCGCGTCGCTCCCAGACTTCCAGAATCACTTCGATGACGTAGTCGACATGGCTCTGCGTGTAGGTGCGCCGCGGAATCGCCAGCCGCACCAGATCCATTTTGGCCTCTTTGCCAAACATCAGCGTGCCGATCTCGACGGAGCGAATTCCTCCCTCCAGGTAGAGTTCGCACGCCAGCGCCACGCCCGGAAATTCTTCGAGAGGAATGTGCGGCACGAAGGCACGCGCATCCAGGTACACGGCGTGTCCGCCGGGAGGCAACACAATGGGTACGCCTTGCTGTGCAATGTGGTTCCCCAAATATGCGGTCGAGGCGATGCGATACTTCAGGTAATCCTCTTGCAAGGCTTCCTGCAAACCGACGGCGATGGCCTCCAGATCGCGCCCGGCCAGTCCGCCATAGGTCGGATAGCCTTCGGTGAGAATCAGCAAATCTTTTTCCTGCTGCGCGAGCAGATCGTCATTGGTGCAGAGAAAGCCGCCGATATTGGCCATCCCATCTTTCTTCGCGGACATGGTGCAGCCGTCGCCGAGCGAAAACATCTCCTGGGCAATCTGCTTTGGAGTCTTGTCTTCATAGCCCTTCTCGCGCAACTTGATGAAGTATGCGTTCTCAGCGAAACGGCAGGCGTCGAAGTAAAAGGGAATCCCATGCTTCTTGCAAACCGCACTGACGGCCCGTGCATTCTCCATCGAGACGGGCTGCCCGCCGCCGGAGTTGTTGGTTACCGTCAGCATCACCAGCGGAATACGCTCGCGTCCGACACGCTGAATCGTCTGCTCAAGGGCGACGACATCCATGTTTCCCTTGAAGGGATGGATCAGGCTGGGTTGCTTGCCCTCGGCGATGGGCAAGTCGAGAGCCTCGCCACCAGCGTGCTCGACGTTCGCGCGAGTCGTGTCGAAGTGCGTATTGTTGGGTACGACGTCGCCTTTTTTGACCATTACGCTGAACAGAATGCGCTCGGCGGCGCGGCCCTGATGAGCCGGGATGACGTGCTTGAAGCCGAAAATATCCTGCACCGAGTCACGGAAACGGATGTAGCTGCGGCTTCCCGCGTAGCTCTCGTCTCCTTCCATGATCGCGCCCCACTGGTAGGTGGACATCGCACCCGTGCCCGAATCGGTCAGCAAGTCTATGAGGACATCGTCCGCCGCGAGAAGAAACAGGTTGTAGTTAGCATCCCGCAGGAGCTTTTCGCGTTCAGGGCGCGTGGTCCAGCGGATAGGCTCAACACTCTTGATACGAAAAGGCTCGATGATGGTGCGGATCGGCATTCGTGCTCCTTAGTAATAGAACCGGAATATTCGACTCACTGCCTGTATCTTCCTCGTTAGTGTATCCCGAGCTAGTGCCGGTGTCGCGTCCCTTGTCCTACGGTTCGCGAAGCTGTAGCTCATCGAGAGCGCGGGCCGTGGCCGAAAGCAGGGCATCCGGCCCGACGGGCGCTCCGGCGGCATGCTGCATCCACAGGTCGGGCGCAACGCAGCCGGAGCTGACCATGCGCTTAAACTCCGGCCCGACCGAGCCTGCCTTGCGGATCTGCTCCTCAATCTGGAACGCAATGAGATGGCCCACCGGGTAGTCGGGGAGATAAAGAAATCCATCAATCATGTGCGAATAAATTGCCAGCAACACGACATCCGTTTGATTAAAGACAGAGGCATAGTAGCGGTTCCAAATATCCTTGGCAATCGCCAGTGTTGCCTGCTTCAACTCGGCCGGCGCGGCATTCGGATGATCGTACATCCAGTGCCACACGTCGATATCGACCAGCGAGACCCCAGCGATCTCGTATGTGCCCCAGAAGACATCGAGCGTTTTCAACGCTTCCGCATCGCTGTCGGGCGATTGCAGCCCAAGCAATTCGAGATCACGGGCCTGAAAAACGAACGCCAGCGCTTCGGTGAACGCCGTATTCGGGACACCGTGCAGCAGCCAGTGATCCATGCCGTTCATGGAAAGTGTCTGCTCCACGTTGTGTCCCATCTCATGCGCCGCGATGTTGAAGCCCTTGTAGTTCATGCCGCTCTCGCCGACGCGCGTTCGCAGGTGTGCCTTCGCGGCGCGCATTCCGGAACCCATGGCATGGCCTGCTCCGCGCCCGGGATCGACCACGATGCTGGCCGCTGTCCTCTCCGCGTCGGACGGCGCGAATCCGAGCTTCACCAGAAGATTCGATATGTCATTGCCGTACGCTTCCGGTGTGGGGTATCGCTGGGCAACAATCTGATCGAGCTCGGCTTCGCTGTATCGGCTCTTGGCGCGGAAGCCGTTGTACCAGATATCGAACGGCTCCAGCGAACGCCCGAGCCGGTGTCGAATGAGAGCTGCGACACGGCCGACGAGTGGAGACGCTACCACCTGCTCCAGCATGGCGCGCACGCGTGGTTCGGGTATCTCGCGGTTCTCATCGAAGCGGCGGGCGATGAGCGTGGGCGCGGTAGGCGAATAAGGATCGGCTTGCCGGGCCGCCTGGAACGTGTCCAACAGCATGCGGTAACGTGTATCCGGCTCTCGGGCGGCCGCCTGCGCGCCGGCCGCTACGCGGTTGGTAAAAGGATCCCAGTCGACCGCGGGATTATTGATCACAATCGCCGGTATTTCCTGGCTGATGATGCGCTCCATAACACGCTGAATCGTGCGCTGCTTCGCCAGTCCGTTCTCCACGTCGGCATAATCGGCCTTGATCTCATCGCGCAGGTTCCAGTGCGACAGTAATCGCATGTTGGGAGGAAACAGGCGGGTTCCGGCAGCATCGACCAGTTGATGCATCCAGATGTTGTATTCGGCAATATAGCGCTCGGCATCCGAGGACGCTTTGGCGATGGCGAGGCTCACGTGGGCGGGAATTCGCTTCGAAAATCGCTGCGCAAGCCGCACCTCGGCCCACTGGCGGCGGCTCCAGTGTCTTCCCTCGGTGAGGCGTTCGTCGAGCGTGGTGAGCGGAAAATTCAACAACACGACAAATGCGAGCCGGTTTTGAAACGAGTCATCGAGAAAGTGCGCCGAAGGATCGTAGCCGGCAAAGATCTCGTCGAACGGAAGAATTGGCCCGCGTTCAAGGTCCGATTGAGTGCGAAACTCACGCACGATCTCCTGCGAGTGCCCGTCATATTGCTCAAGCAGGGATTCAAAGCGGGTGAACATGGTTTCGAGTGCCGCCTGGTCGCCCGCAAAGTTTGCCTTCACAAACTCTGCCAATGCGCTCGCATCGCCGTCCGTGTCATACCAGTATCCGGAAACTTGCTTGAGCCCGCGCGCCGCGCGCTGGCGCTGCGATTCGCCGTAGCGCGAAACGAGTTCCTCCTCCAATCTGGCAACGGCGTCCCGCATCCACGACAGCGGCTGTGTCGAAGCCGGCTTCTCGCGTTCGGAGGCACTCACAACGATGTTCATCTTCGGCTCCTCTGTTGTAAGAGTGAAAAAAAGAGGCAGCGCTAACCGTATGAAGAATTTATGAAACAGTTCTCGTTGATGCCCCGGAAGTGCGCTGCATAAAGAAGGTCATCCTGAGCGACCAGGATCCCCGGAACCCAAGCATTACAAATCAACTACACAGATTCTTCGCTCGTTCTGCTCGCTCAGAATGACACTTCCAAAGGTTATTGCGCAAGCTTCGAGACGCCGCTCTGCTATCGTGTGATTACACCGCAGGCAATACGATCGCCGGCGTTTCCCGCGGGATCGCTCTTGTTGTCATCGGCCTTGGCATGGATTACCAGCGCCGTGCCGCCATTTGCGAAAAGGGAGTTTGGCACGGAGCCATCGCCCAGCACGACGCGAGGATCCGTCACAGTTCCCTTGTACTTGCCTTTCGGCCCAATCGTGATGTTGGGCATATCGCCGGCATGCGGGCCTTCAGGATTCTGCAATCCGTGATGCTTGCCGGTGGGATTGAAATGCCCGCCGGCGGAGGTGAAGGCCGGAGTATCGCACTTGGCGGTCTGGTGGAAGTGAATGGCGTGCTCGCCGGGCGACAGGTTCTTCAGGTTCAGCTTCATCACGACCCCGTCTTTTGTCTGCCTCAGTTCTGCGCTGCCGACACTGGCGCCACTGGCATTTTTCAATTCGACTTTCTTGTGTCCCATAAGCATCGGCCGGTCCGATTTGTCTATGCCAAGGGTGGGGCCGGATGGCTCATGCATGCCTTTGTCTTGCGCGATGGATAACGTTGCGAAACAAAGTAGTGCGAGGACGGCCAGACGTTGCAATCTCATTAGCAATCTCCTGATCCACTTGGATGTGAACTGCTTGTCCCATGTAGCTCCGGGCGGGGATGAGTCATTCCCCGCCAGAGAGCAGGAAGCTGAACTGCTCGTCGCTGAGAGGAACCACCGAGAGTCTGCCCTGCTTCAGCAGAGGCGATTGCGCGAAAAGCTTATTCGCTTTGATCGCGGCCAGCGGAACCGGCTTGGCAAGCCGCTTCCCTGCCTTAATTCGCACCACCGGAGACTTGGGTTCACCGACGTCGACCGAGAGCACTCGCGCAGTACCGACGGCACACCGCTCCTCGCCCGTGTGATAGACAATGATCTTCGCTCCGGACTTTAGTTCACGAAGCACTTTGACCGCTTGCGGATTGGTAACGCCATCCCACACAGTCTCGCCGTCGCGCTCGAGGTCGGCGAAGGAATACTCAGAAGGCTCGGTCTTAAACAGCACGCTCATGGTGCAGCATTGTAGCCGATGGAACGGCATTCGTGCACCGCACGTTGTAGAATTTGGTTGCCGTCTTGGCGATGCGGACAACTGGTAAGGGAGAAGCGATGGAATACATCAACATGGGTTCCACTGGACTTAAGATTTCGCGGCTCGCCTTGGGCTGCATGACCTACGGATCGAAGCGGTGGCGACCCTGGGTGCTCGATGAAAGCGAATCGCAACCGTTCATCAGGCGCGCGTGGGAGCTTGGCATCAACTTTTTCGATACAGCCGATATGTACTCTCTGGGGGCCAGCGAAGAAGTGCTCGGACGCGCCATCAAGAGTCTCGGAATTCGACGCGAAAACGTGGTGATTGCGACCAAGCTGTTTTACACGATGGGCGACGGCCCCAATGAACAAGGCCTCTCGCGCAAGCACATCCGTCATGCCATCGACGCTTCGCTGCAACGGCTCGGAACCGACTACGTGGACCTCTACCAGATCCACCGCTTCGACAAGCACACCACCATTGAGGAAACCATGGAGGCGCTTGGGCGAGGTGGTTCGCGCCGGCAAGGCCCTGTACCTGGGCGCCTCCTCAATGCCTGCTTACCGATTTATGAAGATGCAGCACGCCGCGGAGCGCCTGGGTTCGCCCCGCTTTGTCAGTATGCAGAATCACTACAACATCATCTACCGGGAAGAGGAGCGGGAGATGCTTCCCTGCTGCCGGGAAGAAGGCATAGCAGTCTTGCCATGGAGTCCGCTTGCCCGCGGCTTCGTCATGGGAAACCGGCGCAAGCAGGACCTTGGCGACACCGAGCGGGCGAAGACCGATGACTACGCGCAGAAACTCTATTATCGCGATGAGGATTTTGCCGTGGTGGACAAGATTTCGGCGGTGGCCAAACGATTGGGCGTTTCCAATGCGCAAGTGTCGCTTGCGTGGTTGCTGCAGCAGCCCGGCGTCACCGCGCCCATCATCGGCGCCAGCAAACTCCACCACCTGGAAGAATTAGTGAAAGCGCTCGAACTCAAACTCGGCGAGGAAGAGCTGCGCGAGTTGAACGAAACCTACCGGCCTCACCCGGTGCTCGGGTTCACTTAAAAAGCCGGGGCGAGCATGTGCAGTTCGAACCAGTGCCGGTCATCTGTCCAGCTCTGAAGGGATGTCATGCTCGCCGCGCCAAAGAGCCACCGCAGCATCGCAGGAGTGTATTTGTAGCTGTTCTCGGTGTGAATGGTCTCGCCCGCCTCGAAGCAAAAACCTCGGGGCAAGCCCTTTAACCAGACTTGTTGCGCGACGGCACTCTCCAGGTGCATCTCGACGCGCGACTCCTGCTGGTTCCACACCGCCGAGTGGCGGAAGCGCTCCAGATCAAAATCTCCCTCTAATTCGCGATTGATACGATGAAGGACGTTCTTGTTAAAAGCGGCGGTCACGCCTTGAGCATCGTCGTAGGCAGGCAGAAGAACTTGCGGCGATTTCGCCAGATCAACGCCCAAGAGCAAACGATCGGCTGCCTGCATCGTCCGCCGTACTCGCGCCAACAGCGCCGCGGCTTCCATCGGTTCGAAATTACCAATGCTTGACCCTATGTAGAGAATCAGCCGAGGGCCGGAATCATTCGGCATTGGCATTCCGCAGGTGTAATCGGCCACGACCGGCGCCAGTCGAAGGCGCGGAACCCGGGCATGAAGCTGGCGCGCGGCAACCTGCAGGGCGCTGCCGGAAACATCAATCGGAACGTAGGTGATCAGGCCATCGCGTTGCGCCAGCGATTGCAACAGCAGCGCCGTTTTCGAAGCGCTCCCCGCTCCGAGTTCCACCACGGTGTGGACATTGCCGGCGGCCTCCGCAATGACATCGATGTTGCTCTCCAGAATGGCGCGCTCGGTTCGGGTCAGATAGTACTCGGGAAGTTCGCAGATCTGCTCGAACAATGCGGACCCACGGGCGTCGTAAAAAAGTTTTGGCGGCAGACATTTTCTCGGTTGGCTCAGGCCACCGAGAACATCCGCCGCTATGGTTGGAACTGCTGAGAGCTCTCTGCTGGTCGCCATTGTGCTTTAGTTGCCGTCTCGTGCCAAACGGATTCCGGAAAATTGCCAGCGCGCGCCGGGTGGAAAGAAGTTTCGATAGCTGGCTCGAAGATGCGAATGCGGCGTGGCGCAGGACCCGCCGCGCAACACAAATTGGTTGCACATGAACTTGCCGTTATATTCACCTAGCGCGCCGGATGCCGGTTGGAAGCCTGGATAAGCCAAATAAGCACTTGCAGTCCACTCCCAGACGTCGCCGAACATCTGGCGCGGGCCGGAACTTCCCTGCTCCGCGGCCATCGGATGGAGTTGATGCGATTCCAACAGGTTCCCCGAAAGGGGCACTCCTGCCGCCACGACCTCCCACTCTTCCTCGCGGCAAAGTCGAGCGCCAGCCCAACGCGCGAAAGCGTCGGCTTCGTAATAGCTCACGTGGCAAACAGGCTCGTGTAAATCGATCTCTTGCATTCCGGCCATGGTAAAAACGCGCCAATTTCCAAAATGCTCCTCCCAGTACAACGGGGCTTGCCATTTTTCCACTTGCACGATGTCCCAACCGTCTGAAAGCCACAGCTCCGGGCGCGAGTATCCCCGGTCATTCATGAACTCCAGGTACTCGGCGTTGCTCACCAAACGTGCCGCGAGTTTGAAGGGCGATAAATAAACTCTGTGCCGGGGCAGTTCGTTGTCGAAGGCAAATCCATCGCCGCAGTGGCCGACCTCGTAAATGCCCTCGTCCGCCATGACCCACGCCACGGGTTCGAAACGAGAGGCCAGTTTGATTTGCTGTTGCGCATACGCAGGACGCAGCGGCTGCGACCACAAAGCGTATTTCACGTCCGTGACGATCAACTCCTGATGTTGTTGCTCGTGATTCAGGCCCAGCTCGACCCTGGCCAGAATGTCGCGCTCCGGTTCCTGGTCGAGCAGCGTTCGCATGGTGCGATCCACGTGCTCGCGATAGGCCAGAACCTCGTCCAATCCAGGGCGTGACATCAGCCCGCGTCGCGTCCGCAACGGATGGCCGCCCAACTGTTTGTAATAGGAATTGAAGAGGTGAGTAAACTCAGGGCGGAAGAGGCTATAGTTCGGAAGGCCGGATAAAATGAAGGTTTCAAAGAACCACGTCGTATGCGCCAGGTGCCACTTAGCGGGGCTGGCGTCCGCCATCGGTTGCAACTGCATGTCTTCCGCGCTGAGCGGAGCGCACAAGGAAACAGTTGTCTGCCTAACTTGTTCGTAGCGCAAAGCCAACGAACCGGATTCTTCTTCAGCTATGGATCTGGATGAGAGCCCCATGTGTACCTCTGGCTCGCACACCTTCGCCAGCATCCTGCGCGGCCAAGGCGAGCGCGCACACGAAATAGATTGGATGCTCCGAGATCGGCATGGAGAACCGGACGATGTTGTTTTTGTGAGTGGCTGGATTTGGCCCCAGGGATGCCAATATAAAAAGAGTCTCAGGCAGGTGGTTGCAGCTCTTCGATGAGCGAATCGCGGAGCTTGCCAATGACTTCGACCGGCAGCTTCTTTCTCTCCGCAGTCAGATAAAACACGTCGATGGCCATCTCGCCTTCGGTATCGATCAGCGCCACTTCAATGTTGCAGCCGTTTTCCGCCAGGATGGAGGCGATACGATAAAGCAACCCCGGGCGGTCCTGCGTGACCACCTCAACGATCGTGCTGCGACGCGCGGAGGTCTCATCAATCTGGACCCGTGGCTCGATGCGCACCTTGGGCGTCCTGCCGCCGGAGTGCTTGCGTCCGCTCCCCAGGGCCTCCAGGCTGCGCCCACCCGTGAGCACATCGACAAAGCTGCGACGAAAACGGTCCCACTCTTGAAGGTTCAACTCCAGTGTGTGAAATCGATCTGTGAAAAGGAACGTATCGACTACCACGCCCGCAGCGTTGGAGAAGGCGTCCGCCTTCACGATGTTCATCCCCCACGCGGCTAGAATTCCGGCCAGCTTGGCGAAGAGCACCGGCTGATCGTTGGTGACCACCGTCATCTCGAACGTATCTCGATTGCGCGTGAGGACGGTCTGCACGGGTTCGGAGCGCAGCTTGGCGGCGAGTTCCACGTGAGTAACAACGGCTTGCGGGCTATGCAGGCGCAGATAGCGGCGCGGCAAGCCCTCCAGAAACTCACGCAGCCGCCTGGCCCCGAAGGACGGAGCCAGAACGCGTATCTTCGCAAATTGCTCGTCGCGGATATCGGCATGGACACGTTCGTCATCAACGCTGCGGTCGAGTTCATTGGTAGTAGCAACATAAAGCCGCCAGAGATTTTCCGCCTTCCAAGCAGTCATGGCGTCAGGATTGACCGCGCTGATGTCGGCGTAAGTCAGCAAGCAGAGCATCTTGAGGCGCTCGGGAGAGCCGACGGCCAGCGCCAAATTCTTCAACGTGGCCGGATCGAAGATATCGCGGCGCATCGCCGCGGACATATCGAGGTGGTAGGCGATCAGGAAGAAGACGGTATCGCGATCATCCTGCGCAAGCTCCAAGTCCGCGCAGATGCGAGTAGCAGCTTGCAGGCTGTCATCCACATGCGATTCAGAGCTGCCGGCTTTGCCCATATCATGGAGCAGCATCGCCAGGTACAGCAGGTCAGGACGCTCGATTTCGCCAAGCAGTTCGGCAAAATGACGCTCTTGATCGTTGTCCTTGCCCAAACGATGAAGCGTATCAATGGCAAGAAAGGTATGCTCGTCGACCGTGTATCGATGATAAAAATCGCGCACGACGAGCGAATCGAGCGCGTGGAATTCGGGAACGAGCATGCCCAGTACACCAAGTTCCTGCATGGAGCGCAGGGCCAGGCCGGCATGCGGGCGAGTCAAAACCGCACGCAACGCCTGCCACCGGGCGGGGCCCGTCAATGGCCGGGCGGAAACCGATGGGAACGCCTGCTCGAGGCGCTGCTCCGTGCTGCCGGCGAGTTTGAATCCGTGCTGCGCAACAAACTCAAAAACGCGCAGAAAAACATCTTGATCGGTAATCGAAGAGGGCTGCTGAAGATAAACGCGTCCATTCACAGCGGAAAAATCGGGGTTCGAAAGCCGTGAACGCCAACTTTGAAACTGCTGGTAAATCGAAGATCGCGCCGGAACCACGTCATCGAGCATGATCGACGCCAGGCGATTGACGTTGCGCGCGTGCCGAAAGTAGCGACGCATCCAAGTGGCCGTGTCCGGCGCGTCCGGAAACCCTATGTGGTCCTGGGCCGCGGCATCTTGCGCCTCCCAGGAAAGCATGTTGTCATCTCGCCCCGCGCGATAGTGCAGAAAGCAGCGGACGGCGCTGAGAAAATCGATCGCCTGTTCCGTGCAACCGCGCAGGCTGGCCGGAAATCCGTCTGCGGGACTGGTCCAACCGTGGCTCCGCGAGAAGCCGTTGAGCAACGAAAGCCAGCTTGCAAGATGATAGTCGCGCAGTCCGCCGGGCGTATCCTTCACGTTCGGCTCAAGGTGGAAGATGGTGTTGCCCATCTTGCGCCGGCGCTCTTCATTCACCTCGGAGAGCCCGCGCACCAAGTCCTGCCACTCGCGCAAGATGAGCTTGGGCAAAACCTGCTCCCGAAGCCGTCGGAACAGTTCGAAGTCGCCCGCCAGAAAACGACAGTCAAGAAGAGAAATGTTGAATTCAAGATTGTCGCGGTGCAGGAGGTCACACTCTTCCAGGGTGCGGGTGGTCGGGCTGAGTTTCAGCCGTATGTCCCACATGTCCTGGCAGAGTTGGCGGATGACGTCCTTCTGTTCCGGGCTGGGAAGCGTCTTCTCGAACAGGAACAGAAGATCTATATCCGAATGCGGATAGAGTGAGCCGCGTCCGTAGCCGCCAACGGCGAGAAGCGCAAGGCCCGCCGGGGCCGCCTGTTCAGGAGACACATACTCCTGCCACAGACGCAAGGCCAGGGAGTCAACCAGCGCGGTACGGCGCCGAATCGCCAATCGTCCATCGTGGGCCGCCGCGAAGTCGAGACGAATCTGCTCCGTCTCAGCATCGTAACCAGTTCGCAAGGTTTGAGCCAGGCCGCCCGCGGCCATTAATGCACCTCTTGGACTACGCTACAGCGCGTTGTTGCCGCGCTCCTCGTTGCGAATGCGAACGGCCTCTTCGACTCGGGTGCGAAAGATCTTACCGTCACCGATTTTGCCTGTCTGCGCCGCTTTGATGATGGCGTTTTCAGCCTGCTCCACAACCTCGTCGCGAAGCACTATTTCCAGCTTGATTTTTGGCAGAAGGTCGACGGTATATTCCCGCCCGCGGTAAAACTCTGTGTGCCCCTTCTGGCGGCCGTGGCCGCGTGCTTCCAGGACTGTCAGACCGTCGATACCGATTTCCAACAGTGCGCTCTTCACCGCATCGAGCTTAGAGGGTTGAATGATCGCTTCCAGTTTAGTCATCGTTCTCCCGTGAGTACGCAATTGCGTCCAGCCTCAATCATAAATTATCTCCGGAGGCTTCCCAGTAGTACCCCTCTTCACCGTGCTGAGTGACATCCAACCCCTCGAGCTCGTCTTCGGCCGGCACGCGCAACCCGATGACAACGTCGACGAACTTCAAAATTGCTATCGTTCCCACCGCCGCGATCGTCCAAGCAATGACGACGCCGATCAACTGATTGAATAACTGATGGAAATTGCCGTCGATCCAACCGGAGCCAAGCACGTTGCCCTGGGCATCCTTGAAAACCGGGTTGATGAGTTTGCTGGCAAAGACGCCTGTCAGCAGCGCGCCCAGCGTGCCCCCCGCTCCGTGAACCCCGAATGCGTCAAGACTGTCGTCGTAACCGAAGACGGCCTTTACCTTTGTGACCATCGCGAAGCAGACCACGCCGGCAAGAAGTCCGATCAACAACGCTGGCATAGGACCGACGAAACCAGCAGCTGGCGTAATCGCAACCAAACCCGCGACCGCTCCGCTGATTGCGCCCAGTGCGCTCGGTCTTCCCATCACCATCCATTCGGTTGCTCCCCAACCGACGGTGGCCGCTGCCGCTGCAAAATGAGTTGCCACGAAAGCACTGGTGGCGAGACTGCCCGCGGCCAGCGCGCTCCCGGCATTAAAGCCGAACCAACCGACCCACAGCATGCAGGCGCCAATCAGGCTAAGCACTACGCTGTGCGGAGGCATGGGCACTTGCGGATACCCCATACGCTTGCCCAGATACAGGGCCGCAACCAGCGCCGAAACACCGGACGTTATATGTACGACCGTTCCGCCGGCAAAGTCGAGCGTTGGAAAGAGTCCGCCGAGAGAAGCGTTCAGCAGGCCGCCCTTGCCCCAAACCATGTGAGCCATCGGCGCGTAGACGATGACCGACCACAAGACCATGAACAGCATCATGGCACTGAACTTCATCCTCTCAGCGAAAGCGCCACTGATGAGCGCGGGAGTAATGATGGCGAACATCAACTGGTAAATCATGTACGTCTGCAACGGAATGGTCGCCGCGTAGTCGGGATCGGGTTGCGCGCCAACACCGTGCAGAAACACGTGCTGCAAGCCGCCGATGAAGCCATTCCCTGAGCTGAAACACAGGCTGAAGCCTATCAGTCCCCAAAGTATCGTGATGACGGCCATCATGCCGAAGCTCTGCATCATGGTGGACAGAACGTTCTTTTTGCGAACCAACCCGCCATAGAACAAAGCCAAGCCGGGACCGGTCATCATCAGGACCAGCGCCGAACATACCAGCATCCAGCCGTTGTCAGCGGCGCCATGAGCTTCGGCAATCTTCTGCTCCAACTCGGCAATCCGCTCAGGTGTTACGATGGATTGCGCCGCAGGGGCTGTTTGGGCGCAGAGCCCACAGCCGACCAGAACGACCCCAAAAAGGACGCTCCATCTGCGAAGATTTCGAATGCGAATGATTGATTTCAGGCTTTGAAGGAACAAACCGGCCCTCCCTATCGGGCGGTAGCTTTGTTCTTTACTTAATACCGGGTATGCTGCTTCAACGGAAATCAAAAGTCTTTATTGGAGCTATCAAAGTTGTTTATGCGCTCGTCACCCTACGCGACAGATATATCGCGTAAATCACACTAACAGGGTAAGTTATTCATATGGACTATCGTGAACTTAAGCACACTGATCTTCGAGTATCGCGCCTCTGTTTCGGCACTATGACCTTCGGCAGGCAGGTTGACCAGGCGGCGGCTAGCGCCATGGTCGATTGCTGCATCGACGCCGGAATCAATTTCTTCGATACCGCTAATGCCTACGAGCGCGGCAAGTCTGAGATTATGCTCGGAAATGCCTTGCAGGGCAGGCGAGACAAGCTGATCGTCGCCAGCAAGGTTCAGCACAAGATGGGCGAGGGCGCTGATGAAGGCGGTCTTTCCAAGGCCGCAATTTTCCGCGGCATCGAGGATAGCTTGCGGCGATTGCGGATGGACTATCTCGACATCTACTACTTGCACCAACCTGATTACGCCGTGCCTATCGAAGAAACCCTCGACGCCATGGATACCCTGGTCCGCCAAGGCAAGATACGGTACGTGGCGATTTCCAATTATGCGGCTTGGCAGGTTGGCCAGATGCACTGCATAGCGGAGCGGAAGAAGATCCAGGTTCCAAGGATCGCGCAAATGATGTACAACCTGATTGCGCGAGGCCTTGAGCAGGAATTTGTTCCGATGACCAGGGAATTGGGGGTTTCGATCATCGGTTACAATCCGGTCGCGGCTGGTCTCCTGACCGGCAAACACAGCTCCCAAGCTTTCACTCCCGGAACGCGATTCGACTACAACAAGCTCTATCAGGAACGCTATTGGCATCCGCAGGATTTTGAAGCAGTCGAAAAACTAAAAAAGATTGCAGCCGGAGCCGGGCGTTCACTCATCAGCCTTTCCCTGAACTGGCTTCTGCATCACTCCGCAACCGATTGCATCGTTCTCGGCGCTTCGCGCCTGGAACAACTTGCGCAGAACATTCAAGCAAGCGCGGAAGGCCCGCTACCAGCCGCAACTGTTGAAGCGTGCAACCAGGTATGGAAGGAATTGCGCGGACCGACTCCGATTTATAACCGCTGACGAATTGCGAGTGGCTGGTCTCAGAATAATCAGCCACTCTGTTCTTTCCCAGCTACTCTGCTCTTGGTTGCGCGTCCCGCTTCCCCCACGCCTTAACCTCGCTATCTATGCGCTTAGCACTTGGCTGGAAAAGGGCAACCACTGGCACCCTGATGCGCCAAGTATGAACTCGCGCTCATCAGCCGGCAGCTCTGCTCCCCCACCGTGAAAGCCGAGTTCTGGGCCAACTCTCGCGTTCTATTTGGGCATCCAGCTGTGAACGACAGCTTTGCCCACAGTGGCTGCTGAAGTGCATGCAGTTCTTGCGAGGGGGTTCCATGTCCGGGTTCGGAAGCATCTGCAAACAGCGATTGATTTTGTGGCTATTGATGCTGGTGGCAATATTTTGTGTCCCTGTATCCGCGCTGGCTGCCGGGGTGATCACGGTGATTACGCCGACGAACGGGGCCACCGTAACCGTTCCGTTTGAAGTGCACTTCACCTACAATGCCTCGTCCACGTATACCAAGCTCTGGATCGACGGCGTCACTATTGTCTCCGACCACAATTCTGTCAATAACCTGAGCACCTTCGATTACACGGTCACCTCTCTCGCCGTGGGAAAGCACGTCCTGGCTTTGCAGGCGCACGATACCAGTAGCGATACCACAATCACCACGGACGTAACGATAACGGTTTCTTCCACCCCAACCGTGAGCGTGACCCCGTCGTCACAGACAATGCTGGAAGGCACCTCGTTCACTTTCACCTCGAACGTCTCTGCCAATTGGTCCGTGTCAGGGGGAGCTGACGGCACTATCCCGACTTGCAGTGCCGCCGCCACTTCGTGCGTCTTTGTGGCTAACGCTTCGCCTGGAACGGCGACGCTTACTGCTACTGCCACCGACGGTTCGGGTTCGGCTTCGGCTAGTATTACGGTCGGTCCATTGTCAGTTACTCCATCAACCGCGACTACGGTCGTGAACCAGACGCAGCAATTCACGGCCAATGCGCCGGTTGACTGGACAGCGACATGCGGAACCTTCCCGGCTGAGTGCGCGACCACCGCTACGATATCGTGCGTTTTTACTGCTCCCAGTTCAGTCCCACAGAGCCCGGGAACCTGCACCATTACCGCGACCTATACAGGCGGAATCAAAGCCGAGGCAGTTGATACGATTTCAGCGGCGCCACCTCCGAGCAAACTCAACTACACCACGTGGAAGTACGACAACGGGCGCACCGGATTAAACCCAAACGAAAAAACGTTGACCCCTTCGAATGTGAACTCGAAAAGTTTCGGTTTGAAATTTACCGACACAGTGGATGGCCAGGTATATGCCCAACCGCTGTACTTGTCGAACGTGACCATCAATAGTGCCATGCATAACGTCGTCTATGTCGCAACTGAGCACGACACGGTGTACGCCTTCGACGCCGATGCGGCGGGCTCGCCTCTGTGGAAGAAATCGCTGATCTTGAATGGCGGCTCGTCAGTACCGGCAGGCAACGTGCAGAGCACGATATCTACCGAAGTGGGAATCACCGGAACCCCGGTCATCGACATCAGTGCAGGCGTAAACAATGGCGTACTCTATGTGGTTGCGCAAACGCTGGAGGGCGGCAACTACATTACGCGCCTGCACGGCCTGGATGTAACCACTGGCGATGAGGTATCCAACAGCCCGGTTGTTGTTTCCGGAACCTACCAGGGAACGACCTTCTCTGCCAAAGCACACTTGAACAGGCCGGCGCTCTTGCTGTCGAACGGCAACGTGTATCTCGCCTTTGGCCCCAGTGACGGCGATCGTCCTGGCGTGAATATTTCCTGGCACGGCTGGCTATTCGGATACAACGCGACCACGTTTAAACAAGTGGGTATCTGGTGCTCGACGCCGGTCAACGATGGCAAGGGTGGTATTTGGGGAGGAGGGGGCGGCATCGCCGCGGATTCCGCAGGGAACATTTATGCCGCGACGGGAAACGGCAACTGGAATGGCACGTCGCAGTTCTCCATGAGCTGGGTAAAGTTCGATCAAAACGTGAGCCTCCAGGACTTCTGGACGCCCTTCAATGAATCTAGCTTGTCAAACGGTGATTCGGACCTGGGCTCGGGAGGTATTCTGGTTGTTCCCGACGGAGCTTCGAGTCAATTTCCGCGCGAGCTGATTGGCTGCGGCAAACCGGCCCCGATCTACGTGGTGGATCGCGATAACATGGGCGGACACATGTCGGGTTCCGATAGTCAGATTATCCAGTCGCTCTCCAATGTGGTCGGTGGTGGCAGCGGAAGTCACTCCGCTGACCACTGCTTTTCAACGCCTGCCTATTGGAACGGCAATCTGTACTTCGTGGGAAATGCCGACGTGATGAAGATGTTCAAGCTTAATTCTTCCACAGGGAAACTGGCGACAACGGCCAGTTCCAAGGGCACCTACACTTATTCCTTTCCCGGGGGCCAGCCGGTCGTTTCCGCTAATGGTTCCAGCAGCGGTGTTGTTTGGGCGCTCGATTACACGTCCTATGACCTGCATGCTTACGACGCTACCAACCTTTCGAAAGAGCTGTACCGAAGTTCGTCTGTGGGGACAATGAAGTGGACGGTTCCGACCGTGGTCAATGGCAAGGTATATGTTGGTTCGAAAGGTAAGCTGTCGGTCTTCGGACTTTTCTGAAGCCCGGAAGAACTGTTCGCTACCGGTTAAGCGCGCATTTGTACCAGCAATCGCCATCAAGGGTTAGGCCTGGATGGCGATTCTGCTTGCCGCGCTGAGTGAGTGAGCCAGCACATTGGCTGCCAGCATATTGACCGTGATTCGCGCGTCTTTCCGTTTGGCATTAGAATTAGTAGTCAATAGCAGACTGCTGAAGACAGGTCCGATCTGATGTGAGCACATACAGTCGCGGACCTTGGCACGAAGGAGAACAAGATTGAGCAAGATTGCGTCCACTGAGATCTCCAGCCAATTGCGCGATAAGACCATCGCGGTGCTCGGCGCCGGCAAGATGGGAAGCCTGATTCTGCGCTCGCTGTTGAACAGCGGTGTCGTGGAACGCAGTCATTTGCGGGGCTCGGTGAAGCACAACGAGCACGCACAAGAGTTGCGTGAGAGCCTGCAGATCAGCGTCGGTACGTCGAACCTCGAGGCGGCGCGCAATGCCGATGTCGTGATCCTGTGTGTCAAGCCTTCCGGCGTCTCGAAGGTAGCGGAGGCCATTCGCCAGGTGCTGTCTCCCAACGTGCTGGTGATCTCGATTGCAACCGGCGTTACCACCGAGGGCATTGAATCCGTGCTCGATCCCGGCGTGCCTGTCATTCGCGCAATGCCTAACACGGCCTGCCGGATCGCCTGCGGCATGACGGCACTGTGCGCTGGCAAGTGCTGCCGGGAATCGCACATGGCGATTGCGGAAACCATCTTCTCGCTCATGGGAAAAACCGCCGAAGTGGACGAGATTCACATGGACGCCGTGACCGGACTTTCCGCCAGTGGTCCGGCATTCATCTATATCGTGCTTGAGGCGCTTGCCGAGGGTGGCGTCCGCGTCGGACTGCCGCGCGAGGTGGCAACCAATTTCGCGGCGAACGCCGCGCTCGGCGCAGCCTCGATGGTGTTGACTACGGGCGAGCATCCCGCCGTGCTGAAGGATGAAGTGACCACGCCGGGGGGCTGCACAATCGATGGCATCCTGGAGTTGGAGGAAGGCAACATTCGCGCCACGCTCATCAAGGCCATTACGACGACCACGCGAAAAGCGAGCCAATTGGCGAGGTCGTGACGGCCGCAAATATGCAGACGCAGGCTGTTCTTGTTTTGTCTCCACTCTATTGCGGCTCGACCACGCCTTTCATGCGTTCGATCTCTGCCTTGAGGAATGCGTCGACTCCCTTCGCCGCCGCCCGGCCCTCAGCGATAGCCCAGACAATCAGCGACTGTCCTCTTCGCATGTCCCCCGCGGCGAAAACGCAGGGAACCGATGTCATGGCATTCGCGTCCGTGGCTACATTGCCGCGGGAATCCAGAACCACGCCTAGTTGCTCGAGCATTCCGTTGCGCACAGGCCCCGTGAATCCCATTGCCAACAGGACTATATCCGCCTCGATCGTGAACTCTGTTCCGGGCAGCGGCTCGAACTTCGGTGCAGGTCCCACGCGCACCGCATGCAGGAGCTTCACATTCCCGTGCTCATCGCCCGTGAATTTCGTGGTTGCGATTCCCCAGTCGCGAACCCCGCCTTCCTCATGCGAGCTCTCGGTGCGCAACTGCAAAGGCCACAGCGGCCAGGGAGTGCTCGGCGAGCGCGAATCCGGCGGTTTGGGAAGCAACTCGAGTTGCAGCACGGAAAGCGCCTTCTGACGATGCGCAGTGCCGACACAATCGGCGCCGGTGTCGCCTCCGCCGATCACCACGACGCGTTTGCCGCAGGCCGTTATGTCCTGCGCTTCCGTGAGAGGCAAGCCATCGCAACGCCGGTTTTGCGGGAGCAAAAAATCAATCGCATAGTGAATGCCCTTGAGTTCCCGCCCGGGAATCGGCAGATCCCGAGGCTGTTCGGAGCCGCCGGCAAGCACCGCAACGTCATATTCCTTGCGCAAGGCTTGGATGAGGATGTCCTTGCCGATATGGGCGTTGGTTACGAACTCGACGCCCTCCTTCGTCATCTGATCCAACCGCCGGTCGATGAGGTGCTTCTCCATTTTGAAGTGCGGAATGCCGTAACGCAGCAAGCCGCCGATGCGGTCGGCCTTTTCAAAAACCGTCACCCCATGCCCCGCGCGCCGCAACTGTTGAGCGGCTGCCAATCCGGCAGGCCCGGAGCCAATCACGCAGACACGTTTGCCGGATTCCCTCGGTGGTGGCTCGGGAACGATCCAACCCTCCTCGAAGCCGCGCTCGACAATTGACTTTTCAATTTGCCGGATCGTGACCGGAGGCTCGTTGATGCCGAGAACACAGGCGGTTTCGCAAGGAGCCGGACAAAGTCTGCCGGTGAACTCCGGGAAATTGTTCGTCGAGTGCAACTGGCGCACCGCCGCCTTCCAGCGGCCGTGATACACCATGTCATTCCAGTCGGGGATGATGTTGTTCAGCGGACATCCGGTGTGACAGAACGGCACGCCGCAGTCCATGCAGCGCGCCCCCTGCTGGCGCAGCTTCTCTTCCGGAAACTCGTTATATATCTCGAACCAATCGTTGACGCGTTCTGGCACTGGACGGCGCAAGGGCAGTTCACGTCCATATTCAATGAAACCGGTGACCTTACCCATGCTTAACCTGCTTCTCGTCCGAGT
The DNA here is from genome assembly GCA_963819175.1 of uncultured Acidobacteriota bacterium. Classification (GTDB taxonomy): domain Bacteria; phylum Acidobacteriota; class Terriglobia; order Terriglobales; family Acidobacteriaceae; genus CAWBRT01. The sequence goes on from CAWFVJ010000013.1 coordinate 583,354, forward strand.
AAACTACGGTGCTCTGCAATTTCTGCATGCGCTCAAGACGTGGAACACCAAGCACCCGCTTATACTCGTGCGGGAATACCTTGATGAATTGCGGCAACGTATCCGCCCAATGCTCGAGAATCCATTGTGCCCGCGGGCTCTCGGTTGCGATCAGATGGCGGTCGATGGCATTGCGCAGCAGTTCAATATCGCGCTCGTCAATCACCCCTTCAAGATCGACGCCCGCCAAATTGCAGCGCTCCTGCTCGAAGTCGCCGTCCTCGTCGAAGACGTAAGCCAATCCCCCTGACATGCCGGCCGCGAAGTTGCGACCGCACTTGCCAAGGACGAATACTTGTCCGTTGGTCATGTATTCGCAGCCGTGATCTCCCACGCCTTCGACGACGGCCAACGCACCGGAATTGCGTACGGCGAAGCGTTCGCCGGCAACTCCGTTGAAGTAGGCTTCCCCACTGGTGGCTCCGTAAAGGGCCACGTTTCCAATCACAATGTTCTGCTCCGGCGCGAAGGTGGAACTGCGCGGCGGATAGACAATCAGTTTTCCGCCGGATAGCCCCTTGCCCACATAATCGTTGGCATCGCCTTCCAGCGTAAGCGTCACGCCCTTGGCAAGAAAAGCGCCGAAGCTCTGTCCGGCTGAGCCGGTAAACTCGCATGAGATGGTGTCGTCGGGCAGCCCCTTGGAACCATATCGGCGCGCAATTTCGCCGCTCAGCATAGCGCCTACAGTCCGGTCCACGTTACGGATCGGAAGCTTTACCTGGATCGGCGTGAGCGTCTCCAGCGCCGGCTGCACGCATTCGATCAGCTTGTGATCGAGAGCCTTCTCCAGTCCATGATCCTGCGCCTGCACGCGACGCCGTGCCACATTCGATTTCTTTGGCGGATCGTAGAAAATGTTCGAGAAGTCCAAGCCCCTGGCCTTCCAATGCGCCATTGCCGGTTTCATCTCCAGCATATCGACCCGGCCGACCATCTCGTCCACGGTCCGGAAGCCAAGTTGGGCCATATACTCGCGCACCTGGCCGGCGACGAAGAAGAAAAAGTTGATCACGTTCTCGGGCTGTCCACGGAATTTGGCGCGCAGCTTCGGGTCCTGAGTCGCAATCCCGACGGGACAGGTATTCAAATGGCACTTGCGCATCATGACGCAGCCCATCGTGATCAGCGGCGCGGTGGCAAAACCGTATTCTTCGGCTCCAAGCAAAGCGGCAATCACCACATCGCGGCCCGTCTGGAGTTTCCCGTCGGTCTGCACCCTTATGCGGCCACGCAGGTCATTCATCACCAGCACCTGCTGCGTTTCAGCCAACCCAAGCTCCCACGGAATGCCCGCATGCTTGATCGAGCTGAGCGGCGACGCGCCGGTTCCACCGTTGTCTCCGCTGATGAGCACAACATCCGCATGCGCCTTAGCCACGCCGGCGGCAACGGTTCCGACTCCGACTTCAGCAACCAGTTTCACGGAGATGCGTGCCCGAGGATTGGCGTTCTTCAGGTCGTAGATGAGCTGCGCAAGATCCTCAATCGAGTAGATGTCATGGTGAGGCGGCGGAGAAATCAAGCCTACGCCGGGAATCGAGTGCCGCACCCGAGCGATCTCGTCGTTCACCTTGTGCCCAGGTAATTGTCCACCCTCTCCGGGCTTGGCGCCTTGTGCCATTTTGATTTGCAACTCGTCGGCGTTAACCAGGTAATGGACGGTTACGCCGAAGCGCCCGGACGCCACCTGCTTAATGGCGCTACGCCGGCAATCCCCATTCGCATCGGGCCGGAAGCGGCCCTCTTCTTCGCCACCTTCGCCGGTGTTGGACTTCCCGCCGATACGGTTCATGGCGACGGCGAGGGTTTCGTGAGCTTCCTTGCTGATGGAGCCAAACGACATCGCACCGGTCGTGAAGCGCTTTACGATCTCACTGGCTGGCTCCACCTCTTCCAGCGGGGCCGGGTCCTCGCTCTTCCTGATGCCGATCAGTCCGCGCAGTGTACAGAGTTGGCGGCTTTGATCGTCGACAAGGTCCGTGTACTCCTTAAAGGTCTTGGGGTTTCCCTCTCGAACCGCATGTTGCAGCTTGGAGATGGTCAGCGGATTAAGGATGTGGTGCTCGCCGTCGACGCGATACTGGTAGCTGCCTCCGACTCTCAACTCCGGCTCGAAGCTGCCGACCGGGCGAAAAGCGTGTTCGTGCTTCATCTGAGCTTCGCGCGCAAGCACTTCCAGCCCAACCCCTTCTATTCGCGAGGCGGTCCCGGTGAAGTATTTCGCGATGAGCCCCCGGTTGAGCCCGATGGCCTCAAACACCTGCGCGCCGCGATAGCTCTGCAGCGTGGAGATTCCCATCTTCGAACCGGTTTTGAGCAGGCCTTTGTCGATGGCCTTGATGTAATTGTGAAGCGCGGTATCCGCGTTCATGCCCTCGGGCAAATCGCGCCGCAGCTCCAGATCTTCCAATGTCTCTATGACCAGATAGGGGTTCACGGCGCTTGCGCCATACCCAATCAGCAGCGCAAAGTGCATGACCTCGCGCGGCTCGCCCGACTCGATAATCAACGCCACCTGCGTCCGCAGCTTCTCGCGGATAAGGTGGTTGTGGACAGCGGTCAGTGCAAGCAGGGACGGAATGGGAGCATACTCCTCGTCGGTCCCGCGGTCGGAGAGGACGATCAGGCTGTAGCCGGACTTGATGGCCAGCGTGGCCCGACGACAAAGACCGTCGAGCGAATTCCGTAGCCCCTCTTCGCCTCTGTGCACCGGAAACAATGTCGGCAGAGTTGTCGCCAGCAGATCACCCTGCGAAAGCCGCCGCAGCTTCTCGAGGTCACGGTTGGTGAGAATCGGATGCGGCAAGGCCAGCGTATGGCATTGCTTCGGGGTCTCCTCCAGGATATTGCTCTCACAGCCGATGAAGCTGATGAGCGACATCACCATATCTTCACGAATAGCGTCAATCGGGGGGTTGGTGACTTGGGCGAAAAGCTGCCGGAAATAATTGAACAAACTCTGCGGACGATCCGACAAGCACGCCAGCGGCGTATCCGTACCCATTGAACCCACGGGCTCCTGGCCATCCTTCACCATGGGCAACATGATCATCTTCAGGTCTTCATCGCTATAACCAAAGACGCGCTGCCGGCAGAGGATGGTGTCGTGATCCGTCGCTACGGTGCGCGGAGGCTCCGGCAGGCTGTCGAGAGTGACCTGGTTGTCGCGTAGCCATTCACCGTAAGGCTGACGGCTGGAGAGGCGGCGCTTGATTTCTTTGTCCGAGACAATACGCCCTTCCACCAGATCAACCAGGAACATTTTGCCAGGCTGAAGCCGCCCTTTCTTCACAATGTCTTGCGGCTTGATCGGCAGCACGCCGACTTCCGACGCCATTACGACCATACCGCCGCGGGTTATCACGTAGCGCGCGGGGCGCAGGCCATTGCGATCCAGGGTTGCGCCGATCACGCGACCGTCGGTGAAGGTGAGCGCCGCCGGGCCGTCCCAGGGCTCCATAATGTTCGCGTGGTACTGATAAAAAGCCCGCTTGTCGGGATGCATGTGCGGATTGCCCGACCAGGCTTCCGGAACCATCATGGCCATCGCGTGCGGCAGGCTGCGCCCGGCCTGGAACAGCAGTTCGACGGCATTATCGAAATTTGCCGAGTCGCTGCCGCCCGGCGCAATGATCGGGAATAGCTTCTGCATGTCATCGCCAAAGAGCGGCGAAGCCAGAAGCGACTGGCGGGCGTACATCCAGTTGACATTGCCTTTTAGGGTGTTGATTTCACCGTTGTGCGCGATGTAGCGGTATGGATGGGCCAACTGCCAGGTTGGAAACGTGTTGGTGGAAAACCGCTGGTGAACCAGGCATAAAGCGCTGGTGACGAGCGGGTCCGACAATTCCTTGTAGAACTTGCTGATCTGGGGTGCCAGCAGCAGTCCCTTGTAAATGATGGTGCGGGCCGAGAGCGACGAAACGTAGAAGCTCTGCATCAAGGCGGCGTCGAGGGCGGTGATCTCCGATTCGGTCCGCTTGCGAATGACGTAGAGTTTGCGCTCCAGCACGTCCTCGTAGCTGCTCCCGTCGCCCGCCGTGGCAGACGATGCGGTGGACTCACCGGGGTCCTCGGCAGCCGTCGCGGTTGCAGTAGATGAAGGAGCAGCAGCGATGAACACCTGTTCGATATATGGCCGCGAGGCGCGTGCCACCTGACCGATAGCATTCGCGTCGATGGGCGTATCGCGCCAGCCCAGAACCTCGAAACCCTCCTCCTGGATCACCCGGTTCATGACCTTGCGACAGCGCTCGCGCTGCTCGTCATTACGTGGGAAAAAGACCATGCCCACCCCATAGCAGCCGGGTTCAGGCAGCGAGAAACGGAGCCTCTCGGCTTCGCGGGCAAAGAACGCATGCGGAATCTGAATGAGGATGCCGGCGCCGTCACCCGTTTCGGGATCGCACCCGCAAGCCCCCCGGTGCGTGAGATTGATCAGGACCTCAACCCCCTTGAGAACAACGTCGTGAGACTTGTGGCCGTCGATATTCGCCACAAAACCCAGGCCGCAGGCGTCGTGTTCTTGACTGGGGTGATAGAGCCCCTGTGGGGCAGGCAATCCGTTCGGCATGTACGATGTCGTCACTTCATCTCCGGATAATAGCGGCATTCAGGGGGCGGCAGACAGGCCGCCAAGGAAAAAACCGCAGGCGTCGCTGGACACAAGTCCCTGTATATTAAGCAGTTTATTATCGTTCGCGATACCATGGGAAGTACAATCAAGATTTTCGATAGCACCGATTAAGAAATTTAGGCATGGCCTTAACTGTGCTTTTACCGAATTGTGAGCTACTCGCCAGTGGTGACAATCAAAACCAGGTCCTCACAAACGGCCCAGTGCGTGTATTCTCTTGAGAGTAGGTTCAACTTGCCTGATCGTTGGTGGTGAATTCTGCCGCCCCGCTGTTTCCAGGAGAGCGAGGATAGCCGTGGATTTCGATCAGCTTATCACGTTCGTCGAAGTCGCCAAGCTGGGTAGTTTTTCGCGCGCCGGCCAAAAAGTGTTTCGCACGCAGTCGGCCGTCAGCGCCCAAATCAGGCAGCTCGAACAGGAGTATGGCGAGAAGATTCTTGACCGCCGCGCCAAAACCGTACGCTTGACTCCAGGCGGTGAAGTCTTGTTCGAGTATGCGCAGCGCTTGTTGATGCTGCGCGACGAGTCGATCCGTGCCGTTGCCGACCAGGGCAATTCGCCTCGCGGAGTCCTGGCCGTTGGAGCTAATGAGGCCACCTGCCTGTACGTGCTTCCGGATATGTTTGCCGAATACTGCAGGCAGTATCCCGAGGTTCAGATCAGCGTCTATCGCAATTTCAGCCGCAAAATTCTGGAGAGGGTTGAGGACGGGGCAGTCGATCTGGGCATTGTGAGCCTGCCAGTAAAGTCTCATAGCATCAAGGTGCATTCCATCTTCCGCGACCAGTTGATGGTCATGGTCAGTTCACGGAATCCGCTCGCCAAGCAAAAATCCGTCACCGTGGAAGAAGTGGCGAAACAGCCGCTGATATTTCCCAAGACGGGGTACACGCGGCAGGCACTGGACAAGCTCTTCCGCCCTTATCGAGCGGACTTGCAGATCAAGATGGAATTGCCCAGCGTGGGCATGATTAAGCGATTCGTGGTCGCCGGCATCGGCGTGTCTCTCATCAGCGCCAGCTTCGCTAACGACGAGGTGCGCTCCGGAGAGGCCAAGCTGCTCCCCTTGAAGGACAACGTTTTGTGGCGCTCACTCGGCCTGATCTATCGCTCCGACCGCACCTTGCCGCGCTCTGCTCAGGCCTTCATTGAACTCACAAGCCGCTTCGCCAAGAAGGGCGCACCCGCGGAGTAAAGCACGCGGGCTTTGGTCACGGACGTTCGCTCTACTCTGCGCGCTTCAGCAGATCGCTCAGCGCAGCCACGTCTGCCGGGCTGGCATCACTGATTACGAAGTACCTGAGCCCGTTCTGCGACCAGGTTTGTATCGTGAAGTCCAGCTTGTGCTCAACCAGATTTGCCGAACTCAGGTGCGTTGTCAGCGACCTCTCGGGAAAAGATGAACACCGAGAGCTGATGCTTGCGCACTTGAAACAACAGTTGCGCTCCTGGGCTCTGCTCGAAATAGGCTACGCGGCCGCCCACAAGCCGGAACGGAGAATCTGGCAGCAGCTCAGGCAAATTGAAGGTAAAGGGCAGCTTGCCCGCGAACCATGGCTTAACCGTATGCCGGTCCGTGGAAACCACATCGACGGGATTCGCGCTCGCCAGTGTCGCCACGTGCAGATCGGCAAGCTCGCCCAGTTGCCGCTCGCGCTGCACATGCCCTCCCCAGAAAACCCCGAGGCTGATTGCAGCCACCAGGACTGCCATCGCCGCTCCCAGACGCCAACCGAGTCTCGGGCCCCAAAGCCGGGGCTTGCTTTGCTTGGCCACTTGCTGCGCGATCTTCAGCCTGAACTCCGGAGCTGGCGCGAATCGCTTGCCCGCCGTGTGGGTCATCCCCTTCAAGCGCAGCCGTCCGAGCGCGTCGGCGGCACACGACTGGCACTGCCGCAGATGCGCCTCCACCTCGACAGCGTCATCGCCGAGCAGTTCGGAGTCGACGTATTGCTCAAGTTTCGCGTGCCATAGCTCACAACTCATTGCGAAGCTCCTCGGACCTTCGTCGTCAGCAGATCCCGCAGCGCTTTCCGCGCGCGCGAAACGCGCGACATGACAGTGCCGATCGGAATGCCCAGCGTTTCCGCGATCTCCTGGTAGCTCATCTCCTCCACGTCGCACAAAAGAACGACTTCCCGGTAGTGCACCGCCAGTTGTTCCAGCGCGCTCTGCAAAAGTTCATGATCGACGCGGGCGAGCAGCGCTGATTCCGGCGTCTCCAGAACCGGGGGCAACGCATCGTCTGCCTCCTCCAGCGGCGTGATCGCTTTCAATCCCGTGCGTGAGGTCAGAAAGGTGTTGCGCAAAATGCGGAACATCCAGGCGCGGAAGTTGGTCCCCTGCTGAAACGATTGGAACCCTTTCAGCGCCTTCATGTACGTCTCCTGCACCAGGTCTTCCGCCTCGGCGCGGTTCTGCGTCAGCCAGTGCGCAAAGTTGTAAAGCGAAGCGAACAGCGGCATCGCCAGTTCTTCGAATGTCCCGGATTGGCTTCGCTCGTTTTGCATCCGGCTATAAGGGTAACTCGAAATCCGGCAAATTATTCCCGCACGCATGCAGAACTGCTGGGCTCCGGGCCGAATGCCGCTTCCAGTCCAGCAATTCAGCCGGAACCGGCGGTTAATTTTTTCTCGATGGGCTGGAATAAATCACAGCCGCGCCCGTTTTCCACTACGCAGCGCAGGGAGCGCCCACCAGCGCCGTCCCGCCAAGCTGCAAGGAGGACTGCAATGGGTGACTCGATCGATCGCCGCAAATTTTTGCGCATCGCCGGCATGTCGATGGGCATTGGAACTCTCTACAAGGTTGCGCCGCTGCTGGGCGCCGGTAGAGAGGCCCATGAGCTGGGAGTGAGTCTGAAGGAGTCGAATGGAGAAGCCCTTTCGCCCTTCACGTTCGTTCAGCTCAGCGACGCACACGTCGGGTTTAGCGGCCCACCCGACCCGCTCGGCACCAAGGCGTTTGAACAGGCGGTGGCCATGGTAAACGCGTTGCCACAACGCCCTGACCTGGTGCTCTTCACCGGCGATCTCACGCATGACAGCGAAGACAAGGATGTGCGCGCCAAACGCATGCGCCAGTTCCAGCAGATCGCGGCGCAAATAAAGGTTCCTAAGCTGGTATGTGTCCCCGGTGAGCACGATGCGGGGCTCGACGGTGGTCAGTTGTTCCGCGAGTCGTTCGGTCCAACGAACTACTCGTTTGATCATCGCGGTGTTCACTTCGTGGCTCTTGATAATGTTTCGCGCGCCAAACCGGAGCTTGGCGCGGAGCAACTGGCATGGCTCAAAAAAGACCTGGTCAGGTTCCCCAAGACCGCGCCGATTGTGGTGTTCACGCATCGTCCGCTCTTCGACCTTAAACCCGAATGGGAGTGGTTCACGAGCGATGGCGACGAAGCCATGAACACGCTCGCCCCCTACCGGAACGTGACGGTGCTGTACGGACATATTCATCGCGACGATGAACACGTCATCGCCGGCACGCATCATTACGCGGCACGCTCGCTGATCTTCGGCTTCCCTGACCCGGAGAAAGTCGCGGACAAGAAGCCGATGCCGTTTGACAAGGACCACCCGTTCAAGCATCTCGGCATTCGCATCGTGAGCCAAAACGTGAAGAAACCGCCCCAGGGTTCATCGCTCTCGGTTGAGGATGTTGAACTCAGCCTGCGCGAGTACTCGGGCATCAACGGAATTCAGCAGATTCTGAAGCCGGTTTCGCTGTAAGAGGCTGCGAAAAACTGCCCCGCAACAGATAGGTACTGGCCCGAAGGAGAGTCTCATGAAGAATAGAACTCGTCTCGTGTTTGCGCTCGCGCTGGCTTGCGTGGCCATTTTGAGCGCGCCTTTCAACACGCAAGCGCAAGGCACGCCGCGCGTCATCGAAATCACCGCTAAGCGCTTCGAATTCACTCCAAACGTAATCACCCTCAAACGCGGCGAGCCGGTCATCCTGCGGGTGAGGAGCGCCGACGTCACTCACGGATTTTTCTCGCGGCAGCTCAAGATCGACGAGTTGCTTGTGCCGGGCAAACCCGTGGATGTGAAACTCACCCCCCAAACCGCCGGCACGTTCACCGTGATCTGCGATCACTTCTGCGGCTCCGGACACGCCAACATGAAGATGTCCATCGTCGTGGAATGATATGGACCAGGGGAACAATCCGCGCCCTTCCAGTGCCCCCGGTGCGCGCCGCAGTTGCGCACGCCGCGGCAGATCCTGGCCAAGTTCCGCAGCGTGGGCTATGGCTGCGGCAAGCCTCGTGCTGCTTTTGAGCAGCTGCCAGGTCAGGAGTCCCGGCAATTTCGAAAGCTCGCTGGCAGCGCGCGTGAAGCACTCGATCACAGTCGGCGGCAAGGCGACGCGCAATCCACTCCCGGCCACGGAGGAAAACATCCGCGCCGGCCAGAAAAACTTTGCCGTCTACTGTATGGTGTGCCACGGACTCGACGGACAGGCCACGGGTGTTCCCTTTGCTCAAAGCATGTATCCGCCCGTCCCGTCGCTGAACTCGCGCGACGTGCAGGAGTACACGGACGGACAACTGAAATGGGTGATCGAAAACGGCGTCGGGCCTTCGGGCATGCCTGCTTCCAAGGGGATATTGAACGATGATGAAATCTGGAGCATCGTGAACTATATCCGTCACCTGCCCGCGAAGGGAAGCCTCGGTGAGCCTGCGGTGTACAACCCGCAATAAAATAAATAGATGGCATCAGCTACTCTTTGGGTTCCAGCTTCAGAGACGCAGAGTTGATGCAATAGCGTAACCCGGTTGGCTGCGGTCCATCCTCAAAAACATGCCCCAGGTGCGATCCGCAATGCGAGCAGGTCACCTCGACGCGGCGCATGCCGAAAGCGTTGTCCGCGTGATTGTCCACGCGTTCCGGGGCCGCCGGCTCATAGAAGCTGGGCCAGCCGCTTCCGGAATCGTATTTGGTATCCGAGCTGAATAGTTCCTCGCCGCAAGCTGCACAGCGGTAAACGCCCCTTTCCTTGCTGTGCGCGTATTCGCCGGTGAACGCGCGTTCCGTACCCTTCTCGCGCAAGATGTGGTACTGCTCAGGCGTAAGCTGGCGGCGCCATTCGTCTTCGCTCTTGTGCAACTTATCTTTCGTTTCCATGGGTTTCCATGCCCACCTTCCAAGAGATTAGATTTCGTCAGGTGCGCCTGGGGTGCATCCATTTTTGCTCAAGGCTTCCGAGGCTTGCTGGCACGACCGCCAAAAGCAACGCGCGAGTGAAGACCTCTCACTCGCGCTAATTTGCTGCTTGCCGGGCTGGCCCTTCCTGATTTTCCGGCCTGTTCAGTACCTGTTAATCTAGTGCCACTCCCACTCCAGGAAACCAGGCTTCACATCGGTCATGGCATTCACGATCAGCTCAACCAAGCCGCCGTACAGGATCTGATGCTCGTCCCAGAGATTCCAATAAGCGAACAGGTCGCGCATCTGGCCTTTGCAGTTGCTGCACGGGGCGCAGACGTATTTCGGAGTTTCCGGTTCGAGGCAATCGCCGAAGGCGTTCAACACCTGCTCGAGCTTCTTGCGCCCGGAGATCTGGTAGCGCCAATCGGTGAAGTTGTTCGGCGACATGATGGCGAACCCGCTGCCGCCGCCACAACAGTAGTTATTGACGCCGTGCGGTTCCATCTCGCGGAACTTGGGAGCGATCTTCCGCAAAACCTCGCGTTGCGGTTCTACCACTCCCATCAGACGCACGAGGTTGCACGGGTCGTGCAGCGTAACCGGGAAATCATTGCGCGAGGGGTCCAGTTTGAGTTTGCCGCTCATGATGATGTCGCGCAACAGCGTCAGCGAGCTTTCCCGCGGAACGTTCATCTCGCCAAGCAGGATGCGGTCGGCGATCACGCTGAGCGCCTTGTGCGCGTGGCCGCACTCGCCCAGCACAATCTTCTTCACTTTCAACTGGCGCGCCATGTCCGCGTGTTTCAGTGCCACGCGCGCGAATTGCGCGTCGTCATACCATAGTCCGTAATTGATGGAATCGTAGGCGACCAGCTCCGATGACATCGTCCAGCTTATCCCGGCGGCATTAAGAATTACCGAAAAGGCTCCGGGATTCTCGGGCCACGCAAGAATTTCTCCAGCGTTGTGAATCAAAAGAATGTCGGCTCCCTCTACGTCCCACGGCGTGTGGATCTCCATCCCTGTTTTTTCACTCATCTCCTCGTCGATGAAGTCCACGCTGTCCTTCACAGCCGCAGGGCTCATGCCGGTGGAGGAGCCAACTTTCAACTGCTTCATCGAGCCGTTATCATGGATCTCCTTGGCCGCAATGCCCATCTCCATGCTGAACACCTTGCGGAGTTCGTGTGCCACAAGGGCGTTATCGGCGCCAATGGGACAGGTCTGCGCGCAACGGCGGCAGAGGTTGCATCGGTAGGAAAGCTCGGCAAGACGCGCGACCATGGGCCAGTTCAGCTCGACGTCGCCATGCTGCCAGCGCGAAACCAGGCCGCCATGCTTCACGTACTTGAAGTAAAGACGGCGCAGAATCTCGCTGCGGAAAAGAGGACGGTAGAGTTCATTGCGCCCGCTGGCTTCATAAATGTGGCAAGCGTCTGAGCAGGTCTGGCAACGCGTGCAGTGCTCCATGGTGAGCAGCAGCGGCTGCAGAAACGTCCAATTATTTTCCTTAGTGAATAACTTTTCAACTCCGGCCAGAAACTTCTTGACCAGCTCTTCTTCTTCCTCGCGGGACTTCGGCCTGGGCAGATTGAGCGCGCAAGTACCGTCGAGCCCGCACTCGCACCGCTCCTTGACCTGAGCGCTGAGTGGCGTAAAAGCAGGGCCTTCCCCGGCGTCGAAACCGGCGGGTAATGGTTTCAATTCGCTTTTCTGCAGCTGCGTGAGCGGCTCTGCGTCCCGCCGCGAAATGTCGGCAATATTGATCTGTTCCTTCATTTGCGCACCGCCTGCTTTTCGGGTGGATTCGTCGTGGCGATCTCTCCCCAGGTTTTCGTGCCGTCGGCTCCGATGTGCGGCGCCGACCACGTGGGACGATAGGTGAGATACTCAGCAACTCGTGCGGAGATCTCCTTGTTGTTTGGCCTGTCGTCCCATCGGACCGTGTGATAGGTGAAATATTTCGCCACAAAATGCGCCATGTGCGTGTACGGAATGTAGCCGAGGACGACCGACCCGAGTATGAGTCCGGCACTGGTCATGGCCGGCAGCTGGATCGTCGAGTCGAATCCAAGCAGCGCACGAGCCAATACGGAAAGCGGCGGCATCGAGCCACTCAGCGCTCCGATGATGACCAGCACGCAGGCAACCGCGAACAAGCCCACATTCAACAAATCGCCGAGGCCCGTGTAGTTTTTCAACTCCGGATCGGTGAGTCTGCGCCAGAACAACGCCAGGCCGCCGAACGTCGTCAGCACCAGGCCCGCCCAAGCACACACGCGAGCAATCGCGAATAGCACGCCTGCAAGTCCCATGCCTCCGAGTACAGCGCCCAAAACAGACAGAGCGGCCGCCCCCATCAGCAGATACAGCCCCGCATGAAAAGGAAACGACCGGTACCAGAGTTTGCGATTGTATTCCCAGAGCCCTTTCAGCAACAGCATCTCCGGGATCATGAAACTCAACTCCCCCGCGAGGTTCGAGTGGCGTTCTTTCTTCCACCAGTCGCCTTGCTCGAAATACGATCCCCCGTGCTTCACCCGCTCCGGCGCTTCATGCGGCACGGGATACAGTTCCCAACGGAGATGGATGGGCGCGCGCGCGTATTGAATTACGCGGCCAACGCAGCCAACGACAAACACAAGCACGCCTGCATAAATAAATAAAGACACCACAGTTGCCATGGATTATCCCTCACCGCTCGAAAATTGCTAAGCACCAGCCCGCACACCCCAACCACTTCCGGGCTTACATCATTATTCGCACTACGAGGCTCGCCCTGCCAGATTCACTCCTGCCGCGCGATGCCGCCGGGCAAGTTTAACTACTCCCTCCGCCCATTCCGGCGTTGCGCTTGCATGCAGGTGCGTATAGCTTGCCCACACATTGTTGACGATCAGCCCGTCGCGCTTTCCGATCGCGCCGGTTCCGCGGCGCACCGAACACGCGGTTGCCGGCGGCTCTGGCTTCAGCACCTCGGAGGCGACCGCGATGCGCGAGTAATGGAACTCATGACCCCGCAACAGGGTTCCAACCGCGTAAAACGGATTGGGAGTGTCGACCGCCGCCTCCACGTATCCGTGCCCTTGCGGAGCGCTGCCCACGTCGATATCGATGGGCAGGACGCCAGCCATGCGGAAACGTCTCCCCTGCCATTGGATCGATCGCGATAGCAGCATCAACCCGCCGCATTCGGCATAGACAGGCACGCCGCGTGAAGCCGCATCGGCGAGCGAATGCAGAAACCCCGCGTTCGCATCGAGCTTTTCGGCATGCACCTCCGGAAAGCCGCCGCCAATGTAGACGGCATCCACATCCTCGGGCAGTTTGCCTGACCGCAAAGCTGAGATGAACACGACTTCCGCGCCCGCCCGGCTCAGCGCCTCGATATTCTCCTGGTAGTAAAAGCTGAACGCCGCGTCGCGAATCACGGCGATCCTGACCGCGCCCTCGTCCGGCTCTTTCGTCGCTGCAGACAAATGCGGCGCACAAAGCACGTTCACGCCGGTGGCAATTTCCCTGATCCGCGCCATGTCGAGCCGTGCCGCAACCTTGTCCAACAGCGAAGTCAGCTCCTTCATCGCGGGATGATCTTCAGGAGTCACCAGTCCGAGATGCCGCGAGGGCAGCGCGTCACTATCGAGCTTAGGGATAACGCCGACCACCGGGATTCCGCACACTCCTTCGATCGCATCGCGCACGACCATCTCGTGTCGTTTGCTGGCAACGTGGTTGAGAACGACTCCACCGATTCGCAAATCCGGATCTAACTGTTTGCAGCCCAACACCACGGCGGCCGCGGTGCGCGTCATTTTGGTGACATTCAGAACCAGCAGAACCGGCGCTTGAATAGCCTTCGCCAACTCAGCCGTACTGTGTGTTCCGGTTGCGTCAGACCCGTCGAACAGTCCGCGATTGCCTTCGATCACGTTGAGACCGCCGGCGATGGCATGCGTGCAAAATGACTGCACCGCCTTGGGAAACCCATCAACCACGTATCCAGGTTTCTCGCCGGCTCTCCCGAGGCCCAGGAGAGCCATGCGGTATCGATGTAATCAGGACCCTTCTTGAATGCGCGCACCTGCGTCCCTTCGCCACGGAATGCCCGGAGCAGCGCCATGGAGACCACAGATTTGCCGGAATCGCCGGCAAGCCCTGCAATCACGATCCTTGGCGCGTTCGAGGCCGCATTCATCTGGGCGCTTAACCTCAGCCCTGGGGGTCCTTGGGCGGCAACTGAATAAACGAACCTCCGACATAGGCGTAGACGCAACGGCTGGAATCGATCAACTGCCGGATCGCGAGCTTGCAAAGGTCTTTCGAGCAGGCATCGCCGTACTTAGCCACCATCGCCTTGGTCAGGTCACCCGGTTTCAAGTTCTTCTTTCCCGCGCACTCGGATACCAACTGGAACATGCCTTCCGCAACCATCTCTACCGTAAGCTCAGCCATATAAGTTCTCCCTTTTCAGTCAGCCGGCACTGATTCCACTAGCACGCACGGCTTCACTGTGTATGAATTGGTCTTCTTACTCTTGATTAACATGCCCGCGCCTGCCAGCGGGTCCGAACCAGCCTCTAAACCCGATTTTTCCAGCAGCGCGGTAACGCGCTCCACGGACCACTCGGCACTGTTGCCGTTCGTGACCCGTCGCGCCAGACGGGCAAGCGCAACCTCTGGAGCCACACTGGCTCCCACGGAAAGCAAATCGTCTTGCAGCATCAGCATCCCGCCGGCCTTCAGTTGGCTTGCCGCATGGCAAACGACATTCTCGCATTCCTCGCGCGATGCCGAACCGAGAAGCCCGGAGATGATCACCGCGTCGAAGCTCCGCGCCGGCAGCACCTCACCCAATGCCGGGTTGATGCCTATAACCTTCGCACGCGGCCAGCGCGCCGCAATCAGCTCCGAATAGGTCGCCGCTCCCCATCCCGCAACGAGCACGGTCTCGCATCCGCCGAGTTCAACCCGATCGAGCACGACCGGCGCCGCGTAACGCGCCAGCGACTCACAGGCGTGGTAGTGCAGAGCCGCATGATCCGGGCGCAGCGTTTTTCGGCCCGTGGTTGCGAACCTGTCGAGCGCGGTCGCGTCACAGTTTTCTCCAACCTCATACATCAGCGCGGGGACGAGCGACTGGGGTGAGTTTCGCCGCAGGTAGAGCGAGGCCAATTCCAGATTGCGATAGCCATCCGGCCGCGCCTCAACCAACCCGAGCGCCACGAGCACCTGCATCATGTCGTTCAGTGCATCGGCATCGGCATGGATTTGGAGAGCCAGATTGCAGACGGTTTTCGGATGTTCCAGTGCTTCGAATACGCCCGCCGACACTGCCCACGCCAGCATCTGACTTCCGACGCCCGCGGTCGCCAGGCGAAACAGTTCCTGTGGCGAGGGCCCGGGGGCAAAACGTGCGTCCGACTCGCCGCGGCGCTGCAGGTCGCGCTCGGCCTTCTTCAGCTTCTCGCGAAGCCTCACGACCTCGCCGATCACCAGTGTCGCCGGAGCCTTGATGCCTTGCAGCTTTGCCGCTTCGGCAATCGTCTCCAGTGTCCCGGTGGCAACCTGTTCGCCGTGCCAAAACGCCATCTGGATGATGGCAGCCGGCGTGCCGGGATCGCGGCCCTCGGCGATCAACCGTTTTGCAATCTGCTCGACCGCATGGACGCCCATCAGAAAAACCAGCGTCGGAATTTTGCTCAGGGCATTGAAGTCAACTTCGTCGTCGCCGTCGTCGCTGCAAAAGTGGCCGGTCACAATCGCAACGGCGGAAGAAGCGTCACGATGCGTTACCGGAATTCCGGCGCTGAGAGGCGCCGAGAGCGCCGAGGAAACGCCGGGGATCACGTCGAAGCTGATGCCATGCTCCGCCAGGTACTCGGCCTCTTCTCCGCCGCGGCCAAACAGAAATGGATCGCCGCCCTTCAGGCGAACCACGGTCTTGCCTTCGCGGGCTTTGTGAACAAGCAGTTCGTTGACCTCATCCTGGCGCGAATCGTGACGCCCGACGGGTTTGCCCATGTAAATGCGCTCGGCGGTTGGTTTCGCCAGCGCCAGTACATCTTCCTGAATCAGCCGGTCGTAGACAACGACATCCGCCGACTTGATCAGGTTTGCCGCCTTGATCGTCAACAGCTCAGGATGTCCCGGACCGGCCCCGACTAGATAAACCTTGCCTGTCTTCTCCATGAACTACACCACTCCAATAATCCCACCAAACCGTAGCCAGCGCTTGATAGGCCCACTCGCCGCGAACTCACTGGCCCAAACCGCGGCAGGCTACAGCGGCGTTTGGCCAGGCAGATCCCGCTTTCTTTCTCAAACGTACCAACCGTGCTGAAGGTTAAGGTGTCGCGAAGAACCGTTCTCCGCGACACCGGTAAATTCATCTAACCAATCATAGCGGCATTGCTGAGAGTCTGTCCTACAGGTGCGTAATCACCACCAGGACTATCAGCAGAATGACGCCGGTGAAGAACGTGTACCAGATCAGCTTCTTTTCCACGCTGTCGAGGGGTTCATACTCCATCTTCTTGATTTCT
The DNA here is from genome assembly GCA_963819175.1 of uncultured Acidobacteriota bacterium. GTDB lineage: Bacteria > Acidobacteriota > Terriglobia > Terriglobales > Acidobacteriaceae > CAWBRT01. The sequence goes on from CAWFVJ010000013.1 coordinate 599,727, forward strand.
TCAGCATAGCGCGGCTGTTCAGCTTTTGTCGGAGTTGTCATTTGTCACCTCACTTCATTAGCGGCGGCGTCATCCCATGGAAGAAGATCCAGGAAATGCCCAAGCCGATCCAGATGATGTAGCCAAACAAGCACAGTACATAGACGGCCGCCAGCTTGGCGATCCCCTCTTCCCACAGCTTGCGGAAGTTGGACATTACGCCGATGCTGAAGAACGTCATAACGAAGAAGATTCCACGGAAGACGTTGGCCTCTCCCATGGCGGCATTCACTTTGCCGAGCACCCCTGGCACCATCAATCCGGCGAACAGTACCAAAAGGAAGGTGGCGACATAGCCGAGCACGAACTTCGGGAAGCGCTGCCAGATTTCGACGGCCTTCACACCTTTTCCGTTCTTACCCTCGAACTTGGCCGACCACACCCAGGCCAGTACAAATGCCCAGACGCCGATGAAGATATCGATGAACACCTTGATCGTCGAACTGGTGGCCAAGATCCAGTTGGGCGCGTAGTTAATACCAGCTGCTGCCGCCTTGGCGCGTATCAGGGAATCAACGATCGCACCACTGGCCACGGCTGCGCCGTCTGTCTTGACAGCCAGGCCCATCCAAGCGCCGGCTACCATTGGCTGAGTCCAGAGAAAGTGCTGGGCCGCAAACGGCAGGATCAGCAGTTCCACTACGGAGAAGATCACCACCAGCGAAGAGACCATGATGGGAACTATTGGCCGGGCGCGGATTGCGCCACCGGTGGCGATGGCCGCCGAAACACCGCAGATGGAGATGCCAGACGCCAACGGCGCTGCCCACTCGCGGTTGAATTTGAAGTACTTGCGTGAAATAAAGTAGACCAGCGGCCAGTAGATCAGGTAGGCCTCAACAATGGCGCAAATGCCGCGGAACATCATCTGGGTTGCCAGTTGCCGCTGGTTCAGGGCGGCGATGCCCAGGAATCCGCCCAGGATCACGATGGCCGTCTTGATATACAGCTCGGGACGGACCCCTTCTTTGATCTTTTCCGCCAGCCCCGGCATGAAATTGCCGATAAACAGGCCAGCCAGCAGGGCAATGATGAACCCGGACTCGTTGGTCAGGTTAAGAGACCAGGCAAGTTTGAAACCGGCCCGCTGGTTCGGGGTGGCCGCGATGTAGGCCCAGCTGCCCAGGATCCAGCAGATATAGCTAAGACCAAAGACCACCGTAAATCCGCCGGCAAACTTCTTTACATCCGCTCCCAAACGCTTTACGCCTACCAACAGCACGACTAGCATAAAGAGGTAGGTTATTACCAGAGAAGCCAATGCGGGCAACGCCGCATAAGCCTTGGAGGCGGGTTTGAGCGCCTTCCCGAAATCAGTCCAAACGCCTACGGTAATGCCCCAGCCCAGCGAGTCGATGCCGAACAGGAGCGTAAGTGAAAGTGCGAAAACAAATATGCCAATACAGAGCGCTAACCAGTCCTCATTGAATCCCTGCGCCGGGTGTGAACTCGGCGGAGCGGTTCCCGTCTGAGTTGACGTTACGGATTGGGTCAGATCAACAGCCATAAGTCACCTCTTGGAGAAACAAAATAAGATCTAAATACATCTCACGATATTGCAGAACACCGCAATCATCAGCATGCTATTTGACCCGATGCCAATCACAATCCTCGATTCCGGCATCGTAAATTAACAATCCACAACCATTCTGAACAAGGAGGAGTTGAATCCAGTCTGCCATCGAGCGCAGTCCATTCCATGCTCAGAACCAGTAGCAACTGCAGTTAAAAAAATCGTTAAGCCTGTAGTCCGCCCGCGCTGGCATCGATCTGCGCCGGGCTACACCTCTTCCTGAACCGAAAGCATAATTTTATAAAGCACTGTAATCATCAAAGCGCCAAGCGCCCAGATGCCGATCGCAACGGTCCACTCATTCAGCGTGGGCGTGTAGCGCGCGACCTCGCCAAATGGCGAAGGCACAAAGCCGCCAATCAGCAAAGCAAATCCCTTATCCAGCCAAAGCGAAAAGAAAACCAAAACACAAGCCCACGTCAGCAAACGCGTATCCGTCCGCCAGCGCGGCACTAAAAGCATGACCAGCGACACGAGAGCAAACAGCACTGATAGCCACATCACGGGCACCATCTGATAGTTGCCGTCGAGCCCGAAGAAAAGATAATCAAAATGTTCCATGTGGCTGGGGATTTGGCTGTAGAAAGTGGTGAACACCTCCATCAGCACAAAGAACACGTTGATAACCATGCAGTAAGTCATGATCAGCGCTAGCTTCTTCACGGCTTCCATGCCGGCATCGAAAACCTTCAGTCGCCGCAGCGTCAGGATCAAAATGATGAGCACTGCCGGCCCCGAAGAAAAGGCCGAAGCCAGAAAGCGGGGAGCCATGATCGGATTCATCCAAAATGGCCGCGCCGCCAGACCGCTCAGGATGAACGCCGTCACCGTGTGGATGCTGATGGCCCAGGGTATGGACAGAATGATGACAGGCTTGATCCACTTCGGCGGGGGCACACCCTCATGCTTGGCGCTCAGCAGCGTCACGGTGATGATCGCGTTGAGCAGCACATAGCCGCTGAGGACCGTCATATCCCAGAAAATGAGCGAATTCGGGTGCGGGTATCGGAGCACGTTCAGCACGCGCTGCGGTTGGCCCATGCTCACAAAAATAAAGAGCATAGCCATAATCACCGAGCACATGCCGAGGATTTCGCCCATCATCGTGCTCTTGCCGAAGGCTTTCCAGTCATGCAGATAGTAGGGCAAAACGACCACGACCGCCGAAGCGCCGAGTCCGATAAAGAACACAAATTGGGAGATATACAGTCCCCACACCACATCGTGACTCAGCCCCGTAACCGTCAACCCGACCGTCGCCTGCCGCAGGTAGGCCAGGAAACCCAGGAAGACGAGGGCGAGGAGAATACCAATCCACATCCAGTACTTCCGGTTCCCTACGAGCGCCTTCTCGAACATGAACATCGATCAACCCTCACACAATGTAGAAAACGTTGGGCTGCGTACCTAATTCGGGCTTCCGCCGGATGCTGAAACGCGAGCCGAGCACTTGCCGAATTTCCGAGTTCGGATCGGCAAGATTGCCGAAGACCATCGACTTGTCAGGGCTGGCCTCGACGCATACCGGCGGCTTGCCCTCGGCCAGACGCTCCACGCAGAAGTTGCACTTCTCCACCACACCCATGGACCGAGTAGGAAATTCCGGGTTCACCTGCTTGATGTGAGGAACCGGGTCGGAGAAGTTGAAACTGCGGGCGCCGTATGGGCAGGCCACAACGCAGTACTTGCACCCGATACAGCGATGCCAGTCCATCATGACGATGCCGTCTTCTCTCTTCCATGTAGCACCGGTCGGGCACACGCGAACACAGGCAGGATTATCGCAATGATTGCACATGACTGGAATAGGGTGTCCTGCGTAAGCCTTCCGCGTATAGTCCGTTTGCTCGGCCGGGAACACGGTCTCGAAGGGCTGTTCCCAAATCCATCTCACCTCGCGGGTGGGATCAGGGATTTCAGGAACGTTGTGCGCCGCGTTGCAGGCTTTGATGCACTTGTCAGCGTCTGGTCGATTGCGCCACTTTGCGAGGTCGATAGCCATACCCCAGCGGGTAGCCTTAGCCGGCCCGCCCACAGCGGCTGCCGGCGCGCCCGTAAGCTCGGTGACGGCCTGCACTGCCTTCCTTCCCGCAAATGCCAGCAACGACAACCCCGAAAGCCGGAGGAAATCTTTTCTGGTAATTTTCATGGTGTCCTCCTGGCCGCCACAAGTTGGGGTTTGTTGTGGCAATCCCAGCAATACGGAGTGGAGACGCCGGCATAGGTGTGGCAGCGGTCGCAAAACTCCGCCCTGTTGGTATGACATTCCCCGAGGCAGGTTTTCGTAAGACTCGCTTCGTAGGATTTTCCATTCGTCGCATGAATCTGGCGCACGCCCTGGCGCACCACATTTTCGCGCCACTCAATCAGCAATTGCATGTGCGCCGCTCGCATATACGGAAGCGGCGCGACGCACTCCTTCGACTGCGTCGGCAACTGCAACTTCGGTTGCTTGGCTTCGGTTCCCAACGCCGCGGCGTGCCACAGCGGATAGGTAAACAGAATCAGGAACAACGCCACCCCGCCGGCGATCAGAGCTCGCTCACGCATGGGCCACCTCCGGTCCGCCGGCTTCTCCGGCTGGAATTACCTCTTCCGCCGGGAGAGGCTCCCCGCGAAGATCGGTCGTGCGCGTTTCACCCGTCATCACCAGCGCGTTTCCCAGCAACTCGTGAACTCCGGCAACCTCCACGCCCGGCACCCAATACTCCAGCAACGGGGGCAAGGTTGCCTTGTCGATGGCGCACATGCAGGCCAGCACATTCACTCCGTGCTTTTCCTTCACGTACTTCACGGCATTGGCCCGTGGGAATCCGCCGCGCAACCGCATTTCCAGATTTTCGTCTGTGCCCAGCCCGGAGCCGCTACCGCAGCAGAACGTCTGTTCGCGGATGGTGTTCTCCGGCATCTCGTAAAAGTAGTTGCACGACTGCTTGATGATGTAGCGAGGCTCCTCCAGCAAGCCCATGCCGCGGGCGGGATTGCAGGAATCGTGATAGGTAACCTTCCAGTTGTCGTTGCGTCTGGGGTCCAGTTTGAGCTTGTTGTGGTGGAGCAGGTCGGCGGTGAACTCGGAGATGTGCACCATCTTCGTCGATTTCGCGTTGTCGAAGCGCGTACCGGTTATGGGCGAGACCGGAACTTCGAGGAAATCCGCCGGACCGTTCATGGTGTCCATGTACTGGTGAAGCACCCGCCACATGTGGCCGCACTCGCCGCCTATGATCCACTTCACACCCAGCCGTTTGGCCTCGTCATAGACCTTGGCGTTCAGCCGCTTCATCAATTCGTGCGAAGAGAACAGGCCGAAGTTGCCGCCTTCAGAAGCAAAGGCGCTGACCGTATAATCCAGGCCGATCTCCTTAAAGATCATCAGGTAGCCGAGCAGGGTGTAATAGTGCGGGGTGCCGAAGTAGTCGGCCGAAGGCATGATGAAAAGAATCTCCGCGCCCTTGCGATTGATTGGCACTTCGATCGGCACGCCCGTGATCTCTTGCAGCTCATCGGCGGCAAAATCGAGACTGTCCTTGAAGCCGTGAGGCTGGATGCCGAGGTGATTGCCGGTGCGGAAACAATTCGCGGCCGGCTCCAGCACCCAATTGATGTTGCATCCGATCAAATTCAGCAACTCGCGGCCGATCATGGTGATTTCAGCCGTGTCAATGCCGTAGGGGCAGTAGACCGAGCACCGCCGGCATTCCGTGCACTGGTAAAAGTAGTAGAACCATTCCTTAATGACGTCTTCAGTCAGCTCGCGCCCGCCCGCAAGCGCGCCGAAGATGCGGCCGCTCAAGGTGAAATAGCGCCGGTAAATCGAGCGTATCAACTCGGCGCGCAGCACCGGCATATTCTTCGGATCGCCGGAACCGATATAGAAGTGGCACTTGTCGGCGCAGGCTCCGCAGCGCACGCAAATGTCCATGAACAACCGGAAGGAGCGATATTTGTTCGAGCCGTTCCTTCATCCCGTCGAGGATGATGCGTTTCCAGTCCGGCGGCAGCTTCCAGTCGGCATCCATCGGCTGCCACTCGCGCGGATTAGGCAAGCCGAGGTATTTGAGGTTCTTCGGCAGCGCGCTGTAACAGATCACGCCTTTGCGCAACTCGGGCCGGGTATTACGCCAGTCGCCCTGCGGGGATTTCTGTTCAATCTGCAGTAGTTTTTCGGACATCTTCGACCTCGAGCGGCAACCCCGCGGTAATGATCTTTTCCCGGAACTCATCTTCCCACTCCTGGTACGTGTGGGTTTTAACCGGATAGTTCCAGGGATTGACATGACGTTCGCTACGGTTGTTATTGGCCAGGTTGCGCGTCGGGCTCAGGAACACCCCGCCCATATGCATCAGCTTGCTGAACGGGAAGTAGGCCGCCAGCGTGCTCACCAGCAGCAAATGAACCATGAACACCGGGCTCAAAACCTGCTGGATGACCGGGTGGAAGGTGGCCAGGCCAAGCGCAAATTGCTTGACGCCGGCGACGTCCACTCTAGCCGCGTGGCGCATCAGCACGCCGGAAATCGCGATCCCGAGGAGCAGAAAGAGTGCAAAATAATCGGTAAACAATGAAATGTAGCGAACCATCGGCTCGCGCATTCTCCGCAGCAGCAAATACGCCAGCGCCGCGATGATAATCACGTCGGAAGCGTACACGGCCGGAAGGCCAACCTGGAAAAAGCCGTCGACTCGCTGCAACGCAAGCACAAAGGCGGGCACCGGCTCCACCAGCAGCCGCACATGCCTGAGCAAGATCATGAGCAGCGACCAATGAAACCCCATCGCGCCGAGCCAGAGAAACTTGCTCTCGCCAAACGTCGCTTTGTTATCGGCGACCTTGGAGCGCGTATTGCGGAACAGGGACCGGAACAGCAATACCTCCAGCCCCATCCGCGCCGCCGCCCCGACTCCCGTCGAGGGGTTGTCCAGCGTTGCGGGCTTGATCCAGCTCAGCGACTTCTGCTGGCCGCAGGTGGTGGGAATGCGGAAGGGCACGGGGGTCGCCGCCCAGCGCCACATTCGCGCGCAAATGCCCCCGAGAAAAATGGCGCACGCCGCGTAGGGAACGGCTACTCCCAGCAGTGTGCCCGTAAAGGTGGAGGCGCCTGCCAGACTCCCGGCGCAAATCAGCGCAGCCACCGCCAGCAATGCATAGACCGCGTTCACAGGCAATCCCTCGTACGTTGCCGGACGCTCAGCGCCCGTTTCGCTTCATTGATTCGGACCAGGGCCAGATCTTCGCGGCACTTCACGTACTGATCGAAGGTCATTAACGCCAGTTCGTCGATGCGGCGCTCGAAATCCGGAAACTGGTCGCGGGCATCATGTTCGCGAATGATCTGACGCAGCAGAAAAACGAAGCAGACAGCCTCGGCCGGCGTGCAATCCTGAACCGCGCGCAGCCGGACGAGACCATCCAGCGCTTCCGACGTACGCGCGGCATCCATCTCTCCGGCTAGCTCCTGCAGCAGCTTGGCCAGCGACTCGCGCACCGCGAATCCCACGGGGTTGCGAAATCGCTCACCACCCCGTGAAATCGTAGTGCGGGCCTGCTCTGGATAGATCTGAACGGTCTTCTCGATCCATGCGTCGAGAATCGCTGCGTGCGCGCGCATTTGCTCCTCCATTTACACGCAACCGGTCGGCTTTGGCAGGCCTGCCAATTTGCAGGCACCCTTGGCCGGTCCGGACGGAAACAACTTGTAAATATCACCCAGCTTGAATCCGGTTTCCTTGCAAAGCTTACGGATCATGGGCGCAATGCCGAACTGCAGAAAGTGAGCCCGCAGCATGTTGATGACCTTCCAATGGTCGGGAGTCAGTTCCGTAACCCCTTCCTCGGTCATGAAATCCTTCGCCACTTCCTCGTTCCAGATTTCCGGGTTCTCAAGAAAGCCGTCTTCGTCCACTTAATATTCGTGTCCGTTCAATACAAGTGTTGGCACTGTTTCACCTCTCTCTAGTTCATTTCGATATATCCGCACGGGCAAACGTCGGCACACTTCTTGCAGCCATCGCATAGCTCGAGCTTGGCTTTGTAATGTTCGCCTTTCGGCAGTTTCACAAAACAGTTAGGAGTGCAATACATCCAGCAAGTTTCGCAATCCATGCACATGCCACATGACATGCAACGCTTGGCTTCTTCAACCACATCGGCTTCGCTCAGACCAAGTTCGATCTCGGTGTCCGGTGCGCGTTCGGCAACCGCCACCTGAGCTCGCTCGTGCCGCTCTGCCGGCTTATACCAGTCGAGTTTCACCTTGTCGGCTGAAATCACCGGAGGCAAAACGGGTTTCTCCAGCTTCTCGCCCCGGAAGCGCGCATCGATTGCATCGGCCGCATAGCGACCCTGGGCAATGGCAATGGTGACCAATCCCAGTTCGACGCCATCGCCGCCCGCAAACACGCCCTCGGTTGGAGTTACTCCCCAATCGTCGGTCTTGATCCAGTCTTTGCCGGAATGGAGAATATCCAGTCCGGTGAATTCAGGCTCCTGACTGATCGCAGCGATGATGCTGGATGGCCTCAACCTGGAATTCACTGCCAGGCTGCGGCACCGGGCGCGGACGCCCCGACGAATCCGGTTCGCCAAGCTGCATGCGGATGCAGCGCATTCCGACCGCACGTCCGTCCTGCTGCACGATTTCAACCGGCGCGGCAAGGAACTCAATATGAACGCCCTCTTCCAGAGCGCCTTCGATCTCGGATTTGACCGCGGGCATCTCCGAACGGGTACGGCGATAGAGCAGGGTAACTTCAGCACCCAGCCGCTTGCTTACGCGCGCGGCGTCGATGGCAGTGTCACCTCCACCCACGACGATCACCTTGCCGCCGATCACAGGCGCTTCACCGCGGTTCACGGCATTCAAGAAGTCCGTGCCGCTGAAGACGTTGGGAGCGTCTTCACCGGGCACTTTGAGCTTGATGCCCTTCTGCGCGCCGATGCCTACGAATACCGCTTGATAGTCCTTGCGAAGTTGCTCCAGCGGTACGTCCTTGCCCACGATGCAACTGCACTTCAGCATCAACACCCAAATCCAGGATGCGCTGGATCTCGGCATCCAGCACTTCGCGCGGCAGCCGATACGTCGGAATGCCATAGCGAAGCATGCCGCCCGGCTTGGGGAATCCTTCGAAAATGGTTACCTGGTAGCCCTTGCGAGCCAACTGGTATGCGCAGGACAGTCCCGCGGGGCCCGCGCCCACCACTGCGACCTTCTCGCTGCGCTTTTCATCGCTCAGCCGGGAAAGTTTCAGCTTATGGGCAATGCCGAAGTCGCCGACGAACCGCTCCACCGCGTTGATCGAGATGGAGCCGTCCTTGTCTTTTCGGTTGCACGCGTCCTCGCAAGGGTGTGGACAGACCCTCCCGCAAACCGCCGGAAACGGGTTGCGTTCGGCCAGCCGTTTCCAGAACAGTTCGAACGCCTGCTCGTTGCTGCGGCCATAGGCCTCGGCCTGAGCGACCGTGACCAACAGCTCGCGAATTTCATTGCCGTTCGGACAACCACCGGCGCACGGCGGCGCTTTCGCCACATAACGGGGTCGCAGCGGGCTCTTTCCACCTCCGCCCGCTGCGCCCGTTCATGACCGGTTTCTTAACTGCCTTGAATAAGGCCATTGGCCTCCCTCACGGGTACCGGTTCAGTACCTTATCTGTGCCGACCGGGCATAGCTCAATCCGGCATGTTTGTAGTCATCAATGTGATAGCGGGTGAATTCGAATCCGGTCAGCTCGAAGAACTTCGGCCAACCTACCCTCTCGATCCATTCGCCCATGCGCTCGTACTTGCGCGCATGGCTCGCATAGACATCGACGATCTTCGTCACGGCCTCGACTACCTCGGGCCACCGCGGCGGATTGTTGGGCAAGAACGGCACTGCCAGCTTGGTGAACTTCGGCGTGCTGCGGGCATTGCTGACCTTGCCGCCGACCCAGATGGAAAGACCGTCGTGCTCAGGGTCATTCATCGTCATCGCCGGGCAAACGGTATAGCAGTTGCCGCAGTACATACACTGCTCAGGGATTACCTCAACCGAAGGCTTGCCGTCCACCGTGGCCGGACGGATGGCGCCGGTTGGACAGGAGGCGATCAGCGTTGGAATCTCGCATATCTTGGACAGAGGACCGTGCTGAATCTTCGGCGGCACGCGGTGGACCCCCAGGATGGCAATATCGGAGCAATGCACCGCACCGCACATGTTGAGGCAGCAGGCAACGGCAATCCGCACCTTCGCAGGAAGATTCTCATGCGTGAAGCGGTCGCAGAGCGCATCCATCACGCTCTTTACCAAACCGGAGGCATCGGTCGCCGCCGAATGGCAATGCACCCAGCCCTGCGTGTGCACAACGTTGCTGATCGAGTTGTTGGTGCCCCCAACCGGGTACCCCAACTGAATCAACTCGGCCTTGAGAGGCGCGATCTTGGCGAAATCCGTCAGCAGGAACTCGACATTATTGCGGCTGGTGAAGCGCAGATACCCGCCGCAGTATTTGTCGGCCAATGCGCAGAATTGGCGTATTGTCTGAACGGCCAGAATACGAGGTGAAGCGCAGCGAACCGTGTACAACTTGTCGCCTGACTCCCCAACGTGGCAAAGAACTCCGGGCGCCACGTTCTCGTGGTACTTCCACTTGCCATAATTCTTCTTCACGATCGGCGGCAGAAACTTGTCGTAAGCCGGCGGTCCGATATCGGTAAGTCTCGGTGGTTTTGGTGTAGTAGTCATTATTTCTCACCTCCCTCAGCAGCCTGGAAGAAGATAAATGGATTGTCCCTGGGGGCAGAAACCATCTCGGGTGTCGGTTCCAGACCGACGCCATCGAGAAATGCGGGCATGCCGACTGCGTTGAATCAGTTCTCCGATGCGTTCACGGGCCTTGCCGTACTCATCCCAGAATTCCCACAGCCGGCTCAGGAGTTCTTTGATCGTCTCCTTAAGCTCTTCCGCCGGAATAAATGGAACCAGGACTGAGGAAAGCAGCGCACCCTGGACAATGGGAGCCTTCGAACCGATGAGAATCGCCGCGCCGCGTTCTTTACCCGGACGCAACGCCTTGGGCATCACGTTAATGCAGTGCATGCAGTGCGTGCATTCCGCATTGCTGATGCTCAGCTTCTTGCCGTCCCATTCCATGCACTTGCGTGGGACAAAGACCGCAGACGTCGCGCTGGATATTGAGTCCGGCGGCAGCGTACTTGGTAACCTCGGCGTCATCCTGCTGAATCTCGTCCTTCCACGTGCCGATAACCGACATATCGGCGCGCGCGATGGAAGCGACGCAGTCATTCGAGCAACCCGCGGCCTTGATCTTGAACTTGTAAGGGAATGCCGGACGATGCAACTCGTCCTGGTAATCCATCGTCAAGTCGTAGCAGAGTTTCATGGTGTCGTAGCACGCCCACTCGCAGCGCGCCATACCCAGGCAGCAGGAGGGCGTCCGCAGATCGGAGCCTGATCCGCCCAGATCGAAACCGGCGTTCGCGAGATCCTGAAAGGTGGGCTCCAGTTGGTCGGTCGTCGTGCCCAACAGAACCATGTCGCCTGTCGAGCCGTGCATGTTTGTGAGCCCGGAACCGCGCTTTTCCCAGATATCGCAAACCGTGCGCAGAGCCTCACTCGTATAGAACCATCCAGCTGGCTGGTTCACTCGAATCGTGTGGAAGTGAGCAACCTTCGGGAACTGCTCCGGAACGTCACTGTAGCGGCCAATTACGCCACCGCCATAGCCCAACACTCCAACCAGTCCGCCATGTTTCCAGTGGCCCTTCTTTTCCTGATACGACAGCTCCAGTTGTCCCAGCAGATCTTTGGGACCGTCGCTGCCTGCGCAGGCTGCCTTGATCTCTTTGACGAAACTGGGCCAAGGACCTTTTTCCAACTCGTCCAGCAACTCAGTTTTTGGCTTCCCTTTGCCGTTACTTGATTCCGCCATAAGCTGTTTTTCTCCTCCCAGCGTTGTGAGCGGCCAACGTTTGGTACGCTGGCAGGTGCGCCCACGAGAACCGCGGACGTGTCGCGCGTCTTGAGATTTTGGAGCGCTTTCGTCGCATTAACAGTACTCGTATATTGGGGTTAGAAACGTGACCGGAGTCGCGTCACTAGGTGATGCATGTGTTAAAAAGACGGTGATTTAGTGGCGATTTTCGCTAATCGCCGATAAGCCGTTCGAATCGGCGGCGCCAGCCCGAGTGCCGCTTTCTGGCCCTTGGCAACTATGGCTCCCGTCAGCGACCGTTCCTGAAGTGGCGTTCCAGTGTATCTTAGTGATATCTTTAGTAGTTACGCTATTAAATCGGGGCAATCGACGGGTTTATGGAGAATCCACGCCTGAAGGTATTCCGCACCGTTGCCGAACTGCTCAGCTTTCACCGGGCCGCGGAGCAGCTTGGCCTCACCCAGCCGGCCGTCACCTTGCACATCAAGGCCCTGGAGAATGAGCTCTCCATCCGGCTTCTTGACCGCACGGGTAACAAGGTTTCGCTGACTCCTGCCGGCAAGATTCTCTACCGGCACGCGATCGCGATTGCCGAAATCGTCTCCACCGCCGAAAAAGAGATTGCCGAAGCCGCCGGAGAACACGCCGGCGAACTTCACGTCGGCGCTTCGACCTCGATTGCTCAGTACGTGCTCCCAAAACTTCTGGGACTCTTTCATCAGAAGTTCCCTCGGGTTCGCCTCTCCGTGGTCAGCGGCAACACCGAGGAGATCGTCGACCACCTGCTGGCGCAAAAAATCGATATCGGATTGATCGAAGGACCGGCCCTGCGGCGCGACGTGAAGACCGAGCCTTTTCTCGCCGACGAACTTGTGCTCATCGTGCCCGCGAAACACGCCTGGACCAGCGGAACCGACGTTACGATGGAAGACTTGAAGAATGCGCCCCTGCTGCTTCGCGAGCACGGCTCCGGCACCCGGCGCGTGCTGGAAATGGCGCTGGAAAAAGCAGGCTTGAAGAAGCCCTTTACCAATGTGACCATGCAGTTGGATTCAACCGAAGCAATCATCTCCAGCGTCGAGGCCGGTCTCGGTATCGGATTTGTCTCCCGCTGGGCGGTGGATCGCCGCCTCCCGCTTGGCCGCATCAAGAAGGCGCGCGTCACCGGACTTCGCATTCCGCGCAACTTCTGCCTCGTCTATCCTTCCGGACCGGGACCGCGCGGCACCCCGGGAGCCTTCCGCCAATTCGTTCTGGAATACGGCAACGCCGTCTCGGTTGAAGACGAATCCTCCGAACTACCAGTCCGGAAGTAACGGCCGACAGACTGTCAGGGGCGAATTTCCACCGGGGTTCCGTCTGGAACAAGCCGCCAGATCTCTTCTATCTCCGTGTCGGTTACGGCTATGCACCCGGCCGTCCAATCGTAAAGATATTGCCTTTTCCCCAGCGACTTGAATTCACGGCCAAGCCCGTGAATCATGATGTCGCCACCGGGGTTCACGCCTCGCTTCCGGGCCTGCTCTATATCGCTTGGTTCAGGATAGGAGATATGTAAGGCGAGATGAAATCTGCTGGCAGGATTGCGCGAGTCAATCCAATAAAGTCCTTCGGGAGTCCTATCGTCGCCCTGTCGCCGCTTTGGCGCCAAGCCGCCACTCCCCAGCGCTACCAAATAGGTTTTTACAACCTGATCGCCACTGAGCAGAAGCAGTTTATGTTGCTTCTTGAGCACCAAGATATGGTCAACCCTGGGCTGCGTGGACGCAAGCGCGGATAGCGTCAAGACCAACAACAGCCCATAGATCTCCCAAAACCGTTTCATCACCCCTGGAGCATAAACCGTCCTGCAACTTTGTAAATGAGTTGTTTCTCTTAAATGCTCCGAGAAACTAAGTCGTCAACCGTTACACCAGTGCAAATCCTTTCGTTTGCTATCGTGGATATGGATAGCCTTTGGCCAGCGCTTCTCGCAGTTTTGCATCATAGCCGTAAATATCGCGGTAGAAATCGATATCTCCGTCTTCGCGCACTGCCGCTGTCATGTAGAGAATCAGCACGGGCACAGGTTTGGTGAGGTTGACCCTCAGATTGTCCCGGCCATGTTGCATCGCCTGTCGCACCCGTTCGAGAGTCCACCCCGGCTTGTCCCGCAGTACCCAAGCCGCCAATTTAGCGGGTTCTTTCAAGTGAATGCAGCCGTGACTGATGTTGCGGTCGGGGTCGGCAAAATAGTCTCCCCATGACGGAGTGTCATGCAGATATACGCTATACCGGTTGGGAAACACGAACTTCAGCAACCCCAGGGAATTGTCTGAACCTGGCGTCTGGCGGACATGAAGCGTGCCGGCACGAATCTGCTGCAGAACTCCTTTGAAACTTTCCCGTCGGTAACTAATCGGCCATCCGTGCCTATGACTTCGAAATGGTATTCCGATAAATAATTAGGATCGTCCTCAATATTGGAAACAATCTCGTCTTTCTGGATATTCAGCGGCACATCCCAATACGGACGGAAAATCATATATTCAATCGCGCCCTCAAACACTGGCGTACGGTCGTATTCATCCCCCACGTCCACCGTCATTGTCAGAGCGGTGCTGCCATCTTTACTCAACACGTAGAGCTGAAATCCGGGAATGTTGATAACGATAGTCGGGTGCGGGTAGTCAGGAGCGCAACCAGCGGAAGCGTTCCAGTGTAAGCCGTATTTGCTCGACGCGACTGCTCAGTGGGACATTCAGTTGTGCGATCGTGTCCAAAGTGAGATACCCGTCGGGACGAAGACCATGACGGCCCTGGAACCCTTTTACCGCTTCCACCAGAGGTCCGTCGTAGAGTTTAGAGTCCGCGGGGATTTCCGCACTTTCCGGCAGATCGCCAACCAGGCGAAGCAATCTGGCGAGCCTAGGAACCCCATCATAGAGCGTTCCGGAAAACCCTATGCCGTGCGGTTCCGGCAATTTCTCCCCATCGTCTTCCTTGGCTAGCTTCATGTACTTCACCAGCGCCTTTTTCAGCTCGTTATACTTGGCGAACGCCGGTTCGAAACCCGCCAGGATCGAACTCAAATTCGTCCCCTTCAGCAGACGCCTCTCAATCAGCGTGGGAAGATCCAATTTCTTGGGCCCCGATCCAAGATTGAACTGGAAATGTCGGGGGTTGATTCTCCCTATACGAATGTCCGAAGCGTAGCGCATCGTACAAACGGTCAGAGCAACGTCAAAGCGGGCCTCGTCCGATGGCGTATGGGGGCTCCGGAGACGTGCCAGGCGGCCAGGCCAGCTGGGAGAGTCATAATCCTCGGCAAGCAGTCCCTTGCTGTCAGCCTGCTGCAGTATGGAGATCATCTCCAGAGCCTGCGGGGTGGGTTGGCCCTTATGAATCCAGACGGTAGCGTAACCTGAGCGCTGGTAGAGGCTCTCCACCTGGGCGCGGTAGTCGGGAAAATTAGGCCAGCGAAGATACTGCAGCCGGCCGCTGGCGACAATCGCACGCAAGGTGGTTTTTGAATTTTCGGGGGTCCCGCGAGAATCCGCTTGGGCGCGGATTCCCAACGCCAGCATGAAGATCAAAAGCAACACGCGAGACCGCGTCGACCCCAACTCGCGGGCATATACGCACGAACCCACAAGGGTCCCGTGCGTCCTTTTGAATTGAATTATCAAGACGATGAATTGCGTTCTTCTCCCTTGGAATATATTCAAGATTGTACCCTGAACTTACCCGTGGCACTTAACTGGAAAATTCAGCGAGCAGTGTTATCAGGCGAAAGCGCGCAATGAAAGATCGTTTTTCGGTGAGACCGGGCACTCTCGGCACGTCCTGGAACTCTACTGGGCGGTCCAGCCGCCGTCGATCACCATGCTGGTGCCGGTGATGAGCGAAGCCGCGGGCGAAGCCAGGAAGACGATGGCTCCCGTGACCTCCTCCAATTGGCCTATACGACCCAGCGGAATGCGTTGCAGCACCCAATCCTTAAACTTGGGGTCCTTGAAGAACGGCACCGTAAACGGAGTGTCCAGGAACGTCGGCGCCACCGAGTTGACGCGGATATTTTGTGGCGCAAGTTCCACCCCCATCGCCTTCGTAAGCCCTTCAATAGCGTGCTTGGTCATGCAATAGACGGTCCGGCGCGCCGCCCCGACGTGTCCCATTTGCGAGGTGATGTTCACCACCGCGCCGCCCACCTCGCGGCGCTGGGGAAGCTCCAGCATCTTGCGAACCGCGGCTTGAGCCACCACAAACATGGCGCGCACATTGAGATTGATAACCGCGTCCAGGTGCTCCTCTGTCACGTCGGCAAACGCCTCGGGAATGTTCATCCCGGCATTGTTGATGAGGATATCCAGACGCGGCAGCGCTGCAATGGTTTCGCGCACACAGGCGCTGTCGGTCACATCGCAGACAAGGGCGGATGCCTTTCCGCCGCTCGCCTCGACGCTCGCCACCGTCTGATCGAGATCCGCACGAGTTCGGCTCATGACCAGGACTTGAGCGCCAACGCACGCCAGCGCGCCGGCAGTCGCCGCACCGATGCCGCGGCCGCCGCCGGTAACCAGCGCGGTCAGGCCGTCAAGCCGCAGGTTGCTGGGGAACCCGCCCCGTCCACTCACGACTGTCATTTGCTTTCTCCACCGCGCCGGGCGCCACCCTGCCAGCGTCAGCGAAGGATCTGCTGTTTGCCTGTGCTGACAATAAAGCGATCCTTAGTTGCGCAAGATCCGGCGCCGATGTTATCGTCCGCGAGACCTCTTTATTTCGACTTCCCGCGCGTCGCCAGTGCTCCGTAGCGCTCAACTCTTACGCGCGCCGTGATCCCATGCGCCAGCATGTTCTCCAGGATGCACTGCCGCTCGGTGACTTCGCCGATCTCGACGCTGGCCTCTGGAGTCATCCGCTGGTAGGTGCAGGTCTTGAGGAACTTGCCCACCCACACGCCGCCCGTATAGCGCGCCGCACGGCTGGTGGGAAGAATATGGTTGGTTCCGATTGTCTTGTCGCCGTAGGCAACGGTGGTTTCCTCGCCGATAAACAACGATCCGTAGTTCGTCAGGCGCGAGAAATAGAAATCGAGATCGCGAACATGGAGTTCAAGGTGTTCCGGCGCGTAGTTGTCGCTCAAGCGGATTGCCTCCTCCGCATTGCTGGCGACATACACGATTCCCTGATCGCGCCAGGAGAGGCTTGCGACTTCGCGAGTTGGCAAAACTGCGAGCTGCTTCTCCAACTCTTTCATCGCCCGCACCGCAAAATCCTCGCTTAAGCAGATGAGGCAGACGCCGCTGTTGGGATCGTGCTCGGCTTGTCCGAGCAGATCGCAGGCCACCAGCGCGGGATCGGCGTGATCGTCGGCGATAACCAGAATCTCGGTCGGCCCCGCCAGCAGATCGATGCCGCAACGCCCGAAAAGTTGACGCTTGGCTTCGGCCACGAAGCGGTTGCCCGCGCCGCACAAGACGTCCACCGGCTGCAGTCCGTCCAGTCCGAAGGCCATCAGCGCCAGCGCCGGAACCCCGCCCAGAATAAAGATCGCATCCGCCCCGGCCTTCTTGATGGCGTTGATGGTTGCCGGATAATAGCCCTGCCCCTTGACCGGCGGCGTGCAGGCGGCAATGCGCTTGACGCCCGCGACCTTGGCCGGAATGATGCTCATCTGCGCCGACCCGAACATCGGGTAACGGCCGCCGGGAATATAGCTGCCAACCGAGTTCACCGGGATGTGCTTGTGTCCCAGGATCACGCCGGGACGGATTTCGACCTCCAGCGGAAGCATCGTCTTGAGTTGCGCCTGGGCGAATGTGCGGACATTGCCCTGGCAGTAATCGGTATCGCGAATTCCCTGCTCCGGCACCTTTGCGATGCCTTCCCGAATCTCTGCCTCGCTGAGCTGGAATGAGGGCGGGTCCCAATCGTCGAACTTGCGGCTGTACTGGCGGACGGCGTCCATGCCGTTCTTCTCCAGATCAACCAGCATACGGGTCACGACGGCAGCAGTTTCGGCATCCGTCTCGAAGAGTCTTTGCTGACCTTGCTTCATTAGTTTCATGGCAATCTCTCCTGGAATGGGGAAACGAGCGGCGCTCACCGGAACGCCAAGCGCGCTGGCCACTTTAGTACAGGCTGCTGAAAAACTCGTGGGAGTGTCATCCTGAGGTCGCGCCGATTTTGCGGGGTCCCCGACATGCGCGTATTTACGCATGTTGGGGTGGGCGACCGAAGAATCTGCTTTTGCTTTCAGTGCGCGCGAACAGCAGATCCTTCGCTTTGCTCAGGATGACACCCTCGGAGAATAATTTTTCAACAGCCTGCTTTAGTAGTTCTAAACGCAGAAATCTCAACGCAGAAGGTTCTATCGCCGCGCCGGATTTGTCAAGCCAGTAAGCGGCGGGCCGATAACGGCGGGTGGAGCACACAAAACGCGCCCTGAAATCCAAGATGCGCGCGCGGGTGCCCCGACCGCAATTGTTCATGGAGTGTCACCCTGAGTGTTGCCATCCTTCATGAGTGTCACCCTGAGCGCAGCCAGCGACCTCAATCCTTCATGAGTGTCACCTTGAGCGTGCCAACGACCACGAGTCCTTCATGAATGTCACCCTGAGCGCAGCCGGGGTCCCCGGCAACGGCCGCTTTTGCCGTTGCTGGGGTGGAGGAGCGAAGGGTCTATGCATTTCTGCTTCGTTTCCGATAGCTGCCGGAGAGAATGCATAGATCGTCACGTCGCGCCAGTCACCCCAGCGAGCCGAGCCTCGTTGGGGATCCCGATAAAGACGGCGCTCCTCACGATGACACACCGCGGAAGGATCCGGTGTTGGATGATGGCACGAACCAGTGGCTTCGATAAGGGCGAAGGTCTTGTCAAGGGCAGAATTGTTCTGCCGGTGTTTGTGACACCGCGTGTTGGGCCAGAGGAGGTTGAGGACCAAGACCCTGGTATCTCACGCTGAATCACCACTCGGGGGAGCGAATCGCTCCACCAACCATCGATACGGCTCCATACTGCGGCCATGATTCTTCTATGCGAACATCCAGCCGCCGGGCCGGTGCTGAAGTGGAAAACGTCCGTTTGTTTTCCAAGGCGCGTAAGCGCCGTCTTCTGCACGGGCCAGTCTGGATGCGAGAGTGCCCAATCAGTTTTTCGGTCTAGCTTTCGCCGACCACGGCCACGGCCGGGCTGCTCTCGATGCGAACGATCTCCGGATACCCGGTGTTGGTGCGCAGCATCCAGAAGAGTCGTACCGCCAATCTTCGCGCCGCCGCCACCTTGGCCACGCCTTTGGCCATCCGGTGGCAGCGGTGCACGTACTGCTTGCGAAATCCTTCATCCAGACGTGTGACAGTCTGTGCGCTTTCCACCAGCAACGTGCGCATGAAGCTGTTGCCCTGCTTGTTGATCGCTCCCAGCCGTTGTTTGCCTCCCGAGCTATGCTCGCGCGGAATCAGCCCCAGGTAGCTGGCGACCTGCTTGCCGCGTTTGAAACGGGTGACATCGCCGAGGGTCAGTACAAAAGCCAACCCGGTGATCGGGCCCACGCCGGGTTGCGTCATCAGTAGCCGCGCCTGAGGATGCTGGTCGGCCGCTTGTTTCACCGCCACATCTAGCCTCTCGATCTGTTTGTCCAGACTCGCCAGTAGACCCAGCAGATCCTCGCGCCGGCACGCCGCCCAGCTCTCCAGCGGAAGCTCGCGCAGTGCTTTCTGTCCGGCCTGCGTCCACAGCTTGCTCTTCTTCTGCATGCCGCGATTCAGAGCCAGGTGCTGCAACCCGTTCTTTACCCGCGTGCGGATCTCCACCAGCTTGTGCCGATGAACCAACAACTGCCGCAGGTCCCGCTGCTCCGCGCTCGGCATCCACAGCCGCGGAAAGCGGCCCTCTACTAATAGCTTCAGAATGTGCGCCGCATCTCGCCGGTCGGTCTTCTGTTTGCGTACATAGCTGGCGCGGATCTGCGCCGCATCCCCGATCCAAACTTCGTGGCCCAACTGCTGTAGCGACTCGAGCAACCACTGACTGTTGCCGCAGGCTTCAAGGCCGATCAGCGAGGGCACAGGCAATTGCTTGTAAAATCGCTCGGCCTCACCGTCGCCATTGACCAACTTCCGTTCGGTCACCTCTCCCGTTTCGGCATCAAGAACTGCTACTTGTTGCCAGCTGGGATGGAAATCACACCCTACAATGATCATGAAGGCTTCTCCTGTTCCAGTGGCTCTTGGTCCTCAACCAAAGAACATACCGGATCTGGCCGAAGCCTTCGCCCTTATCCAATCAGTATTACTACGTCTACATACTCACCAACCGATCGAAGACGCTTTACACGGGCGTGACGAATAACCTTTCGCGACGATTATTTGAACATCGGAACGGGTTGGGCGAGTTTACGTCGCGCTACAGGCTGGACACATTGGTCTACTACGAGCGCTTCGGAGATGTGCGCTCAGCAATCGATCGCGAAAAACAGATCAAGGGAATGCGCCGGATCAAGAAAGGTTGCGCTGATCGTGACGGTGAATCCGGCGTGGCGAGATCTGAGTTTGGATTGGCCATTGTGATCGCACAGCGCAAACTAGTTTATGAGTGTCACCCTGAGCGCAGCGAAGGGTCTATCATTTCTGTTTAGTTTCCGATGGCTGCCAAGAGAGAAATGCACTAGATCGTCACGTCGCGCCTGAGCGGCGCTCCTCACGATGACACCCGGAGCGAATAAACCTTTTGAATTGGCGGGCCGACCGTGTATTTCTCTTCATGTTCAAACGCAAGAGCACTGAATTCTGGAATCGAGAATGCACTCCGATCATGGATCGCGTCTGCGCCTTCCGTACATCATCTCGACCAACAGAGATACACCGAGCAGCATCGTCTGCGAGGCGCCGTTCCGCATCCTTCTCAATAGACTTGCTTGCGCTACGCGTGCACGATGAATTCAACCGGTGTCAACCGGAGGGCGTGAACCTTGGGACACCCCTATCGACTCCGATCCAAGTTGTATCTAGCTGCACCCGCTGGTGCTGCCGCAGCTCATGCAGCGGTAGCAGCTTCCGTTGCGGGTCATAATGGCGCCGCAGACGGGGCACGAGGGCGAGTCGCCGAGGTCGACCATGCTGCTCAGCGCATCGGAGGCGTGATAGGCCGCACTGCCCCGCGCTGGCGCGCCGCCGCCGGAGAACAGGCTGCCGCTTTCGGCTTTCAGCTTTTCATTTGCGGCCGAGCTGCTGGCCTCTATCCTGATGCTCCCGTTTGGGACGCGGGCGCAGATCGTCGAACAGCGACTGCTGCTGCCCGGTAAGGAAGCGCATTTCCAGCCAGCGGAAGATGTAATCCATGATCGACTTGGCGTAGCCGATGCGCTCGTTCTGGCTCCAGCCGCTGGGCTCGAAGCGCAGGTGTTCGAACTTTTCGCACAGCAGCTTGAGCGACACGCCGTGCTGCAAGGCAATGGAAACGGCGGTGGCGAAGGCATCCATCAGGCCGCTGACGGTGGAACCCTCCTTGGCCATGGTGATGAAGATTTCGCCCGGCTGGCCTTCGGGATAGAGGCCGACGGTGATGTAGCCCTCGTGTCCCGCGATATTGAACTTGTGGGTCACCGAGAAGCGCTCGTCCTGAAGCTTATGGCGATGCGAGGGCGGCGGCGCATTGGGGTTCTCTACTTCGACCACGGGCGCGGCCTTGCTTTCGGCCGTGGCGCTGCCCTTGGACGAGAGCGGCTGCGACTTCTTGGAGCCGTCGCGATAGACGGCGACCGCCTTCAGCCCAAGCCGCCAAGCCTCTATGTAGGCCTCCATCACTTCCTCGACCGTGGCCTGCTCCGGCATGTTGATGGTCTTCGAGATGGCTCCGGAGATGAACGGCTGTACGGCGGCCATCATCTTGAGGTGGCCGAGGTAGTGAATCGTGCGCGTGCCGCGCGTGGGTTTGAACGAGCAGTCGAAGACCGCCAGATGGTCTTCCTTGACCTGCGGCGCGCCCTCAATGGTGCCGGTGGCGTCGATATAGCTGACGATGGCGTTGGTCTGGTCCTGCGAGTAGCCGAGCTTGAACAGCGCGGCGGGCACGGTGTTGTTGACGATCTTGATCATGCCGCCGCCGACCAGCTTTTTGAACTTGATGAGCGCCAGATCGGGTTCGACGCCGGTGGTGTCGCAGTCCATCATGAAGCCGATGGTGCCGGTGGGGGCCAGCACCGTGACCTGCGAGTTGCGATAACCGGATTTCTCGCCCTGGGCCAGCGCTTCGTCCCAGCAATTGCGGGCGGCCTCAAACAATTCGCGGGGCACGTGGCCGCGGCTGATGCGGTTCACCGAGGCGCGGTGCATGCGAATCACGTCGAGAAATGGTTCGCGATTGGCGTACCAGCCGGGGCAGGCGCCTCCGCTGATGGCGACGTCCTTGAGCCGGTCTCCGGCGGCGGTGAGCGGCGGACAATTTTCGGCGATGCGGGCCGACTGCAAGTAAGCCTCGCCGCACATGATGGCCGTAACGCAGGCGGCGTAATCGCGCCCGGCGTCGGAGTCATAGGGCAGACCGGAGGCCATGAGCAGCGCGCCGAGATTGGCGTAGCCAAGTCCGAGCGGGCGGAAATCATGCGAATTGCGCGTGATGGCCTCGGTCGGATAGCCGGAGTTGTCGACCAGAATCTCCTGCGCGGTGATGAGAATGTCCACCGCATGGCGATAGGCGGCGACATCGAAGCTGCCGTTGGGAGCAAACTTCATCAGGTTGAGCGAGGCCAGGTTGCAGGCCGAGTCGTCAATGAACATGTACTCGGAGCACGGGTTCGAGGCGTTGATGCGGGCCGAGTTCCTCGACGTGTGCCAGCGGTTGATGGTGGTGTCGTACTGCATGCCGGGATCGCCGCACTGCCAGGTGGCTTCGGCAATCTTGTGGAGCAGTTCGCGGGCCTTGTGGGTGTTGATCACGTGACCGCCGACGACCGCGCGCGTACTGAAATCGGCGTCGCGCAGAACGGCATTCATGAAGTCGTCGCTGACGCGGACGGAGTTGTTGGCGTTCTGAAAGAAGATGGACGAGTAGGCTTCTGAATCGGGCGTCGAGCCGTCGTAGCCGGCCTGCATGAGCGTCCAAGCCTTGGCTTCCTCTTTGGCCTTGCAGTCGATGAATTCGACGATGTCGGGATGGTCGATGTTGAGGATGACCATCTTGGCGGCGCGACGCGTCTTTCCGCCGCTCTTGATGACGCCGGCAAAGGCGTCGAACCCCTTCATGAACGACAGCGGACCGCTGGCGGTGCCGCCACCGGAGAGCTTTTCCATGGAGCCGCGGATCGTCGACAGATTTGTCCCCGTGCCCGAACCCCACTTGAAGAGCATGCCCTCGGTCTTGGCCAGCGTCAGGATGGACTCCATCGTGTCCTGGATGGAGTTGATGAAGCACGCCGAACACTGCGGAGTCTTGTAGCCGGTCGCACTGAATTCGACGCGCCCGAGCTGCGGATTCCAGTGCCAGTTGGCGGCATCGGAGTTCGGCTCCAGCCGGTCGCAGCCGACGTTGAACCACACCGGAGAATTAAAGGCCGCGTACTGGTGCAGCAGCAGGTAAACGAGTTCGTCGTGAAACACGGCGGCGTCTTCGGCTCGAACGGAAGTATCCGCCGTCGAGCCCCCAATCGCGGATGGTTTCGGCGACGCGGCCCACCAGTTGGCGTGCGCCGCTCTCGCGCTGCGGGCGTCCCAAGCTGTCCGTGCAGGTATTTGCTGGCGACGATGTTGGTGGCGGTCATCGACCAGTCCTTCGGAACTTCAACGTCCTGCTGCTCGAACAGGATTTCGCCCTTGGCGCCGGTGATCTGGGCCGTACGCAGCTCCCACTGGATTTCGTCGTAGGGGGAAACGCCGGGATTCGTGAAAAACCGCCTGAAATTCAGTCCATGCGTCTTTTTGGGGTTCGCTCCGGCATTCGGGGCCTGTAGGGGGGTGGCACTGCTGGTCGTGGTCTTCTGCGTAACTTCGGCCATTTCAATTCTCCTTCACCGGGTCAAGTCTCTTGCCCGGCAACGGGCGGGAACAACCTCCCTGTCACCCGTTCACGTCAACTCACTGCTTCAGCCACGTTGGTGGCCGCCATTTCCGCCAGTACCGCGGAAGCCCTCGGTTCTTCAGACCGATGGAAAGCTTCCCCCATCATCAGCCCAAAAGGCAAAACAGCCCTCGAGATCGTAGGTCACGTCGCGATGGAGCACTCCGGAACTACCTCACGGAACCTGAGGCTGATCTGGGATAATCGCCTCGGTCCCAGGGCACCAAAAAAGGCCCGGATGTGAAAACTACTCCCGTATATAGGGCTTGTCAAGCCCATACCACAAAATATTGTATCCCAATGTTTTCAAAACTATACAGTCAGCCCGTCCCAAAACCGTTTCGGAAAAGCCGCATTCGGGGCCTTAGTCCTGTTTTTTGAGTCGGTTTGGCTTCGCCTCACCCTGGCTGCCCGCGACTGGCAACAAGAGGTGAGTAGAAGGTAGGAGATTAGTGCCTGTTTGCGGCTAGGTCAATTACCCCATTTCGGTGCAAGTGTGTGGAAATTGCGGAAAACCCAGCCGGCGACGAACCCGAGCTGACATTGATTCACCCCTCGAAGCTCGCAGGCAAGCCCGACCAGAGCGGGAATACGACCGTTTCCGGAAAAGCAAGTGTCCTGACCGGGCAATTAGCCGTGCAAACACCTAAAGCGCCAGCTACCGTGAATAATGCTATGACGATTTCGTGCGGCGGCATCCCGGTGACCATGAACCCCAGGGTGGCGCACTGCGCCAACCCAAACTGCGATGCAGAGTTCAAGAGAATGGGTCAGGGGACATTGTTCGTCTGCCCTTCCGATCCCGAAGTCACCGTCAATCACCTCCGGCAAAAGGCAATCTGGCTGTGCGACGCCTGTGTCGATGAGTTCGAGGTGCAGTTTGAACCCAAACCGGCATAACTCGGGCGAAGTCGACAGGCCGCATCAAGCCTACTAGTGTAGTACGTCACAAAGATCAACGTTTAAGATTCTCCCAGCCGCCGAAGGCGGCGGCAGACGGTGGCCCACGGCGCAAGCCGTGGGTGCAAGGGCGTCCAGGATCGCAAGCCCCCCAAAGGGGGCGGCAGAACCGGTCGAGATTCTGTCGCCCGCGTTGCGGGCTTTCCAGATTTCCCATTTCCACCGGCTTATCAGCTTGTCACACACAGACAGGTTGCTTAGGGTATCTCCCCATTTATTGCATATCAGAGCACCGTGTGCTAGTTTCAATTTCTTCGAGGTTCTGATTGCAAAATACTTCGCTGGCCGGCCTGAGTCGTAAAGAAGCCGAGGTTTATTCCCGGCTCGATTCCGCACGGCTGCCGAAACATATCGCCATTATCATGGATGGGAACGGCCGCTGGGCGAAACGCCGTCACCTGCCCAGGATCGCCGGCCACCGCCGCGGCGCCGACTCCGTGCGCGACGTGGTGCAGACCGCGTCACGCGTCAAGATTCCATGGCTCACGTTGTATGCCTTTTCGGTCGAGAACCTGAAACGGCGGCCCAAGACCGAAACCGACTTCCTGATGGCCCTGTTGCGCCGTTATTTGAAGCAGGAAGTCCCCATGCTCAACGATTTCAATGTGCGGCTTAACTTCATTGGACGCACCCATGAACTGCCGGAATCGGTGCAGGCGCGCATGGCGTGGGCGCTGGAGAAGACCAGCAAGAACACCGGAACGCTGCTGACCCTGGCGCTGAATTACGGAGCGCGCACGGAACTGGTGGACTGCTTCCAATCGATTCTCGCCACCGCCAATAGCAATGGCGGGTTAGGTCATCTCCAGATCGACGAGGAAATGATCGCCCGGCACCTTTACACGGGCTCGCTGCCCGACCCCGACCTGGTGATTCGAACCAGCGGCGAGATGCGCTTGAGCAACTTCCTGCTTTGGCAGCTTGCCTACGCCGAGATTTACGTCACCCAGACATTGTGGCCTGACTTCGACGGCACGCATTTTCTGGAGGCCATCAGCGAGTACCAGAAACGTGAGCGCCGCTATGGCGGACTTGTCGAAAACAGCGCCCACGCGTAAGCCATCCAGATGAAGCGCGTCCTCACCGCAGCCATCCTCATTCCGCTTGTACTGCTGGCGGTTTTCCGCGCTCCCAACTGGGCCTTCACCCTGCTGGTGGCACTCGTAGCCTTGCTGTCGCTGAGCGAATACTTTGAGATTGTGGCCGGCTACGGCGTCGAACCGTTTCGCTTCCTTGGCTACCTGCTCACCGTGACCATGTACGCGGTGCGCGTTCTGGGCCGCTGTCAGTGCCGAAACTCCATCGGCGGTGACGGTGCTTTCCGGGCTGATTTTCCTCTTCTGTTTTTCGCCTTTTGTGCTGTTATGCGCGGCCATGCCAAGGCCGAATCTGCGCGGCGGATTGCCGGCGGCATGTTTCACTTACCTGGGCATCGTCTATGTCGGGTTTTCGCTGCTTACGCTGGTGTTCTTGCGCATGATGCCGGCGGGATGGTTCTTTGTTCTGTTCACTTTTTTTGTGGTCTGGGCGGGCGACACATTCGCCTACTATGTCGGCCGGGCTTTCGGAAGAATCCCATTTGCGCCGCGCATCAGCCCCAAGAAGACCTGGGAAGGCGCCGTGGCTTCGGCTGTCGGGTCGGTGATTTTTGCGCTTCTGCTGACCCGGTTTGCAACCCCCATTGCCGACGGGCTGGCGCGAGCCCATCTGCTCACTTCGCCTGCAAGTTTTGTTTCGACACCTATGTGGATGGTGGCAGCCATTGCGGTTTGCCTGAACGTGGCGGCACAATTGGGAGACCTGCTGGAATCGCTCATGAAGCGGGGAGCCGGGATCAAGGATTCCGGACGTCTGCTGCCCGGGCATGGTGGAATCCTGGATCGAATCGATGCCTTGCTGTTCGCATCTCCGGTGGCACTGCTGCTTTTTGGAGGAATGCTTGAGAAATTCCTCCAGATGCCCTAACCTCAACGTGGATGCAACTTTCCTGCATGAAGAAACTCGCAATCCTAGGTTCAACGGGCTCCATCGGACATAGCACCCTCCGCATTGTAGAGTCATACCCCGACCGCTTCGGCGTAGTCACGCTGGCGGCTGGAAACAATCTGGAGACCGCTTTCGAGCAGGTTCTCCGCTGGCGCCCACGTATTGTTTCGGTAGCTCTGGAAGAAGGTGCCGGGCGACTTCGTCAGCAGTTGCGCCGGGCCGGAGTAACGGATGTGGAGGTGGTTTGGGGCGAGGCCGGCACGGTTGCCGCCGCCACTCATCCGGAGGTCGATTTTGTGGTCAGCGCCATTGTCGGTGTCGCCGGCCTGAAAGCCACCTACGAAGCCGTGAAGGCCGGCAAGACGCTTGGCTTGGCAAATAAAGAATGTCTGGTGGCGGCCGGTGAACTCATCACGGCCGAGGCGCGGCGCAGTGGAACCGTGCTGCTGCCCATCGACAGCGAACACAATGCCATCCACCAGTGCATGCGCGGCGGGCGTCTGCGTGAGGTCGAGCGGGTCTGGCTGACCGCTTCGGGAGGTCCTTTCTTGCACACTCCGGCGTCGGAGTTCGCGGCCATTACGGTGGAACAGGCGCTCAATCATCCCACCTGGAAAATGGGCCGCCGCATTACAATTGACTCGGCGACGTTGATGAACAAGGGGTTCGAGGTGATCGAGGCGTGCCGGCTCTTCGATCTGCCGCCGCGGCAGGTGCAGGTCATCGTGCATCCCCAGTCGACGGTGCATTCGATGGTCGAGTTCATCGACGGCAGCCTGCTGGCGCAGGTATCGGTGACGGACATGCGCTTGCCCATCCTGTACGCTTTGACGTATCCGGAGCGGATCGAGTCCGACCTGCGCTTCCCGGTTTCGGAGCTGCGCCATTTGGACTTTTTTCCTCCCGATTTCGATAAGTTCCCTTGCCTTCGGTTGGCCTATGAGGCTGCGGAGGCCGGCGGCACGCAAACCATTGCGCTCAATGCCGCCGACGAGGTGGCCGTGGCAGCTTTCCTGGAGGGTGAAATACCCTTTCAAGGCATCCCGGCGACGATCCAGGAAGTTTTAGAAGAAACACTTACGGGCAGACCTGAATCTATAGATGAAGTACTTTCGGTGGATGCCGAGGCACGGTTGCTGGCCTCTCGGGTAGTGCGGCAGCGCAGCCGCGGATTCCGTAAGTTGTCCGAAAAGGGTGTTTCCTGAATATGGCAGCAGCTCTCTATTACGATATCGTCTCGGTTTTCTTTGTCCTGGCGGTCATGATCCTGGTCCATGAATGGGGTCATTTTGCCGCTGCCAAGCTGTTTGGGGTGCGCGTCGAGGTCTTTTCCATCGGATTTGGCAAGCGGCTGGCCGGATTCCGCCGGGGCGATACCGACTACCGGATTTCCCTCCTTCCCTTCGGTGGGTACGTGAAGATGTCGGGGGAAAACCCTCTGGACCAGCGCTCCGGCACGCCGGAGGAATTTATGTCCCATCCCCGGTGGCAGCGTGTGGTCATCGCGCTGGCCGGGCCATTCATGAACATCGCGCTGGCGATCGGACTGCTGACCTTCGTTTACATGGTGCACTACGAGCACTCGATTTATCTGGATCAGGCCGCTGTGGTGGGCTGGGTAGCCCCTGGCAGTGCCGCTGAAAAAGCGGGAATTCAGCCCGGCGACAAGATCACTCAGATCGGCTCGACCCGGAATCCCGATTGGGAGTTCGTTCTTTCCAAGATCATGATCAGTCCCAATTCGCCGGTGGAGTTGATCATCCAGCGGGGCGATCAGCAATTGCCGAAGACTGTCGTTCCCGAAGTGGCCGGCAAGGAGCAATTTGGCGAAGCGGGATTGGTGCCTCAACAGCCGTTCACGGTCACGCAAATGGAGCCGGACATGCCGGCAGCCAAGTCGGGAATGCAGATCGGGGATGACATCGTCGCCGCCGACGGCGTGCCTGTCCGTTCCACCCAGAGCCTCGCGCACCAGCTGCAACTGAGCAAGAACCATCCGGTGGTGCTGACCGTAAAGCGCAACGGCCAGCAACTGGACCTGACCGTCACGCCGCAACTCACCACCAGCGACGACGGCCAGAAGGTCTACCGGATCGGCATTCTCTCGATGCCGGTTCGCGTCGACAAATTGCCATTCATGCAGGCGCTCTCCCATTCCATCGACTCGAATCAGAAGAACTCGCTGCTGATTCTGGAGCTGGTGAAGCGGATGATGCAGCGCAAGATCTCCATCAAGCAGATGGAAGGCCCGATCGGAATCGCGCGCGTCAGCGGCATGGCTGCTCAACAGAAGGGCTGGACGCCGCTGATGCAGGTGATGGCCGCCATCAGCCTCAACCTCGGCATCTTCAACCTGTTTCCCATCCCGATCCTCGATGGCGGATTGATCCTGCTGCTGCTGATCGAGTCGGTCATACGGCGCGACATCAGCCAGCCCATCAAGGAACGCATCTACCAAGCCGCTTTTGTCTGCCTCATCCTGTTCGCCGGCATGGTGATCTTCAACGATATTGTGAAAGTGATTCCGGGAATCACGCACCACGTGCAGTAAGGGATATTGCACGTGGTGTCGTCCTTTTGGTTGAGGTGTCATCCTGAGCGCGATGTTGTAGCCAGCAGTCAGACCTGTTTATGAGGTGTCATCCTGAGCGGAGCGAAGGATCTGCTGTTTGAATCGCCATGTACTACGTCTACATCCTCGCCAGCCGCAGCCGGAATCTGTACATCGGAGTAACTGGTAATCTCGACCGCCGCATCTTTGAACACAAACAGAAGCTCGTGCGCGGTTTCTCATCGCGCTACAACATCGACCGCTTGCTCTATTTCGAGATGCACGGTGACGTACGGCGAGCCATAGCGCGCGAAAAGGAACTCAAGGGCTGGCGACGAGAGAAGAAGATCACGCTGATCGAGCAGCGAGAACCCCACATGGGACGACCTGAGCGCGGGAACCGGAAGAACAGCAGATCCTTCGCTCCGCTCAGGATGACACCTTGAATTATTTATTGTTCATTATCATTAGGGTGAGTTGCTAAGGCGATTTTCGCCAGTTACGCATGGCTGTTGTCGCAGGCATCTCTGGCGACAGCGGGAGGGGTTCGCAACAGTGGCTTGGGGCGAAACACCCACAATGCAATTGTCGAGACTGTACAGGTTGAGAGAGAAATCACAAAATCACTAACGTGTCGGCCAACCCCAAAAGCTGCAAGCATCACCGTAATGCATGCAGATAACAACAGAAGCAACGACCAGCCGAGTACAAACCGAAAGAGCATTTGCAGCAAGCACATGAGCAGTAGAATGCCAAAAATCTTAGAATCATCCTCATTCTGAAAATCGACGGCGTAGAAAAAGAACCACCCCACGATTAAAGTGAACGGTAGGTACCCGATCACGGGTGCCTCTGGCCGACGCTGCAAGATTTGGCGAACTATTTGTTTCATCGAAGTCCCGATATCGTATCCTCAGTTGGTGTTGATTTGCCAACAATTACTTGGGTGACTGCGTAGAACAGGCATTCTCACCACCTACCCGGTAGAATACCCCGGCGAAGCGGCGCCCCTCAGGGTCTCGAATGGTAAACTAAGCACATTCGTATGCCGAAGATTGAGCGCAAAAAGACGTACACAGCCACGGTCGGCGGGGTTCGGCTGGGTGGAGATGCACCGATCGTGGTGCAGTCGATGACCAACACGGACACGGCGGACATTGCCGGAACCGTCGCCCAGGTGGCCGCACTGGCTCGCGCCGGATCGGAGCTGGTCCGGGTGACCGTGAATAACGATGCCGCCGCGCAGGCCGTGCCGGAGATCGTGGAGCGGCTGGCGCAACAGGGCGTGCAGGTGCCCATCATTGGCGACTTCCATTACAACGGCCACCTGTTGCTGAAGAAGTTTCCGGCGTGCGCGCGGGCGCTGGCCAAGTATCGGATCAACCCCGGCAACGTCTCCATAGGCCGCAAGGACGACGACAACTTCCGCACCATGATCGAGGTCGCCATTGAAAATCAGCGACCGGTGCGCATCGGCGTGAACTGGGGCTCGCTCGACCAGCAGTTGCTGACGCGCATGATGGACGCGAATTCCAAGCTGGCTGAACCCTTGGACACTCGCGACGTGATGATGGAAGCGATGATCGCCAGCGCCCTGCACTCGGCCGAACGCGCCGAGCAGTATGGGATGCCGCCCGAACAGATCATCCTTAGCGCCAAGGTGAGCGGAGTGCAGGACCTGATCGACGTTTACCGCGCGCTCGCCGCCCGCTGCAAATATGCGCTGCACCTGGGGCTCACCGAGGCCGGCATGGGCGCCAAGGGCATTGTCAGCAGTACCGCCGGACTGGCCGTTCTGCTGCAGGAAGGCATTGGCGACACCATCCGCGTTTCGCTGACGCCCGCGCCCAACGGCGACCGCAGCGAAGAGGTCCGCGTGGCGCAGCAGATACTGCAATCGATGGGCATCCGCAGCTTCGTTCCGCAGGTGACCGCCTGCCCGGGCTGTGGCCGAACAACTTCCACCTACTTCCAGCAGTTGGCGGAGCGCATTCAGGACTACCTGCGCGAGCAGATGCCGGCGTGGCGAAAGCAGTACGAGGGCATCGAGCGAATGAAGCTGGCGGTGATGGGATGCGTGGTGAACGGCCCCGGCGAAAGCAAGCACGCTAACATCGGCATATCGCTGCCGGGCACGTTCGAGGAACCGAAAGCTCCCGTCTTCGTCGACGGCCGCCTGATGACAACGCTGCGCGGCGACAAGATCGCGGAAGAGTTCATGGCCATCCTTGACGAGTACGTCGAGACCCATTACTCGAAGAAAGAAGCGGAAACAGCTACCAGAAAATAGTCTCCAGGATTAAATTAACAGGTACTCGGTTAACAGGTACTCGGTTAACAGGTACTCGGCCTGAGCACTCGTTTTCTGCTCGTCCGTTTTTGTGCCGGAGCTGATGTCTTGTAATGTCCGATAACGGTATGGGCGCGGGAAGTGCAAAACTTAGGCGGTTTGCCGCCATCCAAGAGATAGATTTGGCCATTTCCCGCGGCAACATGCGACCCTTTGTCGCCAATTGGCCTTATTGCGGATGGAGCGGGTGAGTTGGAGGTCCGCGAACTCCGCATCGGCTTGACCGCCTGATGGCGTGTGAGGAGCTGAAATGAGAAAGTTCGTTTTAGTTTGCTGCGTCCCTTTCCTGCTGACACTTTGCACCTTCGCACAGCATATGGAAGTTTCGGGCGCTTACGATCACCTGACCCCCGGAAAAGATGGGTTCAACTTCTCTGCCGCATTTCTCGCCGCAAAGCACTTTGGATTGGAGGGCGATGTCGGCGGATTCTACCCAAGCAAGGATTCAGTCCATGTCTATACGGTTTTGGGCGGACCCAAGGTCATGTTCGCTACGCACGATGCCCTGTTCACCCCTTACGTTCATCTGTTGGTTGGCGAAGCGCGCGAATTCAGCAACAACTATCTCGGGGTACTGCCCGGAGGCGGCGTCGACGTGGGCACCAAACGCATTGCCCTTCGCTTGAAGTTCGATGCCATACACTTCAACGACGGCACGCACGCACTCGCCGGAGCGGGGATTGTGCTTCGCTGGTAAGCCGTGCTCGCCGCGTGGCCGAGGCGCTGTGATTTGCGCTTGCAGCAGCGACTCGGCTCGGCCAAACTGGTTCCATGCCTTTCAAGCCAACTCCGCGGCACTATGACGAGCAGGCGCTCTACGAGTACGCCGTCGGGGCGCTCGGCAGGCGCATGCGCACGGTTGCCGAACTCAAGCGCCTGATGCGGCCTCGCGTGCAGCATCAACCGGAGGGCGCGCTGCTGATCGAGGTGGTCGTCGCGCGCCTGAAGGAACAGCGTTACCTGAACGACGCCGGATACGCGGCTGCTTACTCCTCCTTTCGCAAGGAAAACGAAAAATTCGGCAGCATGCGCGTGGTCCGCGATCTGAGGGCCAAGGGCATGCATGCGGACGTGATCGAACACGCAGTGAAAACCGCGTACGAGGGCGTGAATGAGGAAAAGCTTGCGCGCGCCTTTCTGGCTCGCAAGCGCATCGTCGCGCCGGCGAATCAAAAGCAGGCCGCACGCATTTTCCGCGCGCTGGTACGCGCCGGATTCTCATCAGGGGTGATCATCCCAATTCTGAAAAAATGGCACGTCGAGGACGAAACCCTCAGCGCACTCGAGCAGGAACGGGAAGAAACGGAATCGTAGAGTGCGGCAAATGCCCTTTGGGAGTGTCATTCTGAGGGAGCGCAGCGAGCGAAGTTGAGGCGTTAAGGCGGCGTCTGAGTCGCCTGCCGAAATCCTGAGCGGAGCGAAGGAACTTGAAAACTTGAGAGCGGCGCTAGGTGGGACAGTTTAATGGTCCTGAAACCATCGCAAAATTCGAAGGGACAACCAATCGTCAATTATGCAGCCCAAATTACTAGATGAAGCCACCGAGCACCTCAAACGGGCCGACCGCCGCATGGCGCAACTGATCGAGCGCGTCGGGCCATGCACGCTGAAATTGCGGCACGAGCACTCCATCTTCTATTCCTTGCTGCGCTCGATCGTCTACCAGCAGCTCGCGGGCAAGGCGGCGGCGGCGATCCTGGGCCGCGTGGACGAGTTGTTTCCAGGTGCGCTCGCCACTCCCGAGCAGATCGTGGCCGAAACCGAAGAGCGCCTGCGTTCGGCGGGCTTGTCGCGCAACAAGATGCTGGCGGTGAAGGATCTTGCGGCCAAGACGCTGGACGGCACCGTGCCGCACGGCAGCGCCATCGACAAGATGAGCGACGAGGAGATCATCGAGCGCGTCAGCCAGGTGCGCGGCATAGGCCGCTGGACGGTCGAGATGCTGCTCATCTTCCGCCTGGGACGCACCGACGTGCTGCCTCTCGACGACTTCGGGGTGCGCAAAGGGTTCCAGCGAACCTATCGCCTGCCCGACATGCCCACCAAGCAGCAAATGCTGAAGAAGGGCGAGCGATGGAAGCCGTGGCGAAGCATCGCGAGCTGGTATCTGTGGAGGGCAGCCGAAGACCCTGCACTCAAATCGAAAAGCGCTGCGGCAAAAACTTCGAAGACTGCGAAGGCTAAAGCTTCACGGCCTGTGAGGCCGAAGAGTTCAAGGGCGAGCACCAAGAGACTAAAGAAAAAGCCTCGAAGCTGAGACGTTGGTGTTGAGCACAATTCTCCATCCGCGCACAACCCACCGAAAGAACCCAGGTTAGCCAAAAGCGGGCGAACCTGGGGGCGCCCTGGGCCATCCCGCATCGGCGGCAGTGATCCGTTCGCCAGCGACGGGTGATTGGGCTAACATGGAGTAGTTGCGGCAACGTGCCCACTTCGACTGGTGTTCACCTTTTTTGTTGCGCCAGTCCTTCCGGCCGCTTTACTAATTCACCGTCAACGCCGAAAATAGCGGGTTGCCCGCTACGGGGAGCGCGCATCATTATTTGCGAACCCTCACTCACCCCACCTGTTGAAAGGACGACCATGGCATCCAGTGGTGAACTGATTCGCTTGATGAACTACGTCGACGATATTTCCACGACCCTGCGGCGGATCAAGACCGCAAGCGCGTTCATCGAACTTGACGAAAAAAAGCGTCTCTCCGAGTACATGCGAAACTCTGATCCCAACTACCTCAAAATATTGGAAGCTCTGGATCGAGGGGATTGATGGCCGCAATGCACACTATCGCCGTCATTGGGGCCGGCGTAATGGGTCGTGGCATTGGAGGCCTCGGCCGCAAGTCGGGCCACGGCGTGTACGATTATCCCGAACTCAATGCCGCTGCCGCGGTTACGCACGGTGGCGTGGAAAAACCAGCCGTTGGCAACAAGGCCTAAGTCGGTAGCTGCCGGCTGCGCGGCCCGGGGCTGCAATGGAACGCTCACCATGTCACGAAGATTGATGGTTGTGCTTGCCGCATGCTTTCTGGTTGTGGGGATGGCTCATGCCGAATCCTGGCCACGCATTCAGCCATTCGATCGCATTTACAATTTTGGCCGGCCGCAGAATATGTACCTGAACTTGCCGATTCTGGGCGTCAACGGCAAGCCCGCCTACATCCTCGAATGCGCCAGCCCAGAAAACGTTCGCGCCCGCGCTGAAGGCTTTCACTACACCCGCGAGTTCGAGTGCCGCCTTTCGCTTCCCGGGGCGACGAAGGCTCCCGATACCCAGTTGCTGACCGATGGCTCCGGCAAAGCAAGTCAGGCCGGCTTCAACTGGAACCAGGTCATCGGACCCTGCTACCGCTACCCGGACTACGGCGCAGAGCGAAATTTCCGTTTGCGAGACATGCGGCTGACGATCACCCTCTCCAACGTGATCTTCGGTCCCGAGGTTCGCGCCGGACAGGGTAACAAGCGCTCGCTTCAGGGAATGACCGTACACGTGCAGGGTTTCTTCGATCCTGGCGCATCGCGCGAGTTCCCTGCCCCCAGCCGCTACGAAGAGCCCAAGCCGTTGCTGCCGGATCAGCCTGCCGGACAGCTCAATTGCATACCTCCCGTATTAAAACCATCGAGCGCGGCAGTCCCCTAACCGCCACATCTATTTCAGGGTGTCATCCTGAGCGCAGCGAAGGATCTGCTTTTCTCGATGGTGGCCCACATTTGCGGAGCCGCAGGCGCAGCTAATGTGGGGTCGAAAGCGGGTGCCCCATCCTTTCGCCTGCTTTTGGCGAAGGGTGGGATAGTTTCTTCCGCCGCACAATATCTCTACACACCACCCTGCGATACGTCCCCACCAAAACCGCGCTAGAATCCCTTGCATGGCATCGAGCTCGGAACATCTCGCGATTGTCCGCCAGCAACTGGAGCGCTACGACCATCCGCTGTTGAGCTTCGAGGCGGAACTCCACGACGCGCAGGTTCAGGTCGCAATAAGATTCAAGAATCCGCCGGTTCCGGTGCACACCTATTTTTTCTACGTTCATCCGCGCGATGCCGAGAATCCGCAATTCGAATGGGCTTTTCAGCGCCAGCTCTACGACTGCATGCACGACTATTTCGTCGAAATGTTCACCCGCACTCCTTACAACCGCGAGCTGCCCGCCGAAGATAGCGTCTTTGAACCGTGACCACAGATGACCGCTAATCCGCTGCGCCAACGCATTGTCGACCTCATCCGCCGCGAAGGGCCGATACCCTTCTCGCGCTACATGGCCATGTGTTTGTACGAGCCTGAGCTGGGATACTACGCGCGCCCGCGTGAGCAGTTCGGCAAAGCTGGCGATTTCTACACCTCTTCGGACGTGCATGCTTTGTTCGGGCGGCTGCTGTGCCGTCAATTTGTCGAGTTCTGGCAGACGCTCGGCTCACCCGCCACGGTCGATCTCATCGAACTCGGTCCCGGGCGCGGCCTCTTCGCCCGAGACGTGCTCGACTGGGCGGCAAAGAAGCATCCGGAGTTCCTGCGGGCGCTCCGCTATCGACTTGTCGAGACATCGCCCTGGCTGCGGCAGCGCCAGCAGGAGCGACTGGCCGAGTTCGTCGCCACCGGACAGGTCACCATCGACAGCGATTTCGCTCCGGCCCTGGCGCGCTCCACCCCACAACGCGCAAAAGAGCGCGTAGCGGGGACCCCGGGCGGCGATGCGCTGATCGTCTTCGGCAACGAATTTTTCGACGCGCTTCCCGTGGAGGTGCTCACCGCCGACGGCGAACTTCGCGTGGCGGAAACCGACGGAGCCCTGACCGAGCAAACCGTCGATCCGCGTCCGCAGGTACTCGAATACGTCGACCGCTATGGCGTGCATCCGCCCGTAGGCGGCCGGGTCGAGGTTTCGCTCGCCGGACTCGAATGGATGCGCCGCATCGCCGACGCTTTTGCCGGCTCGGGGGTCCCAGCAAGGCTCTGATTGCTGGGTGGCCGGCGCGGCTTCGCCCTCTTCATCGACTACGGTTACACGCGCCCCGAGCAGCTCGCCGGACGCCATCTCGACACGCTCATGACTTACCGACAGCACCGTGCCGGCGGCAATCCCTACGAGGCTCCGGGCGAGCAGGACATTACCGCGCACGTCAATTTCACGGCTCTGCGCGCCGTCGCCAGCCAGGGCGGCCTCGACGACCTGGCGCTATTGACGCAATCGCAATTCCTGATGGGAGTGGGCGAACCAACGCAGTTTGCGGAAGCCTTCGAGGATTGTCATTTGCCGCAGGAACAAGCCAAGGTCGCGATGCAGTTGAAGCATCTCGTCACCCCCGCGGGCATCGGCGAAATTTTTCAGGTGCTGCTGCTCTCGCATGGCGTCGACGCCGCAAAGGCACGCGCGCTCAGCGGCCTGAAGTTCGCACGGTAACGAAGCTTGTTAGAGGTTGCGGATGTGGGTGCCCTACCCTGTCGCCTCTTTGGCGAAGGGTGGGGTTTCTTGTCTTGCCGGGTGCCCCACGTCCCGCCCGCTGTTGGCTGACGTGGGGTAGTTTCCTCGACGGTGCCCCATATCTGCCGCAGTTAGCAGATGTGAGACTTTGATTTCATCAGATATTTGCCTTCCGTTGGCAAATGTGGGAAGTACAGAACTCCACACCCTCGGGCGCACCCCATCACATCCCTTTGTCTTCCTTCCCGCAGGTGCCCCACATCTGCCGCAGTGAGCAGATGTGGGATATTGATTTCAATTCACTCGGCGCCCTCACATCCCTTTGTCGTCCTTGCTGCGCGTGAACGGTGTTTGCAGGTATTTGTGGGCCTCGTCGAGAGCACCCTGGGTGTTGTCCTTGGTTTGCAGCGCCTGCTGATACTCATTGACGGCGCGCTCGCGCTGCCCGGTGATATCGAAGATTTTGCCGAGCTGGAGATGGCACCAGACCTCGGTCCACTTCGGTTCGTCATCGCCGTTGAGGGCCTCGCGATAGGCGTTCGCTGAAGCCTGATAGTTGCGCTGCTGGAAGAAGACCTCGGCAACCCTATAGTGGGCCAGCGAGCTGTTCTTGTTGATGTCGAGCGCCTTCTGGAATTCCTTCAGAGACTCCGCCGGGTTGCCCTGCCGCACCAGTTGCTGGCCGCGCATGATGGCCGTCCGCAGCCGCAGTTCGGGAGTATTCTTCAGCACGTAGTTGTCGGGATCGATGACGATAAGCCGCGGTTTGCCAAACGTCTCCATCGTATAGGCGGAATTGGTGCCGACCACCTGGACCTTTTTGGTCTCCGTCTGCCCGTCGGTATCGATCTTGATTTCGACCGGCATGCGGAACAGGTCAAGGTCCTGCTGAATCTCGCCGACCACGCGGAAGCCTTTGTTGGTGCGGTAGATGGTGTACTTATTCTTAAATTCCGGAGCCCCGGTCGAATCCAGCCACTGGGTAAAGAACCAGGTCAGCTTTTCGCCGGAAATTTCGTCCGTGAGTTTTTCAAGATCGTCCACGCCAGCCGGCTTGCCCTGGAACTGCTCGGCGAAGCTGCGCACAAGTTTATCGAAGTTCTGCTCGCCGATAACCCACCGCAGCATGTGGAAAACCATGCCGCCCTTGTCCACGGCAAGCG
This sequence comes from uncultured Acidobacteriota bacterium, assembly GCA_963819175.1. GTDB lineage: Bacteria > Acidobacteriota > Terriglobia > Terriglobales > Acidobacteriaceae > CAWBRT01. Next base: position 637,739 of record CAWFVJ010000013.1, read on the forward strand.
ACTGAAAGTTCGGATCGAATGGCTGCCAGGGTTCCCAGTTGGCCAAGCGGAACCGTGTCGTAGGCCAGTGCGCCGACAGCCATGTCCTTAACTGCTTCTTCCTCCGCTCCGCGGCCGGAGACGTGCTCGACGTACTGCGCTTCAGCCTGACGGGGCAGGCCGTCGGTGATCCACCAGTCATTGCGCGTTGCGGGTGAGACGGCCACTCCCCACCACTGGTGCGCAATCATGTCGGCCAGCAGCCGATAGTTCAGTTTGCCGCCAACCACGCGGCTGGAAATGGCTGCGATCTCCGGCGCCCAGGCGGCAGGCACCGTGTCGTCGGGAAGCTCAACCACCTTCACGTCGGTCGACATGGGCACGCCGTAGAGCGTGGTGAAAAAGTTGAACTCCTTGCCCGCAACCTCGCCATATTCCTGCGCCTGCTGCTTATGCTCCGCCGGAAAGAAAACATGGATGACAAGAGCGCCAGCCTTTATCTCCGTCTCTTCAAACTTGCCGATGACCAGCGTACCCGGGAAGCTGGGCTTGTCCCACGCGAAGGTGTAGGTCACTTGCGGCCCGGTCAACTTGGACGCCGAGCTCTCGGCTGGCGCCGCTGCTGCTCCGGTTTTGCGAACGGGCTCGGCGCTGCCGGTGCGCGCACGCATGGCGGGCTTGCCGGTTTCGGCGGGGGTTTTAGCCGCAACCGGCGCGGCCTGATTGTTGCCGCTGCCCACCACCGTATAGCCCTCGGGCACAGTTACGCGGATCGTGGCGGTAAAGCGATTGGTGCCGTAGCCGACCACAGGGAACCAGCGCCCGGCGTAGAGCAGGTAGCTCGAAGGGTCGCCGACATAAGCCAGCTTCAACCCTGCAACCGGACTGTCCTCGGCGGAAATCAGGTCGCCCTCGTACTCGAAGTTGAGCGTGCTCGACTGGCCTTTCTGCAAGCCATTGGGCAGCGTAACGCGTACGGTGGAGTCCTGCGCGACGCGCTCGACTTGCATGGCGTGGCCTTCCGCGTCAGTGACCTTGGATGGCCGCAAGTCATTGTGCAGCTCAAAAACTGCGACGGTGACGTCGTCCAGTGCGGTGAACTTGACCTGCGCGCGCGCCCAGAGATGATGCTTCGCCGGGTTAATGGTGGCGTCAATCTGGTAGTCGTTGACCTCTATGCGGTTTTTCGCCGCAGCCCGCACGTGCAAGGCTAGGGTCAAGCCAACTATCAGGCAGATCAGCGCGAACAGGATTCCCGGCAGGCGACGAGGCTGCACGTGAAAAGAGGGGCCCAAAAATTGACGTGGATGCATGTTTCTTGAAGCTCCTGAAGCTTCATTGTAAGTTGATGTTCAAACCCCGATAAAAGATGGTAGTCGTGCTATTTTCAATTGCTTGGTGCCCCATATCTGCCGCAGTTAGCAGATGTGGGATCGAAGTGCTGCCGTCTCGGGTGCCCCACGTTCCGCCCACATCGGGCTAGAGCAGTTGCAGAGATGCTGTATCCCGAGCGATGAACGTCATTCCGAGCGAGCGACGCTTTGCGTCGCAAGTCGAGGAATCTTGTGGGTTCTTTTTGCTGCAGAACCACAAGATCACTCCACTCCGCGCCCGAACAGCTTTTTGCTTATCGAGTGCAATGCCGGGTACGCAGCGTGGCTGCTCCGGCCGAGAGTGCTAGGCGCTTCGGTCGGGATGACGCCTTTTGTGAACAATGGGCTACACCAATCATGGTACTGCCCTAACGTGGGGTAGTTGGTTTCCTTCTGATCTGCAATGTCCGGGTGGCCAACCGAGCTCGCCGTTGGCTAGAGTTTGGTCGTCCCTTCCTGTTCCCGGATGCCACTGTCCGGGGCGGTACGCGGAACCGCTTCAGTCTTTCCCCTCTCAAGTTGAATAACCTTCAGGATTTCCCGCGCCGCCGTCATCGAAGCCGAAGCGCCGGCGGCGACGCTCAGCCTGGTTCGCACCTCGCGAAGTCCGTCGAGCATCTGCCTTCGCTCCGGACCATCCGCGAGCAGTCGCTCGATCCGGGCGGCCACGTTGACGGGGGTAAAGTCGCGCTGGACCAGTTCGGGGACAACCTCCCGACCCGCGATGAGGTTGACAATGCAAAAGAATGGCACATCGACCAACCGCCGTCCCATTAGCCACGTGAGCGCCGTTAGCCGGTAAACCATGACGAACGGAGTTCCGACCAACGCCGCTTCCAGGGTAGCCGTGCCGCTGGCAACAACGGCGGCCTGCGAGCCGGCCAGCGCTTGCCGGGCATCCGCAGCTAGTTCCAGGGGAAGTGCCACGGACGGCTGTGTTGTGGACAGCTTGCCAATCAGCTCCGTCAGCCAGTTCCGGCTGATGGTCGACGCCACTGGCATGCTGAAGTGCAATTCGGGGTGTCGCGCATGCAGGTCGACGGCGGCCGCAAGCATCCCCGGCAGGTTCAACTCGATCTCCTTGCGGCGGCTTCCGGGCAGCAGGGCAATTTGCCGGGAATCCCTCTCTGTCCCGCTGACGTTCGCGCCTGTGGCTGGAGAATCGGCCAGCGGGTGCCCCACGAACTCCACCTCTACTCCGTGTCGGCTGTAGAACTCGCGTTCGAAAGGAAAGATGACCAGCATCTTGCGCACGTGGCGCTGCACCAGCTTGACACGTCCTTTGCGCCAAGCCCAGAGCTGAGGGCTTATGTAGTAAATGACCGGGATGCCGCGGCGATGAAGTTGGCGCGCCAGGCGAAAATTAAACTCCGGGAAATCGATGAGTACGGCGGCATCGGGGCGGCGGCGGTCAACTTCCGCCAGCAGGCGCCGGAACTCGCGGTAGATGCGCGGCAGGTGCGCCACCACTTCGGCCAATCCCAGCACGGCAACGTCTTTGGCGTCGACCACGGTCTCGCACCCGGCGGCCCGCAGACGCTCGCCGCCCAATCCAAAGCACTCAACTTCCACGGGCCAAGCTAGTTGGCGCAGGGCGGCCAGCAGCGCCGCGCCGTGCAGGTCGCCGGAGGCTTCACCGGCGGAGATCAGTAGGCGGGCCGGAGCCGTCGCTGGTTGGAGTGTTGGCGGCATTGCAGCCTAGTTTACAGGCTTCCTGCGGGCCATTGAGACGAATTTGGCAGCGGTTCCGTTTTGGGGCAAACCAGTGAGACGGCCCGTTTATGAGTGACCGCACGGCGCCAGCACTGGTATGCTGCTAGTCTAGCGCATAGAACATCGCACCGTGATGCAACCAACGCGGAGGAGGATCTGTGAACTCTTCGCCAATGGAAAACGTCCGAGTCTTGTTTGTGGATGATGAACCGAGCATTCGGGAGACGTGCCCGGCGATACTGCGGCAGCACAACTTCGACGTGACCAGCGTCGGCACGGTAGCAGACGCATTGGCTGAAATCAAGTCTGCTCAGTTCAATGTTCTCATTTCAGACATGAACATCGGCGAACCCGGCGATGGCTTCATGATTGTGAAAGCGATGCGCAAGAAGCACCCGGATTGTGTGACTCTCGTATTGACCGGGCATCCCGCCGCTGAAACTGCTTTACTGGCTTTCCGCTACCAGGTGGATGATGAGATCGTCGACAGCATTGTCAGCAAGGGGGAAGGGCCGGAGACTCTGTTGGCGAGGATCAACAGCTTGATTGCTCGAAAAGCCGGCCGCGCTTCAACGAAACAACCGCCCTCCAGTGGATCTTAGCGATTGCAGTTGGTTATCCTGAACTCTCAGTTCGGGAAGACCTCTAATGACTCGTCGGCGTTTGCCGGCGCTTTGCCAGTGGTGGCGTGGGACGCCTCGCTAGTAGCGGTCAGCAATTTATCCAGAAGCGGAATATTCGCGCGTTGCGTTTCCACGAAGTCCACTCCCGTAGCCGTTATTGTGAAATCTGAGTTGTCCGCCCGGGTGATGTATTCCTTGGTTCCAAGGTACCACGCCGTGAACTCCAAATAGTCACGCGGAAAACCCAAACGCCTTTCAATTTCGCGCAATGAAACTTCTGGTGCAGTATGGGTTTGTGCGGCGCTGAAAATACAACACCGCCAGCATCGCCAACCGCCGGTTCAACTCACCCTTCATGTTGTCCATGAAATCAATAGACGTGGAGAGCGGAACTGACTGCGATGCTTGCCGCTTCGCATCGTATGCGGCGCGGCGCTCGGGATTGGACAGTACTTCATAGGCTTCCGTCAACAGGAAGAATTTTTCTGCATCGCCGGTGTTCTGGTTATCGGGGTGAAGGCGGGCCGCAAGAAATCTGTAAACGCGGTGGATTGTATCTGTCTCTGCACTCGGGCTAATTTGAAGGAACTCGTAATAATCCTGAACTTCCACGACGCTCTCCCGGGAACCCTTTTTCAGCTCTGAAACCGCTCCGGTGCAATGCACCGTGAGCGCACGAATCTGCTAGCGATTTAGGATTCCAGAGACACTGATTAGGTTGTAACTGTAAGTAGATAACGTTAATGGATGAAAGGAATCAGGCAATTACATAGAATCGCCGGGCCGGGTGCCCCACGTCCCGTCCCGCTTTTGGAGCTGACAAGTGAAGGTTGTTGCCTGAACCTGAACCGCCCGGCATGTACTTACCGCAGTTCCTCGTCTAGTCGTCTCCCGCTCCCACCTCGCTCGGGGTTGCCAACGGCTGCGGCACCGTGATGTTCGCAAGCTCCTGATCCCTGTACTGAAGCTGATAAAGCTTGTAGTAGATGCCGCGCTGCACGAGCAGTTGCTGGTGGGTTCCCATCTCGCGCACCTTGCCCTTGTGCATGACGATGATGTTGTCGGCACGCTGAATGGTCGACAACCGGTGCGCGATGATCAGCGAGGTGCGGCCCTCCACCATGTGCGAGAGCGCCTCGCGCACGCGGAACTCCGTGTCGGTATCGACGCTCGAGGTCGCCTCGTCGAGGATCAGTATCTTGGGATTGTGTGCCAGCGCGCGCGCAAACGAGATGAGCTGCTTCTGTCCGGTCGAGAGCGTGCTGCCGCGTTCCTTGGTGTGCGACTGGAAGCCCTCGGGCAGCGAGCGAATGAACTCGGAGAGGTTCACCTCTTCGGCGGCCCGCTCGACCGCCGCCAGATCGACACTCTCGGTCCCGAGGCGTATGTTGCTCTCGATCGTGCCCGAGAACAGAAACGGGTCTTGCAAAACCACGCCGAACTTGCGCCTCAGCCCCTGCAAATCCAGGTCGCGGATATCGACGCCGTCGAGCCGGATTGCGCCCTGCTGCACGTCATAAAAACGCAGCAGCAGCGAAATCAAAGTGGTCTTGCCCGCGCCGGTGTGGCCTACAACCGCAACGGTTTCGCCGGGCTTCACCGTGAACGAGACATCGCGCAGCACCCAGTCCCAATCCCCGGCGACGGGCGCCCAGGTTGGTGGCCCACATCTGCCGCAGTCGAGCAGATGTGGGTCTTGGCTTGGTGCCCCACGTCCCGTCCCGCTGTTGGACTGACGTGGGGTAGTTTCGCTGCCTTCCGGCCCCGACTGTTTCGTATCTTCCAGAGGAATGTGCCTATAGGCGAACCATACGTGGTCGAACTCGATGTGTCCGGGGCCGTCGGGCATCCTGGCACCGGGCTTCGAGACGATTTCGGGCTTGGTGTCCAGCAGCTTGAAGATGCGCTCGCTGGATGCCATCGCCGACTGCAGAATGTTGTACTTCTCGCTCATGTCCTGAATCGGCCGGAAGAAGCGCTGCGCGTACTGCATGAAGGCAACCAGCACCCCGAGCGTGAGCGTCCCGGCAAGAATCCTATGGCCGCCGTACCAGATGATCGAGGCGACGGCGGTGGCCGAAAGAATTTCCACCATCGGGTAATAGAGCGAATAGGCCATGATGGCGTCTTTGAACGCCCGCATGTGCGTAGCGTTGATGGCCTTGAACTCGGCGTAGGCTTTCTCCTCGCGGTTAAACAACTGCAAGGGAACGATGCCGGTAACGTGCTCCTGGAGATAGGCGTTGATGCGCGCGATGGCGATTCGTATCCGCCGGTAGCTGTCGCGCACGTGCTTGCGGAAGATGGCGGTTCCGATATAGATGAGCGGCAGCACGGCGAAGGCGATCAGCGCCAGTTGCCAGCTCATGTTGAGCATGATGGCAATGATGCCGGCAAGCACGAAAACATCTTCGAAGATCGATACCACGCCCGCGGTGAACATCTCGTTCAGCGCGTCCACGTCGGTGGTGACGCGCGTGACCAGCCGCCCCACCGGATTGCGGTCGAAGAACGCCACGTGCATTTGCTGCAAGTGGCGATAGATCTGGCTGCGCAGATCGAACATCACCTTCTGGCCCGTCCACTGCATCAGGTAGGTCTGCGCAAACTCCAGCAGAAAGCTGAAGGAAAGCAGCGCAATGTAAATCATGCCGATCTGCGCGATTCCCGTCAGCGGCTGCGAGCTCAGAAAGCGGTCGAAAAAAGAATGTCCGGCGCCGGGCTTGTGCGCCAGGTACTTATCGATGGCAACTTTGGTCAGATAGGGGCCGAGCACGTCGACCCCCGCCTTGAGCACGATCGCCACCAGCGCCAGGACGACCTGAAGACGGTAGGGCTTGAGGTATCCCAGCAGCCGCCGCATCAGCCGGGCATCGTACGCCTTGCCGAGTACCTCTTCTTCGTGACTGCCCTGTGTTTGCTGATGATGGGCCATGCAACTCTATTTTAGATGGTGAGCTGCCTGAATCGGTCGCATTCCATGTTGCAGACTCCGGGTGCCCCACGTCCCGGCTGGTGCCCCACATCTGCCGCATTTAGCAGATGTGGGATCTTGATTTCGACAGGTGGCCGTGTGCCCCACGTCCCGCCCGTCTTTGGCTGACGTGGGGTAGTTTCCCTCGGGACAGGTGGCCGGGGATGTCGCGGTGCCCCAGGTTCGCCCGCCTTTGGCTAACCTGGGGTAGTTCCTCAGATCTAATTCTGACCTAAGACCGGTCCAGTACCGACCGTTCTGGATTGATTACAAACGCCCAAAGCAGTGCGGAAGTGAGTGTCACCGCCGAGGTCAGGTAGAACGGCAGCACCCAATAGCCTCTCTGCACCAGGATGCCAAAGATAATCGCCGATACCGAACCGGCTAATTGGGCGATCATGTTCATGATGGCCGATACCGATCCGGCGTATCCGCCCGCGATATCGATGGAAACCGCCCAGGTCGCCGCCGAGCACAGTGAGACAAAGAAGTTGCACAGAATCAGGCAAATCACCACCGGCACCGCTTTATCCATCGTGCCCGCGGGTATCGCAAAAATCGCCGAGCCTACCATGGCAACGATACAGATGCCGCGCCGGGACCACTTGAGATTTCCCGTTTTTCGATAGGCGTAGTCGGTGATGATGCCGCCCACCACCACCCCAAGCGCGCCCGCAAACAGCGGCAACGGCGCCAGGTAGCCCATGTTCTTCAGCGAAATGTGCCGGAATTCCAAGAGGTAGGTCGGCATCCAATACCAGAAGAAATACGCAGTGTAGGTATATGCGCTCCAGGCAAATCCAAGAATCCATGTGGCTGGACACGTCAAAATCAGCTTCCACGGAATGTCGACCTTCTTCTTGACCGGGCCGCCGATCGGCGCTCCATCCCGAATATATGCCGCCTCGGCTGCGTTGACTCTCTTGTGCTGCTCCGGCCGCTCCCGATACATCATCCACCAGCCAATCGCCCACACGATGCCGATGGTGCCGAAAATGTGGAAGATCGAACGCCAGCCCCAGGCAGTCATAATCGCGACGCCCAGCAGCGGCACGATCGACGTAGCAAACTGGCCGCAACTGTGCGTAACGCCGTTGACCAGGCCGCGCTCCGATTTCGGATACCAGTATTGCATCGCCTGCGTTCCGGCCGGCCAGGAAGCAGCTTCACCCAACCCGAAGATGAAGCGAATCACCACCAGCGAAATAAATCCCAGCGCATGGGCAGTCGCCATGGTCATCAGCAGACCAGAACAGCACCACAATCGTCAGCACCTTCCGTGAACCCAGTTTGTCGGTGATCCATCCGCCGGGCAGTTGTCCGAACGCATAGGCCCACGCAAACGCGCTGAAGACAAAACCCATCTGGGTCTTGCTCAGGCCGAAATCCTTGGACATCCGGGGTGCCGCGATTGAGATGTTCGTCCGATCCATAAACGTGATCAGCGCCATCATGGCAATCATGAACAGGACTGCCCAACGATAGCTGCTCCGTTTCTGGCCTTGCGCGTCATTCGAAACAGCAAAACCTGCATCGGTGCTGCTTGCGCTTGCGTGTTCCATAACTAATGGCTCCTTGGTTGGCGGGTAGGGCACCGCTCTCACCTCACTTGTTGTCGGGTGGAGACTTGATAATAATCGCTCTCAGTACTTCGGCGTTCGGATTATAGGTGGCGTGTTCGACTCCGGCAGGAACAAACACGACATCGCCAACCCCGATTTCTCTTTTGCCGCTGGCGGTTTCCGACGCGCCTCTTCCCTCCAGGACAAAGATGATTTCATCCTGAGTAGGGTGAACGTGAAGCTTGTGAACCCAGCCCGGCAAGTACTCTGTGATTCTCACCTGCACTTTGTCTGAGCAAGCAGGCGATTCCTTCGCCACCAGTCCCTTGGTTCGCCCCCAGTCGACTGCGTAAAAGAGAGCATCCTTTTCATTCACAATCACCTTGTCCCGCATCTCCAAATCTCCTTTGCCCTGAATCGTTCTGCATCATCGCCTGTCGGGTGCCCCATTCAAGCCTGCCTTTGGCTTGGGTGGGGTAGTTTCCTTTCGTTTCGAGTGCGAACCGCCGGGTGCCCCTACGTCCCGCCTGTTTTTGGACAGGTGGCCCACATTTGCCCGCCTTTGGCTAATGTGGGACGAAATCGCCGTCGGGTGCCCCATTCAAGCCTGCCTTTGGCTTGGGTGGGGTAGTTTCCTTTCGTTTCGAGTGCGAACCGCCGGGTGCCCCACGTCCCGCCTGTTTTTGGCTGACGTGGGGTAGTTCCTTCGCGCCCGGCTGCTCACACAATCTTGTCAGCCCGTAAACTCTCGATCTCACCCTCGCTGAACCCGAGCACTTCCCTCAGCACCGTCTCCGTCGATTCCCCCAGCAACGGCGGCGGATACCGTACCTCCGCGGGCGTCGCCGAAAACGCCATCGGAATGCCGAGAGAGCGGAACATGCCGATCGTCGGGTGTTCCATCTCGACCACCATATCGGTCGCTGCGGTTTGCGGAGCGGTTAGCGCCTGCTGCACGGTATTGATTCGGCTGCAAGGCACGCCCACTGCCAGCAAAGCTTCGATCCACTCGTCTGCCTTCCGGCAAATCAGCGTCTCCTCGATCAGCCCATCGAGAATCGCGCGGTTTCCCACCCGGTCCCGGTTTCGCACGAAGCGTGTGTCGGTCGCCCACTCGGGATGGCTGGCGACGGTCGCAAACTGCGCAAACTGGCCATCGTTGCCCACCGCGAGCGCGATATCCGCATCGCGGCAGCGGAACGATCGGTAAGGCACAATGTTCGGGTGCCCGTTTCCATAGCGGCCCGGCGCCTTGCCGGAAATCAGGGCGTTCGACGCCACGTTCGCCAGCAGTGAAAGCCCTGTCGTGTAAAGCGAGACCTCCACATGCTGTCCGGGGTGTCCATTGTTGCGGGCGTTGAGCGCCCCAAGAATCGAAATCGCGGCGTAGAGCCCCGTGCACAGATCGACGATGGCGACGCCCATCTTCATCGGATCGCCATCCTTCTCGCCCGAGATGCTCATCAGCCCGCTTTCGGCTTGCAGCAGGAAGTCGTAACCTGGCTGCGCGCCCTTCGGTCCACGCGAGCCGTAGCCGGAAATGGTGCAATGGATCGCCTGCGGTGCTTCCCTCTGCATAAAGTCTTGCCCGCAGCCCCATTCAGCCATCGTGCCGAACTTGAAATTCTCGATCACCACATCGGACTTCTTGATCAGCTCGCGGAGGATTTCCTGCCCGCGCGGCTCCTTCATATTCAAGGTCATGCCGCGCTTATTGCGATTCACGCCCAAATAGTAAGCCGCTTCCGTGCCTTGAAATGGAGGTCCCCAACTGCGCGTATCGTCGCCGCGGCCCGGCTGTTCCACCTTAAGCACATCGGCGCCCATATCGCCCAGAATCATGGCGCACAGCGGGCCGGCAAGCACTCGCGTAAGATCGAGCACTCGCAGCTTCGCCAACGCGCCTTTTCCGCCATCGCCGGACGCATCCATCACTTCTTCCTCGCCTGGTTTTCATCCGCCGCCAACCCCGCCAGATATTCCTCAACCAGCTTCTTATTCCGCATGCGGAACTGGTTGAAGTCCGGCTTTCGTTTTTCGAGAAACGCCTTCATGCCCTCGATCGATTCTTCGCTGCCCCAGATTTCGGCGAGCAACTCCATCCCGTGCTGCCACGCGGCATAGAGCTCGTCGGATTCGAAGTTCAGCGCCTTCTTGGTCGCCCGCAGCGTCTGCGGAGAATGCGACTGGATGCGCTCGCACCATTCTTCAGTCGCCTTGCGCAGCTCCGCTTTCGGAACCACCTTGTTGATCAACCCAATGCGCACGGCCTCTTCGGCGCTGAATTTCCGCGCCAGGAAGATCATCTCCTTCGCCACCCGCTCGCCAAGAATTCGCGGCAAATACTGCGTGGCTCCCACCGTCGGGCAGGCTCCCACGGTCGCGCCCGTCTGCCCGAAGACGGCATCATCGGAGGCGATCACCAGATCGCACCACAGCGCCAGCTCATGGCCGCCGCCCATGCAGGCTCCCTGAACCATGGCAATCACCGGGATGGCCAGCCCGCGAATCGTCATCGCCAGCCCGAGCATGCGGTCGTTCCAATGGCTGGAATTGGCGCGGTTCAGGCGCATCATCGCATAAAAATCACCGCCGGCGGAAAATGCTCTGCCTGCTCCGCCCACCACCGCGCAGGCAATCGAGGGGTCGTTGCGGGTTGAACGTAGCGCGTCGGTCAGCTCGTCGAGTGTCTGTTCGCGAAACGCGTTCAACACCTCCGGACGATTGATCGTCACCCACGCCACGCCATTCTTAACTTCGTACAGTACCTCTTTGTAAACAGCTGCGGACTGTGTCACTGGATTCATCGGATCTCCTGGTACTGATTCACATTGGTTATGAATACACTTGATGGGTGCTCCATTCTAGCCTCTTTTGCTGGAGTCGGGCAGGTGGCCCACATTTGCGGAGCCGCAGGCGAAGCTAATGTGGGGTCGGGAAGCGCCGCCGTCTCGGGTGCCCCACGTTCCGCCCCGCTGTTGGGCTAACGTGGGGTAGTTGCATTTCCTACTGAGTCTGCAATGTCAGGCAGGCGCCCCACATTTGCCGCAGTTGGCTAATGTGGGTTCGAAGAGATTCCGCTAACACCTCCAGCAGGCCTCTTTCCGAGGTGTCATCCTGAGCGCAGCCGGGGTCCCCGACAAGCCCTCTGTTGGCTTGTTGGGGTGGAGGAGCGAAGGATCTGCTGTTTTCGCGCGCTGCTAATACCTCTAGCAATTCATCCATATCTTCATACTCAGCAATAGAGCCTATTCGATTGTGTCTTTGCATAGCCGCATATAAGAATCGCTGGAAGCTCGATCTTTCCAAGCACCTTAGTCGAGCATTGCGCAACTCTGCTCTGCGGTAATTGCTCCAGCAGCAGCTCTGGCCGTTTATTTTCAAGGCGAAAGCCCTGTTTGCCCGCAAGCCTCTTGGACTCAGCGGTTTCACGTTAAATGAGGACAACCTTACAAAAAACTAGGTCTTTCGGAACCAAAAAACTAGGTGTATTCATCCGCGCGAATACTAGCAGTGCCTCATTCTCGCCTCCGCCAACCGCCCGTACTCTCCGGTCATGGAGTTTCCACTCCCGGAGATGTGGCAGTGAAAAAATTTACGACCTTCGCAACGCTGGCAGCCGCCGTTGTCCTCTTGGTTACCGCAACTTTTGCGCAGGTCCCGGCAAGCAGTCACGTGGTTTTGGTGATGGAAGAGAACGAGAGCGCCAGCAGCGTAATCGGCAGCAGCTCGGCTTGGCACTACCTGAACAGCCTGGCGACGCAATATGCGCAGGCGACCAATTATTACGGCAACTACCATCCTTCGATCGACAACTACTTTATGATCACCGCCGGCATCAACCCCGCCAATGATAACGACTCGTTCACCGCGACGGTCAGCGCCGACAATATCGTCCGCCACATGCTGACGGCCGGCGTGACCTGGAAGTCTTATGCCCAGTCGCTGCCTTCGGTTGGCTACACGGGCGGCAACATCCCCGCTAGCGGAGGCAACGGAGAGTACTACATCCGCCACAACCCGTTTGCCTACTTCTCCGACGTCAGAAACAGCACCAACGAAGCCGCCAATATCGTGCCCTTCACCCAGTTCGCCACCGACTTGGCCGCCAACCAATTGCCGAATCTGTCCTACATCGTTCCCGACGGATTGCACGATGCGCATGACGGCACCCCGGCCCAGGCAGACAGTTTCTTGCAGACCAACCTCGCGCCACTGCTCGCCAGCCCAGCCTTCCAGCCGGGCGGAGATGGGGTGCTGATCATCGCTTTTGACGAGGCGGCCACCAGCGACTCCACTCATGGCGGCGGACACATAGCCTTTGTGATGGCCGGGCCGAACGTGAAGCCCGGTTACAAATCGACCGTCCTCTATCAGCACCAAAACCTGGGACGGACCATCTTCGAGGCGCTCGGCCTGAGCAGCACGGGGTATCCCGGCGCGATTGCCACCGCCGCCGACATGGCCGACATGTTTGTAGTTACCGCCGCTAGCGGCAGCGGCAGCCCTACCGCCGGCAGCAGCCCTGCCGCCACTGGAGCACCGGACTTCACGCTGACCACACCTGCGGCGGGCGTAACGCTAAGCGCGTCCGGCTCCAGCACTTCGTCCATCGCCATCACTCCTGAAAACGGATTCAACAGCGCGGTGACCCTGAGCTGCTCCGGCTTGCCGGCCGGCGCCACCTGCTCGTTTTCGCCCGCCACGGTAACCCCGTCCGGCGCGATGATGAGCGTCACCATGACGCTCAACGTGCCCACGGCCAACGCTTCGTCGACTCCGGCGCACCAAAGCAAGCCGCTGTTGGCGTTCACCTTGCCCTTCTTCGGCATAGCATTCGGATCGCTGGTCGTCGGCGGCAAGACGAAAAAGAAGACCGCTTTCTGGGTAGTGCTGATGCTCGTACTCGCGCTCGGTGCGGTGAGCATTGGTTGCGGCGGCGGTAGCGGCAAGTCCAGCACCAGCGCCGCTGCCACGCAAACCAACCCTCCGGCGGGCAGTGGCAGCAGCACATATACGATCACGGTGAACGCCGCGGCAGGCGCCATCCAGCACTCCACCACCCTGACCGTAACCGCGAACTAGCGGCGATCTGTCGTAGGTGGCCCACATTTGCGGAGCCGCAGGCGAAGCTAATGTGGGGTAGATTTGAACCCGGTCTTCCGCAGTCAACCAGCCGCGGAAAACCAGATGAAAGGGCCGCGTAAGCGGCCCTTTTCCTTTTGCAAAGCTCGTGGTTCCGGGGTTTCTATACAAACGGGTGAGAAGGCGATTAATCAGCAATTACATTCTGCCGCCCTTTGATCTGGTGCCCCAGGTTCCGCGCCGCCAATGAAATCTTTTGAGACAACCCGCGCAGCTTGGCAGGCTGTACCGCCTGTAGCAAAACGCTTTTTCGTCAGTTCCGGCGCTAACCTGGGGAAGTTCTCTCTGCCGTGAAAAGCCGACGAAACTACCCACGTTAGCCGACAGCAGGCGAACGTGGGGCATCAGCGGTTTCTTTCTTCGACCAATGCAACTGCTCCGCGAACCGGTATTACTTACCTGCGACGGCTGCCTTCTTGTGCCGCATGAACGTGTGTGGTGGATGACAGGTCACACACGTCTTGCGTTTCATGAATGGATCAGACTTCAGTTGTGCCACCTGCTCGGCGTGACAGGGGGCGCATACGCTCAACGCCGGCGTGGCCGCGACGCTCTGTGCTGTGATCTCGCCGTGGCACACGGTGCATTGGACATCATTGGTGCCATGCGGGCTGCCTTTCCATTGGGCATACGTCATCTGGTGGCAGCTAGAACAGGTTTTCCCGGCTGGAATCGTCTGATGGTGCTCCTGAATGCCATGAGCCTTCTGAGCAATGGCTGGTTGGACGGCAGCAACCAAAACGAGAAGAACGAGCAGGGCAGAACTGAACAAAAATGCGCGGAGAGTGTTCATGGGCAGAATCTCCTCAGAAGATCATGCAGCATCGGAGCGGTGATTGCCGCCGAACTGTGCTGCAGACTATAACCTGAGTTTCTTAATGGATCAATAGAATTTGGGGCACTCGGGGCACCGTGCGGGATGAATTTCGCCGCCTTGGGCTGCTTTGAATGCACAGAAATTTTCCTAGGCTTCGCCATCTTGCGGGGGCAGGAACAGCAAATAGCTGTCGTAATCAGGCGTTATCACTTGTTTGCCCAAAGCCACGATGAGGCAGCTTCATCCTGAGGCGTTGCGCACGCAGGTATCATTCCGCTCTTGTTAGAGCGAAACGTCGGAAGCTCATAGGTATCTAGC
>CAWFVJ010000014.1:0-133906 GCA_963819175.1 uncultured Acidobacteriota bacterium
AACCTACGGGATGCTGTGGGTGCTCTTCGGATTTGCCTATTTGATCCTGCGCGGCAACGTGATATACGGATTCCCGCCAGCGTTTCGCTTCATCGGCAACGGGCACCTGTTCGGCATTCCCATGCCGATCATCGTCATGCTGGTGGTATTCATCCTGAGTTATTTCGTCCTCTACCACACAACCCTTGGCCGGCGCTTCTTCGCCACCGGGGCGAACATGGAGATGGCGCGTATGTCAGGCGTCAAGGTCAGGCAGGTGGTCATCATCGCCTACGTCATCAGCGGCTTTCTCGCCGCGTTGGCCGGCCTTGTCCTGATTGCCTACACCAACGGCTCCGAGGCGCGAATCGGCGACAATTACCTGCTGCCGGTGCTGGCGGTGGTGGTGATGGGCGGCACCAGTTTGGCCGGCGGCCAGGGAAATCTGGTGGGAACCCTGGTGGCGGCGTTGATTATGGCGGTGATTCACAACGGTATGAACATCCTTGCCGTGCCCGCCATCTGGAAATCTCTTGTCGTGGGGCTGCTGATCATCGGCGCGGTTCTCGCCGACAGGGATGCGGCAAAAGGGGCTCAACGTGGGAACGTAATGACGGAATCCGGGAAGTGGCGAAAAAGGAAGCCGGTATCTCAACACAGAGAAGCTTTGAATCCATTTCAGAGGAAAAAAAATGACAAAGAAATCAATCTCAATCCTGGCGATCGTGGCCGCAGTCATGCTGGCGTTGGTCCTCCCGGCTTTTGCGCAGAACACTGCTAAAGCGGTGCAGGTGACGATGAAAGGGACTCCTGGCCAGCCGGTGAAGAACTTTAATGCAAACGTCAAGGCGGCGCGCAGGTACAACATCGCCATCGTGGTGAAATCGCAGGCCATCCCGGTATGGGAGTCGCACCTGATCGCGGCGGCCAAGGCGGGGCAGGCGCTGGGAGTCAATGTGCTGCAATATGCTCCGTCGAAGGCCGATAACGTCGAAGAGCAGAAGAGGATTCTGGAAGACCTGGTGACCAAGGGAGTGGACTGCGTGGTCTTGGCGCCGGCCAATTCCCTGGCGGTCCAGGGTCCAGTCACTTCTCTGGTGAAGAAGGGAATCCCGGTGGTGTTCGACAACACCCTGGGCGCCGGAGACGATTATCTGGCCTTTGTCGGCGTCGACAGCTACGAGGCCGGCCAGGTCATCGGCAAAGCGGTGGGCGAAAGAATGAAGGGCCAGGGCAAGCTGCTGATCCTGGAAGGCGTGCCGGGACAGCAGACGTCGGACGATCGCGTCAAGGGCATCAAGGATTATGTCACCAAGAATTTCCCGGCATCCGCTTCGAGTGGATCTTCCGCGCACTGGCAGTTTGACGAAGGCCGCCAGATCGCGCGGAGAGGCTACGCGCTGCAAAGCTGGCCGAGACCTGTGTGGGCTGATTCGTAGGCGTAGAGGCAACATAGCGAACAGGAGACCATTGCCAGCCGCAACATTCCGGGCAAAGTGGTGATCGGCGGCTTCGACAGTGAATGCTCCCACGGTGGCGGCGCTAAAAGAGAAAAGGAAGCTGGCTTTCACCATCTCCCAGAGCGTCTATGAACAGGCTTACTGGTCGGTGGCCACCTGCGTGACGGCGCTGAACGGCGGGCCGAGTGCCTGGCAGCTTGCTGACGCCGAGCTCAAAGTGGTGGATTGCCGCCGAGAAGCCGCAAAGTATGACGAGTCGCCGGAGGTTCTGCGCCGGCGGTAACGACACCCCAACGAAGCAAAATGGTGGGAACCGAGTATTCCTGGGGTTCCGGCCGGCTGCGTTTGCGTCTTCCGGAACGAACGAAAGGGAGAGAAATCAAAAACAAACGGATTGCAATCCTGGCGGCCGTGGCGGCGCTGATGCTGGTCTTCGTCGCCGCGGTCTCCGCAGCCGATGCCAGCAAGCCGGCGGTGGCGATGAAGGGCACGCCCGGCCCGCCGGTACGGAATTTCAACCCGAACATCGAAGCGGCCCGGCGCTACAACATTGCCATCGTGGTGAAGTCCAGTCCATTCCGTTCTGGAAGTCGAACCTGATCGCGGCGGCCAATGCAGGCAGGGCTCTGGGCGTCAACGTCATGCAGTACGCTCCTACCAAGCCCGATAAGATGGAGGAGCAGACGGGCATTCTGGAAGATCTGATGACCAAGGGCCTGGCTGCGTCGTGCTGGCTCCGGCAACTCGATCGCGGCCAGGGGACGGTTTCTGCGCTGGTCGAGCGGGACATCCCGGTTGTGTACGACAACACGCTGGGCGCGGGCGACGAGTACCTGTCCTTCGTGGGCGTCGACACTTCGAAGCCGGCCAAGTGATCGGCAAGGCCGTGAGCGACCGCATGGGTGGCAAGGGCAAGCTGCTGATCCTGGAAGGTGTCCCCGGGCAGGAAACCTCCGACCAGCGCGTGAAAGGCATTAAGATTACATCTCCAAGCACTTCCCGAATATCCGCTTCAAGGCGATCGCGGCGCACTGGCAATTTGACGAAGGCCGTAAGGTCACTGAGGATACGCTGCAGAGCTGGCCGGACCTGAACGGTATTGTCAGTGTCGGCGGCAGCATGAGTGAAGGTGCGGCGGAAGCCGTGGCTGCAGCCGGACGGCAGGGCAAGATCATCGTGGGCAGCGTCAATCTGAGCGCTCCAACCATGGCCGCACTAAAGGAAGGCAAACTGGCCTTCACGGTCTTGCAGGGCGTCTACGAGCAGGGCTATGGTCGGTCGCGGCCTGCGTGCAGGCTCTGAACCGCAATCCGGTGCCGCGCACCATCTATACCCCGCTCAAGGTGGTGATTCCATCCGAGGCCGATAAGTACGACGAGTCACCGGAGGTCCTGCGGAAGCGCTAGGCGGGAGTGCCGAGTGGACCGGGATGCGCGGCGTGTGATCAGCGCGTATCCCGGCGAACATTTTGCCCCTTGCGGAGAACGGGTGCGTGTTGATGACACCCGGCGAACTCCGTTCGCCGGGGACCGCTCCAACCTTGCAGAAACGAGTTGGCCGAGGGAGAAGATTCCATGCCGGATGCGGCAACCGATATAGAACGATGCAGGAGGTCGTCTACGAGACGATCAAAGAGCGAGTCCTGAGAAGGCAGTACCGGCCCGGTCAGCGGTTGGTCACCGCCGATCTAAGCTCTGAACTGGGCGTGAGCAAAATGCCGGTGCGGGAGCACTCCAGCGGCTGGAGGCGGCGACCGGCCTTATCAAACTGATTCCCATAAAGGCGCGGTAGTCAGAGAGTCCTCGGAGGAAGACCTGCGCGACGTCTTTCGCATTCGCGTGGTTCTGGAGGGTCTGGCCGCACGCCTGACTTGCGCTAATATTGGCGTCTCCGAAATCGAGCAGTTGGAAGACTGAATCGCAAAATCCAAAAGCTCGGCCGTCATCACGATGAAGACGAATCGGAGCAGCTCAACCTGGAGTTTCATTCCATCATCTGGAGCGGCACTAGGTCGCAGCGGCTCATAGCTATGGTGCGGTCCCTGTACGACGCCAGCCGGAGCTATCGCTACGCCAGCGTGAAGCTGCCCGGCAGGCTTGACGAGATCGTCCGCGAACACCGGCAGATTCTGCGTGCGCTTCGCAGCCGCGACGCGGTGTTAGCGGAGAAGATCATGAACAAGCACTACGAGAACACGCTGGCGTGGCTTTCGCGGACACAGCAGAAGAATGAACAGCCCGCTCGGTTCACGCAGTCCGCCTCAAGGTGAGGTATGAATATTGCCGTCATCGCCACGCTAGATACGAAAGGTAAGGAAGCCGAGTTCATTCGCGACGAAATTCTCAAGGCAGGCCATACACCGATTGTCATCGATCCGGGATCTTCCGGTACACCGGTCATCTACGCGGATATCGCTAGAGAAGAGGTGGCACGCGCCTCCGGCGAGCGCCTGGAGCAGATCCTGCAACGGAAAGACAAGGCGTATGCGCAACAACGGATGACCGAGGGCGTGGTTCAGATTATCGACCGGAAATACGCGGAGGGCGGGCTGGACGGGGTGATCGCGGTCGGCGGAGGCCAAGGGACGGCGATTGCCACGGCGGCCATGAGAGTCCTGCCCGTCGGCGTCCCGAAGGTCATGGTGTCGACGGTGGCGGCGGGCAAGACCACATTCGGAACGATGTCGGCACCAAAGATATCACCATGATTCACTCGGTCGCCGACATCGCCGGCCTCAATTTCATTACCCGCAAAATCATTGCCCAGGCCACAGCTGCTGTGTTGGCCATGGCTGTGGTCCGACTGCCTGCACTAGAGAAGCTCCCCCTGATCGCCCTTACGCAGGCCGGCGTGACCACTCCCGGGACCATGCGGGTGAAGGAACTGCTTGAGAAAGCCAAGTTTGATGTGGTGGTCTTTCATTGCAACGGGATTGGCGGACAAGCGATGGAGGAGCTGATCCGCCAAGGAGCCATCCTCGGGGTCATAGATTACACGCCGCATGAACTCACCGATCTCCTGTATGACGGCCTGATGCCTGCGATGCCAGGACGGTTGACGGCCGCCGGCGAGGTGGGCATTCCCCAGATCGTTCTTCCCGGCTGCACGGACGTGCGCCTGCATGAATGGAGCAGCCTCCCTCCTGACCTGCGTGACCGGCCATACGTCCGGCACACGCCGACGCACACGCACTTTCGAACGACCCGGGAAGAGATGTCTGCGGTGGCGCACTACGTCGCCGAACACCTGAACCGTGGCAAAGGGCCCCGTGCTGTCATTGTACCGAAGCGAGGCTACAGCATGATGAATCGCCAAGGTATGCCTCTCTACGACGAAGCGGCGAACATGGGATTTCTGGAAACGCTTCAAAAAAGAGCTCTCGCGGGAAGTCGCTCTTGTCGAAGGAGACTACCACATCAATGATCAGGAATGCGCGGCGGCGACGGTTGAGCTTTTCCTGAAACTTTGGACGGCTGTGGCTGGCGTATAGTTCTGGCCGGCGTACGTATTTCTAGATGTTTAATCCCAGGGTTTGATGGTGATTCTATCCACGTGAGTGGGAAGGAGGCACTATAGGACAGGTTTTGCACCGGGGCGCCACCACGACTGAGGCGATCCGTCGATCGATACAACATAGTCAAGCGAGTCTGAGAGTTCTGGCTGACCGCCACGGCATCAGCTTTTGGTTCTTCGCCGGCGATCGATAGGCATTTTCAGCCTGATTTCATGAGGCGTTCGTGGCTATTCACGTCCGGTCTTGGTGGCATGATGGCTCCTTGGATGGCATGATGCACTCCATTTCGACCCCGGACGGCGCGCCTCCGATCTCGTCCGCCAAGAGCAGAATTTGGTCGTTCTACCTGCGCAATGGCCCGGGGATGGCTTTCTTGTTGCGCACCCGCCTGCTGCAGAACTGCGCACCAACTGATCCGATGGACAAAGTTGCGCTGTGTGAAAAGGGTAGAAAGCGGTTCAGCTGGGACCTGCATGAATACAGGCCTGGAAACGGCGACGTAGACCGTTTAGCCTGTTTGGAAAGGTATGGATTAGTTCACGCGTCCCGTGCCCGCGCGGAACTGGAATGCGGTATTTGTTCTTCCGGTTTCGGACATTGTCACCTCGCCAGCCGTGCCTGCAGAGCAGCCGACCAGCCGTGCTCCTCATTTAATGGCCATCGGATTGATCGGCGAACCCACTGCCTTTGTAATGGGTAGCGGAGGCGCGGTAAAGAAGAACTGGTACACACCATCCTCAGCGCAGTCGTCGGCGAGTTCCTTCAAATAAAACATTTCGCCCATGCTTATGCCGATTTTAGGAATTACCACCCAATGCCAAGGTGACTCCACGTCGACGGTTTCGGGAGGACGGACTTCGCATCCCCAAGTGTCCGTACAAATCGCGGCAATTTGCTTGTTGTAAATCCATTCGCAGGTTTCAAAAGCCAGCCCCGGCGCTTCTCCGCCGGCATATCCGCCCCATTCCCCCGCCTTGAGCCGCTGTTCCATCTGGCCGGTGCGCACAATGACAAAGTCTCCACGGCGGATTTCAATCTCTTGAGTGGCCGCCGTGGCGTCCAGGTCTGCCATGGTAATCGCAGTGCCGTCTTCAAGATATTCCTGGCCTAGATAGCGAGCGACATCAAGCAGCACGCCGCGCCCTGCCATCTTCCCTTTGACTTTTTCAATCCCATTCCGTTGCGCACCGTCGCTGTCCACCAATCGTGCGTCGTATCCATTCCACATTTTGCCCCTATAGAAGATGTGGCTAAGTCCATCCCATTGCGTACCGCATTGCAGGGGCATGGAAACCATATCATCGGAATAGCGAATCGGGCCGCCATCCCCCTCGGGGATATCTTCGCCGCTCCGCCGGTCAGACATCGCATCCGTACCGGTGATGAGCATGACGTGAATGGGATTAAATCGGTTTCCCCATAACCCTCGCTGCGGGCCATTGCGGTCGAAATTCAGGGCCAGCGAAAACAGTTTTCCACGCTGAATCAACTTGGACGCATTTACGATATCTTTCGGCTCGACGAAGTTTAGAGTACCAATCTTATCGTCTGGCCCCCATTTTCCCCAGTTGCTGAACTGTTCCGCAGCACAGCTGACATCGTTAAACGTGAGTCTTTTCTCGTTGTACCTGCGTGGCATGTTTCTCTCCTGCGCCTGGCGGCGTCACACCTAAAGGACCATCCGAAGATGACCTTATGTATCAAGCGAGGTTATTTCAATCCTTTTGTTAACTAAAACTCATTGTTCCTCCACGAAGTCGGCGCTTAAAGGTGGACAGGTAAAGAATTCAACATAACGGAAGTCCTTCTCTGACCGATTGATCGTGGTGTGCTTCTCCCCCGGGGGAATAAAGAGCACATCTCCCGCGATAATGGGGATCTCTCTGCCGTCTATAACTTCCACGGCTTCTCCGCTGATTACGAAAATGATGGATTCACGGTTCTTATGGGAATGGTAAGGCACCTGACTGCCTGGTATAAGAAGGCCAAACATTCCTCCAAGACTCTTTGCCCCGTGCGCGGCTGTAAGGATCTCCGGCCTGTAGGATTGATCGGGTACTGGATTTTGCAGGTTGACGTACTCTCCGGTTTTATATAACTTCATTCCCCCTCCGATGTGCTTGTCCCGACGCTTACCGCATCGCTGATCCCGAGGCGCTTTCTTGCTCCGAGACCACCGGACACAACAGCTGCATCCGGCAGGAATTGCGGAACCGGCGCCCTTATTAATAGCGAACCCAGGATCGCAAAACTCTGAAATTCAGAAAACTCGCAAACTACTTCTTTGGCGATAGCCCGTCCCATACCTCCACGTTTTCGGGTTTAAGTTCCATTCCGGAGCAGCGGGCCTCAAAATCAAGCAGGGTCGCGATATCCGTCTGCTGATAGTTCCCACCCTTCAGCGAAGACTGTCCCATGTGGGACTGAAGTACCTCTCTGCTGGCCGTGGCTACGGGCATGGCCACGTCGAGCTTGCGGGCTAATGCCAACCCCAAGTCCAAGTCTTTGCGCAACAAGAAAGGGGTGAACGTGGGCGAGTAATCAAGGTTGACATAAGCCGGGCTCTTGTAGCGAGTGAAGATAGAACCGACGACGCTGCTATTGATGAAATCGAGAAATGCGGAACGGGGCAGACCCGCCTTCTCGGCCAGCACGGCAATTTCGGCCAGATTTTGTGCCACCACACCCAACATGACGTTGTGGCAAATCTTGGCGATGCGTGCCAACTCGCCTTCGCCTACGTAGCTGACGCCGGCAGGGGCGAAGATGTCGATATACGGTCTTGCCTGCTGAAAGGAGCGGCTGGAGCCGGAGGCGACAACGCTGAGCTTACCCGCCTTGACCACCTTGGGATTTCCGCTGACCGGCGCCGCCAGAAACTCGACGCCTTTGGCAGTCAGCTTTCCACGAACCTCGGACGAGGCTTCAATAGAGACCGAGGAGCAGTCGACAACGATCTTTGGTAGCCTGCCGGAACTCGCGACTCCGTGTGCGCCGAACAGTACCTCCTTAAGGTCGTCAGAGGCCGATACCATAATGAAAACGATGTCGCAGTTCGCCAGTTGGACGAGCGTATCGACGACTTTTGCCCCTCCGCCGGCTAGCGGTTCCGCTTTAGACTTTGTCCGGTTATATACGGCCAGATTGCACCCTGCCTTAGCGAGCCTTTCGGCCATAGCAAATCCCATGCGGCCGGTCCCGATCCAGCCGAGAGCGTGCTTCTTTGTTGTTTCCATCAAGGTGTGCCACTCTCCTTTAGCGCAGAGACCCCCGGGCTTCGCTGAACAGCTTGGCCCGAAGCGCATTCTGCACCGCAATATCTGTTACGTCAATAATGACGAAGATGAAGAAACCGTAGTTGCGGCGCTATTATATAGAGATCAAACTGAGCGCTGGGAAAGAATCGTTGGCCGGCATGAGGCTGGATCGGGTCACAACGGACGTGGTTGCCGCCATTCAGCTCGACGGTTCCCCGTCCTGTGAGAGTCCCCACAGTCCCCACAAAATCCCCCACAGTCCAAAACAAAGCCCGCCGGATGGGCGGGCATATTGCAGATGCTCAAGAACTTAATGGAGCCGACGATCGGACTTGAACCGATGACCTGTCGATTACGAATCGACTGCTCTACCAACTGAGCTACGTCGGCATGAAAACTGATTCTAAATAATTCCCGCTTCTTCCGTCAAAGACCGCGCCCGAGGCAGGAAATCACAACGCGCGAAAAAACATCCTCGCTTCCCGGCTTAGAATCAATACGAGGAGAGGCAACCTACTATGAGATCCCATTGGCTTTTTCCCGCGATGATTCTCGCTGTGTTTGTGGCTGCGGCACCGCTTTCCGGGCAGAGCGCGGTGGTGAACACTCTTCAAAACAAAGCTGCGCCGTCGCCGGTAGCCGAGAACGGGGAGTCGCTTCCACCGGGCACGGTTATTCCCGTTCTGCTGGAAACAACGCTCGACTCCCGCCACGTCAAAGCCGGGCAGCGGGTGGTCGCGACCATCGGACAAACCATTTCACTCGGCGACAAAAAAGTGATTCCCGTCCGCTCCAAGCTGCTGGGCCAGGTTACAGAAGTGAGTGGGGATTCGGGACGAGCCACGGTGGCTGTGCGCTTTGATCGTCTTCTGCCGCGAAAAAGCAACACCCCTCTGCCGCTTGATGTTCTCCTGCGTGCCGTCGCTTCGCCTATGGCGGTTGTCGATTCCGGTCATACAACCAGCCTTGGCGTTGGACGAACCAATTCGCCGGCCACCTGGACCACTGTTCAGATCGGCGGAGATGTGGTCTACCGCGGCGGAGGCCCAGTCGTAAACTTGTCTGGCGAAACCGTAGGCAAACCGATTCACGGCGGTCTTTTCACCCAGTGGAGTGGTGTTCTGGCGAGGGTGAGCAACCCCGCGGGATCGGCTTGCCAGAATTTGCCGTTGAGCAGGGGCCCACAGTCCGTCTGGATTTTTTCCGCCAGTGCCTGTGGAGTCTACGGTCTTGGCTTTCAAGGCGTGAGCTATGAGAACCTGGCAAACGGCGAGATTGTCTTTTCCGCGCCGCAACAGGTAAAAATTCCCGGCGGGTCCGCGTTCTTGTTCACTGTCGCAGGTCGAACGCCTTCGGCGCTTGCAGCGGAGCAGTGAGCCGTAAAAACAGAATCGCATTGAATGCAATCCGTTCCGCCGACGAACTATTCGGAAGCACCGTGACTCTTTCGTGAAGCACGTCTTCTCGTCCAGCGGGAAATCCCGCGCTCAAAAAATCGCAAAAACATTCCCATAACGCAAGAAGGCCGCCCGGCAACTTGGGCGACCTTCTCTTATTCAAGGGAGAATAGTTCCAACGGAGGCTAGCCGTCAAAACTTTCTAAGGAAATCTTATGAGCCTAAGAAACGGAGTGTCAAGGAATTTTTCCGACGCAAATCTATTTGTTTTCAATTACTTACGCAATTGATTAACAAATTCACCGCAGTGCAAAAATCTCATTAGCGGCAGTACTTACACTCGTAAATTGTTGATTGTTATAGCTTTATATTATTTTCGCAGGTTCAGGCGAATAAAGTCGGCCTCTTCGCCCGGAGGTCGGACCCAGCGAGGGAACAGCTTTGAGGCAATCGGCCTGGCGAAGCCAAGAACCGCTCCCGTGCCGAGAGAGAAGACAAAAATGATGCCCGCGAGAGTGAGCGCTGCAATCACCAGGTTTCCGATGTTGTCCTTCTTGCTCAGCCCGGTGTTTTCGTTCCACGTGACTTCGGCTTGATAGTTGATGCGGGCCAGCAATGCATTCGCATTCTGCGGCGGAATCGAACCGCAGACCACTTTTACGATCGGGCCGGTCCGCTTGACGACGAGCGAAGCATCGGGCAGCGGGTTCATCTTCTGCATTGCATCCATTCTTTCCATGGCAATCTGCGGCGTGGGATATGCGATGAGCAGAAGGGTGGCGTCGGTGCCTGGCTGTGCGATTTTTCCGGTGAGAATTTCCGGCTTGCTTCCGAAATCGATGATGCTATCGGGGATCGGCAAAGCAAGCGATGCGTAAGCGGCGGGTCCGAGTACGTATTTGGCGGAGCTCGGCGTGATCTTATCCTTAGGCAGATAGTTGGGCAACACCGGAAGATTCGCTGCCGGTCCATCCACGGATGGCAATGCCGCAGCGAGTTCTCGTAGTTCAGATGCGCTCATGGCGGTGACCCGGTCGAAGCGGGCTTCCACCAGCACCGCGCCCCGGAAAAAAAGCACGCGCTCATTGTCGGAAGCAGCCAGATTTCCAATTCGTTCAGGAATCGTGCCGGGCACACGATAGAAAGTGAAAGCGCCGTAGGCTCCGGTGGCGTCCTGGAAGCGGGCGGCGCGCACGGTAAGTTTGCGTTTGCCCTGCGAGTAGGTTGCGATCTCGTATCCGGTGAAACCGTACTCGCGCAATGCGGCACTCTGGGCGTGATCGATCGTGCCCGCGTCGGTTCCTTTGCGGACGGCGCCGGAAAGCTCCCATCCGGCGAAAGCGTTCGGCAGTATCGCAAGGTTCTGTTTTGAGGAAGCCGCAGCGGTTTGAGCGCCAGAGCCCGAGGCAGCCGGTGCCGAGCCGGCGAAAACGGCTGGAGCTACGGCAAGCGAGATGAGCAGGATGACCAGCAGCTTCATGAAAAAATCCGGAAAAGCCCGGCGCCTTTGTCCTTGTGGCATGGAAGTGCCATCACAATGAATAATAGAGCAGTTCCACAGTTGGTGTATCCCAAGACTGATCATTCCCGCATATCCAATTTGGTCATTGCTTTAGAACAGACGGCCGACTGCTGCCCGACATTACATTACATTCGATGCCGCGAAAAGTTGCTCAGGCGCGCGTGGCCGAAAACTGGGATGGGACTACTGCACCTTCGGCTGTGCCGTTTGCTCTTTTGTGCGCGCCGCCAGCTTCACGCCGCTCAGTCCGCTGACGTACTTCGTCACACCCTTGTAGAGGGCGTCGGCTATCTTCTGGCGGTACTCGGGGGTTTGCAGCTTGCGGGCATCGGTGGGATTGCTGACGAAGGAGATCTCGGCAAGGATCGAGGGCATGTTGGCTCCAATCAGCACAATGAAGGGAGCTTTCTTCACCCCACGGTTGCGCATCCCGCGATCCCGCAGCGACAGATTCTGATAGAGCGACGACTGCACGTCGGCCGCGAACTCGCGGGACTCCTCGATCTTGTCCCGCAAAGCGATTTTCTTGACGATATCCTGAAGCTCGTGAATCGATTTTTCTGAGACGGCATTTTCGCGGGCAGCGACTTCCAGCGCATCGGCCGAGGAAGTGAAATTCAGGTAATAGGTTTCGATGCCGCGAGCCGCGCGATCTGCGCTCGAATTGGCATGAATCGAGATAAACAGGTCAGCCTGAGCCTGATTGGCGATTGCCGTCCGGGTCTCAAGCGGAACGAATGAGTCATCGGTGCGCGTGTAGATCACCTCGGCGCCCATGCGAGTTTGCAGCAGGCGTCCTAAACGCTTCGCCACGTCCAGCACCAGGTCTTTCTCCATCAGTTCGTTGGCTGCGATGGTGCCGGTGTCATGGCCGCCATGGCCGGCATCGACTACGATGCGGCCGAACTTCAATCCAAGAGCGCGAGTCAGCGAACGCTCGCCATCGGCGGTGGGCTGAGCGGCGCGCGCCTGGGCTGCCGCACTCTTTCGTGGCTGCTGCTTTTCCAGTGCCCGTGGCGCGACGGCCTGGAATGTAGGCTTGGTCGTAGGCCGTTGAGTCGCTTTCTGCCCCTGGCTGGCATCCATGCCGTTGGCATCGGACGGTCTGTTTTCCGAGGGCTTGCTGGGTGCAATTTTTGCGGCCCCGGTCTTTGGTGTGCCATCAGGAAAGACCGTTGTCTTCACCGTTTTTGCCGGCGCCGGGTTGGAGGTGGACTCCGCGCTCGCGAACGCCGCGCCTGGGGCAGCCGGTTTGGGGGCCGGTGCTTGCTTCGGTTTCGCGGCTTCCTCAGCCGGTTTGATTACCGGAGCTTCGAGCTTCGCCACCACGGTCGTCTTCTGCGGGTTGCGGCCGTGTATATCGATGATCAGGCGATAAGGATTGGGAAGCAGAAACGCCGAGTAATCGCTGACATCGTCGACATCGAGCACCACCCGGGTCATATCCTTCTGGTACTGAGCGACACGGATCTTTCGCAGGAAGCCATCCGACACATCGAGGGTCTTGCCCATCAGCGCCGGCGCCAGCTTGGTTCCGTGAAGGTCAAAGAATATCCGGTCGGGATTCGGCACGCGTCCGGCTTCGTACTTAACTTCGGCTTCCAGATCGATGGCGACTCGAGTGTAGTCGGGGGTCGACCAGTGGCGGATACCCGTCACCAGCGGCATCGCCGACTTCACCTCCACCAGCTTTGTCTCTCGCGGCTGCGGGCGACGGCTCTTGCGATCGACTTCGGCGTCGATATCCCGGATGGCGTCCCGAGCCTCCTGTGCATGCGCTTGCCGGGGATAGTGCTTCAGAAACTCCTGGAAGGTCTGCTTGGCTTTGTCCGCTTCGTCCAGATCCTGCTGATAGATGCGTCCGATGGCGAAGAAGGCGTCGAAGCGATACTTGCTGCCGGGATACTCGCGGCGCAGGAATTCATATTTCGCGATGGCTTTGCGCAGAGCGATTTCGCTGTTGAAGGAACGGCCCTGCTCTGCGAGCAAGTCGGCTTCCGCCATGATGCTGGCGTCGGCTTTGGAGCTGCCGGGCGATGTGAAATAGACCTTGCGATAGGCGTCGCCTACCAGTTGGTATTCGCGGCGAGTGCGCTGCGTGGAGGGTTTGCCGTTCAGCTCTTCGCGCATGCGCTCGGCAGTTGCGAACTGGGTACGAGCCGCCAACCTGCTTTGCTGCGTGTCGCGCGCGAACGAGCAGAGCGCAAACAGCACCACGGCTGCCCCGATCACAGCCTGGCACATTCGTCGCTTTGAGAGAATCTGGGTCATGTGACAGAAATGCGCCCGGTCCCTACTCCACATTCGTAAACGTGAGCACACCGAAGGCGTTGCGCGAGACACGAATCGGCGCCGACGAAATCAGGGTGCTCATCCCACCGCCATAAAGTCCCCTGATCTGACGCACGTAATGCCGCGTCTCAGGGTATGGCGGGACTCCATTATTGCGGTTCACTGCTGCCTCTCCCGCATTATAGGCTGCTAACGTCAAACCGACATCGCCGCCAAAGTTGCCCAACAGCCGCTTTAACTGCCGGACTCCGGCATCGACATTTTGCCGCGCATCAAAGGGGTTGCTGACGTTGAACTTGCGGGCGGTTGCCGGCATCAACTGCATCAATCCCATCGCCCCTTTGCGCGAGACGGCTGCCGGATTGAAGTTCGACTCAACCTTGATGACGGCGCGAACCAGGTTGGCATCGACGTGGTGACGCGCGGCAGCTTCTTCGATGATGCGATCGATCTCCACCGAGTTGGAGCCCTGGCTCGGCGAGGCCGCCGAAGATTTCTCAGGGACGGGACTTTGCCGCCTGCACTTCGGCGGCGGCAACTCGCGCGCGCCGAAGCAGGCTTGAGGAAGCGTGCGGCAGAGGCTTCCATCGGTGCTCCGTGTTGCTCCAGTATTCAAGGGGCTGTGAATTGCCTTCGGCGGTTTGGACGGCCGAATTCGAGGCGGCTGACTTTGATGGGACTGTGCCGTCGTTGACAAATATCGTGCGCCCATCTTCCTGAACCGGACGAATTTGCGCGTAGACCGGCGACCATAGCAAAACGCACAGCAGCATACACGCCAGCAGCTCAGGCCAAGGGGCGCGAGCCGCCGTTTTCTTTCCATCGAGTTGCGTGGACCACATATGCGTCGCCGAGGTCATCATGAGCGGGCCGAGGCCCCCACCGTCCACAAAAAAGCGCGGTCGCGGTGGCGGCCGAAGATCGGCCAGAGTAGAAGCATTTTAGGACGGTCCGGCAACCATAGCAATCAGTACTACTACCGGGAATCTACTAAGTGAGGGGGATAAAGATGGGAGAAATCTCTTGAAAACCAGGAGGTTGGACTAGGCGGGCAAGCATTGGTGCATGTACCAACGGTTCTGGGCGCAAAAGAAAACGGCAGGTCTGAACCTGCCGTTTCGAAATCGGGGAGGGTTACTTGTTTGCGATTGCCGTTACTCGCGCCGTGAGCCGCGCCTTGTAGCGTGAAGCGGTATTCTTGTGAACCACGCCTTTCTGCACGCTCTTGTCCAAAACCGAGGTCGCCTCGCGGAGTTTGCTCTCAGCCGCGGCCTTGTCGCCCTCGTCCATGGCGCTGCGCAGCTCGCGCAGTGCCGAGCGCAGGCGGGACTTGCTGGCGCGGTTGACTGCGGTGCGTTTTACGGTTTGCCGGGTGCGCTTAAGCGCCGAAAAATGATTAGCCATACCTTCCAGTCATCCTCTAAAGAAAAGAAATGTTCGGTCAGGCCGGCAGGCGTCAACTCGCAGCAATGGCCATTGGCCGAATCTTGATTGTACGGGAAACGCCGCTCCGGTTGCAATCATCACCCAACGCTTTGATTCAGAAGGGGTGCGCCTCGTTACCCGAATATCCCCTTATGGGCCACCTGCGGAATATCCCCACATTTGCCAACTGATGGCAAATATGGGCCACCATCGTGCGAGGATGTGGCCTCGGCCAGGAACCCCGGCGTCATGGCGATTAGACTAAAATATATAAAATCGTGAGCAGGCGTGAGCGTTTCCCCATGGCCAATACATCAAAGTTATGTAGCGGGTAAAACTTATGTAGCGAGTCCGGAGGTTTGTACCACGTTATCAAGGCTGTACCTTTTAACAAATAGTTTCATTGACTGGAGGGAAAAGTCAGGCTACTCTCTCGCCAGATGGGAGTGCTCCACGTCTTTGGGCGAGCCTTTCGGATCGTGTTTGCCGGCCAGCTTGTTCCGCACACCGGCGAATCTCTTTGCGTCCCTTTTTTCTCTACCTTTCACTTCCAAACAAAATGGTCTGGCGGACCGTGGCCGGCGGCACAACTGCGCGTATGCGCTTGAGGTGGTGATCGAGTCTCGATGAAGAAAAACGTTGATATCAGCCCGAAAATCGAAACCCTGTTTGGCACTCGCGATGAAAACCTGCACCTGATGGAGGATGGGTTCAGCGTTGCCATCAACTTGAAATCCGATTCGATCGAGATTGAGGGTGCGGCAAGCGATGTTGCGCGCGCTGAGCAGGTGTTTATCGACTTCGACCACCTGCAGCGCGCCGGTCACCAGTTCAACAACGGCGACCTCGGTTCGCTGATCCGCGTGGTAGCCAGCGATCCCAGCGCCAGTCTGCGCGGGCTTGCCGAGGCTGGTCGCCAGCGCTCGTTCGGCAAACGCCAGGTGCAGCCCAAGAGTCCCAATCAGCGCCGCTATCTGGATGCGATTGAAAAGAACGACATGGTTTTCGGCATCGGCCCGGCCGGTACCGGCAAGACCTATCTGGCGGTCGCCATGGCGATCTCGGCGCTGGTTTCCAAGCGTGTCAACCGCATCATTCTGGCGCGTCCGGCGGTGGAAGCCGGCGAGCGCCTGGGGTTCCTGCCCGGCACTCTGCAGGAGAAGGTCGATCCCTATCTCCGCCCGCTCTATGACGCGCTCTATGAAATGCTGGAACCCGAGAGAGTGGATCGCTTCCTGGAGAAAAATGTCATCGAGATTGCGCCGATCGCCTTCATGCGCGGACGCACCCTGAACGACTCCTTTGTCATTCTCGACGAGGCGCAGAACACAACCTCCGAGCAGATGAAGATGTTTGTCACCCGCCTGGGGTTCAATTCCAAGGCCGTGATCACCGGAGACATTACGCAAATCGACCTGCCGAATGCGAACCGCAGCGGGCTGATCGAGGCGATTACGGTGCTCAAGAACGTCGAAGGCATCTCGTTCCAGTTCTTTGACGAAACCGATGTCGTGCGTCATCACCTGGTGCAGCGGATTGTCCATGCCTATGAAGAGCACAAGGTCTGGAAGGAGCAGCAGATGTCGCTGCAACTGGATCTTGGTCCCGAGGCTCGCGCCACCGACAATGGCGGCATGCCGTCGATTCGCGGCCGCTCGCTTGGGGATTCCGTGCTTGAGTCCCATTCGGCGCGCGACTAGTAATTCGATATACCATGGATGGGAGGGTTCCGGCGGGCCCTCCCATTGGTGTTTTCAGATGGCGTCGCAGTGGCAGTACCCCGGAGCGCTCTTGGTCATTGTTCACAAAGCGGTGGAAGGCGTAAGCGGCACGATGCTGGCGCGTTTTCTCAATCGCGGCCGCCGCACGCTCAAACTCGACGGCGAGGTCACATTGCTGCTCGCCTCAAGCGCGGAGCTTAGACGGTTGAACCGCGAGTTCCGCGCACCTGGACTACCCAACCGACGTGCTCTCGTTTCGCTCCAGAGATTCCACGGTATGCGGGCGATATCGCCATATCCGCCGACATCGCGCGGCAGAACGGCAGACGTGCTCGGACACGGCGCGGCCATCGAGATCAAGACTCTCATCCTGCATGGCCTGCTCCACCTCGCCGGCTACGATCACGAAACCGATAACGGCAGGATGGCGCGCAAGGAGACTGTCCTGCGCAGCGCTCTCGGGTCTTCCCGAGGGATTGATCGAGCGCGCGAACCCCCGTGCGTCCGGGCGGCGGGGTAAGAAGCGATGAGCGCCATGTTCATCTGCGGGCTCATTCTGCTGCTGGGAGTGCTGACGCTGGTCTCCTACGTCGCCCGGCTCTACAGCGAAGCGGGCAAGTTTCTTTCGCGCGAGTTTCAAGACAATATAGAGCTGTTCGAACAGCAGATTGAACCCCGGCTCAAGGTCAGCCGCTGGCGAGCGGCGCTCTCGATGGCTATGCTGGAGCAGCTTGCCACGGCAGCCATCACCCTCCTGCTCGCCCTCTCCGCATATCATGGCCGCTGGAGCATCGGCGAAATCGCGCAGTTGAGCGCGCTGATCGTCATCATTGTTCTTATATTCCATCGCTTTCTGCCTTATTTGCTTTTTGCCGGCACGCGCGGGGCCTGGTTACTGGCCCTTGTCCCCGTGGTTCGCGCCCTCATCTACCTTGCCTTGCCGCTGACGCTGGTGCTTGGGTTTCTGCAATCCGTTGTCTCGCTTACCCGCACGGAGAACGCGGGTGAGCAGCCCGAGCATCCTTCCGAAGCCGTTGACGCGCTCATAGAGGCCGGGCAGGACGAGGGAATTCTGGAAGAGAGCGACCGCCAGCTCATTCACTCGGTGGTTGAATTCGGCGACAAGATTGTGCGTGAAGTCATGCGCCCACGGCCGGAGATTTTTGCCGTTCCAGCATTAACAACCGTCGCGCAACTTACGGAGATGCTCCGGCAACGCCCATATTCGCGTGTCCCTGTCTACGAGGGCGATCTCGATCACATCGTCGGCATCGTTCACGCCCGCGACCTGCTTCAGGTTGCCGATACGGAAGCCCATCATCGTACGGTGAAGCAGCTGATGAAAACCGATCTCTACCTGGTGCCGGAGACCAAGCGCGGCAGCCAACTGCTGCGCGAAATGCAGCGCCAGAATAACCGCATGGCAATCGTGATCGATGAATACGGAGGGGTGGCCGGACTGGTGACGGTGGAGGATCTGGTCGAGGAGATTGTGGGCGAACTGCGAGAGGAAGGCGAGAGCAAGTCGGACATCGTTCACGAAAGCGAGAATTCCTGCATCGTGCCCGGCAACATGGACGTGGATCGGCTGGACGAACTGTTCGGCATCCGCCTGGGCGACTGGGAGTCGACGACCGTCTCCGGATTGGTCACGGAGATTGCAGGCCACATACCCCCGCCCGGAGAGGTTGTCGAACTGAATGGACTGCGCTTCGAGGTGTTGGAGTCGACGAATCGGCGCGTGAACCGTGTGCGCATCCGTTCGATCTCAGCGGGCGAGTCCAAACCGGCGCCGCCCAACCGGAATCAGGCCGGCATCGCGTGAAGGGACTTTACCCGGACTCGCGCCCTAAGAAACTACACACATTGGGCACTCACTCTATCCCACATTAGCCAACTGCGGCAAATGTGGGCCACCAGACGGATACACCTACTCTGGTTTTGCTCAAACCCCACCCTTCGCCAAAAACAGGCGAAAGGATGGGGCACCCGATCACGCTGGAGCAGGCTACGCAGTGCGGCGAGTCTGCGCCGTCATGGTCCGAATCTCGTTCAGTATGCTGGTCCACTGGACGGAGTTCAGCTTCCGCAAATAGGGAATCAGCTCGGCAATGAACTCGTCGCCCTGAAGCTGCCGGATCTGGTCCTCCAATGACGGTTCGCCATTGCGCAGCAGATCGCAGATTGTGACGTTAAGCGCATCGGCCAGCCGCTGCATGGATGAAAGCGTAGGGCAGGCCTTTTCGTTCTCGATTTTTGAGACGTAGGTGCGCGGCACGTTCATGCGCTGGGCCAGTTGACGCTGGCTCATTCCGGCGCGGGTTCGCAAGGCGCGGATCGCCCCCGCCACGCTCAGTGGCCGGTTGCCGGGTTCGGCAACCGCCGCCGGCTGGGCGATCGGCATGGTTATTGCCGGTTCTGGCTCTTCGTCAAAGGAGGTTTTGCATTTGCGGCAAAGGTTATTAGCCGTCCGGAATTGCACCAGGTCGCAATGATCACAACGTAGGACTTCCCTGGAGTCAACAGGCGCTAGTAGCGTGGCCATTCAGTAGTAGCGGAGCTGCCAGAGCGGGCACTCCACCTCAGGTTTACCATCGTGATCCGAATCAACGTGGTAACCCTCAGGCTGAGCGTAATTTGCGGCAAACGTACACTGAATGTCAAGATGAATTTGCGGCAAGAGCGGTATATTTGAGCTTGAAATTACGAATCAGGACCATAAGAAGAGAAAAAAGATGGCGAAAACAGGGAGAAAACAGGGATGAATCGCGAACAAGCGTGGGGGTTACTAACTGAGTTCACACAGTCGGAAAGTTTGCGGAAACATGCGTTGGCCGTGGAGAGCTGCATGCGCGCCTATGCCCGCAAGTTTGGCGAAGACGAAGAGAAGTGGTCCATCACGGGGCTACTCCACGACTTCGATTATGAACGGTATCCGACGGCTGAGGAGCACCCGTTCATGGGCGAAAAAATTCTGGCCGAACGCGGCTACCCGGAGGATATCCGCCGCGCCATTCTCTCCCACGCGCAGTACAGCGGCGTGACGCGGGAGTCGAAGATGGAAAAGACATTGTTCGCTTGCGATGAACTGGCAGGTTTCATAATGGCCTGTGCCATGGTGAAGCCGAGCAAGTCGCTGGCCGAAGTCGAAGCCAAGAGCGTAAAGAAGAAAATGAAGGACAAGGCATTCGCGCGCGCCGTCAACCGCAGCGACATTACCGAGGGCGCTGCCGACCTGGGCGTAGACCTTGAGGAGCACATCGCCTTTTGCGTTGACGCCATGCGAAGCGTGGCCGACGAACTGGGCTTGGCCGGACAGAGCCATTGAGAACTTTGTTCGGTGGCAAGACCGGACAACCCCACCCTCCGGCTGCGCCGGAAGGGTAGGGCACCCGGCAAAGAGGACTCGATGCAGACGATCCCCATTCGGTGTACGTGAATACCCAGAGCGCGCTCAGAGGATAGACCTCTTCAAAGCCCGGCATTGTGTTTCAAAGACCCATCCTTCGCTGCCGTCGGAAGCGAGGGGTGGGTTTTCAGTTGTAATCGAGATCCACGCGGGCTTACATATTCCGCAGTCACACGCACCCCGCTGTGGGTGCCGGGACCCCGTCCTGGGGGATTTTTCGCCGAAGTCAAAAATGTGATTTGTGAAATTGAAAAAGTTGGTACACTTATCCAGCTATTCGGCTTCCATCGAGGAAAGAAGACTCCGCGACCGTACGCCAAGATTGTCTCGTTCGGCGCGATGGATCATTTGTATTCATGTGCATTCATAGGCCGTGCCTTAGTATCCCGAAAGGATAAGGATAAAGTTAATGGATAAGAGCAGCGTCGGCGTGTTGGGAGCCGGACTCATGGGGGCGGGGATCGCCGAGGTGACGGCCAGAGGGGGATACAACGTTCTGCTGGTGGATGTCAGCGGCAAGGCTCTGGAAAAGGGCAAAGCCCGCATCAAGGCCAGTCTCGACAAGTCAGTGGAAAAGGGCCAGCTTCAGGCTGCGGCCGCGCAGGATGTATTCTCCCGCATACGGACCAGCGAATCGTACGACGACCTGGCATCGGCGGAGTTCATTGTCGAAGCCGTCTACGAAAACATGCCGGTCAAGAAAGAGGCTTTCAAGAAGCTGGATAGCCATCGCCAGGCCGGGAGTCATACTGGCGAGCAATACCTCGGCGTTGTCGATCACCGAGATTGCTTCGGTGACCAAACGGCCAGAGAGAGTCATCGGCCTGCATTTCTTCTATCCGGTTCCCCGGATGAAGCTGATCGAGATGGTCCGCGGCCTTGCGACCTCCGACGAGACCTACAACGAATGCCGCGCTTACGCCGAAAAGATCGATAAAACGCCGGTACTTTCCAATGATTATCCGGGCTTCATCGTCAACCGGCTGCTGCTTCCCATGCTGAACGAGGCCGTGTTCCTGGTGATGGAAGGCGCGAAGCCGGCGGATGTCGATGCCGCGATGAAGTTGGGGTGCAATCATCCGATGGGTCCGTTGGAGCTGTTGGATTTTGTCGGCCTTGACGTTGCGCTTGCCACCATTACCGGCATTTACGAAAACATGTCTGATTCGAAGTACCGCCCCTGTCCGCTGTTCGTCAAGATGGTCGAGGCGGGTTGGCTGGGCCGCAAAAGCGGTCGTGGTTTCTACAACTATTCCGAGAAGAGATAGAGAATCAATCTACGAGAGGCGACAGAATGAAACACCGAGTCTTGTGGTCAGTAGTGCTCATGACGCTACTCAGCTTCCTTGGGCTAGCATTGATTGCTTGCCAGGGTGGCGGAGAAAAGGAAATCAGAATCGCTGACATGGATTGCCTGTCCGGCAGCAATGCCGACGCCGGCATACAGGACCTGAACGGGGCGCAACTTGCCGTGGACGACATCAACGCAGCGGGCGGCATCAAGGCGCTCGGCGGCGCCAAAGTAAAGCTGGTAGCGGTGGACATGACGAGCGATCCTAAGAACGCCGCCTCCACCGCCGAGCGCACTTTCAGCACCGAAAAAGTGGTTGCTGCCAAGTGCCCCGGCATCAGTGGAATTGCTTTGCCGATGCTGCCGATCGCGGAGAAGGCAGGAATTCCGGTCATCTGCAATTCGATCAATGACCAGATCTCCGGTCAGGGTTATAAGTACACCTTTCAGATTGCGCCACACGGCAGCCAGTTCGGCAACACCCAGGTCGAGTTCCTGCGGTGGTTAAACGAAAAATACAAGCTGGGGATTAAAGACGTTGCCGTGGTTTACGAGAACTCTGGATACGGGGTTTCGACGGCGGGCGGCGTTAGAGACATGGTGACCAAGGGCGGATTCAACCTGGTGCTTTACGAGTCGTATCCGCACGGATTCACCGATGCCTCGTCGCTGGTAACAAAGGTTAAGGCGTCGAAGGCGCAGGCACTGTTCCCGGTTGCTTATACCACGGACGCGAAGCTGATCACCAGCACCATGAATCAGATGAATGTGCACCCTGTCATCGTCGGCGGTGGCGCGGGCTTCATCTGGCCGGCGTTCTTTACCGAAATGGGAGCCGCGGCCAACGGCTTTGTCTCGGTTGCTTCCTGGAACTGGGATTCGAAAAGCATCACCTCCGTGCCGGAGCTGGCGGCGATCACTGACCGTTACCAGAAGAGGTTTGGGGTATTCATGGGCGAGCATGCCGGACCCAGCTACGTGGCCGTTCGCATGATTGCCCAGGCGATGGAGGCGACCAAGTCGAGCGACAGCAAGAAGATTCGCGACTACCTGGCCGCTTTCAACGACAGCGGCGCGGTTGGCGGCCTGATGCAGCCTGGAACGATAAAGATTAACAGCACGGGCTTCAACGGTGCCGTTCATCCGGTCATGATCCAGTGGCAGGATAACCAGCCGCGGACCATTTACCCTGAGGCTGATGCAACGCGCAGCTATCAGCCACCTAAGAAATAAGAGCAAGCTGCATCCGGGGTGCCCCTCGGGGCACCCCCATTCAGTAAGCCGGAGGAGACAGGATAGTGAACCCTACTATCTTTTTGCAGACGACTATCAATGGACTGATGGTGGGCGGTGTCTACGCCCTGGTCGCCGTAGGGTTGACGCTGATCTTCGGGGTGATGAAGATTGTCAACTTTGCCCAGGGAGAGTTCGTGATGCTGGCCATGTACGTCAGTTGGATGCTGGCAACATTTGCCCATATTGGCCCCTATCCCGGAATGCTGATCGTGGCGGCGGTCATGTTCGCGTTCGGCTATCTGGTCTTCAAGTTCCTCATTATCCGGGTAATTGGCAAACCCGACGAATCCTTCATCCTCCTGACTCTCGGTTTGTCCATCGTTTTGCAAAACCTGATCCTGGTCATCTTTGGCGCCGAATATTTTTCGGTTGACACACCCATCAAAGATGAGGCATTCCATATGGCCGGTCTCAGCCTCTCCGTGCCACGCTTGATTGCCTTTGTGGTGGCGCTGCTGATGGTTACGGCGCTGACGATTATGCTCAACAAGACCGACCTGGGACGCGCCATGCGGGCGACCTCCGAGAGCCGCGAGGTCGCAACCCTGCTCGGCATCAACCCGATCAAATGTTTCACGATTGCGTTCGCCATCGGTATTGTTCTGGCGGGCATCGCCGGAGTGTTGTTGACGCCGATGTTCTATGTGTTTCCCGGCGTGGGCACGCTTTTTAACCTTACGGCCTTTGTGGTGGTAGTGCTTGGCGGAATGGGATCGGTACCCGGCGCATTGCTGGGCGGGTTGATCATCGGCGTCGTCGAGGCTCTCAGCAGCACTTATATTTCGCTGGACCTGGCGCAATTGTTTACCTTCCTGATTTTCCTCGCCGTGCTCTTCTTCCGTCCAAGCGGACTATTCGGAGAAGCTGCGAAATGAACCCCAAGGCGGCAAAATTCGTTCTGCCGGCACTGATCGCGGTGGTGCTCGCGATTCCAATTTTCGTAACCGTTCCTTATTACCTGCACATCATGTTCATGATCTTTCTGCTTGCCACCATGGGGCTGGGATGGAACCTGATAGGCGGTTATGGCGCGCAGCTCTCGCTCGGTCATTCGGTGTTCTTCGCCATCGGCGCGTACACTGCGGTGTTGTTCGTTGTCTATAAGAGATTAACGCCGCTGGTGGGCGGAGTGATCGGTATGGCGCTGGCAGTGGTGGCGGCGGTCATCATCGGCCTGCCTTGCTTCCGCTTGCGCGGACCTTACTTTGCGCTGGCCACTATCGCTTCTGGCGAGATCACGCGCACGCTGCTGCTGCACTTCAAGGACTTCACGGCGGGAGCCAACGGGGTGCCAATTCCCTTCCATGGCAGTGACCCGCTCTTTCTGCAATTCTCGTCCAAGGCTGAGTATTACTACCTGGCGCTGTTTTTGCTGGCTGTGGTTTTCATGATTGTGCGCACCATGGAGCGCGCGAAAATAGGCCGCTATCTGGCGGCGGTGCGCGAGGATCAGGATGCCGCCGAGTCTCTCGGCGTCAAGACCGCCTGGGTCAAGATGGCCGCCTTTATGCTCAGTGCCGCGATCGTGGCTGCCTGCGGAGTTCTCTACGCGTTTACAGTCGGCTACATCGATCCCGACAGCGTTGCCAGCGTCGACCTGTCAATTCAAATCGCCGTGGTGGTGATCGTCGGAGGAATTGGAACGCTGTGGGGACCCATCCTGGGCGCGGCCGTGGTTGTGATGCTGACGGAGTTGACCAACATGTACCTCGGCGCGGTGAGAGGCGGAGCCAGTCTGGTGCTCTATGGGATTCTTCTCATCGTGGTCATCCTCGTGAAACCGAATGGTCTGATTTCCTTGTTTGACAGATTCTGGCCCAAGAAACAGGTTGCTCATGGAACCACTGCTTAAGGTCACCAATCTCAAGAAGTCTTTTGGCGGCGTGCATGCGCTCAAGGACATTTCCCTGGAGCTCGAGCGGGGCGAGATTCTCGGCTTGATCGGGCCCAATGGCTCGGGCAAATCGACGCTCGTCAACTCGATTGCCGGCCTCTACCGACCGGACGGCGGCAACGTGACGTTGGAGGGTGTCGATGTGACCTCGCAGGCGCCGCCCGAGATGGCCCGTCATGGCGTTGCCCGTACGTTCCAGTCGTCGCGCCCCTTTCTGAACCTGAGCGTGCTGGAGAACGTGACCATCGCGGCGCTACTCCACACCAGCCGCACGGCGGAAGCGGAGGCGGTCGCCTTGGAATGCATCGAGATGACCGGCCTGAAGAGTTCCATGCACCTGAAGAGCGCGAGCCTGCCGGTGGAAAAGAGAAAGCGCCTCGATTTGTGCCGGGCGCTGGCCTTGAAGCCCAAGGTCATGATGCTGGATGAATGCCTGGCCGGCCTTAACCCTCACGAAATGGAAGAGGGATCTGGAACTGGTGAGGAAGATCAATCGCGGCGGGATCAGCGTCATCTTTATCGAGCATGTGATGAAAGCGGTGGTGGCGCTTTGCCACCGGATCGTGGTGTTGAATCAGGGCGAACTGCTCGCCGAGGGAGCCCCGGAAGCGGTGATGGCCAATGACAAGGTGATTACAGCCTACCTGGGCGAGGGCTACAAACGTGCTTGAGATCAAGGAAATCGTAACCGGCTACGGAGATATGAAGGTGCTGGATGGAGTGTCGTTGCGCGTCGACAGCGGCGAGGCGGTAGCGCTGGTCGGCTCCAACGGCGCCGGCAAGACCACCCTGTTGCGGGCCATCTCAGGACTGATTCCGGTGTGGTCGGGCAGCATCGTCTTCGACGGCAAGGAGCTTACGAAGGTTCCGGCGCACACGCTGCCCGGGTTGGGGATCGCACACATTCCACAGGGTAGAGGGGTGCTCAGCCTGCTGACGGTCGAGGACAATCTGATCCTGGGCGCCTATACCCCGTCGGCCAAGCCGCAGCGCGCCGCCACGCTGGAAAAAGTCTATGGGCTGTTCCCCGTGCTGAGGGAAAAGAAGGGAGACCTCGGCGGGTCGCTCAGCGGCGGACAGCAGCAGATGCTGGCCATCGCGCGGGCCTTGATGAGCCATCCCAAACTGCTGATTCTTGACGAACCTTCGCTAGGACTCGCTCCGATCGTTGTGGCGAGCGTCTTTAAGATCATCAAGGAGATCTCGGCGGAGGGTGTCTCGATCCTGCTGATCGAGCAGAATCTGGTGGAGGCACTGGCGGTAACCAGCCGCGGTTATGTGCTGGAAACCGGACGGGTGGTGCTGGAAGGCGCCAGCGAAGAACTCGCAGTCAACCAAGAGGTTCGCGCCGCATACCTGGGCATCTAGCGTGGCGTTCCCGGAAATTCGCGTGATAGCTGCGCGGGGCTGAGACAACGACTCCACATTAACTCCGCCTGCGGCCCCGCAAATGTGGGCCCCAAAAAGCCCAAAGCGGTGGTCGTCCGCTTTACCCGAGCGAGGAGCCAATCAGGCTGAACAGCAGTACGGCGAGCACGATCAAGGTAAGGCAAACGTAGAGCTTGTCTTTTTCCATCGCAAATGCCACGACCGCAAAGACGACTCGCGCCACAGGGGTGGCGATCAGCAGCAGCACCCCCAACTGAATAATGGCGCGCCCGCGGAACTGGCCGACGCCGGCAAGAATGCCTTCGACCGTGCTAAGTTGGAGGGTTTCGCCGTGGAATGCCTTGTAATCGGGCAGCGCCGCACCGCCATTCCGAAAGAGATAGACGATTGCCCCGAAGAGCACGACGGAGCCTGCCACCATCACACCCAGCCGGAGCAGGACGCCAATGATCAACTCCATTCGCCGGTCACCCTGCTCGTGTTCGTTCATAATGCTCCCCTGATTCCGTTGACGATCATTTCAATCCCGAGGGCGACGATCACTACGCTGAAAACGAGACGCAGTGATTTTGTTTTTGCTTTTACCAGGAGCTTTGCCCCGAGGAGAGAGCCGCCAAGCACCCCCAGCATTACCGGCATCGCCAATCCGGGATCGACATAGCCGCGGCTGAGATACAGCCCCGCACTGGCCGCTGCCGTCACCCCAATCATGAAGTTACTGGTCGTGGTGGAAACCTTGAACGGAATACGCATGGCTTGGTCCATGGCCAGCACTTTGACCGCCCCTGAACCAATACCCAGTAAACCCGATAGCGTTCCCGCCGCGAACATAAGGCTGAATCCGCCCGGCACATTGCACACGCAGTATTTCCGCGGTCCACTCGGGGTGGGATAGCTTCCGCCCAAGCGCAACTTCTCCGACAGCGAACCGCATTCCTCCATTGTCGGCTGCTCGCGTTGCTTCTTGCTGGAGAGATAGGCCGAGAACAGCAGCACCACGCCAAAGATAATGGCGATGACCCGGGCAGATACCATGGTGGCGATCATGGCGCCGACAATTGCGCCTATGGTGGTCGCGATCTCCAGGAACATTCCGATGCGAACGTTAGAGTAACCTTCGCGAACATAAGCGGCTGCCGCGCCGGAGGATGTGGCGATCACCGAGATGAGCGAGGCGCCAATCGCATAGCGAATGTCTACCCCAAAAACGATTGTGAGCAGGGGGACGAGAACAACTCCGCCGCCCAAGCCGGTCAGAGCCCCCACCAATCCAGCCATAAAAGACGACACAGCGACCAGCACTGTGAAGACAAAAATCGTCATTTGGTTTCGAAACCTTCGCCCCGCGCAGTCGCACGGGGAGCCTTGCGGCAAGTCCAAAAGAATTATAGCGTTCCGTGACGCTGGTGCGGAAACCAGAGCTGGCCTCGGTTGCGGTTCCGCGCACATTGGAGCGAGACGAGACCAGTTCCGCTGGAGTGACGTCCCATTCCGAGAGGCGGATCGTGCCGTTGCGGTGCGCTGGGGCCGGATCAGCACTTTAGTGGGATGCGGGTTGAGGCTTTCGTAACTCGCGTTTTGCGCATTCCCGCGAAACAACCTGAAACTCTCAGTGTTCGACTCTGCAAGGCTTTTGGAGCAAGTTCCAAGACCTTACTTTTCGGCGTCTCGATCGAAACTGACGAACACAATTGAGAGGAGCACGCATGAGGCGGTCGACCATAGTCTTTCTATCTTCGGCGTTGGCGGTATCGCTGCTGCTGATGGCATGCAGCGGGGGTGGTTCACCGTCGCCATCCAACACGGGCACAGGCACAGTGAACCTCATGATGAGCGACGCCTCGACAGAGGATTGGGCCGTAATCGGCGTCAAGGTGCAGAGTATCGCGCTTATTCCCCGAGGCAAAACAAGTGCGAACGCAGTGACCGTGTTCACCGCCAACCCGGCGCCGGTCATCAATCTTGTCCAATTGGATCAACTCTCTGAAATCCTGGGAAATGTGGCGGTGCCGGCGGGGATCTACACGGGCGCAGTGCTCAGCGTCAGCGCCAGCCCCAGTGATGTGGTTCTGATTCCCTCGAACAACCCCGAAGCGGGGTTCGCCGGCGCGGCCGGTGTCCAGATTCCGTCAGGTCAAATCCAGGTGCAACCAAAGGGCAGCGCTACCGTGAACGTTCCGGTGAACTTTGTTCTGCCGCTAGTGGTCACGGCGGACCAAAGCAGCGCCCTCAACCTCGAGTTTGATCTTTCGCATCCGGCGTTCATCGTTGACCACACGCCCGCGAGTGGCACCACGCTTTGGTCCGTGAACTTTGACCACGTGTTGCGCCATCGCCCGATCCGCACCGTGACGGAACTGGTGCTGCGCCACATGTACGGAAGCTTCAAGTCGGTTTCATCAGACAACGGCTCCATCACCATCACGAAGGTCTACCCAACCGAACCGGTGGTCACTCCGGAAACCTCGGTACCAACGACACAGACTTTGCAGATTCTGGCAGACAGCACGAGTGGAACTTTTTTCTATGATCTCGATGCCAAGACGAGCGCCGTGATCAAGGAATTCTCGACGGTTGCACCGGGCCTGGCTAACAGATTCGTGCGAGTTGCCGCCCGCTATCAGAGCGATGGGACGCTGGTGGCGACACGGATATGGACAGGCGCGGCTTTCAATACCGTTTGGATCAATCCTGAA
Organism: uncultured Acidobacteriota bacterium; assembly: GCA_963819175.1. Taxonomy (GTDB): domain Bacteria; phylum Acidobacteriota; class Terriglobia; order Terriglobales; family Acidobacteriaceae; genus CAWBRT01. The sequence continues at coordinate 28,543 of CAWFVJ010000014.1, forward strand.
GGCCATGTTCTCCACGTGACCGGCAGCTCTATTACCGTCGAAAGCGAAACCCCAGGCAGCCCTATCACGATGACGGTGAACGGGAGCACACAGTTCTTTTTTGGAGGCGCACAGATCGGAACAGGAACTGGCTTTCTGGCTAATCTTGCCCGCGGCTTCAAGGTAAGCATTGGCGCCGACCTGACGACGCCCACATTGGCTGATTTCGTCGATATTGAGATCGCGAAGTATGATGGCGCGATCCAGCCGGGAGCGACGACCACGAGTTTCACTTACAATCGCGTCTTCAGCAACGCGACCGACGACTACAGTCAACCCCTGGGATACATCTCCAACTCCACGCCGAATGGTCTCGATGGAAGCGGCGCCGCCGTGAGCGGGTTCAAATGGTGGTATTTTGCCTACCCGACGGGGACGATGGATTCGCTCAACAACAGTCCGGATAACGATCCCATACTAGACTTCGTCAACGCGGTTGGCGGAACGGTGGACTACGGCGGTACTTTGGGCGTACAGCGGGTGGCAGGCGTCAGCTACGTCAATTGGGATACGACTACGAGCGCATGGCTTGCCCGCTGGACCGTATTGTCGCCGACCGCAGCACCGCTATCCAAGGTAACCACTGCGGCCAGCCCGGTGACCAATGGGGCGACGTTCGGCATGACCCCGATTGCCGCCGGAAGCATTCCGGTTACGGTGAACCTGAGCAGCCAGTCGCAGAACGCTACGCTCGTCTATCAGGTAGACAGAACGGGCGGCGTCATCACCGTCACAGCGCAGGACATTACTCAACCGAGCGTGCTCAACACTGTCGTTGGGAATTTGGGTAACGGCACCTCCGTAAAGGTTTTCGGAGTGCCGCAGTTGGGCACCGTGCAGGCCTACGTCCTCTTCTACTACACCGGCACGGCGCCGACCCAGTAGGGGAAGTTAGTCACGTTCGAGGCGCCGCCCTTGACCGGGCGGCGTCCTTTTTGCGCCGCAAGGGATGGCTGCGTGCCACATCCTGATTTTTTTGCAGTGGCTCTAAGGTGATTCTTTGATTAACAGCGAATGGCTAACCAAATGCGTTGCGAGGTAGATTAAATGCTGGCTTCGCGCGGTTCTGGTTCCACAGCGGCTCAACCCTCATCTGCTGCCGTTCGATGTCAATAGAGGCACGTCAGATAATCAATTCTTGTCGAAACCCTGGAGGATTGATACGCTGCCCTAGCAGATATAAATCTGCAATCCAAACAACAATAACTCCGCTCCGCACCGTGAGGCAAAGAAAGTCACACAATGCGGGGCTTTTTTACGTTTGCGACATTGTGGGCTCGCTCCGGCCAAAGCCGCTCTCTCAGCAACCTGCCATGAACGGTCAGATACTTTCGCCGTATGGTCACCTGTGATAGACATGACACAGAGTTCATCGCGAGCTTCATCGATGAGGGCGGCAGGGGGCCGGGATTGAACAGTGCGGAGACCGCTGCGTCGGCCAGGATTCTCGACGTACAGCAATTGACGGTGCAGTTTACGACCTCGGAACGTAAGGTCGAGGCGGTGCGCAATCTCTGCCTGCAAGTCGACCGCGGCGAAACACTCGCGATCGTTGGTGAATCCGGCTCAGGCAAATCGGTCTCGGCGTTGGCCATCATGCGGTTGGTTGAGCATGGCGGCGGGCGCATCATCGGCGGCCAGATGCATTTCCATCGGCGCGATGGCCGTGTGCTGGACCTGGCGCAGGCCAGCGAATCCACCATGCGCGAGCTGCGCGGCGCGGATTTGGCCATGATCTTCCAGGAGCCGATGACGTCACTGAACCCGGTCCTTTCCGTCGGCGAGCAGATTGCCGAATCGATTCGGCTGCACCAGGGCAAGGATGGGGCGGAAGCACGTGCGGAGGCCTTGCGCATGCTGGAGCTGGTGCGCATACCGGAATCGCGGCAAGTGCTTGGCCGATTCCCGCATCAGCTCTCCGGCGGCATGCGGCAGAGGGTGATGATCGCCATGGCACTCTCCTGCCGTCCGTCCCTGCTGATTGCGGACGAGCCGACGACGGCGCTGGACGTGACCATTCAGGCGCAGATTCTGCAACTCATCCGCGAACTGCAGCGCGAGATGCACATGGGCGTGATCTTCATCACGCACGATATGGGCGTGGTGGCCGAGATCGCGGACCGCGTGCTGGTGACGTACGCCGGCGAGCGAGTTGAAGAAGGATCGTCCGAGCGGATCTTTCGCGAGCCGCGCCATCCCTATACTCGGTCGCTGCTGGCGGCGGTTCCGCGCTTGGGCTGTGCGGCGACGATGCGCCGCCAATCCAGCCGGTGCAAAACGAGCCGGGGAACCGAGGCAGGCGCAGAACTCGCCGATAGCCGGCTGCGGCGTGGCGAAATGGTTTGGAAAAGATGGACAATTTCATCAGGGGCTAAAGCCCTCGACGTTATTAGCCCTGGACGGCACGGCTAAAGCCGCGCCCCTTCAAAGAAATAGTTATGCCAGTTCCGAGCACAGACCGCTGTTGGCGGTTCGCAATCTCACCACGCGCTTTGACGTTCGCACCGGCATCTTCGGCCGGGTGACCAGCCACGTGCATGCGGTGGAGCAGGTCAGCTTCGATCTCTATGCGGGCGAGACGCTGGCGCTGGTGGGCGAATCCGGATGCGGCAAGTCAACCACCGGAAGGTCGCTGCTCAGGCTGGTGGACATTACCGGCGGCGAAATTGAATTCGACGGACGCAGTATTACGCAGCTCTCCGGCAAAGGGTTGCAGGCGCTGCGCCGGAACATTCAGGTTGTCTTTCAGGACCCGTATGCCTCGCTCGACCCACGACTCACGGTTGGCTATACGATTATGGAGCCACTGCTGGTGCATCACGTGGGAACCAGGGCGGAATCGGCGCGCCGGGTGGAGTGGCTGCTGGAACGCGTAGGATTGCTGCCGGAGCACTCGCAACGCTATCCCCATGAATTTTCTGGCGGGCAGCGGCAGCGCATTGCGATTGCGCGCGCGCTGGCACTGAATCCCAAGATCGTGATCGCCGATGAATCGGTCTCGGCGCTCGACGTCTCCATCCGGGCGCAGATCATCAACCTGCTGCTCGATCTTCAGCGTGATCTTGGCATTTCGTTCTTGTTCATTTCGCACGACATGGCGGTGGTGGAACGGGTGAGTCATCGGGTGGCGGTGATGTACCTGGGTCAGATCGTCGAAATTGGGCCGCGCCGCGCGATCTTTGAAGATCCGCAGCATGCCTACACGCGTGCACTGCTTTCCGCCGTGCCGATTGCCGATCCGGCGCGGCGTCATTCGCCGCGATCCTTGCCGGTGGACGAAATGCCGAGTCCGATTCGAGCCGCCGGCGACGAGCCCGAAATTCATCCATTGAAGCAGGTGAGCCCCGGACATTTTGTCGCCACCCACAAAATCAGCGGCAGGTATTAGCTTTCGTGCGGCGTGCCGATCTCCCGCGCTGGGCTTTAGGTTTCCACACCTCGGCTGTGACACTGTAACCTATGTAGGACGGGAACGTTGATCCCCGAATAAATTGAGCGATCTTGTTCCATTTCCGACGCCACGGCAGCCCCATGAGTTATGCCTGATCGGGCTGCGTCTGGACCCGACCGCCGAAGGTCCGCAATTTTTCGCCCTGATCGAGCAGCGTGAAAGCGGCAGCCGGACGATTATGGCGAACGGACGGATACTGTTCTTCTCGAGTCCGGCGCTGGTTGCCCGCGCACTTCAACTCGCCGATGACGACGCGATAGCCGGCGGTTTGCCGGGAACAATCGCCACCTCAGTTCCGATGCCGAAGCAGATGGACGTTTTGTGTGACATCGCGCAGAGCCTGTTTCTGGTCAACTCGCAGGCGGATGATTCCGATGGTGTGCTGCTCGATTGCATCGCTTGTCTCGACGACCTGCTGCGCGCCACCGCACTCAACGTCCCGGCGAACTATATCGCCGTGCTCAATGCGCTCGCCGAGCGGCTGGAGCGCAACTCCGAGTTTGGCAGCTTTCTGGCGGAGCAGGGAATCGATCGCGAGACAGTGGAAGACGCAATCCTGTGGTGCGTCGGTGCGATAACGGTGAAGAGCACCTGGATTGGCTGACTTGTATGGCTGGCCCCCGGCAAGCGCCGCTCGCCGGGGGTGCGCGATTTCATTCCGAGGTGAAGTAGTCCACCGTAACGGGACTCTCGAACAACGAATAATCGCGCGTCACCACGGTAATTCCACTTTCAGTAACGAAGTACTTCTGGCGGTCGGATTCCGTGTCGTAACCGATCACCGTGCCCTCCGGAATGTGTACGTCGCGGTCGATGATGGCGCGGCGAATGCGGCAGTGACGGCCGATGTCGACGTGAGAGAAGACGATGCTGGATTCAACTTCGGCATAGGAATTAACGCGCACATTGGGCGAGAGCACGCTGTCGCGTACCGTCCCGCCGCTGATGATGCAGCCGCTCGACACCAGCGAATCCAAGGCGGTTCCGGTGCGGCCGGGCTCGGCGAATACGAACTTTGCCGGCGGGTACTGCCGCTGACGGGTGCGAATCGGCCAGTGCTCGTCGTATAAGTTGAACACGGGCGAGACCGATGCAATATCCATATTCGCTTCGTAATAAGCCTCAAGCGTACCTACATCGCGCCAGTAAAGGGCTTCCTTGCGATTCTCATCGATGAAGTTAAAGGAATAGACGCGGTAGTCGTCAGCCATTCGGGGAAGAATGTTGTGGCCAAAATCGTGCTGGGAATCGGGATCTTCCGCGTCTTTGAGCAACACCGGAATCAGCACATCGGTATTGAACAGGTAGACGCCCATCGAGGCCGAAACCATCTCCGGGTTGTAGGGCGACCTGAGTTTCGTGGTGAGTGGCTTTTCTTCGAATCCCACCACTCTTCCCTCGCGGTCGATATCGACCACGCCGAAGTTCCTGGTTTCGCTTGGATCGACGAGAATTGTGGCGATGGTGACGTCGGCGCCCGAGTCTTGATGCTGTTGCAACATGCGGCCGTAATTCATCTTGTAGATGTGGTCGCCGGAGAGGATCAGAACGCGCTTGGGCTCCTCCGCTCCAATGGAGTAAATGTTCTGATAGACGGCATCGGCCGTGCCCATGTACCAGTTCTCGCTGACGCGCTTCATCGGCGGGAGAATCTCGATGAATTCGCCGAGCGGATCAGCCACGATGTTCCAACCCTCGCGAATGTGCCGGTTCAGCGACAAAGCCTTGTACTGCGTGAGAATGTAGACGCGCCGCAGAGCGGAATTAATGCAATTCGACAGCGTAATGTCGATGATGCGGTAGATTCCGCCAAAAGTAACCGCAGGTTTGGCACGGTCGCGAGTCAGTGGGTACAGACGCTCGCCCGCACCGCCGGCCAGCAGAACTCCAAGAGTGTCTTTCATCTCTGTTCCTACCCAGTAATTTCGTGCCAGGAGCGACGACGCTTACGGCTTTCCCTCGGCGCGCCTTCGGTCCGAAAACGTCCAGGCGCGTCAGATCACACGTAGGACTAAGAATCCTATCACAGCAGGCGAGGCGCAGGTGCCGTTGCCGGCGGCCAGCTCAGGCAGTTTTGTCGGGACGGTCGATGCTGATGCGCAATGACTTTAAGAACTTCATGTCTTGAGGGCTGACTTTAAAATCCGGATCCGATTTTCTGAAATTCACCAGCGAAGACTGTTTGGTCTCGTCTTCGTCGCGCTTGTTGAACCCGATCGTGGCTTCAAGGACGAGAAACACGTCGTAACCGCCGGACTTAATTCTGGCGATCACGTCCGCGATCTGCTCCGAATCTGAGATCGACTCATTGATCGCCTGGCCGAGTTCCTTCATCAATTTTTGTAGCCGCTGCTCCACTTTGGATCCCCGATTTGGAGTCAAATTCGATAGAAGCCGTAGCCCGGAACCCCGGCACGCCGCGCTCGCCGACGTACTCCGCGACTCGCGCGCGCTTTGATTCACTTCTGTATTGGATGCCATGACCGGCATGGAGGTTTTAGAGCTTTTTCAAGAACTGATTTGACGGCCCGCCTGGACCAATTCCGCGATGAAAGGTCCAGGTAATGACTGCCGCTAGCGTTTGGCGGCTGCTTTCGGGATACAGCTTTCCCGAAACTGGTCTAGAATCTTTTTGTGAGCGGTCTTCCTAATCCTCTGCGAGCAAAACCTCCATCGGCGGGCTCGGTCGGCGCCATGCTGGGCAAAGTGGCCAGGTCTTTTCAAAAAGGGCAAAAGGGCCGGCGGATTTTTCAGGGGGTTTCAGCGGGAATCGGCACTTTTCTGCAGACGCTACGACGGGTCGGCAAGGTTCTTTGGCTGGAGATCACTGGCTTCCTGTTTCTCTGGCTCGCTTTGGTCGGCGGCATCGCTTGCTGGCGCGAGTATCATGCCTACGCGGCGGGCAAGATTGGGCCCGGACGTGCTGTGGTTGCCGGACTTTTCGCTGTCTTGTTCGCCTACTTCGGCGCGACTTCGTTTTGGAGTGCTCGCAAGAACTAGGGTGATGTCCCAGATCTTCGCTTAGATTTCCTGAGGTGTCAATTCGGAGGCTGACAACTCGGACTTGCGGCGCAAATCGCAGGACATCACACTGGTTAAATCGACCCCTGACGTTCCGACACATAGCGGTTTCCAGGAGTTTGGATGAACTCTTTCAAGCGGATTTGCGTCTTTTGCGGCTCCAGCGCGGGCATTTCCGGCACATACCGGGCCGCAGCCGTGGAACTTGGACGATTGTTGACCGAGCAAGGGCTGGGTCTGGTTTACGGCGGGGGGCGAATTGGACTGATGGGGGTGGTTGCGGACGCCGTGCTGGAACAAGGCGGTCAGGTGATTGGGGTCATTCCGCAACCGATGGTGGTGCGCGAGATATGGCATTCCGGCCTCACGGAATTGCGCGTCGTTCCCTCAATGCACGCCCGCAAATCCTTGATGGCAGAGCTGGCCGACGCATTCATCGCCCTTCCCGGCGGATTCGGTACGTTTGAGGAATTCTGCGAGATGACCACCTGGAGCCAACTGGGCATACACCGCAAGCCCTGCGGGCTGCTCAACGTGGCCGGATACTACGATCCGCTGCTGGAGATGTTCGACCGCGCCGTCACCGAAGGATTTCTCAAACGCGAAAATCGCGAACTGGTGCTGGCCTCGCCGAACTGCCGTGAGTTGCTGGAAAACATGCAGGCATTCGAGCCCACGGTGGTCCGCAAGTGGATTGAACCGTCGGAGACTTAAGTCATAGTAGGCTCAGGCAAGCAGATTGGCCTGCCTGAGCCGGACTACACGATCAGACGATGCGGCTAAAAGCCATACAGCTTTGCCGGGTTATCGACCAAAATGCGGTTTCGGGTTGCCGTATCCGGCACCCATTCGGCCAACAGGTCTAGAAGAATGGCGTCATCGGGTTTGACTTTCTCTGTCGGGTGAGGCCAATCGCTGCCCCATACAAGCCGTTCCGGTGCTGCCTTCACAAAGGCCCTTACAGTGGGGATAGTATCGCTATAGGTCGGAGCACCAACCTTGCTCTCCTGGTATGCGCCAGCACAATTTGATCCACACCTTGCCTTTCTGCAGCAGCTCGATAATCAGCGGAAATACCGGATGGTTCATACCGCCCGGCTGGGGACATGCGCGAGATGGTCGAAGACAATCGGGCACGGAACACGGTTCCATAGTTCCTTGCTTTCCACAATCTGATTGCCGGAAGCATTGACTTGAATGTGCCAGCCCATCGGCTCGACCAGCTTCGCCAGCGGGGTGATCATCTGGAATGTCGTGGTGCCCGGCGGCGACAAGTTAAAGCGAATGCCGCGCACGCCTGCGGCATGCAAATCCTTGAGCTCCCTATCCGTGACGCTGGTGTTGACGACCGCTACTCCTCGCGCCTCATCCGGCCCGAAGCGGCCGAGAGCATAGATCAGACCGCTATTATCCATGCCATAGGCTGAGGGATGCACAATGACGTGACGCTTCATGCCCAACCGCTTCTGCAATAGACGGTAATCGGCAATCGACGCGTCAGGCGCGGGCAGGACCGCCTCCGGCGTATTCGGAAAGCGTGCATCATAGATGTGGTGGTGACAATCCGCCGCGTTCGGAGGCACCTTCAAACGGGGCAACTCGGTACCCGTCGACCAGGGGACCGCCTGACCGCCGCCGCCGGTCTGACCGCTGGCGATGGCGCTAACACCCGCAACGATACCAGGAACAGCGACGACAAACTCCCGACGACTCAAGCCATTGATTCCCATCCTATCCTCCAGTTCATCGATTAGGGGCGGCAGCTCGCGCTTTCCCGAACCCATGCCTTCCCCGCAGTATTGCTTATTTTCAGTGACAAGCAGTCTACCACCACAGCCAAATCGGGGGTGATTTGTGGGATGAAGTTGTTTCCAGACTGGCCTTGGGGTGATAAAACACAGTATGGAGTTAATTGCAAACGCCGTTGGCAGTAATTACCATCCGGCCAGTGCGCCGGATTTCGTTCCGGTCCCGCTGCTGCGCGACCTTCAGTTCAAGCGATTGAGAGATGTGGTGGGGCGGGCCTGGGAGCGGGTGGAGTGGTTCCGCTCGCGCATGCGGGAGCGCGGACTTTCGCCGGACGACCTTAGCTCGATCGACGACATCGGCAAGCTGCCGTTCACGGTAAAAAACGATCTGCGGGACACCTACCCCTTCGGGTTGTTTGCCAGCCCGATGGAGGATGTGGTGCGTCTGCACGCCTCCAGCGGAACCACCGGCAAGCCCATCGTAGTGGCTTACACGAAGGCAGACCTGGAGGTTTGGACCTCGGTGATGGTTCGCAGCTTCGCCTGCTGTGGCCTGCATCACGGCGACGTGGTGCAGAATGCATACGGTTACGGGCTGTTTACCGGCGGGCTGGGAGCGCACTACGGCGCAGAGGAATTGGGCGCGACGGTCATTCCGATCTCCGGAGGCAACACAGACCGCCAGATCATGGTGATGAAAGATTTCCGGGTAACGGCCATCTGCTGCACGCCGAGTTATTTTCTCCACATGATCGAGCGCGCCGGCCAGCTGGGCGTCAATATCAAAGAGCTGCCGCTGCGCGTCGGCGTTTTCGGCGCCGAGCCGTGGACGCAATCGATGCGCAAGCATATCGAGGAGTCGAGCAGCATTCAGGCATTCGACATCTATGGGCTTTCCGAAATCATCGGGCCGGGCGTGGGGATCGAGTGCCATTGCCACGACGGTTTGCACATCTTCGAAGACCACTTCTATCCGGAGATTATCGATCCGGAGACGGGCGAGCCACGGCCCGACGGCGAAGAGGGCGAATTGGTGCTGACCACCCTCAGCAAGCGGGCGATGCCGATGATCCGCTATCGCACGCGCGACATCACGGCGATCATTCCCGGCCCTTGTGCCTGCGGCCGCGTTCTGCGGCGCATACGGCGCATCGGGCGGCGCAGCGATGACATGCTGATCATTCGCGGAGTCAACGTCTTCCCGTCGCAGGTGGAAACCGCTCTGCTCGAGGTGGAAGGCACGCTGCCGCACTACCAGATTATTCTCACTCGCGAGCTCGGACTCGACCAGATGGAAGTGCAAGTGGAAGTGACGCCCGAGATGTTTAGCGATAAGATTGGCGCGCTCGAGGCGTTGAATGAGAAACTTGTGGACGCGCTCGACCATGTTCTCGGGATCCGGGTGAAGGTGACGTTGGTCGAGCCGCACTCCATCCAGCGCAGCGAGGGTAAAGCAAAACGAGTTTTTGACCGGCGGTCATCATGAAAATCCAACAGTTGTCGTTGTTCGCGGAAAATAAACCGGGAACGATCATTGCACCTTGCCGGCTGTTGGCGCGGGAGGGCATTGATATTCGGGCGCTGTCGCTGGCCGACACGCAGCGCTTCGGCATTCTGCGCATGATCGTCTCCGACTGCGCAAAGGCGAACAAGCTGCTCCAGGACAACGGCTTTCTCGTCAAAGTGACGGAGGTGCTCGCCGTGGAAGTGCCGGATCGGCCGGGTGGGCTGGCGGAGATCCTGGCGATCTTCGAAGGCACCTCGATCAATATCGAGTACATGTACGCCTTTCCGTTCGGCAATGGCGACAAGGCGGTCCTGATCTTCCGCTTCGGCGATCCGGATGCAGCGATTGAGCGCTTGCAGGCATCCGGGATCAACGTGCTCGAAAGCGGCGCAATCTTGAAGAAGTAGCCGACTGATCGGCGTCGTCCGTGCGCACGAGTGTCATCGTGAGGGCTAACACCCCCGATCTACCACCTGCCTACTCCAGGTCAGCGCCAACGCGAAAAACTGCGATCCAGTCAAGATCAGAAAACGAATTTCGCAAGCGTTCGGTTGAAGACCTCGGGATTTTCAAGGTTCGGGAGATGGCCGGCCTTCGGTATCTCCACGAAATTCGAGCCAGGCATTGCCTGATGCATTTCCCGCATGGCCTCCGGCATAACGCCATCGGCCGTTCCGACAAGCAGCAGCGTGGGGATGATGATCTGCGGCAGGCACTGGCGATAGTCGAACTGTTGGAGGGCGCGTCCGCAGGCAATGTAACCGCCAGCCGGCGTAGTGGCGATCATGCGGCGAACTTTTTCAAGGGTCGGCGGATTGCTTGCAATGAATTCCGGCCTGAACCAGCGCCGCATCGTGGGCTCGACCAGCGCCTCCATCCCCTGATTTTGAACGATCACAATGCGTTCCTCCCAAAGTTCCCTCGCTCCCGGAGGAGCCGCCGATTGGCCGTCGCAGGCGACAATGCGATCCAGTCGCCCGGCATTGCGCGCGGCGAGGCGAAGGGCAGTGATCGCGCCCATGGAGACGCCGACGAAGGTTGCACGCGGAATGTCCAAAGCGTCAAACAGGGCAATGACATCATCGGCCAACTGCTCGAAGGTGCAGGGTTCACTCGGAACCTCGGTGCCTCCATGGCCCCTTTGGTCGTAACGGAGGATGCGGAAGGAATTTTCGAGCATGGCAATCTGCCCGTCCCACAGCGAGAGATTCGTCGCCAGGGAATTGGAAAACACGAGCCATGGCGCTTCCTTGCGTCCGTCGACCCGGCAGTGAAACCGAATTCCATTTGCCTCCACGTGGAAGCTGGCTGGTGTCTCCTTCATCATTCCTGCTCCTTGGGGCTCTCGAAAGCAACCGCGGGGCTGCAACAATCCTTTGTGCAAGCCCACCTTAATAGTTTACCGACGGCTCGCCCGCCTACTTTGCACTGCCGGTCGGACCACCCAGAAGCTCAGGCTGCAGCGAGTCAGGCAGGCCGATTTCGAACGCGTTCAAAGTCATTGCGACCAGCGAGTAATAGCCAAGAATGGCAACCAGTTCGACCAAGCCCTTCTCGCCAAGAGCGCGAACTCCGGTCCGGTAAAGATCATCGGCGATAACCGTCGTTTCGAGCAGGCTCTTGCTGATGTCATAGACCGCTTGCTGCGCGTCGTCTTCGAAGGCTGGACAACGGCGAGCGGCAATCATGGAGATCGCTTCGGGATTGATGCCGGCCTTGAGCGCTTCTTTCTTATGTGCCTGCCACTCGAAGTGCGTCGTCCAATGACGGGCGACGACCAGGATAGCGAATTCCGACAGACGGGGCGGCAGACTGGTCTGGTACCGAATCAGTTCTCCAAGCTTCTGCGCGCGGCGCGCCAATTCGGGGTTCTGCAACCAAGCAATCATTGGCGCCGGGGCGTGTCCTCTCGGGCCACTCGCCGCCTCGTCATACGCAGACCGCTGCTCCGGCGTCATTTCGTTCAGGGGAGTAAGTTGTGTGCGAGCCAAAAGTCCTCCGTCGACGGAAACATTAGAATTCAATCAGTTCTAGAGCAATTCGCGGACAGTATACCTCTCCGGGCAGCCCGTCGGGCGGTCTGGGAGTCATTTTTCCCGTGCCTGAACGCTGCGGTGTGCAAGTGGGTACAATGAATAACAAGCCGAAGCGGAACCCTCCTGGCCCGATTCGTGTTCCGTTCGTCTGAAAAGGAGACCAGACTATGCATCTTGGCATGCCGGAGCTGCTGTTGATCTTTGCGATCGCTCTGTTACTGTTTGGGCCGAAGAAACTGGGCGATTTGGGGAAGGGACTCGGAGAGGGGATTCGCAACTTCAAGAGTGGACTGGGTGGTCCCCCAGAGCCCGAGGTGAAGCCTCCCAGCCCTGCTCCGCCGAGTGCCCCGCCGGAGACAAAGGTCATCGTCGTCGAAGAAGTGAAGCCCACCGGGGAAGATAAGAAGTAGGCGTTCGCTACCGATTCAGAGCGGCATGGCGAGGCGGGAATCCCGGAGCCTTCCAAAAAACTACCCCACGTTAGCCAACTGCGGGCGAACGTGGGGCACCATCAATCTTGCTCTTTCTTCTTCTGGCAATTACTCCCGCACCAATTCCGTTTCCAGCTCCTCTAATTTCAAAGCGCCGGTCTGGATATGTTCGAGGCCATAGTCAAAGCCTCGGTCGTAGGCTTTGAGGTTCAGCTCACGGAATGCGCTGGGAACCGAGGTTTCAATGGCCTTGCGCAGGGACTCCCGCTTCAGTACGCCAGTGACGGCGCCGAAGAAGCCTGTCATGACGATGTTCGAGACCATCCGCTTGCCGAGTTCCTCGGCGATGCGGGTTGCCGGGATGCCGTAGATCCGCGTGCCCTCGGGAATGCTGGAGACGCGCACCAGATCCTGCTCGATCAGCATGAGTCCGCCAGGCCGAAGCTCGGGCGAGAACTTGACGTACGCTTCCTGCGACATGACCACAAGGATGTCCGGCTTGGTCAGGTAGGGATAGAGCACCGGCTGATCGGAGAGAACGAGCTGCGCGCTGCAGGCGCCGCCACGTGCCTCGGGACCGAAGTTCTGGGTCATGGTGGCATGATTGCCATCGACGATTGACGCGGCCTTGCCGATCACAATTGCCGCAAGGATCACGCCCTGTCCGCCGAAGCCGGCGATACGGATTTCGGTTAGCTGCATACCGGTTCCTCCACCTCGATGTAACGGTCGCCCAACTCTTCATGGAAGTGCGCGTTCATCATTTGCTGATAGTCGGGGCGCTCGCGATCGACGAACTTGCCGAGAATAATTTCGCCCGCCTTGGTGAGCCCGACCTCGTTGGTCGGCGCGCCGTGCTTGATCTTGCTGTGGTCCTTGTAGAACTTCATGGCGTCCAGTCCGTCGCCCATCTTGTTGCGGCGCTGGTAAAGCGTCGGGCAGGGCGAGAGGACTTCGATGAACGAGAAGCCCTTTTTCTTGAACATTTCCTTCATCGACAGCGCCAACTGACGCACGTGATAGGTAGTCCAGCGCGCCACGTAGCAGGCGCCTGCGGCTTCCACCAGGTACGGCAGGTTGAAGGCCGGATCGTAGGTTCCGTAGGGCGCGGTCGAAGTGGTGACGTCATTCGGCGTGGTGGGCGCCGTCTGGCCGCCGGTCATGGCGTAAATCATGTTGTTCACGCAGATGATCTTGAGATCCATATTGCGGCGGGCGGCGTGAATCAGGTGGTTGCCGCCAATGGCGAACAAATCGCCATCGCCGCTGTAGACCACCACGTCGAGCTTCGGGTTGGCCATCTTCAGCCCTGTAGCGAAGGGGATGGCGCGGCCGTGGGTGGTGTGGAAAGAGTCCAAATCCACGTAACCGGCAACGCGGCCAGTGCAGCCGATGCCGGAGACGACGACGGTTTTGGTGAGATCGACCTTCGCTTCCACCAGCGCGCGGGTAAAGCAATTCACGGTGGTGCCAATGCCGCAACCCGGACACCAGATGTGCGGGATTCGCTCGGAGCGCAAGAACTGCTCAGAAGGGTTCGCCGGACAAGTTAATTGACAGTCGCTCATCGCGCCACCTCCATGATTGCCTTCAGAATGTCTTCCGGACGGTGAACGCTGCCTCCGGCATGGCCCACCAGGACAGTCTTGGCCTGACCGGCAGCCGCGCGCTCGACTTCGCGCGACATTTGCCCGAGGTTCAACTCGGGCACAACAAACGCCTTGATCCTGGAAGCCAACTCGCGAATTGGCTTGTCGGGGAAAGGCCAAGCAGTTATCAGCCGGAACTTGCCGACCTTGACGCCCTCGGCGCGAGCCATTTCGATTGCGCGCTGCGCGACCCTCGCTGTGATGCCGTAGCAGACGACCACAACTTCGGCGTCGGCGGTGTCCCGCTCCTCATACATCCAGATCTTTTCGGCGTTATCCAAAATCTTGGTTTGCAGACGCCTTACCAGCGTGTCCTGCATGGCGGGAGACATGTTCGGATAGCCGCGCTCGTCGTGCGTCAGACCGGTGACGTGGATGTTATAGCCATCGCCGGCCTTCACCATCTCAGGGATGCCGTCGGCATCGGGTTGGAACAGCTTGAACTCGCCGGGTTTTTTGGTGGTAAAGCGGCGGGGCTCAATGTCGATCTGGTCCGCCGGAGGAATCACCACCTTTTCCGTCATGTGGCCGACGACTTCGTCCAACATGAGGAAAGTGGGAACACGATATTTTTCCGCCAGGTTAAAGGCCTTGATCGCCAGATCGAAGCACTCTTGCGGCGAACTCGGGCAAAGAGCGATGGTCTCGTAATCGCCGTGCGAGCCCCACTTGACCTGCATCATGTCGGCTTGCGCAGGCAGGGTCGGCAGGCCCGTGGACGGTCCTCCACGCTGCACGTCCATGAAGACGCAGGGTGTTTCAGTCATGATCGCCAGGCCGATATGCTCCATCATGAGCGAGAAGCCCGGTCCGGAGGTCACGGTAAAGGCTTTCGATCCGGCCCAGACCGCGCCCTGAATGCAAATGGAAGCGGCCAGCTCATCTTCCAACTGGATGAAAGTCCCGCCCACCATGGGAACACGCGAGGCGAAGCGTTCCACGACTTCCGTGGAGGGAGTAATCGGGTAACCGGCGGCAAAGCGCGCGCCGGCGGCCAGTGCGCCTTCGCAGGCGGCATGATCGCCGTCGAGGAAGTGCGAACCAGTCATCACTCCGCGAGGGTCAGCGTGCATCGGGAGCCTCCTTCTTGTCTTGCTTGTCTTCCGCTGCGCCGGCTTCCTTGGGCAGCCGGAAACCGTGAATCGCAAAATCCGGGCAGTACATGCCGCAGAGATCGCACCCGCTGCACTTGTCGGCAGCAACCATATGTGGTGGATGATAGCCCTTGGAGTTGAACGCGGAAGAGAGTGCCAGAACCTTGGTCGGACAGAACTCCACGCAAAAACCGCAGGCCTTACATCGCTCGACCACAATCGACACGGAACCACGTGCCATGAAGCCTCTTTTCAGGCGCCTACGCTCTGCCGTGATTGGTCCGCTGAGAATTCAGGGGAGTACAACAGAGTGCCAGCGATTGGTGAAATCGGTCACAGAGATGCCGAAAACCACACCCCGTGTATATACATTCTCAGTCGTTTATGCCCAAGCAGGAAGTGATTTAGGTCACAATGCGTTGTGAGGCGCGACCAACAGGCGATCCGAGCGGGTACGATGGATCGGCAAACTCCACTTTCGTGATTGCTGCGGTCAGGCCAAGCGGAACAGATGGAGAGTGCTTGGCGGTGATGCCTTTCGCGCCGTAAACGCCGTGCTATTTCTGGCGCGCCACCACGAACTGGGGAACCCAAAGCAGAGCACGCTTGAACTCGTTATCGGGAAAGCCTTGCAACTCGCGAGTCGCGGCCTGGGCGTATTCAGTCGCCTGCGAGGTCGCGTACGCGAGCGACCGATAGCGGTTGAGCACATCAAGAACGTCTGTGTGTTTCACGCCGTTGAACGCACGTTCCTGCAACACCTTCTCGATCAACTGCCGCTCGGCCGGAGCGCACCTCTCGAAGGAATGAATGACGGCCATCGTGGCCTTGCCCTCGCGCAGGTCGCTGGCCACGGGTTTGCCAAGCACCTCTTCGGAGGCGGTGAGATCGAGCACATCGTCGACGATCTGAAAAGCCATGCCGACGTTCCTGCCGTAGGAGCTGAGGGCGCGCGATTGCGCTTCGGTGGCGCCGCCAAGAACTCCGCCCAACTCTGTGCAGGTGGCAAACAGGCACGCGGTTTTGCGATAGATGAGATCGAGATGCTCGTCCATGGTGATGGGACGGCCGAGCTTCTCCATCTGGAGCAGTTCGCCTTCCACCATCTGCTGGGTCAGGGCGATGAGCAGGTCCAGGACGCGAAAGTTGCGCTCCTGCACGGCAATTTTGAAGGCCTGCATGTAAAGCCAGTCGCCGGCGAGCACGCACTTGGAATTGCCCCATCGCGTGTTGGCCGAAGGGCGCCCGCGGCGGGTTCGCGCGTCGTCAATGATGTCGTCGTGAACGAGAGTCGCGGTGTGAATGATCTCTACAACGGCGCCCAGCCGCACAGCGCCGCCGCCGCTGTATTCCATGAGTTTAGCGGCCATCAGCAGCAGGGCAGGGCGCAGGCGCTTGCCGCCCCCTTCGCGCAGATACTCGCCGATCTCGGTGATGACACTGACGTTGGAGACCGTATCGCGGCCAAACTCCTGCTCGATGGCCGCCAGATCGTCTCGCAGCAGTTCGAATATTCCTCTTGTGTTCACCGTGGCGGAAATGTTCAAAAAGGGTTCCTGGTGTTCGTCGGTGGTGAAGCTCAAAGTGAGCGATAGTTGGTGAACTGCATGTCGATTCCGAAATCCTTTTGCCGGAGCAAGGCGATGATCTCCTGCAAGATATCGCGGTCGCGCCCGCTGACCCGCACAAAATCGCCCTGGATCGATGCCTGAACTTTCTTCTTCGAATCCTTAATGGCTTTGACGATCTCCCGCGCCTTCTCCGTGGGGATCCCCTGCTGCATGGTCACCCTCTGGCGAACGGTTGAACCGGCCGCAGGCTCGATCTTCCCGTAATCAAGAGCCTTGAGCGGAACCCCGCGCTTGACCAGTTTTGCCTGCAGGATGTCATTGACTGCCTTGAGTTTAAAATCATCCTGCGATGTCAGGATAAGGGCTTCCTTGCCCTCCATCGTGATGTCGGAGTGCGAATCTTTGAGATCGAAGCGCTGGTGAATCTCTTTCAACGCCTGTTGGATGGCGTTTGAGACTTCCTGCAAATCAACCTTGCTGACGATGTCAAACGCATTCTCGGCTGCCATGGCCACTAGTGTATGACAAACCTGATAAAACCGCACAGTCTATGTCGCCGTGATCCCCTCCACGGGCTGCGATAGGCCAAAGAAGCGGAAAAAGTTCTCCGCCGCCGCGCGCGCGACCTCCGGCTGCATGCTGCCACGCAATTCCGCGATTTGCTGGGCGACCTCGACCACGAATGCCGGTTCGTTGCGCTTGCCCCGGTGAGGAATTGGCGCCAAATAGGGCGAATCGGTCTCAATGAAGAAGCGGTCGAGTGGCACTTTAGCGGCAGCTTCACGGATATTCTGTGCCTTCGGGTAGGTAATGTTGCCCGCAAAGCTGAGCATGAATCCCATGTCAAGCGCCGCTCGGGCATGTTCCGGTTGCCCGGTGAAGCAATGCAGTATGCCCCCCAACCCGGTGCTCAGCCAATGCTGCCGCAGCAGTTGCAGCAGGTCGTCCCAGGCGTTTTGGCTGTTGTCTGACGGGCGGCAGTGAATGATGATCGGCTTACGAACGGTGGCCGCCAACTCCATCTGCTCGACAAAAACCCGCCGCTGCACGTCGCGCGGGGAGTAATCGTAGTGGTAGTCGAGCCCGATCTCTCCCCAGGCAATGACGCGCGGATGCCGGGCAAGAGCCGACATTTTTTCGTAGGCGTCACGGTCGGCCAGACGCGCCTCGTGCGGATGCAGCCCGATTGAGGCCCAGATCCAATCATGCTGCTCGGCAAACGGCAGCACCCTCTCGACGTTTGACGGCCCATCGGCGTTGCCGACGGCCAGCAGCGCGACCATCCCGGCCTGCCTCGCCCGGGCCAGCATCTCGGCGCGGTCGGCGTCAAACGGCGGCCCATCGATGTGGGCATGGGAATCTACGTACAAGCGTTGTCCCCTACGAGGCAAAAAACTTGCAGTTGAAAGACCTGTCGCTTGCGGGTTCGCGAAACCCTGCTGCGCTACTTCAGCCGGGCACCGGGCGGAACGTCTTCCAGGAATCCGGCCAGCACCGGCGTGCCCTGTTCGCCAATCGATGCGGCCAGGAGCATGCCTTTGGACTCCAGCCCCTTGAGCTTGCGCGGCGCGAGATTGGCGACGATTACGATCTTGCGCCCGACAAGTTGTTCCGGCGTGTACGCCTTGGCGATGCCGGCAACGATCTGCCGCGTTTCCGTCCCGAGATCGACTTCCAGCCGCATTAATTTATCCGTGCCCTTCACCGGTTCGGCCACCTTGACCAGCGCGACGCGGAGGTCGATCTTCACAAAATCATCGATGCTGATGGTCGCCGGTGCGGTGCCGGGGGTCCCGGCGACGGGAGTTGCCAGCGGTGTGTGCTGATTGGCTGGCGTCCCGCCTGTTGCAGGGATGGGTGCAAGTTGTGCGGCATTGGTGGTTGCCGTCATGGTTCTGCCGTCCGTCTCAAGCTGCTGCATTTTTTCGATTACGCTCTTGTCGGCGCGCGGGAAAACCGCTTCGACCTTGCCGATCTGGGTGCCGATCTCCAGATGTCCCCACTTCAGTTCGTTGAGTTGAAGCTTGCGGATATCGCCGAGGCCAAGCTGCGACCAGATGCGCGCCGTGGAATCGGGCAGCACCGGATGGGCGAGCGCGGTTACGATACGCAGGGCTTCGGCGGAGGTGTAGAGAACGGTCGCCAGACGCGAGCGGCTTGGCTCATCCTGCTTTTCAGCCAGAGCCCAGGGCTCGTTTTCGACGATGTACTTATCGACGGCAGCGACCAGGCTCCAGGCGCTTTCCAGCGCACGCGAAAACTGGAAGCTGTCGAAGGCCTCGTTGAAATCCGCAATGACCTTCGCGGCCAATTGCGCGATGGACTCGTCGCCCGGGGTGCGGGCGCGCTCCGGATAAGGGACTTCACCGCGGAAGTAGCGGGTGATCATCGACAGCGTGCGGCTGGCGAGATTGCCCAATCCATTTGCCAGGTCCGAGTTGTAACGCTGCACCAGGGCATCGAAGCTGAACGAGCCGTCCTGTCCGAAAACGATTTCGCGCATCAAGAAATAGCGTAGGGCGTCGGCGCCGAGCACGTCGAGGATAGTCTCGCTGCGCACGATATTGCCGCGCGACTTGGACATCTTGCTCTCTTCAAACAGCAGCCAGCCGTGCGCGACGATGCCCTTTGGCAGCGGCAGTCCCGCAGCCAGCAAAAACGCCGGCCAGTAGACGCAATGGAAGCGGACGATCTCCTTGCCAACCATGTGCATGCCCGGCCAATAACGCTCGTAGAGCGCGCGCTGGGCGGCCTCCGGCGCGCCGAAGCCGAGAGCGGTGATGTAGTTGCACAGTGCATCCAGCCACACGTAGATGACATGCGCGGGATCGCCCGGCACGGGAATGCCCCACGTGAAGGTGGTGCGCGAGACTGAAAGATCGCGCAATCCTCCGCGCACGAAAGCGATCACCTCATTGCGGCGGCTCTCCGGACGGATGAAGTCCGGGTTCTCGGCGTAGAGCTTCAGCAGAGGCTCTTCCATGGCCGAGAGCTTGAAAAAGTAATTCTCCTCGCGCACAGTTTCGGTCGGGCGTCCGCACTCGGGGCAGGGGGCGCCGGGAGTGGTCACGTCGACGTAGAGTTCGTCGAAGACGCAGTACTGGCCGCTGTAAGCGCCCTTGTAAATGTATCCGCGCTGTTGCAGCAGCTTGAACATCTCCTGCGTGCCGCGCTTGTGCTCATCGCTGGTGGTGCGGATGAACTTGTCGTAGGTAATCCCCAGCCGGTCCCACAAGGCGCGGAATTCGCCCGAAATCTCGTCGGCGAATTGCTGCGGAGACTTGCCGGCGGCGGCCGCCGAACGCTCGATCTTTTGGCCGTGCTCGTCGGTGCCAGTGAGGAAAAAAGTGTCGTGACCCAGCAGTCGCTGACGCCGTGCAATGGTGTCGCAGACCATGGTCGTGTAGGTGTGCCCGATGTGAGGACGAGCATTCACGTAGTAGATAGGAGTCGTAATGTAGAACTTCGAAGCCTTTAGGTTTTCCATCGATCGTTTCCGAACCTTTTCCCGACCGACGTCATCAACGCGTCGGCGGGATGGGTGCTACAACTTGATCTTGTCGCGAAAAATAACTGCGCAGAGCTTCCTGCATTACCCGCTTGAGGGGAACGCTGTGCTCCTCGGCAAGGCGGCGGCAATCTTCGTACTCCGGAGCGGCATTGCAAACCTCGCCTTCAAGGCTGCCGATCTTGACCCGGACCTCGCCCCACGGCGTGGTTACGGTGAGGTGTTGCCGCGCCAGCGTAAGCCGCTGCTCCTGCCGCAGACGCATGCCGAGCGTGGTGGTTTCGGCAAAAATCAGCTTTGACAGCCGCTCTACGTCCTGGTTTCGCGCCAATACCGTGAGCACCAGACCGGGGCGGCTTTTCTTCATTTGCACGGGCGTGGCAAATACGTCGAGCGCTCCGGCTTCCAGCAGGCGGTCGATCACGTAACCGAAAACCTGCGGGCTCATGTCGTCGAGGTTGGCCTCAAGGACGGTAACTCTCTCGCGCTGGGCGGCTCGGCGCTCTTCAAGATTTTCGCCCACGGTCAACCGAGTGACGTTCGGCATGCCCGGCAGATTGCGTCCGCCGGCGCCGTAACCCACGCTCTCGACCTTCATGGACGGGAAGTTGCCAAACGCGGTGGCGAGTGTGCGCACGATGGCAGCCCCGGTCGGCGTGACCAGCTCCTTCTGCACGCCGGAGGAGTACACGGGAGCGTCCTTCAGCAGCTCCAGGGTGGCCGGCGCGGGGACCGGCAGGGTTCCGTGAGCGCATTTCACGACGCCCCCGCCGACGTTGAGGGGCGACGAGACCCAGCGCTCCACGCGCAGCGCATCGGCTCCGACCGCCGCGCACACGATGTCGACTATGGCATCAACCGAGCCGACTTCGTGAAACTCGATGGTTTCGACATCCCGGTGATGGATCTTCGCTTCCACTTCACCGAGCGCCTGAAAAATCGCCGTGGCCGTTTGTTTGGCGGCATCAGGAATTGCGGCCTGCCGAATGATCTCGCGGATTTGCTTCAGCCCACGATGTGGATGATGAGAGTGCGCGTGTGCGTGCTCGTGTGCGTGTTCATGATGATGCTCGTGTTCATCAAGGTGGTGAGCATGCTCGTGTTCGTGCTCGTGCTGATCTTCCTGCTGCTTCAGGGAATCTTCCAGCGGCAGTTCCTTGCGGCCATCGACGAGCACGTCGACCTTGGTCGCGGAGATTCCGTTGCGGTCGACGACCCGAATATCCAGCGAGGCTCCGATGTCCAGGGCGCGAACCGTCTCCAGCAGCAGCTCCGGCGGAACTCCGGCCGAGACGAGCGCACCCAGAAACATGTCGCCGCTGATCCCCGAAAAGCAGTCCAGATAAGCAATTCTCATGAGTCCCTTACTTCGCCGCCGCCGCGGCACGAGCCTGGTTCGCCGGAGCAGGCGTCTGCGCTCGGAAACTTTCATCATAGGGAGTTGCGGCCTTAGGGTCAATCCAGGCAGGGTGGCCGCCCGGGCCAACGGCCTGTCCTTTGCCTCACCAGCGCCCGGCGGGGTTGCCGTTTATAATCGCCTTTGCTTACCGCTCATCCGCAGCTTGCTAGACAAGCTTAAACGATCAGGAAAAGGAACGAAATTGTATCTCCAGTTGCAACGCCGTCTCATCGAGCACGTCCGCGATTTCTTGCGCCGCAAGTACCAAGTCGAACTTCAGAACGTCGATCTTTTGAACATCGTGGTCGAGCAGCCGCCCAAACTCGAGATGGGCGAGTATGCTCTGCCACTCTGCTTTGAGCTGGCGAAGCGGCTGCGCAAGGCTCCCCGCAAGATCGCCGAAGAGATTGTCGCTGAACTGAAGCCGCCGGAGGGTTTTGGCCGCTTCGAAGTCGCTGGAGGCGGCTACATCAATGCCCGAATCGATCGCGCGCAAGCGGCGCGACAGGTTGTCAGCGGAGCGGAAGAAGCGAGTGCCGCCGCAACATCCCGGTAAGGTTCTAGTCGAGCACACGTCGATCAACCCCAACAAGGCCGCGCATATAGGGCATTTGCGCAATGCCATCCTCGGCGATACTTTCGTTCGCCTGCTGCGCGCCGCCGGCCGCGAGGTCGACGTGCAGAACTACATCGACAACACCGGCGTGCAGGTGGCCGACGTGGTGGTGGGATTCACGCAGCTTGAGCACAAGCAAACCGCCGCCGAGGTCCGGCAGTTGATCGAGGAGTGCGGGCTTGCAGGTCAACCCAGCATCGACTACTACTGCTGGAATCTTTATGCGCGGGTTTCGCAGTGGTACGGGCTGGATAAGGGCAACCTGAAGGCGCGCCTGGATACGCTTCACGCCATCGAGCAGGGCGGCAACGAGTTGGCCGAAATCGCGGAGCTGATCTCGACCGCCGTGCTGCGCCGCCACCTGGAGACGATGGAGCGGCTGGGCATCGAATATGACTTCCTGCCACGCGAGAGCGAGATACTGCGCCTGCATTTCTGGGAGCGGGCCTTCGAGCAACTCAAGGAAAAGAAGGTTCTATATTTCGAGACAGAGGGCAAGAACAAAGGCTGTTGGGTGATGACCCGCCCCGCGCCCCCGCAAGCGCGAACAGGCGGCGGATGCAGAAGAAAAGAGCGGCCCGGACGAAGATGCCAAGGTCATCGTGCGCTCCAACGGCACGGTCGGCTACGTCGGCAAAGACATTGCCTATCACCTGTGGAAGTTCGGCTTGCTGGGCCGCGACTTCGGTTACCGCAAGTTTTTCCGCTACCCGAACGGTCACGAGGTTTGGATATCGGCCGAGAGCGGCGAGGCGGTACATCCGCACTTCGGCGACGTGGCGGAGATCTATAACGTGATCGATGCGCGCCAGTCGGACCCGCAGAACACGGTCATTGAGGCGTTGCGACTGCTCGGCTACACCGACCAGGCCGAGCACTACACGCATTTCTCCTA
Organism: uncultured Acidobacteriota bacterium; assembly: GCA_963819175.1. Taxonomy (GTDB): domain Bacteria; phylum Acidobacteriota; class Terriglobia; order Terriglobales; family Acidobacteriaceae; genus CAWBRT01. The sequence continues at coordinate 51,508 of CAWFVJ010000014.1, forward strand.
CGAAATGGTTGCGCTCACGCCGCGCTGCGCCATGGAACTGGGCTACGAGGTGAGCGCGGAGGACCAGCAGCGGGCGTATATAGAGGTTTCAGGCCGCAAGGGTTTCGGAGTGAAAGCCGACGATCTCATGGACCGGCTGATCACGGCTGCCACCGGCGAGGTCGATACTCGTCATCCCGAACTCACGGCCGAGGAGCGCGCCGCCATAGGCAGGCAGATCGCCATCGGGGCCTGCGCTACTTCATGCTGAAGTTCACCAAGCAGTCCGTGATTGCCTTTGACTTCCGCGAGGCGCTGGCCTTTGAGGGCGAAACCGGGCCATACGCGCAGTACGCCATCGTGCGCGCCCGCAACATCTTCCGCAAGGGCGGCACCTCGTCCGGAGAGGTGCTTGCCGGCGCCGCCGATGCTGACTTCTCGCCGTATTTCGAGGGCGAGACCGGCACCGAAATCTGGCAGCTATGGCTGCTGGCGGGGCAGACTTCGAACATCATCGAGCAGTGCATTGCGACCACGGAACCGGCGTACCTCGCTAAGTATGCCTTCCAGTTGGCGCAGCAGTTCAACAACTTCTATCACCGGCACCACGTCCTGACCGAGGCCGATGCCGGGCGCAAACAGTTCCTGCTCGCCACCGCCGCCGTGGTCGAACGGGAATTGATCTGCGCTCTGGAAGTGATGGGTATTGAAGCGCCGGAAGTGATGTGAGGTCCCAAAAAGACGACGGTGCCCCACATCTGCTTGGCAGATGTGGGATTTGAGAACTACCCCACGTTAGCCAAAAGCAGGCGAACGTGGGGCACCCGGCAGGTCCACGGGAGAACTGTCTGTCTGGTAAGAATTCGTACACTTCTCCTGCAGCATTTTCTTGATCGGTTTGACCTTGGAAAGCGCGCAACGGACGCGGTTCCATGTCTCAGCGAAACGCTGATGTTCCTTGCAAGGCTCTCATCCGTAATCTCGCCGAGTTCGAAATAGTAATCGAGACCACCTATGGAAGCGCGGATATCCGGTCGCGGCGGATCCTCATTGCTGTGCTCAAACGGATCGCTGAAAAGCCCCGTAGCCTGTGCAAACTTGATAAATACGCGACTTTCGGTCGCTTGCTTCCGTTGATCAGAGCTAAGGGAGTCCCACAGAGCTTTCCGCTCTCTTATCGCTTGCTCTGTCGCCGTTCCCTTGAGCGCCAGCCTTACGAATGTCTCGACGGAAGTCTGCATGATACATCGTACCGCGGAATTGCCTGATAACGGCAGCGGGTGTTGCGCCTGTGCGTCGCTTTCGTCAGCGGCCAGCGATAGCTTTGGTTGGTTGGCGTGGTGGTGGTAACGTGTAATCAGAGGCGTGCCCCACATCTGCCGCAGTTAGCAGATGTGGGATTCGAGAACTACCCCACATTTGCCAAAAGAAGGCAAATATGGGGCACCTTCGGGCTCTAATTTGGAAACGACCTTCGCGAAAATTAATCTACTTTTTCCCATTTCCAGCGGCAAACTGTTTTGCCAGCTCGATGATCGAGCGCACGGCGATGCCGCTGGGGCCTTTGGCAATCCACGATTTGCTGTCTTCGATCCATGCTGTGCCGGCGATGTCGAGGTGAATCCATGGAGTATCTTCCACAAATTCCTTGAGGAACATGGCGGCCGAAACCGCGCCGCCCCAGCGTCCGCCGGTGTTTTTGATGTCGGCAATCTCAGACTTGATCAGCTCCTGATACTCGGCATCGACCGGCAAGCGCCACATCTTTTCGCCGGAGAGTTTGATTGCCTGGGCGAACTGATCGAAGAACTTTTCGTCATTGCAAAAGATGCCGGCGTTAACGTAGCCCAAGGCGACGACGCAGGCACCGGTGAGCGTGGCTGCGTCGAGCAGGTGAGTAGCGCCCAACTGGCGCGCGTAGTGCAGCCCATCGGCGAGCACGAGGCGTCCTTCGGCATCGGTGTTGATGATCTCGATCGATTTGCCGCTCATGGCGAACTGGACGTCGCCGGGTTTTTGCGCCTTGCCGCTGGGCATGTTCTCGGAGGCGCAGACGATGCCTATGACGCGCACGTTGGGTTTGAGCAGGGCGATGGCGCGCATGGCGCCGATCATGGCGGCGCCGCCAGCCATGTCGTACTTCATTTTTTCCATGCCATCGGCCGGCTTGATGCTGATGCCGCCGGTGTCGAAGGTAATGCCCTTGCCGACGAGGCCGAGCACCGGGGCCGCTGGCGCGCTCTTCGGTTCGTAACGCATGACGATGAGCCGGGGCTCCTCGTCGGAGCCCTGGGCCACGCTCCAAAACGCGCCCATCTTCAGCTCTTTGATCTTGTCGGGTCCGTAGGTTTCGCAGGGTAGTCCGACTTCTTCACACATTTTTTTGGCGCGATCGGCGAGGATGGTGGGCGTCATGCGGTTGCCAGGCTCGTTTACCAGGTCGCGGGTGAAGTTCTGAGACTCGGCGATAATGCGCCCTTCTTCGACGGCGCGTTCGAGCGGCGGGAGGTTCGTTCCCTCGTTGAGCAGAATCGTGAACTCCTGCACCTTCTGATCTTTGCGGTCGCTACGGTAATAGTCAGGATCGAAGTCAGCGACATAGGCGCCCTCCACCATGGCGCTTACCGTGTTCGGCATGGCGGCCTCGGCGCTCCCCTGGTCAGGGGCCAGAAGGGCGAAGTTCTTGATGTTCTTGCCTTTAAGGAAGCGTACAGCGGTTCCGGCGAGCTTGCGGATCTCAGGTGTGGCGAAGTTTTTGGCCTTGCCGCCGCCAACGAAGAGGATGCGCTTTGCCTTCAGCCCTTGCGGCCTGTGGAGCAGCAGGGTCTCAGACGCCTTGCCGGTGATTTCCTTGGAAGAGATCAAATCCAGCGCTGTCTGGCGGATGACGCTATCGCTAGTTTGCAGCTCCGGTTGGGGATTCTGCTTGTCGCCGTGGTCAAGAACGCCGACGATGAGACAATCGGTTTCCAGTTGGGAGGGAGACTGCGTGGAAAGAATGGTCTTCATTGCTTCCTTGTTGCTTCCTTTCTTTCAAACATTCTCGGTTAGGCCTTGCGTGAATCCGAATTAGCTTTTTCTGCTGCGGGCTACCGCCTCGCGCGCTTCGCGATCGGCATCGCGGCGGCGTTCGGTTTCGCGCTTATCCCAGAGTTGTTTGCCGCGCGCGACCGCGATTTCAACTTTAACGCGCCCGTTTTTGAGATACATACGCGTCGGAATCAGGGTCAGGCCTTTTTGCAGGGCTTTGCTGGAGAGTTTCAAAATTTCGTTCTTATGGGCTAGCAACTTTCTGCTACGCAGGGGTTCATGGTTGGAGATGTTTCCGTGAGCGTAGGGACCAATATGCGCATTAATCAGGAACAACTCTTCATCTTTCACGAGAGCATAGGCGTCTTTCAGGTTGGCCTGACCCGCGCGCACCGACTTCACTTCGGTCCCTTGCAGCACGATGCCGGTTTCAAGGCGATCTTCCAGAAAGTAGTTGTGCCACGCGGCCCGGTTGCTGGTGGCATCGCGTTCGCCGGCGGCAACGGGGTCGCGACGGACGTTCTTGGGCTTCTCCGGCCGGGTTTGGTGTGGGGAATGACGAGCCATTATCCAGTGCCGTTTCAAGACCATACGCATCCGCTCGCAAAGCGCGCGGCACGAGGGCCGAAGTTCGTATGCTAGCACAGACGAAGAACTTAACCGTGAGCTGATATAATTTGCATTCCGGCAGTCCTGGCCTGTCTGCGACCGGGCAGGCCGTTCTGAAAACCGCACCTCGCGAGCAAGCTAAGGAGTGGGATGAGACGCCTGAAGCGCGTTGGGATGGTTTTGCTGCTCGCCATCCTGACAGTAGTGCCCGCCGCCACTAAATCCAAAGACAAAGCGAAATCACTGTTTCTAAAAGGGCAGGACTCAGAGGTCCGCCAGAACTTCGAAGCAGCTTACAACTTTTATAAGCAAGCCTACGAGCTGAAGCCCAAGGAAGTGAGCTATCGTCTCGCCTACCAGCGTACGAAGTTCCTGGCGGCGGCGGCGCATGTGCATCGCGGCCAGTTGCTGCGCGATGACGGCAAACTTGATGATGCCTTGGCCGAGTTCCAGGTGGCCAAAATGATCGATGCCGCCGATCCCATTGTCGATCAGGAGATCCGGCGAACCCGGGCTTTAATAGAGAAGCGAAGCCGGGAGCCCGGCAAGCCGCCGCCGGCGCCCGCGAACATGAGCCCCATGGCGGCGCAGGCTGCCGGGCCGGTCGAGCTGGCGCCATTCTCCAACCTGCCGATCACTCTGAAGCTGAGCGAGGACGCCAAGGTAATTTATGAAACCATAGGCAAACTGGCGGGCATCAACGTGCTATTTGATCCCGATTACACCTCGCGGCGAATACGGATCGAATTGAACAACGTCACTCTCTACGAAGCACTGCAGATTGTAGCCCTGGAATCGAAAACTTTCTGGCGGCCGGTGACGCCGAACACGATCTTTATCGCTGCCGATACAAAGAACAAACGCACCGAGATCGAGCAGCAGGTCATTCGCACTTTCTATCTTTCCAACTGGAGCACCCCCACCGATATCCAGGATGCAACCAACACGCTGCGTACACTGCTGGAGCTGCCGCGTGTGCAGCAGTTGCAGAGCTCCGGCGCGATCGTGGTGCGCGGTACGCCATCCCAGATCGCATTGGCAGAAAGAATTCTGAACAACATCGATAAGGCAAAGCCGGAAGTCGTGGTCGAAGTGGCGATCATGAACGTATCGCGGGACAAGCTGCGCCAGCTTGGCATTCAGATGCCGTTCAGCTCCACCTCGAATCCCACGATTACGTTGCAGAGCACCAATCCACGAGTTCCTCCAGCACCACGCAGTACCACGACTGGCACGACCAGCACCAGCACCAGCGGACTGACTCTCAACGACTTGGCAAATCTTAACGCGCGCAATTTCGCCATCAGCATTCCTTCCACCAGCGTGCAGTTCCTGATGAACGACAGCAAAACAAAGGTCATCCAACAACCGCAAATCCGCGCCGTGGACGGCCAGAAGGCAACGCTCAAGATTGGCCAGCGCGTGCCGGTGGCGACCGGATCGTTTCAGCCCGGCATCGGTGGAGTCGGCGTCAATCCGCTGGTCAATACGCAGTTCAATTACATCGATGTCGGCGTTAACGTCGACATGACCCCGCACATTCATCAGAACCGGGAAGTGAGCATGAAGATGCTGTTCGAGATCTCCGCGGTGGCGAGTTACCAGAACATCGGCGGCATCAATCAGCCGGTGATCGGGCAGGACCGCATCGAACAGGAGATCCGGATGCGTGAGGGCGAGGTGAACCTGATCGGCGGGCTGCTGGAAGATTCATCTACCAGTGCGATGAGTGGACTTCCGTGGATCTCGCAGATTCCTATTCTTAAGTATCTCTTTGGCCAAAGCCAGACTGAGCGCATCCAGAACGAAATTCTTTTCGTGCTGACGCCGCACATCGTCCGCTCACTCGACGTGACGGAATTCAATACGCGGGCCGTCAACATAGGAACAGCGAACGCGATTGAGATACAGCGCATGCAGCCGGCAGCGGCGACGGCTTCCACGGCGACGCAACCCGCGTCTGGAACGCGCAGCCCACACAGCGCACGCACCCGCGCAGCCTGCGCCTGGAACGGCACAGCCTGCGCCACGAAGCGGGTCGACAGCTCCGGTTGGCGGCAGCGCGCCAGTCCCGGCTCCGTCGGGCACGGTGAAGACACCAGTGAGTGGCAACGTGCCGCCGCAAGCGGCAGCTTCCGCACCAGCACAACAGGCTCTTGCCGCTTCGCAGCCAAGGGGCGGCATGCCCCCCGCCGTGCAACGAATGGGACAGATGGGAGCGGGACCGGTGATCAGCTTTGAGCCGGCAACGATCAACCAGAAGGTTGGAAGCACCTTTGCCATCAACGTGATGCTGAACGGCGCGCAGAATGTTTCATCGGTCCCGGTGCAGGTGACTTATGACTCGAGCATGCTGCACCTGGTCAACATCTCCAACGGCGATTTACTGAGCAAAGATGGCCAAGCCGTGGCGCTGGTTCACCGGGAGGACACGAAGGGCGGCACGATCCAGATGACAGCTTCGCGCCCACCATCCACCACAGGTGTCTCGGGGAATGGGAGTGTCTTCACCCTGACATTTTTGGCCGTGAAACCCGGGCAGGCGACATTGAGTATCAATCGGGCGGTACTGCGCGACGCCGCCATGCACTCGCAAGATGCCGCCGGCTCGCAGGCAATTATCAGCATTCAATGAGAGAGGCTAGGCGGAGCCCGATTCGCCGAAAGCAGAGCAGGAAGCCGAATTGATAAACCGCTACAATAAGGAGCTGTGAGTATTTGCCGACAATCCGACCGCGGGACTCGCGGTGTCACGCTCGTAGAGTTGATCGTCGCGATTGCTCTCATTTCCCTGCTCGCCGGGGTTGCAGTCCCGGTGGTTCGCACGGTCATCAAGCGCGAGAGGGAGCGTGAGCTGCGAACGCGCCTGTGGGAGATGCGCGACGCCATCGATCGTTATAAGGACGCCGCCGACCGTGGCGCTTTTCAGATCAAGCTGGACAGCCAGGGTTATCCGCCCGACCTGGAGACACTGACCAAAGGCGTCGACGTGAAGGGGAAGAAGATACGCTTCCTGCGCCGTATCCCCGTCGATCCGATGACGAAATCCACCGACTGGGGTTTGCGGTCGATGCAGGACAGTCCGGATTCGACCTCGTGGGGTGGACAAAGCGTCTTCGACGTTTATTCGAAATCAACCGATACCGCTCTTGATGGTTCGAAGTACCAGGATTGGTGATGATCTTCAGGCGTAAAACCGGAAATGTGTCCGGCTGCGATTCCGCACCGCTGAAGCATGCAGAGCCGTGTTTGCTACGATCCGAGCAACGGTGGGTGGGGCCCCTGCGTTGCCGCAAAGGGCTGGGATTTACTCTCATTGAATTGATGATCGTGATCTCCATCATGGTTATCCTGATGGGGATCGCCGTGCCGCTCTACCAGCAATCGTTGATTCGCGCGCGTGAATCCGTGCTGCGGGAAGACCTTTACACGCTGCGCAATGCCATAGACCAGTACACGCTGGACAAGCAAAAGGCACCGCAGACGCTTTCGGATCTCGCACAGGCCGGTTACATCAAAGCGCTCCCCAGGGATCCTTTCACCAATTCACGCGATACCTGGACGACCGAGATGGAAGACTCCATGCGCAGCCTTGACCAGACGCAGCCCGGAATCGCCGATGTGCACAGCGGCTCGGACAGGACCAGCGGCGACGGCACCGCCTACAATACCTGGTGACGTTCTGCCACACCAACCTGGGACCCGGCTCGAGATAGCGCTTTCGCCGTTTAAATCACCGCATTTGCCTTGGCTGACTCGCCAGAACTAATATTCTTTCCGCCGACAGAGGCGAAATATGCCCATCGAAACCGAAGTGCCTCGCCGCGGCGATTTGCCCATCAAGGCGCCGCGTGGAACCGTAATCTGCTGTAAATCGTGGCAGCAGGAGGCGGCACTACGAATGCTGATGAACACGGTCGAAGTGTGCGCCGCCCAAGGATTGGCGATCTATGGCGGCACCGGGCGCGAGGCGCGGAGCTGGGCGTACTATGACGCCATTGTGCAATCGCTCAAGTCGCTGGAGAACGACGAAACTCTGCTCATCCAATCGGGTAAGCTGGCCGGTATATTCCGCACCCACGAATACGCGCCACGCGTGCTGATCACCGACGAACTCGATCGCCATTCGTGGGTTCACATCGGTTCGCAGGGCATGATCCAGGCGACATTCGAAACTTTTGCGGCGGTCGCCGACAAGCACTTCGGCGGCGAGCTAGCGGGAAAGCTGATCGTCTCCGGCGGCATGGGAGTGATGGGAGGAGCCCAGCCTTTGGCGGCGACCATGGCCGGAGCGTGCTTCCTGGGAGTTGAGGTCGACGCCGAGCGCATCAAGCGGCAACTGCGCTCCGGCTATCTCGATTTCATGGTCAATTCACTTGACGAGGCGTTGCGCATCCTCAAGAACGCCATCCGCAAGAAAGAGAACATTTCGGTTGGGCTCATCGGCAATTGCGCCGACGTCATTCCGGAGCTGGCGGAGCGCGGCGTGTTGCCCGACATTCTTACCGACCAAACCTCTGCGCACGATCCGCTGAACGGATATGTGCCAAATGGCATGCCGCTGGCTGCGGCGCTCGAACTGCGCCAGCGCGACCCCAATGCCTACGAGAAGCGCTCGCTGGCTGCCATGGCCCGTCACGTTGAAGGCATGTTGCGTCTGCGAAAGATGGGCGCGGTCACCTTCGACTATGGCAACAACATCCGCGCAGTTGCACTTCAGCAGGGGGTCAGGAACGCCAACGATATCACGGGATTCGTCGCCGCCTACCTGCGGCCGCTGTGCATCGAGGGGCGTGGGCCATTGCGCTGGGTGGCGCTCTCGGGAGATGCGTCCGACATAGCGGTGATCGACGATCTCGCGCTGCAACTGTTTCCGCAAGACCGCCGGCTGAAGCGCTGGATCGATGCTGCCCGCAAGCGCATCCGGTTCCAGGGATTGCCGGCACGCGTCTGCTGGCTCGGATACGGCGAACGCACGCAACTCGGGTTGGCGATCAACGAGCTGGTGAAACAGGGAAGGGTCAAGGCGCCGATCGTAATCGCTGGCGATCATCTCGACTGCGGCGGCGCGGCTTCGCCTTTCGGCGAATCCGAAGGCATGAAAGACGGCGACGATGCGACCGCTAACTGGCCGATGCTGAACGCCCTGCTCAACACCGCCTCCGGCGCGTCGTGGGTTTCCATTCACAATGGCGGCGGACCTGGGGTCGGATATTCTCAGCACGCGGGATGGGTTATGGTTGCCGACGGAACGGATGAGATGGCCCGACGCATCAAGCGCGTGCTGACCAATGATGCCGGTATCGGCGACGGAACTACCCCACGTTAGCCAAAAACAGGCGAACGTGGGACACCTGGTTGACCAACGATGCCGGTATCGGCATTGCCCGCCACAGTGAATAGTTCCTCAGTCGTACCGCTCGTAGAATATCTGCTTGGCGTCCCACCCGACTTCGTTTTGCAGCAGGTTGCGGGTGGCGGAGACCATGTCATTCAGTCCGCAGATATAAGCCTGCATGTCGGTACGGGTGCCCACGATTTCGCGGACTCGTTCCTGCACATAGCCGCGGAATCCCTTCCAGTCTTCCTGGGCGCGGCTCAAACTCACCACGTAGTGAAAATTGGGGTGCTCGGCAGCCATCCGCTCGAACTCGTCGCGGTAGTAGATGTCCTTGGGATAACGCGTTCCATAGATCATCCAGAAGCAATGCCCGGCGTTGCGGGCCGGATCGGCGAAGAGCCACTGCGCCATCGCGCGAAACGGCGCCACCCCGGTTCCGGTGGAAATGAACAAAGCATCCTGACGGTATTCACGCATTACGAACAACCCGTGCGGCCCATGGAAGTGAACCTCCGTGCCCACTTCGATGTCGCAAAGGTGGTTCGACATAAATCCGTTCTCGACCCGGTTCAAGCAAATATCGAAGCAGTTGCGCCGAGGCGCGGAAGCCACCGAGTACGCCCGGGTGATCAGCTTGCCGTCGGCTCTCTGCTCCCGGATGGAAACGAACTGCCCTGCCTTGAAGTCAAAGCTTTCCACTCCGGGGATCTCGAATTCGAGATGTTTGGTTTGGTCAGAAAGTTCGATGGATTTGGTCAGTCGCGCAATTTGAAGGGGATGGGTCGTCATCGTGTTTGCTTTCCGTGTTCTCCGTCCGGTTTACATTTTAATATGAAAACCGGCATGACCCGCTGTCAGCCCTATTCGCCGCAACAGGCGCAGCCACGGCGTGCCGTGGGACCTGGCATAAGCACGTATTTCCGCGACTTTCTAGTGCGGCCTCAGTTCGGGTACACTGCTGGGAATGTGGCGACGCTATCTGAGAATTACGTTGCTGTTAGTTTCGGCGGCTTCGGCGGCCTTTGCCCAGGATCGTATGGTCGCCGTGGGCGCAAACGTGCTTCGGGTGTCTCCGGATAACACCCTGACGCGAGTCTTGCAACTTGAGCCGGTCAGATCCGATCTGCGCTTCGGCTCCACCGAACCCAGAATCTCGCCTGATCAGCATTGGATCGCCTACATAAAAGACCATAATGCGTGGTTGCGCCCTGCGGGGGCGGGTAAAGCGATCCAGCTTACAACGGCGGGGAAAGATTCGTTTGGGCAATATTTGCCGGTAGAGGTGTTTCTCGTCGGCTTCACGCCCGATTCCAAGCAACTGATGTATTCCATTGCTCCGGGCAAGGACGACAGTCCAGACTCCAATCATCCTAAGCCGCTGCTTCGAAAAGCGGATTATGGATTCTTCCTCTACACCATTCGCAGCCGGCGGGCCTGGAAACAGCAGGTTCCGGAGAGCACCCGCGTCTTTGACATCGTGGCAAGCGATCGTTTGTTCATCGCCAGCGTAGGCGCTTATGGCGACCTGCTCGGGTTACTGAAGCTGCCGGCAAATGGGTTCGAAGCCTTGCCCTCCAAATGCGCCTCGGCCTCCAGTTGCAAGCTGGCTGTCAACGGACAGCTTGCGACCTGCACTCAGATCGGCAACGATCACAGTCAAATCGTCGAATGCGATATCCGCTCAGGCACCGAAAGTGCGGTTTCTCCCGAAGGCGTTTGCATTACCGAATTTCAGCGGCCATTGCGATCTCCGGCTGCAACTCATCTCGCCTATCTGCAAATACCGGACAAGTGCAGCAGCCTGAATCGCGTGCTTTGGATCGATCGGAAACCGCGTTTCCAATGTCTCAAAGCCGATGGATACGGCTGGATCGACGAGCACCGGTTGCTGCTCCAATGCGAGCACGAGTTTGTGGCAATCGACATTGAAGGAAAGAAACTGAGTGCGATTCCAGTTCGGAAGCCGAACTGATCGAAGCAAAGCGTAGCGTGGCTGACCGTGAAACTACTAGAATCGTCGGAGCGGATTCAACCGGGAGGAGAGAATGACCGTGCATAGAGAATGGTTACGCGTGCCCTGCACAATCGTTCGTGGCGGCACCAGCAAAGGGATATTCCTCAAGGAGCATGAGATTCCCCCGGCCGGAAAAATTCGCGATGCGGTTATCTTAAGAATCTTCGGCAGCCCCGATCCGAGACAGATCGATGGTTTGGCCGGCGCGAATTCTCTGACCAGCAAAGTCGCTATCATCGGCCCATCTTCCCGTCCCGGCGTCGATGTCGACTACACGCTTGGCCAGGTGTCGCTCACTCAGCCGATTATCGACTGGCGCGGGAACTGCGGAAATATATCCGCGGCGGTCGGACTCTATGCAGTCGATGAAGGATTCGTAAAGCCCGCGGAGCCGACAACCACGGTCAGCATTTACAACACCAACACCGGCAAGATGATCTACGCCACCGTGCCGGTGAAGGATGGAAGAGCTTTGTCCGAGGGCGACTATGAAATCCGCGGCGTTCCCGGAACAGGCGCTCGTATCCTGCTTGAGTTCGATGATCCCGCCGGAGCGGTTACAAAAAAACTGCTTCCGACCGGAAATCCAAAAGACACCATTGACCTTGGCTCGAAAGGCAAATTCACGGTTTCGGTGGTCGACGCCGCGAACCCGGTTGTCTTCTGCAAGGCGGAAGAACTTGGACTGCAAGGCACGGAACTGCCTGCGGAAGTCGACGCTATGCCGGAGGTTATGGATCTGATTGAGGAGATCCGCAGTGTTGTAGCCGCAAAGATAGGGATTGTGCGTGAGGCAAACGTTGCGACCAGTCAGAGCCCCGCGATTCCGAAGATTGGCTTCGTCTCAAGGAAGCGCAGCTACAAAAATCCCGACGGCAAAACCATCTCGGCCAAGGATATCGATTTCGTGGCGCGCCTCACTTCGATGCAGAAGATGCATCGGGCGTACATGGTGACCGGGGGCGTTTGCACCGGAGCGGCCTGCAAAATTGAGGGAACCTTGTTGTGGGATTTGCTCGACGAAACAGCTAGAAAGTCGGACGTCATCAGGATCGGCCATCCTTATGGAGTGATGGACGTAAAGGTTACGTCGAATCCTGGCGATCCCGCGAAGTTGATTCAGCGTGTGGGTATTGGCAGAACAGCCCGGCGGTTGATGGAGGGATATGCTTTTGTCCCGAAAAGTGTTTTCGAAAACGGGCGCGGCTGAGTAACCCGCCTGACCAGAGCGACCTCAGTCGGCGAGCATCATGCGCGCGTTTCTGTCAGAAAAGTCCGATAGTTCCACGCAACCTCGCGGGCGAGTTGCTGCCGGGCGTCGCCATCGTTTTTGTTATTCTCTCCGGCTACGGGCAGCAGCGCCCAGATCTGGTGCAATTCGGGCACGCCGGGAGAGCAAGCAATGCTCGCCGCCAACCGCCAAGCCGCCTCATAAATGTAGTATCGCGGAGAACAACGCGAGGCCATCGCGAACCATCGTGGCCAACTCCGCACGCCGTGCAGCCAACCAACACGTCGGGCGACATAGAGCCATCCCCGAAGCTTCTGCGGGGCGCTCTGCAGTGCGGCCACTGCGGCGAACAAATCTTCCGGCGTCGCTTCAGGCGTGGCTGAAGTGAGCTGTGCCAACTCCCAACGCCACAACTGACAAGCGTAGGCGAGCGCTTCCCGGGAAATTTCAGCGCCGGAACTACAATCAGCTTCACCGCCCGCTATTTTCCACCGGGTACACTCGCTTACGCGTTCGGAAAAACCCTTCAGCCCGAACGGAACCGCCGCTTGCTCCCCAGTGCGTTCCGCTAGCTGTTGCAACCTCTGCGCTCGTTGGCCATACGTGGGTTCATAGGCTCCCAGAAACACCAGAAGCGATGTCGCCATGTCCAGAAACAGCTTCACCGCGCGATAGTGCAGCTCATCAGAAGCGGCCGCTGGTTCGAAAGGTGGAGTTCGAGACATTCAATAGTGCGGTTGGCCAACAACCGCCACGCATCCTCTTTATCGATGGCGGACGCGGGGAACTGGGGGATGAGTTCGAGCGGATTGTCATCTCCGCAGACGATGCGCCCGCAGCAACGCAGTTCATAAGTGAAAATGTGGGCCGGCAGCCGACGAAAATAGTCATCGTGAGCGACGGCCATACCCACGTGGACAAGCACTCCGGCGGCGCGCAAATCGGACTCGCACTTCGCGGTCAGGGCGGCCACGACGCCGGCTGCCGGCAAGGGCGCGTGCGGCTGGAACACGGCTATGAAATCCGCATCGCCCAACACTTGCCAACCGTCGGGATGAGCCAGAATGGTCGTCTCATCACGGGCAACGCTGCCGGTCAGGAGCAAGGTGCGCAAGTGATCGCCCGCTTCCTGGCGGCAGACACGGCCGACAATCTCGCAGATTAGTCCACGAATGGCCGCACGGTCGGCGCTCCGCGACTTACCCGATTTGTTGATGGCTTCAATCAATCGGCTCCAGTGACGCAGCCCACGCGGGATTACTAACAGCGTGCCTTGATCGGTGCGAGGCCATCACCGCCGAGCTGATGCTTTAGTGCTTCAGTTCTTCGGCCAGTCGCTCGACCAACCCATAGTTTGCCGCCCGAGCGGCGCCGATAAAATTACCGTAATTGCGTTCTTCGCCGCCGGTGGCAAAGCCCCATGGATCCACGCCGCGCGAGATCGTGCTTTCCACGCCGTCGTATGCGTTGTCGCTTGTGGTGACCAATCCCCAATTTGCCTGCTCGCCGGGATTATCTACCCATATCCACCAGAGCAGACCGATGAAGTTGTGAGAGTGAGTACGCGTCGAAGTCGGGCCGAAAAGCGCCTTCAGATCGCGGGCATATTGCAGCCCGCGAGCCTCCTGAGTTTTGGGAGCGGGGCCGTCGAAAGGATGACGCCACATGGTGGAGTCTCCAGAGTGGATGCCCTCCCAGATGACCATGGGGACGTCTCCGGTCGCATTCGCCACGTAATCCAGTTGAGCCGTGGTGGTACTGGAATTAACCGGCACGACGTCGAGTATCTCGGCAGCAGCGCGGTAGATTGGGACACGCGCGGGCGTTGCCCATCCACCGATATTTGTCGGTCCGAAGAAAAGTGAGTTTGGCGCAATTCTCTTGAATGCGTCGCGTTGTACGGAGAAGAAGCGTTTGCACATACGGTACAAAAATTCGTCCAAATCCTCTTTCATGGCAGGACTCGCCGCTACGTCAGCAGTACCCAGGATGGCGTCGTGACGACCTAGCCATTTGTGATTTGGCCTCCCGTTTTCATCAAGCAACCCGCGACCTTTAGGCCAACCACCGTCGGAATCGAAGGTCGTGTAATCCGATCCCCACGCGGTGTTAAGAGCTGCGACTGTCTTGTACTTATCGGCCAGAAAATCGCGCAGCGCGTATTTCGAGTAGAGCTTTGGATCTCGATACAGTCCCGGGCCGTAGGGATTTTTTTCTTTGCGAGGAGAAGCGATCAGCACCAAATAACCGAGATGGCCGTGATTCTTGCCGGGTGGTTGAGTTTCCAAATCGCCAGGACCGAAGCCGCTAAGAAAGTCTATGTCGTCGGACATAGCACCCATAAAATAGGGAGACTTGGACGCATCGATAATATGCGATGCTTTTGACCAGAGTGTATAGGTGTTAGCGACCCACGAGGGATCGTAGACATCCGGAAAGTTTCCGCTCCCTTCGTGTTCCAGACAACTGTAGATGTTTTTGAAGGCGCCCTGATCCCGCCCGCTAATCGCCGCATTTGGGCCCAGCAGCAGAAACGGAAACTTGACCGGTTGTCCCGGCGCACTGGGAAGCGCCCCACTGTACGAGAACGGACCCGCCGTATTGAAGCCCCATGCTTGAAGACGGCGGTTGGCTTGTGCCCACCCGTCAGTGCGGCCGTACTTTACCCCCATGCGGAGAGTGTGCCGACCCCCAAGATCATCCAAGTGATCGTCGCCGGTAATGCCCCAGACTCCGATCATCCAAAAAGGATGTCCCGCGGGAGTGACGAACACCCAGCGATCGTTCAGTTTCTTGACCTGCCACCTTCCACGATCCGCACCTGGCACGGAGACATCCAGTATTCCGCCGAAGGGGTCGAGCCTGGTTGAGGCGATTCGCAGCTTGAACTGCCTGCTGGCACGGTAGCTCGGGTCGCTCACCTGCGCGTCAATCATGTAATCGCCCGGCACTTTGGGAGTACCACTGATTACGCCATCCTTCTGAAGTATCAGGCCCGGAGGCAGAGGATGCGGGGACGACCAAGCATAAAGCGACGGGCTGCCTCCCCAAGCTGAGAGGCGCACCTGATATTCGGTTCCGACGCGAGCCCAGGGTAGTTCGGAATTGGTGGTCACCACGGACAGTCCGCGGATTGGGATCTTTAAGTCAAGCACCAAATTACGTGTGTGCGGAGGCGCGGCCGAGTCTGAGATTTCGACATTGAACTGGAAATCCCCAGGCAGAATTGGTACTCCCACGACGCTTCCATCGGCTCTCAGTTGGAGTCCTGCCGGGAAAAGCCCTGAACCCAGCGCGAACCGGTATGGAGGAACTCCGCCCCTGGCCGAGATTGTTGCCTCATAGGCCGAATTCAAATCCGCGTTGGGGAGCTGGGTTTCGACCTCGATAACGGGTTTGGCAACTGGGAGTACCGCTTCCGCTCGCGACTGCAGTGCTCCCGGCAAACGTGGGCCGTTTCGCGCCAGAAATACCGCGGACGACAGCAAGCATGTCGCCACCGCTATCCAGACGAGTCTCCCGGGGCGGTATACACGTGTGTTCGTGATCAGAAGATCCTCATTCCGCGGCATTGCAAGAATCCTGCGTGGACGGAGCCAATTGATCCATCAGCTATCAAGGTTCAAGGAAGCCGATGAATGGTAAAGGCTCGCACGCTTTCTTCTTGAATTCCGTGTGTCTCACCGTATTATAGCGCCAGCGTAGATTTCCGAAGGTTGGGCATTTTGTGGTACTTCTGCCTGTGTTGCCGGCAGCAGCGCCAGCCTGCTCGCAGCACAGCGTCGTGCGGGTTTCCTAAAGGAGAATATGTTCGCTATCAGTGGAAGCCATGTTGAAATCGGCCCCACAGCCAAATCCGCGGACCCCGGTGCTGACTCCTGCTTTTGTTCTTCTTCGTACAGCGCGCCTGTACTATGCGTCTGGACCTTCCGTGTTGCAGCCATCATTCTCGCGGCGGTCAACTGTTGGATCACGAGGTACAAGGTCAGTCCAGACAGCATCTCTTATCTCGACGTCGGCGACGATTACTGGAAGGGCAACTGGCATTCTGCCTTCAACTCATACTGGTCTTCGCTGTACAGCTGGATTACCGCGCTGGTCAACCATCTGCTGAAGCCTTCTATTCGCTGGGAGTTTCCGCTCATTCATGCATCGACGTTTCTTATCTTCATCGCTGCTTTGTGTGCATTTGAATTCTTCTGGAGGGAAGTGCTGCTCGCATCGCGAAGCGACGGAGAGGAACTCGATGCAATGCCGGCAATGTGGGCGTTAGCCTACATAATATTCCTGTATTTCCACTTGGTCGTTCATGAACTCTGGATCGTTTCGCCAGACTTATTGGTGGCAGCTCTGGTGTACTTGGCGGCAGCGTTGATTTTGAAAAATGTTTCCCGGCGCGGCGGTGCGCTGGAAGCAGCGATTCTGGGCATAGTATTGGGTCTCGGCTATCTGGCTAAAGCGCCCATGCTGTTATTCGCGATGTTCGTGATCGTTGGGACAGCCATTGTCGAATGGAATCGCTGCAAAGGAAGACTACGGTTCGCGGTCATGGTTGCGATGTTTCTTGCAGTAGTGCTGCCTTACATGCTGCTGCTTTCTTACCACAAGGGATACATCACTGCGGGAGACTCGGCTAAGCTGAACCAGGCGTGGCTGGTAAATGGGGTACACCCTATGTATCGGCACTGGCAGGGCGATGCCGCTCATCCGGCATTGCACCCCACGCGGAAGATTTCACAATGGCCTGAGGTCTACGAGTTTAGAGAGCCGATACCGGGAACATATCCTGTCTGGTATGACCCCACTTATTGGAACGCGGGAGTCGATAGCAGCGTCCATGTGCGCAATGAGTTCGTCGCAGTTGCCGCGAATCTGTTTCGCTACACCCGTTTTCTCTTTACTGAAACAGCGCTTTTTACCATCCCGATGCTGCTGCTCGTTTTTGCTGGAAAACCAAATCAATGGTCCCGTGTCGCCACGTCGTACTGGCCGGCAATCGTTCCGTGCCTAGCCATGTTTGCAGTCTATGGAATGGCAATATGGGAGGCGAGGTACATAAGCGCTTTCGCCGCTGTCTTGTGGACTGTGGCGTTGTCCTCCGTCCGGTTTGGCAAGTCTGGGTTGGGGCCGCGCATTCTCCGGAGCGCAGCCTGGTTGTTGGTAATTGCAGTGGGCTTCAACATCCTGCTTGTGCTTTTTTACAGGGCACTGGATACATCGAGAGAGCAGGCTCGAGTCGTTATAGCCGAGCAACTGTCGGCGATGGGAATTAGACCAGGAACCGAAATGGCGATTGTCGGCGACGGATTCGGCGCTTATTGGGCGCGATTAGCGAGAATCCGGCTGATTGCGGAGATTCCTCAGGCTCTTCCAACCGGGGATTCCGCCGCCGCATTCTGGTCTCTGGATTCGGACGGCCGCGATAAGATTCTTGCTCTGCTCAGGGCATCCGGTGCGAAGGCAGTGCTCGCCGAGAATCCTCCGAGAGTGCTCCCCCCTGGCTGGAAGCCAATAAGCTCTACCGGGCGAGCGGTCTACATCTTTTAGGTGGCAATTACGCGCGGGAATTAAAGCCGAGCTGCATCTCCGCTATGATCGCATCGGCTGCCGCGGCAGGGTCGGGTGCCGCCGTAATCGGACGGCCGACAACCAGATAATCCGCCCCATCTTCGATCGCGGATCGCGGGTCCCCGGATCGTTTGTGATCTTGCAGTTGCCCGCCCAGTGGTCGAATGCCGGGCGTTACCACCAAAAGATCGCCGTGCGTCGCTTCCTTGATAAGCTTGGCTTCTCTCGGCGAAGTAATAACACCGTCGCAGCCTGCCTCAAGCGCTTTCTTGGCGCGATGGAGAGCAAGCTCTTGCAGAGAACACTCGAATCCGAGGTCTCGAATATCCTTCACATCCAGGCAGGTGAGCACGGTGACCGACAACAGCTTCAGGCCGCTGTTGCCTCTGGCTTCAGCCGCCGCCGTAATGATTTCGGCATTGCCGTGAATCGTCAAAAAACTCACTCCGGCTTCAACCACAACCTTCACTGTGCGCTTGACGGTTTCACCAACATCGAAAACCTTGAGATCAAGGAATATCTGCTTGTTGCGCGATTGCAGTTCACGCACAAATTCCAGCCCGGTACCGGTGAACAGCTCCAGTCCAACTTTAAATACGTCTACCCTGGCATCCAGTTGGTCGACGATGCGCCTCGCGTCGCGAGCCGTCGGAAGATCAAGCGCGACCATCAGTCGTGAGCGGGCATTGACAGGGGCAGTGTTGCGGAGAGGAGTAGTCATTAGAGTTGGATCGCTGCCGGCAGTCATTTGGCGCGCTTGCCGGTCTTTGTTTGAGTCTTACCTCGGCACCTCGCTGTAGAGTATCCTAGCGCAATATGGCAGGCAAGACTTTATCGAGCTGGGATGTAATGATGAAGAATCGCTTTGAAGCAACTATCTACAGGTGGTGCTTAGCATAATGCCGATGCACGATGACATGGTGGCCATCCTTGAGAATCGTCCTCTGACGGGCGGCCATTACCTCTTGAGTCTGGATGCTCCGCGACAGGCGTCGGCCGTGCGGCCGGGCCAGTTTGCCATGTTGCGCATTCTAGGCCGCTCTGACGTGCTGCTGCGCCGGCCCATGAGCATCTTCAATCTCGTGGCAGGCGATGGGCGCCGCGGCTTGGGTCCTCGGCCCGCGCCGACCGTGCGCGTGATGGCGGGAAAGTCCCGGCCGGGGCAGGTGCCCCGTGTCATGCAGCTTCTCTACAAGGCCGTGGGGCGTGGCACGCGCCTGATTGCGGAGCTGAAGAAGGGCGATAAGGTCGGGCTGCTGGCACCGCTCGGCCACGGATTCTTCGAAGAGGAATACTTGCCGCAGGCGCGCGAGGCTGACGAGGTTCTGCATGTCGCCGGTGGAATCGGCATTGCAGCGCTGCTGTTGCCCGCCAAGCGCCTGGCGGAAATGGGATTCAAACAGAGGCTGTTTTTCGGAGCGCGGACCCAAGCAGATCTGGTGGGTACGGCGGAATTCAAACCGTTGGTGCGCGCCACGCTGCTGGCGACCGAGAACGGATCGGCCGGATATCACGGCTATGTGACGCGTCCGCTGGAAGAGTACCTGGCCGCGCACACCGACAAGAAGTTTTTGCTGATGGCTTGTGGTCCGGGGCCCATGCTGCGCGCCACGGTGGAACTGGCAAAGCGTTTCCGCCATCCCTGCCTGGTCTCGATGGAAAATCGTATGGGTTGCGGGCTGGGAGCGTGCCTGGGTTGCTGCGTCCGGGTTGAAAGCGAAGGGCACGAAGCCTACCAACGTGTCTGCACGGAAGGGCCGGTGTTCTGGGCGGAGAAAATTGTCTGGAAGTAGCTTCGAGATTCACTTGCAAAAGAAGGATTCAGGAACCGCGCATGACTAGAGTGGAATCCGCAAGCAAGACCCGCACCGCGCGGCAGGCGCGCGCGGCAGCATCGACGCCGGTTGAAACATTCACGCCGCAGATTGGAACCGAGATTGCCGGAGTACGTTTTCAAAACCCCGTGTGGACTGCGAGTGGGACGTTTGGCTATGCCAAGGAGTTCGCCCACCTCATCGACCTCGATCGACTCGGGGCGGTTTGCGTGAAGGGCATTTCGGCGGACCCCATGGAAGGCAACCCGGAGCCGCGCATATACGAAACCGCATCGGGAATGCTGAATGCCATCGGCCTGCAGAACGTGGGCGCAAAGCGCTTTCTCAGCGAAAAACTGCCTTTCCTGCGCACGCTCAAAACACGTGTGGTGGTGAATGTTTTCGCTTATTCCACCGAGGACTACGTGCGCTGCATCGAAATCCTGAACGAGGGCGAAGGCATTGCGGCGTATGAACTGAATATCTCCTGCCCCAACACGCGTTGCGGCGGCATCGTGTATGGCAGCGATCCGCGCCTGACGGAGGAAGTGGTGACGGCGGCGAAAAGGGCGGCGCGCTATCCACTCTTCGTCAAGCTCTCACCCAATGTAGCGGATATAGCAGTGTTCGCGCGTGCGGCGGAAAACGCTGGTGCTGACGCGCTCACGCTCATCAACACGTTCATCGGCATGGCCATCGATATTGAAACCGCCACGCCGCGTATTGCAAACGTCACGGCGGGGCTTTCCGGGCCGGCCATAAAGCCCTTGGCCTTGCGCATGGTCTATCAGGCTGCGCGGGCCGTAAAGATTCCGGTCATCGGGATCGGCGGTATTGCCAGCGCCGAGGATGCGTTGGAATTCCTCATTGCCGGTGCGCGCGCCGTACAGGTGGGCACGGCCAACCTCTACGATCCCGGAACCTCTTTGCGGATCGTGGATGGCATTCTTGATTTTTGTCGTCGCAAGCGGCTGCACTTGTCAGATCTGGTGGGATCACTAAAGATCGCTGCTGCTAGAAGCTGATGGTTTGGCGAGAACTGATCGTACCTTCGCCAAAATAAAAACAAGCGCTACGGCACGCAAACCAAACGTGCCGCGCGCAAAAGGTTGTGGGCCTGCCATGCGCCTAGGCTCTTTTTTCGAGCCTGGCCGAATCAGTTGATTTGAGTCTCGGTTATCCAGCGACGCAGGTGGAAACGATCAAACTCACAGATGCTGGCAAATTGCAGTCCTGCCCGGCCTGTGGAATCGCACCAGATAACGTCCGCTGCGCCCGAAATCTCGATTTTTGTCTTCGGCAAGGGAAACTGGAACTCTATCCGCCAACCTTGCTGCAAAATCTCCATGCCTTGGATCGCCATGCCGCTTTCGCTCAGGTTGAGCAGGAAGCCGGGGGTGTCCGTTGTTTTCGTTAGATAGACCAAAGGCTTGACCGGAATCCGCGAATTCCGCCTTCTGTTCGCCGTTTGACAGATGCCTTCCTGGGGGGTAATCATCAAGCACCGATCCTTGCACAAGGGTTCTACGTCATGGCGAGACTGATATATGCACGTTTCTTGCCACAATAAATTATTGAATTCTTTGGTAGTTAAGCGCTATAGCCGGGCTGATACCCCTGTTTGGAACTAGCAAACATGTGCAGAACCTTGCGCGGGTGGTCAGGCGGCTGGCCGAGCTGCATAGGTCGAGGGCGACAAATCACCTCAAAGTGCGCCCCAGTTTCGCCGCTCGATAAAGACCGGCGGCTCGTAGACCAATCCGTTCTTCAAGCGGCGTTCTTCACGGCGATGCTTCCACAGCAACACGGGACCGACCGTTCGTGACATCCACCTCGTCACCCCGCCAAATTCGCCTTCGATCTCAAGCCGCAGGGTGTGAATCCGCTGGCTGATCTCCGCATTGGCGTCCTTGAGTTGACGCTCCATGACCCACAAGGCTGCCGCATACCATGTCTTCAGTGGTGCGGCCTCAAAGTTGAACCGGGCGCGCACCCGCGCATCGGAGTGATCTCGGTAACGTCTCCATCCCTGGAGCATGGTCTCGCAGATGCGGTAAAGGCTGGGTCCGTTCAACTCATAGTCGCGCAGGAATGCCCAATCCAGGAAGCGCTTCGAGTCATCGCGCGAAATGGCGGCATGCCGGAAGTTGAATTTGTGTTGGCCGTGAATGTCCGCCAGGTCGATGCCATCCAGCAGGCGTCCCTCATCCAGCATTTGCTGGTATAAAGGCGTGCCCGGAACCGGGGTGTAAAGCATGAACTGATGAAAGTCGGTCTGGTGAGCGATGGCGTGCTCGACCTCCTGGCCAATGTTTTCGGGCGTATGGTGTTCCAGGCCAATGATGGTCGACCCCAGCAGCTTGATGCCATGCTGGCGTAACTCGCGCGCCAGTTCCAGAGTGTCTGTGCCATTCAGCTTGTCGTAACTTGATCGCGGGGATTCCAGACCGATCCACACCCACGTCACGCCTAATTCCACCAGTTCCTCGATTGTGTACTGGCGGAGCGCATTGGCCGAGGCGAACACGTAAAACGACCAGCTTTTGTTGTGCTCCTTCATGAGCGCGAGCAGTTCCATGGCGCGCCGCCTGTGGAGCAGGAAGTTCTCATCCATCATGAAGAAGAAACGAGCCTGCATGGTGCGTTCCATCTGGCTCATGATGTCGAACAGCTCACGCCCGGTGTCGTAGAAGTTGGTGAACTTCCCCTTGCCGCCGAAGAAGGAAGATGTGGTGCAGAAGTTGCAGCCCATGGGGCAGCCAACAGAAGGGATGATCGTCGCCGCTGCATCGCCAGGTCTCTCGTGAACCTTTTGTCCCATGATGCGGAAGTTGAATCCCGAAGCAATCTGCGGATGCTGTATCGGCGCACTTGGGTCTTCCCCGAGATAGCGCCGCATCCAGGCGATTCCTTCGCCCTGCACGATATGATCGGCGTCGACCATGTGATCGATGCCGGGAATGGCCGCCACATGCCCGCCTACAACAACTTTAGATTGCGGTGAAAGCTGCCGCACCATGCGGCACATTTCGCGCACCTTGCCGACATTCACGATGATCGACGAGATGCCGACCACGTCGTAATTTTGGCTGGTCAACTCGCGCGCGAATGCCTCGCGCGTCGGGAAGTCGAGGACCGTGCAAGGAGCGGAGATGTTCTCCTGGATCATCATGATGCCCCAGGAACGGTGGAATATCCGGGGCGAAAACGCGCCCTGGGCGCGGGTGACCTGGTTTTGGTAGAGCTCCATCGGGTTGATGGCTCGGCTGCCGAACTGGTCGTCTTGCGAATATGGGCCGAACACGGATGTCAGCAAAACGCGAGCGTTGCCGGCCTTTGGATGGGTTTCCACCTATGCAGTCCTCGTCTAAGCAGCTGATGTGCTGCTTGAATCGTAGTCATCTCCGCACGCGCCTGCCGTGATAAGAAAGAGAAAGTACAGAAAAATTACAATTCGACGCCACGCGCTCAAGCAGGCTGCGAAAGAACTATTCTCCGAGGGTGTCATCCTGAGCAGAGCGAAGGATCTGCTGTTTGCGCGTGCTTAAAGTAAAGCAGATCCTTCGGACGCGCAAATCAGCGCAACCTCAGGATGACACTCCAACAAGTTTTCTGCAGCCTGTAAAGCCGTTGCAATCGCGCGGTG
The DNA here is from genome assembly GCA_963819175.1 of uncultured Acidobacteriota bacterium. Taxonomy (GTDB): domain Bacteria; phylum Acidobacteriota; class Terriglobia; order Terriglobales; family Acidobacteriaceae; genus CAWBRT01. The sequence goes on from CAWFVJ010000014.1 coordinate 74,740, forward strand.
CGGATCGAGGGGTTACTGACGTAACTTGCAAGGGCGAGTAGGGAGAGTTATTTTCATGCTGCACAGACAGTTGACTGTGTCATTTAAGACCGGTGCTCTTGGGGGAGGACATCGGTCTTAAAAACATAAATTGTCTTTCAGGCGGCCGGTATCCGAGAGGATATCGGCCTTGTTTTTTTGCAGGCCTTTCCGATCAGCATTCACGTGGCGATTCCGTAAGCCCGCGCCCAGGCAAGCAAAAGAGTAAAGTGTTTGCAGGAGATCGGAATGCCAGATTCTGCGTTCTTTCAGCCGGAGCTGTTCGAATTCCTGCGGCAACTCAAACGCCATAACGACCGCGAATGGTTTGCCAAGAACAAGGCGCGGTATGAGCAAGACGTGCGCGATCCGGCGCTGCGGTTCATCGCCGAGTTCCAATCGCCGCTATCTCGCATCAGCCCTCATTTCGTTGCCGACCCGCGTCCCACGCGAGGCTCTCTATTTCGCATTTATCGCGATACCCGTTTCGCCGCCGACAAGCGTCCCTTCAAGACGCATGTGGGCATGCATTTCTTGCATGCTGGCGGCAAGGACGTGCACGCGCCGCTTTTTTATTTGCATTTCGAGCCCGAAAATTGCTTTGCGGCTGCTGGGGTCTGGCATCCGGATAACCGCACTCTCACCAGGATTCGCGCGGCGATCGTCCGCGAGCCGGAGCAGTGGGCAAAGGTCACTCGGAAGCTTGAACTCGAAGGCGACAGCCTGACGCGGCCTCCCCGCGGATACGACCCGGAGCACCCATTCATTGAAGATCTCAAGCGGAAGGACTTCGTCGCCTCCGTTGCGCTCGAAGACGAGCAGGTGTGCAGTCCACGTTTCATGCGGGATTATGCTGCCGCGTGCAAGAGCATGACGCCGCTGGTCGAGTTCACGACAAAGGCCCTGGGACTGAAGTTTTAAGGCTTGAACATTATGGCTGCTTCATTCGCCTTCCTCGCCGTGGTCGTCGTGCAGATGTGTGTGAGAGTGTGCGTGCGAGTGGACGATCTCGCCGTGCGAGTGCCGGTGAGCATGCATCAGGTTAACCTGCTTCAGCAGGTCTTGGTGCGATAGTATTTGCGCCGGCGTACCGCTGGCGACGATGTTGCCGTTCTGCATCACGTAAACCATGTCGGCGATATGATCCAGAAGCTCCAGTTGATGGGTGGCGCTGATGACCGTCTTGGAGGTGCTTCTCCATCCCTGGACGTGGTCCACCAGTTGACTCTGACTCTTCGGGTCGAGCGCCGCCGTAGGCTCATCGAGCAACAGCACCTGCGGATCGATCACCAGGATGGAGGCGAGGGCAACTTTCTTTTTTTCTCCGCCGGAAAGCCGATGCGGAGGCCGCTCTTTGAGATGGAGAATCCCCATGAGGTCGAGGGTTTCATTCACTCGCTCGAGCACTTCCGCTCTCGACCAACGCAGTTGGAGAGGGCCGAAGGCAACTTCGTCAAAGACAGTGGGATTGAATAGTTGGACATCCGGATTCTGGAAGACCAGCCCAACCTGACGCCGGAAGTTCAGGTTAACCGTGTCGCTCTGGAGGCGTTCTTGCGTGAGCGGCTCACCCATGAACTGTATGGAGCCCGCCTTCGGAAAGTAGAGCGCATCGAGTAGCCGCAACAATGTGGACTTGCCCGAACCGTTGGCTCCAATGAGCGCAACGCGCTGCCCCGGCTCGAACACCAGGGACAGGGATTGCAAAGCCGGGATGCCATCATAGTCAAAGCTGACGTTCTGCAACTCAAAGATCGGCGGCAATGGCAATCACCTTCCCATCCATGCGGCAGCACAGGCGAGAGCGAGAAAACCAGCGAGCCCGGCATAGTCAAGAGCCTGCATTCGAAACTCCGTAATCAGTTGAATGTCGCCCCGGAAACCGCGCGACTGCATCGCCAGATAGACTTCTTCGCTAAGGTCGATACTCTTGCTGAGCAGAACGCCCGCGGTTCTGGAAGCCACCCGGCGCTGCTCGGGGCCGCTCAGCACTCCAATCATCCGGCTCTGCCTGGATTCGAACATCTGGTTTGCGGTTTCGATGAACAGGAAGATGTAGCGATGAGTCATCGCCAGCATCGTGATGATCTCGGTGGGCACGCGCACCGCTCGTAGAGACTTGAGGATATGAGTCCATCGCGTGCAGAGCACAAGCGTGGTGGTGAGCGTCACTGCGGTCTCGACGCGCAGAATCAGCAGCGCCGCGGTTCGCAATCCCTGCTGAGTTACCGCAAGCCCGCCGGAACTGACGACGGCGATCCCTGGAGTTATGAAGATTGCCGGCAACGCGATGACGCCGGTGAAACCAAGCACGATCAGCCAGACCCGCGTAATCAGCGTTTGCAGGCGGATGCCCGAAGACAAGGCGAGCACCACGGCTGCAACGAACAGAAGGGCGATTACGGACAAACGCCTGCTGACCGTGGATGCGACAACCAGGGAAAAGACGCCAGCGGCGCGCACCCGCGGATCGAAGGCTTGCAGCAGGCCGCGCCGCGTAACCAACTGTTCTGACGCAAGCGCCCGTGAAAGCGCCCGGGCGAAGGCGCGAATCGTGGACTCGATGAAAAAGTGGCGGCTCATGAACCCAACTCGCTGCGAGTTCGCTTCTTCGCAACCAGGCTGGCAACAAACGAAAGTACGCCGAAGAGCCCCACTCCGAACATTGCGGATAACAGGTATCCCAAGTGGGGGTTCTTGACAAACGCGGGCGCATAGTTCGGGAAGGGTGCGGTCCAGAAAGACGATAGCTTCTGTAGGCCGGACGGGACCGCCTCAGGAGGTGCTTGGCCGTGAGAAACGGCGGCGATTTGAGCGCGTGCTTGCAGGCTGGCGAAATCGACTGGCGACCATTCACCCCAGGCGGTGCCGACCGCAAGGATGCCGAGCGGAGCAGCCATCATCAGCAGCGCGACGGTAAGCCAAAGATTCCTGACGCCCGTAGTGACAGGCGCGCGGAATTCAACTTTCCCCTGTTGCACGCCGGCGAGCCCCTGAAGCAGTCCGGGATTCACCTTTTGTAGATAGGAAACCATTCCACCTGAGATGACCGCCTCGGCAAATCCGGCCAAGGTCAGGTGGCCGATCATCATTGCAGGGATTGCAATTTGCAGCGGATAGGGCGCGTACAGGGGAGTTCCACCGGCATCGTGAAAAAGTATCGGCTGAATCCCGAACTCCACGGCGGCCACGAAAGCCGAAGCGTTAATCGAGAGGTATCCGGCAATCGCCGCGGCGATTACGCGCCTCCGCGAGCTCAATTCCGAAGAGGCAGACAGCAGACGATATACAGCGTAGGCTACGAAGGAGCCTACGATCGCCATGTTGAAGCAGTTCGCCCCCAGGGTCGTGATGCCGCCATCACCGAAAAAAAGCGCCTGAATGGCGAGTGCAATCGACGTCGCTAGAATTGCGCCCCATGGTCCCAAAACGATGGTCGCCGCAGTCACGCCTACAGCGTGGCCCGTGGTGCCCCCGGGGAGCGGCAGGTTGAACATCATGAGCACAAAACAGAAAGCCGCAAAGACGGAGATAAGAGGGATGGCGCGAGTGAACAACACACGTCGGATACGCTTCAGCGCCGCGTACCAGCCACCGGCTGCCAACGCGTAACCCGCCGCGCAAGTGGAAGGGCTCAGGTAGCCATCAGGAATGTGCATGGTTCCCGCCCGGCGCAGATTGGTTCCGCGGATAATCCCATCGCCAACGATCGCCAATTCGACCGACGAATCTCATCGCGTTCGCTTCCAGCCCGGTTGTACTCCCATCGCCTGCGCGCCCGGTACAGATCGCCCTCCGCCCCAGCAGCGAAGCCGATAGGGACCCCGGTTCGCGGCGCGGGTATTCTCGGAGTATCACAATCCTAACATCGCGGCCACCTGCATCGCGAAAGCGGCGCTTTCAGGGCCTTCCAGCGATATTTCGAAAGTTCGAAATAACGGTTGTGTCGAAACCAGCCAACTGCGAGCATAGCCATAGGCCGGAGTTTCACCCACGCAAGCTGAGCTGAACCTGGCTCTGTTGCTCGATTCCGCTCAGCGCGGCCGGGTGCCTGCATACATCAGGAGGACGTTCCATGAGAGGTTCGGATGCAGTCGTAGAGATGTTAATTGCGCACAAGGTTAAACATGTATTTGGAGTCCCTGGAGACACCAGCATGAACGTCCACGATTCCTTCGCTGGCCGAACCGCGGAGATTCAACACATTTTGACGCGGGACGAGCGCAATGCAGGGTACATGGCCGACGGTTATGCGCGGGTATCGAGGAAGCCGGGTGTGGTGGAGACGCCAAGCGGCGGGGGAGCTTTATATGTGATTCCGGCCGTAAGCGAGGCCAACAATTCCTGTATCCCCGTGATATGCCTGTCGTCCGACATCACGATGAGCAGCGAACAGACTAATGCGTTGACGGATGTTGATCAGGAATTGTTGTTCAAGGCCGTTACCAAGTGGAACACCAAGATTAGAGTGGCTTCCAAAATCCCCCAGCTGTTTCGAAAAGCATTTCGAATGGCTACCGGAGGCGTCCCTGGGGCGGTACATCTTGCCCTGCCGGAAAATATCTTGGAGCAGCAGGTCGAGTTTCCTGCCAAAGAACTGAGAGCGCTTGAGGCGACTTCAGCTCAGGCGCCTTTCAGATGCGGGCCGACCAGCCAGGATATCGACAAAGTTGTCGATCTGTTTTGCCAGTCCGTGCGACCGATCGTTTTGGCCGGGGGCGGCGTGCACCTCTCCGACGCCTATGAGCAGTTGGAACAGTTCAGAGCCGGGTATAACGTTCCGGTGGTAACAACGGTGAATGGGAAAGGCAGTGTTCAGGAATTCGCGAACAATGCCGTTGGAGTTATTGGATCAAACGGCGGTTCGGAGGAAGGGTTAGCTACTATCCAGCAGGCTGACCTTGTTCTAGTACTAGGCTCGAAGCTAAACAACGTAACCACGATGGGCAAGATAGCAATCAATAAAGATGCCAAGGTGATTCAAGTCGACATTGGCGAGGATGGGATAGGGCTGAATACGCCTGTGGATGTGGCTATCGTGAGCGACGTCAACGAGTTTTTGTGTACCCTCAATCGTGAAATGCTGGCGGCAAAAAGCCGTTTGGCTGACCAATACGCCACGTGGAACGTCGTGGGTCCATAATAAGATTATTGAAAAGAGAAAAAGGATTGAGCAGGAGATGCTCACCGACAGCAAGTTGGTTCTTCCATGCAGGTTCTTCGGCGCGCTGGAACAATTGACGGATGACAACACGGTCCTCGTGGGCGATGCGGGCACCCCCACCCCATATCTTTCGTCTTACCTCAGGCTGAAGAAAGCTGGCCGATGGAATGTATTGCCCAGAGCCCACGGTAGCTTAGGCTACGCTTTGCCGGCTGCGATTGGCGTCAAAGTGGCGAAGCCCGATGCCACAGTATTTTCTTTGATGGGCGATGCCAGCTTGGGAATGGCTCTCGGTGATTTGGAGACTGCTAAGAGGCTGGGCCTGCCGATTATATTCGTTAATTTTGAAAACAATTGCTATGGCTGGATCAAGACCATTCAGCGGCTCTACTATGACGAGAGGTACTTTGCCGTAGATTTCTGCCCGATTGATTCAGTCGCCGTAGCCAAAGGATTCGGCATCGATGCCATCAGCATCAGCAACAATGCGCAGATCGAGGAAGGTATTCAGTGGGCGCTGGCTCAAGAGAAGCCAACGTTTCTAAATGTCGCCATCGAACGGCCTACAGGGTTTGTGCCTCCGGTATTAAAGTGGGAGCGTGACATCAAAGTCCCGCCTTCCGAAAGAAAGAAGCTAACCTATTAGTCTGATTTGCGAACGTGATACCGCTGCAAGGCAGCGCGGGCACTGGCACGTCTGCAACCTATCGAATGGCCAAGGGCCTGCTTTCAGCCGAGGGTAAGCTCACCCCAAGAGCCTTCGCCAGGGTCGGAGCGATCTGCCGCATATCAATTACTCCAAGGTTTCTGCCGTGTGCAATTCCAGCCCCGGCAACAAAGAAGGAAGCGCGCATCTCGGGGTGTTCCGGCAGATATCCGTGCGTGCCGCCCGGCGCGGTGTCCCGGTGCACTGGCCCGGAGAAGCTGAACTCCATCTGAAAGCCAGGTTTGAGATCAACCAGAAAGCTGGCGGTCGGGAACCCGCCCAACTTCAGCAATTCATCCTGTTCAACAATCCGGTTAATGCCGTTCTCCGGATCGGCGGCTAACTGCTTCAGTAGCTCTCGGGTCGTCTTTACCAAAGCCGGATCGCGCGCGTCCTTCAGCACAATTGCCGCCGAGCCGCCGCTCGTCCAAGGCATGGCTTCCCACCGTTCAATCTTTGTAGTGCCAAATTGAGTCTTCGCCGCGGCAGTCCGTATCAGCCCAGCCGACACGAAGGCCGCCGCAAGGTTCAAGCGATGGCTGACCTTAGCGAAGCCGTGGTCCGATACGACGCAAATCATCGCGTCTGGGTCCACACTCAAAGCCGCATCGCGCAACTGCCCGACCATTTCGTCACTGGCTTCGAGAACTGCGTTTGCCTCTGGACTGAACGGCCCGTGCTGATGTTCCACGTGATCGAGCGCCGCCAGATGTACGGTGATCAAGTTCGGCTTGTACTTCTTTATGATCGCTGCGGCAAACTTTGCCCGCAGCCGGTCGTTCTGCAAGTCCGCGTTTGACCCATTGGCGTAAGGCCCCAGCTCTGCCTCCAGATTGGCCAGCAGTCCTGGAGTCGATAGCGCCCGCAGCAGTTTGCTGTCGTCCGGGGTTCCCGCGCGCCATACCTCCGGAATGAGGTACCTGACCGGAGCGCCCACGCTGACGGGCCAATTCACGCTCGCGGTTACTAATCCCGCGGCATTGGCGGCGTCCCATAAGGTCGGCACTCGGATGTCTTCGCTGTACCAGTATAATCCCTGAAAGTTTTTTTGCTCGGGGTCGAACGTCGTGTTCGACCAGATGCCATGCTTTCCGGGCCAAACGCCGGTGATCAGCGTGGTGTGACTCGGATACGTTATGGTCGGGACGACACCGTTCACGCCTTCAGCGTAAACTCCCTTGCGCATCATGCGCCGAAGGTTGGGAACCTTCAGGCCAAGCTGCTCCGCCCGCGTCACGTAATCGGGGCGCATTCCGTCCACCGAGATGAGGACTACGCTGCGCGCATTGGCCGTGGCTGCCAAGCCGCATATCAAGAGTACGATGACGGCGACAGACAGGCTAGGCCCTGCACGGCGCCAATCAAATGAGATTGAACGATTCATTCGCGCCTCCCGCTATCACCAGTATGCATGATTACGAGATGTTATGAATCACGGGCTGGCGGCTTCAGACGGTCACGACACGCATCAGCCTTTTCTGCGAGGAGGAGACTTTTGCGCCCGGAGCGATGGGTCATCGGGCAACAAGACATGAGATGCGCGTCGCGGCCCGTCCACGCCGCGCTGCTCGAATGCCCTGAACCTCTGCTCGTCCTGAGTAGTAATCGATGGGGGCACACGTTCGCGGGCCGCCTTGCTCAAATGTTCTTCCGAGATGGGTTGCCGCGCCTTGCGAGCCAGGCGCGCAGCTTCGTCCACCATGACTTTCAGGTCGGCCGCCGAGTACCCCTCCAGTGATTTTGCTATGCTGTCGGTATCAATGGCGGTCATGCGGCGTCCATATAGATGAAATTGCAGAATCGACGAACGCGCGACGGCGTCAGGCGAACCGACATAGATTTTTTTGTCGAGTCGGCCGGTGCGCTGCACCGCCGGATCGATCTTCCAAGGCTCGTTGGTGGCCGCAATCAGCAGGATACGGCGCTCGGCGCAAGTTTCCAACTGCTTGAGGAACTCGCTTACCTCCTCCGCGGTCTGATGCTGATGGGCAGCGAGCTCTCTACGGGCGGGAACCATGCCCTCGAATTCGTCGACAAAAACAATCGCCGGCGCCCGCTCGGCAGCCGTATCGAAGAGCTCACGAATCTTTAGCGTGGTGCCGTGTATAAAGGTGCTGCCGATTTCAGAAGGGAACACCTCCGAAAAGTAGTAGCCCAACTCTTCGGCCAGCGCGCGAGAGATAAAAGTCTTGCCGCATCCGGGTGGGCCGAACAACAAAATACCATTCGGAATCGTTAGGCCGTATGCTTTTAGGTCCTCGGGATCGCGCATGGCTGTAACGACTTCTTCGTAGAGCAACGCCTTGAGTTCGTCCATGCCGCCCACCTTCGCGAGCCCATGCTTGGTGGGGTTTGGAATAGGACTGTCTGCTTCTATTACCTCGACACTCACGGTCACGGGAGCTGGCGCTGACTCCGGCTGCGTGGGCGAAGCGGCTTCGGCCACGGCCGTAATCGTGCCGGCGCCGGCGGATGGCGGTGTGCGCTCTGCGGGCTCGGCCGCGGCACGTTCCACGTCTCTGGGCTCCGTCCAGCGTTCGATCCAGATGGGGATTGGTCCGGCAACTTTTTCAGCGCACATAGGACAGTACTGGTCATCGGGCGGTTCACATTGCCATGGCTCGTGGCCGTACGGCATGCCGCAGCCGGTGCAGAGGTGGCGGTGCGCGTTCTCACCTTCACCATTTGTAGGCTCAGGTGGCTGCTCGGATGAATGTATCGCCTCATCGAGTTTGGCGAGGCCCGCCATCATTTCGATGACCGAGTCCCCACGGGTTTGACGGAAGCTGATTTGGAGTTGCTTGTAGGCACGTCCGAGGCTTGCTAGTTCGACATTCGCCAAGCCGCCGTTGATGGCCGCGCCGAACCTTTCGGCCACGCTGCGCGGAATGGCTTCCCAGGTCTCGCGCAACAACGATTCAGCCGTGCCGCCGACAATCGTTTGCATCGAATCCGACCACTCCGCAAACTCTCGACGGCCGCGTTCATACTGAAAGCCGCCGATGGCGACCAGCAGCGGAAGCCAGGAAAAATCGGCAGGGGCTCCCTCCTCACGTCTTTGCGCTATCGCTCCGACGGCGTAGTCGAACTCGTCGCGGGCGAAGAAAAAGCTGCTCGCATTTGCTGTGAATTGCCGCTTTGGATTCGTCATAACACCTGGGTCGCGAGTTCCTTAATCACCAGACAGACGAAGGGATATGTATGGCTGGCCGGACAATGGAGCACTTGAAACAAGGGGAGTCCATCGTGACGATGAGGACTCCCCTCCAAGTTGCTGTCCGGACATAGACTGCCCAGTCGATCTATTAACCGGCCGTAGCGGCCTTTGCCTTGGCTTTTTGATCCTCTGCTACGGCTTCTGCGTGCATCTCCTTGGCGCGTGCAATCGTGCGCTTGGCGTATGGCTTAAGCCACAGCAGCGCCATGAAACCTGCAAGGATGTCGCAGGCAATCATGGCGTAGAACACCATGACCCAGGAGCCCTCCTTAACACTCGCCATTGCGGCGACCGGTCCAGCGAAAATCGAGGCCGTGCCCTTGGCGGTGTAGACGATGCCGTAGTTCGTAGTGGCCCATTTCCTGCCGAACAGGTCGGCAGTGATGGCCGGGAACAAGGAAAAAATCTCGCCCCAAGCAAAGAACACCACGCTGGATAGCAATATGAACAGAATCGGTCTGGTGATCGTTTGCAGCAATGCCCATACGCCAACGCCTTCCAGAGTGAAGGCAATGAACATTGCATTCTCGCGGCCGATCCGGTCCGAAATCCAGCCCCAGAAGGGCCGGGTTACACCGTTGACGATACGGTTAAGCTGGATTGCCAACACTAGCGCAGACATACCCCAGGCGACAATTACCTTGTCGACGTGATAGAAAGAGGCGATGGGGCTGATCTGGGCGGTGACGACCAAGCCGCCGAAAGCCACCATCGTCATCATTATGTAAATAATGTAGAACGATGGTTGCTTAATCATCTGCGTCCAAGTCATATCCACGGCCGAGATTGCTACTTTGCTAGGCTTCCAGCCCACCGGCAACCAACCGTCCGGCGGTGCGATAATGAACAGCGCGGCAAGCACCACGATCGTCCCCTGGATGAATCCCCAAGTGATGAAAGTGTGCTGGTATCCGGAGGTTTTGATCATCGTGGCTATGGGAGCCACGGTAACCGCCGTCCCTATGCCATACGCGCCGGAGACAACGCCGACGCACAGGCCGCGATGATCGGGGAACCACTTGAGCACGTTTCCAACGCACGCGCCGTAAACGGCGCCGGCGCCTATGCCGCCGATCGCATACCACACGATCACTCCGGTCATAGAACCGGCATATCCGGATCCGATCCAGCCGGCTCCGACTAGCACGCCGCCGATGATGATCAGCATACGTGGTCCAAGCCGGTCGACCAGATATCCTTCAAACGGCACCAGCCAGGTTTCTGCAAAAATAAAAGCTGCAAAAGCCACTTGGACGGCCGCAAGCGTTACACGGAAGTTTGTGGTTAAAGGTTTGGTGAATAGCGTCCAGGCATACTGTAGATTAGCGATCGCCATCATGGCGACGATGCCTGCGCACATTTGTAGCCAGCGATTGACTACACGAGGCTCAGCTTTGGGCCCAGGGACTACGGATGCTGCCATTGGCAAACCTCCTGAGTGGTACTTGGGGGTTAAGTTCTCTTTCCCATCCACTCTGTCCAGACTGAGGCACTGCTGCGGAAGAAAAAGGCCCGCCCTTTTCGGGGCGGGCCAAAGCTCATTCGGTAGCGTCAACCTCTTTCTGGATTGGGATGATACCGGGAACCAACCATTTGGTCCACATATCATCAATCTTGCTCTGGAAGTAATCGACATCGTCATTCGTGAAGTGGGAGAACCTGCCCTGTTTGAGCAAGTACTCTTTTACCGGCGTACGAACGGCCTTGCCGTCGGCGATCATTCTTGTCTTGCCGAACAGCTTCAGCTTGCCGTTTTCCACTTCAAACAAAGGCCAAATGCCAGTGTTGACCGAAAGTTCGCCCAGCTCGTAAGCCATGATCGGATCAAAATCCCATCCTTTCGGGCACGGGTTGAGGCAGTGAATGAATGTGGGACCACCGATCGTCAACGCCTTGCGGATGTTGTTCATACCCTGCAGCGCGAACGAAGTCGACATGGTGGCAACGTATTTAACGGTTGGATGACCGGCGATGATCAGGCCAGCCATGTTCTTCTTCCAGCACTGATACATGATGCGCTTCACCGAGCCGGGTGTGCTGAACGAGGTGTGCGCGCCCCACGGAGTTGATCCGGAAACCTGGATATCCGTGTTGGCGTATGTCTCGTTGTCGTACATCAGGACCAGGAGGTTGTACTCGGCGTGCATCATAGCTGAGGAAATGCCTGCCAAACCGGCATCGGAGCCGCCACCGTCACCACAGATGGAGATGACGTTAATGGGCTCGTCCTTCATCTTGCCCTTGCGCATCAACGCTTTGTAACCGGCGGCGATGCCCAGGGCGCCGGCGCCGGCGGCGAACAGCTGGGTGTGCATCCATGGAACGGCCCATGGAGTGGTGTAATAACTGGTGTTGGCTACGTACATGCATCCGGTGCAGTTCAGCACGACTGTTCTGGGACCGGCGGCTTTTGCCACCAGCCTCATGGTCTCTGCGGAGTAGCAACCCTGGCAAGTGCGGTGGCCGGAGGTGTAATACTCTTCATTGGGGATCTTTTTGACCCCCTTGAAGGCCTCGAGATTCTGTGTCGGTTTCTCGTCCATTAAAGTACTCATTTGTCCCTCATCCTTTCCGGCGCCGGAATTACTCCCGCACCCCGAACCATTGAGTCAGCGGTTGCGGTTTGCCTGCTGCGGCCTCGAAGCACGCGGCGGTCATCTTTTCGATGTCGGCCTCGTAGACTTCGCGCCCGCCGAGACCGCAGATGAAGCCCAGCACCGGCGGTTTCGGGCCGCTGCCCGGATACAGTGCGGTGCGCACTTCGGTGGCCACGACGCCGCTGAGATACGGCGAACCCAGCGAGTAATCGCGGTCGATGACACCCACGGCCTTGAACCGGCTGAGGCACTGTGCCAGTTCCTCGCCCGGGAATGGGCGGAACCAGCGCAGGCGCACGAAACCGACTTTCTTGCCCTGTGCGCGCATCTTGCGGACAGCAACCTTAACCGGCATCGAGAGCGTGCCCATGCCTAGCAGAACGACATCGGCATCTTCGGTCATGTACTCTTCGAAGAACGGGTTGGGACCGTAATTGCGGCCGAAGACGCTGTCGTACTCGGCATAGACTTCGCGGAGGACATCCTTGGAGTGCTTCGTGACCTCGTACTGCTGCAGACGGATCTCCATCACCCAGTCTTCGTTGCACTGCGGAGCGATCGAGATTCTGTTGTCGGGATGGAACAGCATGTCGCCACGATCATAGCGAGGCAGGTACTTATCCACCTGCGCCTGTGTCGGGACCTTCACCAATGACTGCGAGTGGGTGAGGAACGCGCCATCGAGGCTGATGGCGACGGGCGTCATAATGCGCTTGTCCTCCGCGAAGCGGTAGGCAATCAGATTGGTGTCGAACGCTTCCTGAGCGCTGTCCACCCAAACCAGATGCCAGCCGAGATCGCGGACCGAGAGCGCGTCGTTGTGCTCGGTGCCGAAGGCTCCGGGATCATCGAGCGCGCGGTTGCCGACGATGGCCACCATCGGAACGCGCAGAGCCGGGGTTACCGTCAGCGCTTCCATGGCATACATCCAACCCACACCGCTGCTGCCCACAAAAACGCGGGCACCGCAAGTGGAGGCGTGTTTGACGATTTCGAACTGAGAGTGCTCGCCGTCGGCGGGGATGAATTCGCAATCCATCTTGCCGTCGGCAATGAGCTGAGACATAAATTGCATTACGGTGTCGTAGGGACGAATCGGGAAAGCAGTCACCACATCGACATCGGCCAGCTTGCAGGCGATTGCCATCGCCTCCGACCCTGTGATCAGCAGTTCCGATTCCTGCTCGACAGGCGTTTGTGCCATCACTGCCATGACCTAATCTCCTTCTCTGGGCTATGCTTTATTAGCGATTTCCAGTGCCGCGGGAATTTCCTCTTTGTACTGACCGCGATAACGGTAACCCTGGGCGCGGGGCGGGACGTTCTGAATCTTCGTCTTCAGCCACGCCTTGTAGGCAACCTTGTCTTTGGTGTACGCCGCAAATTGGTTGGCGTTGTCGCTGAAAGCGAGTTCGTTAACCATGGTGATGCAGTTCGGCACCGGGCACACGGCTTCGCAAACGCCGCAACCCATGCAGTACTCCATGTTCGGGTCGTAGTAACCGTCCGGCGTGACGTCGAACGATCCGTCCTGGCACTGCAGCCAGCACAGCGTACACTTGGTGCAGACCGAGAAATCGACGACTGGACGAAGCGTACGCGAACTGAACTTCATCAGTTTGTCGGGACGTCCCGACTTGTACCCGCCGGCGTTGTTATACGGACCACCAAGCGGTGATGCGTCGACCGAAACGCCTTCCCTCATCTTCGAGGCGCCAGGCAGGACGAAGCTGAACGGTTTTTCCTGGTTGCCTTCGCCGGCCTTTACATCGGTGACCGCGAAGCGCTTGTATGCCATTAAGGCCGACTGCAGCTTGGCGGGGTTTTTGATCTTTTCCGTGATGTACTTTTCGAGCGACTCTAATTTGAACAACTCCGGCAGAGCTTTGGCGATGGCGCCCAGCACGCGCATGTCGGTGTGGTCGTCCTTGTAGTTCCACATGCCGGAGAAGCTGGCGAGGCCCTTAAGAATGCCCAGCTTGTAGGGTGCATCCTTCTTGTGGACCATCTTCAGGACGGTGGCCGCTGGCTCGGTAGAGACGACGATCAACGTCTTGCCGGGTTTCAGCGTTTCATTGACCGGTTGCAATCCGGCCCAAGCCCAAGGCTCCAGCCCTTTGCACAGTGTGTCGTCCAATACCACGGTCACATCAACTTGTTTTGGCATGTACTGTACCATGCCGACTTCAAGCGTCTCGTCATCGCTGGCCACGATAGCAAAGCTCTTGGCCGGAATGCCATTACGCTCAGGAGAGTCCGAATATCGTCCGAACGAGATCCCTGGTCTGCCCTCGTTGTGGGCAGCCAAAACGATCCCGCGGCATATGTTTTTCGCGAGGTTCTTCTGGAAGACTCCTCGGTAGCTAATCTCGACCGCGAAAAGCTGGCCCATTTGCAACCTCCATTCGTTGATTGCGGTTTAGTCGTTTACAGTTTCAGTCGTTATACTTGTGCAGTTTCAGTCGTTACACTTGTTCGACAATGATCGTTTCGATCTCCTCCAGGTGCTGTCGCATGGCGGTCTCGGCCCCGTTTGCATCTTTCCGCCTGATGGCGGCAACGATACGACGGTGACCGGCGAGCGACCTTGCGGGACGCCCCTTGAGCTGCAAGGATTGTTCTCTGGACTTCTGCAGCAAATCCATCAGCACATCCAGAACTTTCAACACCACGGAGTTGTCGGCGGCTAAAGCAAGGCAATAATGAAACTCGGAGTCTTCTTTAATCGCCGACTCGCCATGAGCAAGCTTTGCCGTCTGCCTTTCCATAATCTCCTCCATCGCGGAGATGTGTTCAGGCGAGGCACTGGCGGCTGCGCGGGCGGCGATTCCTGGCTCGATGATCTTGCGAACATCAAGCAGTTCGGCGACGAGCTTCCACTTCCTGACCAGCACAGAACTGAGCGGGCTGATGATCGCATCATCGGAAACCTCGCAGATTACAGTTCCGTGTCCCTGACGTGGCTCAACCAAGCCCACAGCTTGCAGCCTGCGAACCGCGTCACGGACGGAACTGCGGCCGACTCCAAACATTCCTGCCAGTTGACGCTCCGGCGGAAGTTTGTCTCCTGGCTTCATTTCAGCCAGTATCCATTGCTGGAGTTTGTCGGCCACTTCCTCGTAAAGCTTGTTCCTGCGGATGGCTTCAAACTCGGTTTTTGGGTGAGTCGACATCTGGACCGTAGGTTCCCTTTACAGCGTTTTTATTGGTATGTTGATATGGTCATCAGACCAATCGCATAATGCCCTTCTTAAATTTGCAATGCAGTGACGTAGCTCACGTCTCGAAGTGAGCATCCAGCCCGTTCAACCGCCCGCGCCGCGCGAGACGGAAACTGCTCCTCCAGCCGCGCCAGATGCGGTCTTCTGCACATCGGACGCGCACGTCAACAGCGCCTCAGCGATTTTTGTCGTTTCCTCCAGGAAGTGCGAAAAACGTTTTGCTTTGATTCTTATGCCGGGCCGATAGATAAAAATCCATTCCGGATTACAGGTAACCCGGTACCGGTTCACATATAGGCGAAGCCGTTCCAGTCGCGGCGGGGTCAGAAAATCCTGAATTCGCTTCTCGTCCGCTGCGCAGCGAATGAAGAACAGATTCGAAAGGTCTTCCTTGGCGGCGGCCGTCCGCCGCGCTCCAATGGCTTCGGCAATTCGCCCGCACAGACCCTTGAGGCTGAGTTCAAAGGAGGGCAGGTTGGCGGTCTGCGAGCGGAAGGCGGCAACCGTAGTCATAACCGGGGTTTCGAAGCTTTCGTCGCGGAGATCGAAGACGCGAACCTGGAACTCGCCTACGCGGCCGGTTAATACATTGAAAGCGACGGTGGAGAACCCATCCTGGAGGCACGAAGTTGCTTTCATTTGAGGTCCCGCTACCGGGTCGGAAACCGTTTCAAACGACAGCCCCAAGGAGCGGCCTCGCTGCTGCAAACTCCTGGAACGAAACACGTCGCGCAGAAATATGCAGGCCAAACACGACAGAACTGCAATCAAGCAACCGAGCGCGAGGACAACGTTCATGCCGCACCTCGAGATTCCCGGGAGACCCCGCCTTTGCAGGCGTTCTCATGGCCACCTGTCAAACGCTGCTTGGTCCCGCGACCTGCCCTGACAAGCGAGAATCCCATCTCCAGGAATTCGACCCTGCAGGCGGCCCACCGCTATGTGACATCAACGTTCATGCGGACCTGCGCGTTTGTCGATGTTGCGGGCATTTAGTCAGAGCCATGTGGAATTTTCTGTGACCTTCCTCACGGAATCTGGTGACGTGCGTGGAAAGCGGCGACTGGCGGGGCTCCAGGAGGCGCTGGACCATGGCGGCTGCTTCATTGCAGGTTCTCCAACGTCAGGGGCCTCGGCGAGCGTTGCCCGCTGGGGTTCCGGCGATGGGCGCTTTCGATGCTTTCTTATCTGGCCGGAGAGGCTGGTGTTGATCTAGCCCACTGCCTGATCGTTTCCAGCAGGTTCATTTTCAATTCGCCCGCCGACCGTTCTTGAAAATCGAGAAAGGCGGGAGACTCATAAAGGGAGAGGCTCAGCTCGTGCAGGTTAGAGCCGCTCAGTTGCGGGGTCGCCGGGTTAAAAACCAACTCCCGCAATTGGGACAGGATGGCTTCGTCAAAACTTTGCGCGATCATCACCGTGTTATTCGGCAAGATCTCCAGGTAGTCCGTCCCTTCGCTGGTAAGCAACTTCGACGACCACAGCGGGCCGTTGCATGGTGCGCTCTGAAGACAGTCAGTATTGTCGCTTGTCTGCTCATGGGAGACTGTCACTCTTCTTGTCAGCGCCGCTTTGTAGATTTCCGCGAAGCGTTTAGCGGCTTTCGAGGTCTTCCAGCGTGAAACGTAGAGTAAAGAGACGTCGGAGGGCGTCAGCTTCTGATCCGGGATGCCGATCCGCTTAACCGCCACATAGCCGCCGCCATCCCAGTTGGCCGCGACGGTGAAGAGATCGTTTTCGCGTCCGAACTCGCGCGCCATAATGCGGGCGTCCAATTCTCCGACCATGCCGGAGTCAAGAAGTTCAAATCCAGCGGCGAGAACCGGGCGCAGATCGGGGATCTTAACGCCGGGCGTAGGCGTCTTTGCCAGGTAGTCATCCGGGTGGAGAATCTGGTGCGTGCTGCTCGGCAGGCGAGCGAAGGGACCGGCGAAGGCCTTTGCCTTGCCGCCGCGGCGAAGCAACTCGACTTCAAAGGCGAGCCCTTGGTTATAAGGGAACGTCGTGCTTTCCTTCAGCACGCGCGGCGCGTCGTGAAGGTTAATCGGCAGATCGTAGCCCCCAAGATTATTGCTGACCAGGTCCTGAGCGTCCGGCGAACTGGCTAGAGTGATGCCCTTGGACCTCAGCAGGTAGTCGATGAAAACCACCATCGCCTGGCCCTCGAGCACGGCCCTCTGCGCGATGCTGTGCTCATCCTCATCCGTGCCGCTCACCGCCATGGAGGCGTTGCCGGATTTTAGCTTCGATGAGGACTCGGGTTGACGAAGCCTCGATAGATCGTAATTCTGGTCTTGCAGGGCATGGGTAAGTTCGTGCGCCATCACCGGCCGCTGCAACTCCAGAGGAACCCAGTTCAGCAGGTACATTGTCTTGTCGCGCAAGTCGTAGTACCCGGCCATCTGCTGCCCCACGGCCTTCAGCAGAAAATTCTTCAGCGCAAAATCAGCGGGCAGCAGTCCGAGCTTTTTCAGCACCAGCTCCGACCGTCCGAGCCTGTCCTCCTCCACCTGCTTGGAAAGCTCCTGTGCGATGTAAGCGTCGATGCGATCTCTGCCGATCAATTGATGTTTGACCTGGCTATGCTTCGGGAAGCCCGTGTCGTTGCTGGCAAAGTCCAGGATTTGATCGAGAGAGGTGAAGAACTCTTTTGCGTCTTCGGCACTGACCCGGACCTCGGAGCGCTTTTTCGCGCGAATCTCGCGCGCAATGTCACCCAGGCTGCGGCCATCCGCGTCCTGCGCCGCAACCTGCGGCGGACTCTGAAGGCAGTATGCGAGCACACAGAGGAGAAGAATGGAAGCGGCTTTTAATCTCAAATTCTTGGACATTTACGGAATTCACCTGAATCGATCAATCTCATAGTAGTCAACCGCGGGGCAAGAAGAAACATCACCATCGGTGCTCACTTTAGTAACGTCTGTGCCGGGAAGGCGTGTCAAAGCGCGATTCGCGCGGGCGCGAATCCTTCTCCAGGGGTGAATTTGTTTTTGCATTGCACACTCGATATGTGACGGGCGTCACTGCCTCGTGTTCGCCAGATAAGAGATAAAAGAAGCAATACGTTGCTTGCGTTCGCAAGCCGGCCTGCACACCTGGGGAACATGGATGGCCACTGAGCGGAAGCGAAGCTGGTTTTGGGCTTAGGCGCCGTCGGGCGTTGCTTAGTGGGATCCTATCGAACACAGTTTGTCGCTCGGAGCGCATTGCGAATACCCCTGTGAAAATACCCAAAGACGCACGACATCTGTTGCGGCTCGCGGCGGTCTTCCTGGTAGGCATAATTCTGTTCTTATTGGCGCGAGGCTTCCTCGTCCCGCGCAGCTTTTACCAGTACGGCCATTACCGGGGCAACGCAATTGCCGAAATTGCCGCGCATCCGGCTGTCTTTGCCGGCCACCAAACCTGCGAGATGTGCCATTCCGACGTGCTCGAACTTAAACAAAAAGGAAGGCATGCGCGAGTCAACTGCGAGGCGTGCCATGGGGCGCTGGCAAAGCATGCGGAAGACCCTGGTTCGGTCAAACCGGCGAAACTGGAAGCCGCCGTGCTTTGCGCCCGTTGCCACACAGCGAACATCGCGAAACCGAAGCAGTTTCCGCAGGTCATCCCGGCGGAGCATTCGGGCGGAGCCGCCTGCGATATGTGCCACCAGCCACACAGCCCGGCGCTCGATACGGGGAAAAGCAAATGAACATTACCCGTCGCCAACTCCTCATTCTTTTGCCGGCCGCCGCCATCGCATGGAAACACGTTCTGGCGGGAACGCCGGAAGAGTCGCCCAACTACAAGCTGACGGAACACTGGTGGGGCATGCTGGTGGATGTTACCAAGTGCATTGGCTGTGGCAACTGCGTCCGGGCCTGCCAGACGGAAAACCAGGTTCCCGATGGGTATTACCGCACCTGGGTGGAACGGTACCATGTGGAGGGCTGGGGTTCCGAAAACCCCAAGGTGGATTCGCCCGACGGCGGCAAGAATGGATTTCCGCCCGGCAATCAAATCGGAGGAAAGAATTTCTTCGTCCCCAAGCTGTGCAACCACTGTGTGGAATCACCCTGCACCCAGGTCTGTCCCGTAGGCGCAACGTTTGTCAGTCCCGACGGCGTAGTTTTGATCGATCAGAAATACTGCCTCGGCTGTCGCTATTGCGTGCAGGCGTGTCCCTACGGCTGCCGCTTCATTCATCCGCAAAAGGAAACCGCCGAAAAGTGCACGCTCTGTTATCACCGGATCACGAAAGGACTGACGACCGCGTGTTGTGAGTCGTGTCCGACCGGGGCACGGCAGCTTGCCGACCTGAAAAATCCCAAGGATCCGATCCACGAGTTCTTGAAGACTCACAGCATACAGGTTCTGAAACCATACATGGCCACCAACCCAAAGGTCTTCTACAACGGGTTGGATGGTTCGGTGCGATAAGGAGGCTCGTAGTGCCGCTGGTCGATGGATTTATGTACCCCAATGAAGTGGAACTCCAGTGGAGCGTACTGATCGTCCTTTATCCGTACCTGACGGGACTGGTGGCTGGCGCGTTCATCCTGGCGTCGCTCGAAAGGGTATTCCGGGTCGAGGCGGTGAAGCCGACCTACCGGCTTGCGTTGCTGACAGCGCTCGCATTCTTGCTGGTCGCGCCACTGCCGTTGCAACTGCATTTGGGACACCCGGAGCGCTCTTTCGAAATGTATCTGACCCCGCACCGGTCGTCCGCCATGGCGATGTTCGGCTTCGTCTATTTGTGGTATCTGATGGCGGTTCTGGTGGTTGAAATCTGGCTCGACTACCGGCGCGACATTGTCCTGATGTCTCAATCCTCCCACGGTTGGAGGCGTGTGATTTACCGCGCGCTCACGCTCGGCTCGGACAACATCAGCGAGCGGGCGCTGCAGATCGATGAAAGAGTAGGCTGGCTGGTCACGGTGATCGGAATTCCATCCGCGTTTTTGCTGCACGGATACGTGGGCTTTATCTTTGGTTCGGTGAAAGCGAATCCATGGTGGTCCTCGCCGTTGATGCCCGTCGTATTTCTCTTCTCGGCCATGGTATCGGGCATTGCCGTCGTGTTGTTGCTTTACATGTTCCTGAACTGGCTCCGCCGGGTGCCGATTGACATGCGCTGCGTGGACACGATCGCACAATACCTGTTCTACACGTTCATCATCGACTTCAGCCTCGAGATGCTGGACCTCATCCACCGCATCTACGAGGCGGACGAATCGTTCCGCAGCCTCGATTTCATGGTTCATACCCGGCTGTTCACGTCGCAAGTGATCATCCAGATTCTGGCGGGCACCGTACTTCCCATTGGATTGCTGGCGCTGACCCAGGTGCTGAAACTGCCGGAGAAGGCGCGCAAATGCATTTACTCCGTTGCGGGCTTGCTGACCATGATCGGCATCTTCGCCATGCGCTGGAATGTCGTCATCGGCGGGCAGCTATTCTCCAAGAGCTTTCTCGGATATACGACCTACAAGATGGGCTTTGTGACGCGCGAAGGATTGTTGATGGCCATCTTCCTGTCAATCCTGCCACTCCTGATCCTGGGGGTGCTGGTGAAACTCCTGCCGCCTTGGTCGGAGAAGGGCGCGATGCTGGCGCCCAAAGAGACTCCACTCCCAGGTTAGCGCCGAACTGCCGAATAAGCCATTTGCTACGAATGGGCAGCTTGACCAGAGTGCGCGGCGTGCTTCGCGGGAATGATTCGCGGCGCGGAACCTGCGACACCCGGCTGGGTGCCATCGCTATTCTTGAATGCAACGCATCAGGGATGGCCGATATAGTCCAGGCGCCCGCCGTCGACGGTGACAATCTGCGCGGTGATGAAGCTGGATTCGGGTGAAACCAAAAAAGCCACGGCGTGCGCAATTTCTTCCGGGGTGCCCGCGCGCCGTACCATCGTGATTGCCGAGAGCCGCTCGGTGACTGCTGCCACCTGCTCGGGAGTGCGATTCTGGAACGTCAGATCCGTGGGCACGAAACCGGGAGCCACCGCGTTCACGGTAATGCCGTGCGGCCCAAGTTCCATGGCGAATCTTTTCGTCAGCACGGAGACAGCCGCTTTCGTGGCTGCATAGAAAGTTGTTCCGGCCAGTGAGGTGCCGTTAGCCGCGATGGAGGTAAGATTCACGATCCTTCCGTAGCGCCGTGCCTGCATGCCGGAGACAACCGCGCGGGTTACGTTGACCAGGCCATCCACATTGGTGCGCCGCATCTCTTCCATCTGCGAGTAATCGAAATCCAACAGATCGCCGCGCCGGGTGATGCCGGCGTTGTTTACCAGCACTGCGACCGGGCCGAACTCCTGCTCGATCCGTTGAACCATGTTTGCGACGGCCTGCGCGTCTCCCACGTCAGCGCCAACCGCCAGCGCGCGACCACCCGCGCCCTGTATCTGCGCCACCACGGCTTCCGCATCGCCGCTACGTTCGCGATAATTGACCGCTACTGCCGCGCCTTCGCGTGCCAGACGGAGCGCAATCGCTCTTCCAAGTCCCCGCGAGCCGCCCGTTACCAGTGCAGTTGTTCCTTGCAGTGTCATGCGCATGATTGTACGAGAGTTCCGATGCGGTTTGAACTGTCTGATAAAATGCTCCGCCTGGACCGGACGCGCGGAAGGTGCACCCCGCGAATCAGCCGGGCTTTCGAGCCCGGGAGTGATATCTGCGGCATACCAACTATAGAGACGATCTAGCTGTCGCGGCTGTTTGGTCGAAGCGGTTGCTATCGAGGATATGAGAATGAGTAACATCGATCCACTGCTTGCTCCACTCAAAGGGGCCGATCATCGTGATCTGAATGGCGTTCAGCTTGATGTTGTCCGGGCCGGTAACAGCCGGGTCAAGCGCGTCGTCTACCAGCCTGGATTTCGCTGGTCGACTCATATGAAACCAACCACCGGCACCGATCTCTGCATGCACGCGCACGTGGGATTCCTGGCACGCGGCCAGATTCACATCGAATACGCGGACGGCTGCAAACGGGAGTTCGCGGCTCCCGCGGTGATCGTGATTGACCCCGGACATGATGGCTGGGTGGTGGGCGGCGAAGCTGCCGTGATCATTGAATTCGATTTCGAAGGCGAAACGGCCAGCCGTCTCGGAATGCCTCCAACTCACTGCCATCCTGGGGCTTGAAAGCCGCGCCGCAGGGTCAAGCCGTGATCATGGCGGCGAAGAAGCCGTCGCAGGGATGGGTTCCAGGCAGCGTGCGCAGGTATGGACCGCTCAGGAGGCTCTCCATGTCCGGCCACGTCAATTCGCCCTCGGCTTTCAGTTCCCGCAACCGGGCGCGGCAGTCCAGCAGCTTGGCCTGCGGGTGGTCGCGCAAGACTTCTTCAACCACTGCGGCGTTCTCTTCCGCTTCCAGCGAGCAGGTGGAGTAAACGATCACGCCTCCGGACGCCAGATGCCGGAGTGCCGCCGCCAGAATCGCTTTTTGCCGCCCGCGCAGGTCTGTGAGGTCGTCCGGGCCGAGCTTCCACTTGATCTCAGGATTGTGCGCCAGCGTCCCGGTTCCCGAGCAGGGCACGTCGGTAAGGATGCGGTCGAACTCGCGACCATAAGGAAGCGCAGTTGCGTCCGCCGTGAGCACCTGGACCCCCGTGTGCGCCGCCATTCGTCTCCGCAACTGCTCCGCACGGTGCGGATGCAATTCCACTGCAACGATGATCGCGCCGGGATTTGCTTCCGCTAGCGCCACCGTTTTGTTTCCCGGTGCGGCGCAGCAGTCGAGAATACGCGAGCCCTTGCCAACCAGCGCGCCCACCAGTTGTGAGCCCTCGTCCTGAATCGCCAGGCGATGCTCCAGGTAGGCGGACGCGTGTACCACATCACCAGAGAGCACCACTCGCGCCGAGCGCAACAGGCGTCCCGGCGCCAACTCAATGCCTTCCGCGCGAAGCTGACTCTCAAGCGCTTCGCCGGGGTCTTCGGCAAGCCCTCTGTTGGTTTGTTGGGGTGGTAACGTCCCGCTGGCCGGCATGCGCAGCGCAACCGACGGCGCTTGCTGATCGAATTCGCAAATGCGCTGCGCCCGCTCGATGCCGAATTCAAGCGCCCAGCGCGCCACGAGCCATGATGGATGAGACGAAGCGGCGGCCTGTGCTCCGGATGATGCGGCCCCCGCGTCGAGGACCCCGCCAGCCGTGGCCTTCCGATCGCCGGACTTGCCGATCAGCTTGCGCAGTACCGCGTTGGCGAAGGGCGCAGCCGATTTCTTGCGCGCCCGTTTCACCAGCTCGACGCTCTCATTGACCGCCGCGTGCGCGGGGATGCGATCCAAAAAACGCAGTTGATACGCGCCCAGGCGCAGTGCTACCAGCACTTCCGCGTCAATCCGATTTAGTTTTTGCGAGGAGACTGCTCGAATGTCATCATCAAGCGCCGATTGCCACCGCAGAGCGCCCATCACCAGCTCCGTGCACAGGCCCCGGTCGGCGGCGGAGAGCGAGGCCAGCCGCTCGGAATGCAGCAGCTCCGATGCATATGCGCCCTGCTCTTGCACTCGCAGAAGAATCTCAAAGGCGGCAAGCCGGGCGGCAGAGATGGGCATCATTCAGGTCTCAAGTTCCGGGTTTCGAGTTTCACGTTTCGAGTCTATAGCGCTTCCCGAGATGCTGTATCCGGGAATCAACGTCATTTCGAGCGAGCGCCGTGTTTTGGCGCGAGTCGAGAAATCTTGTGGTTTGCCGAAAAACACAAGATCCCTCCACTCCGCGCTTGAATAGCTTCTTGCTTATCGAGTGCAATCGGGTACGCAGCTTGGCTGCTCCGGCCTGCGGGCGCTAGGCGCTCCGGTCGGGATGACGCCTTTCGGGAACCCCGGATATAGCAACTGAGGAACCGCTCTAAGAATTCCCAAAGTGTCAGCGCTCCGGTTGCCATGACACCCTGTTGGGGAATTCGGTCACACAAGGGAACTGCTCTTACCCGTCACCTCGGCTCGCCCAGCTTTTCGCCGGCGTGCGGGTGGTAGCCGTTGATGAATTCTCGTGCGCTCATGCGGCGTTTGCCTTCCGGTTGCACTTCGAGAATTTCGAGCGCGCTCTGTTCCGCGCAACCGGCCAGCAGGGAATCGCCCGCGAAGGCAATCGCGCCCGGACTGAGCTCGCTGTCCAATGAGCGCGCCATCGGACGCCCCGAGAGTGTCAGGTTCTTACCGCGAAAGCTGGTGTATGCGCCCGGCCACGGTTGGAAGCCGCGCTGGCGATTAAAAATCTGCTCGGCCGTGCGGCGGAAATCGATGCGGCCATCCTCACGGGTGAGGATCGGCGCAAGCGTCGCCTCGCGCTCGATTTGCGGCCGTGGAATGATCGTCCCGCCGACCAATCCGCGTAGTGTTTCCAGCATCAGCTCGGCGCCGATGGCGGCCAGAGGGGGCGCTATGGTCACGGCGGTATCGTCGGGCTTGATCGCCAACTCTTCCTGCAACAGAATGTCGCCCGTATCCAGTCCGGCATTCAGCCGCATGGTGGTGACGCCGGTGACGGTTTCGCCTTGGGCAATGGCCCATTGAATCGGCGCAGCGCCGCGATATTTCGGCAATAGCGAGCCGTGCAGGTTGATATTGCCATGTTTGGGCAACTCGAGCATCCACGCGGGAATGATGCGGCCGTAGCCGACTACGATGATGGCTTCGGGTGTTAGGGCTTCCACTTGCGCGCGAAATTCCTGGTTGTTCTTGATCTTGTCCGGCTGCCTGATGGGCAGGCCGAATTCGAGAGCCTTCCGCTTGACGGGCGAGAACGTGACTTCCATGCCGCGCCCGCGCGGGCGGTCCGGCTGCGTCACCACAAGCTGCACATCGTGTCCGGCGGAGACGAGTTTCTCCAGCGTGGGAACCGCGAATTGGGGCGTGCCGCAGAAGATCAGATCCATGGATCAAGAAACAGTTTCAAGTTTCGAGTTTCGAGTTTCAAGAAAAGCAGTTTCGAGTTTCGAGTTTCAAGTTTCAGGTTGCGAGTGTAAGAGTTCCCAAAGTGTCATCCTGAGCGCAGCGAAGGATCTGCTGTCATCTATGTAACGGTATCCACAAATCACGGAGCCTGCCTGGTGAGAGACTCAAAAACTCTTATGTCCAAACTTGTTCATCGTGCGATCACGTTGGGAAGAAATCGACAATCAGTCTTTTTGAACTTGAAACTTGAAACTCGAAACGTGAAACTGCTTTTCGTGAAACTCGAAACTTTCCTTCCTACCACTCTCCGGCCTTCTGGAGCTTACGGATCTTGCGGCGCATAAAGTCGCGTTTCAATCCGCTGATATGGTGAATGTAGAGTTTGCCGTTGAGGTGATCGGTCTCGTGTAGAAAGGCGCGCGCCAGCAGCTCTTCGCCGGTGTGCTCGTGCCACTCGCCGTTCTCGTCCTGCGCGCGCACGGTCACGTGATTGGGGCGCGAAACCTTCTCCCGGAAATCGGGGATGCTCAGGCAGCCTTCTTCGAGCGTTTGCGAACCCTCGGCCTTCACGATCTCCGGATTGGCAAGCACCAGTTTTGCCTCGGGGTCTTCCTTGAAGCTGACGTCGATCACCGCCAGGCGCAGCGAAATGCCGATTTGCGGCGCAGCCAGCCCAACGCCGTGAGCGGCATACATCGACTCGAACATGTCGAGCACCAGCTTCTTCAGTTTGTCGTCAAACTCCGTTACCGGCTTGGCCGGGGTTTCCAGGACGGGATTGCCATATTTAACAATGCTGTAGATCATTCGCTTAGTCGTTCCGTGAAACCGGTTCCAGCAATTCTGCAATTGCGCGCACCCTAACACGGAGTCGCCGCAACGTGCAAGGAAATCATTCGCTTAATAGTCCCGAAGTTGCGCGCAGTAGGAATCGAAGTTCCGCCGCGTTTCCAGCATCGAGTCTCCGCCAAACTTCTCCAACGCCGAACCCGCAAGGGTGAGAGCCACCATGGCTTCCGCCGCCACTCCGGCTGCCGGCACCACGCAAACGTCCGAGCGCTCGTAGGCGGCCTTGACCGGTTCTCGGGTAGCAAAATCCACCGAGCCGAGGGGTCGCCGCAGGGTCGAGATCGGCTTAAGATAGCCGCGCACCACCACGTCGTTGCCGTTGGTGATGCCGCCTTCGAGTCCCCCGGCGTGATTTGAAGCGCGAGTGAAGTTCGTAAAGCCGCCCGCGGCGTGGTCGTAGCCTATTTCATCATGAATTGCTGAACCGGGCAAAGAAGCTGCCAGCACGCCATCGCCGATCTCCACCGCCTTGACGGCCTGCAACGACATGACTGCCGCAGCTAAACGCGTGTCGAGCCGCTCGTCCCAGTTGGCCACCGTGCCGAGGCCGGGAGGCACTCCGCGCGCCACCACCTCAAAGACGCCACCAACCGTATCGCCGGTGCGCAGAACCTGGTCGACCTGCTGCTTCATGCGGGCTTCCGCCTCGGCATCGACGCAATTCAGCAGCACCTCGTCCTTGGCGCAGACGGAGACGATCTCTTCCCATTCGACGCTTCGCGTCAACCGCTCCGCGCCGACCTGTATGACGTGGCTGAGGACTTCCATGCCAAGCTCCCGCAGAAACAGCTTGGCAACGGCGCCAGCTGCAACCCGCGCCGCCGATTCCCGTGCGGATGCCCGCTCCAGCACGTAGCGTGCGTCGGCAAAATTGTATTTCAGAGCACCTGCCAGATCGGCATGTCCCGGTCTCGGTGCTTCCACCCGCCGGTGTTTTTGCGGATCGCCGGGCTCAACCGGCAGCGCCTCCTGCCAGTTCTTCCAGTCTCGGTTTTCAAGCAGGATCGAGACCGGCGACCCAATGGTCTTTCCGTGCCGCACTCCCGAAAGGAAGCGCGCCGCATCGCGTTCGAGCTTCATCCGGCCGCCGCGGCCGTAGCCCTGCTGGCGACGCCAGAGGTCGTGGTCGACAAAAGCCTGATGGACGACAACTCCAGCCGGCAGGCCTGAGAGAATGGCAACCAACGCCTCTCCGTGTGACTCGCCGGCAGTTGAAAATCTAAGCATATAAGGATTGTAGCCGATGGCCACCTTCAGCCTAGTTTCGCGAAGGGTACATCCAGAAAGCACCGGAGTCTCCGGCACGCGGTCGGTTCGCGTGCGGGGATGAAAGCCTCAGGGTTGGCCAAGTGTTCAATAGCTTCCGAGTACGCCAGTTCCGGGGTGGTCGCCTCAATTATCTGAAACAAATATCTTTAGAATTAACAAGTATGACCAAGAATGGACGAGTATGGCAAAGAGTACCCTTCGGATTTTTTGTGTATCTATTTGCTTATTTCAGGTCGGAAACACTGTAGAATTAAGTCTCTAGGTGATTTAACGGGTGACGAGTCAGTGAATGCTCCTCCCGTAAACCCTGGATGACTAAGGTTCCATCTCTAAGGGGTGAACGGTTGTCGGCTCTGCTGCCCATCAAAGAGAGCGTGCGGGCTCTAATCCTGGATGCGACTACTGCCTTGCAGCCGCACTTCTCGGAAATCACCGCCGCCTGGCGCAAGCAGATGTTCGCCGAGTTCGAGTTCGAAGGGCGCGCCATGGCCGCCTTGGAGCGTCTGAACCTTGCCACTGGGTTCGCTTTGTTTTCGCAATCCGATTTTGGTGCGTTCTTCGAGAACCTCAATTACTTTGGGACGCGGCTGGCGAAACTGCAAATCGATACCCGCGCGGTTGCCCGCTCGCTGGAGCTCTACCACGAGCTTTGCGAGCCTCACATACGCAGTGCTTTTGCCGACCGGAGAGCTTTCGCCGAGCGCCAGTATGCGGTTCTTGCCGCCCTGGACACGCTTTCGTCCGCGATCTTCGTGGCCGTGTCCGGAGCCTACTTCGACACCCAGCGCAATGCCGGCAATGCGCTGCTGGAAGTCTTGGACGCGGAGCTGTCGGCGCGCAATCTGTCCTCCTTGCTGGAGCGCGTTCTGGGCATCACTACGCGAATTTTCAACGCCAGTACTGGACTTATTCTGCTGCTCGATCCAGGCGCCCAAATTCTTCGCATCAAGGCGGCGGTCGGGCTTGAGGGCGATTTGAGCGCTCTCAGTGTGGAGGTTGGACAGGGCTTTTCCGGGCACATCGCCGAAACCGGCGAGTCCGATATCCTGGCAGACATTTCTCAATCGCACGGAGTGCTGAACCCGCTGCTACGCGGCAACTCGCAGTCGCTCTGGGGTGCGCCGCTCAAGGAAGGCGATAGGGTCATTGGCGTTTTGATGATCGGCTTTGCGCGGCCTTACGTTTGGCTGCCGACCGAACGGGAATTGCTGAGGGCCATTGCCGACCGTTCGGCGCTTGCCATTAGTCGCGCCGAGATGACCGACGCCCTGCGCGAGCGCGAGATGCGGATCGCCGAGCTTTCCGGCCATCTACTGAACGCGCAGGAGGTAGAGCGCAAGCACATCAGCCGCGAACTGCACGATGAAACCGGTCAGGCCCTCATGGTGATTAGGTTGTATCTCGGCATGCTCGACAAAGCCATCGCCACGCGAGCGGCCAAGGCGAAAATTCAGGAGCTGCTGGAAGTTGTTGATCGCACCATCGAGGGTATCAGGCGCATCATTGGCCGTCTCTCGCCGCTGGTGTTGCAGGAGTTGGGGCTGATTGCGGCCATCCGCAAGGAGGCCAAGGACCTCGCGAAAAGCTCCGGCATCAACGCCCGGGTCGCGGTCTCCGACGATGTTGGCCGGGTGGCGCCGGAAGTGGAAACAGCCATTTATCGCGTTGTGCAGGAATCTTTGCACAATGTCGCCAAGCATTCCGAAGCCCATGGCGTAACCATTGAGATGAATCGCACGGATAACCACTTGCGTCTTCGTATTGAAGACGATGGCGTGGGCATCAGCAATGTAAATGCTTCCAACTCGCAGCGGCCCACCTTCGGGTTGGCTGGAATGAGGGAGCGTATCAGCACGTTGGGTGGAACCCTGCGAGTGGAATCGCGGAAGGGAAAAGGGACGAAGATTCTGGTTAGCGTTCCTGTTCCTGCCGATGGTTCGCCGTTGGCGCAGCCGTCACCCAATTTGCACCTCACATCCATCCCAGGCGATGATTTGAACGCCGGGGTTGCACGGCCCGTCGTCAGTACAGGCACCCATAGTTAGGAGTTCAGGATATGCCAAAAATCAGATGTCTCTTGGTCGATGACCACACGCTGTTCCGCCAGGGGGTTAGGCGCCTTCTCGAAAGCGAAAGCGATTTCGAGGTGGTGGGAGAATCACCCGACGCAGGCGATGCCGTTGAAAAAGCCCGCGAATTGCGTCCCGATGTCGTGCTGATGGACATCGGCATGCCCGGCTTGTCGTCGTTCGAAGCGGCGCGCCACATTCGCAAGACCCGGCCGGAGACCAAGGTCCTGTTTCTCACCATGTATGAGGATGAGGATTACCTTGTGCAATGCCTCGAGGTGGGTGCCGCCGGCTACGTGCTGAAGGACACTCCTGCCACGCAACTGGTTACGGCAGTCCGCGATGTCTACAAGGGTGGCAAGTATCTGAGCTCTCAGGTGCTGGGCAAACTGGTGGAAGACTTCCGCTCCCGCGTTCGCGATGCCAAGATGCGCCCGCGAATTTCGACGCTTACGCCGCGCGAACGCGAAATCCTGAAGCTGCTGGCGGAAGGAAATTCGGTAAAGGAAATCGCCGTGCTGCTCGGGCTCAGCGTCAAAACCGTGGAGGCGCATAAGTTCAACCTGATGCGCAAGCTTGACATCCACAACAAGGCGCAACTGGTTACCTACGCGATACAGAAGAAGATCATCAAGATTCCGGTGAACCAGTAGCCGGTTCGCCTATTCCAACTGGTGCCCTGCGGATGTCAACGTGGAAGCGAAGAGGATTCCCACGCATCGGGGCTCGTGGCCACCAGTTCCTTGATGTTTGTCCAAGTCGGTACGCCGGGGAGACTCGTGCGCCCCTGTATCGCAGCAACCGCGAAGGCCACCATGCGATCACGGACGCGATCGAGTTCATGTTGCGGCCATGTTTCAATTGAATGAGGCCCGCGAACCACGACAATTTCCTTCAAGCCGCGTACGCGGTCGTAGGCGGCGATCGTTCCCTCCAGGCTCTCGGCACGATCCCAAAGCCCCTTCGCGAAGAAAGCTGCGGGCCACCGGCTCATGCTCGCAAGCACGGCAGAGTTTGGATAGAACGACACGTAGTTATCAGCCGCCATGCCACCCAGAAAAAGATTTCGGTCGGCCAAGTCCCGCGCGTCGGGAAGATACCCCGCGCCACTTACGAAAGAGGCATAAAGCATCGCCCCCTTGAAGTTCGTGAAACCCTTCGGCGGCGCGCAAGTCACTGTAGGCAGGTCATAACTGCATCCCCCCGTATAGTTCTTCATCATGGCCCAGCCCGTTGTCATCGATCCACGCGAGTAGCCGAACAGCAACAGCGGGATATGCCTAGCCTTCATGCCCGCCATGAGGCGACCTCCTGCGGCCTTGTCCTTAAGCAGTTCGCCGCTCGGCGTCAGCAGGCGCATACCACGGCCCTGCTCCATCTGGTCCAGTACGCGGAAAATGTCTTCGCTTTGCTCAAGCGTGTTCGTGTCGCTGAATCCGCCAGACAGACCTTCGCCTCGCCTGTCATATGCGAGCACATCAAAACCGGCCCTGTTCAACGCATAAAGATGGTCGCGCCACGTGCGCATGCCAATGCCTTCGGTCGTGGCATTGGGGTAGCGAACCGCGGTCGCACGACGCGTTGCCGGTTCGATCTTCACGGCAACGTCGGCAGGATGCTGGATCGCAGTCAGTTGGCTGCCGCCACCAGCACTCATGATCACGAGCGCTCGGGTGCGACCACCGCATCCGTCGTCTACCCCGGTGCCTTCCACATACCAGCCGCGCAGCTTGATGTTGCCCGGCATGTTCAGTTTCAGTCTCTCAAGGGGATCACGCGGCACCGTAAACTCGAGTACGTACGTGCGTCCGTCAGCTTCCGCCACCGCCTCGTTGTAGGGAGCTTTGGCGAAGAAGCCAGGTTTGCGGATTTGCCTGAGGTCAACATCGCCGTCGGAATCGATCTTGCCAACGGGATCAACCATGCCGGTCACGCGGGTGGCTCGCTCCTTATTTGGCGGCAGCCAGCGCTGCATCTGAGCGTTGACCCTTTTGAAACAGACGGAGTCCGCCCTGCACGCAGCCCAGCGTTCCTTGAGCTTCGCATCCGTGAACTCATCGACGTAGAAGTCGCCTTTGTATCCGGGCGGCACCTTGTTTGCGGTCAGGAGCAGCGGCACGCATTGGGTCATGCCGTTCGGCTGCTGCAATAGATACCCCGGAAGTTCCGTATTCCGGTCGATGCCGACCCAGGTCTTGCAATTTGTAGACGGCGAGACGCGCCCGATAGGAGATGAGACGGGAGGTGCGGAGTATGCCGCCAGGACCGCGAGACCTGCCATGCCGAAGATAGTAAACATGGCTTTCATTGAATGCATTTCACACCACACATTAAGATATTTCGCCGCCTATTCCAGCGCGGGAGTCTTTGTTCCAGCCGCCGCCGCCTGGGTCTTCTCCAGCTTGCGCAGGAACTTCTGCGTGTTCAGCAGTGGGCGCGCCAGCGATGAGTTGTAGCTGGTCCACTCGGACTCCAACTCGCTGTCTCTTTCGATCTGCGCCCGCATGCTTTCCATCTTCGAATCCAGGTCATCCAGGTAGTGCAGCATCAGGGCTTCAGGAAACATCGGCAACTTGGGCGAGCCGAAGTCGTACTGCCCGTGATGGCTGATGATCAGGTGCTCGATTGCAATTCTCAGATCGTCGGGGAAATCCGGCGCCTGCTCAAGCTTGCGGTGCAGCATCTCCAACTCGATCACCATGTGCCCGAGCAACTGTCCCTCGGTGGTGTATGCGAACGAGCGTGAATAGGAGAGTTCGCGGACCTTGCCGATGTCGTGCAGAAATGCTCCGGTCAACAGCAGATCCCGGCTCACCAGCGGATAATTGCGCGCCATCAGGTCGCAACTGCGGCAGAGCGAGACGACGTGTTCGAGCAAGCCGCCGATGAATGCATGGTGCAGGGTTTTCGCCGCCGGGGCATTCCGGTAGCCGCAAGCGATCTCCGGATCGTCCATGAAGGCCCGCACCAGCGCCCGCAGATGAGGCTCCTCGATGCTTGCCATGAACTCGCCTAATTCGCGCCAGAGTTCATCGATGTTCGCTGTGGTCTTCGGAAGCAAATCGGCAAAATCAATTTCGTTCTCGGCCAGCTTGGCTTCAAGCACGCGGATGGTGAACTGAAAACGCCCGTTGTAGCGGTTGAAAACGCCCTTGATCCGGATAACGTCGTTTACCTCGAATCGTCCAGAGGCGTAGGCCGCATTGTCCCACATCTTGGCCGAAATCTGGCCGCTGCAATCGGAAAGCGTGAGATCGAGATACGGCTCACCGTTCTTTTTCTCTTTCACCTGTTTGGCAGTGACCAGGAAACAGGCGCTGACGGGCTTGTTTTCCAGTTGCGTGGCATCACGGATATAGATTTCTTTCATGGGTGGTAAACAAGGCCTCGTTCGGCGGGATGTCGGTATCGGTCCGCGGCGCGTTTCGGCGGCGCCGCCAGCGGCAATCCTTATCCTAACCCACAATGCCGCCGGTCATGCCAACTGAAAATACCTACGCTGGGAATCTTCATCCAAAGTGCCGCCGACCGCCCGGACAGATATCCGCCACTCGCCCCCGGGCTCGCCAGCGGGAATTGCCTAATGGGCCGCCGACAAGTGCCTCTTCTTGTCCTTATGATGATGCTTCTTTTTCGTGCTGCTCTTTTCGGGCTCCGTCGTAAAGATCAGCTTGCTCTGATTCGGGCTGGCGCCGCTATCCACGAAGCCCTGCCGGACATCGATGTAGGCGTCGTCCCGCAACTTGGTCAAATAAACTCGCAGAGCAGGCTGGATCCTTTCGTAATACACCATTTCCTGGAGCTGCCCCTTTATCTTGTCCAGCGGAGGCACTCCGGTCGCATTGTGTTCGGTCACCTTCAGAATCACGAATCCCTGCTTGGTGGGGATAACGTCCGTGACCTCGTTGGGCTTGAGGTTGAACGTCTTGGCCTCCAACTCCTTGGCCAGCATGCCGCGCTTGAAATATCCGAGATCTCCGCCTTGCGCTGCCGTGGGGCCTTTTGAATTTTTCCGCGCCAGCTCCGGGAATGATGCGCCTGCGCGAATCTGCTTCAACAGATCTTCGGCCGTTGCCTTGGCCTCAGCGGTTGCCTGCTCAAAGTCTTTTCCCGTGCTGGTAGCGCTGCTGATCAGGATTTCGCTCAGCCGCACTTCTTCGGGGCGGTCCAGATCGGCGCGATGCTCTTGATAGTACTTCTGCAATTCGGCCTGCGAAATCTGGATGCGGCTCCCAACCTCTCGGCTGATCACCTGCTGGGTGACGATATTGTTCTTCATGTTCTGCTTGAAATCTTCAAACGACACGCCTTGTTGCCGCGCTATCTTCTCCATGTCTTCCATCGAGGCTGCGCCCATCTGCTTGCGAACCTCATCCAGCCGTTTCACCAGATCGACGTCGCCGGAGATCCCCAAGTCCTGGGCCTTTTGCAGCAGCAACTGCTGGTCGATCAGATCTCGCAGCACGTTCGGTTCGCGGGTCTTGATGATGGAGTCCGCATTGCCGGGCGACTGCTGACGAACCTCGTTTTCCATCGTCTCCCGGCCGCGCGCCAGATCGGCCCGCGTGATGACGGCATTGTTGACCCGCGCCACGATCTCCTCGACCACCGTGCTTTCCGCAAAAACGAAACTTGGCGCGAGGATGAGGGCTAACACTAGTGAGAACACTCTGCTCATAGATTCCTGGGCGGCCTGACGCCTGCCAAGCCGGAAAGATTGCAAACTGTGCCTATCGATTCATTGTATCAAGAGAGTATAAACAGACCGCTGGCCGCCACGGACGTCGGCCCGCGCAGTGCGGTCGCATTTAGAATGCTCGCGTTTTGATTGGCAAAGTCGTCTCGCGAACGGACGCAAATGCCCGTGCTTCAAATCTCAACCGTGGTCTGCTGAATGGGTAAGTCGATTCTGCCTGAGAGCGCCTTTGGCAATGAGTTCAAAATCACGTCGCCGCCCGCTTTTGCCTCAGCAAATGCAGTCACCTGCCTAGCGAGTCGGATTCGCCAAGCCAGAGAGCGGAAATTTCCCGCTCTGGCGGGTAAACCAACCGAAGAAAACTCGGGTCTAACTTGATATGCCACAAAAGTGGTTCTCCACAAAAGTGACATTCAAGGAGGCGCATATGCGCAGGCTACTGGCGATTACCGCTGTGCCGCTGCTGACCGTCGCTTTCGCGATGGCAAAGAGCAACAACACAACCAACTCACAAATGTCTCCAACCGCTACGCAAACTACCATCCAGGGGTGCCTCTCCAGCGCAAACGGAGGTTACGCTGTAACCGATTCCCAGGGCAACGTGTGGACATTGGAGGGCAACACAGGCCAGCTCAAGACTGACGTGGGGCATACCGTCGCGCTCACCGGCAGGGGAAACAATGCTGCTGCTTTGACCGGAAATAGCCAGAAGTACATCGACGTTGACATGGCGTCGATCAACGATTTTCAGGTTTCGAGCGTGAAGCAGATTTCGGCGGGATGTTCGGCGCGGAACCAGCAGTACGCCCGCGTCAAAGCCAAAGACATGCTTGCGGCAGGATAAGAGCAGACGCAATCAGATGCCCACGCCCCGCTCTTCTTTTTGGGCTGACTTTGGCTGCAGGTGCAGTTGCCGTGGACCACTATCGCCCTGGTGGCCCACATTTGCCGCAGTTGGCTAATGTGGGATTGGAAGAGACTGATGACGCGCGACCAGTCTCTTACTCTTCCGTCGCCTTTGTCTCGAAGGTCTT
Source organism: uncultured Acidobacteriota bacterium (assembly GCA_963819175.1). Classification (GTDB taxonomy): domain Bacteria; phylum Acidobacteriota; class Terriglobia; order Terriglobales; family Acidobacteriaceae; genus CAWBRT01. Next base: position 109,474 of record CAWFVJ010000014.1, read on the forward strand.
GACCAAGTCGTAAGCCGTGGCGCGATACAGCACGTAGGCAAAGGAATTTACGTCGACCTGCTTGCGGAAGAGCAGTTGCGCCCGTCCGCTGCCGTCGGCATCCACCGCGCCGAGGTACTGAAGCGCGGGGCGAACGTCCAGCATCGTCGGGTCGGCAATCGTCACGTAGATCTGGTTCAGGCGTCCAGCCGAGTCTTTTCGTGCCACCAGCGCGACGACAATCCGGGGCGGCGACTTAATGACCGAACCGGGCGGCAGCCAAGCCTTGCTCTGCGCGACGGTGATGGTTGCGGTGAGGATCTCGATTGGGCGATTGCTGTAGTCGGGGTCGAGCGCGTGGACCTCCACATCTTCCAGCTTGGTCGCATCGATGCCGCGCAGGCTGGCGCGTTCCTTGGCCGCCTTTCGAATCGCTTCAGCTGCCATGCTTTTCAAAGCCTGGAGGTCACGCTCGCGCTCAGCGGCGGAAATCTTGTAGCCGTAGGAACGGGATTCGATCTTCCCGCTGTCGGCAATTGCCAGCAGCACCTTGTCATTGGCGGAGCGGGACGGAGCGGCGGTGGATGCAATCGCGGCTGCCCCGGACCTGCCAATCGGAAGATCGGCCTGGATCTGTTCGGACTTGCCGTGGCGTAGCGTGGGGCGTCCAGGGTCCTGCTCTTCGATTCGCTGCGCGGTATCGACCGCGGCCGCCGCCTTGCCCTCGTGCGAGGGCGGGCGCATCGGAGATCGCCGGGCTCGATGATGAGGAAGGCGCTCGGCGCAACACCGGGCGATCTTCATTCGAGTTCGAATTCGAGTTCAGGTCCGCGCCTGACCGGGTTGCCGAAGATTTGGACGCAGCAGTGCCTCCACCGGAACCCGGCTTCCAACTTCCCTCGGCCCACCATGCGGCTGGGGTGTGCACGGCATGTTGAATCACGAAGGTTCCTGCCGGCGCGCCTTCATTTTGCGCCTGGTAAAAGATATCTCCGGCAATGGCGAAGGGAACAGGATTGGCTTCGTAGAAACGCGCATCATAATACTTGCCGTCGATGAACACCGTTACCGGAAACAGGCGGGCCTTGCCCTTCGCGTCGATCCGGAGAATACCGACGGCGCGCATGCGGGACGCCTTTGCCTGCCCCGTGTACTGGGCGGACAGGGGAACGGCCAGCAGCATCGCCAGCAACCCAACCAGCAGTTTTGGAGATAAACTATTACGCATGGAAGCCAACATGAAAGCACCCGATTTTACTCTGCTCAACGAGGACGGCGAAAGCGTTTCGTTGAAACAGTTCCGCGGGAAGAACGTTGTGCTTTTCTTTTATCCCAAAGCCAACACTCCCGGCTGAACGATTGAAGCGTGCGGGTTCCGCGACGCATATATAAAACTCCAGAAGGCCGGCTTAGTTGTGCTCGGCATCTCTGCCGATACTCCCAAGGCGCAGAAGAACTTTAAGGAAAAGTACGAACTTCCATATCCCTTGCTCTCCGATCCGGAAAAACAAGTTGCCGCGCAATTCGAAGTCCTGAAAGAAAAGAATATGTACGGCAAAACGGTGATTGGAATTGCGCGCACTACCTTCCTGATCGGTCCCGACGGCACCATCACCCACGTCTTCGAAAACGTCAAGCCCGACGGACACGCCGAAGAAGTCCTCACTTACGTGAAGGGCACTTCAAAGAAAGCGAGCTGAACTTCAACTCGGGGCAGGGAAGCCGGATACGGCTGCCTTGCCCCACTTCTTGCGACTCAAAAACGGAACCGCTGGCGTAACTGTCGATAAGGCTATTTTGCTAAGTGCGGCCCTGCTGTTCCCCGACACAAACTCTGGAGTTGTGATCGTGAGGAGCGCCGTGCAGTTCGGCGCGACGTGACGATCTATGCATTTCACCGACAGCGATTCGGCAAGGAAATAAATACATAGACCCCTCGCTACGCTCGGGGTGACACCTCATAAAAATCGTAACTAGTGCGAAGACGATTTCTCGACAATTACTTGCGATTTACGAGTCCGACCTACGCTGAACCGGCGGGCTGGCCCAGAGTTGGCGATGTTCCAACTCTGGGGGCTGCGCGTCATGGATACAGCGTAAGCCGCGCCTCCTGCGGTAACAAAATCCTCAGAGTTGAAAAAGAATCAACTCTGGGCCACCTGTCGACAGCGATTCGGCAAGGAAATAAATACATAGACCCCTCGCTACGCTCGGGGTGACACCTCATAAAAATCGTAACTAGTGCGAAGGCGATTTTTCGACAGTTACGGATAAAGAACAGCCCTCTCAAGGCGCAAAACCGCGTATTTTCCATATAAACATGGTGAAGAGGAACTCGATCAGCCGTAGAAAGCACCATGGCGCGGGTAGCAGAAGCCACCATAGCCGTTCTCGTGGAGAAGGAAATCGCACAAAGGCCGTGACGGTGCAAGCTATCCACAACGGCAAAAGAGAAAACTCCACCAGATCGATCAGCCACATTCGCGGTGCAAATAGGTCGTACCACAGGTTGTGGTATACGCTCTGCGTGATTGCCGCGCCTGCAAAAAGGAGCGACAAGAGCACCCACACGAACCACCATCTGCGCTTATGTTCCATGTCACTGTGTAATATACTCTGCTCAAAAAACCGTGCTGTCGCTCAATTTCGGATAGCTGTCGATAACAGGCGTTAGCACCACTTACGCCAGTTTTCTTCGAAAACTATCCCAGCATGGCGCTCTGGTACGAACTTTTCCACGCCTGGGCTATTTCAGCCGCTTGAAGCGCGGGTTTTTCTGGTATTCGCGCCCAACCTTGGCGCACGGCACCAGTTGGCCGTCCTCGAAGTAGGCCACGATGTCCGAGGTGAATGGGGTGGAACCGGAGAAGAAAAACTCGCCCACGCCGTAGGCATTCACCGGCGCTTGGGCGGCCTCGAACTCGCGAATCCGGTCGGCCGTAAAGCCGCCGCTGGCGGCAATCCGCACGTCCTGCCCGCCTGCTTCGTCGAGCGCCCGGCGGACCTCTCGAACCAATTCGATGTTCACTCCCGGCTTATCAATTCCAATGCGTTGCAGGCTCTGGTCGATAACGTCCTGCCCGGTATCGAGCCGTACGCCGGACGAGTTTGAGGCCGCGTTCCTGAAAGGCGCGGAAGACCTCGACCGAGGTTCGAGCCGAGTCGTTTTCGAAGTCGACCAGAGCCCAGATTGGTTCCTGGGGAAGCGCTTCGGCCAGCGCCAAAGACGCCTTGACGGTGTTGCCCTTGAAGGCGGCGATCAAGGCGTGGGGCATGGTTCCGAGGGCGCGTGCTTCAAAAGCCCTGGCCTCGGCCGCCGTAGAGGCTCCGGCCGCTCCCCCCACTTTGGCGGCATAACCGTCGTACTCCTGGGCTTCCGGGATATCGAAGCGAGCCGGAAAGAACAGGATGCGCTTGCCATTGGCCGCTTCCACTGCGGCACGCACATTGGTGGCGACCCGGGTCATGCGCGAGAGCAGGCCGAGGTATACGGTTTCCAGCTCGAACAGCTCGGACACAGGCCCCACAATGTGCAGCACACTCTCCTTGGGGCCAATCAGGCTGCCGTCTTCCAGTCCGTAGACCTCGACTTGAGAGCTGGTCTGGTCCAGTAGCTGCATCACCTGACGCACGCCGCAAAGAAGAGCCTGCGAACGCTGAAAAACCTGGTAGACAACCCGGGCGCCATTATTCGCCTTCTCACAAGCGATTCGCGAGTTGATGAAATACTGGTCGGTGTAAGGAGAAACCTCGTCCAGCCTGATCATGAGCCTCCACGTGAAGCGGTGCCGGGCAGGCAACCTGTCGCCCCGCATTACGCCGCACTCATCCTGCGTGCATAAGCGGTTTGCGCCTGAGTTGCCCGAGAAGCCGCTGTCACATTCAAAAAATTACCTTGCAAAGCTTTGATTCTATGCAATTGCGGGCAAACATTACAGCCTGCTCACATGCATCTACTTACCCCTAACCAGAAAGTTTCTCACGATCTGGTGGGAGAGCTACGCAGATGGCCAAAAAAGTGGCGTTTCGCTCAGTGTTGATTTTTGGAGGGGCCGGCTTTATCGGCTCCAACTGGGTGCGCCGGCTGCTTGAAACCACGGAAGCCAAGATTCACGTCTTCGATAACCTCGCCCGCCCGGGTTCGCGTTACAACCTTGAGTGGCTCCAGAAGCTCGCTGGACGCTCGGGACGCCTCCAGTTCACGATAGGCGACGTTCGGGACCAAGCCAAAGTTCAGCGTGCGGTCAAGAACGCTACTGAAATCTATAACTTTGCGGCGCAGGTTGCGGTCACCACCTCGATTGCCGACCCGCGGCTCGACTTCGAAGTCAACGTCGGAGGAACCCTCAACATCCTCGAAGCCGCCCGCTTTTCCGAGCAATAATCCTTCCGTACTGTTCACTTCCACGAACAAGGTCTACGGAGGCTTTTCCAACGGGCTGGCCAGAGTGGAAAGGAAACGCTACGTGGTACCGGACAGCGCATTCGGAACTTCCGAGTCTCAGCCTTTGGATTTTCACTCTCCTTACGGTTGCTCCAAGGGAGCGGCCGACCAGTATGTTCACGATTACGCCCGCATCTACGGATTGCGCACGGTGGTGTTCCGCATGTCCTGCATCGCCGGGCCGGGGCAGTTCGGCAACGAAGACCAGGGATGGGTCGCTCACTTTCTCCATTCGGCGCTGCTGAGAACGCCGCTGGTCATCTACGGAAGCGGCTTGCAGGTGCGGGATGTGCTGCACGTGGAAGATCTTCTGGACGCATTCGAAGCCGTCCACAAATGTCCGGCAGCCACCCACGGACAGGTCTACAACATCGGCGGCGGCCCCAGAAATACGATCTCGCTGCTGGAATTGGTGGACACGATCGCGGAACTCACCGGCGTCCGTCTGCGCTGCGAACTTGAGACCGGACGCTCGGGCGATCAGCTCGTTTACGTCACCGACCATTCCAAATTTACGCGGGACACAGGCTGGGCGCCCCGCGTCGGAATTCTGGAGACACTGGAGAGTTTGCAAACGTGGTTCAAACTCAATCGCGGGAAAGTGGCCGCCACGAAGAGCCAATTGCTCCATCCAGTGATTGCTCCCGTGCTGGCGGAAATGGAGCGCCAGGCCTCATGAAGTATGCGCTGATCAATCCCAACTGGGATTTCACAGGCTCCACTTACTTCGGCTGCCGCGACCCGCACGTCCCGCTGGAATTGCTGTTTGCCGCCGACAAGATTGCAAGAGGCGGGGCATGATTGCCTGGTGGTGGATGCCCAGACCAGCAACCTCACGCATCGAGGACGCGCGCGCGCGGGTGCGCGGTCTGGGGGCTGATTTCCTGGTGATTCCGTCAGCGCCTTCCTACCTGTTCTGGCGCTGCCCGCCGCCGGAGATGCGCGTGCCGCGGCAGTGGTTTGCAGGCATCGGCGGCACGGCTACGAAGGTTTTGATCGGTCCGCACGGCTCGGCAACGCCGCGAGCCGCCATGCGCAAGACGGGCGCCAAGGTGGTCTTGCGCGGCGAGCCGGACCAGGCGATAGCCGATCTGGCCGCCAAACCCTGGAGCCTGATCGACGGCTGCTGCTGGCATGACGAGCAGGGCGAGCACATGAGTTCCGGCCTTGGCGTCGTCGATATGCGCACGCTGGGCGCGCTCGATTTCCGCAACTATAACGTGGAAGCGCACAGCCACCGCCATCACGTCTTCTGGGGCGAGGGCCGAGGCGCCGAAATCGAATTTGCGCGCGGCTGTCCCTGGGCCTGCACCTTCTGTAACAAGACGCTGTTCCGCAACAAGTTTCGCGAGCGCAATGTCGACGACGTTTTGCTGGAAGTCGACCGGCTGGTTGCGCGCGGGGTCGATTACGTCTACTTCATCGACGAAATTTTTGGCGTCGGGAAAAACGTCATCCGGTTGCTGGAGGGAATCGCCGAGCGCAAAGTTCAAATCGGGTTCCAGACGCGCATCGACCTGTGGAACGAGGAAACGCTTGACCTGCTTGGCCGCGCGCACACGATCTCCATCGAGTGCGGCGTTGAGTCCATCACGGAAGCCGGACGCAACGAATTGAACAAGAACTGCCGCATGAGCACCGAGCGCATCAGCCAACTGCTGATCTACGCCAAGCAGCGAATTCCCTGGGTGCAGGCAAACCTGATTCTTACCGGGCACGACGATCAAGAGAAGACCCGGCGCTGGCAGGAGCGGCTGAAGTCGCATGGAGTTTGGGTCAGCGAACCGGTGCCGATGTTCCCGTTTCCGGGAAGTCCATTGTATGTGCAGACTTTCGGCGCGCTCCCCGACGACGAGGCGTGGGAGCGGGCGCACCAGCATTACACGTCGGTTTTCAAGGATGAGGATTACAGCGACATTCAGGAGGCTCGGCCTCTATCGCTGTCGTATCTGGACGCAACAGGCGAGAGCGCGGGAGAGAACTCGCATGATGTGATGCACCGGCGATAAAGAAGCGGGGATCGGAGCGGCATGGCACGTTCCGACGAACGGTTCTTTTCGCCGTGAAGGAATTATTAAATGGACGATCTTGTCCACGTAAGAGAAAGGGACCCAAGGGCCAGAAGATGAAAGATCTCAATCGTAGGATCAGGGTACGTCGGACTGGTTGCCGGCGCATGCCTTGCGGAAATCGGGCACGATGTAATTTGCGTTGATAATGATGCGGCGAAAATCTCCGCTCTACAGGCCGGCGAGACGGTCATTCATGAGGAATTCCTGCCGGAATTATTGAGCAGCCACCGGGGCAAGCGTCTGACGTTTACGACCGACATGGCGACTGCCGTACGTTCGTCCAGCGTGGTGTTTATCGCCGTCGGCACGCCTCCGTCGGAAACGGGAGAAGCCGATCTTTCCTGGTTGGAGGCTGTGTGCCATGACATCGCCCGCCAGATCGATTCCTTCAAGGTAATTGTCGTCAAGAGTACGGTGCCGGTCGGGACTAGCCGGTGGATCAGGAAGATACTGCTTCGCTACGGAGCTCCCCTGGGATCGTTTGAGGTCGGCTCCAATCCGGAGTTTCTGCGCGAAGGCGTCGGCGTCACCGATTTTCTTTATCCCGACCGCATCATTGTGGGCAGCGATAACGATCGCTGCACCGCCATTCTTCGCCAGCTCTATAAACCGCTCACCGATGGCAGTTACGCGCGTTTGAAGGATGCCATTCCCATTCCCGACCACGCGATCTTGCCGGCAAATCTGATCGTGACCGCCACCAATAGCGCCGAACTGATCAAACACGCGGCGAACGCGTTCCTGGCGATGAAGATTTCTTACATCAACGCGATCTCCAGTATCTGCGAGCTCGCCGGTGCCGACATCGAGCAGGTGTCCGAGGGCATGGGCGCTGACCAGCGCATCGGCAGGCGCTTCATGCGTCCGGGAATTGGGTACGGTGGTTCCTGTTTCCCCAAGGACGTTGCGGCGTTCCGTGCCGTGGCTCGCGAATTTGGCTACGACTTCCGGTTGCTGGAAGAGGTGATGCGCATCAACGAAGAGCAGCGGCACATGTTCCTGCGGAAAGTGCGGAGCGCGCTGTGGACGCTGAAGGGCAAGCGGCTGGCAGTGCTCGGATTGGCATTCAAAGGCGGGACGGATGACATTCGCGACTCGCCGGCCATCGCGGTCATCCGCATGCTCTTGAAGGAGCGCTGCGAAATCGTGGCCTACGATCCGGCGGCCACGGAGCGCGCCCGCAAGGAATTTGCCGACGCGCCAATTACCTTTGCCGACAACGCCTACGAGGCGGCGGAAAAGGCCGACGCTTTGCTCATTCTGACCGATTGGGAGGAATTTGGCGCGCTGGACTTTCAGCGTCTCCGTCAGGCACTGAACCATCCGATTCTGATTGACGGCCGGAATCTCTATTCGCGAGCGGAGATGGAACGTCACGGATTCGCCTACTTCAGCGTGGGACGACAGGAGGCACTGCCCACCGCTCCTGCCAGCCCTCAAGATAACGTGCGGGAGTTTACCAACGAGGAAGAGGATCGCGAAGCCGCTTAGGCCGATTCTACTGCCCCAATATGCGCCCTGCGGCGCATGTTGGGGAGCCGACCGGCTTTGCCCACGGATGGATTCCGTTTTAGCAGGATGGGAATATGCGCCGAAAGCGAAGCTCCTGCGCGCGGTTTTGGGGCACTCCAACGCCCATTAGCGTAAATTGAACAACCGCGGCAGCAGAGTCACTGCGATCGCAATCGCGGCGGCGGCCCATGCGGTCTCAATAACTGATACATACCACCAAGGTAATTGTCGAAGGATCTGCTTTCTTATGCATGGCTTCCTCTGTCACCAAGGGGGATGAATGAGGCACCAAAGGGGGATGAATGAGGCTAAGCATGCCTCCCGAAGTAAACGAGGTCAAGATGCCAACCGTAACACGAAGGTGGTTACCTGCAGTTATCCCTGCGGCCTGCGCTCGGTTCGATGAAGTCAGCTTCGGTTGTGGGGCTGGTTCTCCTGAAGCTGAGTTCAAGAGGTAACCTGGGCACAATCCCCCATATCTCCCTGTATCTTCTTCAGGGCATGAGGAATTGCCCCCCAGACAGCTTCAAGGTTTTCGATTGCTCCTCGCGGACTTCCCGGCAGGTTAACAATCAACGTCTGCTTCCGGACGCCGCTCACTGCCCGGGAGATCATGGCTTGGGGAGTCTTCCTGAGGCTGGCGGCGCGCATCGCCTCGCCGAAGCCGGGTATCACCCGATCCAGCACTCTCTCGGTCGCCTCCGGGGTCACGTCTCGTGGAGAGACTCCCGTGCCGCCCGTGGTCAGGATCAAGTCAAACGCGCCGCTGTCGGCCCACTCCGCAAGTTTGGCCGAGATAAGATCGGCTTCATCTGGAATGACTTCCGTGCGCGCAATCTCCACCTCGCGCTCGGCGAGCCATGAAGCGAGCGCCGGCCCGCTGACGTCGGCTCGCTCGCCCCGAGACCCTTTGTCGCTTAATGTCAGAATCGCCGCTTTCATCGATACGCCTCGCCCACTCCTGAGTACATAGAGTACAGGCTTTTAGTGCAATTCCCTTAATGATTGTAAGGCTCTGCCAGCGAAAAACGGGGTACGGTGAACCCTTGGAATTGAAATTGCGCTTTGCGGAATAGACCCTTAGTATTGCGGCAGGCGCAAATGGCATTAACTGACTCCCACGGACGCCACATTAACTACCTCAGGCTGTCGGTCACAGACCGCTGCAACCTGCGGTGTCAATACTGCATGCCTGCCGACGGGGTTCCCAAGCTTTCGCATGACGACATATTAAGTTTTGAAGACCTGCAGCGCATCGCAGCCCAATCGGTTGCGCTGGGAATCGAAAAAATCAGAATCACCGGGGGAGAGCCGCTCGTCAGGCGGGGTGTTGTCGGCTTCCTTGCAACGCTGGCGGCGATCCACGGCTTGAAGGAAATGGTTCTGACCACGAATGGTCTGCTGCTGCGAGAGATGGCAGCGGACCTTCGGCGTGCCGGAGTGCAAAGACTCAACGTAAGTTTGGACTCGCTCAATCCGGAAACTTTTGCAACGATTACCCGCGGCGGAGACCTGAACCAAGCTCTGGACGGCATTGCCGCTGCCGAAGAGGCCGGATTTCCTCCAGTCAAGATCAACATGGTGGTTATGCGCGGAATCAACGACGGCGAAGTGTTGGAGTTCGCCGCGCTGACCCTTCGCAAGCCTTGCACCGTGCGCTTTATCGAATGCATGCCGACGAGGATGGAGCCCGGATGGAAGTCGCTTTGCGTCACCGGGAGCGAGGTCCTTGAACAAATCGCGCGCCGCTATCCTCTCGCGCCCCTGGACCATGGCAATACGGCAGGCCCTGCAAGGAATTACAAGATTGCGGGTGCAGCCGGCACAATTGGCGTGATCACGCCGATTTCGAATGAGTTTTGCGAGAGTTGCAACCGCATAAGGGTCACCGCCTCAGGCGTGGCGAAAGGCTGTCTGTTCACCGGTGAGGGAGTCGATCTTAAGCCCTATCTGCGGTGCGACGATGACAAGCTGAAGGAAGTTCTGTATCAGATCATGTGGAAGAAACCCTCGCAGCATCGGCTGTTGAATGTTGACTCCGCACATAAGCCGTTTGCGATGGTTCAAATCGGCGGATAGCCGCGCCTCGCCGCACTGCAAATCATCAGCGCGAATTTGCGTACACACCCTCGGCCTTATTCTTAGCGCTCTCAAAGCGCTGGCCTTAGCAGTTCTCGCTGGAATTAGCCTTTGTAATCAGGCAAACTATTAAGTGCACTCTCACATTCATCCAGGTGCGGCGCCTTGCTCGCAAAGCGTTGGAGCGGTGTTCTACTTGCGTTCCGGCCTCTGGCAAGTTGTCGGGAGATGGCGATGACGGACGATTTCTCGGGGTTTGATGTTTTGGTGATAGGTGGGGGCAATGCGGCTTTGGCGGCGGCTTTGAGCGCGCGCGAAACCGGGGCCAGCGTGCTCGTGCTGGAGGCCGCGCCGAAAGAGTTTCGCGGCGGCAACAGCCGGCACACCAGAAATCTGCGGTGCATGCACGACGCGCCAACGAAGGTGATGACCGATGCCTATTCGGAAGACGAGTTCTACAACGACATTCTGCGCGTGACCGGAGGCCAGACCAACGAGCAGTTGGCGCGCATGACGATCCGCGCTTCGGCCTCCTGCACTGAGTGGATGGAGCGCTACGGAGTCCGCTTTCAACATGCCATGGGCGGCACGCTTCATCTGGGCCGCACCAATGCGTTCTTCCTGGGCGGCGGAAAAGCCATGATGAACGCCTACTTCGCCAGGGCGGAGCGCGCTGGCATCCGCATTGTTTACAACGCCGAAGTGGTGGATCTGGATGTCGTCGACGGCAAGTTTCAGAGCGCCAGCGTGCTGGTGGAAGGCAAACCCGTGCAGATCGGCGCCAAAGTTTTGGTGGCCGCTTCTGGCGGCTTCGAATCGAATTTGGAGTGGCTGAAAGAGGCATGGGGACCGGCCGCCGATAACTTTCTGATCCGTGGCACTCCCTACAACAAGGGCAAGGTTCTGAAGCGATTGATTGAGCTGGGGGTGCAATCCATCGGCGATCCCACGCAGGGACACTGTGTGGCGATCGACGCCCGGGCGCCGAAGTTCGACGGCGGTATCGTAACCCGGCTCGACTGTGTTTCCTTGGGCATCGTGGTGAACAAAAACGGCGAACGTTTCTACGATGAGGGCGAGGATTTCTGGCCGAAGCGCTATGCCATCTGGGGACGGCTGGTCGCTCAACAGCCGGACCAGATCGGCTACTGCATCATTGACTCGAAGGCAATGGGGAAGTTCATGCCCTCGGTCTTTCCGCCGGCCAAGGCGCAGAGCATCTCCGAGTTGGCAAAGCTGGTGAATCTGCCGGTTGAGAAAGTCGTGGCCACGGTCAAGGCCTATAACGACGCGGTTCAGCCCGGAACGTTTAACCACGCGATTATGGACGACTGCAGAACCTCCGGCTTGAAGCCGGAGAAGACGCACTGGGCGCTGCGGATCGATCAGCCGCCGTTCTATGCTTACAGTTTGCGTCCGGGGATCACTTTTACTTATCTCGGCGTGAAGGTCAATGAGCGGGCCGAAGTTCAACTCAGCAACGGGCAGAAGGCGCGCAACATTTTTGCCGCCGGGGAGATTATGGCGGGAAGCATTCTCGGAAAGGGTTATGTTGCGGGCTTTGGCGTGACCATCGGTACAGTATTTGGCCGCATCGCCGGTCGGGAGGCAGCCATGCAAGCCCTGAATCGGGGTGAGACGCGCAATGGAACAGAGGAGGCACCGCGCCATGCTGCCAACTGAATTGATGCAAGAGGGCGACCATTTAATGACGGTGTGCAATGCCTGCCGCTACTGCGAAGGCTATTGTGCCGTGTGGCAGGCGATGGAGAGGCGTCTGGTTTTCAAGGAGAGCGATCTGAATTACCTTGCGAACCTCTGCCACAATTGCAGCGAATGCTACTACGCCTGCCAGTACGCGCCGCCGCACGAGTTTGACATCAATCCGCCGAAGACGTTGGCTAAGATTCGCGCGTACACCTACGAGCTGTATGCCTGGCCGGCCCCGCTGGCCAAGGCATTCCGCAAGAACGGGCTGCTGGTGTCGTTGCTCACGGTGGTGGTGCTGATCGGCTTCATGCTGGCCGCGAATGCTGCCGTTGGCAGCCGGTTGTGGACGCCGGTTCGCAGCGGAGATGTCTATGAGATTATTTCGCACGAAGTCATGACGCTGACGTTCGCTGCGGTTGGGCTGTTCGTCGCGCTCGCCTTGCTCATCGGATTTCTCCGCTTCTGGCGCAATGTGGGCGAAGCAGTATTCCGGGCTCGCCAATCCCGCCGCGCTGACCAGAGCGGCGAAGGACGTGCTCCAGCTCGAAAATCTGGATAACGGCGGGGTGGGCTGTACCTATCCGGGGACAGAGAGCTCACAGTCGCTGCGCTGGTTCCATCACTTGACGTTCTATGGATTCCTGTCGTGTTTCGTGGCCACTACGCTGGGTGCAATCTACTACTACGGGCTGGGTTGGCACGGACCTTACGGCTATGCCAGCTTGCCGGTCATCTTCGGCACTTTAGGGGGCGTCGGCTTGGTGATCGGGCCCATCGGTCTGTTCGCGCTCAAGCAGCGCCGCAATCGGGACATCGTTGACGAGAGTCAGTATGGGATGGACCTGTCTTTCATCGTGCTGCTGTTGCTGACCAGCATCAGCGGACTGCTTTTGCTGTTCCTGCGTGAGAGCGCGGCGATGGGCGCGCTGCTGGTGATTCATCTCGGCTTCGTCATGGCGCTGTTTTTGACGCTGCCCTACGGCAAATTCGTGCATGGCATCTACCGGTCGGCCGCCTTATTGAAGTGGGCACTGGAACGCTCGCGCCCGCCGGAACACAACGTGGAAGTGTAACTTGCGCAGCCTGCAAGGCACTTGCAACCCTGATTCAGAATTCAGGTAAAATCGGGGCTTATGGCACAGCACTGCGTCCATTGCGGTACAGAGGTTTACGACGAGGGCAATTTCTGTCACGTGTGCGGCAAGAGCAAGACAGGAATCCCAAATGGCTTCGGTGCGTCCCCAAAGCCCGTAGTCCTGCCACCAGACGCGGAGACCACATTTTTTCAAGATGGCACCGTCACCGTAACCAACACTCAGTTCACGGTGCCGGGGCGAACCTTTGCCATGTCAGATGTAAAAGGCGTGCGCTTTGAAAAGACAAGCGCGACCAGATCGTGGCCGACGGCGTTGTATCTGTTAGGGCTGGGAAGCCTTCTCGCACGCCTTTACCGGTTCGGTTTCATCCTGTTTATCCTCGGGGCTCTCCTCGGTGTGATTTCCAGGCCGAAGTTTACGATTGTGCTTGATAGCGGGTCCGGTGAGATTTCGGCCTTCACGAGCATTGATCGCGATTATATTGTCGAAATTGTGGATGCGCTCAAGAAGGCCATCGCGTATCGCCGATAGGGCCGGGTCGGCTTCCAACTCATCATCCTCGCTGCACAGGTTCTGATATCTTCCGGGTTCCGGTGGAAGCTTCCTCTCGCGTCGTCGCATCATATTCTGCCAAGGAGGTTCAGTATGAATACGACGATTCAAACGGGGCTTGCTCTTCTGACCGCAGTCGCGCTCAAGGTGCTGGGAGCAATTATTATTTGGTTCGTTGGGCGCTGGTTAATCCGATTCGGTCTCAAGACCATGGGGCGAGCACTCGATCGGCAGAGCCTCGATCGCACGCTCGTGACGTACATCCAGTCGGGGCTTGGCATTCTGCTTAATGTCGTGCTCATCGTTGCCTTGCTCGGCTTCTTCGGCGTTCAGACCGCATCCTTCGCGGCACTGCTGGTCGGCGTTGGCCTCGCAATCGGGGCAGCGTGGAGCGGACTCCTTGCAAATTTTGCAGCCGGATTCTTTTTGCTTGTTTTGCGGCCGTTCAAGGCGGGTGACTATGTTGAAGTAGGAGGAGTGACTGGTACCGTCGAGTCAATCGGGCTATTTACTACAACCCTCAACACTCCGGCAAACGTCGTAGCAATCGTCGGCAACTCAAAGGTCTTTGGAGAGACAATCCAGAATTACACGCGCAATGACTATCGCCGTGTGGACTTGACGGTTGGACTCTCGCATGAAGTTGATCCGAGTCAGGCAATCGCACTGCTGAAGGATGGGATAACACATATCGCTAACGTACTTCCCACTCCGGCTCCCACGGTCGAGATTTTCGAGTTCACTTTGGCGGGCCCGCTATTGGTTGTTCGCCCTTTTTGCGCCAACGAGCATTACTGGCAAGTTTATTTCGACACCACCCGCATGATTCGCAACACCTTCGGCAAGGCTGGCTTCCCGGCTCCGGAACATCATCACGCTGTGCGCGGCAGCCTCGAAGGCGAAGCAGTGCGGAACCTGAAACCTGCGGCGTAGAACTTGCCTATCTTGATTGGCCAAGTGGGTGGATTCTAGATTTCCCCGTGCGGCGGCGAAGACTTTTATCCAGACATCAACCTTCCGCAAAGCTGCCGCACGTTTGCCTGCTCGGCTGGACCTACATCGGAAAATGCAAATCCATAATGATTATCCCGGCGATAGCGAACTTGAGCACGTGGCTCGAGTTGTGTCCTGAGCCTGCGAATCGGAAATCGTAAGCAGCACACACTCGCCGGGTTCGAGATCGCCATCGACGATGCCGCCTATGCCGCCTTCGCCAAGTTCAGTGGAAACCCCTTGAAGCATCGCTAATCCGCCAGCACGGTCCACGGTGACTGCCAATGACAATCGTGCGGGGAACCTGGGGAATCTGCGAACCGCTGCCTGCTTCTCTCCCGGAATTTGCAGCAGCCGTGCAAGAACTGAAAGAAGGGGGCGCAATCCCTCGCCCTTAGCGACGAGCGCATCCACGTGCGTTAGTGCGCTCGATGGTATGTCCGGTCGATCCCGAGAACAGAATGATCGGGACCTCTGGGCGAAGACGCTTCATCTCAAGCGCGACTTCACCGCCATTCATTCCGGGCATACAGTAATCGAGAATAACCGCGTCCACCCGATGTTGTGCTGCTAACCGCAGAGCCTCGCGCCCATCGCTCGCCACCAACGCGACATACCCGAACCGTTCCAAAGCGGATTCAGCAAGAAACGAATGACTTCTTCGTCATCGACGCAAAGCACGAAATTGCGGACAGGTGTCGATTCCATGATCGCCTCCAGCGGCGGATGCCCTGTTGGGGCAATCCTGCGTGACAATCATGATCGCTCTGGTGCGCGGACGAAGACATATTACGAAAGTGCGGCTATGTATGGGAGTAGTACATGTACTGAACGTTGTTGGCCATCGGGCGCTGGTTCAACCGCAACTTTTAGATGTCAACCGGGTTTAGACCAAAGAACCGGAAAACCACCGATGTGAGAGGCGCATCATAGTTGACGCAAGCAGTATATTGAGGTGATCGATGTTGGCTCATTCGTTGATTCTCTTACCAGCAGTAGGTTTGGTGATAGCCGCAGCCAGCGGAATACTGATCCGCACTCATCGCGAACGCGAGGACAAGCGAACCCGCGAAGGTTTCAAGATTACTGATTAAAAGCCGTTATAACGCAGACTTAGCTCGCCGAACGGATGACCGATCGCCGCGAGGTTCCAGAGCTACGTAGAACGCCATTTGTCCCACCGGGCCAGGCCGTTCGTCTCGCCTATATGGCATGCTTCAACCCCTCTATTTCAACGGTAGTCTTCTCGACATCCACCCGAAGTAAAAAACTTAGTGTCCATACCCCCGTCAATTTTTCCTGGGCGGCAGGGGTTGCTTGGATTTTGCCGGTTGCGGAGGCTTGCTGACACTGCCCTTGATTGTCTGTTTGGTACCTTGTACTGGCTTTGGATTAGGTGCAGCGTTGCGTCGAACTGGAGGGCGTTGATCATGGGGCGTCGTCCTCGGACTGCTCACTCGCCTATCGTCGGCGGAGGATGAGGCGATCAAAATGGTGAACAGTGCTACAAATGTAGCTGCGAGCTTGAGTTTTGACATCACTAATTCCTTTGTAGATTGTGGAGCGCCGCGGAATTGGGTGCTGCATCCGAAGCAATTTCCAGCAGGTCGTGCGAGCCATAAAAGCAACCGCCGACCTGTCTGTCGTCGGCGGTGCTTTTTGGGTGCAGGTAACGTATCGGTATCTGCTATTTCGACTTCGGTGGCGGCGGAACCACAATCTTCTTGCTCTCAGGGCTCTTCTGGGCGGGCTTGTAACCCGCTTCCTTGGACGTGCTGGTGACTCGCTGTCCAACGGGACTGGCCTTGGGCTTATTCGACACTTTTGGCGGATCGGCATGCCTGACGTTGTTGACGGTGTTCGTGGCTTTGTTGAGCTTCTTGTTGTCAGCAAAGCCTGACACGGCCGCCATCAGTACGCCCGCAGCAACAAGAGCAGACACTATGGTCCTAAATTGTTTCACTATTCTCTCTCCTGATTGGGTTTCTACAGGGAGTGTCCCCACACTCACAGTGCGGTAGACATTAGCATCGCTTGCGCCGCAAGTCAATCCAGAAACTCTGGCAGGCCAATTGGTGAATGATGAGCATGGGCACGACTTGCTAACCGATTCAACAATGGTGCGTCTAACAAGAGTAAATTCTCTCCTGATGGACCCCCGGTAACGCCGGGGTTTTTTTCTGCACATCGCAAATACCGCAATGCCGGAGCCGCCTTGGGCGCGGTGTTCAGTTCATCGATACACGCCACATCCGCATACCCTTGATCCAGTACTCAAGAAGCCAAAGAGGTTCGTAAAGCAGCGAGAGCGAACGAGGAAAGGGATAAGGTTGCTGAAACTCATACAAACAATATAAATAGGGGCTTTACACCTTAAGCCCTAAGCGCTGATACCTACTCTTCCTAATACATTCGCAGGAGTTCATTTCGAAGACGCGAACGTTATCCTCCACCAGTCAGCCGTCAGCCATGTTTGTTTCGACATAAAAGGCGCGGCCGGGGGGAGTCTACTTGTTCGCGACAAAATCTATTCTTCGAACTCTGGCATGTCTCTCATTATTTAGTGTCCTTGCAATGGCAGGAACAATAACCGCAGTCTCGCCTGCAAACGGTGCGAGTGTCACTGTTCCGTTCAACGTAAGCTTTACCTATAGTAGTACAGCGAGTTATGTCAAACTATGGATTGATGGCAAGGCAGTCGCATCCGCGGATAACACCAGCACGTTCAGCCACGCTGTCACGTCTCTGGCCGCCGGCTCGCATGTACTTGCACTGCAAGCGCATGACGCCTCTACCAACACTACGTATACCAAGGACGTGAATATTACCGTCGTTACCGGCGCTGCCGGAACCGGCACGACCACCAGCGGCACGGGCAGCACCGCTAGCAGCATTGCTGGGTACCCAACTCCCCCGGCGAATGCCGTGGTGTTCGCTGATGCGCAGAACACCAAGAACACTGGATCATGCAATACGGCGAGTTGTGCGGGCGGTTCTGGAAGCGGGGCATCGTGGGTCGCCTTTAACCAAACCACCCCGTCTTTTTCCGGATCAAGCACGGAATTCATGAATTCCGGCACAGGGTTTGACACGCTCTGGTATTGGCACCTCGGCGCGAACAACGCGGTGAGCAACATTGAGCTTGATTTCTATCTGATGGTGAACAGTGCTTCGCCGACTGGGACGCAGGCTATCGAGAACGGCCCGCAGCAGTATGTAGGCGGCTACAAATACTCCATGACTATGCAGTGCGAGTACAGCAATCAGATCTGGCGCGTATGGGATCAGGCTGCAAAGGGATGGAAGGCAACTACCGTAGCGTGCCCTCATTGGACGCCGAATGTTTGGCATCACGTCCAGATGTACATAACGACGGATCACACACATCACACTGAGACCTACAAGACGTTGGTTGTGGACGGAGTGCCGCATTCCTTGGGGCTGACCTATGGCGTGACAAACGTCGGTTTTGGAGACAATCTTGGCTTCCAGTTCCAGTTGGATAACAACGGCTCCGGAAGTGCAATATATGAATGGCTCGATAAGATCACGTTTACAGTGTGGTAAGTGGGTAACACAGATAGGTAATGGGAAGCGACGATGTACGGGCTAGGCCGCTGCATGCCCGTACATCGCTTTCGCCTCTAGGATCGCATTGTTCAACTCTCCAGTCTTCTATAACTGCTACCGCACCATGCCACGTGGTGTTATGGTTGGGTATCTCGTGCCACACCCATTGGCTAAAGGTTCTATGGAATGACGAAGCTCCTTCGTCAGATGCTCCTGAAAGGGGCGCTTTCATATAATCAATTGTTTGAAACCAGAAGGTTTGCGGCTACACTCCACGTATACGATCTCAACGCAGAGGAGCCGGACCATGGACATGCGCGGCAACACGATCTTCATCACGGGGGGCGGGTCGGGAATTGGGAGGGGACTAGCAGAGGCCTTTCACAAGCTTGGCAACAAAATCATTATCGCGGGTCGCCGCCAGTCACCTTCTCGACGACGTCTGCGCCGCCAACCCGGGGATGTCCAGCTACGTTCTGGACGTGACGAATCCTGACAACCTGCGCGCCGTCGCTCAGCGGGTGATCTCAGAATACCCCGAGCTCAATTGCATTGTTGCCAACGCCGGAGTCCAGCAGGTCCATAACTTTGCCGGCAACCAGGTTCCCGATGACGAGGCGCTCGCAGAGGAGATCCAAACCAACCTGCTGGGAGTGATTCGTGTCTGCGCCGCCTTTCTTCCCCATCTGCGCAAACAGCCGCGCTCGACGCTCATCAATGTCTCTTCCGGCCTGGCTTTTGTGCCAATGGCCATCATCCCCGTGTACTGTGCGACCAAAGCAGCAGTCCACTCCTTCACCGTCTCCTTACGGCATCAGCTGAGGAGTTCGTCCGTCAGTGTTATCGAACTCGTGCCGCCCTACGTAGCTACAGACCTCAACCGGGCCGCCGGGCAGTCCCGGCCGGCGGGAAGCGGCGGAAGTCTGATGCCGCTGGACGAGTTTATCGTTGAAGCCATGAAGGAGCTGAGCACTGCCACAGAAGAGGCGGCAGTTGGATTTTCCAAAATGACTCTGGCCGCGAGTTGGACTGAAAGCGCCCGCACCATCTTTTCGAAGCTGAACTCGTAGCAGCAAAGAACCGTGCGGAGATACATCGCACACGGACAGAGGGGAACGGATATTTCGTATCCGCCGACTTTTTCATTTTCAACAGGGTTAGAGGAATTGAAATAGTTATGGCGGAGAGAGTGGGATTCTTCGCACAGCCGATAAACACAGGGCGATTCACTGATTCTTCAACGAGTTCCAGTCGGGCAGTGCCGTTTTGCCATCAAAACTGGCAGACTTAACCACTAGGATTTTGCCAGAAATGGTAGCCAAATGGTAGCCACAATATGCCCAAGAGACCCCGAGCCTCGATAGGTTCCTTTGCATCCACCCTGCTCTGATGACTGCGACCTCGCTCGCCCAATTCATCCTTAGCAGAACCACACTGGTTCAGTTCACCGTCGCAGTACGCCCCCAAGCCCAGCCGCCATCTGCGCGATGACCTCACCGCGCTTGCTCGGGACTGAACGGATCGGGCCGCATCACCAGCTAAACCGCATCCGCCGCTGCGCCCTGCCGACTTTGCCCCCAGAGGCGATTCCAGGCAGCGCGACCCTCGCTCCATGGTTCCGGTGCGGCTGGCTGGTGCAGAGGTCACTGGGGCTTTTTGGGCCAGCGCGGCGGGTGATTACTGCGGATGCGCCAGACGCGGGACTGGCCTCGTCGGCTCACGGTTTCCAGACCTTGCTTCGGCAGGCAATTTCGGCTCTAATACACAGCCGAGGTACAAACCTGACGGAGGCAAAGATGAGTCCGAAAGCCAAGACTCCAACTTCAATCACCTCATACTCGGTGTTTGAGTCAAAGCTCCAAGCCAGTCACGCTCGCCTGGGGCGTCAACACCGGAGCCCTTCGTATTCTTACTGTTACAGAGGCCTGGTTAGTAGACCGGGCCTTTGTTTCTCGTTTACAGACGCGCCCTAGTATGCCCAGAACGGGCCTGCGAGAACGCCGGTTGGTGGAGCCCACTCCCTGGATCGCTGTGTAGACATTGCGACCAAAGAAGAAGGACAGGCCCCAATCGAAGAACCCATCCGCAGCTTCTACTGAGGGACTAAGGTTTGTTCCCGGCGTGTTTGGCCCGGCCAGATCACTGAAGGCGGTGTTGCCAGTGTTGAACAGTACATCGGCAGCGCTTACCTTGAACGAGACCTGGCTGCGGATCGTGCTGCCGGTCGCTTGGTTGAATGCCGTAAGACTGTCAGGTGATGAAGCAGGGCAGTAAAAATCAGTATTGACGGGGCAGGTCGCTATGTTCGAGGTCGGCTTGTCCAGAAAGAAGACACCATTCGAGCCGCTATCGATGAAGCTGCCAATGGCGTTTGAACTATTCGGAAAAGCAACATTATTGAACGTGGTCGTGAATCCCATCCAAGCCGGGTCATTCGAGTTGGCATCAAGCGTTAAGACAGTCGCGCTGCCAAGCACGTTGTTTGCTTGTGTACCGATGCCGAAAACCAGCGAACCGGAGGCGGTTGCTCCTCCCACGCCGGTAGTAACAGCCGGCAACTCAAGGATCACGCCATTGTTGTCAGCAAACAGCGATACAGGATTGCGAACCTGCTGAGCAACGGTCACCGCGATAGGGGTGCCAGCAGTAGAGCCACCACAGCTTGTCGAACCCGTGCCCGAACAGGTGTAGTAATAGAGCCCTGTAGGCAGAGTGCTGCTGGATGTACAGGGGTTGACGTTCCCGACGAAGTCACAGTCGTACCGATAGGTGCCCACCCCAAGTAGGCCATTCGCTCCCAGTGCCGTGACAGAATCTTCCTCCGTTCCGGTTATTTTTGAACCGCCAAGGCTTGTAACCTGGGAGCAGGTTGTTGGTATCGAATTACTCGTAGGGATGGTTGGGTCGCCCATCACATGGATAGGTATCGAACTTGCGACCTCACTGTTGGCACTTGTTCCGTCGCCGGTCGCCCCCCCCATCTTTACGTTGGCCACTCTCACGGTGCCAAAAAAGAAGCTGTTATCCAAAAATTGAATGCATTCCGCGGTCGGATGAGCCGTGTTAACGTTTTGCAAATTAAGTGTCGAGAGCAATGAATACGGAATCCTCAAGCCGGTCGATCCCGTGTCAACCGCGATGTTTGGAATGGTAACGCAGTTTGTCGGGGCGGTCGGGGCGCAAACGGTCACGGTCGTATACGCCCGTTTACCTGAGGGCTACCGGAAACCGGGCCGGCATTAACGGCCAGCAACGCTACGTTCGCGGCGCCTAGAGGGGTAATCGTGTTGCCACCCGGAGTCGAGGTGACGGTGGTGGTCTGGGTGAATGTCGCAGTTACTGACTGCACTTGCGTCATCGTGGCGACACAGGGACCCATCCCGCTACATGCTCCGCTCCAGCCACTGAAGGTCCATCCTGATGCCGCAGTAGCATTCAGCGTTACGCTTGCGCCGCTGGCGTAGCTATGTGCACAACTGCTGGGACAATTGATGTAGCCATCCGCACTTGTTACAGTACCGTTACCGCTCGTTGAGACGGTCAGCGCGTAGACGCTACTACTATTGCCACCGACACGGTTAGCTATGAAAACAGTCCCATAGTTTCCGGAGGTTGCGGCTACCACAAGTTGCCGGGTGATGCCATCTGATAGCAAATAGTCAACAGCAATGCCCAAGGCCGTTTGATTCGGCAGTAAGCACGGGCTCTTGCCAAAGGTCAATGACACGTCAAAGAAGTTGTTGTTGGAGCTGTCAGGCGTAATGGTTCCTGAGAATACGCAGCCCAAATTTGACAGACCTGTAAAAGTGCCGTTGGAACTCATCGTCGCCGCTGCCGATTCTCCATCCAAGATCGCGCCAGACCATATGCCAATGATGTCAGATAATAATGCTGGGGTGCTGAAGTTAAAATAAGGACTTGCAGAGCCCGTGAATGTTTCTGACTGACCGCTTTCTGAATAGGAGCCATTTAAACTTGAGCCCACCATATAGGCGGCAGTCAGGGATCCAGCGAAAGTAGTTCCTGTATAGTAATAGTCAGTCAGGCTTGCCGTATAGCTGCCATTGTCAGAAGTACCCTGCCCAGTTATCAAACCGTATACCAAAAAAGTACTGCCGCTAGTAATCCCGTACAGCGCATACAACTTATCGTTTGGAAGAACAATACTTTCAAAGGTTGCCCCAAGAGATGTCGTGCCGTAATATACTCCTTGCGCTTTGGTGCTTGCACTATTGTTGTTATTATTAGGGCTGCTGCCGCCACCGTTTCCTCCGCAACCCACGGCGAACCATAAGCCTGAGAGCAAAATCGCAAAGCCGATCTTTCGCACGTTCCCCTCCCTCACTTTATGTCCGTGGCGCTAACGCCTTGCGGGATCATCCCTGGGATGTACGCGTGGCCAACATAGGCGCGTGTGTGACCCGTCGAGTGCATTACAAGGTCCGGTTGTGCCACCGCCATCGGCGCATTGCGTGAGCGCCTGGGCTGTGAGTTCCTGGCATCTTGAGCGGCTTGCGCAAATGTCACGTAAGAGTCGCCCAGGAGCTGCCGGAAGTCCGGAAGAAACGGCCCCCGCCATGTCACGCCGAACACCTTTCCATCCGGCGAGACATATTCCCGCACGGTCGTGCCGTAGGGCGTCGTGATCTCGTGCACCGAGTAATTGGCGCTGGCTCGCACCGCGCGCTTGGCTTTCATCTGCTGCTGGTCGGCCTCAACCGAGTTCACATCGCCGCCCAGCGCCGCTGAAGCGCGGAAGGGCAACACTAGCGACGAGAAAACGAGTCCTGCCAATAGAACGAGTTGCATCGTGGTCTGATGTCGGCCTCGAACGTCAAGTGTCATAGCCCTCTCTTCTGCTGCACACTGGCTGAGTTGCACGAATTGTACTGCTGCGGGACGGTATTGCAAGGCTAAAAGCTGCATCGTGTAGTTAGCACATGATATGTCCGGTGGAATTAGCACAAGAGATGTCCGCATAGCGGGCCGCTAAGGTACCCGCCGAGTGGCATCGCTATATCGGAGCGACAGTTCTATAGCGAGAAAGCTTTTAGTTCATCGGGCCAGTACGGTGTCTTTTCCGTGCCAGGAACCTTTGCATAGACTGGAATGCCGTCTGCCTCAACGCATGGGGAGAAACTCCCCGGGCGACTAGCGAGGCAGCCAACCATGAAATTGATGCTGCCGTCTCGCTCGAAGGTCAGGTTCTGGGCGTGAGATCGACCGTCAGCATCCCGGCCATAAGTGCAGATGAAGCCATTCGGCCAGTATGCGCGGAAGCCCGTCAGCAGGTCGCCGTCGAAGGTAAATTCCAGCAGGCCCTTGTAACGGGAATCGAACGGCAGGAACTTGTCCCGGAAGCTGGTAAAGGAGCGGCAAGCTCGTTTATACAGCGCGATCAACGCAGAGTGAAACGCAAATGCTTCGCTCGTGACCTCCGCCAGCGCGGCAAACGTGATCATGGGCGTGTTACATCCCTCTTCCTTCGAGAAGCGCGAACCTGAAAGCAGACGCATACTGCCGTCGTGAAGCGCGTAATCTGAGTGATAGACAGCGTTCCTGATGACCGGATCGTAGATCCCGCGCAACGCTTTCCCGACGTCGGGCAGTCCGGCATTTACCGAAAGCTCCTCGATCTCAGCGATCTTCTTCTCTGGACTCGCCGGCTTGATCTGCTTCAAAACCTTCTTCCGAACGATCGGCGTGGCTAGATGGGCGAACGGCTCGGTCGCATACTTTCTGCCTGTCCGCAGCCGGAGTAGGTTGGCTAGCAGTTCGTAAGGCAGGTTCATCTCGGTGATGTGGCAGTACAGATCAGGGCGAGCCGGGCTTGGGTGTTCTCTGGCTGAGGGAACTTGTCGGTCGGAAGATCTATCGACTGCAGGTTCTTCAGGTCTTCGAGCAACGCCATCGACTCGTCGTACGAGTCCAGCCGGTATCCCTCATGCCGTTTGCCCGCACCAGCGTGCATACAACCTCGAACGTCAGATCGACGCGGTTGAAGGCGTCGTCCCAGAACAGCGGGTTCAGAATGTCCGCATAGTGGCGCATGCGGCTCACAGGCGCCGGAGATGAACTGTCCATTGGAGGGTTTGAGTCGGTATCTGGCATAGGGTAATGGTAAACCTGCTTACAGCAAGAAAGGCAAAACTGGCGACAGCTTCGATGGCGACGGATTGCCCGGCCTCTGGATAATTTTCGGATTGTACCGACAATTGTCGGAAGCCGCGACGGACCCGCGCTCGGTCTTAAAATCCAATCGACCTATCAGCACGTCGAGCACGCCGGAAGGATTTAGGCGAGCTGGTCGGGAGGAATTCCTTCCTGACCATTGTCGGGTTATGCGATGTAAGGGGAAACTTCCGGAAATGTGCCGTTTGATATCAAGCACTTACGAGTTGCTGGAATCAGCCTTTTATTGACCA
>CAWFVJ010000015.1:0-67999 GCA_963819175.1 uncultured Acidobacteriota bacterium
AACCGTGACGGTCGTTATTGCGGTTGCTACTTCTTGGATTGCCATATTTTAGAAGGCTCCTTTTGTCTCAAACAGCAGGGTAGAAGACCTGCACGACCCAAGAAATACTGATGATTCGGGCTAAGGGAACCTCCGGTGATACGGGCCTGCTGCGCGGGTCTCTGGTAGCGTTCTGGTACGGTCTGGCAGAAATGAATTAAGACGCGCTGAAAACATTTTCATAATCGCGAGAGGCCGCATGGGCTGGAATCGGGTGCGCAAAGTCGCGGAGGCGGGCACGGTCAAGCATTGGCTGCAAACCTTGGAGCCTTCAATGCAAGCGGAAGAAGAGAGGCAACTCAAATCTTCGATCGAAAAAGTCGAGAAGGCGCTTGCAGGCGACAAGGAGCTGAGCTATGCGTTTCGCCTGACCCTCAACATCGTGCGGCAAAGAGGGCGGGTAGACGGACTGCGGGAGGGACTGAAACTCTATCAGTATGGCGTCAGGATTTTGGAGAGGAACACCCCGCTGTTCTGGTCGATCATAAAGTACGCGGCGCGGTTTTCCGACCGCAAGAAGCCATCGACCCCGCAAATATGCAAGTACCTAGACAGGGAGTTGCGGAGGATTGGGCAACTGAAGACAGGCGGGCACAACAAACCCATAACGAGAAGCGTCATTGCGCCGCCTGAAAGTTGGGGATGTGATACGTGGGCTGAGGCGTTAAAGATAAAACGCAATGATGTGGATGTGCTGTTTTCGGCAGCGAGAGCTGAGGCCCACAGCGAGCAGTTCGCAACTCTCATGGCTTGGTCGTTGTGGGGACATCTCAGAACCGCGAAACGCAAGCGCAAGCCGTGACTGTCACGGTTGCGCCTCTTCCGGGACTCCGGTGATTCTTCCGGCGACCGCCGGTTCTTGCGCCAGAGTCGCATTTTCTTTGATCGCCTTTTGGAACCTGCGCAGCGCCAGCCCGCCGTAGCTGCCATCGCCGCCCGTGTAGTTGATGTCCAGCAAGACGCTGCGGCGTCCCAGTTCCATCGCCACCTTGCCGGTCGTGCCCGAGCCGCCGAAGGGATCGAGGACCAAGTCGCCCGGTCGGCTCGCCGCGAGAATGCAGCGGCGAGGCAGCTCTTCGGGAACGTCGCGAAGTGGGCACCCTTGTAGCGGGAGACGCACATTTCCCAAACGTTCCTTCCGTTGCGCTTCCCGTCGGGAGCGCAGTCCTTGGTTCTCGCAGGCTCTCGGAGCGCGTCGGCGTTCCAGCAATAGCGGGGGCTCTTGGTCAACATCAGGATTCGTTCGTGAGCGTCGGTCGGGCGATCCTTCACGCTTCTCGGCATCGCATCCGGCTTTACCCAGATAATCTCAGAGCGGACAAACCATCCGTCCTCTTGGGCGGCGATTGCAACCCTGTCTGGAACGAGTGCCAAGCTCTTATTGACATAGCTGTCTCCCACGTTCCAATACACGACGCCATCAGACCTCAATGTCCGCCGAACCTCCTTCAGGATTTCGACCGTGTGGGAAACGTACAGGGTAGCACTCGGCTCAAAGCCAAATGCACCCTTCCACGCTTTGCAGACCGAGCAGAAGCTTCCTTGCGAGGCTTCGAACGCCATCCCATTACGGGCTGCCTCTGTGCCACGGGTAGCGGCAAACCCACCGCCCTTGGCATGATCCCGTTGGGCAGTCTGCCTGATCTGCTTCTCTTGCCCCCATTGATGATTGCAATCCTTGCTGCCGCCCCAAACCACATCCTGTGCACCTTCGTACTTTCGGAGCCCCCAGTAAGGCGGACTGGTAATCGCACATTGCACCAAGCCGTCCGCCAGCGGGATTTGGCGAGCGTCGGCTTGGAGCAGCGTCGGGATGTGAATGTCGGGCACATGACGTAATACTCAGTCTCGACAGATTTTTTGAATTCGCGTGCACGTCGTGTCCGCCGCCGCCGGGGCCAAACCTACCAAGCCAAGGTGTGAGAAGTGTGAGAAAAATCCTTATATATGTCACGCGCCCACAAAACAGGTAGTTTTAGTAAA
Organism: uncultured Acidobacteriota bacterium; assembly: GCA_963819175.1. Classification (GTDB taxonomy): domain Bacteria; phylum Acidobacteriota; class Terriglobia; order Terriglobales; family Acidobacteriaceae; genus CAWBRT01. The sequence continues at coordinate 2,023 of CAWFVJ010000015.1, forward strand.
ACTAGGATAGGTACTCATACCTCTCACACTTCTCTCTCTCTTTTTCTATATATATAATATATAAGGGTTTATTTGGTTGCCATGGTGTGAGTTAGGACTCAGAGTGTGAATCACATTCCACCAAAACAAGCTCGCTTTTGGTGCAAAACTGGTGGATGTGTGTTCACACCTGTGAGCCCATTCCTCACACCTATCACTGCTTGGTTAGCGTCCGCAGCATAACTTTGGGGAATTTGTTTCGCTTTCCTTTTTCTTCCGGCTCTTCTTCAATCAGCCTGCCCAAGGAGACTAAATTCTTGATCGTCCGCAATTGAACGCCAGCGTCAATTTTCTCGTCCCAATGATTGTTGAGGCTAATGCGCCGCCAGTTTACAAACTGAATGAAGGCCCCTGCACGCTCAATCGCCGGAATTAGGTGTTCAGTAAACCACGCCTCGCGGTTGCTTTCTTTGGCTTGGCCCGGCTTGAATACCTTCCTTAGTTTGATCTGCCATTCCATGAAAATGATCGCCTGTCTCATACGCCTAGCTGAGACTTCACTTTCACCAATGAAGGCGGCTTTTAGGATTGCGATCTTTTTGGCATTGTATTTGAGCCGACCTTCAGCGTCCCCGCCCGGCTCCCATGCTTCATAGATCGCCATGGCCTCTTCTGTGATTGTTCGCACTACCGTAATGCCATTGCTGGCGGTGAAAGACAAGGACTCAAGGGCATCATCCTCGTCAGCTATTGCATGGCATACAACACTCTTGCGGGGTCGTTCCCAATCTTTATGGTTAAATTTAGTTCCGGTGTAGCCATAAATAAAGCGCATGTCTAGCCCGTAATTAGTTTGCCCACCAAATAGTTCGCTGAATTTCTCTGGTTTTTCGACCGATGCCGGAAGACCACCGAGCCAAGATAACCTGCAATCGACGTGGGCAACTTCCCCACTTTTGCCGGTTGGCTTGTCGTATTCATTGCAGTCCCAAAAGTCACACATACGGGTTGCCAACGTGGAATTGTCAATTCCTGTCTTACTCAGCATGTCGCCGATCTCGTTGCAGATCAGCAGCAGCCGTTTTGGTCCGGGAATGCGTTCTCGGTCGCCCCGTTTTCCGCTAGGACGGTCGCCAAGCAGACTGACCAACTGCGCGTCACCACCGGGTGCGCTCATCAGGTAATCCACCCTAGAGGTCAAATCTGTTACCTCGATAGCTCTGCGAATAGCTTCATTCTTACCGCCACCGGGTTTGACGATCAGGCAGGTATAAAGATTGAGCCGTGCGCCACACATGCGGTCTAAAGTAGGTTTGACACTGACGCAGGCCAGCACAGCCGGATATGCCAGTCCTAAAGGCATCTGCATATCCCGCGCCATATCCCCCAGTTTGTCGTCTTTGATGCACTCTTCGGGAAAGGCTAGGTCGTCAACTGCTTCAAGCCGTGACTTATCCGTGTTAGATGTGGGCGCCTGAACGGGTGTAAATGTCTTCGGAGGCTCTAACCCGTGTTTCTGCTCCGGCTCCGTGCCCATCAGAAAAGCGGCCAACGTGTTTAAATGTTGATCTGCCTTCGTCGCCTTGTCCGGCGCTTTCGCCCCCGGCACGATGTCGTCATCGAAGTCTGCCCAATCGCTACCATCCTGTTCAGGCCAGATCACGCCGTCATAAGCGCCCTGTTCCTCACTGATTCGATGGATCAAGTCGCCGATTGTAAACTTCGACCCGTCTTCGTTGTAGGCGCATGGGCAATTCTGGGCAAAGCATTTCCAACAAAGATGGGTGCCATCAAAGAAAATGCCTGTTTTCTTACTGTGCTCGTGTTTGCGGCCAACGCCCAGACAGAACTCGGCAATATACCAGTGTCCATCCTGCGAAAGAGAAAACGGCAGCCAGTCCCGGAACTGTTCGAAGTCGAAGTCCTCATCAACTTCGGGCATATCCTTGCCACCGGCAGCAGTAAACTCACTGACCGTGTATCTTTCGATCCAATCCACCAACCAGTCTGGAAAGTCGGCGGGTATGATGTCAACCGCTACCGTGTAAGGTTTCCCGGTGTCCGGATGGATGCTACCGGGACCAAGCACATAGCGGTTGTTCATGCGCAAGCTGAACCATTCTTTGCCATTGCGGTTAGCGTTGCGATTCCCAAGGTTAAGTGACCGCTCTATTTGCCGGAAAGCACAATGTTCGAGCCCCTTGCCACCGCTGATATGGATGCGAGTCACTGGAACTGGCTGCCCCATCTCGGCCGCCGCTTCTGCCAGTCCCCCCTGATCGAATTCTAAAAAGCAGATGTCGCCAACCAGCAGGTCGCGACCCAGCAGCCCAAGGTTGGCGTCTGGCATCTTGTCTGACCACTGTTGCAGTTGCGCGAGCATGGTGGTCGCTCGCTGCGGAAAATCGCACATCCATGGCGGTGGTTTCTTATCACGAGCACCCAAGGGGAAGCAGGGTATCCCCATCTTGGCGTATGGCACTGCAAGCTGGTAGAAAGCCATTACTCGCTCACCTTCGGGTTGCGCCCATCCAACATCGCTGACCACTGAGTTTTCGTTCTCTTTGACTTTTTCATCATTAAATCCAAGTTTGAATTGAGGCCGTTGACCTCTAAAGATGGACTGTGAAAATCTGTTTTCTTTCCTTTCAAAACTATTTTTCGTTGCGGATTTGCCAGTACGAATGGGTTTTTCTGGCTCGGAGGAAATCGCTAATTAAAAAGAAACTGAATCTGAAGTGCTTCTTTAGAAGGAGAGCGATGGCACTGTACAGCGAAATTAAATTGGATACTGCGGAGGTTGTTGGCGTCCGAGTACTGAAGCGCAGAAATACGGGAAAGGCACATGCCGCCATACGTGACTTGATCGTCGAAAACGAGTCCCTCAGCTACAGGGCGATAGCCGAAATGCTGGGCTGTTCACGTTGGCTCGTTTATACAATCGCCGTCGAATTTGGCGTCCGCCGCCCGCGTGGGGCTGGCAGCCCGGCGCGGCGCATAGTCAAATCCGATAGCAAGGGGGAATAGTGAGATGGAGAGGAATCTGGCATTGGCGCTGCTACGAATCCTTCGGCACAGGGGAGCGAGTCCGGTCACGGACGCAGAGCTTAAGAAACTAAGCGGGTATTCGCAAACAGAACTCGACCTCGCGGCCGAGGAACTTGAGGAAGAAGGCATGGTCACCATTGAGCGTACGTACACGCTATGCGAATAGACGCGTTTGATCGAATGGCTTCGAAAGTGGGTGCGAAATTATGAAGAACACAAAAGAAAACGCAAAGACGACCGCTGAACGGCGAGAGCAGGCCAAGCGCAAGATCGCAATATTGATTGCCAGATTGGAGCGCCTTGCAAACGGGTTGGAAAGGTGCTCCCAAGACATGGCAGCGGTAGAGGCAGTGGTCGGCGAAGAAGCAGACACATTTTACGGCGTTGACGAGCATCCCGCCAGTCTCGATTTACCACAGTCGTTGGCACGCGGCAAAAAATAGCCCCACCATTCCTCAGATGATGGGGCTCGGTTGCGTCACAAGATCAATAGTTGCGCCACAAACACTCGATTCGCTTTTCTTTTCCGCCGTCGTGACGGAAATTCGTCGAGCACAACTGAACCTCTTTGCGCCAGATTGGCTCACCGAACGCTTCCACGTATATCGGCTGGTAATACTCGCTTAGCAGCCACCGAAATCTGGCGTTCTTAAGGATGGAGACCATCTCGACGTGATCGATGTCGTCGGGGCCATATCCGTGAACCTTGGCCGCCGCATATGGCGGATCGACATAAGCGAAATCATCGTCGTTCAAATCAGCGACCACCAGCTTCCAGTCGAGGTTGGTAATCGTTGGCTGAGTTTGAAGCATGATTTGGTGAGCACACCTCAGGGTGTTCTGGTAGTGATGCCGCAGAGGGGCCCCTTTTGTCGGCCTGTAACTAGCAGCATAGCCAGCACCGGAATACGAAAGATACGGTTCCAGCAAAATCGCTATCGGGTCGCCGCTGTGCCGTGCGGCTTTTTGTCGCTCGAATTCCTGACGGGTATGCTCAGGAACTTCGAGCGTGCTCCCATGCGAGATGATGGCGTGAAGGAAGGGTGCCGTGCGAAGGTCATTGAGCCACCAGTTCGAAAACTGCAAGGTTGTTGCCGCCAGCCAGAAGACGTTGGCACGACCAGCGAACGGCTCGGCATAGGTGCCGCCGCTTTTCGGCATGAAACTGACAATGCTGTTGCGGATTCGTTTTTTGCCGCCCGGGTATGCAAACCCGGGTGTTGTTGAGGTTGTGCTTCCCCAATTTGGGGAAGCGAAGACTGTTGAGGTGTTTTGAGAAAAGCCTTCGATAAGCATGAAGGCTAATACTGAAAATTTCCGGCGGTGCGAATTTCTGTCAGGCTAAACCACGTAGCGGTTTGCTGTTTGCTGCGATCGCCCGAGCTTTCGCTCGCAGCACTCCTCGCATCGCCACCAGCCTTCGGTGCCATCGCCAATTACGGCAACTACCTTGTAGTGGTCGGTCGGCTTACCACCGCTTACTACCCCCAAATCAGGAGTTCCCGCTTTCGTTTTTGGCTTCGAGTCCTCATTGCGACTCGTGTGTACTTGAACTCGTGCGCCTTGGCCATCGCGACCACTTCGGCGTGATCTTCGTAGCTGGCGCACCAGCGGCCCCGCCATGACGAGAGCACCGCAAAAAGGCCCGCGTGGTCAACCTTGTGATACCGATAGAGCCGCCTGCCCGGGCTTTCGTTGCCCGGGTATGGTGGATCAATGAAAGCAGCATTGGCCACGGAGTTCAACTTCCTCAGCGACTGGATACCGTCGCCTTCAATGAGCGTGATTCGACCCGACAGAGCGCGAACCTGTCGTAAGGCGTAGTAGAGATTTGTTACATTCCAGCGGTTTTCGAGCCTCCGCCCATCACCTTTATTTAATAGACCGCGTCGAGCATTCCCCAAACCCACATCGATTCTTGATCAGTGTCCACATCGCAAGATCACGCTCTGGATGCGCAGCCACGTCCTCGACATTCGGGCGGGTGCATCGGAATGCTCTCACCTCGTCAGCAAAGGATGGGTCTTCCAATGCCCGGCGCCAGAACGCGGACACGCGAGGGTCGCGTTCCACCATTACGAGTTCGTCCACCAAGTCCTGATGCAAAAGGCTGAGCCCGATGGTGGCCCCTCCGGCATATGGCTCGATGAAGATTTTTGGACGCTCCACCCTTACAAAGGAACGGAGCATCGGCAAAAGCCAAGCCTTGCCCCCGGGATAGCGGAGGATGACGAGCCTGTCCGTACGAGTCAGGTCGCGAAAGGTCATCGGCGCAAACCGCCCATGGGTGGTTCGGTTACTCGTAACATCGCCAGCGCCTACCTTGGGCCGCCCCCCAAGCTTCCCGTTCTGTCTCGCGGTTCGCTTCTTTCGCTCGCTTGTCCGCCGTCCGAGTGCGGCCGCCGCTTCTCGAATGTCCATTGGCAGACCATAACCCAACGATGGGTTTGCGACTATTGACTCCGGGGGTGCGGCACTCCGTCATGGCGGGGAGCCAATAAAAGGTTGATCAGGTCAATGAAACAGCAGCTTGGGGGCGAGAGTTCAGCAGCCTGATGATTCGAATGCATCCGCTCGATTTTTCGAACGAAACTTTTAGTCCTCCTCCTCGCACGGTGGCAGCTTGACTCTCCCATTTCCGTCCGAGTAACTCTCCAACAGCAGCGGCAGACTGTTCCCGCGGGTGGCGTTTGACGAGTGTCCCGGGATGGGCTGCCGGTTAGACGTGAACGCCCAGATATTTAAGGGCTGGTGCTCGCTTCCCGGGGACTGCGTGCGGGGTTCACCCGTGGCGATTACGTGCTAACCAGCCGATGAAGCTTCAAGATGTTGTGAGCCATACAGACCAGGGCCCATTCTCCCTGCACTTTGTCCAGACCGCGCAACAGGAACTGCCGGAATCCCCGCGCTTGCTTGATCTGACCGAACACCGGTTCTACAATCGCTTTCCGCGCCGCGTAAATGGCTCGTCCTACTTGGGTCTGCAGTTTCCGGCGCATGCGGTCGGTGCGCGTCGCCCCTTTGGGCAGCGGTCCGCGTGGGCACCGCTCAGTTCGCCGATGGTGCTTGTCGCGAGCCACCGCAAGATAAGCATCGACTTTGGCTTTTTCCATTCCTTGCAGGCTGGCGTCGGAGGTATACCCACTGTCGGCCAGTACTTGGGACGGTTTTTGTCCGGCTTGTTCCTCCACGGTTGCAACCATCGGCAGCAGTTGTTTCTTGTCATTAGCGGCTTGGGTAACGGCCTGCCCGACGATCAACTGCAACACCGGCTCGACGGCAATCTGAGCGTTGTATCCCTGCAAGAAACCATCCGGCCCTTTCAGAATGCGCGATTCCGGATCGGTGAAGTTGTACTGGTCTTTTTCTTCCGGCTTAACTTCCGCCTTGCTGCCCTCGCCGTCCGGCTCCTTCGCTGCAGCGTCGGCCTCCTGGCGAGCCCGTGCTTCCAGGGCACGCTTGGCCTCGCGAATCCGTTGCAGCCGTTCTTCCCGTCGCTGCAATTCAGCCGGCAGTTCGTCTCCATAACAGTTCCGGCCATACCGCGCATCCTCTTCGGCGTCGATGCGCTCAGCCTCCTTCAGCAAGCGGCGCACCTCCTGTTTCAGCCGCTTTTGCTCCTCTTTCATGCGCTTATAGCTCATCGCCTTGTGCTTACTGGCGTTCCCCTTGATCTTGCTGCCGTCGATGGCGATGCGCCCCAGCTTCAGCGCCCCCAACTCCAGCGCCATCCGTAACACCTGTTCGAACAACCCGTGCAGTGTCGCCAGGTGAATCTTGCGAAAATCCGATAGCGTGCGGAAATCCGGTTGGTTGTCCGCCGCCAGCACCCGAAACGCGACGTCCTCGTGCAGCCGTTTCTGCAGCCGCCTCGAAGAGAACACCCCAACGCAGTAGCCGTAGACCAGAATCTTGGTCATCATCCCCGGATGGTACGGCGGATACCCGCGTTCTTCCTGTTCGTAATACGACTCGATCGCACTCAAGTTCATCTCATCGATCAAGTCGCTGACGAAGTACGCCAGGTGTCCTTCTGGCAGCCAATCCCGAAGACTGGGAGGCAGCAACAAGTCCTGTTCAAACAGGTAGGGCCGGTAGGTTTTTGCCATGCTCGAAAACTGGCACATCCGTCCTGTGAGTTTCAAGCATTATCGGAGGTTCGCTGCAGATTACTCGGACGGGCTCACTAGATACGGGCTGTATTGGGAAAATGTGAACAAACTATTTTTCGTGGGCGCACTTGCTGGTTTTTGGCGTCGTTATTGCCAATGTTGTTGGACATATCCGTCGTTCGTTTGCAAATTTGCCGGGCTGACAATTAGTTTGGAAAACCTTTTACGGCCCCATATGTAGGAAAAGAAAAAAGCCCCAAACCTTGCAGGGCGTGGGGCTATGGAGAGCAAACGATATGAGACTTAATACTGGACTGACGATCAAATGCACGAACTGCGGGACGCCGGTTTCACAGCGTCCTGATGGTTCCTTCCCGTTCCACACATGTCCCCTCCCTAAGGGCTGGCTCGCTTGGGCAGAGTCCATCACCTCGCTGGATGACAACACCAACACCACCGATGACGACGGGGCACTGTAATGCTGACCCCACAGGAACTCGCCAACGTCCATAAATTCATCGGGTTGGTCACTGGCGACCGATCCTGCTTGAGCGACCGCCAACGCCGGTGGCTGGACGCTCACAAGGACCCGGTCGCCGCGCTCCACGTCACCGGGCGATTGTCCAATCAACGCCATTGGGCGGTCGCCACGTGGGGCGCCGTCGCCCACAAATACCGCCCGAGCTGGTGGTCGGATGAGGACGAACTATGAAGAAGCTATTCGCCTTCTTCTGGGTGGGTTCTGCAAACTTTTGCTCCTAACTATACCTTCCATACATCTCAAGCTGACCCGGAATTGAAGAGGGCCGCTGCGAGCTACAGGCTGGAGCGCAAGTGCAGCCCCAGCCCAACGATTCCATAGAAGACCAGCTCACGGAACTGGGGTTGCTCCGGCTTCGCGGCGACGGCGAGCGAAAAACAAATCGGGCGATTTGGCGGATGCTCTATATACTTCATGCTGCCGCCCCATGACGAAGCATCCGCACATCCCCGAACTCAAGGAACCGGAGGTTCCGAAGCAGTCCGAGATTTATGTGTTCGACCGGGATGCCATCGCGGCGTACTACAAGAGCATGCCGCTTGCGGACGGCAGGAACCGCATCGGGCAGTATCGAGCAGTTTTGCCCAAGCTTGAGCCCCCGGTCCCCGTTGGCAGCTTCTACATGTACGATGACGCCGAAGGCAATTGGTTGGTGTGCCAATTGGTTGGTAAGGTCCGATGGCGAGAAGAAGAGATCGCCCGCTATGGGCCGGGCGAGAAGGAAGCCGCCCTCGAACACCTCAAAAGGCTGGTTGCCTCCGGGCGCGCAGAAAGGAACATGATCCCCATGGCCGAGAAAACAGACCGTGACACGTCACGCTCAGTCACTCCCGTGACGGTGGCCGGTACCGCCGCTGTAGCCCTATCGCCCTTCACCTTGGACGAAAACACAAAGATTTTCTTCGCCGGAAAGCCCGCGAAAACCGAGCGTGACATGTCACGCTCCATTTTTTTGGTGGGGACTCCGTATCAGTATGCCGGGCTGGACGACAAGACGTTCACCAAGACGCTCGTCGGGTTCGTCGAGCAGGGGAAAAAACAAGCCGAAGAACTTGGCTCAACGCTCTACTATAAGATTCTGCCCGGGCTGCAAGATGCGCGCCGCCGCTTCGCTGAACATAAAGGCGACCCCCAATACCGGCTGAACGGTTGTACCGGGATCGAAGCTTTCACCCGCAAGCTCGGGCTCAAGCCTGCGACGGTGCGCAAATGGCGGCAACGGGAAAAAGAGCGGCTGTTCAATGCAGAAGTAAAGCTGCTTCTCGGCAAAGAGGAAAAAGGACATACATCGAAGGCGGCCCGTCCGCTGCCGCGCCCGGAAAGCGAAACCGAGAAAGGCATATTGGCTGAACAATGTCTAAAGATGACCCACACGCTGCTTGGGCCTTCCGTTGAGCCGTTTGCCGAGAGGGTCAAGAAGGCCATCCGCATGGCGGAATCCGTCATGGAAGCGGCGGCAGGCGGTTCTTATGCGGACATCGCACCCGTGGAAGCCGAGAGATTTGCCGCTGCCGACAGAGCGAAGCCCACGTTGAAAATGTGGCGGGAACAGCAAATCGCTATTGGTAAGTTCCGTCTGAAATACTTCGGGAACGCAGCTCAAGATTTTGTAGACCGGCAAAGACTCAGTTTCGCAAGCAGCCCGTTTAAAAAAGTGCTGGGCCTCGTTGGCAATCCGGACCACGCGGACGACCTTGCGGCGATGGCGGCCACGCTGCGCGCAACGGCGGAAAACCTTGTGCTGCTGGCGGATGTAATGGAGCCGGAGCTGAACTCTGCCACGGCGAGCCCAAAGGCGAAAGCAGCATCCGAAGCCCATGCCAAAGCGATATATCCGAAGAATTGCAAGTACATCTACGTACCCGGCGCGATCGCGGAGTTCGCCCCGCTCGCCTGCAATCCCGACAAGCACTGCGGGCACAAATGCAAATATTGTTACGTCCCGTCCGCCACGAAGCAGCACAGAGACGAATTCAATTCGGACGCCATCCCCCGCGACGAGTTCATCGAGCTGTTGACCAACGACGCCTTGAAATACAAAGCTGGGGGGGTAACTGACCAAGTCCTGCTGTCATACTCCAGCGACCCGTACCATGCAGGCGACACCAGCCTGACCCGGGAGACCATACAGGCGATTCAAGCGAACAGCGACTTGGGCATCTGCATCTTGACAAAGGGAGGCACGAGGGCGCTGCGGGACCTTGATCTGTTTCGCCCTGATAAAGACTGCTTCGCCACCAGCCTGTCAAGCACGGATGCGGCCTTGTTGAAGGAATGGGAGCCCGATTCCCCATCCAAGGAAGGCAGGATGGATGCGCTGAAGGCGTTCCATGATGCGGGAATTTTCACTTGGGTTTCGCTTGAGCCTGTCATCACGCCCGCCAGCTCGCTTGCGGTCATCGAAGCCACACATCCCTATGTCGACCTGTACAAGACGGGGAAGATGAACGCCCGGGGCACACCCCTCCCACCGGGATACAAGGACGTGGACTGGAAAGCCTACGTGATCGATTGTGTCCACAGGTGCGAATCCCTCGGCAAAAAGCTGTACGTGAAGGAAAGCCTGCAAGGGCACCTGCCCGAAGGCTTCGTCAACGAGATGCGCATGACGCAGCACTTCTGACGGAAGGCAGATGCGGCTGCACGGTCGATGGATTTACTCCCGATCAATTTCGGCAAAACTGCCGTTGACCTGCGTGCGCGTTTTTTCGCTTCCTAACTCTGCATCCGCCAAATAACGCAAAGTCGTTTCCAACGACTCATGACCGAGCCAGCCTTGAATCGTTCGCGCCGAGACTCCGTTCGCATGGTGCATCGTTGCAAACGTCTTGCGGAACCGATGCAAAATCCAATGCTCACAGCATGCCGCATCCTTGCAGGAAACCGCTTTGCCGTGCAGCGTGCCTGTGCAATGACCGCAGTTCAGTCCAGCAGCGAGTGCCCTCTCTTTCAGCATTCTTAAGAAGTGACCTTCGGGATTCCCCCCTGTGTTAGGAAAAATCAGCCAGCCGTCTGGATGCATCGCCTTGCGCACCTTGAGCAGTTCCAAGAGCGAATCGGGGATCGGCACCGTGCGTTCTTCTTTGTCTTTTGGCTTCCAGTCCCACTGCCGCTTTTCCAGCACGCTGATCGTCTTCAATTTGAAGTCAACATCCGTGTGGCAAGCATGGGCAACTTCGTCTTCACGGAATCCCGTGCCGAGAAAGAATTGCCAAATCTGCAACTCTTCGTCGGTCGAGGCGGCATTGAGCGCCCGCAGTTCCTCGACGGAATAAGCCTTCACTTTCTTTTCCGTGTATTTGTGCCGCACCGTGACAGTGATGACGCCGTGCGCTCGCAGGAAGGTCACGACCCCCGCTACACGGTTCGCTATCGTTCGGTCATCCTGTCCAGCTTTTTTCTGCGCTACAACGAATGCGGTGAGGTCGCCCTTGTCGATTTGGTCAAGGAGTTCTTTGGTGCAGGACTTGCGGAATTCGTTCAGGAACAAGCTGTATGCCAACCACGTCTTGTGCGCCCTCGTCGCGGAAACCGTGCCGAGGTAAGACGACATGGCGTCGTCCACTCTGACCCGCTTCGTGGGTGCGGCTGCGAGGGTGGGAACTTCTGATAGCAGTGCCGCTTCTTTGGTTGCTCTCGCCGCAAGCGCGGCATTCAGGCAGTTTACGTCGAGGGTCTCCCACCGACGCTTGCCATTAGCGGCGTAACGCAGGCAGAAAACTGTGCCCTCAGGGTAAATTCTTTTCTTATTGGGCTTCACGTAGCGGCGGCGCTTGCCGTTCGCTGCGGTTTCCCGAATCCATAGGCTCACGGTCATGATTTCTTCCTCAGAGCCCAATACTGAGAATTGAGGAAGAATCAGGAATTCGGGTAGCCACGCTTGGTAGCCAAGCCGCTAAGTGATTGTATTTAAAGGACTGGCGGAGAGAGTGGGATTCGAACCCACGTTAGAGTTACCCCTAAACACGCTTTCCAAGCGTGCGCCTTCAGCCACTCGGCCATCTCTCCGCAGAGCAATCCGTGAACCCGCACAGCGGCTTCAATTCATTCTAGCAGAGGGCCTGCGCGGCCTCCGTAGGTTTGCCCGGAAAGCCCATTCAGCGTTCTTGTTTCAGCATGTGCCGCAGTCAAAGCTTCGCCCGGCAGATGCATCGCGCGCTTCAAAGGCCAGCGAGATCGCGGAACAGTCCGATGTCCCGGCTGTGGCTGGCGCCTTCACTATTCATCTTTTTTCATTTGCTCGGTCAGGTAATTCTTAACGCCCATCTCGGTCATGGCGTGCAGTTGTGCTTCCAGCCAGTCGATATGGTGCTCTTCGTCGCTCAGAAGCTGCTCAAGTAGCATCTTGGACCCGTTATCTCCAACCTCGGCACAGGTCTTAACGCCCGCGTTCAGCCGCTTCACAGCGTCATATTCCAGTTGCACGTCGTTGCGGAACTGCTGTTCGACGGTGGTGCCGATATTGATCTTGAAATAATCGCTCATATTCGGCGTTCCATCCAGAAAGAGGATGCGCTCCATGAGCTTTTCGGCGTGGACCATCTCTTCGATGGACTCTTTCTTGATCAGTTTGGACAAGCGCTCATAGCCCCAGTTCTCGCACATCTCAGAATGGAGGAAGTATTGATTGATGGCAGTCAGTTCTGCCTTCAGGCATTGACTCAGTACCTCGATAACCTTCGAATTGCCTTTCACTTTTCCAGCCTCCCGAAGTGACGCTTGACTGCATTCGCAGAGTCGAATCCGCGACACTGCATTGTAAACCCTTCCGAGCCGTCGAATCCAAACGCGGGTAGGACCCGACAATGTCGGCTGTGAACGGATTTGCCGGTGAAACTGCTTTAGCGGGAGCTTCCGGCGATGTTACTGATGCTCTCAGCGGCGGGCGTGGCAGGCGTGGCAGGAGTTTCCGGTACGCTCGGCGAGCTGCTGCCGAGGAGTTTGTGATGCATGCAATACAATGCCAGTTCCAAGCGGTCCGAGACGCCCAGTTTGTCGTAAATTTTGCGCAGATAGTTCTTCACAACCTGCTCGGTGGTGCCGACGTCCGTGGCGATTTCTTTGTTCCGCAATCCCTGTGTGACGCCCGAGATGATCATCAATTCCTTGTTGCTCAACTTAGTCCGGGTCTTCGGACTGATCAGCTTCATCGCCTGCGCGCGATAGGCCTCGATGACAAGGTTGATGCAACGATTATCCAGCCAGGTTTCGCCGGCGGCAACTTTGCGGATGCACTTGATCAGCAGGTCTGGAGCAACAGAACGCGGCACGACCCCGCAAGCACCTCGACGGACGTATTCCAGAATTTCCGTTTCATCCTGATCGGCCACGATCAGCACCACTTTCAACTTGGGTACAAGTTGCAGCAGCGCGGCGACGCTTTCGGCCGGCTCGACCGCAAGCCCCGCCTCCATCAGGAGAACGTCAGCGGAATGCCGCTGGACGGCTGCCTCCGTCTGGGCCAGAGTTTCCGTCTGGGCCATAACGCGCAAGTCGTCTTCCAGGGCAAAAATCTTCCTCATGCCGACACGGAAGATCGGCTCGCTATCGGCAACGATCACTCGAATCCGATCGACGCCGCCATCAAGCTCTTGTTCTATTTGTCCCTGTGCCTCAGCCGGCTCAGTGGCCATCGCGCTTCCCTGGGGGAGACTCTCCCTTTCCTATCTACGAACGCAGGAATCGGTACTCGTCAATAATAACAGCCAGCTCCTGACGATTACCTTCAGGTGAGCAGCGTACCACGCGCCCGGTACAGTTCACCAGCACATCCTTGCCCGAGCGGAAATTTCCTGCGGGCATAGCCAGGACGAACTCGATCAGACTGCCTGCCGGGATGAACTGATCCAGATGAAAGAGGGCACCAGCCGATGAAATGTTTCGAGACTCTGCGGGGTACTCCTGCCCGTTGTAGCGAATGGCGATTGCAAGCCTGAGCGGGAAGCGAACCCCGCAGCGAATGTCCGGAATGTAGTTTGGCGCTATCACGATTTCGGAGCATATACCCTAACCCCGAATTGTCCGAATTACGAAAGTAATCCTAGGCGGAATAACTCCCGGAGCGCAGCCCGGTGGTCCCGCAAGTGGTTATCCCGCAGTCAGTTAAAACGCGGTTAGAACTTAGTAACCTCGGTGAAATTGAAGTCGGCCACCTTCATCGCGGGCACCACCATGTCGAAAGACTCCTCGCCGCTGGCCCGCACCGGCGCACCCATGGCCACTACGTTGGAGAGCATGTGCAGCAGACTCTCGTTGAACCGGAAGTTCAGGATTCCGTTGCCGATGGCGCCGTCTTCCACCAGGAAGGTCCCGTCGCGTGTCATGCCAGTCAGGATCTTCTCGTACGGGTCGACCTCGCGGATGTACCACAGCCGCGTGATGTAGACCGCGCGCTCGGTCTCGCTCACCATTTGCTCGAGCGTCCTGGTTGCTCCTGGCACCTCGAACACAATGTTCATCGGGGCCTCGCCCATCTCGTTTGGCAGCGGGAAGCCGTGGCCGGTGGGCCTAACCGTTCCCAGTTGCGCGGCGAATGGCGTAGCGGCGAGCTGCCGCGCGGTTCCGCGAGCGTATACCAGATTCTTGATGACACCGTTCTTTACCAGCTCCACCCGTGTGCGGCGCACCCCTTCGCCGTCAAAGGCCGGACCCGATTGCAAGGGGTGATAGACATCGTCGGCGATCGTAATGTTTTCGCCGAAAATCCTTTGCCCGATCCGGTTGTTCAGGAACGAACGCTGGTCGAGCAGCGCCATGCCTCCAAAATCCCAGAACATGAAGCCCACCAGGTCGAGCACCGCCGCCGGTTCCAGGATTACGGTGTGCTTGCCTGCGGCCAGTTCCTTCGGATTTGCCGAACGCTTCGCTTTCTCGGCCGCCTTCTCCGCCAGCCGGAGCGCATCGATCTCGCCGCTATCGGGCGAATTACTCTTCTGCCAGCCGGAAGAGTTCCCCGCTATCATCGTTACCGAGGCCTCGGCCAGCGTCTGCGAGTGGTAGAGGTCGACCCCTCGCGAGTTCATCAGCGCTTCCATCTGCTCCGAGACGGCGAAGGTGCCCGCCGCAGTCAACCCCTCGCGCTTGGCCACCGCGACCATCCCGGCAACGGTTTCGGCACGCTGTCCCGGATCGACGGCCGCGGTACGCGCCACATGGCGGTTCGGGGCCGGACCACCGCCTGTCTCCTCCGGCGTGGGTAGCGGAAGCAGGTCGGGATCGGGTTGCTGCACCTTGGCGAACGACTCTACCTGCTCAACCAGACGCCTCAGGCTCGCGTCATCAAAGCGGTTGGTGCTCGCCCGCGCCGTGCGTCCGTCGAAAATCACGCGCAGGGAGGCGTCATAGTTTTCCTCGGCCACGTTCTGAGTGATGGCGTTGTTGGCAAAACGGGTAAGCGCGCTGCGCCCGCCGCTCACGATCAACTCCACCTCATCAGCGGAGGAAAGCTTGCGAATGCGCTCGAAAATCTCGCGAGCCCTGTCTCTGATTCAGCATCGTGCCGTTCCTTCCTGCCTTGTCGCTCCACCCGCCCTTGCTCCCCCTGGTGCCCCACGTTCGCCAGCTTTCGGCTAACGTGGGGTAGTTCGCCTACTCTCCCGCTTTGACGCGGTATCGTAGTTGTCGGCGATTACTGCCCCTTATATGCCGAGCCCACCTGCACGTTGCGGAAGCGCGCCGGAGAAGCGCCGTGCCCGGTTCCCATCACCTGTTGCGGCTGCCCTTTGCCGCAGTTCGGCGTGCCCCACAGGGTCCACTGGTCGCGCGAGCACAAGCCGTCCAGCGAGTTCCAAAACTCGGTGGTGATCCCCGAATACGAAGGATTCTTTATCATCCTCCCGAGCTTGCCGCCTTTGATCTCCCACCCGATTTCGCAGCCGAACTGGAAGTTGTAGCGCTTGTCGTCGATCGACCATGAGCGGTTCGTCTGCATGAAGATGCCGTCGTCGGTCTGTGCGATCAACTCATCGAGCGTCAACGGGCGCTCGCCCGGCAGCAGGCTGATATTTGTCATGCGTACGATGGGCACGCGATTCCAGCTTTCGGCGCGCAGGTTGCCGCCGCTGCGCGCGCGCCCAATCATGGCCGCCGTGTCGCGAGATGAGAGATACCCGGTGAACTGCCCTTTCTGGATGATGGGCACGCACTGCGCCTGCACCCCTTCATCGTCGTAGGCGAACGTGCCCAACCCAGGCCCATGCGCTTCCGTCGCATCGGCCACCACGTTCACCAGGTCGCTGCCGTAGCGCAGGTGGTTCAGCTTGTCGAGGGTTAGAAACGAAGTTCCGGCAAAGTTCGCTTCCATGCCGAGCACGCGGTCGAGTTCAATCGGATGGCCTATCGATTCGTGAATCTGCAATCCCATCTGCGAAGAATCCAGCACCAGCGTCAGGCGTCCCTGCGGACACTTTGCCGCCTGGTGCAGTGCCACGCACTCTTCGCCAATGCGTCGCGCGTTCTCCACCAGCTTCAATTCTTCGATCAGCTCGTACCCCTTGTTCTGCCACTGTCCGCCAAACGAGTTCGGATACGAGCGCTTTTGTATCTCGGTGCCGGCAAATGCATAGGCGGCATAACCCGCCCCGGTTGTGAAGCGCGTCTGGCGAATATCGGAACCCTCGGTGTTGTAGAACCACTGCTCGCAACGGCGAAAGTTGAGGCTCGTCTCGGCCAGCGTTACGCCCTGGACGCCGCGCAGGGCCGCGTCAATGCTCATCAGCAACTGGAGGTTGTCGTCTACAGACGTCGTGAACGGGTCGATTTTGCAAGGCGAACTCCATTCAGCCTTCGCCGGTTTTTCCGCAACCAGTTGCAGCGGGTGTTCCTTCACCCGCGCCGAAGCTTTGGCAATGGCTACGGCTTCGGCGGCGCACCGCTCGACCCCCTCCTGCGTCAGATCCTCGGTGGCGGCGAAGCCCCAAGCGCCATCGGCGATCACCCGGATCCCGGCTCCCATCGATTCAAAGCTGGAGGCCGTCGCGATCTTTCCGTTCTTTGTCGCCAGTGCCCGGTCGCGCTCTTCGACCACCCGCGCCTCGGCGTGGCTGGCCCCCCGCGCCTGCGCCGTCCCTAGTGCCCACTCAGCAAGCTGTTTCATGCTCACCTCGAACCGATGATGATAACAAGTTCGGGCCGCTTCCGGCTGCCGGCTCCCATTCTGCTGCTGAACTCACAGCTTTGAACTAAGCAAAACAGACGCCGTGTTACGGTTGCCGCCCGGGCGGGAGTCAGGTGATCGGTTTATTCCGACCACGCCCTTCAACGGTTAGGATGTACTTGATCTGGTCTGGATTGTCCGCGAAAGGTCCTGTGTGAATCTGCCAACCAACGTGCCGTATTTTGTTCACAAAACCGCTCGCAACGGGATTATTCTTTCCACCTGCCTGCTGTGCGCCAGGGTCATGGGCAGTCCTACGGTTTCAAATCTGAAGATCGCGGAGCAATCCCACAATTGCATCGGGGAACTCTCGATGTCCATACGCACGCAAGCCTGAAGTCTCAGGAAAGCTCCTTTCCGCCGGCTGTTTCCGCTCCCGATCCGCTTGGAATTCCCTTGCTGCATACCTGTGCTACATGCACCAGCATCCGCCCCACCACAAAAAAGGGCGCTCCGAAGAGCGCCCGAGGAGGGTGCTAGTCGATGCGTCGAGCTAAAGCCTGAATCTCCTGCGTACGATGCCTGCCAGGCTTACGAGGCCTGTGCCGAGCAGCGCTAAACTGCCCGGTTCCGGCACCGGAGCAGGACCGACGAATTCCTGGGGTATTGGGTAACCGCTCACCGGATTGGTGACGTTACCATCAGGTACGTAAATCGCAAGGGTATTGTCGCCCGCTGGCAGCGTGGGAGTGCAGGTGCTTGAGCCGATTGACCGCCACAAACGCTGGTTTGTGCCTGCGCGATCCAACTGGCGCAGGTGCTGCCAGTGCCACACGTCGACGACTCAGCAGTTGTATCGAAAAGATCTGCCACATGGCGTCGTTTATGGCAGTGGCTGCCGCAGTTCCCGAGTTCGCCGGGAGTTGCAGTTGCAAAAAGAGGTATGCCTGCATGTTAATATATGGCGAGAACGTTGGTACTATAGAGAGGGATTTGCCGGCCATTTGAACCACCAAACAGGGTTTGCGATAAGTTGGCGGCAATGCTGCTCATCGGTATTACGGTCGCCGTCCAGCTCTCGCCGTCTTGGATCTCGTAGGGATCGTGTCGCAGGCCATGGCTACGGAGCTGGTAACGCCATTCCTCACCTCCGTCATATTGTACGGATAGACGGTCTCCCCATCCCACTCGGGCCAGTCGCGTCTACAAACTTGAGCGTGACGGTATCTGCCATCGTCGCTACCGAGGTGGACAGGAGCCCCAAGACAAGCAACAATATCCATTTACGCATTTCGCATCCCTCTCTCTTGAATATCTTGAAAGTCTGCACGCCGGTAATAGTGCATGCGGACTGCCACCTTGCGCCAAAAATCAAGTGACAGAAAACAAGGCAGATAACGCTAACGTGCTACTCCGAAAACAGAGTTGTTGCACCATTTGGGAAAACTATTTCCACCCGAGGGGCATTGGCCTTTAGTAATTAGTAACTAATCCCCAGGGCGTAAGCGTCGTGCGGATTCGCAACAAAAAGATTCCTCGAGGTTTGGTACTTGAAGGCAGGGCCGAGCCGTGCGATAAGCGGATAATCCATCATCGCCGGCTATCAATTTTTCGCCTGCATCAGATAAGCTGCTGGGCAGGAGTGAGGCGGCGCCGGGTAGCCGAGAACGGTGATAGGGCAACACAAGGACAAACGGTGAAGCGTATTCTTTCACGGGCGATGCTGCTTTTATGCGTGCTATCGATTGCGCTGTGCGCTTCCGGTCAAAGCGTCGGCATTTGGGACGCAGCCTCCGAGCAGGAGATGCTTCGCCTTCTGAATCAAGAGCGGACGCGAAGAGGGTTACGACCGCTTCAGATGGAGCCGCAACTCGTTACCGTGGCTCGGCGGCACTCGCAACGAATGGCGGAGCAAGGCGCACTATCGCACCAGTTTCGCGGCGAGCCCGATTTGAACGCGCGGCTCGCGCCCACCGACATGCATTTCAATGCAAGCGGCGAAAACGTGGCCGTGAACACGTCGGCAGCCGATGCGCATAAGGCGTCTGATGGGTTCGCCGCCTCACCGCGAGAACATTCTGAACCCGAGGTACAACATCGATTGGAATCGGCGTGTTGCGCGCCGGGCAGCAGGTCTGGGTGACGCAGGATTTCGTCGAGCGTCTTCCCAAAATTTCAGCGGCCGAGGCGGAAGCGCGAATTGCGCGTCAGTTTAACGACCTGCGCCGGAGTGCTCGAAGCCGCACGCTGCGGGTGATTGCAAACCCCAGGCTGCGCGACCTGGCCTGCCAGATGGCACGGCGTGATTCGATCAGTCCGGCCCCAGCCGGCGCGCTGCGGGATGTGGCGCGGGTGGTGACCTTCACCATGGCAGACCTCGCGCAAATGCCCACTTATTTGCAGGATATGAAGACGTTACCCGCCAGCGGATTCTCCGTGGGTGCCTGTTATGCATCCAGTCGCACTTACTCGCTTCCGGTGTACTGGATCATCGTCGCCACATATTTCTAGACCGCGATGAGCGCCGCCGTGACGCTGAATTACAAAATGCCCGTCATCTGGTCGCGCGTCGAATCGGTCGTGCTGCTAATGCCCGCGACCCTGAGTTTGAAGTCATCTGGATTCGATGCGTTCTCCAGCGCGGTTTCCATCGAGATGAAGCCGTTCTTGAGCAATTGAAAGAGCGACTGATCAAATGTCTGCATGCCATATTGCGATCCGCCCTGGGCAATCAAATCGCGTATCTGGGCGGTCTTCTCCGGCACGTTAATGCATTCGCGAATGAAAGCGGTGCTCATCATCACTTCGATTGCGGGAACGCGGCCGGGTCCGTCGGAACGCTTCACCAGGCGTTGGCTGACAATGGCACGCAAGGTCGCCGACAGTTGCAGGCGTATCTGTTTCTGCTCCAGGGGCGGGAAGACGGCGATGATGCGGTTAATGGTCTCGACTGCGTCCAGTGTGTGCAGCGTGGAGAAAACCATGTGTCCGGTTTCAGCCGCGTGCAGTGCCGTGACGATGGTTTCCAGGTCGCGCATTTCGCCCACCAGGATGACATCGGGGTCCTGACGAAGACTTCCGCGAAGGGCGGCGGCGAACGACGACGTATCGACCTCGACTTCACGCTGGTTGACGAAGCCCTTTTTGTCGCGATGCAGGAACTCGATCGGGTCTTCGATGGTGATAATGTGCTCGGCGCGGCTGGAGTTGATGCGATCGATCATGGACGCCAGCGTCGTGGACTTGCCGGAGCCGGTGATGCCGGTGACCAGCACCAGCCCGCGCGACTCATCGCATATTCTGTCGACGACCGGCGGCAAGTTCAGCTCGTCCAGCGAGCGTATTTTCGTTGGAATGGCGCGCATAACGATTCCAACGTTGCCGCGCTGCTGGAAGATGTTGACGCGGAAGCGGCCGATACCGGCGACCCCGTAGGCCATGTCCAGCTCGGTCGTCTCCTTCAGTTTCTGCTTCTGCCGATTGGTCATCATGCTGAAAGCCATGTTCAGCATGTCTTCCGGGTTGATGCGTGCAAACTCGGTTAAGGGCACGAGGTCGCCGTCAATCCGCAGATGAGGATAATTGCCGACCTTCAGGTGCAGGTCAGAGGCTTTCCTCTCCATTACGATCGCAAGCAGGTCGTCAATATTCATGAGGTGTCGCCGGAAACTTCGCCGAAAGTAGCACGTTCACCATGCGATTGGCAATCCAACAGCTCGCGGAAAAGAATTGGGACGCCGCCAGCGTCCCAATTACCTTCGAAATAGAACTTCCGTGAGGCCAGTCTGGCCGCAGCCTCTCAGGCGCCTACGGTTTGCTTCACCGGGACCGCGGTAAACCACTTGTGGCGATCCGGCAGAGTCCCCTCGACGATGCCGAAGAACTCGTTCTTGATGCGGCGCGTGATGGGACCGATTTTTCCATCGCTGACTCGAATCTTATCAACCGATCGAATCGGCGTGACCTCGGCGGCGGTGCCCGTGAAAAATACCTCGTCGGCGATGTAGAGCATCTCGCGCGGGATCATTTGCTCCACGACTTCTATGCCCAGATCTTTCGCGATCTGGATCACCGAAGCGCGGGTGATTCCCGGCAGCACGGAGTTGCCGGTCGGCGGCGTCCACAGCCTGCCTTGGCGCACGAGAAAGAGGTTCTCGCCCGAACCTTCACTGACGTAGCCGGTAGCGTCGAGGGCGATGCCTTCGGTATAGCCGTTGGTAATCGCCTCCATCTTCATCAGTTGGGAGTTCATGTAGTTGGCGGCCGCCTTCGCCATCGCTGGCAGCGTGTTAGGAGCCAACCGCGTCCAGGAGGAGACGCACACGTCAACCCCTTCGTCGCCTGTCGCCAGGTATTTACCCCACGGGAAGTTGGCGATATAAACGTCGATCGGAGTGGCGAGCGGATTGACCCCGATCTCTCCGTAACCGCGGAAGACGATCGGCCGGATGTAGCATGGCCATGCTCCGTTGACGCGAATGACCTCTGCCGTCGCGTCAACCAGTTGCTGGCGCGAGTAGGGGACTTCCATGCGATAAATCTTGCCGGAGTCGAGCAGGCGCTGCATGTGTTCTTCGGCCCGGAAGATCGCCGGCCCGGAGGGCAGTTTGTAGCAGCGCACTCCCTCGAACACCGCGCTTCCGTAATGAACGACGTGCGACATCACGTGGATCGTCGCCTCGTCCCAAGCAATCAGTTTGCCATTGCGCCAAATTTTTTCCGTCTTCTGAATAGGCATCAGCACTCCTAAGAGTTATAAAGTAAGGGCTACCCGCGCCTGCCGAACTCGATCCCGGCAGCCAGCCTGATGGGAGCTTGCGTAATTCCAGATTATAGATGAGAAAACCCAAAAGCTGCACTTCCATCGAGGTGCGCAAGAGTTCGCAAGATGGCGACTGCATTTCATAATTGCGATGTTGGTCTTGCCAAAGAGTTACAGCTCAGGCGAGATGCTTGTGCTGCAAGCAGTTCTACTGGAACCGTCGTTTATTGCCAGTTACTAAAAAGACAACGAAATTGAAAGTGTGTTAGTGTCTTTTGTCTTAATATAGGTATCTACACTTGGGTTCACTTCAAATCCAGCGGAAGCGCTCACGAAAGCTGGTCCGAGTTACGCGCGGTCCCCTGGGCGGAAATGTTTCGTCGGGATTTGTTGGAAATCCGCGTTGCCTCGGAAATTTCCGCAGCATCGTTGGTGCTAAATGAGCATCTAAGGTATGCAGAAGATGGTTAGTGGGGATGGGTGGTACTTGGCGTGAGGGCGTTTTGCTTTGGAACCTTCAGCCAACTCAGCGGTAATATTTTTCCATCTGAACGGAAGTCTCAGTCCTGAGGGATAGGCCCCGGACACGAGGTGAGCAGGGCCACACATCATGAAAACTGGACTCAACGCCACACTGGATCCGTCGCGCCGCAGCACTGACGCAAAGGAATTTGAGGCCGCTCTTCGCCGCCGTATCGTTGGCCAAGATACCGCGGTTGAAAAAGTCACCGAGATCTACCAGATGTTCCTGGCGGGACTGAATGCTCCGGGGCGTCCGGTGGGGAACCTGATCTTCCTCGGGCCGACCGGTTCGGGCAAGACCCGGGTGGTCGAGGCCGTTGCCGAAGCTTTGTTCGGCGATGCTCGCGCCGTGATCAAGATCGACTGCGCCGAGTTCCAGCATTCGCACGAGATTGCCAAGCTGATTGGTTCGCCGCCGGGGTACCTGGGGCACCGCGAAACCCATCCGCTGCTGACTCAGGAAGCGCTGAACCAGTGGCACACGGAGAAGCTGAAGCTCTCGATCCTGTTGTTTGACGAAATCGAGAAGGCTTCCGACGCCCTGTGGCAACTGCTTCTCGGCATTCTCGACAAAGCCTCGCTCACGCTTGGCGACAACCGTCGTGTGGATCTCTCGCAGTGTCTGATCGTAATGACCTCCAACCTCGGCGCCGGTGAAATGAATGAGTTGATCGAGGGCGCCATGGGGTTTTCCACCGGCCCCGCCAAGCTCGACGGCAAGCTGGACGAGAAGATGAATCGCACCGCGGTCGACGCCGCCCGGCGCAAGTTCTCGCCCGAGTTCATGAACCGCATCGACAAGGTCGTGGTCTTCAAAACCTTGCGGGTCGAGCATCTGGAGAAGATTCTGGAGATCGAACTGGGCATGGTGCAGCAGCGCATTCTGCAAGCCACGGGAAATAACCAGTTCGTCTTCAGTTGCACTCCGACGGTCAAGAACTACCTTCTGAAGGAAGGCACGGACCCCAAGTACGGCGCACGGCATCTCAAGCGCGCTATCGAGCGGTGCATCGTTTTCCCGCTGGCCAACCTGGTTGCCACCAGTCAGGTGAAGCTTGGCGACTTCATCCGGATCGACATGGATTCGGCCGGCGAAATGACTTTTGTCAAAGAAGCAGAGGGAGCCTTGGTTCCTGTGCTGCTGGAGAAATACGGACCGGAGTTTGCCGCCGGCGCAGCCGCGACGCGTTCTGGCCGCACCGTGAGCAGCACCAACCGCAAGGAAATAGGCGCCAATAATTCGCTTCTGGATCACAAGTAAAACTTCCCCCCTAATTGGCAGGAGTGCCGCGAGGCACTCCTTTTTTTGCTTTGCTGTTTGCCTGTCGGTTCTCAATCCGCCGGTTCCTGCCAACGTCGGCATCCGAATTGATATCATCTCTTTCAGTGTCACGCGGAGAATGCAGCGAATTCCGCCGGCTATATCAGTTCCATGGTTGGTGTATCCCATTGTTCAAAAAAGGCGTCATCCCGACCGAAGCGAAGCGGAGTGGAGGGATCTTGTGCTCCTACAGCAAAAAGAACACACAAGATTCCTCGACTCGCGAGCGGGATAGCGGTGTGCTATTTTTCGCATCGCTCGTGTGCGCATTGCGGCGGCACAGCTTAAGTGCTATCAAGGCAAGGCGTCGCTCACTCGGAATGACGTTCATCTCTCGGGATACAGCATCTCTGCATCTCTCGCTATCGCGAACCCTGCTTGGCGTGTGGTTAGCGCTCTGGCTGAGCCTGGGTGCGGCGGCGCAAACCCGATACGTGCGTCAACAGTCTGACGGCCGTCTTGAACCGGACACGAGCAGCGTCAAGACGAGTCCTCAAGACCAGATCAAGCTTGGCAGGCAGGCTGCCGCGCAGGTGGAAAGGCAGTATCCGATACTGCCCGAGTCCAGTCCGGTCACCCAGTACGTGCAGCAGTTGGGGAGCCGGTTGGCGGCCGTAGCGCCGGGCTACAAGTGGCCATTCCATTTCCGCGTGGTCAACCAGAAAGAGATCAACGCTTTTGCGCTGCCCGGCGGTCAGGTGTTTGTAAACCTCGGAACGATACAGGCAGCCGATAACGAAGCTCAGCTTGCAGGAGTCATGGCGCATGAGATAGGCCATGTGGTGATGATGCACTCGGCGCGCGAGGCCGCTGAAACCCGCCCATACCAGATTGCCGGCGCGCTCGGCAGCGCAATTTTCGGCGGTCTTTTCGGAGGCACGGCCATCGGCCAGCTCGCGCAACTGGGTATTCAGCTAGGCGCCGGGGGCGTGATCATGAAGTATTCGCGCACCGCCGAGACGGAAGCGGATTTGATGGGCGCGCAAATCATGTACAACGCCGGGTTCAATCCGCAAGCCATGGTGACCTTCTTCGACAAGCTCAAGAAGCGGGGCGGAAGCAGCGTGCCGCAATTCCTCTCCGACCACCCAGACCCCGGCGACCGGGCCCAAACCATACGGAAAGTCATCTCCAGATTCCCTCCCAAGCAGTACATCCTCGACAGTCCGCAGTTCCAGCAGGTCCACCAGGATGCGCTCAACGTTCGTGCCTATAGCGCTCAGGAAATTGCTCAACAGCGGCGAAGCGGCGCAAAGGTGAGCGAGGTCAAGGCCACGGACATACGCCCGTCGGCCGCAATGCGCCAGTTGGATCAGCCCGGATTCAGCATTTCGTACCCAGCCAATTGGCAGGTGATGAGAGATCGCCTGGGCAACTCGATTGTCATCGCCCCGCCATCCGGAATTGCGCAGAACCAGATTGCCTATGGCGTCTCCATCGGCACCGCGCAAGGCAACAGCGGGCAGTCTTTCGACCAGATCACGGATGAAATCCTCAGCACATTGCAACGCAACAACCCGGATATGCGGACGATCGGCAGTCCAAGACGTATACGGGTCAGCGGCGTGGCCGGAAGGTCTGTGGATTTGAGCGGTGTCTCACCTATACAAATTCAAAAAGGCCAGCCGGTCGAAGAGCATGACTGGGTGGTGGCGCTGCCGCGCTCCGACGGCTCGGCGCTGTTCATGGTCTATACGGCGCCGCAGCAGGATTTCACCAAACTGCGGCCCATGTTCGAGGGAATGCTGCGTTCGCTCCAGATGCGGTGAGGCAAGACCTGGCGGTTTCTGGGTAATTGGGGATAACGCCTGTTTACGACAACTACCTGCAAAGCATTAATTCCGTCTGTCCGTGATCCGACAGAAATGTGTTTCGGCGGCTTTACTGCTGGAGACCGATTGCACGATTTTTATGTCTGGTGTCGGACATATCAAGGCCCCGCAACCCCGCTCTGGGAGCGGTTGTGACCCTCATCACAGACAGCACAAAGGCATTTACCCTACGCTCTCGTGATTCCTAGGATGCCGAGAATAGCGTCGGCGAGGTCGAGGAAGTCATGAAGCGGCTCAAGCCAGAGGCAAAGATCCTGCTTTACCTGCTGCATTGGTTTTCCCGAAGAGGCCCAGCGGTGGGGCAAGGGTCGTGCTGTGAAGTGCACAGCCCAAGAAGCCTTCCTAGAGACGCTTCAGCAACTTCTATCTTGTGAAAACGCTCGTGGTCGGGGGTCGTGCCTCCATGAGAAAGATGATCAAAACCGGGATCGGCCTGCTCGTCGGCGCTGGGGTCGTTGCCGGTGCTCTGGCATACTTTCGCAGCACTAAGCCTTTAGGCAAACCTGAGCAAATCACGTTGGCTGTTTCTCCGCAAACTCTATGCCTCTCTGCATATGTGGCTTATGCAAGAGGCTTCTTTGAGCGCGAAGGCTTGACGGTGATTTGGAAACCCTACGAAAGCGGCAGAGACGCTTTCAAGGCGAATATGGAAGGGGCTGCGGACCTCAGCATGACCGGGGAGACCCCACTTATGTTTGCAGGGCTTGACGGCGAACGGTTCTTCATTCTCGCTACGATAGCCGATTCCACTAGATACATGAAGATAGTCGCCAGAAGGAGTCGAGGCATTTCCAAACCCGCGGATCTACAAGGGAAGACCATAGGGGTCGGCAAGGGCGCGACCACCGAGTATTTCCTGCAGGCTTTCCTCACTTTTAATGGAATCGCCAGAGATCGTGTTCGCACGGTCTATATGAGTCCGACAAAAATGACTGAGCCGTTGCTGAGAGGCGACATCGATGCTGCGGTGAATCCCCCTCCTCAGGCCACCGAGCAAGAGAGGAGACTCGGAACTGACGGTGTAACATTTGCGAACGAGCAGCTTTATAAAGAAACTTGGAATCTTGTCGGCAGGCCGGAATTTATCAAGGCGCACCCCGAGTCCGTCAAGAAAGTTCTGCGTGCGCTCATCGAAGCAGAGCGTTACATTGTGCAGAATCCCGACGACGCACGGAAAATCACGACCGATTACATTGAGAAGAATGCACCTGACTTCACCGACTACAACTACGACCTAAGAATTGATCGCACCCTGCTCGTCTCTCTCGAAGAACAGGCGCGGTGGGCCATAGCCACGGGGCTAACCGACAAACGAGAAGTGCCGAACTATCTCAACTTTTTCTATCCCAACAATCTGGAAGCCGTGGCTCCAGAGTCAGTCGCTCTGAACTACAAGTAGGCGCTATGACAATCGCTTCCCGATTGCGAATGAACGCCCTGGTCACCGTCGGAATGGTGCTTCTCATTGGATTGGCGGCTGCTGTCTCTTTCAACCTGCAAAGAGAGTCGCGTGAAAGAGGTATCGCTGCAGGTGAGATGTTGGCGCAAGCCTCTGAGTTGCGGAGTCTCGCCACGGATTTCTTGAAACATCCCGAAGAGCGGTCGAAGCAAGAGTTTGAGCGCATTAAGGATTCCCTAGCGAAAACACTATCGGGAACTGCCAAACATCAGTCGCCTCGTGTAACCACCAGAATGCTTCAGAACCTTGCGGATGCGAAGGTTCTCTTTGCGGAACTGGTGGCATCCTCAACGAACGGCGATCCAGCATTGGCTCAGGCGCGGCGCGAACTATTGGCCGATGAGATACTCGCACGTACAAACCAAATCTCGTTGGATGCCTCGCGTACTCTTGCGATCAATAACGCTGAGTTAAAGAGCGTTACCCGGAAGATCACCGT
Organism: uncultured Acidobacteriota bacterium; assembly: GCA_963819175.1. Lineage (GTDB taxonomy): Bacteria > Acidobacteriota > Terriglobia > Terriglobales > Acidobacteriaceae > CAWBRT01. The sequence continues at coordinate 29,132 of CAWFVJ010000015.1, forward strand.
ATTCACTGCGATCATTGCGGCAGTCATGGCCATGATCGTTCTCTGGTCATCGGGTAAATTGCGCCGTGCAATTGCGGCCCCGCTCCAAGCGCTGCGTTCCGGGACGGAACTCGTTGGAACGGGTAATTTGGAGTACCGTGTCGGCACGAAATCCAACGATGAGATTGGGGATCTTTCACGGTCTTTTGATCGCATGGCCGAGCAGTTGCAGGGCCTGTATGCCTCTTTGCGCCAGGAGCAAGAGAAGCTCGAACAAGCGAAGCGGCATGTCGAGGATACGGCGGTACAACTGCGGTCAGTCCTTGAGAACATGACCGAACGCCTCTACGTCTGCGATAGCAGCGGGCATCCCATTCTGACAAATGAGGCGTTTCGTGTCGGACGTCAAGCGTTCTTCCCTATCAACGACAGTCAGAATTCCCGACGGATGTAACTAGTTCTTCCTCTCCTTTCCTTGCTTGAGATGTTGTTGCCGGCAGGGCCGGAGCGGAGCCCCGTAGGGGCGGAGCGGAGGGCCTGCCGGCAACAGCCGGGCGCCGACCACTCACTTTGTTTCGCCGCTGTCGGGTGCCGTATCCCGATTCTTCTTGGCTTGTTCCATTCGGTAACTCGGGATGTTTAGCTCCAAGATGACGCAGTGATGCACGAGTCGATCAATGGCTGCCGCAGTGGTCATTGGATCCTTGAAGATCCCCTCCCACTTTGAGAACGGTAGATTGCTTGTCAGCAGAACGCTACCGCGCTCGTAACGCTCCGCCAGCAGTGTGAACAGTACCTCCATCTCCTCCCGGCTCTGCTGAACATATCCCATTTCGTCAATAATGAGGCCGTCGTGCTTGGCCAGTTTCTTGATCTCTTTGCTCAGCCTCAGATCCCGCTTGGCTACCAACAGGTCTTGCACCAGCATGGCGCAGCTTGTGTATTTCACCCTGCGCCCTTGGGCGATCAGTTCATGGCCGAGGGCGCACAATAAGTGGCTCTTGCCCGCTCCGGGATTTCCGAATACGAGCAAATTCTCCTTGCAGTCCAAGAAGCTTCCGTCTAATAGCATCTTCAGCTGTCGCCCGGCCTTGGCGGGTAAGCGCTTCAGATCGAAGTTGGCCAACGTCTTTTCCCGCGGCAGTTCCGACTCTCGCAACAACTTGACGATGCGATTGCGTCGCCGAGCTTCGCACTCACGTTCGGCTAACTCCAGCAGGTATTGCTCGTAGCTGAGGGTTTCTTTCTCGGCCTGTTGTGCTGCCTCTTCGAAAGCGGCGCGCATCGTCGGCAGGTGCAGTTCCTTCAGGTTCTCCAGCAACGCCGTTCTGATCTGAGGCGCCGCGCTCATTGCAACACCTCCCGCACATCGCACAACTGGTCAAACAGCCCGAGGTCGACTGCGGCCACCTGCACATCCCGGATGGCATCACCGCGGTGGAAGCCAAGCATGGCCTCGATTCGCTCAGCACTGATTTCCTCGATTCCTCCCTCCAGCAAGGAACGCAATGCCTCGTCTACCTGGACCTCGCTGTCTTTGGCTGCCAACTCCAGAATCTTCAGATACTCCTTGCTGCCCTTGGGCTTGCCAAGCTGACACTGAAGCACATCGAACACCATGCGGAATCGGCTGGTCGGAAACAACTCATCACGATAACGGTAGTTCTCGAAGGCCCCGGGCTTGCGCACTAGCCAGTCGATAATGTGGCGGTAATCAACACGATGTTTCCGCCGTCCGCGCAGGCGCGGCATCTGCTCAACCTTTTTCTGGCCATACCAAACTTCCACATGATCCATGTACAGGCGTGCTTCCACCTGCTCGCCGATCAACCGGCTTGGCACTGAGTACGCATTCCGATCCGCGTAGATCAAACTGCCCGAATCCACCTTCACCCGCTCTCGCTTGCAGGACTCCATGCGGCGCTCAGGGAGCAGTCTCATAACCTTCATCTCTTCTGCGAGTCGTTGCTTGCGCCCAGCGTTTAAGCGATCGAACAACATCCGCAGAAACCGCTGATACGCTTCCATGCTGGCGAAGTCCCGACTGCCGCGCAGCATCAGTTCCTGCGCTATCGCCCGTTTGAAACGATGGTGCCGCTGCTCTACATCGCCGTTCTCATTGCCATGACCGGCTTGCGTTTTTTCAGCCTCCAGTCCGTAATGGCGCATCAGGCCCTTATAGCGCTCCGTGAACTCGACTGGATCGCTCGTGTTGCTAACCGCTGTCGATAGCCGATCGGTCCGATGCCGCTGCGGAACCTTGCCCAGTTCCCATACCGCGTTCTGGAGTCCTTCACAAAGACTCTCGAAGCTTTCCGAATAGCACACTGTTCCCGCTTCCCAGTTCGAGTACGTCAGCACGAAGTGATAGATCAAGTGGGGGAAGCTCTGTCCTTGGATCGTGATGCCCAGCTCTTCCATATGGGTGAAGTCCGACGCTCCCAGTCGGCCTGGCGAATGTTTCTGCGTGAAAAACACCTCCTTGGCCGGTCCCTCGGTCGCCCGCCAACCCTTCACACGACGCTGCAACGTGCGCAACTGCCCGTCGGCAAACTCGCCTGGGGAACGCCGCTGCAAAAACTCGAATATCGTCTTGGCTTCCAGCCCGGCGTTGATTTCCAGAAGCTCGCAAATCTCTCCCCAGACTTCGATGAATGGGTCCGGTTGATTCCGCCACCGCGGTGCTACCGGCAATTCGCTCGGCAGCTTTCCCAGACGCCGATACTTGCGCGCTGTCTTTGCGTCCATTCCCGCCTTCGCTGCCGCCGTTTCTTGATTTCCCGTTGTCTTCACCAACACAAATAACCTCCGAACCTGCTTGTCAGTGACCAATCCGCCTCCGTCCATAAGACCGGAACCAGCTTGGCTCAATTTGTGGTTGGATCGGGAATTCTGACTGTCGCCAGCCGGGAATTTCTATTGTCGCCCGTCAGTTTCGTAAGACCTTTCATGGAACTGGCCTGCCCGAATTTCCGCAGGCGTTCTCGGAACAGATGGAAGTCTTCGACATGGCCGGCAACCCTGTCCCGGTAGAGGACTGGGCACCGGGACGCGCATTACGCGGCGAAACAGTGCGCGGTCTCGAATTTCGGCTGCGTTTGAAGCACACGGGAGAAGAGATCATCGGTAGCTACAACGCCTCGCCGGTGCTCGACTCACAAGGCAAGGTGGTGATGGCGCTGTTCACCTCCCAGGACATCACTGGGCGCAAGCAGACCGAACAGGCGCTTCTCCGCAGCGAGAAACTGGCTTCCGTGGGGCGCATGGCAGCGACCATCGCGCATGAAATCAACAACCCGCTTGAGGCGGTAATGAGTTTGTTGTTCCTTGCTAAGGAAGACCAGGAGCTGCCCGAGTCAGTGCGCCAGCATTTGGAGATAGCTGACGGGGAGCTGAATCGGATCGCGCATATCACGCGGCAATCGCTTGGTTTCTATCGTGAGTCCAACGCACCAGCGCTCACGTCGGTCAATGCTGTATTGGAATCCACGATTGGCTTGCTGAAAAACAGGATCAGAGCCAAACAGGCCGTAATCGAGAAGCAATGGGACGGCGACGTGCAGGTCACCGTTGTCGCTGGCGAGCTTCGGCAGGTCTTTTCCAATCTCCTAGCCAACAGCCTGGATGCCATCGACGAGAAAGGCTCGATCAAGTTGCGAGTGTCCACTGGCTCAGCCTTTAACAATGGCGACCGCTACGTCCGGGTCACAGTGGCCGACAATGGCAAAGGCGTCAGTGCTATTTCGCGGCAGCACATCTTCGAGCCGTTTTTCACGACTAAAGGCACGGTCGGAACCGGGCTTGGCCTCTGGGTAAGCAAACAGATTATCGACAAGCACGGCGGAACCATTCGCATGCGTTCCAGCATTGAAGGATCGCGTAGGGGCACGGTGTTCTCAGTCGTTCTGCCAGTCGGTCTTGCGGTAGCGATACGTGGCCAATCCGCAGGGGCGTGAGAATAAGGAATCCGATATTGCCCCCGTCAGTATTGCGGATAATTGTTGATAAATCACCCTCTTGACAGTTTGCAGTGCTCTAGCCCTTGCGCAGCTCAGTCAGCACCTGGCGGGCTATTTCCTTTAGCGTGTCGAAGACTCCTATGCCCTGGTTTGCGATGGCCTCAAAGACATGCTCTTTGCGTCGCATCAATTCTTTCTTGAGGGTTTCCACCGGCAGCGCGTTGGGCAGATCGCGTTTGTTCAATTGCAGAACATACGGAATCTGTTGCAGGTCGTAGCCATGTTCCTGAAGGTTCGCCGCGAGGTTGTCGATGGCTTCGATGTTGGCGTCCACCCGCTCCTGCTGCGAATCGGCGACGAAAACCACGCCGTCCACGCCACGCAGGATCAGCTTGCGGCTGGCGTCATAGTAGATTTGGCCGGGCACCGTGTACAGGTGAAAGCGTGTGCGGAAGCCGCGAACCGTCCCGAGGTCGAGGGGCAGGAAGTCGAAAAACAGGGTGCGATCGGTTTCGGTCGCAAGCGAGATCATCTTGCCCTTCTGGGTCTCGGACGTCTTGTCGTAGATGCGTTGGAGATTCGTCGTCTTGCCCCCAAGACCGGGGCCGTAATAGACGATCTTGCAATTGATCTCGCGTGCCGCGAAATTGATGAAGCTCAATCTCTTCCTCGTACTTGCCTGCTGTTCTGATTGTGCGTCAGCCGCGAGCGTTTTGTCACGAGGCAAACAAGGTTACCGAAGGCACTTACTTTGCGGCTGGGGGTACTGGATAGTAACCGTCACGCGCGTAAACCCTCAACTTCGGCTGGTTCACCCTGATATCGATGCTCCGGTATGCCATCGAATTTTTAGGCGCATTGCTGTAATAACCGAGGGTGTACTGGTTGCGAGCCTGCCCGGTCAACCTTGCGTACGCGTTCTCAATGGCGGCGCGGGTGAGTTCGGCCGCAACCTCGCCTCCGGTGGCGGAGGCATATTTCGGAAGGATATTGCCGTATCCCTGGCGCGGCAGGCGGATCCTCGACAGTTTGTCATAGAGCGGCATGGCGGCGGTGTCGGCTCCCACGGCGAATACCGTGATGTTGTTGGTCAGCAGCACCTTCTTTACATCTTCGTAGCTGGCGACGCTTCCTTTTTCGCGCCCGTCGCTGATGATAAACAGGATTTTGCGCCGCGTCGGATCACGGTGCCCGAGATCGGCGCTGGCTTGCAGGACGGCGTCGTTGAGCACCGCCGATTCGGGGTACGCGCGATTTTCCATACTGGGTATGTCGCGCCCGACATCGGGAAATTGACGGCCGTTGACGCTGGGGCCGATGGTCATCGGGCTGTCGCTGATGGCCGGCCCCGAAGGCAGCCCTTGAATCTTGCGTACGGTGCGCAGCGTCGCCGCGGTCTTGTCGCTGAGCGCGCCGAGGAAGTCCTGCTGCGTGCGGACGGTGTTGCCATAGGTGTAGACCGCCAGCTCGTCGAACTCGGTGAAGGCGCCGGTCAGGGCGCTAAAGGTCTCCTTGATACGGTCAAGCGCGGTGTTGGGCAAGTTTACGTCGATAATCAGCGCCGCCGAGATCGGAAAGGGATCGCTGGTGAAAAACACGATGTTCTGCTGCACCCCGTTCTCCAGCACGGAGAAATTCGGACGCAACAGGCCATTGACCAGGCGCCCCTCGCTGTCCTTCACGGTGACAGGGACCTGGACGAAATTGAGTTCCCTGGAGAAGGTAAACAACTGCTCCTGCGGTGCCGGCGTGCCCGAAGGCCGCTGGCCGGGCGCAAGAGTGGTAATGGCCGGTTTGGGCGGCGGCGCGGGTTGCTCCGCCGCATTGCCAGTGGGCTGCCCTGGTGCCGGGGCCGGAGCCGAGCCGGCGTCCGGCGTCGGATGATTCGGAGCCGGGGGAGCTGCTGCTGGAGGCGCGGGGGCACGGTTTTGCGGCTGGGGAGCGTCGGGAAGCGAATCTTGTCCGCTGGCGGGCAAGGCCGCCATCAGCAGGAGCGGGACTGCCAGCAATGCAAATCCTTTGAACAGGATGCGTGCTGGAATCCGTGCGCCCATCGGGCGGCTGCCGTGGCCCTGGTCCCCAGTCGTATTCGAATCGGTGGAGCTGAGCAGCAAGCCCATTTTCATTTACTTTCCTCCCCGGCGCGACTTCTTCAGCTCTGGAACACAACAGACCGGCGAACTTTGCTCTCTAAGTTAATAGGTTCGGCGCGGCAAATGCAACTGCGGCACTGTCAGCAGAGCACACCGTGCGAACGTGGAACGCTATGCAATTTGTTGGAATGCCACTGAAATCGACGCTGCTGCTCTGGGTTGTTTTCGTCTCGATGACTGCTTTTCCCGGAGCAGCGCAGCAGAGCACGGACGAGTCGCCAAAGATTGAGTCTGGCCAACATCAAGACCAGCCGAGGCAGCAGGACTCGGCGGGCACTTTCAAAGTCAATGTCAACGTCGTGAACTTGTACTTTGTGGCCAAGGACAAGCATGGGACTCTGGTGCCGCATCTGCCGCAGGATCAATTCGAGATTCTTGAAGACGGCAAACCGCAAACAATCAAGTACTACAAGGCTGACGCCAATCAACCGCTCACCATGGGCCTGCTGGTGGACACCAGCGGCAGCGAATCGCGCATGCTTTCCGTCGAACAGGAAGTGGCCGGACAGTTCATCGATACGGTGATTCGCGAGAAAGACCTGGCCTTTCTGATCAGCTTCGACGTGAACGTCGATCTTATGCAGGACCTCACCGCGACGAATCAGGATTTGCGGGCGGCGCTGCGCAAGACCCGCATCAACAACGGTGGAGGCGGCGGCCTTCCCGGCCTGGGCGGCGGGCCAATTCCGCAGGCACGCACCAGGGGCACGCTGCTCTACGATGCCATCTACCTGGCCTCGCAGGAGAAGCTGAAGCATGAGGTGGGACGCAAGGCGATGATCATTTTCACCGATGGCGATGATCAAGGCAGCCAAACGACCCTTGGACAGGCGATCGAGGCGGCGCAGAAGGCGGACACCATCGTCTACGTGGTGCTCGTCTATGATCCAAGATTTATCTTGGGCGATCGCGAGATGCGCCGCCTGTGCCAGGAGACCGGCGGCCGCGTGATCGAAGTTGGAGCCAAGCCCGAAAAACTAAAGAAAGCTCTGCAAGAGATTTCCGAAGAGCTTCGCAGTCAGTACTACATCGGCTACACCCCGGCTGACGTGAAGGCCGACGGTGGGTTCCGCAAGGTGGAGGTCCACACGAAAAGCGAGGAGTATCGGGTGCAGGCGCGCAAGGGCTATTACGCACCCAAAAACTAAAGCCCTTTGAGATTATCGCTTCGGCGCGTAGTATCCGCGCCGGGAGCGGATGCGCAATCCTTTTCTGCTGGACGCGATCGCGATGGTGTGGAAGCGGCCGTCGGCGACAAAGTCTGCCGGCTTGTAGGCCAATGCGTACTGGCTGCGAAGCTCATCTTCGATTTGGGTGAATGCCTGGGCCACTTCATCCAGTTTCCTGGGAAAGAATACGAGCCCGCCGGTGGTTTCCGCAAACCGCTCCAGCACCTTGTCGCCCCGGGTCTTGATACCGCTGATGTTGGTGCTGATGGCGTAAACGATCACCTCGGCGCGCTGTGCCATTTCGATGGCTTGCTCGCGGGTGACCCGGCTCTGGTTGTCTTCGCCGTCGGAGAGCAGGATGATGGCCCGCCGGGTTGGAACCTTGGCGTGCGCATTGGCCAGCTTGGATTTCGAAGCTTCGTAAATGGCGTCAAACAGCGCCGTGCCTCCGCCCGGACGCAGCATGCGAACGCCATGCGCCAGTTTGCCGGTGTCGTCGGTGAAGTCTTGCGTGATTTCAGAGACCGAATCGAATCCAAGCACAAACGCCTCATCGGACTGGGGACGGACAATCTGATTCAGAAACTCGATCGCCGCTTCCTGTTCGAAGCGAAAGCGGTCGCGGATCGAACTGCTGGCGTCGATCAGCAAGCCCACGCGCAGGGGCAGGTCGGTCTGACTGCTGAAGCTGGAGATGAGGGCGGGCTTGTTGTCGTCCAGGACTTTGACGTCATTGCCCTTCAGATCCTTTACAAAGTGTCCGTGCCTGTCTGTGACCGTGAACACCAGGTTGACTTCGTTTACGGTCTTAACGATCGTCGTCGTGGCATCCGCGTTATCGTCGGCAGCGTTTCCGCCACCAACCGATCCTAGCTGCGCTGTCGACTGCGCGATATTGGGTCGCTGCGCGGATGAAAGCGTGCTCTGGCCCACGGCGGCCGCGGCAAGAGCGAACAGGAATGCGAGACAGAGCCAGATTTTCATGAAGAATAAATTATATCTGCATCCGAGCTGCCACTTCGTTTCTTTCGTTAGGCCGGGCGGCGCTTTGCGAAGCATGCTCTCATCGTATCAATCAGATGTGCGAAGGCGGCGGAGAAACTGCTCCAGATCGGCGGGTAGCGGAGCCTGCAAGCGCAGTCTCTTGCCGGTGCGCGGGTGGGTAAACTCGATCACCGCCGAGTGTAGAAAATTCCTTGGCAAAGACAGCACGCCTTCCGCGGCAACGGGCTTGGAGCGGGCCTTCTTGGCCTCTGTACGCGAGGAAATCGGTGATCCCGCCAACTCTCGCGTCAAGCTATGGGGCGAAAGCGCCTGCGGCGCACCGTAAAGCGTGTCGCCGACGATCGGATGGCCGATCGAAGAAAGGTGAACGCGAATCTGGTGCGTGCGCCCGGTTTCGATCTTTACTTCCAGCAGCGCAAAGCGTCCGTAACGCGAAGTGATGCGCTCCAGCACCTTGTAGTGCGACACTGCCTGGCGTGCTTGCGTGCCGCGGGTAGTCATGCGCGTGCGGTGCAGGCGGTCGCGCCCAATTGCCGCCGAAATCGTTCCCGCCTCCGCCTTCGGCCAGCCATGCACCAGTCCGAGGTAGAGCTTGCTGATTTCGCGGCCCGAGAACTGCTCGCCCAGTTTGCGGTGGGCAAAGTCATTCTTGGCCACTACGAGCAAGCCGCTGGTGTCCTTGTCGAGCCGGTGGACGATTCCCGGACGCAAATCGCCTCCCGCTTCTGAAAGCGTTGCGAAGCGGTGCAGCAGCGCATTCACCAGTGTTCCCCGGTTGCGCGGATCGTCTCCCGTGCCCGCCCCGGCATGCACCAGCATGCCTGCCGGCTTGTTGACGACTGCCAAATCGCGGTCCTCGTAAACGACATCGAGGGGAATGTCTTCGGCCACCGCCCGCAACGGCGCCGGCTGCACCTGTCCAACAATTTCGATGTGCTCGCCGCCCTTGAGCTTGAGCGAAGACTTGGCCGAGTTGCCGTTCAGCAGCACTTTTCGCTGTTCAAGCAACTGCTGCACGCGTACGCGGCTCACCTCGGGCAGGCACGACACCAGAAACTGGTCGAGCCGCACTCCGGCGTGCTCGGGAAGAACGTCGATTCGCACAAGTGGATCGTTCGCCACAGGCGGTTCGGCGGTTGCGAGTTGTGAGGCACCAACATCGATCTGTGCGGCGGGCTTCCGCCCACGTTTGGTTTCTTTCATTGCAGAGAAGTTAATGAAGTGGCGCGTCGCGCGCAAATAGAAAATTTAGGCGGCATTCTTAGAAGGGGTGTCATCCTGAGCGAAGCGAAGGATCTGCTGTTTGCTTCGGACGCACAAAATACTCCGCCGAGGTTTTCCGCTCCCCCTAGCGGCTGGCCGTGGCAGTTGCCGGACGGGTAGAACGCTTGCCCGAATTCGGCTTTACCTCCGGCGGGGGTTGCAGCGAAAAACGCACCACCCAGAGGACGCCGCCAGCTACTACCATCAGCAAGGCAATCAGTTGGGTTGCGCTCATGAAACCGCCAAACACGTCGCCCCTTCCTGGATCGCCGCGGAAGAACTCGATGAAAAAGCGTGCGATGCCGTAAAGAATCATGTACAGCCCAATCACCTGGCCTTCAAATTTCTTGTGGCGCACCAGCCAGTAGAGCACCAGGAAGTTGATGACCTCGACGACCATCTCGTAAAGTTCCGTCGGGTGCAACTTCACTCCCAAAGGCGTTCCCACCCACTGATGGGCTAAGGGATTGGTGAAAGTGACTCCCCAAGGCTCGCTCGTCGGCTTGCCATAGCAGCAGCCTGCGGCAAAGCAGCCCACGCGCCCGAAGGCGTGGCCGATGGCAATTCCGGGCGCAAAGGTGTCGCAGGTGCGCAGGAAGGGCAGGCGGTTACTGCGTACATACCAGAAGGCAACCAGGATGGCCGCAACTAGGCCACCGGAGAAGACTCCGCCGGATTGGAGCACATTGAGGCTGAAGATTTCACGCGGGTTGCGCGAGTAATAGCTCCAGTCGTTCACAATCAGCAGGACCTTGGCGCCGAGTATGCCGGCCAAAATGACCAGCGCTCCCAGATTCCACATCTGGTCAGGGTTCAATCCCTGCTGGCGGGCAATTTTGAAAATCACCATCAGGCCGGCGATCACTCCGATGGAAACCATCAGGCCGTAAGTGGGTGGACCAAATCCGTGAAAATCGAAAAGGCGGGGATACACGTTTGTTGTTCCTGGAGGGTTATTGTTCCCGGGGGATCACCCTCATTAATCTATTTTAGACCAGTTTAGCGGGCTCCGGAACCATCAACCCTGAAACTGTTGAATGGCATTGGCACAGCAGGGCAAAAGCATTGCTGCCCGGATCATTGGATGAAGAACGCGCCGCGCTCGTTCCAGAAACATTTGAAATTGAAGGCAGAACAAAACCGACCCGCTTGGCCGTGTGGGTGGAGTGCCTGTGAACCCGTCTCAAGACGTGGGTGCCCCCCGTGGTCCTTTAGGCCTATCCGACTAGGGACTGGCACACCAGACCATATTCGAGTAGGGCTCCCGTTCACAAGAATTACGGTTCAGCAGTGGATACCGCCCATCACCAACTTTGCAGGCCGGCTTCTTGTGGGTTTGATGCTACGAAAGACGAACACGGAGCACAAGGGGTCAAGTCGATTTTGTTGGAAAGCCACGTGCTCTACGAATTCGCCCTGCCCCGGCTAGCGGAACAGGTGAGGCACGAACCGGCTGAGATTATCGGTGATAAGTCCATCGGCCTCGCGAATACCCATGCCGGCCGGGTCCTGGTCGATCATCCAACTGCCCAGCACGGGACGCTTGCCGTTGAAATCCGCGATCGGCGCCACCGCCTGGTAGACGAATCCCTCAGCCCCATAAGGGCCGTAGGTCTGCGTCTTCTCGTCTCCCTGCACTACTTGAATGTTCGCGCCCTCGCGTGAGAGCAGCGGCTTGCGAACGTAGTCGCGCATGCCGCGCGGGCCATCGAGATAGGCGGGCAGCAGCAACTCGTGGTCAGGATATCTTTCCCAAAGGATAGCCAGCAGACCTTTGTTGGAGAACATCATCTTCCAGACCGGCTCGATCCACTGCGTCTTGTGCATGAAGTCCAGCGCCATGGGGCCAAACTCTTCGCGCAGCATCATCTCCCAGGGATAGAGCTTAAACATTGTCTTGATGGGCTGCGCATCCGCGGTCACAAAGCTGAATGTTTTGTTGTCGAAGCCGATATCCGGCATCAGGATGTCGACGGTTTTCAGTCCTGCCTGCTCGGCTGTATCGCGCAAGTAGGCGACGGTGAAGTCGTCTTCCCAGGTGTCCAGGTGTCCAAAGTAGACGGGGTCGGCGACGTAATCTTTCAGGTCCTTCCACTTGGCGATCAGCTTCTCGTGAATCGAATTCCACTGGTCAGCCGCGGGAAACAGCTCTTGCAGCCAGAACCACTGCACGACGGCGGCTTCCAGCAGTGCCGTAGGGGTGTCGGCGTTGTACTCGAGCAGTTTGATCTGGCGGCCATCGTAGGCCAGATCGAAGCGTCCGTAGAGCGCCGGCGGTTCGTCGTTCCAGGTTTTCTTGATGGCTTCGACCGCGTTGGCAGGGATCTTCAGATCGGCGAAGCGCGCGTGATCGATGATGAACTGCCCGGCTTCCAGGCACATGGACTGCAGTTGCGCGGTGGCCGCCTCCAGCCGGTCGACCTCCGCGGAAGTGAACTCATAATAAGCCGACTCATCCCAGTATGGGTTGAGCTCTCCATCGGCGGTGCTTGCCGAGTGATATACGAGCCCGAGCGACTCCACTTTCTTTTGCCAGTCCGAACGTGGCTTGATGGTTAGCCGTTTCACGCGCCTGCTCCTGCTCCGCCGCCGGAGCTTCCCATGGAGTGTCCAAAGCCCCCAAAGCTCACGCCCCCGCTGCTCGCACCACTGCCGCGAACCGTCGTGGCGCCCGGCCAGGCCGAAGTGGAGCCGCCGAGGACGCTATCGCCAATGTGGCCGCCACTGCTGCCACCAAACAGCCACCGGTAGGGATAGTAGCCGCCGGGACTGTTCCTGCGCTGCTTGTCGGCTTCGTCGCAGTATTGGTCGCCAACAATGCGGTTGTCCGCCCCGACGCAGTTCTGCACCTGCGTTCGCCGGCAGCCAGAGGTGAACGCCACAGCGAGCGAGGCCACCAATCCCAGCGTGATTTGCGAAGACTTTCTCACCCGAGCCAGTTTAACCGGAGATGCCGCCGAGCGGAACCAGAAACTCTGGATCGCTTCTTCACCTTAGCTCCTGACCTTCTGAGGGACTATGTGATGAACAGTATCTCGCTATGTGCGCGGGTGCCCCAGGTTCCGCGCCGCGCATTTCGGCGCTAACCTGGGGAAGTTTCCAGAGTGCTATGGAACCGTGCTAGCCACTGAGAGGCTCACTTGATAAGCAGAATTATCTGCTCGAAAAGCGGGCGACGATGTCGGCGTTCATCGCCATCACCGATTCGAGCGGCTTGCGGATAGGCGAACCGTCCACGCGCTGCGCGAGTGCTTCCAGCACCAGTTCCGTCGGAAGATTGCCGACCAGCGCGTCCTGTGCGAAGGGACATCCGCCCAGGCCGCCGATAGCAGAGTCAAAGCGGCGGACTCCGGCGTCATACGCGGCCAGCACCCTGGCAATGGCTTGGTCGCGACGGCTGTGCAGGTGCGCGCCGATTTCGAGGTAATCGAACTTGCCGATCACCGTGCCCAGCAGTTCGGCAATTTGCTCCGGCGTGGCGAGCCCCACGGTGTCGGCCAGCGAGATGGAGCGGATACCCATGTCCGCGATCAGGCCCACGGCTTCGACAACCTCGTCCGCACTCCACGGATCGCCGTAGGGGTTGCCGAACGCCATCGAGATGTAGACCACAACATCCAGTCCGGCATCGCGGGCCTTTCCGGCGATCGCTTCCAGCAACTCGACGTTCTCCTCCGCGCTCTGGTTCTGATTTTTCTTCAGAAAAGTTTCGGAGATGGAGTAGGGAAATCCCAGCGTGCGCACCGCCTCGGTCGCGATTGCCCGCTCCGCGCCCTTTTCGTTCACTACGATGCCGATGATCTCGACATCGTCGGGCGGGTCCAGTTGCCGCAGCACCTCTTCGCTGTCGGCCATCTGCGGAACCGTCCTGGGAGAGACGAATGAAACGGCGTCAATGTGCTTGAATCCGGCGCCAATCAGGGCGCGCAGATACTGCACCTTGATCTCGGTGGAGATCCGTCCCGGCAAGCCCTGCCACGCGTCGCGGGGACACTCGATGAGTTTCAGTTCGAGAACCATCGCAAAAGCAAAACCTCAGGTACCAAAAGCGCCCTTCATAGAATGTCATGGCGAGCGAAGTCGAGCCACCTTATGTTAGACGATTGCATTCCCCCGAAACGTCATTCCGAGCGAGCGGAGCGAGTCGAGGAATCTTGTGGTTCATCTGCTGCCGTCACCGATAGCTGGACAGACTGAAATGGATGCCGCTCGAACCAGCCCTCGCTTAAGTCCCGCCATTGCGGATTCTGACGTTGCACCAGCAACTCTTTCTTCTCTCGCCGCCAGTTTTTGATCTGCTTTTCGCGGTCAATAGCACTGCGCATGTCTGAAAACTGTTCGAACCATACCAGTCGCGCGGCGTTGTACTTCTCCGTGTACCCTCTTCTGACGTGCGTCTTGTGCTCGTAAACTCGGCGGGTCAGTTTGCTGGTGACGCCAACATACAGCGCGCGCCGGGAAGCGCTCTGCATCATGTATACCCAATAGTGCCGTTCCGCGTTCGTCAATGTGGCGCTCCGCAGTCTAAGAAATGACACCAAACACAAGATCCCTCGACTCGCTCCGCTCGCTCGGGATGACGTTCAAATCACTACCGTCTGCAATGATCTCCAGTCTGACCCGCGCAAGTTATCCCTACGTCTGCAAGATCCCCACGTTGAACTTCGGCACGTCGGGATTGTGCGAGGCCGCCTCCAGCGCCTGGATGATAGCGTCGCGCGTGTCCATCGGGTCGATGATCTTGTCCAGCCAGAGGCGGGCTGCGCCGTAGCGCGGGTCCATCTGCTGGTCGTAGGTTTGCTTCACGCCTTCGTAAAGCTCCTTCTTATCTTCGTCCGTCAGTTTGCGGCCTTCGCGTTCCATCTGCTTGATCTTGATTTCGACCAGCGTTCCGGCCGCCGATTCGCCGCTCATCACCGAGTAGCGTGCCGTAGGCCAGGCATAAAGAAATCGCGGGTCGAAGGCCTTGCCGCACATGGCATAGTGGCCGGCGCCGAATGAACCGCCGATGATGACCGCGATTTTCGGCACCACGGAGTTGGCGACGGCGTTCACCATCTTCGCGCCGCAGCGGATGATGCCGCTCCACTCGGCATCGCGGCCCACCATGAAACCGTTCACGTCGTGCAGGAAGACCAGCGGAATGACGTTCTGGTTGCAGTCCATGATGAAGCGCGCGGCCTTGTCGGCGCTCTCCGTATAGATGACGCCGCCGAACTCGACGCGCCGGTTGCCCTGTGGATCGGTTGCCTGCACGTGCAGTTTCTGATTGGCCACGATTCCGACGGCGTAGCCGCCAATGCGCGCGTAGCCGCACAGCATGGTCTGGCCATATTCGGCCTTGTACTCGTCGAACTTGCTGCCATCGACGATGCGCGCTATCACCTCGCGCATGTCGTAAGGACGCGAGGGATCGCTTTCATAGATACCGTAAAGCTCCTCGGCGGCGTAGAGCGGCGACTCCGGGGCCGCCTGATCAAACGGCCCACCCATGGGAGCGGTAACCCATCTTTTCCACTAGCGAGCGAATACGCTTGAGGCAGGTTTCGTCGTTGGGTTCGCGGAAGTCAATGGTGCCGCTGATCGCCGCGTGCATTTGCGCGCCGCCCAGTTCTTCCGGCGAGCTCTTCTGTCCAATAGCCGCCTGCACCAGCGCCGGACCGGCAAGAAACAGGCCGCTGCCCTCCGTCATCAGGATGTGATCGCACATGACGGGCAGGTACGCGCCTCCGGCCACGCACATGCCCATGATCGCCGTGATCTGCGGAATGCCCATGGCCGACATGACCGCGTTGTTGCGGAAGACGCGTCCAAAATCGTCCTGGTCGGGAAAAACGTCTTCCTGCAAAGGCAGGAAGATGCCCGCCGAGTCAACCAGATAGATGGTAGGAACGTGATTCTCGATGGCGATGTTTTGCGCGCGGATCACCTTCTTCGCCGTCATCGGGAAAAAGGCTCCGGCCTTGACCGTCGCGTCATTGACGATCAGCATGAACAGGCGATCCTGGATGCGTCCCAGCCCGGTGACGACGCCCGCCGACGGCGCTCCGCCCCATTCGCCATACATCTCCCACGCGGCGTAGCCGCCCACCTCGAACAGCTCCGTTCCTGGGTCTATGAGCAGTGCTATACGCTCGCGCGCCGTCAAACGTCCTTTGTTATGCTGCGTCTCGATTGCCTTCGGCGCCGCCACCTTCGGCGATCTGCTGTTCCTGGTTGCGAACCTCGGTGACAAGCCGGGCCATCTCCCGCATGTTCTTTTCAAATCGTGGATGACTGGTCTGAACCTTCGTAGGCAGGACGTTGATTGCAGCCTCAATCTTGTTGCGATCGGCCATAGTTTACCTTCTGAGGCGCCCGCGTTCCGCCGGGCAAATAATGGAAGTATGAATACGATAGAGTCATCAAGCCTAACTGAGAGGCCCACGATAAGCAATGATACGCAAAGCAAGGAAGCTGTTGGAAGCTGCATCCGTGCATCGGGTTGAAACCGCCGGCAGCGCTCTTACGACACTGTTTTGCGCGCCCGCACGTTCTCGCGGATGAAGCGGACGATCTCATCCATCGGCGTCCCCGGCGGGAAGATGGCGGCCACGCCCTTTTCCTTGAGTGAGGCGATGTCCTGATCGGGGATGATGCCGCCGACCAGCACCATCACGTCCGTCATTTCGTTCTGCTTCAGCAACTCCAGCACGCGCGGCACGATCGAGTTATGCGCGCCGCTCAGGATGGACAAGCCGATGACGTCGACGTCTTCCTGCAGCGATGCGTTGACGATCATTTCGGGCGTCTGGCGCAGGCCGGTGTAAATGACCTCCATGCCGGCGTCGCGCAACGCGCGCGCAATCACCTTGACTCCGCGGTCGTGACCGTCCATTCCCGGTTTGGCGACAAGTACCCGTATTCTGCGGTCGGTAGCCATCGAGAGAACATGATACCGCAACCTGACCGGAGTCATGGGTGGGTCCAAGAATGATAATTCCGGCGTGTCACCCTGAGGCGCGTCCGTTTAGGGACGCAACGTAAGGGTCCATGTATTTGTTCCTCTGCGGATGCTTCAATGAAATACATAGATCGTCACGTCGGTTCGCCCCAGCGAGCCTTCTCACGATGACACCCGCGCGAAGGGTGCAGTATCTGTCCCGCAACTGAAACTGACCGGGCGGCTACGCGAACGCGCGCTCCTCATACGTTCCGTAGACTTCGCGCAGTGCGTCGCAGATCTCGCCAACCGTTGCATAGGCGCGCACCGCGTCGATGATGTACGGCATGGTGTTCGCCGGCGAAATTCGTCCCGTCGGCCTCCGCCTTGGGCTCTTCGACGGCGGCACGCTTGAGTGCGTCGAGTGCGTGCCGCACCGCGTCATTGCTGCGGCGCTGGCGCAGGCTCTTCAGTTTTTCCGCCTGGTGTTTGGCGACCGTCTCATCGATATAAAGAATGTGCGGAGGCGGCTCTTCGATGGTGAATTCGTTGGCCCCGACGATGATCTTCTCTTTGGCTTCGGCGGCGCGCTGGAACTGATAGCTGGCCTCGGCGAGTTCCTTCTGCGGATAGCCTTTCTCGATGGCCTTCACCATGCCGCCCATGGCGTCCAACTTGTCGAAATAGTCGAAAGCGCCCTTTTCCATGTCGAGCGTCAAGCGCTCCAGGAAGTAGGAGCCGGCCAGGGGATCGATGGTGTTGGCGACACCCGATTCGTAGGCAATGATCTGCTGCGTGCGCAGCGAGATGCGCGCCGCCTCGGCGGTGGGCAATGCCAGCGCCTCGTCGAAGGAGTCCGTGTGCAGCGATTGAGTCCCGCCCAAGACTGCCGCCAGCGCCTGCAGGGCAACGCGCGCAATGTTGATCGGAGGCTGTTGCGCCGTAAGCGAGACGCCCGCCGTCTGCGTATGGAAGCGCATCAGCCGGGTGCGCTCGCTGGCCGCGCCCAGGCGATCCTTCATTAGCCGGTACCAGATTTTTCTAGCGGCGCGGTATTTCGCGATCTCTTCAAAAAAGTCGTTGTGCGCATTGAAGAAGAAGCTCAGCCGCGGGCCGAACTCGTCCACGTCAAGCCCGCGCCGCCGGGCCCATTCAACGTACTCCACCCCATCGTAGATGGTGAAGGCCAGCTCCTGCAGCGCCGTCGAGCCGGCCTCGCGGATGTGGTATCCGCTGATGGAGATGGTGTTGAAGCGGGGCGTGAACTTCGATCCGAATTCGAAGGTATCGATCACCAGCCGCATCGATGGCGCAGGCGGGTAGATGTATTCCTTTTGCGCGATGTATTCCTTCAAGATGTCGTTCTGGATGGTGCCCGAGAGTTTCTTCCAGTCGGCGCCCTGTTTCTCGGCGACCACCAGGTACATGGCCCACAGGATCGAAGCCGGCGAGTTGATGGTCATTGAGACCGTGGTGCTCTCCAGATCGATTCCGTTGAACAGGATCTCCATGTCCTCCAGCGAATCGATGGCGACGCCGCATTTGCCGACCTCGCCCTCGCTGAAGGGATGATCGCTGTCGTAGCCCATCAGCGTGGGCAGGTCGAAGGCCACGGAAAGGCCTCCACTGCCATGCGCCAGCAGGTACTTGTAACGCTCGTTCGTCTCTTCCGGAGAGGCAAAGCCGGAGAACTGACGCATGGTCCAGAGCTTGCCCCGGTAGCCGGTGGCATGAATTCCCCGCGTGTAGGGCGGCTGACCCGGATAGCCGAGATATTGCTCGTAATTCCAGTCATTGGGCAGATCGGCCGGCGTATAAAGCCGCCGCACAGGCTCGCCGGAAACCGTGGTAAAACGCGCGCCGCCGCGTTCATCGAGGTTGGTTCCCGTAGGTGCGCCAAGCGGCTTCTCTGGAGTCCGTTCCAGTACGGGAGAGAGCGTCTTCTCCACCCACTCCCATTCGCTGTGGGCGGGCGAGCGGCCGGTGAAGACATCTGCCGCGAGCGCTTCGGCTACCTTGCTGGCGTTTTTCTCGTCAGGCATCAGAACTCCTTGAAGACCCGCCGTCCGGGTTCATAGAACTCCGCGCTCCCTGCGGAAGCCAATTCCGCTGGCGCAAAAGTCCCACTTCCTTAAGATGCCATTCAGGGCGAAGAGGCTCATTACTGCAAGCCAGATTGCACTCGCAACGCTGAAACGATAGCGAAATCCTTCCGCCGGAGCAACCCGGTCCAACTCACCGCATTCCCCCGTGGAATCGACCAAACCCATGGGCAAGCATGAGCGACATGATCAGGATGCCTGCACCCAGGGTGAGCACGTGTCGAGTCTTGCGCAGATCGAAGGTGCCGACACGACAGACAAGAAGGTAACCGATGGCGAGGTTGAAAAGCCCCCACAGGACATTGACCATCGAGGAGGACAAGCCCACACCGGGCGGTGACGCGAAGGGGCTCTGGAAGGCGTGCCCCGAGATTCCATTACCGAGATGGGGCAAGGTGTTCGCAAGGAATGCACCCCCGAAGAAATACGCCACGTAGTGGTACCAACGCATGTGTTGTTCCCCTCTGACTTCCAAACCCAATGAAGACTAAATCTCACGATTTTAACGCCTTGCAAATTGTTGGGACAAACGGAGCAGCACCCGGTGAGTACATCACATCTGAGTGGGTGTAGCTCAAATGCAGTCTGCTCCGCGCCGGGCCGCACTGACCGGTTTTCAGTGTGCGGTCTTCGACAGTGCGCGGAGTATGGAATCGCGATTTTCGAATCTCTGGAAGAACGATGGCCACAGCGCCTAATTCGGACTTGCAAGCCTCGCACCCTGTTGATTCGTCCACGGCCGGCCGCTCCGGCGAAACCGATTACCGGCTGGTGACGCGCATCGTGCATCGCGACGAAGGCGCATTCGGGGCCATCTACGACCGCTATTCCCGCGTGGTTTACTCGGTGGCGCTGCGTGTGGTGAGGGACGCCGGCATTGCGGAAGATATTCTGCATGACATCTTTCTGAACTTGTGGCGATCGCCGCAGCAGTTCGACGGAGCGCGCGGCAAACTGGCTCCCTGGCTGGCGGTCATCGCGCGCAACCGCGCCATCGACTGGATACGCAAGCAGCGTCTCCAGGAAGATCTGTCGGAAGTTCAACTGGTGGCCGACGAGGACATGGCCGGCGAGGTTGAGCGCAAGTTGGCGATTGAAAGGGTTCGCCTGGCGTTGAACGCCCTGCCGGAAAAACAACGAGTAGCGCTGGAGCTGGCATTTTTCCAGGGACTGACGCATGCAGATATCGCTGCCCAGGCGGGCGAGCCGCTGGGCACGATCAAAACGCGAATCCGTTCGGCACTGCTTGCCGTCAGGAGGGCGCTGGAACAACGATGAACACACACGAGATTTCCACCGACGATCTGGCCCTCTATGCGATGCGCTCGTTGGAGTCGGCGGAGGTGTCGCGCATCTCCGGGCACCTCGGTTCCTGTAGTTCGTGCCGCACCGAACTGCAGCGTATTCGGACGGACTTAGCAGCCGTAGCCCTCACCGCTCCCGAGGTCGCTCCGCCCGCGCGTGTGCGCGAACGCTTGTTCGCCGATATCGGCGAAGAGACAATCCATGAGATCGGCAGCA
Source organism: uncultured Acidobacteriota bacterium (assembly GCA_963819175.1). Classification (GTDB taxonomy): domain Bacteria; phylum Acidobacteriota; class Terriglobia; order Terriglobales; family Acidobacteriaceae; genus CAWBRT01. The sequence goes on from CAWFVJ010000015.1 coordinate 49,205, forward strand.
GCCGGAAGCCCGCCGAGGCGGCGTATCCGCGCTGGTGGGCGGCCATTTATACCGGGGCTCTTATGCTGGCCATTGCCGCGGGTCTGTTATGGACGGAAAATGCGCGGCTGCGTTTTCAACTCACAGCGTTGCGGCAGGACCTGCACAAGGAGCAGACACAACATCAGCAGGAACAGGCATCTTTGGAAAACGCATCGCATGTGCTGGCCATGCTGAACTCGCGCTCCACCATGCGCGTGCCGATGAAAGCCGGACTGGCTAAGCGGGAACCTCAGGCTGAGGCGATCTATTCGCGCGAGCAGGGCCGGCTGTTGCTGATGGCCAGCAATCTGCGGGCGCTGCCGGCGCACATGACCTACCAACTCTGGATACTGCCCATGCAAGGTGCTCCCATCTCCGCTGGTATGGTGAAGCCCGACGCACAGGGAAGCGCCACGATGATGTGTCCGCAGGCTCCGGCGGTGGAAGCCAAGGGGTTCGCGCTCACAATCGAGCCGGAAGAAGGTTCTCCGGCCCCAACCTCCAACCCGGTGCTGGTGGGAGAAGTCCCTTCGTAAAGCTGCGCGACGTGCGGTTTCGAGTGAAGGGCAACTGCTTTAGCATGTCACCCTGAGGAGCGTCCGTAAGGATGCGACGTGAGGGTCCATGCATTTGTTTTTTTCGGCCCCAGGTGTGGTTGGTGAAATGCATAGATTGTCACGTCGGTTCGCACAGGCGGCGAACCTGAAACCGAGTTCCTTCGCTGCGCTCAGGATTTCGCCTGCGGGCTCAGACGCCCGCAAAACGGCTCAACCTCACGATGACACCAGCGACGGCGCCGCCGGAAAAACGGCGCGTTTCGAAAACAAGAAAAAGGCGGCCTGCGAGGGCCGCCTTAAACGCGTGCAAGAATACTCAGGGTTGCGGAGGCGGAGCCGTTGGCTGATTCGGCTGGCCAGGTCCCGGGTAGTTCGGCGTGTTCAGCAACGGTTGGGTCGAAGTTCCCTTGGGCGGGATCTCCGGCGAAACCGCGGTCGGCAGGTTCTTGGTCGGGGCCGCGTCGGGTGTCAGCGGCAGAATGCTGATCTTGCCGGTCTCGGCGTCGGCCAGCAGAATGCCATTGCGCTGTAGCGTGCGCGACATCACCTGATCGAAATTGACGTGCGATTTGGCATAGGCGATCTTGGCTGCCAGCAGGTTCTCCTCGGCCGTAGCCAGATTGGTTTCCTGCTGGAAGACCAGGTAACTGGTCGAAGCGCCAAACTGATACTTCTTCTGCTCCGCCTGCAAATTTGCCTGTGCGTAACGCTCCGCTTCAACCGCTGCGTCCACGCGGGCTTTGTTCTGCTGCAAGGCAAACTGCGCGTTGCGAACGGCGATGATGACCTGGTTCTCCAACTGCTGCAAGCGCACCTGCGCCTGGCGGATTTCCAACTCGGAGCGCACTTGCACCGACTGCGCCTGGCGGTTGCGGATCGGTATGATCAGGTTCAGAGCCACGCCTTTATCCGGCGCGCTGTTGTTGAATGCGTCGCTGAACGCCGAGCCGTAGCCGGATGGAGAAGGGAACGGCGGAGTGCAGATGGAAGTTCCGACAAACCGGCTTCCGGCCGCGCACAGGTTATTGTTGAAGGTCCCGGCCAGCGAAGATCCCCCGTAGAATCCCACCAGGTCCAGCATGGGCAGCAAGCCGTTTGCAGCCGCCTTGGCGTTGAGCAGGCGGTTCTTCAGGTCGATTCGCGCCTGCGTTAGGGTGGGATTTTTTGCGACCGCCTCGGTGACCAAGTCCTGCGTCGGTTCAACTGCCTCGGTGAGGGGGATGACCATCGTATCGGTCGGAACAATCGGCGCGAAGCGCACCTGCGAAGCACCTATGTTCCGGCTGAGTGCGTTGATGGTGTAGAGCTGTTGCAATTGCAGGTTGGTTTCGGAAACGATAACGTTCTGGCGCGCGGTCGCGACCTGCGACTCCGCGTTCGTGACATCGATTGGAGCCAGCGTGCCGATCTGCAACTGCTTCTTGTTGTCGGAGAGCGTGCGCTCGGCGAACGCCATGGTCTCCTTTTTCACTCGCAAATCTTCGTAGGCGCTCACCAGGTCCCAGTAGATATCCTGGATCTGCGCTACCGTGGAGATAATCTGCTGGCGGAACGATTCGTCGGTGATCAAGCGATTGTTTTTGGAGATCGTGATAAAGCGGTTGTTGACCGCCCAGCTCCGGCCCTGAAGCAGGTGTTGCGTAAGCGTCAGCCGGAAACTCGATGCCAGTTCGGGGACAAATGTCGCAAAAGAGCTGTTGGTGGTAAGTCGCGTGTTGTTGAACGTAACGCCCAGATTTGTTCCGGTGACGAACCCCTGGGAGTAGGTGAAGTTCGCCGTGCTGGTGTTTTGCGATACGTCCAACTGCCCGGTTGTGGCATTTCCCTGCGGCGAGACCGCGCGTTCGATTTGAAAGATTGCCGACGACCGATGGATCGAACTGCGGTGCCGCCGGTCCGGCGCCCAGCGACGACAGAACCAGGCCGGATGTGCCGGCGCCCGCGCCGCCCGTGCCCGCGGTGGTGCCGCCCGCGCTGCTGCCGGTTGAGGTCAGCGCGCCTCCGGACACACCGGTTCCGGTGCCGCCCGGCGTGCCGGACACAACGCCCGTGGCGACGCCCAGCGGTGTGCCGCCGCCCTTGGTGCGTAGAACATCCGTATCCGCGATGGGCAGGTTGTAGCGCGCAATGTCGATATCGAGGTTATCCTGCAGCGCAATCGCGATGGCATCGCTCATCGAGAGCATGATCACGCCATCTTTAATCAGCGAATCGAGCCGTGGCGAATTCATCAGGTTCACCGGCGGAACGCTGCGGCTTTTGTAGGGTCCCGTCACGGTCAGGACCGACCGGGGCACGCCGTAATTCTGCATGGCGGTCTGATTGGTCGGGGCATCGGGAAGGGGCTTGCTGCCCGGGTCCTGCTGAGCGGAACTCCCGCTGACCATCAGTGCAAGCGAGGCTACGATTACCGCCGCCTTCGAAAAGGCAAGGGAGCGTAAGGCTGGCATTCTCTTCTTCTCCGGAATATCACTGCTGATCGGTGTCTGGTTCATTCGACAATGAGTATGACGTCCCTAAGTCCTTCCGCACGGATGCTGACGCCAATGCTGAAAGGTGCAAGCTTCATTTCCATCGAGTTCGTAATCGTGGCGGGCCAAAGCGTGCCACGAACCAGGTCGCAAACTTCCAAACCGTCTGCCGCCGAACTTGCACCAACAGAGCAGAGTTCACGAAAAAGCCTGGAAGTGAAATAGTATATAGCCGACCGGGTAATTTGGACGGTGATCTCGTACGCGGTAAATGCCATGCAACCGCCGCAGCAGGCAAATAACATCAACCCGAACCCCAAGGAACACTGTTTGTTGCGCACTCTTAAGCTCACCATCAGCTACGACGGTTACGATTACCACGGGTGGCAGGTGCAACCGGGGGCCGCGACCATACAAGGCACGCTGGCCGCCGCAATCGAGACCGTCACCGGAGAAAAGCTTCTGCCGCAGGGCTCCGGACGGACCGATGCCGGTGTGCATGCGCTGGCACAGGTTGCGAGCTTTCAAACCGAGTCGCGAATTCCGCTGGAAAATTTCAGGATCGTGCTCAACGACCGACTGCCTCCGGCGATACGCGTGCTTCGCGTGGAAGAGGCGGCCGCCGGCTTTCATGCCCGGCACTCCGCACGCGGGAAGAGCTACGAGTATCGCATCTACCGCGGAGATATTTGTCCGCCGTTCCTCATCCGCTATGTGACCCATCATCCCTATCCGCTCGACGAGCGATCGATGGCCGAGGCAGCGCCGCTGATCGTCGGCCAGCACGACTTCACCTCGTTCGCGGCAGCCGATTCCGACCGCACCCAACGGCTGCAAGACGCGGGTGCCGCTCCGCCAAGGCATGTGGGGAACGTGCGCACAATCGTCGAATCACGGCTGGAGCGACAGGGAGATTTACTGTTCTATCGAGTGCGTGGCGACGGCTTTTTGCACCACATGGTGCGCAACCTGGTGGGAACGCTTTTGCTGGTAGGGAAGGGAACGCTGGCGCCCGCGGATGTGCGGCGCATCCTGGAGCTTCGCGACCGCTCCGCCGCCGGCCCGACCGCGCCCGCCAGCGGCCTGTTCCTGGTCTCAGTGGAATACTGAAGCCTTTCGAACACGTTTCCAAAATAGCCTCTTTGAAGGGGCATGGATACTGTGTCCTTCGCTACGGTGACATCGTGAGGAGGTATCGCTCGGTCGAACCGACGTGACGATCCTAAGCATTTCCGGTGTTCACCCGAAGCCCGGAGAAGGCAAATACATAGATCCTTACGTCGCGTCCTCGCGGACGACTCCTCAGGGTGACAGCAGCTGGTATAGCCATCCTCCGGAGGCACAAAGAATTCCGTGTCACAGAGTTCAGAGAGAAGATTTTGTAAGACTAGAAGTATTAGATTGGAAACGTCATGAATGCAATAGACATCGATCACGCTGGAGTTGCCGGACACGACCTCGACTCGCTGGCTGCGGCTTTCGAACGACTTGGGTTCAAGTTGACGCCGAGGGCGCGGCACTCCGGCAGGCGGAAGCCCGATGGCCCGGTCGAGCCGTTCGGCACCGCCAATCGCTGCATCATGCTGCGCCGGGGATACCTGGAACTGATCGCGATTGTCGACCCGGGTTGCTATAGCAACGGGCTGGAGAGCTTTCTTGCGAGGCATCCGGGACTGCATATCATCGCTCTCTCGATAGGCGACGAGGTGGAGAACCTGCGGCGTCTGCGGCAAGCGGGCATAGACATTCCGGGCGTCGCCTGGTTGGAGCGCCCCGTCGACGACGCCGACCCGAACGGCCTGCGCGCTCGCTTCGCCCGGCTGCCGCTGCCGGACGCGCCGGAGGGCCGCATCCAGTTGATTCGCCATCTCACGCCCGAGGCGATATGGCAGCCGCGATTCATGGACCATCCCAACCACGCGGTTGCCCTGGAGGAAGTTGTGCTTGCCGTGGAGAATCCGGCGGAATCGGCGGCGCGCTTTTCGTTGCTTGCCGGCCGCTCCGCTGTGGCCGACGCAGCCGGAGGATACGCGCTCAACTTCGAGCACAGCCGCCTGCGCCTGCTGCCGCCGGAAGCATTGCGCGCGGAACTGCCGGAAGTCGCGATTGATTCTTTGCCGCTGATCGCCGCGATTGCCATTCGTACGGACGATGGCGCCAAGGCCATCCGGAGGCTCGCGCAGGGAGTTGCGCATCGCGAAACGCCCGGCGGCGTGGTCGTGGCGCCGCAGGCAGCCGGAGGAGCGGCCATCATCTTTAAGGGATAGTCGGCAAGGATAGTCAGCAGGGACCGAGTTCCTGAGCTAAAATAGTCGTATACCAAACCCTCCGGCTGAAGCGCCTGTTGGGGCAAAATCACAAAGGAAACCCGTGGCCACAGAAGCAACGCAAATGGAACCGATCGCAAGCTCAAACACCGCTCAGACGCAGCAATTGCCCAATCACAAAGTAAAGATCAAGATGCCTTTGCAGCGCGCCTGCAATGAAAAAGATGAGAAGGGCAAGCTGTGCGGCGGGCACCTGAAACGATGGTTCTACGCCTTCGACACGGTCGAATGCGCTTGTGGAGACGTGGAGCGCGCCTGGGGAAAGAACGCGGAAGTGTACCGCTGCGAGCATTGCAAGACGGTTTATCTGCCGAGCGCAGCGGAGCCCAAGGGCAAAAACGTGGCCGGAATCGGGCAGATTACCATCGTCGGCCTACCCACCAAAAAGGACGAAGAACCCGCCGTAAAGGACGATAAAAAGGCATAAAAGACACCGATTGCGCAGCCGTTCTATGTCCGATAATGATTACGTGACCGATAATGCGTAATCTGAAGATAGTCCTAGCTGCTTATCTGACAAGTTTCAAGAAATTCCAGCCCGGCCAGCGCCTGATGGCTGGGTTTTTTCGTGTTGAAACTGTTTCCGCTCGGAGCGTGATTGAGGGAACGAAAGTGATAAGGGCCACACCCATCTAACCCCAAACCGGACTCGCTGTCAGCCGGTTTGGGTGCGCATGAGCTGATCACACGCGGGGCTTTAACAACTGCTGAACCTTGTCCAGTAGAACTTTCGGTCCCTCCAGCTTGTGTACAAAAGCCTCGACGTGTTCCAGTCCAGCAGGCTTTTCCGTTGCGGAGAGTAAAAGAACAGGTAACTCGGGACGAGCCGCCTTCAATTCGGCAGCCAGCTTGGTGCCGTTAGCATCCTCCGCCACATCGTACTCGGCAATGACCAGATCGGGAGCGGAGCTAAAGATTCGGTGAGCCTCGGCCACAGTTTCGGCCGTGAGCACTTGATATCCCGCACTTTCCAGAAGCAGCTTTTGAGCCCGTCGTGCACCAGCGTCACTATCAACGTAAAGAATGACTGCAGACATTTGTCGCCTCCACCGAGACAAACTCGATATGCGTTGCGACGCGATATAGTTGGTTAGGTTGTTTGCAAATTTCAGAGAATCGTCGCAATGCGATCCCGGGCCAAGCTCCTGGGGCTCTGCTGCGAGGTTCTCTAATGAGGGCGGTGCCGAAATGGGCGCTCGGGGATCACCCGCAAATCGCACTTCGAATCCTTTAAGGGCTAACCGCCGAATCCTGCCTTGGAGGGGCGGTCCCAGTGGAGTTCAAGGTCTTTTCTCGCCCGAGTGGTCGTGCGGGCCGAAGAAGACAAACACTTGGGTGGAGGCTTGACTTTAGACGTTTACCCGGGCAGATCATGTGCCGGGCATCACCCCGGAGCGTGATAGCATCGCACTGTTCAGTCAAGCCCTTTTTCATTACCATTCAGTTTGGAGGATTGCCCCGACAACGAACTGGGGATGCCTTACGAGTGACGATGGAGTGGGAATGAGGCCTTAACATGCGACCTGCAAAACAAGCGACGTTCGATCCGGAGTCCTTTCTCAGAGAAGCTGGCATGGGTAGGACGATCCTTAAGATCCGAAAAAAACATCGTGTCTTCTCCCAGGGTGAGCCTGCCGATGCTGTCTTTTATATCCAAAGGGGCCAAGTAAAGCTCACGGTGGTCTCCAAACAAGGGAAGGAAGCGACCATCGCAATGCTGGACGCTGGCGATTTCGTAGGGGAGGAATCGATTGCTTCCTCTCATCCCATCCGTCTGACGAGCGCCACGGCGATGGCGGAGTGCTGCGGTGCTCAAGAATCGAACGAGCGCTGATGATAAAAACCCTCCACGAGCAATCCTCACTATCGAATACATTTACGACCTTCCTGCTTTCCCGTAACGCCCGAATTCAAGAGGACTTGGTCGATCAGCTTTTCAATTCCAGTGAGAAACGACTGGCCCGGGCCCTGTTATTGCTCGCTCAATTTGGCAAGCAAGGAAAACCCGAGACGATCATTCCCAAAGTCGATCAAGGGACTTTGGCGCAGATGATTGGCACCACGCGATCGCGAATCAACTTCTTCATGAACCGATTCCGCAAAATGGGCTTCATTGACTACAACGGCGGACTGCAAGTGAACAGCTCCCTGCTGAACGTAATCCTTCATGATTAAGGTGATTCTTTGCAATTTTATAATTCAAATCGTAATTAATGTTAGGTAAAGTGTGCACTTTTGCACACTTTTCAAGTACCTGCCCATGGCAATCTGATAGACCCCCCTGAAAGTGGACGCGGGGCGCAATGGACCAAGACACATCAGCCCTCCGCAGGAAACGGCGACGAGTTCTGCAAGAGTCGATGGACAATTGCATGACGCCGTCTATTGCCTGGACCGCCAGCGCAGGATTACCTACTGGAACAAAGCAGCCGAAAGACTGACGGGATATTCCGCACAAGACGTTTTGGGCTCGAAGTGCAACGACAATATCCTGATGCACGTCGATGGGTCCGGTTGCCAGCTTTGCAAGGAAGAATGCCCGGTAAGCCACGCGATGGCCAGCGGAGTTCCACACGATGGGGACATTTACCTTCGTCACAAGCTCGGCCACAAGGTTTCCCGTGAGCGTGCGCGCGTGCTCTCTTTGTGACCATCGGGGCCGCACCGTGGGAGCGGTTGAAGTCTTTAGCGACAACAGCCAGAAGATGGAGGCTCAAGAACAGGCGAAAGCACTGACGGATGCGCTCAAGGAACTTGATGCAACGTGTGCCCGCTTGCACACCGAGTTGGCCGCGCGGAAGCGGGTGGAGGAAGCCCTGAGCCGCAGTGAGGGCCACCTGCGCACGATCGTGGACAACCTGCCGATCGGAGTCGCTGTTCACCGATGCCCAAGGAGAATTGATTTTCGCCAATACCGCCCTGCAACAGATCTGGGGAGGTGTGCGGTTTGGTGGCGAGGAGCGGTACGCCGTCTACAAAGGCTGGTGGGCCTCCACGGGAAAGCAGGTGAAGCTCGAAGAATGGGCCGGCTACCGTGCCGTACGGAACGGGGAAACGTCGGTCAACCAGGTTGTTGAAATCGAGACTTTCGACGGGCAGCGCAAGACCATCTTCAATTCCGCCTTCCCGGTGAAAGATGAGAATGGCCGAATCGTTGGCGTAGTGGCGACACACGAAGACATTACCGAGCGGCAACGCGGGCACAAATCGCTGATCAGGGACGAAAAGCTAGCGTCTGCCGGACGTATGGCCGCGACCCTCGCTCATGAAATCAATAATCCGATTGCTGCTGTCATGAACTTGCTCTATGTGCTTTGCGCCAATCCGTCGTTGGACGCAGATGCGGCCAAGTTAATCGCCGCTATCGACGAGGAATTGAGGCGGCTTGCAAATGTCTCACGCACAACTTTGGGCTTTTATCGCAATGACACTGAGCATTCTGTCGTAAATGTCGCACAGGTGCTGGATGAGGCCGTCGAGCTGTATTTCCGGAAGATTCAGGAGAACTCAAGCTCTTCTCTATGGTTTGGTGCGCGATCAATTGCAGTGTGACCCTCTCAGTGGGCATCTGTTTTTGTTTTCCAACGCACAGAGAAATCGGCTGAAGCTGATCTATTGGGACGGCACAGGGATATGGGTATGTGCGAAAACGCTTCAAAAAGGGCGCTACCGCTGGCCTATTGCGAGTGAAGGACAGACCAAGGTTACGCTCACGCAGGAAGAGTTGGCGATGCTGATCGGCGGCATCGATCTTGGGCAAACCGAGCGTCGCAGGTGGTATCGCAGGCCTGTCGGCGAAGAACCTCAAAGGGCACGATTTACCGCATAAATACTGAAGAAAACGCTTGTGCATCCACAAGAGTTTCTGCTATTCAACACACATCGTGAGTGAGATCTCCCAGCCCTCGACAACGTCCACTCCGATCCCATTGCCGTCTCTGGCTGACGCAGCCATCATCGCAAACCTGAAGCAGCAACTGGACACCGCGCAGCAGCAACTGGATTCCACGCAGCAGCGTTTACAGTTTGCGGAGTTGAAGGTTCAGATGCTGGAAGAGAAGCTGCGTCTGCAGCGGATTGCGAAGTATGGTCCGAGCAGCGAGAAGCTGGCGACCCTGCAGATGGAGTTGCTGGAAGAAGAACCGGGGGTCAGTGATGAGGAGGTCCAAGCGGAAAGCCAACGCGAACGCTTACCTTCCACGCGAAACCGCCGTAAGCATCCTGGCCGTCAGTCGTTGCCGGCGAATCTGCCGCGGGTGGAGCGGGTGATTGCATACACCCCCGCGCAATGCGTATGCGGCCAGTGCGGAGCGGAGACCGCGGTGATCGGCTACGAGGAGAGCGAGCATCTGGATGTGGAGCTGCTGAAGTACTTCGTCGTGGTGACCAAGCGCAAAAGAGGGCCTGCAAGAGCTGCGAGGAGCAGGGTGTGATGGCGGCGCCGCTGCCGCCAAGGATCATCGAGAAAAGCCTGGTGAGCGATCGCGTGGTGATCGACACGCTGATTAACGAATACTCGAGCCACCTTCCGTTATACCGTCAAAGCGCGATCTTACTTCGCGATGTTGGGGTGGAGATCAGCCGGGCGACCATGGACGGATGGGTGATGCAGGTGGGCGAGTCGCTGATACCACTGGTGGAAGCGATGCGGCAAGAGCTGATCGGAAGCGGATATATCCAGGCCGATGAGACGCCGGTGGGCGTGCAAATGCATGATCGCCGCGGCAGAAATCACCAAGGCTATCTGTGGCAATACGGCAGTCCAGGCCGTGAGGTGGTCTTCGACTTTCGCATGAGTCGCGCTCGGGAGGGGCCGAGGCAGTTCTTGAAGAAGTTCCAAGGTCTGCTCCAAACAGACGGGTATGCCGCTTACGACGGCCTGGGGGGAGCGCGCGTGATTCATGCTGCGTGCTGGGCGCACGCACGCAGGAAGCTGGTCGAATCGGTGCGCCTCAATCCGAAGGATGGAGCCGCCATAGACTTGCTTCAACTCGTCAATGACTTGTTTGCCATCGATGCGAAAACTCAATCGATGTAGACAGACGCCGCGTTGCAGAACAATTCATCTTGGCCAATGAGGGCGAGTTGCGGCAGGTGTTTACCAATTTGATCTCCAATGCTGTCGACGCGTGCCCAGGCGGCGGACGACTTCTCTTGCGAGTGAGTCCCTTTCGCGAATGGGGCAACGCACAAAAACCCGGTCTGAGAATAACGGTTGCCGATAGTGGTCGCGGCATTGATCCTCAGCATCGGCGCAATATCTTCGAGCCATTTTTCACGACCAAGGGAACGGTCGGCAACGGCCTGGGTCTGTGGGTCACAAGAACTATCGTGCAGAAGCACGGTGGCACGATTCGCGTAAGAAGCGCGCAAGGGCGTGGGACAGTATTCCAAATCTTCCTGCCCAAGATGCGCGCTGGAGATCCCCAACAGCACTCACGCTCTAAGTCAGCCTGAATGTCACCCGCCAGAACGCAACTACCCCACGTCTGCCCAACAGTAGGGCGGGACGTGGGGCACCCGAGCCTTTGCTTTGTTCCCACATTAGCCAACTGCGGCAAATGTGGGCCACCAGAGTTAGGCGCGGGCGGTTATTGCACGGCTTTAGAGGGGCCGAGGGTTTCGCGCACTTTGCGGGCGATGGTGCTCGAGGCTGAACGGCTTCTGCAAGAAGGTCGCACCCATCTCTTGAATGCCGTGCCGAAGGATCGCGTCATCCGAGTAGCCGGACATGTAGATCGTCTTCAGCTCAGGGCGAAGACTTCCCAGCATTTGCGACAACTCTCTGCCGCTCATTTTCGGCATCACGAGATCCGTTATCAGCAGATCGATGTGTCCCTCGTGTTGACTGGCTGCCGAAAGCGCCTCCAGGCCTGAGCCGGCTGCAAGCACCGTGTATCCCAGGCTGCTCAGGTAGTCACATACGGCGTCCCTCAGGGATTCTTCATCTTCGGCCACCAGAAGGGTTTCGTTTCCTCGTGACGGTGTTTCGGCCTTCTCCGACGTCGCGAGGGCAACGGCCTGCTTGATCCTGGGCAGATAAACCGTGAAACAAGCGCCCTGACCAGGTTCGCTATCGACCCACACGTAGCCGTCACTTTGTTTCACAATGCCGTAAACCGTGGACAGTCCCAACCCAGTTCCCTTGCCAACCGCCTTGGTCGTATAGAAGGGTTCGAAGACTTGCGCCTGTAACTCTTTGTCTATCCCTGCTCCGGTATCGGTGACCGAAAGCTTCACGTAGTCACCCGGCGCTACGTACTCGGGTTCGCCGGCACCGCCTTCGGCAACGGTGACATTTCCAGTTGCGACCGTGAGCGTGCCGCCTTGAGGCATCGCATCGCGGGCGTTGACGCAAAGGTTCATCACCACCTGCATGATCTGATCCGAGTCGGCCATGATCGGCCACAGTGACCCCGCCGGGTTGACGCGGAATTCGATATCTTCACCGATGACGCGCCGCAGCATCTTCGCGGTCTCGCCGATTACCGAATTCAGATCGAGCACGACCGGCGAAAGGATCTGCTTGCGGCTGAAGGCCAGCATTTGTCGCGTAAGGCCGGCGGCGCGATCGGCAGCCTTCATGATTTCCTGCGTGTTTTTGCGGCGCGTGTCCCGGGCGGGAAGGCTTTCCTGCAGTATTTCCGCGTAGCTTTGTATGACCATGAGGAGATTGTTGAAGTCATGGGCAATGCCGCCGGCGAGCCGGCCGACGGCTTCCATCTTGTGCGACTGGCGAAGCTGTTGCTCCAGTTTTTCCCTTTGCTCCTCGGCACGTTTGCGGTCGCTCGTATCACGGGTGATTCCGAGAAAGGCCGGATTTCCGCGGTACACAATCTTGGCGACGCTCAGTTCCACGGGCACTTCAACCCCGTCCGACCGGATGTGGGCGCTTTCGTAAGTCCCGGAGGGCACGTTCCCCTTCAGGCGGTTCGCGACCCTCTGCGCAAATCGCGGGGCGATGAAATCAAATATCTTGAGCCGGAGCAGTTGACTGCGGGTGTACCCGAGTTGATAGCACGCGGCCTGGTTCACCTCGATGATATGGCCTTGTTCGCCTACGACAAAGATTCCGTCAGGAGCCAGTTCCACAATCGTTCGAAGTCTTTCCTCGCTCTCGGCAAGCGCCTGCTGCGCCTTCTTGCGCTCGGTGATATCTTCGATGATTCCAATATTGGTATCTTCGCTCAGACTGGAACTGATAACGCGGCCCCAAATGATGCTGCCATCTTTGCGCAGATAGCGCTTCTCGATTTCGACAGATTGCCGCTTGCCGCTTGTCACCAGGTCAAATAACTGGAGGTTCTCCGCAATGTCATCCGGGTGGGTATAATCCGCGAACGACATGCCTTTCAGCTCTTCGGCCGAGTACCCGCACATTCGCAGATGGGCCGCATTGTATTCAATCAAGCGGCCTTCGCGGTTGGTAATCACAATTCCTACCGGCGCATTATCGAGGATAGCTTGCAGCCTGTCAGCCGTGGCCTGAAGCTGCTGTTCCGCCTTCTTGCGCTCGGTTAAATCCCGATAGACAGCGTGTATGGCAGCCTCTCCGCCGATGAGGGTGGCCGGTGCCGCAACCACGGAAACGTGCACACGTGTGCCATCCTTACGCCTTCGAATCGTCTCCTTGTCCAGCCGTTCACCGAGAGCGATCGAGTCCCGGTGGCCTTCCAGCTCGCTTCGCAACTCGTCAGGCACAGTCAGATCGAGAATGTTCCGGCCCACCGCTTCCGATTTCTCGTAGCCAAACATCCGGGTAAACTCCCGGTTCACGCTCAGGACCCGGGTGTTCATGTCGAGTAAGCAGATTGCTTCAGGTGCCGTATCAAACAGCTCATCGAGGTAGGCCCGGTGAGCGCGAAGCTCTTCCATCGCCCGTGCCCGCGCCTTCTCCAGCAGGCTGTACACCAACCAGGTGCTTACGGCGACGAACACGACGCCCTTAAAAATCGAAATCTGGATCACTCGTGCCATGGACAGCCCCGCCAAGCTGAGAGCCTGGTCCGAGACGAATATCCATAGGATGGACGTGACGAAGTAAATGGCTGCAATCCGGCCGGAGGACATCCGGGGCCAAAAGCCCTTGGGAACACTCATGTGCGCCTCCTTGGCACTCAGACTAGAGGAATACAGGAAAGAACACCCGAGGCCGCTTGGGAGTGAGCGCTTTCATCGTGTGTCTCTAACGCAGCTCGCCGGGAACGGTCTGTAGTGGCCCGATTCCAGCTAGTTGATTCTATGTCAATTCTTAGGATAGCTGCCGAGCCAGCATCATGCTATGAGCAAAACGCCTTAATCGCGGAAGCTGCCTCACACCAGCCAGCAGCGGGATTGAATGGGGCACATGTACTGTTTCGCAAGAAACTACCCCACGTCAGCCCAACAGAGGGGCGGGACGTGGGGCACCCGTGCTCACAAAGGCCCATTGATTGGGCTGCCAACGGCAAATACGACAGAGCCAGCGGCTTTCGTGTACCATTCAGATTCTTCGGACGCGCGTATGAATTTTAACGAGCAAGTCGAGCTGATCAATGGCGGGGGATTCGGGCAGCGGCAGACGCGTAAAGAGGTGACGCGGCTGGCCGGGATGAAATCTGTCCACGACGCCTTCGGGTGGTTCGAGTCGCATGAGCGCGAAATGGCTGACCGACAGCTCGAGGTGACGGCCATTCCCGCCCCGCCGTTCCGCGAACGTCCACGTTCCGAATGGATGCTGGGTAAGTTCGTCGAATGCGGTTTGCAGCAGGCGCATATGGATGCCGTCTGCAACGTCGTTGGCTTGCTGCCGGGCACGGCGCAGGGGCCGTTCGTGGCGATTTCAGCCCATGTCGATACCGTGTTCTCCGAGACCAAGCTGGAGGTGCGGCGCGACGGCGAACGGCTGGTCGGGCCCGGGATCGCCGACAATGGCGCGGGTCTGGTGGCGCTGCTGGCGATCGCCGCAGCCATGCAGGCGACGGGAATCAAAACCCGTCTGCCGCTGCTGTTTCTGGCTAATGTGGGCGAAGAGGGCGAAGGCAATCTGCGGGGTATGCGGCACTTCTTTGAAGATGAGCAATGGCGCACGAAGATCGAGTGCATGCTGGCGCTCGATGGCGCCGGTACGGACACGATCGTGACCGAAGCGCTTGGCAGCCGTCGCTTCGAGGTTTCTATCAGCGGGCCGGGAGGGCACTCCTGGAGCGACTTCGGAACGGCGAATCCCATCGTTTTGCTGGCGCGGGTGATCGAACGGCTCAGCCGGATTGCCCTGCCCGACGACCCCCGGACGACGCTGAACGTGGGCATCATCGAGGGCGGAACCTCGGTGAACGCGATTCCGGAATCGGCGCTGATGCGGGTCGATCTGCGTTCCACCGATCCGGCCAGGATCGCCTCCGTCGAGGGGCAACTTCAGACCATCGTGAACGAGATTGTGGGCGGATTGGGAAGCGCTGCCGGGGTGCAAACGCAGGTGCGCGTCATCGGCGATCGTCCGGCGGCCGAGCTCACCGACGGGGCATTCATTCTGGAGGCGTTGCGCGCCGTCGATTCACAGTTGGGCATCAGGTCGCACGTGCATTGCGCCTCCACCGACGCCAACATTCCGCTATCGCTTGGGGTGCAGGCGCTGGCCATCGGCGCGGGCGGCACGGGAGCCCGTGCACACACGCTTCAGGAGTGGTTCATCGCGCGCGGACGCACGGTGGCGCTCAAGCGCATTCTGCTGACTGTGCTCACGCTTGCGGGGTTGGCGGAGTGAGGCAAGTGCCTGTTGATGTACCGAAGACAAAGCAACAACCCCACGTCAGCCCAACAGAAGGGCGGGACGTGGGGCACCCGGCCTGTTTGATCCCACATTAGCCAACTGCGGGCAAATGTGGGCCACCAACAGGTGCTATTCTTTTGGGATTGAGGAGGAATGCATGGACCCTCACGTCCCGCCGCCGGAAACGGGCGGTGCTCCTCAGGGTGACACGTTCAACAGTTTGAGGCGGAAAGGCTCTTCCTGTCGCGCTCGCTGAAAGCTCACGTTCTGCTGATGTTCATCACCTTCGTCTGGGGCTCGACGTTTGTTTTGGTGAAGAACGCCTTGCTCGATGCCTCGCCGCTGGCTTTCAACGCGGTCCGATTCACGGTGGCAGCGATCATTCTGGCGGTGATTTTCCGGGGGCACCTGGCGTCGATCAGCCGCCGGACGCTGCGGGCCGGCATTGGAGCGGGCCTCTGGCTGTGCGCGGGCTACCAGTTCCAGAACCTGGGGTTGCGGCTGACCACGCCTTCCAAGTCGGCATTCCTGACCGGCGTTTGTGTCGTGCTGGTTCCGGTGTTTCTGGCCGTCTTTTGGCGGCGAAGGGTGAATGGCTGGACGCTGGCGGGAGTGGCGGCGGCTTTTTTCGGGTTATATCTTTTGGCAGTTCCCGGCGGGGGCGCCGGGCTGGGCGGAATCAACCTGGGCGACCTGCTCACACTGGGGTGTGCCGTATCTTTCGCCTTTCAAATCATAGTCTTAGGGCGGGCTACCCAGAAGCATGCGTTCGCCCAGATCGTGGTGGTCGAGATCGCCACCTGCGCGGTGGTGATGCTGGCGTCGGCGCCGTTGCTGGAGCCGGTGCGCATTGTGTGGTCGCCGACGGTGCTTTGGGCTCTAGGAATCACTTCGCTGGTGTCGACCTGCACCGGATTTGTGGTGCAGGGCTGGGCGCAACAGTTCACGCCACCGACGCACACGGCCCTGATTTTTTCGGTGGAACCGGTATTTGCCTGGGCGACCTCCTACGTTCTGCTCGACGAGCGTCTCGGGTTGCGGGCGGCCGCCGGAGCCGGCTTGATTCTGGCAGGGGTGTTGATCAGTGAACTACTGGGGCAGGTGCGGCAGCCGGAGGTGGAACTGGCGAAGGAGGTCCTATGAGATGCATACACGGCGGCCTCGGGCTACAATTCTTCTGGTAACGAACGTACCTGCGTGCGCGTCTAATGAGCAGGGAGTAAGTTCCCCGCAGAGTGCCTGAACGCGCCAAGCATCAATTCTGGGAATCATCGGCCAATGCCAATTTGGTACGGGAACAATAATGCTTGCGCTGTTATGGGCCGGGCTGAATACGAGTGTGCATCAGATAAGTAAGAGTGCATTGATCCGCTAACGGAGGCGGCTTCTCGCAAGATGAAAACTAATCGTTTCGCTTCGACACTGGTAGTCTTAGTGACCTTGGCGTTGGGGATACTGATCGGCACGGTTGTCGCCACTGGCGTAAAGGGCAAAACCGTCGATTCCACAGACGCTACCCCGCTACAGGTCAACAATGTCAATCCACAGGCGGTGTCGAACGCTTTCACTCAAGTGGCAAAGCAAATCGAGCCGACGGTGGTCAACATCAACACGGAATCGACGATCAAGAGCCCGCACCGGCGCTTCCGCCGCGGCACGCCGCCGCAGGGCGACGACAATCAGGACAACGGACAGGGACAGGGACAGGGCGGTGAGGACAATCCCTTCCAGGACTTCTTCGACCGCTTCTTCGGCGGACAGAATCCCAATGGCCCCGGCGCTCCACCGGAAGGGATGCGGCAGCGCTCGCTGGGTTCGGGCGTGATTGTCGATTCGCACGGCTACATTGTCACCAACTTCCACGTGGTCGAGAAGGCTGACCGCATTCGGGTCAACCTGATGGGCGATCCGCCATCGGTGAGCTACAACGCCAAGGTCATCGGGACCGACCGTGAAACCGATCTCGCGGTGCTCAAGATCGATGTCGGCCATAGCCTGCCGGCAGCCAAGTTCGGGAACTCCCAGCAATCGCAGGTTGGGGAATGGGTGCTGGCCGTCGGCAGTCCGTTCGGCTTGAACCAGACGGTGACGGCGGGCATCATCTCCGCCATCGGCCGCAACAATATTGTGCCGCAGCGGCAGTTCCAGTCGTTCATACAGACCGATGCCGCCATCAACCCCGGCAACTCGGGAGGGCCGCTGGTGAACATGGCCGGGCAGGTGATCGGCATTAACACCGCCATCTACACGGAATCTTCCGGCTACCAGGGAGTCGGGTTTGCCATGCCATCCGATACGGTGGTCAAGGTCTACAAAGACTTGATCGGACCGGATCACAAGGTGGTTCGCGGCTCGATTGGCGTCATGTTCAACGCCATGCCCGATCCGGCGGTTGCCCGCGTCTATGGGGTCAATGGTGGGGTTACCATCAGCGATGTCGAACCCAAAGGTCCGGCAGGTCAAGCCGGTTTGCAGTCCGGAGACACCATCATCGCCGTGGAAGGCCAGCCGGTGAAGACGGGCGACGACTTGGTGAACGACATTTCGAGCCGTAAACCCGGTTCCAAGGTACGTCTGACCGTCATCCGCGGCGGCAAGAAGGAAGATTTTACGGTAACCATCGCCGATCGCGAGAAGCTGTTCGGACGGCAACTCGGATTGGTCGAAGAACAGGGCGAAGCCGAGCAGCCGAAGGAAAGCAAACTCGGCATGACCGTAAAATCAATCCCGCCGGAAATGGCTCAGCGCATGGGCCTGCCGAAGGGTGGGGTTGTCGTTCAGGACGTGAAGCCGGGAGGCTTTGCCGACACGGTCAACCTGAGCCGGGGCGACGTGATTATGCAGATTAATAAGCAGCCGATCACCGATGAGAAGGCTTTCGATAAGGTCCAGTCGTCATTGAAGTCGGGGCAGGATGTGGTCTTCCTGGTTCGTCCGAATGGACAGGGCCGGAACGGCTCGAATGTCTTCGTGGCGGGTACCCTCCCGTAACCGGCAGTTCGCCCATCTTCGGCTGGTGCTGGAGCATCATAGTGTGTCATGATATCCGACACTGGCCGGAGATGATTTCGCTGGAATCTGGAATGTGGTTGAGGTGTTTATTTGCGTTCTGATATGGCTTTTCCGTGGGCCGCCTTTGTAAAGGCCCTCTTAATAACGGTTTGCACAACGCTTGTCTTGGGCGGCATCTGTGCCGCCGAGGCGAGCCGTGAGAGCGGTGCGCCGCAGTTTGCGGGACATCCGGGGCGCCAGCATCCCCAAATTGAGCTTACAAAGGTGCACCATGCGGCGGTTTCCGCCAAAGGCCGGGTGCGCACCGCAGCCAAAAAAGGCAAGCGCGCGGTTAGCACGGCACGTGCCAGCCACGGACAGCAGGTCATCAGCTCCGAACGCGCCGGGCAAATCCAGGCCGCACTGATTCGCGAGCATCGTCTCGATGGCGAAGCTACCGGCGTTTGGGACCAGCGCACGAAGGACGCGATGATCCGCTACCAGGCGGAGAACGGCTGGCAAACCAAAATCACCCCTGATTCACGCGCTCTGATCAAACTCGGTCTCGGCCCCCGCCACGATGGATTGCTGAACCCCGACAGCGCGGCACTCGCCTCCCCACTTGAGCTTGGTGGGGACCGGGAGATCCCCGGCGGCCGGTAGGGCACCAAGTCCTA